>NZ_JACXBW010000001.1 GCF_014712225.1 Pseudarthrobacter sulfonivorans
GGAGTGAGAGAGCGTCACGTAAAAACCCACATTAAGTGAGAGAGGATCGCCCGGAAACCCACATTAAGTGAGAGAGCGTCGCAGGGGTGGGAGGGGTTAGCGCTCCAGGTCGCCGCGGATGAAGGCCTCGACCTTTTCGCGGGCGAGGTCGTCGTTGAACTGCTCCGGCGGGGACTTCATGAAGTAGCTGGAAGCGGAGAGCAGCGGGCCGCCGATACCGCGGTCCAGGCCGATCTTGGCGGCACGGATGGCGTCGATGATCACACCGGCGGAGTTGGGTGAGTCCCACACTTCGAGCTTGTATTCCAGGGACACGGGGGCGTCGCCGAAGTTGCGGCCTTCCAGGCGGACGAAGGCCCATTTGCGGTCATCGAGCCACTGGACGTAGTCGGACGGGCCGATGTGGACGTCCTTGGCAGCCAGCTCGGCTTCGACGTTGGAGGTGACGGCCTGGGTCTTGGAGATCTTCTTGGACTCGAGGCGGTCGCGTTCCAGCATGTTCTTGAAGTCCATGTTGCCGCCGACGTTCAGCTGGTACGTGCGGTCCAGCGTGACGCCGCGGTCTTCGAAGAGCTTGGCCATCACGCGGTGCGTGATGGTGGCACCGATCTGGCTCTTGATGTCGTCGCCCACGATCGGGACGCCGGCAGCGGTGAACTTGTCGGCCCATTCCTTGGTGCCGGCAATGAAGACCGGCAGGGCGTTGACGAAGGCCACGCCTGCGTCGATGGCAGCCTGGGCGTAGAAGTGGGCAGCATCCTCGGAACCAACCGGAAGATAGCAGACCATCACGTCGGCCTTGGATTCCCGGAGCGCGGCGACGATGTCAACGGGCTCTTCGGTGGACTGCTCAATGGTCTCGAGGTAGTACTTGCCGAGGCCATCCAGGGTGTGGCCGCGCTGGACAGTCACGCCGGTGGGAGGAACGTCGGCGATTTTGATGGTGTTGTTTTCGCCGGCGAGGATGGCGTCGGCAAGGTCAACGCCCACCTTCTTGCCGTCTACATCAAACGCGGCAACAAACTGGACGTCGTTGACGTGGTACTTGCCGAACTCCACATGCATCAGACCCGGGATCGTGGCCTGGGGGTCGGCGTCGCGGTAGTACTGCACACCCTGGACGAGCGAGGCGGCGCAGTTACCTACACCAACAATGGCAACACGAATCGGATTTGCAGACACGGAACTCCTTTGAAGACAACCTCAGCCGCCAGGACGGTCAACACCGGAAAGTACGACGGCGGCGCGCTGGCAGTGCGCCAATCGGCGCTTTATCATCTTACCCAACCAAGCGGCGGCCGGGATTGTTCCCGGCCCCCGCAATGTCAAAAGTGCGGCTACGTTACTTCTGCTTCCAGAGGTTGATGTCCGATTCCACGGCGAACTCGTCGATTGCCTGCAGTTCATCGTCCGTGAATTCAAGGTTGTTGATGGCGGCGAGGCTGTCTTCCAGCTGCCGGACGCTGGAAGCGCCGACGAGGGCGGAGGTCACCGAAGAGCCCTTGCCCTGCTCACGCAGGATCCAGGCGACGGCCATTTGCGCCAACGTCTGGCCCCGGCCTTCCGCAATGGCGTTGAGCCCGCGGATACGGCCCAGGGTCTCGTCCGTGATCATGCCCTGGTCCAGGGACTTGTCCTGCGCCGCCCGCGAATCGGCGGGCACGCCGTTGAGGTAGCGGCCCGTGAGCATCCCCTGGGCCAGCGGTGAGAAGGCGATGCAGCCGGCGCCCACCTGCTCCAAGGCCTCGTAGAGGTTAGGGCTGCCGTTCTCGGTCCAGCGGTTCAGCATGGAGTAGCTCGGCTGGTGGATCAGCAGCGGCGTGCCGAGTTCCTTCAGGATCCGGGCCGCTTCCAGGGTCTGCTCCGGCGTGTAGGACGAGATGCCGGCGTACAGGGCTTTGCCCGAGCGGACGGCCTGGTCCAGGGCACCCATGGTCTCTTCCATCGGCGTTTCCGGGTCCGGGCGGTGGCTGTAGAAGATGTCCACGTAGTCCAGGCCCATGCGCGCCAGGGACTGGTCCAGGCTGGCCAGCAGGTACTTGCGCGAGCCAAAGTTGCCGTAGGGGCCGGGCCACATGTCGTAGCCGGCCTTGCTGGAGATGACGAGTTCGTCGCGGTACGGCTTGAAGTCGTCTTTGAAGTGGCGGCCAAAGTTGGTTTCGGCTGCGCCGTAGGGCGGACCGTAGTTGTTGGCGAGGTCGAAGTGGGTGACGCCCAAATCGAAGGCGCGGCGCAGGATGGCGCGCTGCACTTCGAAGGGCTTGTCGTCACCGAAGTTGTGCCAGAGTCCCAGCGAGATGGCCGGGAGCTTCAGACCGCTGCGTCCGACGCGGCGGTAGGGCATGGATTCATAGCGGTTTTCCGCGGCTGAATAAGTCATACGTTCTATCCTGCCACCTGTGACCCAGGCAACAGGACAGAGCGCCGGTGTTACGCCGCGGGCTGACAGAAGCCAGCCCGCGGCCATTCACCCTAGAACTGCACGATTGCGGCACTCCATGCAGGGAGGCTGAGCGAGCCGCCTTCCGGCTGCGCAGCGTCATCAGTGCTGAGCAGTACCGTTCCGCCGACGTTCTCAAGCCGTGCCGCCTCCGGGGAGAAGTTCAGCAGCACCTCCACGGGCCCGCGCCGGAAACGCAGCCAGCCGGCGTCGTCGTCGAACGTCACGTCGGTTTCCGCGAAACCCAACCCCGCCAGGTCGGGATGCTCGCGACGCAAGGCCGTCAGCGACCGGTACAGGGCCAGCAACCGCGCGTGGTCACCGTCGGATGCCTCCGCCCAGTCGAGCTTGGAGCGCCGGAACGTTTCGGGATCCTGCGGATCGGGCACGACGGCGGGATCCCACCCCATGCGCTCGAACTCGCGGATCCTGCCCTCCGCCGTCGCCTTGCCCAGCTCCGGTTCGGGATGGGAGGTGAAGAACTGCCACGGCGTGGAGGCCGCGAACTCCTCGCCCATAAACAGCATGGGCGTGAACGGCGAGGTCAGCGTCAGGACTGCCGCCACGGCCAACGGGCCGTAGGGCAGGGACTGGGACAGCCGGTCCCCGGTGGCGCGGTTGCCGATCTGGTCATGGTTCTGGTTGCACACCACCAGCGCGGCAGGGTGGACCAGGGAGGTGTTGATGGGCCGGCCGTGGTGGCGTCCGCGGAAGCTGGAGTAGCTTCCGTCGTGCAGGAAGCCGTCCTGGAGGACCTTGGCCAGCACGCCGAGGGACGCGAAGTCGGAGTAGTACCCGGTGGTCTCGCCGGTGACGTTGACGTGCACGGCATGATGGAAGTCGTCGCTCCACTGCCCGGCGAGGCCGTAGCCGTTGGCCTCGCGGGGGTAGATCAGCCGGGGATCGTTGAGGTCCGACTCGGCGATCAGCGTCTTGGGCAGCCCGGTCTCGGCCGAGATGGCGTCGCCCAGCGCACCGAGGTCCTCCAGCAGATGCACGGCACGCTCGTCACGGAGCGCGTGCACGGCGTCCAGGCGCAGGCCGTCCACGTGGTAATCGCGCAGCCAGAGGGCGGCGTTGTCCAGGATGTATTCACGCACGACGTCGGAGCCGGGGCCATCGAGGTTGACCGCATCACCCCACGTGTTGGCGTCGCCCTGCTTGAGGTACGGGCCGAACCGCGGCAGGTAGTTCCCGCTGGGGCCCAGGTGGTTGTAGACCACGTCCTGGATGACGCCCACCCCGGCGGCGTGGGCGGCGTCCACAAAGCGCTGGTAGGCAGCGGGCCCGCCGTAGCCTTCGTGCACCGCGAACCACTGCACGCCGTCGTAGCCCCAGTTGTGGGTGCCGTTGAAGCCGTTGACCGGCAGCAGTTCCACAAAATCGACACCAAGGTCCGCGAGGTAGCCGAGCTTGCCGGCCGCCGCGTCCAGGGTCCCCTCAGGGGTGAAGGTTCCCACGTGGAGCTCATAAATGACCGAGCCACGCAGTTCCTTCCCCTCCCAACCGGGGTCCTGCCAAGCGTGCGAGGCGGGATCGTACGTTCGGGACAGGGCGTGAACGCCGTCCGGGAGGCGGCGGGACCGGGGGTCCGGCAACGGGGTGGTGTCGCCGTCGAGCAGGTAGCCGTAGTCCACCACACCGTCCTCGGGCGCGTCAGGCGCGGACCACCAGCCTTCCGCGCCGGGGGCGGCGGCCACCTGCTTCATAGGGTACTGCTGCCCGTTGGCGAGCAGGACCACCGCAGAGGCATCCGGCGCCCAAACGTCGAACCGTTCGGATCCTACATTGACCACAGTCATTCGTTTTCTCCATCCACCGGTACGAGCAAAGCCACCGGGTAGGTACCCAGGACGGCGGCCACCGAAACGGTTCCGGCCCGGTAAGTGACGCCGGTGAGCTCGTCCTTCATCGCGGTGGGGAGTTCGACGGCGGTGTCCCGCCACCCGCCGTCGCGCTCAAGTCCCAAGGGGAGCCGGGTAGCGAAGGTCAGGAGCCCGGGCGCCCCGGGAGCGCCGCGGTGGAACGCCAGCAGATGCTGCGCCGCCGCGCCGGACGCGGTCAGCGGGCTGTAGCCCTGGAAGAGTTCGGGCCGGTCGCGGCGAAGCCGGAGTGCGCGGGACGTCACGAGCAGCTTGCTGGTTTCGGTACCCGCTGCAGGCAGGGTGCCGGCGTCGATCGCTGCCAGCTCCTTGACCCGCTGCGCAAAGTCAACCGGCCGCCGGTTGTCCGGGTCGGTCAGCGACCGTTCCCAGAACTCAGAGCCCTGGTAAACGTCTGGCACGCCGGGCATGGTCAGCTGGATGATCTTTGCCGCCAGTGAGTTGGACGCGGCGGCGGAGTCGATCCGTGCCACGAAGTCCTCCACCACGCGGGTGACCCGGGCGTCGTCGAACGCCGCGTCCACGGCTGCGGTGACGCTCGCTTCGAACTTTTCGTTTGGGTTCGTCCACGTGGTGGAATTGCCCGCCTCACGGGCAGCCTTTTCGGCGTAGCCCTGCAGGCGCTCCCGCGAAGCCGGCCAAGCGCCCACGACCGCCTGCCACAGCAGGTTCTCGAACGGGCCGTCGGGCACCGGGGCCAGTTCGCGGAGGGTGTTCAGCGTGGCCTTCCACTCGTCCGGCAGTTCGGCGATGACCGAGATCCGGGCACGGGCGTCCTCGCTGCGCTTGGTGTCGTGGGTGGACAGCGTGGTCATGGAGAGGGGCAGTTCCTCCTGCCGGCGTTTCATCCGGTGATGGAACTCCTCCGGTGCCACTGAGAACTCGGTGGGTTCGGCCCCCACTTCGGTGAGCGTGCCCAGCCTCGTGTAACGGTAGAACGCCGTGTCCTCCACCCCCTTGGCCATGACCATCCCCGAGGTCTGCTGGAAGCGTACGGCGATGGGTTTGGCGGGGTCGAGCAGCAGCGGCAGGAGCGTGCCCACGGCCGCGGCAAGGTCGGGACGGTGCTCCGCCGCCGACCCGCAGGCTTCCTTCAGGATCTCCGCCCCCGTCGGCAGGTACGTGCGGTAGACCGGGAAGGAGGCAATGATTTCGGCGATGGCATCCGCCGCGACGTCCAGGGCGAGCCCGGCCGAAGCAGGCACCAGGCGCGCCAGCCGCAGCACCTCGGCCCGCAGGATGCCGTCGGCGATCATCCGCTTGGTGCCGCGGATCATTTCCGCGTAATCGGCCGGAGCGCCGGTACCCCGCAGGGCAGCATCCAGCGCGTCCAGGGCGGGTCCGCCCGAAGGGTCCACGAGGACCCGGTCCACCTCCGCCAGTGCGTCGTAGCCGGTGGTGCCCTCGCAGGCGAAGTCCCCGGGAAGCTCCTCTCCCGGCTCCAGGATCTTCTCCACCAGGACGTACGCGCCGCCGCTGACTTCCTTGAGCCAGCGCAGGTACCCGGCTGGATCCGCCAGGCCGTCCGGATGGTCCACGCGGAGCCCGTCCACCAAGCCCTCAGAGAACCAGCGCTTCACTTCGGCATGGGCCTGGTCGAAGACCCAACGGTCCTCTACCCGGATGCCCGCCAGCGTGGTGACGGCGAAGAAGCGCCGGTAGTTCAGCTCGGCATCCGCGCGGCGCCAGTCCATCAGCTCATAGTGCTGGCGGCCGTGTACATCCTGCGGCGAATCGCCGTCAGAATACGAGCCCGCTGCGAGCGGGAAGCGGTGGTCGTAGTACCGGAGCTCCCCGTCCTTCACTTCGAGCTGGTCCAGGTCCGCGTCCGAGCCCAGCATCGGAAGGCGGATCTTGCCCCCTCCCAGCTCCCAGTCGACGTCGAACGCTTCCGCGTAAGGCGAGGCGCGTCCCTCCCGCAGCAGCGACCACCACCAGGGGTTCTGCGCCGGCGAGGCCACACCCACGTGGTTGGGGACGATGTCCACGAGCACACCCATGCCGTGGGCGCGGGCAGCCTTGGAAAGTGCCAGCAGCCCTTCGGGTCCGCCCCGGTCCGGATCCACCGACGACGGATCCGTCACGTCATAGCCGTGATCGGACCCGCTTTCAGCGGTCAGGATCGGAGAGAGGTAGACCCAGTCGACGCCCAGGGACTTCAGGTAGGGAACCGTTTCGGCAGCATCAAAGAGCGTGAAGCTGCTGCGGATCTGGAGCCGGTAGGTGGACGCCGGAGCCTTCACTTTGCGGGACCCTTCGGCTTGCTGACCTTCTTTGTCTTCTTGGGCTCCGGCACGGCGGGCGTGCTCAAAGCGGCGGTTTCGGCGGTGGCGGTCTGCGACAGTGCGGCGAGCGACGCGGCCACGGAGTGATCCGGTTCCGTCTCCTCAATGGTGTGGGCTCGGAGCACCACCAGGGACTTTGCGTCCACAGGCAGGCCCTCCCCTGCCTTAACAGGTGCGGTGTCGGCGTTGTGGCCTGCGGTGTCGATGATGATGTCCCAGGCGGGCGCGTACTCGTCGGACGGCAGGGTGAATTTCACCATGTCGTCGTGGGCGTTGAAGTACAGGACGAAGTTCACGTCCGTGATCCGGCGGCCGCGTTCGTCCTTGCCCTGGATGCCGTCGCCGTTGAGGAACACGCCCACGGAACGGCCAAAGCCGCTGTCCCAGGCTTCCGGTTTCATGGTGTCGCCGGAGGGGTCCAGCCATACGATGTCCGGCAGTCGTTCGCCTTCGCCTCGCAGCACGGGGCGGCCGTCGAAGAACCGGCTCCGGCGGAACGTGGGGTGCTTGGCGCGAAGCGCGTTGACGGCGGCCGTGAATTCGATGAGGGGCTGGTCGATGTTCTCCCAGTTGATCCAGGTCAGTTCAGAATCCTGGCAGTAGCCGTTGTTGTTGCCCTGCTGGGTGCGGCCCAGTTCGTCGCCGTGCAGCAGCATGGGGACGCCCTGGGAGAGCAGCAGGGAGGCGATGAAGTTCCGCTGCTGGCGGGCGCGCATCCCAAGGACGGCGGGATCGTCGGTGGGGCCTTCGGCGCCGCAGTTCCAGGACCGGTTGTGGGATTCGCCGTCGTTGTTGTCCTCGCCGTTGGCGTCGTTGTGCTTCTCGTTGTAGGAGACCAGGTCCGCGAGGGTGAAGCCGTCGTGGGCGGTGACGAAGTTGATGGACGCCACGGGACGGCGGCCGGAGTGTTCGTAAAGGTCGGCGGAGCCGGTGATGCGGGAAGCGAATTCGCCGAGGGTGGCCGGTTCGCCGCGCCAGAAGTCGCGGACAGTGTCGCGGTACTTGCCGTTCCACTCCGTCCACTGCGGCGGGAAGTTGCCCACCTGGTAGCCGCCGGGGCCAACGTCCCACGGCTCGGCGATCAGCTTGACCTGGGAAACCACCGGGTCCTGCTGGATGAGTTCGAAGAACGTGGAGAGCTTGTCCACGTCATAGAACTCGCGGGCCAGGGTGGAGGCAAGGTCGAAGCGGAAGCCATCCACGTGCATTTCGGTGACCCAGTAGCGCAGGGAGTCCATGAGCAGCTGCAGGGAGTGGGGCTGGCGGACGTTAAGCGAGTTGCCCGTGCCCGTGTAGTCCATGTAGTGCTTCTCGTCGCCCTCCATGAGGCGGTAGTAGGACTGGTTGTCGATGCCCTTGAAGGACAGGGTGGGGCCCAGGTGGTTTCCTTCGGCGGTGTGGTTGTACACCACGTCCAGGATCACTTCGATGCCGGCCCGGTGCAGCGACCGGACCATGGCCTTGAAGTCCTGGACCTGCTGGCCTGTGTCGCCGGTGGAGCTGTAGGTGTTCTGCGGGGCGAAAAAGCCGATGGTGTTGTAGCCCCAGTAGTTGTTCAGGCCTTTGTCCTGCAGGGTCCCGTCATTGACGAACTGGTGCACCGGCATCAGTTCGATGGCGGTGACGCCCAGCTTCTGGAGGTGCGAGATGACGGACGGGTGCGCGACGCCGGCGTAGGTGCCGCGCTGCTCCTCGGGGATCTCGGGGTGGAGCTGGGTGAGGCCCTTGACGTGGGCTTCGTAAATGACCGACTTGTGATACGGGACGCGCGGCAGGTGGTCGCCGTCCCAGTCGAAGAAGGGGTTGATGACCACGCCCATCATCATGTGCGGCGCGGAGTCATCGTTGTTGATGGTGTCCGGCTCTTCGCCCAGGTTGTACGTGAACAGGGCCGGGTCCCAGTCAATCTGGCCGTGCACGGCCTTGGCGTACGGGTCCAGGAGCAGCTTGTTCGGGTTGAACCGGTTGCCGGACTGGGGGTCGTACGGTCCGTGGACGCGGTAGCCATACTTCTGGCCGGGCTGGACCTGCGGGATGTAGCCGTGCCACACGTAGCCGTCCACTTCATCGAGGCTGAACCGCGTTTCCCCGCCGTTGTCGTCGAAGAGGCAGAGCTCCACCTTTTCGGCGCGTTCGCTGAACAGCGCGAAGTTAGTGCCAGTCCCATCAAAAGTGGCGCCAAGCGGATAAGCCGATCCGGGCCAGATTTCCATCATGCGTGCTCCTCGTTGTTGTTCGACATCGGGGCGGGCGAAATCATCGCCGCGCCACCCAGCCGGTGCAGAACCTATGCCTACGGTAGCGGGTGGGTGTGACTATTACGTTTCTAGCCCCCGTGTTTACTAAGCATGCTGACTTTACCGCAAACCTCTGCTATGGCAGCAATCCTCGACCCGGCCATGGAATCAGCGGGTCCACAGTTCAGGTCAGCCCGCGAGCCGTCCCCAAACCTCCGGCACGGCGTCAGCAATCCGCCCCGCGGTTAGCGGTCCCCCGCCGGCCGCGGCAGTGCCTGCCAGGCCGTGGAGGCTGGCACCCAGGGCCGCGATCGCCGCCCAGCGCTCGTCCGGATCGATGCCCGCGTTCCGGAAGCGCCCGACGTCGGACCCCACCTGGGCGAGCAGCGCACCGATGATCCCGGCCAGGACGTCGCCGCTCCCGGCCGTGGCGAGCCACGGCGTGCCGTCCGCCTGGCTGTAGAAGTCCCGTAAGGGCGATGCGACCAGGGTGGTGGCGCCTTTGAGCAGGACGGTCGCCTCAGTCAGCACGGCCGCCTGCCGCACTGCGTCCAGCGTGGTCGCCTCCACGGCCGAGCGATCGTAGTCAGCGCCGAGCCGGTCCAGGAGCGATGCCAGCTCGCCGGCGTGCGGGGTCAGCACCACCTGCGGCGCCAGGACGTCGGGAAGGGCCGGCAGCGCACCGGCGTCGGCGATCACCGGCAGGCCCGATTCGACGGCGTCGCGGGCGCGCTGCAGCTGGTCCGGGTCGCCGGGGCCCATGCCCGAACCAACCAGCCAGGCCTGGACCCGGGTGTCCGCCACGGAGCCGGTGCTGCAGACCACCTCGGGGCAGGACTGGCGCACCAGGTCTGCCACCTCGGGCGGCCCGAGGTAGCGGACCATGCCCGCGCCGGCGGCCAGCGCCCCGCGGCAGGCCAGCACCGCGGCGCCGGGATAGTCGGCAGATCCGGCAACGACGCCCAGAACCCCGCGGGTGTACTTGTGTGCGCGCCTCCCGGGCTGCGGCAGCAGCTCTGCCAAATCCGAAGCCTCGAGGCGCCGCAGGGCCGGCGAGGGAAGATGTTCCTCGATGCCGATGGGAACCACCTGGACGCGGCCGGTGTGGTCGGCGCCGGGGTCGGCCAGCAGGCCCACCTTGGCGGCGCCGAAGGTGACGGTCAGGTCGGCGGAGAGCACGGGGGCATGGGCTTCGCCGGAATCGGCGTCCACGCCGCTGGGGATGTCGCAGGCCACCACGAGCCGGGACGCACCGGACCGCACGTCGGCGAGACCGGCCACCAGTGCGGCAGCAGCTCCCCGCAGCCCGCCCCGCGCACCGGTCCCCAGGACAGCGTCTATGACGACATCGGCACCCGCCACGTCTGCCGTCAAAGCGCCGACATTCGCATCAGTGAGGAAAACCGCCTGCCCGCCGGCGCGCTCAAAAGCAGCCAGCGCCTCGGGGTGGGCGGCGTCCCCGGTAAGTACCGCCGTCGTACGCATTCCCCTGGCGGCCAGGAAGGATGCGGCGAAGAGGCCGTCTCCGCCGTTGTTGCCCTTGCCGGCGAGGACGGCCACGCCGGTGCCGTAGAGCGGCCGGCCGCGGGCCTGCAGCTCGTGGACGATGGCGTTGGCGAGTCCGTAGGAGGCGCGCTGCATCAGCACGGCGCCCATCCCGGCTGCCAGGAGCGGCTGTTCGGCCGCCCTGATCTGGGTTCCGGTGTAGGCGCTGATCATGGTGTCAGGTGCTGGGGCGTCCCGGCGGAGGGGCGCTCAGCCTTCGGCGAGGACCGTGGCGGTGGCGATTCCGCCGTCGTGGCTGATGGACACATGCCAGCGCTTGACGCCCTTGGACTCGGCCACGGCCAGGACGGTGTCCTTCACCTGGATGGTGGGGCCGTGCTGGTCCAGCCCGATCCAGCAGTCCTGCCAGTTCATGCCGGCCGGCGCGCCGAGCACCTTGGCCACGGCTTCCTTGGCCGCGAACCGGGCCGCCAGGGACCGGGTGTTCAGCTCGCGTTCCGCCGGAACGAACAGCCGGTCGCGGAGCCCCGGTGTCCGTTCAAGCTGGCGGCCGAACCGCTCAATGTCTACAACGTCTACGCCAATGCCAACAATCATGGCACTACTCTACGGTGACGCCCATGCCTGCAGCGCGCACTGCGCGCTGCAGGGTCTTTAGATGTCGGAGGGCGCCACGAGACGGCATCCAGCCTCCCCAGGGTATTGAGGCCAGCATCCTCACCTTGTGGAGTCGCTGATGTCTGTTTTGTGCCAAGCCGCCCAGTCTGCGGGGTGGAGAGAGGGTCGGCCCAGGAAGTAGCCCTGACCTGAGGTCATGCCAAGTTCGGTGACGGCTGTGAGTTCCGCCTGGGTTTCAATGCCTTCGGCGACGATATGGGCATCGATTTGGTGGGCGAATTCGACCATGGCGGCGCCGAGCGCCCGCTGGCCCCGGTCGATGTCGATGCCGGCGATGAGGCTACGGTCCATTTTGATGAGGTCGGGCCGGAGTTGAAGGACATGGCGCATGGAGGCGAAACCTGATCCGGCGTCGTCGACGGCTATCCTGAGGCCGCTTTGGCGCATGGGTTCAAGTGCAGCCAAAAGCGGTACGTATTCGTCCACTGCCAGGCGTTCTGTCAATTCCAGAACGATCCTCTCAGCGGCCAGACCGGATCGCTCCAGCAGCACGGGCAGCCGGGGGTCCAGACATGTGTCGGGTGAGAGGTTGAGCGCGACATAGAGGTGCTCGGGGAGCTTCGCCGCCTTGCGGAGTGCAGCCTCCAATGCTGCGAATTCAAGTTCTCCCCCGAGGCCGACGCTGGTGGCTTCGCTGAACCAGTGCTCCGGGCTTCGGCCGTCGTCGCTGGGGAACCGGGCCAGCGCTTCAACGCCGGTCATGGTTCCGGTGGCGAGTTCGTAGATGGGTTGGAAGGCCGTGAGGATCATGCCGCCCTGGACGGTGCTGCCGATCCGTTCCCTGATGCGGCTCTTGAGGAGCGCCCTCACAGTTTGCGTGGGCAGAGGACGGCTGCTTCCTTCGAATCCAGGTCGCGGTCCTTCCCGTGTGGGGCGTGACCTGCCGGATACTTCCATCCAGACGGGTGCGCCGTTGCGGTGCCGGTAGGAGATCCTGACGCCGGTCCAATCTGGACCGTGATCACCTAATTGGCCTGCAATTGCCTCGCGCGCACTGGCGAGCTCATCTGGATCGATAACTGTACCGACGGGTCTGCCGATCAGTTCGTCAGGTTCATAGCCGAGAAGTGTCGTGCTTGCCCTGCTTGAGAAGGTGAAGTTTTCGTGGCCATCGACGGCCCAGACCCATTCCTGGCTGGTGTCGAGAACAGTCTCCATAAGGTCGGACACGGCCCGGCTCCGGTCATGCTCCCTGCGTTGAGTGCGGAGGCCCCGCACCGCCGTCCACCCCGCAAGCAGGATCAGACCTCCGGCGACGGTGCTGAGTACGCCGGCTATGGCCGGTGTCTCAGGGGCGTTGGGAGCCCAGAAGTACAATCCAATCACGATTGTGATGGCAAAGGCCGCCTGCACGCTGAGCACGCAAAGGAGCATGTGGCTGGCCTTGAATGACTGAATTTCTGTTTTACGACGTCGGACCATGGTGCACCCCCTCTTCTCATGCTAGCCGCGTTCCGCAATGGTCGGGGCTGAGCACAGAAGCCCCGAGCCCTAGGGCCCGGGGCTTCCGTTTCGCTGGGGGAACAAACCAGCTCCCGGCCGGTCAGTCCACGGTTACTCTACGGTGACGCTCTTGGCGAGGTTGCGCGGCTGGTCCACGTCGTAGCCCTTGGCCGCGGCGAGTTCGGCGGCGAAGATCTGCAGCGGGACGGTGGTCAGCAGCGGCATCAGCAGCGTCGGCGTTTCGGGGACGTAGAAGACGTGTTCGGCGTAGGCCTTCACGGCTTCGTCGCCTTCCTCGGCGATGACCAGGGTGCGGGCGCCGCGGGCGCGGACTTCCTGGATGTTGGAAACCACCTTGGCGTGCAGCGAGTCTCGGCCGCGAGGGGACGGGACAATCACGAATACCGGCTTGCCCTCGTCGATCAGCGCGATGGGGCCGTGCTTGAGTTCACCGGCGGCGAAGCCCTCGGCATGGATATAGGCGATTTCCTTGAGCTTCAGGGCACCTTCGAGGGCAACCGGGTACCCCACGTGGCGGCCCAGGAACAGGACGGACTGCTCGTTGGCCATGCTGCGGGCAAGTTCACGCAGGGGCCCGGCACCGTCGAGGATGGTCTGGATCTTCGCCGGGATCTTGCCCAGGTCCGCCAGGACGTCCTTGATCTGCCCGGAGAAAATGTTTCCGCGCAGCTGCGCCAGGTACAGGCCCAGCAGGTAGGCCGCCGTGATCTGCGCCAGGAATGCCTTGGTGGAGGCAACCGCGATCTCCGGGCCGGCGTGGGTGTAGAGCACGGCGTCGGACTCACGGGGAATGGTGGACCCGTTCGTGTTGCAAATGGAGATGGTCTTGGCACCCTGTTCGCGGGCGTACCGGACAGCCATCAGGGTGTCCATGGTCTCCCCGGACTGGGAGATGGAGACAATCAGGGTGTTCGCGTCCACAATCGGGTCGCGGTAGCGGAACTCGTGCGCCAGCTCCACCTCGGTGGGGATCCGGCACCAGTTCTCAATGGCGTACTTCGCCACGGTCCCGGCGTACGCGGCGGTACCGCAGGCCAGCACGATGATCTTGTTGACCTTCTTGAGCTCCTCCGGATCGATGCGAAGCTCATCCAGGGTCAGGTTCCCGTTGAGGTCCGAGCGGCCAAGCAGCGTCTGGCGGACGGCGTCAGGCTGATCGTGGATTTCCTTTTCCATGAAGGAGCTGAAGCCGCCCTTCGTGGCCGATTCGGGATCCCAGTCAACGTGATATTCCTTGCCCTCGGCCGGGGCGCCGAAGAAGTCCGTGATCTCCACGGAATCTGCGGTGATGGTGACAATCTGGTCCTGGCCCAGCTCCACCGCACGGCGGGTGTAGTCAATGAACCCGGACACGTCCGAGCCCAGGAAGTTCTCGCCCTCGCCCAGGCCAACCACCAGCGGGGAGTTGCGGCGGGCAGCCACCACAACACCGGGCTGGTCGGCGTGCACGGCCAGCAGGGTGAACGCACCCTCCAGCTGCTGGCAGGCGAGCTGCATCGCCTTGGTCAGGCCGCCGTCGGAAACGTCCCCGTTAAGTTTGGTGCGGAAGATATCGCCCAGCAGTACGGCCGCGACCTCGGTGTCCGTCTCGGACGCGAACTCGTAGCCCTTGGCCACCAGGTCCAGCTTCAGCTCGGCGAAGTTCTCAATGATGCCGTTATGGATCAGCGCCAGCTTGCCGCCGTCGGCCAGGTGCGGGTGCGCGTTCTGGTCCGTGGGGCCGCCGTGCGTGGCCCAGCGTGTATGGCCGATGCCGGTCAGCGTCTCCGGCAGCGGGTGCTCCTCCAGCTCGGCGAGGAGGTTGCTCAGCTTGCCGGACTTCTTCCGGGACTGAATGGCCCCGTCCGAGACCACCGCAACGCCCGCGGAGTCGTAACCCCGGTACTCCAGGCGGCGCAGTCCCTCAAGGACCACATCCAACGCACTGTGACCGGCATTCCCACGGCCATCAGCATGACCCACATATCCCACAATTCCACACATGCGCTACAGCTTATCGGCAGCCGGGTTGAGATTTAAACTTGGGGCGTGGCATTTCGCTCTCAGCCGCGGGCGGGGCAGAATCTCTAAAGTGACTTTGCAACGCAACGAAGCGAACGGTGAGGGTGTCTCCCCGTTCGTTGAGCTGGACCGCCAGACCTGGTCCCGGCTCGCCGCCCAGATGGAGCAGCCCCTTAACGAAGAGGACATTGTCCGTCTGCGTGGTCTCGGCGATCCACTGGACATGAAGGAAATCCGCGAGGTCTACCTGCCCCTGTCCCGGCTCCTGCACCTTTATGTCGAGGCTGCGGGCCAGCTGCATTCGGCCACCACCACCTTCCTGGGTGAGAAGACGCAGCGCACGCCGTTTGTTATTGGTGTGGCCGGTTCCGTGGCTGTGGGGAAATCCACCATTGCGCGTGTGCTCCGGGAGATGCTGCGGCGCTGGCCCGGGACCCCGAACGTTGAGCTGATCACCACGGACGGATTCCTCTATCCCCTGGCTGAACTCAAGCGCCGGCAGCTGCTGGAACGCAAGGGTTTCCCCGAATCCTACGACCGGCGCGCGCTGCTCCGTTTTGTGAGCGAGGTCAAGGGCGGCGCCGAGGAAGTCCGGGCACCGTGGTACTCCCACGTCACGTACGACATCGTGCCCGAGAAGGAAGTGGTGGTCCGCCGCCCGGACGTACTCATTGTGGAGGGCCTGAACGTGCTGGCCCCGGCCCGCCCGCGCCAGGACGGCCGGCAGGGCCTGGCAGTGAGCGACTTCTTCGACTTCTCCATTTATGTGGACGCCAAGACCTCCTACATCGAGGAGTGGTACGTGGAGCGGTTCCGCAGGCTCCAGAGCACGGCGTTCGCGCAGCCCGAGTCCTACTTCCACCGGTACGCCTCCCTCTCCCCCAGCGAGGCGGAGAGCACCGCCCGCGACATCTGGAAGCGCATCAACGAACCCAACCTGGAGGAAAACGTCCTCCCCACCCGCGGCCGGGCGCAGCTGGTGCTGTCCAAGGACGCGGACCATTCCATCCGCCGCATGCTCCTGCGGAAGGTTTAACCCACGTGTGCCACGACTGTGTGGCCGGCGGTGCCGCCTCAGGGGCCAGCCGACGGTCCTTCGCCCGTTTCCTCGCCGCCGGAGCGGGGCTGACTGTCCTGGCAGCGTGCACCCCGGAGGCACCTGTGGCGGTGGCGCCGTCGTCGCCCGCCCCCGTTCCAACCGTGACATCCGACTACACCTCCCCCTCCGCCGCCGCAGTGGAAAGCACGACGGCGGCAGCTGAGCCGCCTGCGCAGGCTCCCGTTCCGCCGTCGGCGGCTGCGTCATTGCCCGGCCAGTTTTCGCTGACGGATCCGGCCAGCCCCTGGGTGGTGGTGAACAAGCACCGTCCGCTGCAGCCGGCGGACTATGCCCCGGCGGACCTGGTCCAGCCGAATGTGCAGCTGGCGGTATCCGGCGAGGCGGCCCTGCTGAACAGCACAACGGCGGCGGCCGCGGAGGCAATGTTCGCCGCGGCCGCGCGGGACGGCGTGGTCATGACTCTGGCGAGCGGCTACCGCTCGTACGGCACGCAGGTGGCCACCTACAACGGGTATGTGGCAGCCCGCGGCCAGGCGGATGCCGATACGGCCAGCGCCCGGCCGGGCTACTCGGAGCACCAGACGGGGTGGGCCTTCGACATCGGCGACGGCGGCGGGGCGTGCGGCTTCCAGCCCTGTTTCGCGGACCAGCCGGCCGCGGTGTGGGTGAAGGCGAACGGTCACCGGTTCGGCTTTGTGGTGCGGTACCCGTGGTGGCTCCACCCGATCACCGGTTACTACTACGAGCCGTGGCACCTGCGGTACATCGGCGTGGAGGCCGCCACCGACATGGCGAACCGGGGCATCAGCACACTGGAGGAGTACTTCGGGGTGGAAGCAGCGCCGGGGTACGCCGGGAATTAATCTCGGCCGAATACAACCTCATATGCTGCTTTTGTCATGTACCCTCACATTCCATGTCGAGTAGAGGCAATGTCCGTCCGTCTTCCATCCTGGTCCGAACCGTGCGGCTGAATTTCTCGCGGCTGCTGGGGCATGCGGACCGTTTCATCACGGAAGAGCGACTGCGGCTTTATCCGATCGTGTTCATCGTCGGGTCGGTGGTCGCGGTGACAATATCTTCCGCAATTAGAATCGCCGATCCCACGGTTCAGGGCGCACTTATGCCTGACTACCTGGCCCACTGGACAGGTGGCGGTCTCCTAATTTCGGCTGATCCAAGCATCCTCTACGACCCCCAAACCCAATCTGCGTTCCAGAGGAACGCGCTGGGCACTGATGTTGCCCTCTCATGGTTCGTCTCTCCCCCGATCGTTGCGGCGTTTTATGCTCCTTTCGCATTGCTGCCCTACAACATCAGCGGAATTCTGTGGCTGATTGTGAGCACAGCCCTTCTTGTGTGGTGTGTTCTGAGTTTGAAATCCCTGGCCCCGACCCTTATGGGCCGCAAGCGAAACGTTGTCATTCTCGCTGTCTTGGCTTCGGCGCCAGTCTTCGAACTGCTTGGCGGAGGCCAGGACTCGGCGTTCACCTTGGCTGTTTGGCTGGTTGGGATACGGCTGCTCGGCAGTCATCACAACGCCTGGGCAGGTGTTGTCCTGGCGTTGGGCTTCGCTAAACCGCAGGTGGTAGTCCTTGTGCCACTGGTTCTACTGGCCACACGGAATTTCCGCGCTCTGGCGTCTTTCGTCGTAGCCTGCGGCCTGCTGCTCGGCATTTCGATCGGACTTGTGGGAGTTGATGGTCTCCTGAGATGGGCCGCGGCCCTATCGAGCCCTCTGTACGTCGACGAAGTTCAGCAGGGCCAGGCATGGAAGATGCTGGGCCTGCCCTCCTTGGTGCAAGGGCTCCTTCCGCCGGCACTGGGCGGCCTGATCGCCCCGGCCCTGATGTGGGCCTCCCTCCCAATCGGCGCAAGCATTTTGTTGTTCCGGCTTCACAGAAACCGCACACAGCAAGCGGAAACCCCGGCCATCTGGAGCGCCACTTTGGCGACAACTGCAGTGTTTTCGCCCCACTTCCTCACGTACGACGCGGTCCTTCTGATTCCGGTCATCGTCCTTCTCCTTGAGCTGCGCCCGTCCCGTTATGTTCGCGTTTCAGCGGTCAGCCTTTTTGTACTCATTTGGCTCACGCCCGTTTTCCATCTGGCTGCCGCTCAGCTCCCGTGGCCCCTTTCCGCGGTTGACGCACCGTGGGCCGCCATTCCGATGGCAGCGATATGGATTGAATCCCTGCGAGCGCTGCACGGCCCGGCCGCAGGAATCGGACAACGGCCGGCGGCCGCCACGGAGTGCTTCAAGGCCGCGGATCCTTCACCGTCCATTGAAGGCCAGCAGCACGGATGAATTCTTAACCGTCTGGACTTCCGCAGCCGCCCTGACGGTCAGTGCGTTGACTTAGTTCCCGACACGCGGCCAAAATTTACGGGCCGGTCATGCGACGCTCGCCTGCGTGCGCTAGCTTTGGTCCTATGTTGACAGGATTCAAGAATTTCATCATGAAGGGCAACGTCGTAGACCTTGCCGTCGCCGTCGTGATGGGTGCCGCTTTCGGCGCCGTCGTGACCTCAATTGTCGAGGGCCTGCTCACACCGCTGATCGGCCGTCTGTTCAGTGCCAAGGGCATTGCAGAAATGCAGTGGGAGGGATTCATGTATGGATCCGTCATCTCCTCCATCATTTCCTTCCTGCTGGTGGCCGCCGCCATCTACTTCATTGTCATTGTCCCGATGAACCACATGATCGAACGCCGCAACCGCCGGCTCGGGATCGACCCGGACGTCAAGGAAGAATCCGCCGAAGACCCGCAGATCGCCCTGCTCACCGAGATCCGCGATTCGCTGCAAAACCGGTCCCGCTAGGCACGCCCAGGCACCAACCAACTGTGGCCCGCTTCCTGACGGAGGCGGGCCACAGTTGCTTGTCGGAGCTATCGTCGCTGCCGCGGTGCATCGACAACAGACTCTCCGTTCGATTGACACGGCAGCCTTCCCATCGAATGATTGCGCAATGGGGGAATCCAAAATTCTGCAAAACGTAAACATGAGACCGCTGACGCATCGCCCTCCCATGGCCGTTATCTGGATTATGGGGCTTCTTGCCATTGCAGGCCGTCTGGCATTGTTTCCATACGTCAGCGAAGATTCCATGATTTTCCTTTTGCCGTGGATGCAGGAATTCCGCGACCACGGGGCCGCCGCTTTGGGCGGGGAGTTTTCCAACTATAATTTTCCCTATTTATTCTTGATGTTCCTCGGAAGTCTGCTGCCCGTGGAACCGCTATTCGCAATCAAACTTATCTCTATGGCGGGAGATTTCCTGCTTGCCTACGCCGTCGCGGCGGTCGTGGCTCAACTGCCGTCCACAAGGCTGGCGCCCGAAACGGCAGCACTGACCGCACTCTTCCTGCCCACGGTGCTCATGAACGCCAGCATGTGGGGGCAATGCGATTCCATCTACACTTCTTTTCTGCTTCTTGCCCTCAGGAGTGTGGTGCGGAATGATGCCCGCGGCGCCTGGCTGTGGTGGGCGGCCGCGCTGTCGTTCAAGCTCCAAGCAGTGTTCTTTCTGCCGGCGTTGGTGCCCATCGCTCTGCGAAACCGCCACAGCCTCGGGCTGCCCGCCATCGCGGGCTGTCTGTGGGCGTTACTCAGCGTTCCACCGGTGCTGCTCGGTCGCTCGTTGATCAGCACACTAAGTGTCTATTTTCATCAGACCCAGGAGTATCGCCTGGTTGCCGGCGCCGCGAACGTCTACGCGTGGGTTCCGAACGCAACCGCAGACCAAGGCAGATTTCCGGCAATCCTTGTTTGTGGTGCTGTGCTATTACTGACCGCGGCAGTGTATTGGCGGGGACCCGATTCGACAGAACGCCGCGTGTTGTTCACGATCACTGTGGTGGCAATCTGCCCGCTTCTACTTCCACAAATGCATGATCGCTACTTTTTTGTTGCCGAAGTGATGTCCCTGCTTCTCCTTCGACACAGCCGGCTGTTCCTTGTGCCATGGCTCTTCGCTGCAACGGGACTCGCTGTGTACGTTCTATATTTCGTGAGCAACCAGTACGCGTGGCCGTTGATGCTGGCGTCAACCGTCCAGTGTTTCGCCGTCGGAATGCTTTGGCACAGACTCTGGCGTACGCAGGATCAGCTGTCGCTGGACACCGCCGCTACTCGGTGACGAGCTCGAGCGCGAGCTCAGTGCGGACCACCTGTGCAAGCCGCTCGGCGATGGACTGGGCCGTGGCTTCGTCCCCCGCTTCCACCATCACGCGGACTACGGGCTCTGTGCCTGACGGCCGGAGCAGGACGCGTCCTGTGTCGCCGAGCCCCGCTTCAGCCACGGCCACAGCCTGCTGCAGGACGTCCGAGCTGCCCACGCGGCTGCGGTCAACGCCCTTGACGTTGATGAGGACCTGAGGGAGCTTGGTCATCACAGCGGCCAGTTCCTTGAGGGTTTTGCCTGTCAGCGCGATCTGGGCCGCGAGCTGCAGGCCGGTGAGGACGCCGTCGCCGGTGGTGGCATAGTCGGAGAAGATGACGTGTCCGGACTGTTCGCCGCCGAGGTTGTAGCCGCCGTCGCGCATGCCCTCCAGGACGTAGCGGTCCCCCACTGCCGTCTCGCGGATACTGATGCCGGCTTCGCGGAGTGCAATCTTGAGGCCCAGGTTGCTCATGACGGTGGCCACCAGGACGTCGTCGATCAGCTTGCCCGAGTCCTTGAGGGCAACGGCCAGGATCGCCATGATCTGGTCGCCGTCCACTTCGTTGCCTTCGTGGTCCACGGCCAGGCAGCGGTCGGCGTCGCCGTCGTGGGCGACGCCCAGGTCCGCGCCGTGCTCCAGGACTGCGGCCTTGAGCTGCCCCAGGTGCGTGGAACCGACGCCGTCGTTGATGTTGTGGCCGTCCGGGTCCGCGCCGATGACTACGACGTCGGCGCCGGCGTCCTTGAAGACCTGCGGTGAGCAGCCGCTGGCTGCCCCGTGGGCGCAGTCAAGCACCACCTTGAGACCGTCCAGGCGGTGCGGCAGCGTGCCCAGCAAGTGCACGACGTAGCGGTCCTCGGCGTCGGAGAAGCGCTGGATGCGTCCCACCTCGGCGCCGACGGGACGGGTGGGCTCCTTGCTCATCTGCTGCTCGATGGCGTCCTCGACCTCGTCGGGGAGCTTCTGGCCACCGCGGGCGAAGAACTTGATTCCGTTATCGGGGGCCGGGTTATGCGACGCGGAGATCATCACACCGAAGTCGGCGTCGAGATCGGCCACCAAGTAAGCGGCGGCCGGCGTTGGGAGGACACCCGCGTCGTAGACGTCAATACCAGAGCTGGAGAGCCCGGCCTCGACGGCGGCGGCAATGAACTCGCCGCTCGCGCGGGGGTCGCGCGCCACCACGGCGCGGGGCCGGTTGCCGGTGGTGTTGCGGTCGTGCCCGAGCACCACGGCGGCTGCCTGGGCGAGCTGCATGGCGAGCTCCGCCGTCAACAGGCCGTTAGCCAGGCCCCGGACTCCATCTGTTCCAAATAATCTAGACATCGGGGTCAAGTCTAGGCGATGACGGCGCCAAGACACCCCGGCCTGCAACGTCTAGAGCCGCGTACCTACCGTTTTGCGCCGAGTACCTGCCCGCGAAACATGCCGATGACGGGGACTACTTGGCTTTTTTCAGTCGGTACCTGTCTTTGACGGAAAGCCTCGCTATCGGTCTTCAGCCGAACCTACTATTCGATGCATGACACCTAGCTATGGGGGCTTGGCGCTCGAAATTGTAGTACCGGTTTTCAATGAGGAAGCCGTGCTCGAAGACAGCATCTCAAGGCTCGCCGAATACCTGACGCATGAAATGCCTTCGACGTGGAAAATAACCATCGCCGACAACGCAAGCACCGATAACACTCCGGTGATCGCGGCTCGACTCAGCCAGCAATTGCCGAACGTTGAGTATCGCCGTCTGGAAGTAAAAGGACGCGGACTGGCTCTTCGGGACGCCTGGAGCTCCTCCGAAGCAAAAGTGCTGGCCTACCTGGATGTGGACCTTTCCACGGACCTTGCTGCCCTCCCGCCGTTGGTAGCACCTCTGCTGTCCGGGCATTCTGATATTTCCATCGGCACTCGCCTCGGCCATTGTTCACGAGTCAGCCGCGGACCAAAAAGGGAATTCATTTCGCGTTCCTACAATTTCCTTCTGCGCCGCACAATGCAGGTGCGCTTCTCGGATGCCCAGTGCGGGTTCAAGGCAATCCGCGCCGATGTTGCCCGCCGATTGCTTCCCCACGTTGAAGACAACGGATGGTTCTTTGATACAGAACTGCTCATCATTGCTGAACGGTCGGGGCTTCGCATCCACGAAATTCCGGTTGACTGGATCGATGATCCGGACAGCAGCGTAAACATCAAGCAAACAGCCATGGACGACCTCCGGGGTATGGTCCGGGTGGCCGGTTCGCTGGTGAAGGGCTCTATTCCGGTTCAAGCCATATATGCGGAGCTGGGGCGTCGGCCGATCGTGCCGCCCGGCCGGCCAAGCTTCTTCGGCCAGGTCATCAGGTTCGGGCTCGTTGGGGCCGTATCCACCCTCGCTTTTGCCATGCTCTACCTCGTGTTGCAGGGACCCTTCGGCGCCCAAGAGGCCAACTTCCTGGCGCTTCTGCTGACAGCCGTCGGAAACACAGCAGCCAACCGGCGGTTCACCTTTGGTATCAGCGGCCCCGCGAAGCTGTTCACCCAGCAGATCCAAGGCCTGGTCGTCTTCGTGTTGGCGTGGACCATCACGTCGTCGTCCTTGCTGATGCTGCACGCCGTGAATTTGGACGCCAGCCCCAGCGCGGAGCTGTTGACACTGACAGGCGCTAACGTTTTCGCCACGTTGTTGCGGTTTGTCCTCCTCCGGCTCTGGGTCTTCCGTGAACGGCGGAACTACTCACGTGGCGGCGTTCTGGTTACCGCGGCCCTGGCATCGGCCGGTCGCGTCGCGTGAACCGGCAACTGCTCGAGGACGCCGCGCCGGCGGTAACCGTGGGGAACTTCTGGCGCGGCCCGTCACGGGACGACGCCTGGGAGCGGCCAGCTCTCCTGTGCCTGCTGGCGGCTGCGGCCGCACTCTACCTTTGGGGCCTGGACGCCAACGGCTGGGCGAATCCCTACTATTCAGCTGCTGCCCAGGCCGGCGCCAACGACTGGAAGGCTTTCTTTTTCGGCGCCTTTGAGTGGGGCAACCTCATCACGGTGGACAAGACGCCGCTGAGCCTCTGGGTTATGTCCCTTTCGGTACGCGTCTTTGGCCTGAGCAGCTGGAGCATCCTGGTTCCCCAGGCGCTGATGGGAGTGGCCACCACCTATCTGATCCACCGCGTTCTCCGGCGCGGGTTTGGTCCGCGCACGGCCCTGTTTGGCGCCGCCCTGTATGCCACCACCCCGGTGGTGGTGCTGATGTCCCGGTTCAACAACCCTGAACCGCTGATGGGGCTCCTGACGGTGGCCTCCGTTTTGGTGGCGCTCAAGGCCATGGAATCCGGCAGGCTCAGGAGCTTCGCGCTGGCCGGCTTCCTCCTGGGACTGGGATTTATGGCCAAGCAGGTCCAGGCCTTGCTGGTGCTGCCTGCCCTCGGCGTGGCAGTGCTTGCTTTCGGCCACGGCCCCTTCACGCACCGCATCCGTCAGCTGTTGGTCGCCGGCGGAACACTGCTGGCCACGTCCGCAGCATGGCTCGTCACCGTGGACCTCATTCCCGCCGCCCAACGGCCATATATTGGCGGCTCGCTGAACAACAGCGCCGTGGAACTGACCCTGGACTACAACGGCCTTGCCCGCTTCATCCACATCCCGATGACCGCCGAGGGCGGGCGGGCAACAACGGCCCAGGACGACGTCTCGGTCGGCGGAGACGGGCTCCGACGGCTCTTGAACGGAAACTTTGCCCCGGAAATCGGCTGGCTGCTCTTTACCGGCGTGGCCTGCTGCGTGGTCATTCTGGTCCTGAACCGGTCCCTGGATCTCACCGCCAGGCAACGCAACACAGCCGCCATCGCCTGCCTGTGGTTCACATCCGTGCTGGTGGTCCTCGCATCCATGGGCACCATGATCCACACCTACTACACCTACTCCCTGGCCGCGCCGCTCGCCCTGGTGGTGGCCATTGGGCTGTCGTCGTTGTGGAAGCAACGCCATCGGATGGTTGTTCGTGCCCTCGGAGCAGTCCTCATCGGCTCCTCGGCCTACATGGCCCTCCGGGTGATGGAATACAGCCAGGAATGGCCGCTCTGGGCGCGGCTGCTGGTGGGCTTGGCTGGAATCAGCGGAAGTCTGCTGTGGCTCAGTCCGCGGTTCAGCGCCCGCATTCCAAGAACCAGCGCCGTGGTGCTGCTGGGCTGCCTCCTGCTCGGGCCGATGGGCACTGCCCTGTTCACCATCGGCACCCCGCAGCAAGGCACGAATCCCCAGTCAGGGCCCGTCGGCGACGATCCGGCTTCCATGTCCCGCCTGCTGCTGTCCGTCAAAGCAGGCCAGCCTCCGTGGGCGCAGCAGATCGCCCTTGGCGCACCGCCGTCGCACTCTGTTCTTGACCTTCTCAGGAACCACTCCTCAGGCCAGCAGTGGGCGGCTGCTACCTACTCTGCCCAGAACGCCGCCCGCTATCAGCTCGAATCCGGACGGCCCGTCATCCCGCTGGGCGGCTGGCTGGGGACTGACCCCGCGCCCACCTTGGAGCAGTTCCAGGGGCTGGTGGCGCAGCACCGGGTCGGCTATTTTATTTGGCAGCAGGACTTGCTTGAGCGAGGGGAACTCAGTGCAGAAACCCGGGGGATCACTGATTGGGTCCGCAGCAACTTCACGGAGCAGGTGGTCGACGGTGTCCGCCTCTACGATCTCCGGGGCTAGGCGAGGCAAGACCTCTCCGCCGCAGACTACGGTAGCCGAAAGGGGCGGCGCCCCCGGGGTCCTGCTGTGGCGCGGCCGCCCTCAGGACCCGGTGTGGGAGCGCCCTGCCCTGCTGGCAATCCTGGCAGCCAATGCCCTCCTCTATGGCTGGAACCTCGGCATCAACGGCTGGGCCAACTCCTTCTACAGCGCAGCCGTCCAGGCCGGCACCATGGACGCCAAGGCGTTCTTCTTCGGGTCATCGGACTGGGGCAATTCCATCACCGTCGACAAGCCGCCCCTGAGCCTGTGGGTGATGGGCCTGTCCGTCCGGATCTTCGGCTTCAACCCTGTCGCCATGCTGCTCCCGCAGGTGGTTATGGGGGTGGGGACCACGCTCCTGGTGTACGTGATCCTGCGGCGGTATGTTTCCGCGGCCGGCGCCCTGTTTGGCGCGGCTGTCTTCTTCACAACCCCGATCGTCACGCTGATGTCCCGGTACAACAATCCGGACCCGCTGATGCTGCTGCTGATGGTGGCGGCACTCTGGTTCGTGCTCCGGAGCATCGAAACCGGGCACGGGCGCTTCTTCATAGCGGCCGGGGCGCTGCTTGGGCTGGCGTTTATGACCAAGCAGATGCAGGGTGTGCTGAATGTCCCCGCCATCGGCCTGGCCTTCATCTTGTTCAGCCCGCAGGGCTGGGCCAAGCGGCTGGGCACGGCCGCGGCCGGCCTGGGCGCCTTGGTGGTCACGGGCGGCCTGTGGATGACCATCGTGGACCTGGTTCCGGCCGGCCAGCGGCCCTACGTGGGCGGATCGGCGTCCAACAGCGTCCTGGAGCTGACACTGGCCTACAACGGCGTGGAGCGGATCGTCGGCAGCAAGGCAATCCCGGAGGCCATGCAGGTTCCCATCCAGTTCCGCCCGGTTGACAGCGACGCAGGAATTCTCAGGCTGCTGAACGCCAACTACAACCAGGAAGCCTCCTGGCTCCTGTTCCCCGCAATTCTGGCCGCGATTGCCCTCCTCATCACGCTGGGCAAAGGACGCAAAGCTTCCGGTGCGCGTGCCTTGATTTTGGTGTCAGGGTTCTGGCTGCTGACAGCGTTCCTCCTGCTGAGTTTTATGGGCAACCAGATCCATACGTACTACACCGCAGCCCTGGCGCCGCCGCTGGCACTTGTCCTGGGAATCACCCTCGACATCCTGATCACCAACCGAAAATCGTGGTTGATTCGCGCCGGCGGAGCTGTGATCGCCCTGGCAGCGTTGCTGTCCTCCACGCTGATCCTCAGTGGAACGTCCGAGTGGCCGGCATGGCTGCCCGGGGTCCTCACCGGCGCCGGCATACTTGCGCTCTCGTCACTGGCCATCAGGCCCCCGAACCCCACATTTGAAGCGGCGGCCGCCGGAGTACTGGCTGCGGTCCTTCTGTGCGGCCCGGTTGTCACCTCTGTCCACAACGTCGCCACCGGCTTCAGCGGATCCAATCCCCTGTCCGGCGTTCTCTCCAAGAACCCGTCCGGGATCAGCCACCTCCTGGCATCGCTGCGCAACAATGAACTGGTCTGGGGCCATGACATAGCTTTCGGCCGGGCGCCTGATCCTGAGGTGGTTGAGGCCCTGGCGGGCACCAAGGGCTGCACCTGGTCTGCGGCCAGCTACGCCAGCCAAACCGCCGCACGGCTTCAGTTAGCGTCCGGGCGTCCCGTGATGCCCCTCGGCGGTTTCGCCGGCAGCGACCCGTCCCCGACGCTTGACGATTTCAAGGCCAAAGTGGCTGCCGGGGACATCTGCTACTTCGTTGAGCAGGAGGCGTTCCTCGCAGTCCAGGCGACCGAATCTGCCTCAACCTCCGTTTCCGCCTGGGTGCAGGCCAACTACAACGCCGAAAAACTCGGTGGCACCACCGTGTACCGGCTCACGACGGACTAGTCGGAACGACAGAAGCCCGCCCCGCCAACGGCGGGACGGGCTTCTGTGCAAGCGGATTTAGCGCTTGGAGTACTGCTGAGCCTTACGGGCCTTCTTGAGACCGGCCTTCTTACGCTCGATGATGCGGGCGTCGCGACGCAGGTAGCCGGCCTTCTTGAGCGTGGCGCGGTTGTTGTCGACATCGATCTCGTTCAGTGAACGTGCGATGCCGAGGCGCAGTGCGCCGGCCTGGCCGGAGATGCCGCCACCGTGGATGCGGGCGATAACGTCGTAAGCGCCTTCGAGATCAAGGATCTTGAAGGGCTCGTTGACGTCCTGCTGGTGCAGCTTGTTCGGGAAGTAATTGTCCAGCGCGCGGCCGTTGATGGTCCACTTGCCGGAGCCCGGTACAACGCGGACGCGGGCAACAGCTTCCTTGCGGCGGCCAACGGCTGCACCGGCGACGGTCAGGGCCGGGCGCTCCTTCTTCGGCGCAGCAGCCTCGGCTGCCCCGCTTTCAGAGGTGTAGCTGGTCAGGGTTTCCTCAGCCTCAACGGCTTCGGTGGTCTCTTCGTTCTGAGCCACGATTCTCCTTGTATAGATAAGTTGTTTGGTGGCCAGGACTACTGGGCGACCTGGGAAATTTCGAAAGTCTTGGGCTGCTGGGCGGCGTGGGGGTGCTCTGCACCGCGGTACACCTTCAGCTTGCCCAGCTGCTGTGCAGCGAGGGAGTTCTTGGGGAGCATGCCCTTGATGGCCTTCTCAACGGCGCGGACCGGGTTGGACTCCAGGAGTTCCGCGTAGTTGACGGAGGTCAGGCCGCCCGGGTAGCCGGAGTGGCGGTATGCGCGCTTCTGCTCCAGCTTGGCGCCGGTGAGGGCTACCTTTTCAGCGTTGATGATGATGACGAAGTCGCCCATGTCCATGTGGGACGCAAAGGTGGCCTTGTGCTTGCCGCGCAGCAGGATTGCGGTCTGGCTAGCAAGACGACCAAGGACAACGTCTGTGGCGTCAATGACGTGCCACTGGCGGTTGATATCGCCGGGCTTCGGGGTGTACGTACGCACGGTTTTTGCCTCGTTCTTGTTCTGGCGTTCTTGTTTAGGTGTCACTCAAACGTGTGCACCTACTATCTATGCGCTACCGGAACAGAGGTGAGGGCTCTATGTAACCAGTCATCCAGAGGTCTCGAATGTGCTCGTTGAGTAGCTATCCTGCAACCGGATCCTCAAGCGGGCACGCATCATCGAGAAAGGACACGCACAACGACTACCAATGTTAGCTTGAACCGGGCCTCAGGGTCAAAATGGGTGAGCCGGACAGTCTTCGCCGCCCGCCGGCCTGACGCATGCAGGGGGATTCAATGACTTCACTGGGCTACGCCGGTTCGACGGTGCCGCTTTTTGTGACCGGGCTGGGACTCCTGGGGCTCCTCGTTTCACCTGTCGCTGAAATGCTCATCGCCAAGCTCCTCCCGCGCATCGGCCAACTGCCCTCCACGCGTGTCCGGATGACGACGGCGTTGATCACCGGCCTGCTCTGCGCGGGCTTCGCTTTCCGCTTCGGAGCCGATCCAGGGCTGCCGGCGTTCGTACTGCTTGCTGTTCTTGGCGTGCAGCTAGCCCGAATTGATGTTTCGCTGCATTTGCTCCCGAACCCGCTAGTTCTTTCCCTCTTAGTAAGCGGGCTCATCTTTCTCTTTGCCGCAGCAATTGGCGGACAGCAATGGACCAGCCTGCTTCGAGCATTCGCCGGCGCGGCAATCCTCTTCGTCATTTACCTGGTTCTGGCCATTATTTCGCCCCGGGGCATGGGAATGGGCGACGTCAAGTTCGCGGCTCCAATTGGCCTTTACTTAGGGTACTTGGGTTGGAGTCAACTTCTTTATGGCGGTCTCCTGGGATTCATCCTCAACGGAATCGTCACCCTGCTGGCGGTACGTCAAAACCACTCAGAACGTGCCTCCGAAGTGCCCCACGGGCCGTCCATGCTTATTGCCACGGCGGGTGTGGCACTCTTTTTGGCCTAGCCCACGGCACACGTTGGTTATTGCAGGCCATGAGTGGTGCCGCTGCGTCCAAGTAGTGACGTGCGTACCTACAGTTCGGATCCGAGTACTCCCGTTTGGGTTTCGAGTACGTCCTTGAGATGACGTAGAAAAAGTCGAGTACCTCTACGCATTGTTGCAGTCACCCCCAAATGACAATCTCTTCTTAGCGAAGTCCAGCCGCTAAGGAAATATGGGGGCAGCTGGAAATTCGTTGAAAGTATCCAAATCAATTTCATCGAATATAAAGGAACATAAAATGACTTCTCTTATGGTCTCAATGATGGCTTTTGTTGCCGGCGTCAAGGATCGCTTCTCTTCTGAAAAGGGTGCAACTGCCACGGAGTACTCGCTCCTGGTGGGTCTCATCGCGCTGGTCCTGGTGGTCGGTGTCGGCTTCTTCGGCAGCAAGCTGAACGTCTGGTTCAGCACCCTCGGCGGCACAGTCGCCGGCTGGTAACCCACTTCGCGAATAGAGGATAACAACGTGAAGAGCATGCTAATAGCCATCCGAAGCCTCGAAGCCTGGCTGCAGACGGATTTCAAGTCCCAGAAGGGCGCGACGGCCACGGAGTACTCACTGCTCGTCGGACTCATCGCGCTGGTCCTGGTGGTCGGTGTCGGCTTCTTCGGCAGCTCACTGAACACCTGGTTCAGCACCCTGGGTACGACCGTAGGCGGCTGGTAACACAGCTTCATCCGGTGTGCCGCGCTGCCACAGCGCGGCACACCGACCCTTTTCCACGCTGCAATTGTCCAGGGGGACCCTTTGAAACGCAGCCGTAAAACCACAAAGAACGGCGAACGCGGTGCCGTGGCGGTTGAGTTCGCACTGGTCGCTCCGATCCTCCTGGCGTTGGTCATGGGCATCGTCGAATTTTCGAACTACTACAACATGCAGATCTCGGTGAGCCAAGCGGCGCGCGAAGGTGCGCGGACCATGGCCATCAAAAACGACCAGGCCCTGGCGAAGGCTGCAGCCATATCGGGGGCACCAGGGATTGCCGGCGCCGGCTTCAGCGTTTCCGCGGCGAATCCCACGCCCTTCGCCTTTTCAACAGCCTCGTGTACTGCGGGCGCAACTATGAAGGTCACCATCACGTACCAGGGAACCGCCTTAACCGGGCTATTCGGCAGCAGTTTCAAGGTCAAAGGCGAGGGGGCAATGCAATGTGGCGGCTAAACCGGAAACGAGTTCGGCCGGCTGATTCAGCCGAAAGAGGAGCCGCCGGGATTACGGTCGCGGTGATGATGCTGGTGCTCATTGGTGCCGGCGCGTTGGCCGTTGACACGGGCCAGATTTACGCCGAACGCGCGCAGTTGCAGAACGGGGCCGACGCCGGGGCACTCGCGGTGGCGAAAAGTTGCAAGCCCGGCCCCTGCACGCCTTCACTCGCCGGTCCCCTGGCCAACGCCAATTCCGGGGACGGCGCAAGCGACGCCACCGTCAACCTCAGCGTTGCCGGCCAGGTGACCGTTACCACATCCACTCGCAACGGCACGTCGGCTTTCCTGTCGAAGATGTTTGCCAGCGCCCTCACGAACGCGGGTCCTGTCCGGGTCGGAGCCACGGCAACGGCGGCCTGGGGGGCGCCGGGGTCCGGGCCGGCCGCGCTTCCACTCACCTTCGCGGCCTGCCAGTTCGATACAACCGGCGCCGTCCACACCATCCACACGCACGGAAGTGAAACCTGCGTAAGCGACAGCCCGTCCGGCGCTGTCATACCAGGCGGATTTGAATGGCTAAAGCCAGATGAGGGGCAATGCCGGTCGACGGTGTATCCCGATGATCCGGCCACGGCCGGCCTCGTTGATCCGTATGCCAAGACCGACGCCGGGCTGAACCTGCCCAACGAATGCAAATCTCTTCTGCCCGGCTTGCTGAACACCGTGATCCTGTTTCCGGTGTTCTCCTCAGCCGTAGGCACAGGAAGTAACGCCAAGTACTACATCAAGGGCTACGCAGCCTTCCTGCTCCTGGGATACAGCTTTCCCGGAGCGTCCGGCGGTGACCAAACGGACCTTGGCAGCTCGGACCGCGGGGTGCGGGGGAAGTTCGTTACCTGGGTCGCAGATCCGTCGTTGTACGGAGGCGGCGGCTACTCGGGCGGCGGAGCCACACTTCCGCCACACCTTGTCAAGTAGTTCCAACTAAGGGGAAGAAAAAATGAAAGCACGCCTACTGGGAGGCATCGCCGCATTGGTTGTCGCAATCGTTGGCACAGTCCTTCTATTCACGTACGTCCAGGGCGCGGACCGCCGTGCACTGGCCAACACCGAAACGGAAGACGTTTTGGTCGTCAAACAGGAAGTGCCCGCCGGTACGCCCGCGGGCCAGCTCGGCCAGTATGTCGTCAGCAAGCCTGTTCCCCGTACAGCCGTCGCCGTCGATGCCGTCGCTGACCTGGACGCTCTCGGTTCGAAGGTCACGTCGGTGGCCCTCGTCCCCGGCGAGCAGCTGCTGAACGGCCGGATGGTCGACGCGAACGCGTACCTGGGGCCGGCCCGCGTCGAGGTCCCCGCCGGACTCCAGGAGATCACTGTACGGCTTGGCATCGACCGGGTCGTCGGCGGCCGGGTGCAGGCAGGCGACACAGTGGGTGTGTTTATTTCCCTCGGGAACGCTCCCGCCGTCACGGACGCCGGCGCTCCCGCCACCGGCGGAAACGGCACGCAGCTGACATTCCACAAAGTCCTCGTCACCGCCGTCCAGTTCAGCTCTGGTGCCGCGGCCCAGACCCAGGCCGAGGCAACGCAGACAAGCTCCCAGGGCGCGCTGAACGCGGCAAGCGAAACCAAGCCGACCACCAGCGACTCCTACCTCATCACTTTCGCCAGGAACGCCGTCGATGCTGAAAAGCTGGTGTACGCCGCCGAGTTCGGGAAGATCTACCTCTCGAAGGAGCCGGCAGACGCCACCGAGGGCACCAACGGGGTCGTCAATCAAACCAAGGTGTTCAAATGAGCCGCTTCATTCTTATCTCACCCTCTGCCGACTATGAGCGGAAAGTCAGGGCGTCGATCGCTCCGCTTCGTGGCTCTCTGCAGTTCTACCAGGCTGCCTACTTGCCGGAAACGCCTGACGACATTCTTCGGCAGCAGGCCGGAGAGCCCCCGGAGGTCCTGATCCTGGGGCCTGGCCTGCCACTGGATGAGGCCTTGAAGTTTGCGGCCGTCCTGGATCTTCAATACCCGGAGATCAGCATCGTTCTGGCTGCAGAGGACGACGGCGACACAGCACTGAATGCCATGCGCTCCGGCATCCGGGACATCGTTTCTCCGGACGCCGACGCCGACGCGGTGCGGGCGCTCGTGGAAAGGGCCAGTCTCTCCGCCGCCGGCCGCCGTAGGGGCCTGGCACCGACAGCGTCGGAGGGACCCAACGCGGAGGGTGGCCGGGTCGTTGCGGTTATGTCCCCCAAGGGAGGGGTAGGCAAAACAACGATTGCCAGCAATCTGGCCATAGGCCTTGGTCAGACAGCTCCCATGAGCGTTGTCATCGTTGACCTCGACCTCCAGTTCGGTGACGTCGCCAGCGGCCTGATGCTCGAACCTGAGTTCACGATCACTGACGCCGTAGTAGGTGCGGCCAGCCAGGACGCAATGGTCCTGAAGACCTATCTGTCCGTGCATCCGGGCAGCATCTACGCCCTCTGCGCTCCACGCAACCCCATCGACATGGACAAGATCTCCGGCGAAGACATCAGCCACCTGCTTCGTCAGTTGCGCTCGGAATTCCAGTACGTCGTTGTGGACACGGCACCGGGCCTCGGCGAACATGTCCTGGCTACGCTCGAACAGGCCACGGACGCCGTGTGGGTCTGCGGAATGGACATTCCCAGCATCCGCGGCCTGCGGACCGGATTCCAAATCCTGTCGGAGCTCGATCTGCTGCCTGACAACCGGCACGTCGTGCTGAACATGGCCGACCGCAAGACAGGCCTGACAGTCCAGGATGTGGAGGCAACCATCGGCGCGCCGGTGGATGTCGTTCTCCCCCGCTCGCGGACAGTTCCGTTCTCCACCAACAAGGGTGTCCCCCTGCTGCAGGACGGGAGCCGGGATGGAGTTGCGAAGGGCCTTCGCCAACTTGTCGAGCGATTCAAACCCAACTGGGAAGCACGTCCCCATAAGAAGCTGCATCGAAGGGTGGTAGTGGCGTGAGTCTTTCAAAGCGATTTGCGAAGTTGCGGGTGGACGACGCGGATGCCTTCGACGGCGGTGTCCCCACCGAGCTGGCCCCCACCTCGACGCTGAGCTCGATCCAGCAGCAGGTGCAGGCCGCCGAGCAGGCGTCAGCTCCAATCAGCCTGCCGGTGACCGCCGGCAACGCGAGCGAGGCGCTCTCGGCCCTCAAGGAGCGGGTAAGCCACGCCCTCTATGAGCGTTTGGGCTCCCGGATCACGGACTCGTCCATGGAAGAATCCGAGCTGCATCAGTTTGTGAAGGACGAACTGAAGACAGTGGTGGATGAAGAGCAGGTTCCGCTCTCGACGGGTGAACGGCAGCGCCTGACCCGCGAGATCATTGACGACGTCCTTGGCCATGGTCCCCTGCAGAGGTACCTCGATGACCCCAGCGTTACGGAAATCATGGTCAACCGGGCGGACCAGATCTACGTTGAGCGGCACGGCCAGCTGTTTATGACCGACACCAAGTTCTCCAACGAGGAAGCGCTCCGCAAGGTCATTGAGCGGATCGTCACGCGCATCGGACGGCGGATCGACGAATCCTCGCCCCTGGTCGATGCCCGCCTGTCCGATGGCTCCCGCGTCAATGCCATCATCCCTCCTCTGGCAGTGAACGGGGCGTCGCTGACCATCCGTAAGTTCGCCCGGGAAGCCCTCACAGTCGAGAAACTGATTGGCTTTGGCAGCCTCTCGCCGGAGATGGCTGAACTCCTGAGGGCATGTGTCCTGGCAAAGATGAACATCATCGTTTCCGGCGGCACGGGCACCGGCAAGACCACCATGCTTAATGTTCTGTCGTCCTTCATCCCCGCCTCGGACCGCATCGTGACAATCGAGGACGCCGTCGAACTGCAACTCCAGCAGGACCACGTCGTCAGGTTGGAAAGCCGTCCGGCCAACATCGAGGGCAAAGGAGAGGTCTCAATCCGCGACTTGGTGCGCAACTCACTGCGCATGCGGCCCGATCGAATCGTTGTTGGCGAGGTTCGCGGCGGCGAGTCGCTGGACATGCTCCAAGCCATGAACACTGGCCACGATGGTTCGATTTCCACCGTCCACGCGAACTCGCCTAGGGATGCCGTGGCCCGTCTGGAAACGCTGGTGCTGATGGCTGGCATGGACCTTCCGCTTCGGGCCATCCGCGAACAGATCGCGTCGGCGGTGAACCTGATCGTCCACATTTCCCGTCTCCGGGATGGCTCCCGCAGGGTTACGCACGTCACCGAAGTACAAGGCATGGAAGGCGATATTGTGACCCTTCAGGATGCGTTTGTGTTCGACTACTCGGCCGGCGTTGACGCCAATGGCCGGTTCCTTGGGAAGCCGATACCCACCGGTGTTCGGCCCCGCTTTACCGACAGATTTGTTGAACTGGGGATCCAGGTCTCGCCCGCGGTGTTCGGCGCCCAGCCCGCCAGGAGCCGGTGATGGAGGTTCCAGAAGTTCCGGCCAGCTTCTTTGTCGCTGGAATCCTCTTGGTGTTCACCGCCGTCGTCCTCTTGTTCGCAGTCGTTTTCAAGTCCCGGCACGTCCTACCCGTCTCACGGCGCCGCCCGGATGTGGTGGCGGCGTCCGCGTCGGGATTGACGAGGCTCACTGATTCCGCCGTGGGTGCGATCAACAAACGCCTCAAGGCGCGGAGCGGTTTCGTGGTGGATCGCGAAAAGCTGGAACGGGCAGGCCTGAAGGCTCAGCCCGCCGACTTCCTGCTGATGATGGGCGCGGGGGCGTTCGTCGGCGCGGTGGTTGGGTTCCTGCTCGGCGGGTTCCTGATCGGGATCCTCCTGTTCGCGGCAGTTCCGGTGGGGATGCTGGCGTACCTGTCCGTGCTGACGTCCCGGCGACAAAGCAAGTTTGAAGAGCAACTGCCTGACACCCTCCAGATGCTGACCGGAAGCATGCGCGCCGGGCACAGCCTCCTGCGGGCCATCGATGCATCGGCGCAGGAGTCTGATGCCCCCATGTCCGAGGAGCTCAGCCGGATCATCAATGAGACACGGATCGGGCGGGACCTGGGGGAATCCATGATCGACGTATCCCGCCGTACGGGCAGCGAGGACTTTGCCTGGATTGCCCAAGCCATCGAAATCCACCGGGAAGTGGGCGGAGACCTTGCCGAAGTGTTGGATCACGTCGGCGAAACAATCCGTGACCGCAACCAGATCCACCGGCAGGTGAAGGCACTGAGCGCCGAAGGAAAGATGTCTGCTGGAGTACTCATGGCACTTCCGATTGTGCTCTTCTTCGCGCTGATCCTGATCAACGCCAACTACGCCAAGACGTTCACTGCCACAGGCCCGGGCTTCCTGATGTTGGGCGCGGCCGGCGTGATGCTCACGGCTGGCGGATTCTGGCTCAAAGCCCTCATCAAGCCGAAGTACTAGGAGGAAGACATGTCGCCCATAGCTCTTGGCGCAATGCTCGCCATCGTTGTTCCCATCTCGTTCCTGGTATTCCTGGCGTTCGGAACGGACCGGGTGGCAATCCGCAACATCCAGGCCAACCTCGGGCAACGGGCACGGGTAACCACTCACCAGAGCCTCGCCGCACAGTTCAGCGGGTTTACCCGCCGGATCACGCCGGGAAGCTACGAGGCGTGGCTGGACAAGCAACTCGCCGGCGTCGGCAGGCCCAAGGAGTGGCCCCTTGAGCGGCTTCTGGCCGTCAAACCCCTCCTCGGGTTGGGGACAGGATTTGTTGGGCTGCTGTACCTGCTGGCCGAGCCCTCCCTTGCTCGTGCCTCGATCATGGTGGGCGCCATAGCCTTCGGATACTTCGCGCCGGACCTCCTGCTGCGCAGCAACGCGCAGAAACGCAGGGATGCCATCCGGCAGGAGTTGCCCAACACCTTGGACCAGATGCTTATCTCGGTGCAGGCGGGGCTGGGCTTTGAGGCAGCGATGGCCAGGGCGGCCCAGAACGGTTCCGGCCCGCTGGCCGACGAATTCATCCGGACGCTCCAGGACATGCAGGTCGGACGGTCCCGCAAGGAAGCGTACCTGTCCATGTCCGACAGGGTAGATGTGCCGGATCTGCGGAGCTTTATCCGCTCTATCGTTCAGGCTGACGCATATGGCATTGCCATTGCGAAGGTGCTGAAGGTTCAGGCGAAGGAAATGCGCATGAAGCGCCGGCAACGTGCCGAGGAACATGCGATGAAAATCCCGGTGAAGATCCTTTTTCCCTTGATCTTCTTTATCTTCCCTACTCTGTTCATCATCCTGCTCGGTCCTGCTGTCATGAACATCATCGCGGCATTTTCCTAGGAGGAACCATGAAACAACTGCTACAGCTTTCTTCTCAAGCCTGGACTTGGCCTCAGCGCTTTCGAGGCGAGGAACGCGGCGCGACGGCGACCGAATACAGCATCATGGTCGGATTCATTGCCTTGATAATTGTCGCTGGAGTCGGCGCCTTCGGCCTCGCTCTCAACGGCGTCTTTACGTGGCTGGGGACCGGCATTAAGACAGCGCTCGGCATCCCCTAGCCTCCTTCGGGCCCTTACAGCCCTTCACCCCGCGCCACCTGGCGCCCAAGTACCGGACCCCCTCGGAACCCAGAACCGAGGGGGTCCGCCTGTGTGCCCGGAAGTTTTCCGATTCCAAGGTTCAGCACAGCGTGCACCAAGGAAATGCGCAGGAATGCCCCACCCGAGAAAGAGTTTGCGCAGGATGTTCGAAGATCCAATCAACGTCGGATCAAGCGTTGCTAGCTTCGTATCAGTGCTGGTGCAGGGCCAGCCACCCAAACTCGCTCAGGAGTCCCCCATGCTTTCTCTCCACACCAACCTCATGATCCGCCTTCGCAGCGATGAAAAAGGTGCTACCGCCGTAGAGTACGGCATCATGGTCGCGCTCATCGCCGTTGTCATCATCGTTGCCGTCACGATGCTCGGCACGACTCTCGGTGACATGTTTGGCGATGTCAAGTGTTCCATGACCGAAACCACCAACAAGGCTTGGGACGCAGCCACCGCGGCGTGCGTCGCCCCATAAGCCCCCGCTCCACCCGGGCAGATACCCCCGGCTATGGATGAAGGAATGGTGGCGGCCTCCGAGCCGCCGCCATTCCTTCATCCAAACCAGATCGTTGTACTGAAAGGTACCAGCATGTCCAAGGCATCCGAGCGTGGCGCCGTTGCGGTTGAGTTTGCGATCGTGGCGCCGCTCCTGGTCATGCTGCTCTTGGGCATCATGGAATTCAGCCGCGTCTACAACGCGCAGGCCTCTCTCTCAGCCGCCGCCCGCGAAGGCGTCCGGGTCATGGCCATCACGGGCAACGCGTCCACCGCCAAAAACGCAGCCAAGGGCACCGCCTGGTCCCTTACACCGGCGCTGAAAGACACAGATTTTGTTTTTGGCACAGCGTGCCCACCGACGATTCCCCCCGGCACAAGTCCGCAGACCACTTTCACCGTCAATTACACTTTGTCGACCATCACCGGCATCGCAGGTCCTTTCAAAATGAGCGGAACCGGAGCCATGCTGTGCGGCGGTTGACACCCAGACACAAGAACAACCACGGCGAGCGCGGAGCGGTGAGTGTCATCGTTGCTCTTTCGCTGGTGGTTCTGCTGGGGTTTGGCGCCATGGCGGTGGATGTGTCCATGATGTTTGCCGAGCGCACCCAACTGCGCAATGGCGCCGACGCCGCCTCCTTGGCCATCGCGCAGACATGCGCGAAATATCCCGGCAATGCGGGCTGCAGCAGCCCTTCTACCTTGGCGGCGAGCATGGCCAACGGCAATGCCAACGACAAGCTCAGCAACCTCAAGTCGATAGACCGGACTACGCCCAACGCCGTCACGGTGACTGTTGGCGCTCAAGAGACCGGTCACACACCAAACCAGGTTTCGCTCTTTTTCGCGCGGGTCCTCGGCTTTAACACCGCCGAAGTGACAGCCAGTTCCACGGCAAGATGGGGGACTCCATCCAAGGGGCCGGTAATCCTGCCGCTGGCAATCCCCTCCTGCCGGCTGGACCTGACCACCGGTACTACATCCGGCTCCGTCCAGGTGCTTAAACAGGACGTCAATGATTGCGGTGGAATACCGGGCGGATTCGGCTGGATCGATACTCCCGGCGCAACAAAATGCGGCCTGACGCTCAGGGCCGGAGCGTCAACGGATGCCGGCGTGTGGTTCACCAGCAATACCGGGGCCAGCACACCCTCGCTCTGCACCGCCGCCGACTTCAGCCAGATGAACGACCAAACCGTGCTGTTGCCGCTCTACGACTGGGCCACGGGAACGGGCTCCGGCGGCAAGTACTACATCAAGGGGTTCGCCGCCTTCCACATCACGGGTTACCAGTTTCCCAGCATGGGCTGGTCCACCGGCGCCAAGGTGGACAACAAGTCGATCCGAGGCTACTTCGTGAAGTTCGTAAGCCTCTCTCAAGCCTTTGAACTTGGCAACACCCCCGACTTCGGCACGTCCGTTATCCGCCTCACCCCCTAGCAAGAACCGAATCAACAGGAGCAGTCAGTGAAGTCACGTTTGTTGGCAGGAGTGGTGGCAGTGCTGCTGGCCATCGTCGGGGCAGTCATTGTTGTCTCCTATGCCCAGGGCGCCGACCAGCGGGCCGTCAAAGGCCTGGACCCGGTGGATGTCCTGGTGGTCACCAAAAAGGTCCCGGCAGGTTCAACGGCGGAAGCCCTCAAGGCGTCCGTGGCCCTTCAGCAACTGCCGGGCACCGCCGTCGCGAAGACCGCCCTGACTACCTTGGACGGATCCGCCGGCAAAGTCACCTCCGCCGATCTTGTGCCCGGCGAGCAACTGATCGCCGAACGCCTCGTCTCCCCTGAGGAGCTAAAGACCTCCGGCTCGGTGCCTGTCCCGGCCGGCCTTCAGGAGGTTTCGTTCCAACTCGAACCGCAGCGAGTCGTCGGCGGACGGCTGGCCCCCGGAGACAACGTCGGCATCTTCATCTCCACAGCCACCGGCGGCATCGAGGCGAAAGCGGACAAGGAAGCCGTCCAACTCTCCATCCACAAGGCTCTCGTAACGGCCGTCCAGCGCGCGCCCGAAGGAGCAACCGCCAAGCCCGCCCCCGCCGCGAGCGGGGCGCCAGAACCTGATCCCCGCGACGTCAACCTTCCCACGGGACTCCTCATGGTCACCGTGGCCGTAAACGACGTCAACGCCGGCAAAATCGTGTTCGCTGCTGAGTACGCATCCCTCTGGCTCAGCCGGGAACCCCTCGACGCCACGGACGGCGGACCGCGGATCATGACCAGGTCGGACTTGTACAAATGAGCCGCTTCGTCCTCATCACCCCCGACGTCGACTTCGACGCACGGCTCCGCCAGGCCGTGGCCGGCGGGCTCCAAGGCGGCGTGCAGACGTTCTTCACCAATCTGCTTCCCGCCGATCCGTTCGAACTCTTCGCGCATCTGGACCAGGGACAGCCCGAGGTCCTCGTCCTGGGACCGGAAGTTCCTCTTGATGATGCGCTCCGCCTTGCCACCGTAATAAGCGTCAGGCTCCCCGAGCTCAGTGTCATCCTGTCCGCCGAACCTGACCCCAGTTTCCTCATCCAGGCCATGCGGGCCGGCGTCAGGGATATCATCGCCCCTGACTCCGACTCCGCCCAGATGCGTGTGCTCCTGGAGCGGGCCAGCCAGTCCTTCACCAGCCGCCACCGCGCCCCCGCCCCCATGCAACCCGCTGAGAACAACAAAGGCCTGGTCATCGGCGTGTTCTCGCCCAAGGGCGGGGTAGGCAAAACGACGGTCGCCACGAACATCGCCATCGGGCTGGGCAAGATCGCCCCCATGAGTGTCGTCATCGTGGATCTCGACCTCCAGTTCGGCGACGTCGCCTCAGGGCTCTACCTCGACCCCGAGCACACAGTGACGGATGCTGTCTCACCCGCCGCTAGCTTGGACTCCCTGGTCCTCAAAGCCTTCCTCACGGTGCACCCGGGCAGTATCTACGCCCTCTGCGCCCCGCCAAGCCCTATTGATGCGGACGAAATCACCCCGGAACAGGTCAGCCGACTCTTGGAACAACTGTCGGAGCAATTCCGGTACGTTGTGGTGGATACCGCGCCGGGACTCCCCGAAATCGGACTCGCCGCGATGGAAAAGTGCACCGACGTGGTCTGGGTCAGCGCCATGGACATTCCCAGCGCGCGGGGCCTGCGCTCCGGCCTTGAAATCCTGCGCCAACTGGACATCCTTCCCGAATCCCGGCACGTGGTGCTGAACATGGCCGATCCCAAAATCGGCCTCACCGTCCAGGACCTTGAATCCACCATCGGGGCACCGGTCGACGTCAGCATCCCGCGCTCCCGGGCGGTGGCCTTCTCCACAAACCGCGGAATCCCGGTGCTCCAGGACCCGCAAAAGGATCCGGCAACCAAGAGCCTCAACCAGCTCGTGGAACGCTTCAACCCTGCCCGCCGGGAAAAATCCCAGCGCCGTCTGCACCGAAGGGTAGTGGTCTAGATGAAACTTTCAGAGCGCATCAGCGCCGCCCAGGCGCGGGTCCAATCCGGAGGCCAGCCATCGCCCGCCCTGGCGACATCGCCCACGCTTGAACTCCCCCGCCCCGAACTTCCTGCTAAACGCACTCAGTGGTTTGAACAGAAATCAGAACAAAAGACGACGACGCCGACGCCTCCCGCCGCTGACGCCATCGCCATCGCCGTCGCCGTCGCCTCCGACCTTCCCGAGGAGGTGCGGCCGAAAGCCCAGCAGCCAGTGGACGTCTTTGCCGCCCTCAAGGAAAGGGCAGCCACCGCGCTGTTCGAGCACCTCGGCGCACGGTTCAACGACTCCGCGATCACGGAACAGGAACTGAAATCATCCGCCCGGGATGAACTGACCAAGATCATCGACGCCGAGCAGGTACCGCTGTCGGCCGACGAGCGCACGCGGCTGGTTCAGGACGTCGCCGATGACGTTTTGGGCTACGGTCCCCTGCAGCGGTTACTCGACGATCCCGCTGTCACCGAGATCATGGTTAACCGGATGGACCAGATCTACGTGGAGCGCAAAGGACACCTAACCCTGGCGGAGACCCGGTTCAGCTCGGAGGAGCACCTGCGCAGGGTCATCGAGCGCATCGTCTCGAAGGTGGGCCGCCGCATCGACGAGTCGTCGCCCTTGGTGGACGCCCGCCTGGAGGACGGTTCGCGCGTCAACGCCGTCATCCCTCCCCTGGCCGTGGGCGGATCCTCCCTGACAATCCGCAAATTCAGCAAAGTCCCGCTGACGGTCCGGAACCTCATCGATTTCGGCACCCTGACGCCCGAGATGGCGGAACTGCTGAACGCATGCGTCAAAGCGAAATTGAACATCATCGTCTCGGGCGGAACCGGCACAGGGAAGACAACCCTTTTGAACGTTCTGTCCTCCTTCCTGCCCGCAGACGAACGGATCGTGACGATCGAGGACGCTGTGGAACTCCAGATCCAGCAGGACCATGTGGTGCGGCTGGAGAGCCGCCCTCCCAATACGGAGGGCAAAGGTGAGGTGACCATCCGCGAACTCCTGCGGAATTCACTGCGTATGCGCCCCGACCGCATCGTGGTGGGCGAGGTCCGAGGGGGCGAATCCCTGGACATGCTGCAGGCGATGAACACCGGCCACGACGGTTCGCTCTCCACGGTGCACTCCAACTCGCCGCGCGATGCGGTAGCCCGCCTGGAAACCCTGGTGCTGATGGCAGGGATGGACCTGCCGCTCCGGGCCATCCGCGAACAGATAGCATCCGCGGTGAACCTCATCGTACAAATTTCGAGGCTTCGCGACGGCTCACGACGGATCACCCACGTCACCGAGGTCCAGGGCATGGAAGGCGACATCGTGACCCTCCAGGATGCGTTTGTGTTCGACTACTCGGCCGGCGTGGATGCCCAGGGACGCTTCCTTGGCAGGCCCGTGGCCACGGGAATCCGTCCCCGGTTCATTGACCGGTTCGAAGACCTGGGCATCCACGTGTCCCCAGCAGTGTTCGCCTCTCCCCTGAGCCCGGCAGCAGCCGGTGACGGCAAGGGATAGGAGCATCATGCTGATATTCGTTGGAGCCGCGCTCCTCTTCCTCGCCCCCATCCTGGTCGGCTTCGCGCTGGTGATGCCCAGGATCCCCGGTATTGCACTGGACCGCCGCCGGCCCTATGAGGCGGAGCCGCCGTCGGGCCTTACCCGGCTGGCCGATACCACGGTGGGTGCCCTTGACCGGTTCCTGGCCACCAGGAACGTACGGCTGTACAACCGTGAGGCGCTGGAGAACGCCGGGGTCCGCATCAGCCAGGCTGAGTTCATGGTGCTGGTCATTGCGGGGGGCATCGTTGGGGCCCTGGTGGGACTGGTGATCGGCGTACCGTTTGTGTCCTTCCTCCTGGTCATCCTTGCGCCGTTCGCGGGCCACCTGGTACTGGGATTCCTGGCCGGCAAGCGACGTGCCAAGTTCGATCAGCAGCTGGGCGACACCCTGCAGCTGCTGTCCGGCGGCCTGCGCGCAGGCCACAGCATCCTTCGAGCCATCGACGCCGCCGCGGCCGAGTCGCAGAGCCCCACCTCCGAAGAGATGCGCAGGGTCATCACCGAGACCAGCCTCGGCCGTGACCTGCTGGATTCGTTGACTGACACCTCTGAGCGCATGCAGAACGAGGACTTCGTCTGGATCGCCCAGGCCATCCAGATCAACCGCGAAGTAGGCGGAAACCTGGCGGAGGTCCTGGACCAAGTCAACGAGACAATCCGCGAGCGCAGCGAGATCAAGGGCCACATCAAGTCCCTTGCAGCGGAAGGCAAGTTTTCCGCGTACATTCTCATCGCCATGCCGTTCGGCATTGTCCTGATGCTCATGGTGGTAAACCCCGGCTACATGAACTCGATGTTCACCCACCCGCTCGGGTGGGGCATGATCGGCGCCTCGGTTGTGCTCATGACGATCGGCAGCCTGTGGATGCGCAAAATCATTGATCTGAAGTTCTGAGGCGTCCTTGAGTCCGCTAGTCATATCCTCGCTCCTGCTGGTGTCCGTTCCCGTTGGTTACTTGGCATGGTCCATCCTCTCCGTCGACCGCAGAGGACGGACCGCCACGCTGGCCATCCTGAACCGCGGCAGAAGGGCCGCCGAAACGCCGGAGAAGAAGACCGGAAACCTTCTGGCTCTGGGCTACCGGCTGACGCCGCCCGCATACGTCCGCAAACTGGACGGACTGCTGGCGCTGGCCGGAAGACCGGGGGGCTGGCCCCTGGGTCGCATCCTGATGGCAAAACCCGTCCTGGGACTCGTTGGCGCCGTGCTGTGTTTCCTCATCAGCACCAGCAGCCCGCAGCCCATCATCAAACTCGCCGGCATCTTCCTCCTTTTCCTCGGCTACTTCATCCCCGACCTGCTCCTGTACAGCAAGGGCATGGAGCGCCAGAAGGCCATGCAGCTGGAACTGGCCAACACGCTGGACCAAATGCTGATTTCGGTGGAGGCGGGCCTCGGCTTCGAAGGTGCCATGGCCCGCGCCGGCGAGAACGGCAAGGGCCCGCTGGCGGAGGAACTGGTCCGCACCCTGCAGGACATGCAGGTGGGCCGCAGCCGCCGTGAGTCGTATCAGGCGCTGGCTGAACGGACCAACATTCCTGAGCTCCGGAGCTTCGTCCAGGCAGTGGTTCAGGCCGACACGTACGGCATCGCCATCAGCCGGGTGCTGCGGATCCAGGCCAAGGTCATGCGCGTCAAGCGCCGCCAGCGGGCCGAGGAAAAGGCCATGAAGCTGCCCGTGATGATTCTCTTTCCCCTCTTGTTCTTCATCTTTCCCGTGCTTTTCATTGCAATTCTCGGTCCCGCGGTTATCAACACCGTTGTCACGTTCAGCGGTCAGTGACAACGGATCAAGCAGGTCAAGGATGACTCAAGGTTTCCACAGGATCCCTTGAAGATGGACCCTCACCTAATTACAGGAAGTAGCCTTGAAGCATGGACAGCCCACCACTCATCTCCAGCAGCGGGGGTGTTCCCGCCGAGCCGGCGGCTCCGGGATCCGCTGCGGACGTGAACGGTGGGGCGCATCCAGGCGTGCCGACGGCGGGCGGGGAACCTATGCAGTGGGTTGAACTTACCGTCCTGGCCGAGTTGGAGGCGGAACTGGACGGCCCCGAACTCGCCCGTGGATTCGCCGGGGACTATGCGGCCATGTGGGACCAGCGCTTCAGCCGCCTGGCTGCAGCCGTCCAGGCCCACGACCGCAAGGCCGCCTTGGACGCCGTCATCAGCCTGCGGATCGCCTCCGCCATGGTGGGCGGCATCCGACTGGCCACCCTGGCCCAGTCACTGGAGGACGCCATCCGCCGGGACGACTTCGCCCAGGGACAGGATCTTCTGGCAGTTGTGTGCGAGCACGGAGTCAGTACCGTCTCGGAGCTACAGGCCGCCTACATCGTGAAAAACTAGCCTTGCCCCGGCCACGCCGGCACGTCCGTCCGCTGCGGGGCCAGCCGGTAGCCAACTCCCCGCACCGTCTGCAGCCAACGCGGTGACTGGGGATCCTCCTTGAGCTTGCGCCGAAGATTCCCGATATGGACCTCCACAGCCCGCTCATCAGCCTCACTGATATAGGCATCGGGCTCGTAGAGGTCACCGCGAACCGCGCGGACCAGATCCGACCGTGTACACACAGCGCCCTCGCCCCGAAGCAGCGTATGCAGCAGGTCGAACTCGCTGCGCGTGAGTCCAAGGCTTGTCTCGCCAATCACCACGGTGCGTGTCCGGTAGTTTAGGACCAGTCCGTTGTGCTGGAGGACTCCCGCCGGGACCGATGACGATTGCCCGGAGGGAGTGTGGCCCAAGGACGGGATAAATGATGCCGGTGCCGCCGGAGCCGCAGCCCAGGAGGGCGAAGCCTGCTGCGGCCGGTTGATCTCGTGGCGGGGACGGCGCATCATTGCTGCCACCCTCGCCCTGAGCTCGCGCGGCCGGAACGGTTTCGCAATATAGTCGTCCGCACCGGCGTTCAGGGCCGAAAGCAGGTCCGGCTCCTCCGTCCTGCCGGTCAGCATCACCACGTAGGCGTCGCTGAAATTCCTAATCCGCCGGAGGACCTCAAAGCCGTCAATGTCCGGTAAGCCGATGTCCAGCGTGACCACCTGGGCCATGTTGTTCCGGACCACCTCCACGCCTTCCCGTCCCTCGGCCGCGGTATGGACCACAAAGCCCGCCTGACGCAGCACACCCTCCAGGAGGTTGCGTATATCCGCGTCATCTTCAATTACTACTGCTACCCCAAGATCTTCCATTGCTATCCCTGATGCCAGGTGGAAAAGGCCCCCATCAGCCCAGCGCCAATCCCTTATCCACTCCAACTCTCTATACCGTACAAGCATGAACAGCAGATGACACGCCCGTCCGTGTTTACTTTTCAGAAGTCAATTATTATGACACCTCATGCACATTAGGATTCATAACATTGATTGAGGCAGGCTTCAGAAAAAAGGCTGCAGATTTCGTTGGTGACGGATGGGGACCGTCGGAAAAATGGAGATCCCCCATGGCTGTACGACCCTCGCCGCGAGGCGTTGCGCTGTTCTTCAGGAAGCTCGGCCGTCGCACCCAGGTAGCGCTCTGCCAGCTTCCGCTGTTCCTGATTGTCGGCGTCCTGGGCGTGGCCACACCGTTCACCTGGCCGTCACTACTGAGCAGCCCCGCCTACGTGGCAGGACTCGGCCTTCACCTCGTACTGTTCGCCGCCTGCTTTGTGACCCCCTGGGAAAGGATGCGTTGCGGCGCCTATCTGATCATTCCGGTGCTTGACCTGCTGGCGATTGGGCTACTGCGGAACGGCGCCGCACCCCATCTTGGCGGACTGGCCATCCTGCTGGTCTTTCCGATCATCTGGCTGGCTGCCTCGGGCATGCTGGTCCGGACCACGCTCGTGCTCAGCGCAGTGGGCCCGTTCCTGATCATGCTCCCCTCGGCTGCGGTCAGGTTTCCCCATCTCACAGCTGCGGACATCACGTCCCTGGTTCTCTTCCCGCTCATGATGCTGGCCGTTGCGCTGGCCATCCGCTTCGCCGGCGTCAACATGCGCGTTCAGCAGCGCGAGCTGCGGGCCATGAGTGAGGAACTGCGGGAGCTGCTCTCGGTAAGCCGGGAACGCGAGAAACTCCTCACCACTATCCTGGACGCGACCGACGTCGCCGTTGCCGCCGTCGACCGCTCAGGCCGCTACCTGGTCACGAACAACCGGCAGCGCATCTTCCGGCAGGCCACTGGCGTGGCCGATGAGATGCCGGGGCAAGGGCACCAGCTCATCTTCGGGCAGGACAGGCAGACCCTGCTGCCATCCGGGAAACGGCCCATCAACAGGGCCATCGCCGGAGAATCCTTTGCCGACTACCTGGTCTGGGCCGGGGAGGAACCGCTCCAGCGTGCCTATTCCACTGCCGCGCGGCCATTGACGAGCGAGGACGGCAGCCTGAACGGTGCGGTGGTGGTGTACAGCGACGTGACCGGCTGGGTGGAGGCACTGGCCGCCCACGAGGAACTGATCTCCAACGTCTCCCACGAGTTCAGGACGCCGCTGAACTCCATTCTGGGCAATGTGGACCTCGTTCTCGAGGATGCCGCCGAACTGTCCTCGATCACTGCCCAGCGGCTCACCGTGGTGCAACGGAATTCCGAACGGCTGCTGGCACTGCTGGCCGACCTGACTGCCACGGCCTCCGCGGCCCTCAAAGTCCATCCGAAACGCACCGATCTGGCCAGCCTCGTGGAGACCAGCCTCAGCTCCGCCCGAGCCGAGGCTGACCGATCCGGCGTAAGCCTCGCCGCGGACATCCCTTCGCCGCTGTGGGCGTACGCGGATCCGCTGCGGATCGGGCAGGCCCTGGACAACCTGGTGTCCAACGCCATCAAGTACTCCCCCGACGGCGGCGTGGTGGACATCAGTGCGGGCGTCAGCGGGGACTGGGTGCATCTTCGCGTCCGCGATACCGGAATGGGCATGAGCACGGACGACGCCGCCAAGATTTTCCGCCGCTACTTCCGCACCGATTCCGCCCGGGAGGCAGCCATCCCGGGAGCGGGACTGGGGCTGTCCATTACCAAAATGATTGTGGAACGCCACGGAGGCAGAGTTGCGTGCACCAGCGATCGGGGCAAGGGCAGCACCTTTACGGTGACGCTGCCGGCGGACGGCCCGGCGCCGTCGTTCTAGCGGACCCATCCATTGCTCCGTACCGGCCCTTTTGAACCCTTAAAAGGGCCGGTACGGAGCAGTCGATGGGGCAGCGTTAGTGTTTCCGCACCGCCCGTGTCAGTTCGGCGCGGGCCAGCATCTCGTCGTCGGACGGGTAGGCCACTTCCTCGAGGACGAGAGGGTGCGGGGCGGCCAGGACTGACTTGGCGTCACGCTTTCTGGCGAGCAACCGGTCATGCAGCCAGCCGGGCTCCTCAACGCCCTCGCCCACGTACAGGGCCGAGCCCACCAGGGACCGGACCATGTTGTGGCAGAACGCGTCGGCCTGGACGGTGGCCACGATAACGCCGTCTTCACTGCGGTGGAACTCGAAGCGCTGCAGCTCACGGATGGTGGTGGCGCCGTCCCGCGGCTTGCAGTAGGACAGGAAGTTCTGCAGCCCGAGCAGCTGGGACGCACCCTCGTTCAGGAGGTCAACGTCCAGCCGGTTCTTGTGCCACAGCGTGAAGTAGCGTTCCAACGGGTCCCACAGGGCAGGGCCGTCGGCGATGCGGTAGCTGTAGCGGCGCCACAGGGCGGAGAACCGGGCGTCGAACCCGACCGGCGCCAAGGACACCTGATGGACCTCGATAGCCCCGGACAGGTCGCCCAGGCCCCGGCTCAGCGCACCCCGGATCCGGCGCAAAAGCGCGACGGCGGGATCCAGTTCGTGCCCCCGCGGCAGCCGCAGCCACTCGGCCTCCGTCAGGTCAAGGTGGACCACCTGGCCCCGGGCGTGCACGCCCGCATCGGTGCGCCCCGCCACGGTGACCCGGATAGGACGCCGTACCAGCAGCGCCAGAGCTTCCTCCAGGATGCCCTGGATGGTGCGCAGGCCAGGCTGCAGTGCCCACCCGCTGAAAGGACCGCCGTCGTACGATAAATCAAACCGGACACGCAAAAACCCGCCGCCCCCCAAAACGGGGGCCGCGGGTTTTTGGTCGTTCATAGAACTAAGTCTATGCGAAGAAAATCAGCGAATTACTTCGCGTCCTTTTCCTCGGCGGCGGGAGCAGCTTCCTCAGCGGCCGGAGCCTCTTCGGTTGCAGCTTCCTCGGCCGGAGCCTCGGCAGCTTCAGCCTCTACAGCTTCGGTCTCAACAACCTCAGCCTCGGGAGCTTCTTCAGCGGCCGGAGCTGCAGCAGTTGCTTCCTTCTTGTCGGCGTCGCGCTTGGCAGCGGAGGTAGCCTCGGCTACAACGGCCTGCTTAGCGGAAACCGGCTCGAGAACCAGTTCGATGACAGCCATGGGAGCGTTGTCGCCCTTGCGGTTGCCGATCTTGGTGATGCGGGTGTAGCCGCCTTCGCGGTTCTCCACTGCCTGTGCAATGTCGGTGAACAGCTCGTGGACGATGCCCTTGTTGCTGATCAGGCCGAGTACACGGCGGCGGGAAGCCAGGTCGCCGCGCTTGGCGAAAGTCACCAGACGCTCGGCGTACGGCTTCAGGCGCTTGGCTTTGGTCACCGTGGTGGTGATCCGCTTGTGCTCGAACAGTGCTGCGGACAGGTTCGCGAGCATAAGACGCTCGTGAGCCGCTCCGCCTCCGAGGCGCGGACCCTTAGCGGGGGTAGGCATTATAGTTTCTCCTCATATGGAAGCCGGCGGTGGGCACACCATGGTGCCCGCCGGCCAAGATCTGTTTTAGAGTTCGTCGTCGCCGAAAGCGGCGTCGTCCTCTTCAATTGCTGCGGCGCGTGCTGCGAGGTCAAAACCGGGAGGCGAGTCCTTGAGGGACAGGCCCAGTTCAACCAGCTTTGCCTTGACCTCGTCAATGGACTTCGCACCGAAGTTACGGATGTCCATGAGGTCAGCCTCGGAGCGTGCAACGAGTTCACCCACGGTGTGGATGCCCTCACGCTTGAGGCAGTTGTAGGAACGGACGGTGAGGTCCAGATCCTCGATCGGCAGTGCCATGTCTGCTGCCAGGGCAGCATCCGTCGGCGACGGGCCAATCTCGATACCTTCAGCTGCGGTGTTCAGCTCGCGAGCCAGACCGAAGAGTTCCACCAGGGTGGTACCTGCGGAAGCAACAGCATCGCGCGGGGCGATGGCCTGCTTGGTCTCGACGTCGACAATGAGCTTGTCGAAGTCGGTGCGCTGCTCAACACGGGTTGCTTCCACGCGGAAAGTAACCTTCAGCACCGGCGAGTAGATCGAGTCGACCGGGATACGGCCGATCTCGGCGTCGCCGGACTTGTTCTGAGCTGCCGAAACGTAGCCCCGGCCGCGCTCGATGGTCAGTTCGAGTTCGAACTTGCCCTTCGAGTTCAGCGTGGCAATGTGCAGATCCGGGTTGTGGAACTCGACGCCGGCCGGCGGAGCGATGTCCGCGGCGGTGACGACTCCGGGGCCCTGCTTGCGCAGGTAAGCAACAACCGGCTCATCGTGCTCGGAGGAGACCGACAGGCTCTTGATGTTCAGGATGATCTCGGTGACATCTTCCTTGACACCCGGAACCGTGGTGAACTCGTGCAGCACGCCATCGATCCGGATGCTGGTTACAGCGGCACCGGGAATGGAGGAGAGCAGGGTACGGCGGAGGGAGTTTCCGAGGGTGTAGCCGAAGCCCGGTTCCAGCGGTTCAATGATGAAACGCGAGCGGTTTTCGGAGACTACCTCTTCGGAGAGGGTGGGGCGCTGTGCAATGAGCACTTAGGTTTCCTTTCGGCGAGCATCCGCTATATGACGCAACACAGGTGGTGGAAATTCGGTCTGAAGACTTAACGCGGCTGGGCTTGCCCGGACCGCAACGGTCCGGGCAAGCTCAAACTGCTGAAAAGGCTTAGACGCGGCGGCGCTTCGGCGGACGGCAGCCGTTGTGCGCTGCGGGGGTGACGTCCTGGATGGAGCCAACCTCCAGGCCAGCGGCCTGCAGCGAGCGGATTGCGGTCTCGCGTCCTGAACCCGGTCCCTTGACGAAAACGTCAACCTTGCGCATGCCGTGCTCCTGCGCACGCTTGGCAGCAGCTTCGGCAGCCATCTGGGCTGCGAACGGGGTGGACTTACGCGAGCCCTTGAAGCCAACCTCACCTGAGGAAGCCCAAGAGATAACAGCGCCGTTCGGATCCGTGATGGAAACGATGGTGTTGTTAAAAGTGCTCTTGATGTGCGCCTGGCCCAGCGCGATATTCTTTTTGTCCTTCTTACGCGGCTTGCGAACCGCGCCACGAGTCTTTGGGGGCATTTTTTTCTCCTACAGAAAGTTATCGGGGAAAGCCGTGTAAATCCCGAAGGATTTAACGGGCCTTCTTCTTGCCTGCGACGGTGCGCTTCGGGCCCTTGCGGGTACGAGCGTTGGTCTTCGTACGCTGCCCGCGGACGGGCAGGCCCTTACGGTGGCGAATACCTTCGTAGCTGCCGATTTCAACCTTGCGGCGGATATCAGCTGCTACTTCGCGGCGAAGGTCACCCTCAACCTTGTAGTTGCCTTCGATGTAATCACGCAGTTCAACCAGCTGGGCGTCGGTGAGGTCCTTAACGCGGACGTCAGCGCTGATGCCAGTGGCAGCCAGGGTTTCGTGTGCACGGGTCTTGCCCACGCCGTAGATGTAAGTGAGCGCAATTTCCAACCGCTTTTCGCGGGGAATGTCTACGCCAGCGAGACGAGCCATATTGGCAGTACTCCTTGAATAAACCGGAGGTCGTAGGCAGTACACCCGCACGTTCTGTGCGGCCCCAGCCTCCGACCGGGGGTTAGCTGTCCGGGCTCATGCGTCCCAATTCAGCTTGTGCTGCCTTTATTTACTTGCGTGGGTTAGCAACCCAGGGTTTCCTTCAGAAGAGGGAAATTAGCCCTGACGCTGCTTGTGGCGCGGGTTCTCGCAGATCACCATGACCCGGCCATTACGGCGGATCACTTTGCACTTTTCGCAGATCTGCTTGACGCTCGGCTTGACCTTCATGGCATTCCTTTGCGTGTGGCAGTTGATCACTGGAGCGGCCGTGCTGAGGCCGCCCAGAATTTACTTGTAGCGGTAGACGATACGACCCCGAGTGAGGTCATACGGGCTCAGTTCCACCACTACGCGGTCCTCAGGGAGAATCCGGATGTAGTGCTGGCGCATCTTGCCTGAGATATGCGCGAGTACGATGTGCTTGTTGGTCAGCTCAACGCGAAACATCGCGTTAGGCAGCGCCTCAGTCACAACGCCTTCGATCTCAATGACCCCGTCCTTCTTGGCCATACCCTCCGCTAACTGTTGTTGCCGCAGCCCGCCGGATTGCACCGGACATGACCACGAACGTTTTTGTTGGATCGGTTATCACCTCAGGCCCCAAACAGGGCACAGCAGGGCAGACAACCAACAAGCAACACTACCCTTTTTCCCGGCAAATGTTAAATCGGGCATAGTAACCTACTCCGCCCTGTACGCACCATATTCCCCGGCGGGAGTGCTCACTGCCTCCGCGCTCAGCACGCCATCGAGAATGGCCAAACGTACGACGTCGGCTGCCGCACTCTGGAGCGTGATGAGACTTATCTGCCGGGCCGTTTCAGTACTCCGGTCCAAGGGCACCTCACCAGTAGCCAAACAAAAGACTGTGTCCCCGTCAGCCAACGTATGGCTCGGGTTGAGCGCCCGGGCCAGGCCGGCATGCGCCGCCGAGGCCGTCCTTTTGCAGTCGGCCTTGCTCAGGACAGCATTGGTAGCGACGACGACGAGGGTTGTGTTGAGCGGCGGAACTTCCGGTGCCGTTCCGCGCCCGCCTTTCGCCGCAGCAGCCGAAACCCTCGGCGTGCTCGCTCCTTCGTCGCTTAGACGCACGCTGCCGGGCTCCGCCTGCTTCTGCGATGTGCCAAAAGGCAACCCCACGGCGTTCACTACCGCCAGTGCCCCGACAACGACGCCGTTCTCGAGCGTGACCGAGGCGGTCCCCACTCCCCCTTTGAATTGGCCGCGGCCGAGGACTGCACCGGTGCCGGCCCCCACGTTGCCGCGTTCGACGTCGTGACGTTCCTTTCGGGCGGCAGCGGCGGCGGTTGCCGCATAGCCCATTTCCTCATCGGGCCGGGCCGAAAAGTCGCCGCCGCGACCCAGATCGAAGATGGCGGCGGCCGGTACGATCGGAACGAGGCCGCCGGGCACTGCGAATCCCCGGCCGTCCTCCTCGCACCAGCGCTGAGCCCCGCGTGCGGTGACCAGGCCATAGGCGCTTCCGCCGGTAAGCACTACCGCGTCCACCCGCTGGGACATGGTGGTGGGGTCCAAAGCATCCGTCTCAGACGTCGCCGGCCCTCCGCCGCGGACGTCAACGGAACCCACTGTCCCCGGCGGCGGCAGCACCACCGTCACCCCGGTCAGCCAGCCGTCGTCGGTCTTCTGCACGTGCCCCACCCGGATTCCCGGTACGTCGGTAATGGCTCCCATGGCCTCCATTGTGCCCTGCGCTCGTCACCGGGCATCCGCTTCGCGACGCGCAAAATTGTTGGCGACGCGCATTTTCCTTTTCGCTCCCCATATTTCGGTAGCGAAAAGGAATATGCGCCTCGGGAGGGACTATGCGCATCGGGAAAGCCGATTCGCCTCGGCGGCTCCAGGTTCGCCGCCCGCAATCCGAACGGTTCGTGAACAGGTCCGGAAGGCTCGGCTAACAATCCGTCGCGGGCCCGAATCTGGTCCTGACCACCCCCGACGATGTGATGGAGTGATCTCAAATCCGTCCCCAGCCCTGCCACAGCAGGCCTCCTGATTGAGATCCATGACTCCACAGCTCACGGCCAAGCCCGGCACTTCCGCGCCTGCGGCCACCGGCAGGACAATGCCCCAGAGCCGCCCGGTTCCGCAGAACCGGAAGCGCTGGTCAACCCGCTCCCTCCGGGACTTCGTCGTCTTCCTCGCACTGGCCCTGCCGAACCTGCTGCTCATCGCGGTCTTCACGTATCTCCCGCTGATCAACAACATCTACTACTCCACACTGAACTGGACGCTCGGATCCGCCTCAGCCGCCGTCGTCGGGCTCGAAAACTACGTCACGTTCTTCACCAGCGCCGATGCCGGCCGGGTCCTCCGCACCACCGCGGTGTTCACCGCCGCGACCGTGGGCGGCTCCATGGTGCTGGGCCTGCTCATCGCCCTGGCATTGAACTCCAAGGTCCGCGGCACAACGTTCGCCCGGTCTGCCGTCTTCGCGCCGTATGTGCTGTCCGGCGTGGGCGTGGGCCTGGTGTGGCTGTTCATCTTCGACCCCGGCTACGGTGTGCTGGCCTGGATCCTCCGGGGGGTCGGCCAGCAGAGCCCGCAATGGATCAACGATCCGCAGCTCTCCCTGGTGATGGTCATCATCGTGTACGTCTGGAAAAACCTCGGCTACTGCGCCGTGGTGTTCCTCGCCGGGCTGCAGTCGCTGCCGCAGGACGTGATGGAGGCCGCCTCGCTCGACGGTGCCGGCAGTTTCCGCCGCTTCGTCAGCATGTCGCTGCCGCTCCTGTCCCCCACCACGTTCTTCCTGCTGATCACCACCATGCTCAGCTCGCTGCAGGCCTTCGACCTCATCCGGATCATGACGCCCCTTGGCGCCGGCACCAGCACCCTCATCTACGAGGCCTATCTGCAGGCCTTCGGCGCCTACAACCGCGCCGGCTACTCCGCCGCGATCTCGGTGGTCCTCTTTGTCATCCTGCTGGTCATCACGGTGCTGCAGCTGCGGTTCATCGAAAAGAAGGTGCACTACTCGTGAGCGCTCCCGCCCCCGCCGTCGTCCCGGACGGTTCAACACCGGGCAGTTCAACACCGGACAGTTCAACGCCCGACGCCGCCCCGCCCCGCGCGCGGCCGTTCTCCCGTGCCAATCTGCTGCAGACACTGGTTGGCGGCTACGTGCCGCTGGCCGTCGCCGTCCTGGTCGTCTTCCTGCCCCTGCTGTGGATGGTGCTGAGCTCCTTCAAGCAGCCGGGCGAAATCGTCACCCTGGATCTGCAGGTGCTCCCGGCCGCCCTGGACCCGGAAAACTACCGGGTGGCCATGACCACGGTGCCGTTCGGGCAGTTCTTCCTCAACAGCACCATCGTCACCGTGGTGGGCTCCGGCATCAAGGTGATCCTTGCCCTGCTGACCGCCTACGCGCTGGTGTTCGTGCGTTTTCCGTTCAAAAACCTGATCTTCATCCTGATCCTCGTGGCCCTGATGGTCCCGGCCCAGGTGTCCATCCTGCCCAACTACATCCTGATCGCCGGGATGGGCGGCAAGAACACTTTGTGGGGCATCATCCTGCCCGGCCTGGGCACGGCCTTCGGCACATTCCTGCTCCGCCAGCACTTCCTCACGCTCCCCGGTTCCATCCTCGAATCGGCCGAGATCGACGGCGCCGGCCACTGGCGGCGGCTCTGGCAGATCGTGGTGCCGGTGTCCGTTCCCTCGATCGCGACGGTTGCCCTGGTGACCGTGGTCAGCGAATGGAACGAGTACATCTGGCCGCTGATCATCACGGACAAACCCGAAAGCATGACCCTGCCGGTGGGGCTGACGCTCCTGCAGAACTCCGAGGGCAACGGCGCCGGCTGGGGAATCATGATGGCCGGCGCGGTTCTGGTGATCATCCCCATCCTCCTCATCTTCGCCATGCTCCAGCGCTACATCGTCGCCGGACTGACCCAGGGCAGCGTCACCGGCTAGCGGCCGGTGCCGCCCTTGGGCACCTCCCGTACGCACCGCCGTCGGGCATCCATACCATTCTCCGCATCCAGCATCACCGAGGCACCCAACGAAAGGCAGCACCATGACGTTCACCCTTGATCGACGGTTTTTCCTCACCCTGGCCGGAGCCGGGGCGGGAGCCGCAGCCCTGGCCGCCTGCGGGGGTCCGTCAACCACCCCCGGCGCCACCGCGGCGGCCCCTGCTGACATCGATTTCAGCGGCGTCAAGCCGGCTGCGTCCATAGACTTCTGGTCCAACCACCCCGGCAAGTCACAGGACGTGGAAAAGAGCATCATCGAGAAGTTCCACGCCAAGTACCCGGACATCAAGGTGAACCTGGTGACAGCCGGCGCGAACTACGAGGAAATCGCGCAGAAGTTCCAGACCGCGCAGGCCGCCAAGTCCGGCCTGCCCTCACTGGTGGTCCTCTCCGACGTCTGGTGGTTCCGCTACTACCTGAACGAGAGCATCATCCCCATCGACTCGCTGGTCAAGCAGCTGGACATCAAGCTGGCTGACTTCCGCACGTCGCTGGTGGACGACTACAAGTACGCCGGCAAGCAGTGGGCGCTCCCCTACGGCCGGTCCACCCCGCTGTTCTACTACAACAAGGACCACTTCGCCGCGGCAGGCCTGCCGGACCGTGCTCCAGCCACCTGGCAGGAATTCGCGGGCTGGGCGCCCAAACTCAAGGCAGCCTCGGGCGCCCAGTACGCCTTTATGCACCCGGCCCTGGCCGGTTACGCGGGCTGGACCCTGCAGAACAACCTGTGGGGCGAAGGCGGCAGCTGGTCCAAGGGCTGGGACATCACCTGTGATTCAGCGGAGTCCGTGGCGGCACTTCAGGCTGCGCAGGACTCCGTGTACAAGGACAGCTGGGCGGGCGTCTCCTCCAAGGAATCCGCCGACGACTTCGCCGCCGGCCTGGCTTCTGCCACGTTGTCCTCCACAGGATCGTTGATCGGCATCCTGAAGTCCGCCAAGTTCAATGTGGGCGTCGGCTTTATGCCGGGCGGCTCCAAGGAGAAGACCGGCGTGTGCCCCACCGGCGGCGCGGGCCTGGGCATCCCCAGCGGCGTCACCAAGGAAGAACAGCTGGCGGCAGCGATGTTCCTGCAGTTCATGACCGAGCCGGAAAACACCGCAGCCTTCTCGGCGGCCACCGGTTACATGCCTACCCGGACCTCCGCCGACATGACCGCGGTGCTGGCCCAGACCCCGCAGATCAAGATCGCCATGGACCAGCTCGCCGTCACCAAGGTCCAGGACAACGCCCGCGCGTTCCTGCCCGGCGCCGACCAGGAGATGGCCAAGGCTGCCGCCAAGATCCTGACGCAGGAGGGCGACGTGAAGGCCACCATGGCCGAGCTCAAGGCAACGCTCCAGGGAATCTACACCAAGGACGTCAAGCCCAAGCTCAAGGCCTGACCCACCGCGCCAGCCCCCGCCGGCCGCGGGGGCACCCCACCCCCGGCCTTAAACCCAACTGGGTCGCAGTTAATGTCGTTATGACCGCTCATAAAGACATCTGCTGCGACCCAGTTGGGTTAAGCGCTGGGTTACGGGATCGGCACGGGCGTAACCCCCAGGGGCACAAGGTGCTCCGCGCCGCCGTCGGGCGCGGACAGCACCCAGATCCCCCGGTCATGGACGGCCACGGAGTGTTCCCACTGGCAGGAGCGCTTGCCGTCGGTGGTCACCACGGTCCAGTCATCCGCCAGGACTGCGGTGTCGATGCTGCCGCGGACCAGCATGGGCTCAATGGCCAGGCACAGGCCGGCCTTGACCTTGGGGCCGCGGTGGCTGGTCCGGTAGTTCAGGACATCCGGTGCCATGTGCATTTCGGAACCGATGCCGTGGCCAACGTAGTCTTCCAGGATGCCCAGCGGCTTGCCCGGGACGGAGGAGACGTAGTCGTCGATGGCGGCGCCGACGTCGCCCACGTGGCCTCTCTTGGCAAGCGCCGCGATGCCGTGCCACATGGCGGCCTGCGTGACGTCGGAGAGCCGCTGGTCTTCGGGATCGGCTGTGCCGACGATTACCGTCCGGGCGGAGTCCGAGTGCCAGCCGTCAACAATCGCGCCGCCGTCGATCGAGATGATGTCGCCGTCGTTGAGGACCTTGCTGCCGGGGATGCCGTGGACAACTTCCTCGTTCACGGACGTGCAGACGGTGGCGGGGAAGCCGTGGTAGCCGAGGAAGTTGGACTTGGCACCGGCCTCGTTCAGCACTGCGGCGAAGACGTCATCCAGGTGCTTGGTGGTGACGCCGGGAACGGCGGCGGCGACGGCGGCATCCAGTGCACGGCTCAGGACCAGGCCGGCCTCGTGCATGGTGCGCATCTGGGCGTTGGTTTTGTATTCGATACGGGGCTGGCCGAAGGCCATGGTGTGTCCTCTCAATGGCTGAGGCTCCTCCCGGATTCCGGGAGGAGCCTCGAATAACTTGTTTGCCTGGCTCAGGCGGTCTGGGCCGCCTTGATGGCCTCCATGACGCGGTCGGTGACCTCGTCGATGCCGCCGATGCCGTCAACCTGGGTCAGGATGCCGCGTTCGGCATACTTCGCGACAACTGCTTCGGTCTGCTCGTGGTACAGGTCCAGCCGGTGGCGGATCACGGCTTCGTTGTCGTCGCTCCGGCCGGTTTCCTTGGCACGGCCCAGGAGCCGCGCTACGAGTTCTTCGTCGTCGGCAGTCAGCTGCAGGACGACGTCGAGCTTTTCTTCGCTGGTGGCGAGGATCCCGTCGAGGTAGTCCACCTGCGCGGTGGTGCGCGGGTAGCCGTCCAGGAGGAAGCCGTTTTCGACGTCGGACTCGCTGAGGCGGTCGCGGACCATTTTGTTGGTCACGCTGTCCGGAACGAAGTCGCCGGCATCCATGTACTTCTTGGCTTCGATGCCAAGGGGCGTTTCGCCCTTCACATTGGCGCGGAAGATATCGCCGGTCGAGATCGCCACAACACCGAGGCGTTCGGAGATACGTTCCGCTTGGGTTCCTTTACCGGAGCCGGGTGGCCCAATAATCAACATTTTGGTCATCGCAATAGCCCTTCGTAGTGACGTTGCTGTAGTTGCGCATCTATTTGCTTGACGGTTTCAAGGCCAACGCCCACCATGATCAGGATCGAGGTGCCACCGAACGGGAAGTTCTGGTTCGCGTTGATCAGTACCAGTGCAATCAGCGGAATCAGCGCCACGAAGCCCAGGTAGATGGCGCCGGGCAGCGTGATCCGTGAGAGTACGTACTGCAGGTAGTCCGCCGTCGGTTTACCGGCGCGGATACCCGGGATGAAGCCGCCGTACTTCTTCATATTGTCGGAGACCTCTTCAGGGTTGAAGGTGATCGCGACGTAGAAGTAGGTGAAGAACACGATCATGGCGAAGTACAGCGCCATATAGATCGGGTGGTCTCCTCGGGTCAGGTTGTTGTTGATCCACTCAACCCATGGCTGAAGCTGCTCGCCGGGCTTGGGCTGGTTGAACTGTGAGATCAGCCCCGGCAGGTAAAGCATGGAGGAAGCGAAGATCACGGGGATCACGCCAGCCATGTTCACCTTGATGGGGATATAGGTGCTGGTACCGCCCACGGTGCGGCGTCCGATCATGCGCTTGGCATACTGCACCGGAACGCGGCGCTGGGACTGCTCCACGAATACCACCAGGGCCACGGTCACCAGCCCGATGGCGAGGACCAGGAAGAAGGTGCCCGGTCCCTGCGAGGTCCAGATGGCACCGAGCGAGGTGGGGAACTGCGCCGCGATGGAGGTGAAGATGAGCAGCGACATGCCGTTGCCCACACCCTTTTCCGTGACAAGCTCGCCCATCCACATGATGAGCCCGGTACCTGCGGTGAGGGTGATGATCAGCAGGATGGTGGTGATGATGCTGCTGTCGGGGATGATCGGCAGTGCACAGCCCGGGAGCAGCTGGCCTGAACGTGCCAGCGACACCAGTGTCGTTGCGTTCAGGAGGCCCAGGGCGATGGTGAGGTAGCGCGTGTACTGCGTGAGTTTGGACTGCCCGGAGGCGCCCTCCTCGTACAGTTCCTGGAACCGGGGAATAACCACCCGGAGCAGCTGCACGATGATGCTGGCCGTAATGTACGGCATGATGCCCAGGGCGAAGATGGACACCTGAAGCAAGGCACCGCCGCTGAACAGGTTGACGAGCTGGTAGAGCCCGCCTGCCGTCTGACCGTTCTGCAAGCATTGCTGGACATTCTGGTAGTTCACACCAGGCGAGGGAATGAAGGCACCCAAGCGGAAGATTGTGATGATTGCCAGCGTGAACAACAACTTGCGTCGCAGATCAGGCGTGCGAAAGGCCCGGCCAAATGCGCTAAGCAAGCGTCCTCCTGTGTTGTTAATAAGCGTGGTGTGATGGGGGTCAATAATCCCAACAACCGAGTCTAACGGGTGGATTGGCCATGCGAATAATCCGCAGGGCCAACCGCGCGACGGGCGGCAGGAATTACTCGGCGGGCGGATGCGAAAAAACTCCCGGCGTGCAGGGCCCTGGGGTCCTGCACGCCGGGAGTTTACAACGGGCTTCCGCCCACCGTCTCTAGAGAGCGGTGGTGCTTCCGCCTGCTGCAGCAATCTTTTCCGCGGCGCTGGCCGAGAATGCGTGGGCGGTGACGTCAACCTTGACGGTGATGTCGCCGGTGCCCAGCACCTTGACGGGCTGGTTCTTGCGAACGGCACCCTTTTCGACCAGGTTCTCCACGGTGACAGCGCCACCTTCGGGGAACAGCTCGTTGAGCTTGTCCAGGTTTACGACCTGGAACTCAACGCGGAACGGGTTCTTGAAGCCGCGCAGCTTCGGCAGGCGCATGTGCAGCGGCAACTGGCCGCCGGCAAAGCCAGCCTTGATCTGGTAGCGGGCCTTCGTACCCTTGGTACCGCGACCAGCGGTCTTACCCTTGGAACCTTCACCACGACCAACGCGGGTCTTGGCGGTCTTGGCACCCGGGGCGGGACGCAGGTGGTGGACCTTCAGAGCATTCTGCTTCTCAGCAGTCGCGCTCTGTGCCTTCTCAGCAGTGTTTTTCTCTGCCATTTACTTCGCCTCCTCTACCTTTACCAGGTGCGGAACCGTGTTGAGCATTCCAACGGTCACGGCGTCGGCGGTGCGGACAACGGTGTGTCCGATCCGCTTCAGGCCGAGGGACCGAAGGGTGTCGCGCTGGTTCTGCTTGCCGCCAATGACGGACTTGATCTGAGTGATCTCCAACTGGGAGTCGGAGGGAATCAGGTTCTTAGCCATGACTTAGACACCCGCCTTCTGGTTCAGGATTGCCTTCACCATTGCCGGCGGAGCAACCTCGTCGAGGGGCAGGCCGCGGCGTGCTGCCACTGCCGCCGGCTCTTCGAGCTGCTTCAGGGCAGCAACCGTCGCGTGAACGATGTTGATGGCGTTTGCGGAGCCCAGCGACTTGGAGAGGATGTCGTGGATGCCCACGCACTCCAGTACTGCACGGACCGGGCCACCGGCGATAACACCGGTACCGGCGGAAGCCGGACGCAGCATTACGACGCCTGCAGCGGCCTCACCCTGAACGCGGTGCGGGATGGTGTTGCCGATGCGGGGAACGCGGAAGAAGGACTTTTTGGCCTCTTCCACGCCCTTCGCGATTGCGGCAGGAACTTCCTTAGCCTTGCCGTAGCCAACGCCGACCATGCCGTTACCGTCACCAACGACGACCAGAGCGGTGAAGCTGAAGCGACGACCACCCTTGACCACCTTGGAAACGCGGTTGATGGTGACAACGCGTTCTATGAACTGGCTCTTCTCAGCTTCACGGCCGCCGTCGCGGCCGCCACGGCCACCACGGTCGCCGCGGCCCTGGCCACGGTCTCCACGCTCGCCACGACGAGCGCCGCCACGGCGGTCGTCAGCAGCGGCTGCGGGAGCAGTGGTCTCAGTGGCCGGAGCAGCTACGGCGTCAGTCGCCTTCTGATCTGCAGACACAGTGTCCTTTTCGTTGTTTGCTTCCGTCACAGTGACAGCCCACCTTCACGTGCGCCGTCAGCGACAGCAGCGATCCGGCCGTGGTACTTGTTACCACCGCGGTCGAAGACAACTGCTTCGATACCGGCAGCCTTCGCACGCTCGGCAACGAGCTCGCCAACGCGCTTGGCCTTGGCGGTCTTGTCGCCTTCAAATGCACGAAGGTCGGCTTCCAAGGTGGAGGCGCTTGCTACGGTCAGGCCCTTGGTGTCATCGACAACCTGGACGAATACGTGGCGTGCGGAACGGTTGACGACCAGACGAGGACGTACAGCCGTACCGGAGATGCGCTTGCGGATACGAAGCTGGCGGCGGCTGCGCGCGGCAGACTTGCTCTTGTTCGTACGCTTTTTGTTAATTGAGATGGCCATGGTTACTTACCAGCCTTTCCGACCTTGCGGCGGATGACTTCGCCTGCGTAGCGAATGCCCTTGCCCTTATAGGGGTCCGGCTTCCGCAGCTTGCGAATGTTGGCAGCAACCTCGCCGACCTGCTGCTTGTTGATACCTGAAACAGAGAGCTTGGTCGGGGTCTCAACTGCAAAGGTGATGCCGTCCGGTGCGGTGACATTTACCGGGTGGCTGTAGCCGAGAGCGAACTCAAGGTCAGATCCCTTGGCCTGAACGCGGTAACCAGTACCAACGATTTCAAGCTTCTTCTCGTAGCCCTTGGTAACGCCCTCGATCATGTTCGAGATCAGGGTGCGGGTCAGGCCGTGGAGTGAACGGGAGGCGCGCTCGTCGTTCGGGCGGGCGACAGTCAGGGTCTCTGCTTCCAGGGAAACCTCGATCGGGCTGGCCACAGTGTGGTTCAGCTCGCCTTTGGCACCCTTGACGCTGACGACAGAGCCGTCAACCTTGACCTCAACGCCGGCGGGAACGGTGATGGGGAGACGTCCAATACGTGACATTATTCTCTTCCTTTCCCGTTACCAGACGTAGGCGAGGACTTCGCCGCCCACGCCCTTCTTGCCGGCTTGCTTATCAGTCAAGAGGCCGGAAGAGGTGGACAGGATTGCGACACCCAGGCCACCGAGCACGTGCGGGAGGTTGGTGGACTTTGCGTAAACACGCAGGCCCGGCTTGGAAATACGACGAACGCCAGCGATTGAACGCTCGCGGTTCGGACCGAACTTGAGCTCGAGGGTCAGCTTCTTGCCAACCTCAGCGTCTTCTTCTTTCCAGGAGGCGATGTAACCTTCGGCCTTCAGGATGTCGGCAACGCGTGCCTTGAGCTTGCTGTACGGCATGGTCACGGAATCGTGGTATGCCGAGTTTGCATTGCGCAGACGCGTAAGCATGTCTGCGACAGGATCTGTCATTGTCATGGTGGGCTCTTGCCCTTCCTCATAACGGTTTCCTCGGTCCGGCCTCTGCAGGAACTGCAGGCTGCACCGAAGGACCTGTTACGTAGTTAGATTAGTCTTCGGCCTTGAACGGGAAACCAAGCGCCTTAAGCAGCGCGCGGCCTTCGTCATCGGTCTTGGCAGTGGTGACAACCGTGATGTCCATGCCGCGGGTGCGGTCGATGGAATCCTGGTCGATTTCGTGGAACATAACCTGCTCGGTCAGACCGAAGGTGTAGTTGCCATTGCCGTCGAACTGCTTGCCACTGAGGCCGCGGAAGTCGCGGATACGGGGCAGAGCCAGCGTGACCAGACGATCCAGGAATTCCCACATGCGGTCTCCACGCAGAGTTGCGTGTGCGCCGATGGGCATGCCTTCGCGCAGCTTGAACTGTGCGATCGACTTGCGGGCCTTGGTTACCTGCGGCTTCTGGCCGGTGATCAGGGTCAGATCGCGGACAGCGCCGTCGATCAGCTTGGAGTCCTTAGCGGCATCTCCAACACCCATGTTCACAACGACCTTCACCAGGCGGGGAACCTGGTTGACGTTGGTGTACTTGAATTCCTCAACGAGCGTGCTCTTGATGGAATCGGCGTACTTTGTCTTCAGACGAGGAACGATCTTCGCTGCCGGAGTCTCGAGAGTCTCAGTCATTAGATGTCCTTCCCGGAGCTCTTGGCCACGCGTACACGCACTTCGCGCTTCACGCCATCGCGCTCAACGGTCTCGGTGCGGAAACCGACGCGGGTGGGCTTCTTGGTGGACGGGTCAACCAGAGCCACGTTGGAGATGTGGATCGAGGCTTCGACGACCTCGATGCCACCGGTCTTGGTGCCGCGCTGCGACTGACCGACCTTGGTGTGCTTGGTTACGCGGTTAATGCCTTCAACCAACACGCGGTTGGTCTCGGGGAATACGCGCAGAACCTTGCCCTGCTTACCCTTGTCGCCGCCGCGCTCAGCCTTGGCGCCAGTGATGACCTGAACGAGGTCACCCTTTTTGATCTTAGCCATGGACTAGAGCACCTCCGGAGCCAGAGAAACGATCTTCATGAACTTCTTGTCACGGAGTTCACGACCAACCGGTCCGAAGATACGGGTACCGCGGGGGTCACCGTCAGCCTTCAGGATCACAGCTGCGTTCTCGTCAAACTTGATGTAGGAACCATCCGCACGGCGGCGTTCCTTCTTGGTACGGACGATGACTGCCTTGACAACATCGCCCTTCTTTACGTTGCCGCCCGGAATTGCGTCCTTGACGGTAGCGACGATGACGTCGCCAATGCCTGCGTAGCGACGGCCAGATCCACCGAGAACGCGAATGGTAAGGATTTCCTTAGCACCCGTGTTGTCGGCGACCTTGAGTCGCGACTCCTGCTGAATCACTATTTACTCCTTGCGTCGCGCCGGTTCTCAGACCGAAAATCTTCCTACGGAATGAGCCTTGCGGAACGGTTGATCGGGGTGTCTCTTGACCTGCCTGGATTTTGCCAGACCAGGCCTAAACTCCCGTGCCAAAAACATTTGCTTCCCAGGCGGTTTCGGACAGGTCCGAAGCGCTAGGGGGCACTATGCCGTGGCACGATTGTTTACGAGGTTGATGTTGGCGCACGAACGGCGCCATACAAACTCAAAATCTTAGCACAGTTTGGGCCATCTCCCATATCACACCCCGGCAGTCCGTGCCCACTCCCCGGCTGCCTCACAGGGGAACGCGCGACGGCGGCGCGCGCGGCACGCTTTCGGCCCGCCGCGGGTGCCGCTCCCCGTAAACCCGCGCCACCGCCGTCGGGCTCCTGCCCGCCCACCCTCCTCCCCCCGGACGCTCCCACTGCCGGACGCTCTATCACTTAATGCGGGTTTTCAACCAACGCTCTCTCACTCTCCTCAAGAAAGTGAGAGAGCGTACCCCGAAAACCTGCGTTAACTGAGAGAGCGTTCCAGACGGGGCGGACGACGGCGGCGCGCACGGCACGCTTTCGGCCCGCCGCGGGTGCCGCTCCCCACAAACCCGCGCCACCGCCGTCGGGCTCCTGCCCGCCCACTCTCCGCCCCCCCGGACGTTCCCACTGCCGGACGCTCTATCACTTAATGCGGGTTTTCAACCGACGCTCTCTCACTCTCCTCAAGAAAGTGAGAGAGCGTACCCCGAAAACCTGCGTTAAGTGAGAGAGCGTTCCAGGCGGGGCGGACGACGGCGGCGCGCACGGCACGCTTTCGGCCCACCGACGGTGCCACTCCCCCGCAATGCGAGGAAACCCCCGCTCCCAAAAAGGGAACGGGGGTTTCCAGGGCAGGACCTGCAAGCAGGCTGCGGGGTGTTACTTGGCCTTTTCGAGGATCTCGACCAGGCGCCACCGCTTAGTAGCGGACAGCGGGCGGGTCTCGGCGAGGAGAACGAGGTCGCCGATGCCGGCGCTGTTCTCTTCGTCGTGAGCCTTGATCTTGGTGTTGCGGCGGATGACCTTGCCGTAAAGGGCGTGCTTCACGCGGTCCTCAACCTGGACAACGATGGTCTTTTCCATCTTGTCCGAGACCACGTAGCCGCGCTTCGTCTTACGGTCACCGCGCTCGGCAGCGGTAGCTGCCGCGGAAACAGTTTCCGTCACGTTCTCGTCCTTTTCAGTCACTTGGCATCCTCCTCGGTCTCAACCGTTTCAGCCTTTTCGGCCTTCTTGGTTGCAGCCTTCTTGGACTTCTTCTCTTCCTTGGCTTCCACAACCGGTGCGGCAACCTCGGCACGAATGCCCAGCTCGCGCTCACGGAGAACGGTGTAGATGCGTGCGATGTCCTTCTTTACCGCGCGCAGACGACCGTGGTTCTCCAGCTGACCGGTGGCGGACTGGAAACGCAGGTTGAACAGCTCTTCCTTAGCCTTACGGAGTTCTTCAACGAGGCGCTCGTTGTCGAACGTGTCCAGCTGTGCGGATGCAAGTTCCTTGGATCCTACTGCCATTTCTATTCACCACCTTCGCGACGCAAAATGCGTGCCTTCAACGGGAGCTTGTGGATTGCCAGGCGCAGGGCCTCGCGAGCTACCGATTCTTCGACGCCGGAGATCTCAAAGAGAACCCGTCCCGGCTTGACGTTAGCGACCCACCACTCCGGCGAACCCTTACCGGAACCCATGCGGGTTTCGGCAGGCTTCTTCGTGATCGGACGGTCCGGGTAAATGTTGATCCAGACCTTGCCGCCACGCTTGATGTGGCGGGTCATCGCGATACGGGCAGACTCGATCTGACGGTTGGTTACGTATGCCGGGCTCAGGGCCTGGATACCGTACTCACCGAAGGAGACCTTGGTGCCGCCCGTAGCAGCGCCGGAACGACCCGGGTGGTGCTGCTTACGGTGCTTGACTCGACGTGGGATAAGCATTTAAGCCTGTCCTCCTTCTACTGCAGCGGGTGCAGCCTCAACTGCCGGAGCCTCGGCAGCCGGAGCTGCCTCTGCTGCCGGACGGTCGGTACGACGACGGCGGTCACCACGGTCAGCGCCACCCGGGCGGCCCGGGCGATCGCTGGGGCCGCGGCCGCGGGACGGAGCAGCAGCTGCCTGCTGAGCCAGTTCCTTGGCGGTGACGTCACCCTTGTAGATCCAGACCTTCACGCCGATGCGGCCGAAGGTGGTCTTGGCCTCGTAGAAGCCGTAGTCGATGTTCGCGCGGAGGGTGTGCAGGGGCACACGGCCTTCGCGGTAGAACTCCGAGCGGGACATTTCAGCGCCGCCCAGTCGACCGGAGCAGGCGATACGGATGCCCTTGGCACCTGCACGCTGCGCGGACTGCATGGCCTTCTTCATCGCACGGCGGAAAGCCACGCGGGAAGTCAGCTGCTCAGCAACGCCCTGGGCAACAAGCTGAGCTTCCATCTCGGGGTTCTTGACCTCGAGGATGTTCAGCTGAACCTGCTTGCCCGTGAGCTTCTCAAGCTCGCCGCGGATGCGGTCTGCTTCAGCGCCGCGGCGGCCGATAACGATGCCGGGACGTGCCGTGTGGATATCCACGCGGACACGGTCACGGGTGCGCTCGATCTCAACCTTGGCGATGCCGGCGCGCTCCATGCCCGTGGACATGAGCTGGCGGATACGGATGTCTTCGCGAACGAAGTCCTTGTACCGCTGTCCGGCCTTGGTGCTGTCAGCAAACCAGTGCGATACGTGATCGGTGGTGATGCCGAGTCGGAACCCGTGCGGGTTAACTTTCTGTCCCACTTAGCGAGCCTCCTCTTTCTCCGGGGTAGCGACTACCACGGTGATGTGGCTCGTGCGCTTCTTGATCTGAAATGCACGACCCTGGGCGCGCGGCTGGAACCGCTTCATGGTCGGGCCTTCATCAACAAACGCTTCGCTGATGATGAGGTCACCTTCGTCAAACGCAACGCCGTCGCGGTCCGCGAGGACCCGGGCGTTGGAGATTGCCGACTGAACTACCTTGAATACCGGCTCTGAAGCTGCCTGCGGGGCAAACTTCAGAATTGCCAGAGCCTCATTCGCTTGCTTACCACGAACAAGGTTGACGACGCGCCGGGCCTTCATAGGCGTTACGCGGATGTGACGCGCAATTGCCTTGGCTTCCATTGCTTTCCTTCTCTCGTCTTTGACGTAAGTGCAGGCGCCTAGCGGCGCTTGCCCTTACGGTCGTCCTTGACATGGCCGCGGAATGTCCGCGTGGGAGCGAATTCGCCGAGCTTGTGCCCGACCATCGACTCAGTGACAAACACCGGAATGTGCTTGCGTCCGTCGTGTACGGCGATCGTGTGCCCGAGCATGTCGGGGATGATCATCGAACGGCGGGACCAGGTCTTAATGACGTTCTTGGTGCCCTTTTCGTTTTCCCTGTCCACCTTCACAAAGAGGTGCTGGTCAACGAAAGGACCTTTTTTCAGGCTGCGTGGCATGTGTCCAGGCTCCTATCGCTTGTTCTTGCCAGTACGACGACGACGCACAATAAGCTTGTCGCTCTCTTTGTTCGGGCGGCGGGTGCGGCCCTCACGCTTACCGTTCGGGTTGACGGGGTGACGTCCACCGGACGTCTTACCCTCGCCACCACCGTGCGGGTGGTCAACCGGGTTCATGGCGACACCACGGACGGTCGGGCGAACGCCCTTCCACCGCATACGGCCGGCCTTGCCCCAGTTGATGTTCGACTGCTCGGCGTTGCCGACCTCGCCGATGGTTGCGCGGCAGCGCACATCAACGTTGCGGATTTCGCCGGAAGGCAGACGCAGCTGGGCGAAGCGGCCTTCCTTGGCAACAAGCTGGATCGATGCGCCGGCGGAGCGGCCCATCTTGGCGCCGCCACCCGGGCGCAGTTCGACTGCGTGGATTACGGTACCGACCGGGATGTTGAGCAGGGGCAGGTTGTTACCGGGCTTGATGTCAGCACCGGCACCTGCCTCTACGACGTCACCCTGGGACAGCTTGTTCGGGGCGATGATGTAACGCTTGGTGCCATCAACGTAGTGCAGGAGGGCGATGCGAGCCGTGCGGTTCGGATCGTACTCGATTTCGGCAACGCGGGCGTTGACGCCGTCCTTGTCGTGGCGACGGAAGTCGATCAGACGGTACTGGCGCTTGTGGCCACCACCCTTGTGACGGGTCGTGATCTTACCGGTGTTGTTACGGCCGCCCTTTTTGGGCAACGGACGTACCAACGACTTTTCCGGAGTCGACCGCGTGATTTCGGTGAAGTCCGCTACGCTCGAGCCACGACGGCCCGGGGTAGTCGGCTTGTATTTACGGATTCCCATAATTTATTTCCTCGTTAAAGTGGTCTCCGCTACGAGAGCGGACCGCCGAAGATGTCGATGGTGCCTTCTTTGAGGCTCACAATTGCACGCTTGGTGTTCTTGCGGGTACCCCATCCGAATTTGGTGCGCTTGCGCTTACCGGCACGGTTGATGGTGTTGATCGATTCGACCTTGACGGAGAAAATCTTCTCCACGGCCAGCTTGATCTCGGTCTTGTTCGAGCGGGGGTCCACCAGGAAGGTGTACTTGCCCTCATCGATCAGGCCGTAGCTTTTTTCCGATACGACGGGTGCAAGCACGACGTCGCGCGGGTCTTTGATGGTGGCTGCACTCACTTGGCATCCTCCTCGTTCTTTGCCACTGCCTTGTCAGCAACGAATGCTTCGTAGGCAGCCTTGGTGAAGACAACGTCGTCAGAGACGAGTACGTCGTAGGTGTTCAGCTGGTCTGCGTACAGAACGTGAACTCCGGCGAGGTTGCGCACGGAAAGTGCTGCAACATCGTTGGCGCGCTCGATGACAACCAGCAGGTTCTTGCGCTCGGAAACTCCGCGCAGCGTTGCCAGTGCGGTCTTGACGGACGGCTTGGTGCCCTCCACCAGTTCAGCAACAACGTGGATGCGACCGTTGCGTGCCCGGTCAGACAGTGCGCCGCGCAGTGCAGCAGCAATCATCTTCTTGGGGGTGCGCTGGCTGTAGTCACGCGGTGTGGGACCGTGGACAACGCCACCACCGGTCATGTGAGGAGCACGGATTGAACCCTGACGGGCGCGGCCGGTGCCCTTCTGCTTGAACGGCTTGCGACCTGCACCGGAAACCTCGGCGCGGGTCTTGGTCTTGTGGGTACCCTGGCGAGCAGCAGCGAGCTGGGCAACGACGACCTGGTGCAGCAGCGGCACGTTGGTCTGAACGTCGAAGATCTCTGCGGGCAGGTCAACCTTGACAGTGCTAGTCATTGAACTAGGCTCCCTTCACGGCGGTGCGTACGAGTACGACCTGGCCGCGGGCGCCGGGGACGGCACCCTTGATCAGGAGCAGCGACTTCTCGACGTCAACTGCGTGAACCGTGAGGTTCAGCGTGGTGTGACGAACGGCGCCCATGCGGCCGGCCATTTTCATGCCCTTGAAGACGCGGCTCGGGGTGGATGCGCCACCGATTGAACCGGGCTTACGGTGGTTCTTGTGGGCACCGTGGGAAGCTCCAACGCCGTGGAAGCCGTGACGCTTCATAACACCGGCGAAGCCCTTACCCTTGGTGGTGCCAATAACGTCGATCTTCTGGCCGGCTTCGAAGAGCTCAACAGAAAGCTCCTGGCCCAGCTCGTAAGTGTCAGCATCTGCAGTGCGCAGTTCGACGACGTGGCGGCGAGGCGTGACGCCTGCCTTTTCAAAGTGACCAGCCAGCGGCTTGGTGACCTTGCGGGGATCGATCTGGCCGTAGCCGATCTGTACAGCGACGTAGCCATCAGTGTCTGCGTTGCGCAGCTGGGTGATGACATTCGAATCTGCCTGGACCACAGTGACGGGGATGAGCTTGTTGTTCTCGTCCCAGACCTGGGTCATGCCGAGCTTCGTGCCCAGCAGGCCCTTTACGTTACGGGTTGCGGTCATAGTCTCTCAGCACCTCCCTACAGCTTGATTTCGATGTTCACGTCGGCCGGCAGGTCGAGACGCATAAGCGAATCAACAGCCTTCGGCGTGGGATCGATGATGTCGATAAGACGCTTGTGCGTGCGCATTTCAAAGTGCTCGCGGCTGTCCTTGTACTTGTGCGGAGAGCGGATTACGCAGTAGATGTTCTTCTCCGTAGGCAGCGGCACAGGGCCAACTACCGTTGCGCCTGCGCGCGTGACCGTCTCAACGATCTTCCGGGCTGAAACGTCAATGACCTCGTGGTCGTATGACTTCAGCCGGATGCGGATTTTTTGTCCCGCCATGTCGCCTGACTCTCTTTCGTTAGTGCTGCTCTGAGTAGGGCTGCTCTGTTCACTATTCGTGTTGCATGTGGCTGCCGAAGCATTTGAAGTCTGAACTACCACCCGCCGCACAAGCTGAATCCGGATAAATCCGGGTTCCTCAACCTGCCGACGTAACCGACCCCCGCGGTCGGGCGTGTCGCGCTTAGCACGCATACAAATCCGCAGTTCCATGGGGAGTGGGTTATGTTTGGTCTTCCACTTGGACCCTGACACCCGGCATTATCCGGATCGGGACACGAAGAAGCGCTTGAACAACTCATCTAGTATGCCGGATATTATCCGGAGAAGCGAATCTGCCGGCCGCTCCCCCAACTGGGTAGCAGCAGATGCCGGTTTGAGGGTCCATAACGACATCTGCTGCTACCCAGTTGGAAGTCATTGCCTTCGTCAACTTCCGAATGGATGATGGGGGGATGACCGTCGAAAATGACGTTTCCATTCAGGATTTGGCAGGTCGGCTGCCCCGCACCTTCACCCTGGGAGTAGCAGCCGCCGCTTTCCAGATCGAGGGCGGTCTGGCCGCCGGCGGCCGGGGCCCCTCCGGCTGGGATGCCTTCGTGGAGAAGCCGGGCGCCATCTGGGACGGCCACTCACCTGCGGTGGCCTGCGACCACTACCACCGCTCGGCCGAAGATGTCACGCTCATGCGGGAACTCGGCGTCGACTCCTACCGCTTTTCCATTTCCTGGCCGCGGATCCAGCCGGAGGGCCGCGGCGCGTTCAACACGCAGGGCCTGGACTTCTACGACCGCCTGATCGACCAGCTCCTTGAAGCGGGCATCTCCCCCATGGCCACTTTGTACCACTGGGATACGCCGCTGCCCCTAGAGCACGGCGGCGGCTGGATGAACAGGGTCACCGCGGAGCGGTTTGCTGAATACTCGGCCGCGGCCGGCAGGCGATTTGGTGACCGGGTGGACCAGTGGGTCACGCTCAATGAGCCGGCCTCGGTGGTGTTGAACGGCTACGCCCTAGGCACGCATGCGCCCGGACGTTACCTCCTCTTTGACGCCTTCCCCGCGGTGCACCACCAACTGCTTGCCCACGGCTTGGCCACTCAGGCGCTGCGTGCGGAGGGCGTCCGGGGCGGCATCGGTGTAACCAACCTACACTCCCCCGTCCGGCCGGCCTCCAGACGAATCAGGGACAGGGTTGTCGCCAAAGTATTCGACCTGATGTTGAACCGGATCTATGCCGATCCGATTCTCCTGGGCCGGTACCCCTCCTCGCTGAGGCTCGCGAAGCCGTGGCTGCGTTCCCTGCCCAGGATTTCCGACGCCGATCTGCGCACCATCCACCAGCCCGTGGACTTCTACGGCGTGAACTATTACCAGCCGGTAAAGGTGGCTGCCGGCCAGGGCACCGGCGACGACCTCACGGTGCCGGCAGAAGCGATGATCCGGATCCCGGCCCATCAGGTGCCGTTCGACGAGTACGGGACGACGGGCTTCGGCTGGCCAGTGGCTCCTGACCACCTGGGAATTTTGCTGCGCGAACTGAAGGACCGCTACCGGGACGCCTTGCCGCCGCTCTACATCACTGAAAGCGGCGCCAGCTTCCCGGAGCCGGAGCACGTGACGGGCCCCATTGATGACCGTCAGCGGATCGACTACCTCGCGGGCCATCTGCACCACGCGCTGGAGGCAACAGCCCCCGGCGGCATCGCCGAAGATGTCGATCTTCGCGGCTACTATGTGTGGACTTTGATGGACAACTTTGAATGGGCTGCCGGATACTCACAGCGCTTCGGCCTGGTGCACGTGGATTTTGACACCCTGGAACGCACCCCGAAGGAGTCGTTCTATTGGTACAGGGCGCTCAGCCGGGCCCGGAAACCGTTGGCTGACTGAGGCCCGGTTACTGGTTCTTGTTGGCGCGGTTAATGCGCTTGGCGCGGTCGATCTCGTTGCGGAAATACTTCTTGGCCCAGAACCCTCCGGCGACCACGGCAGCCACGATGATCAGAAAAATCAGCCATTCCATGATGTACTCCTCTCGCTGTTAGCAACAGTATCAGTGCCTTCGGGGCGGTTTCCTGTCACCGCGGAACTCTCCCCCTCTCGCCGGCCGCCTGTCCCCTGTTTCCGTCGACTGCTCCCTGTCACTGCCAAGCCAGAGGCCGGTCGAGGGGTCCGGCCCACGTGCCGGACCGTCTGCCGGTCCAGCGATCGGCCCGGTCCCGGGCCCGGTCGCGGGCGCGGTCGCGGGCGCGTCGGGTCCCGCGCCGGCCGGGCCGCGGTTCAAGCGCCAGACCGCAAAGGCGATCAGCCCCACAGCTATCACCGCAAGGAGCAGGAACGTGTAATTCCTCATCGCCCACAGAATGCAGGCCGCCACACCGGCCGCGCCCCACCAGACAAACATCCGCTCGCCCGCAACAAGGCCAGCCACCAGCAGCAGCGCCAGCAGGACCAGCACCCACAACTGTTGCGCACCGGTTCCGCCGAACACGACACCCAGAGCACCCAGCGACAACAGCCCGGCAGCGGCACCCACCAGGAACCGTCCGGCCTGCTGATGGCCGGAGACGTAGCGGCACCCGCCGAGGACAGCGCCCAGGACTACGTACCATTGAGCCACCCAGAACGGATCGGGAAGGCCAGCGAACACCCGGCCATTCAGCCTGACCGGCACATCCAGGGCAAAGATGGCGGCGCGCTGGACCGCTGCCGTAAGAGCCAGGGCACCCACCTCCAGGGCAATCCGCCGCGCCTTTGCAGGGGCCTCCCGGTAGGCGATTCCGACGGCGGCGGCCAGGACCGCTGCGGCCGTCCAGGAGGTGACGTCATGCCTAACTCCCGCCATGGCCACCAGGAGCAGACCCAGGAAGGCGCCGCCCGCAAGCGACCAGCGACGCACCGGATCGCCTTCCAGCGGGCCGGCGTCCACGCGGCCCACGTCCACCCGGCCCACGTCCAGGCGGCTGGCGTCCAACGCGTCACCGCGAATCAGCCGCCCAGCATAGAGTGCAACCGAGGCCGGGGCCGCGCCTGCCAACCATGGCAAGAAACCGCCCCAGGCTCCGGCAGTATCCGGGAGCGCCTCCCCCGCCAGTGCAATGGCACCCCAGAGCGTTGCCAATGCTGCCGGTGGGTACAGCAGCGCCTGGTCCTCGACGTGCGAAGCCGCAAACAACACCACGGCCAGAACCAGAACAGCAGCACCCGTCACCCAGCCTGCCGCCAACGGGGAGACGACCAGGCCCGCGCCAGCGAAGGAGCCGGCGGTCACCAACCAGAGCCAATGCTCAATATCTCCAGCGTCCACGTTGCGGCTGCGTCGAAGGGCTCCGGCCGCAACGGCGAGCAACGCTACGGTCAGCAGCACCGCAGCGGTCCCGGTGTGGCTGAACACCGCGGAGACCAGGAACGTCCCGCCGAAAGTGACCAGCGGCCCCAGCGCGAGAACTCCGAACAGTGCCGCATACACAGCAAAGTAAAGGGAACCCCGGGCTGTGAACAGTTTGCGGGCCACGGCTGCAGAGACAAGAAGCAGGAGCAGCTCGAACAGCACCACCCAGCGGCCGCCGTCGTCATGCTGTGCCGGCAGCCTGGCGGCACTTTGTCCCGCCAGATACACGAGAGGCAGGATGGCCTGCCCCGCCAGCGTGATCCAGACTGCAGCCTGCTGGTACGGGACCTCGGCCAGCCGTGCGCGCATCGCCCAACGGACTCCATGCTGGGCGGCCAGCACCAGGGCAAAGGTCACGGAAACCACGGTGGCTGAAGCGGTGATGTCATAGCTCAGTACCAACGCCAGGCCTGCGGTCAGAACCCGGGCGGCGACGAAGTACCAGCCCTTCCAGGCACGCTGCGGCTCCGCCACCACCATCAGCGTGCTGTAGACGGCGAAGATACCCAGGACCAGTTCAACGATCAGGAGGCTGCCGTTACTGAAGGCCAGCAGTGAGCCGAACGCGAACGGCGCCAACCAGAGGGCACCTGCCTCGCGGCGGAGGAAGTAGCCTGACGCAGCGCCGCCCAGGGCCGCAAGTACCGTAGCGGAGGTGTGCTGCCATCCTGCGGAATCGGCCTGCGCCAGAAGGGCAGTGGCCACCAGCTGAACGAGGATCACTGCGGCAGCGTCTGCGGCAATCCCGCGGGGAGCACGACGGCGTGCTGCCGCCACCAGCGGCAGGCACAGCTGGAGTGCCAGTACCGTGACGAGGACCAAGGCGGGGCGCACCGCCTCATCCCCGATGACCACGGCGCCGGCGTCCCGCTGCAGCTGGTCAAAGGCCGTCATGGTGAGGACCGTTGCTGCCGCCCGGGCGAACCACCAGTAGGCCCAGCGGTGTTGGCGCAGCGGCAGGCGCTTCGCCGTGATCACCAGATAGGCGACCACGAAGAGCAGCGCCACGTTTCCGGCACCCTGCGAGACCGCCTGGAAAGCCACGGCAACAGCACCCACGGACAAGGCCAGCGGCACCGCTTCCCACACAGTCGCGGACCAGTCCTTCTCCGCAGCAGGCCGCGGAAGCAGCATCGCCCCGACCCCGAGGGCCGCCAGCAGTTGAATCATCAGGGCCACGGCCGTCAGGGCGTGGTCCGGTGCGGCCTCGAGGAACGGCAGCGCGACCAGAACCAAGGCTCCCGCGGACCCGAATGCTCCCAGCGTGGCCTGCGGGGCAAAAGCGGACACCCCGGAACGCTGCAGGGCGGCGGTAAGGAGTTGCTGGCACACCAGTGCTAGCAAAAGTGCGAACGCCGAGGCTTCATCCCGCCCTGGCCCCTGCCCCATCACGGCCGCCACAGTCACGGGCACAGCGAGCGTGAGTGCTGCCCGGGCTCCCAAAACATGCCGTCCACGGGCTGTTCCTGCCGAGAAGGCTCCGCGGACAGCCCAATAACCGGAGCCCAGAAGAAGCATCACGGCCAAGGGCCACTCGCCCATGGGCCCACTTGCCAGCCCCGCCATGGCAAGGGCAGCTACCGGCCCCCACTCGGTGCGGCCACGCCATCTGGCAGCCAGCACCATGCCAGCGGCGAGCGAGCAGGCCACCGGAATCCACAGCGGCACTGCCAGCTCCCTGTCCGCCAGACCCTCCCTGACAAATAACTGGACGAACCTGGCGACTTCCTGGGCAGCCCCAAAGGCCACCGTGGCCGCCAGCTGCACCGCAAAGGTGACCACGGCATCAGTCTGCCAGCGGGCACCGGCACCACTGCGGGAAGCGCCGGCGGCAGGACCGTGGGAAGCCCTCTGAGGACCTCCGGCACGCCGGCCGGGAAGCTGCGGGCCGACAAATACGTCCGCCAGCCGGGCGGACAACAGCGCCACGCCCAGCACCTGGACAGCGAGCAGGACGCTGGCCGTCAGCAGGGCATCGCTCCCCCGGCCGGTCAAGTCCCAGATCGCGACGGCGGCCGCTACAGTCAGGGCAGCCCGGGCGGCGTAGAAGTTGCGGAGCCGCCACGGCCCCGGGACAACAGACATCAATGCGAAATAGACCCCGCACAAAGCAATGATGAGCGCGTATTCGGCCTTGTCCAGGTACAGGGGCACGCAGGTGGCAGCGGCAGCCACCGCCGGAACCACGTAGGGGTGCAGGACCATCAGCGGCCGGACATAGACGGGCGGCAGCCAGCCGGGCCGAGCCAGGGCAAGGACGGTCAGCAATGCAGCCACACCGATCAGCGACGCGAAATACCAAACCAAGGCGCCGCCGAGGACGGAGACTCCGGAGAACGCCGTGGAAGCGAGGAAGGTCAGCGATAGGTAAACCAGCACCCGGCTCTCCAGCCGGACAGCCGCCGCGACGTAGGCCATGGTGCCCACTAACGACGTCAACAGCCAGGCTGTAGGACCGTTTGGCAGGGCAAAGTTGTACAGCGCCAGGCCCATCACCGGAACGAGGGCAAGTCCGGTGCCGGCGAACGCCACCGCGGCCGGCCGGAGCCGCGGCACCCGGGAATGGAGTACAAAACCCGCGCCGTAGAACAACGCGGTAACGGTGACGACCCCCGCGAACCGCATCATGGGCGGAAGGCTTGTGCCGATGAACAAGGCAGCGGCCGCCACCAGGAGAAGACTGGCTACGTAGAGGGTGATGTTGATGTTTTGGCGGTCCCGCTTTTCGCGTCGCGCCTGGCGCTCGGCCGGCGTCTCCGGGTACCTCTGGAAGGCAGCGGCCGGCGACGGCGACGGCGACGGCGCCTGGATGGTTACGCGTGCAGGCCATGCCTGCGGCGCTGCAGGCGGCAACGGCGACACTTCAGCCCAGGGTGATGGAGGTGTCAACGCAACCGGAACGTCGGCGACCGGAACCGGAGCCGGCGCAGGCACGCCGCCGCGTGCCGCCGTCGTACTTCCTGTTGCCGGCGGCACGTCGGGGAGCGGCTGGGACGGCGCGCCGCGGCCTGTACCCAGTTGCCCCGCTGCCTGGAGTTTGGCCACGGCATCAAGCCATCCCTGGAGATGACCGGCGCGGTATCCCGCCTCATAAGATTCGTTCCTCAACGTGATACCTCCGGCGCAGATCAGTCCGCACAATTAATCCAGTGATTGGATTAACGATAGCAAACAACAGCCCCGCCGCGTAGATACGCAGCGGGGCTGTTGATAAGTGTCAGCGGACCGTCATGCGGCCTGCCAACATCAGATCAGCAAGTATTACTTGATGATCTTGGTAACGCGTCCTGAACCAACGGTGCGGCCGCCTTCGCGGATAGCGAAGCCGAGGCCCTCTTCCATGGCGATGGGCTGGATGAGCGCAACGGTCATCTCAGTGTTGTCGCCAGGCATAACCATTTCCGTGCCTTCCGGCAGGGTGATAACGCCGGTTACGTCCGTGGTGCGGAAGTAGAACTGCGGGCGGTAGTTCGAGTAGAACGGGTTGTGACGTCCGCCTTCGTCCTTGGAAAGGATGTAGACGTTGGCCTCGAAGTCGGTGTGCGGGGTGATGGAACCCGGCTTGACGACAACCTGGCCACGCTCTACGTCATCACGCTTCAGACCGCGGAGCAGGAGGCCACAGTTCTCGCCGGCCCATGCTTCGTCGAGCTGCTTGTGGAACATCTCGATACCGGTAACCGTGGTCTTCTGGATCGGGCGGATGCCGACGATCTCGACCTCGGAGTTGATGGCGAGGGTTCCACGCTCGGCGCGGCCCGTAACAACGGTGCCACGGCCGGTGATCGTGAAGACGTCTTCGATCGGCATCAGGAAGGGCTTGTCGCGGTCGCGGATGGGGTCCGGAACAGAGTTGTCGACAGCTTCCATGAGCTCCTCGACGGACTTGACCCACTCCGGGTCGCCTTCCAGAGCCTTCAGGCCGGAAACGCGGACAACCGGTGCTTCGTCGCCATCGAAGCCCTGCGAGCTCAGGAGCTCACGAACTTCCATTTCAACGAGGTCCAGCAGTTCCTCATCGTCAACCATGTCGGACTTGTTCAGCGCGACCAGCAGGTAGGGAACGCCAACCTGGCGGGCGAGCAGAACGTGCTCGCGGGTCTGTGCCATCGGGCCGTCAGTGGCGGCAACCACGAGGATTGCACCGTCCATCTGTGCAGCACCGGTGATCATGTTCTTGATGTAGTCAGCGTGACCCGGGGCGTCTACGTGTGCGTAGTGGCGCTTCTCGGTCTGGTACTCAACGTGGGAGATGTTGATGGTAATGCCGCGCTGACGCTCTTCGGGAGCAGAGTCAATGGACGCGAAGTCACGCTTCTCGTTGAGAGTCGGGTACTTGTCGTACAGCACCTTGGAAATGGCGGCAGTCAGCGTCGTCTTACCGTGGTCAACGTGACCAATGGTGCCGATGTTGACGTGCGGCTTAGTCCGCTCGAACTTTGCCTTTGCCACAGGTTCCTCCTAGAACGTTTTCAAATGACTTACCCTTCAACCGCGCTTGTCGCGGCAGAAACTCAAGCAAGTCTACTTGGGGGGCTTTGGATTGGTGAAATTGCAGATTCAGGAACTAATACTAGTGCCTAGAGCCTGTTCGTGCAGATGGCCGCGGCCCGGCTTGACCGGACTGCATCCGACCGGGACCCGGCCACCTGCACCAGGTGGCTTCCGTCAACCGGAAACGCACCCGAGTTTTTGCTGCGAAGCCGTAAAGACTACTCGCCGCGGTTCTTCTGGATGATCTCGTCGGCAAATGCCTTCGGGACCTCGGCGTAGCTGTGGAACGTCATGGAGTACACAGCGCGGCCCTGGGTCTTTGAACGCAGGTCACCGATGTAGCCGAACATGCCGGACAGCGGGACGTGCGCACGGATGACCTTGACACCCTGTGCATCTTCCATGGACTGCATCTGGCCACGGCGGGAGTTGATGTCGCCGATAACTTCACCCATGTATTCCTCAGGGGTGCGGACCTCGACATCCATCAGCGGTTCAAGCAGGACAGGGTTCGCCTTGCGTGCGGCTTCCTTGAAAGCCATACGGCCGGCGATCTTGAACGCCATTTCCGAGGAGTCAACATCGTGGTAAGCGCCGTCAATCAGCGTCGCCTTGATGCCAACAACCGGGTAGCCGGCCAGGACGCCGTCGTTCAGTGCATCCTGGATACCAGCGTCAACCGAAGGGATGTATTCGCGAGGAATACGGCCACCGGTCACCTTGTTCTCGAACTCGTACAGCTCGCCCTCGGAAGTGTCCAGCGGCCCAATGGCAATCTGGATCTTCGCGAACTGGCCCGAACCACCGGTCTGCTTCTTGTGCGTGTAATCGTGACGCGCAACAACATTCTTGATGGTTTCGCGGTACGCGACCTGCGGCTTGCCGACGTTGGCCTCGACCTTGAATTCGCGGCGCATGCGGTCCACCAGGATGTCCAGGTGGAGCTCGCCCATGCCGGCGATGATGGTCTGACCGGTGTCTTCGTTGAGGGAGACCTGGAAGGTCGGGTCCTCAGCGGAGAGCTTCTGGATGGCCGTGGAGAGCTTCTCCTGGTCACCCTTGGTGTTCGGCTCGATGGCAACAGAGATCACGGGCTCCGGGAAGCTCATGGACTCGAGAACGATCTGGTTGGCGGAGTCGCACAGGGTGTCGCCCGTGGTGGTGTCCTTCAGACCGATCGCTGCGTAGATGTGGCCGGCGGTAGCGCCGTCAACGGGCATTTCCTTGTTGGCGTGCATCTGGAACAGCTTGCCGATGCGCTCCTTCTTGCCCTTGGTGGAGTTGACCACCTGTGCGCCTGCTTCCACGTGACCGGAGTACACGCGGATGAAGGTGAGCTGGCCGAAGAACGGGTGCGCGGCAATCTTGAACGCCAGAGCCGAGAACGGCTCCTCAGAGGAAGGCGCGCGGACGATCTCCTTCTCTTCGTCGCGGGGATCGTGACCGATCATCGGCGGGACGTCGAGCGGGTTCGGCAGGTAGTCGATGACAGCATCGAGCATCGGCTGAACGCCACGGTTCTTGAACGCGGAACCACAGAAGACCGGGTAGAGCTCGGAGTTGATGGTCATCTTGCGGATGCCAGCCTTGAGTTCCTCGACGGAAATCTCTTCGCCTTCGAGGTACTTCTCCATGAGCTCCTCGGAGGACTCTGCAACGGTCTCAACGAGCGCTGCGCGGTACTCTTCGGCCTTTTCCTTGAGGTCAGCCGGGATCTCCTGGACCTCGTACTTGGCACCCATGGTGACGTCACCCTTGGAGTCGCCCGGCCAGACCAGCGCGCGCATTTCCAGGATGTCGACGACGCCGATGAAGTCGTTCTCGGCTCCGATCGGCAGCTGCATAACGAGCGGCTTGGCACCGAGGCGGCCAATGATGGTGTCGACGGTGAAGTAGAAGTCAGCGCCGAGCTTGTCCATCTTGTTGACGAAGCAGATGCGCGGGACGTTGTACTTGTCAGCCTGGCGCCACACAGTCTCGGACTGCGGCTCCACGCCTTCCTTGCCATCGAAGACGGCGACAGCGCCATCGAGGACGCGCAGTGAGCGCTCAACCTCAACGGTAAAGTCAACGTGGCCGGGGGTGTCGATGATGTTGATCTGGTTGTTTTCCCAGAAGCAGGTCACGGCGGCAGACGTGATGGTGATGCCGCGTTCCTTCTCCTGTTCCATCCAGTCAGTGGTCGAAGCGCCGTCGTGCGTTTCGCCGATCTTGTGGTTCACACCCGTGTAAAACAGGATGCGCTCGGTGGTGGTGGTCTTGCCGGCATCGATGTGAGCCATGATGCCGATGTTGCGGACCTTACTAAGGTCGGTAAGCACGTCCTGTGCCACGGTGTCTCCCTTTCGGATGGACTACACGTTCGCCGCCGGCTCAGGTGAGCCGGCGGCGTCCGGGAGTTATTACCAGCGGTAGTGTGCGAAGGCCTTGTTGGATTCGGCCATCTTGTGGGTGTCTTCGCGACGCTTCACAGCGGCACCGAGACCGTTGGAGGCATCCAGGATTTCGTTCTGGAGGCGCTCGGTCATGGTCTTCTCGCGGCGGGCCTTCGAGTAGCCAACCAGCCAGCGCAGTGCGAGGGCGGTAGAGCGACCTGGCTTGACCTCAACCGGAACCTGGTAGGTGGCGCCACCGACGCGGCGTGAGCGGACCTCGAGGGAAGGCTTGACGTTCTCCATGGCCTTCTTGAGGGCTGCTACGGGGTCGCCGCCGGACTTGGCGCGGGCGCCTTCGAGGGCACCGTAAACGATGCGTTCTGCGGTGGACTTCTTGCCGTCAACCAGCACCTTGTTGATCAGCTGCGTGACCAAGGGGGAGCCGTAAACGGGATCTAGTACGAGCGGCCGCTTCGGGGCCGGACCCTTGCGAGGCATATTACTTCTTCTCCATCTTTGCGCCGTAGCGGCTGCGTGCCTGCTTACGGTTCTTCACACCCTGGGTATCGAGGGCGCCACGGACGATCTTGTAGCGGACACCCGGAAGGTCCTTAACACGACCGCCGCGAACGAGCACAATGGAGTGCTCCTGCAGGTTGTGGCCTACGCCGGGGATGTAAGCGGTAACTTCAACGCCACCGTTGAGGCGCACACGTGCGACCTTACGCAGAGCCGAGTTCGGCTTCTTGGGGGTGGTGGTGTAAACGCGGGTGCAAACACCGCGGCGCATCGGGCTGCCGTTCAGGGCAGGAGCCTTGGTCTTTTTGACCTTAGGCGTGCGGCCCTTGCGGACCAGCTGGTTAATCGTAGGCACTCTCGTGTTCTCCGTTGGTTTGATCTCTACCGGCACATTCAGGCGTCAGCCGTGCTTGCATCGGTTTTGGCGTTGTCCCTGCAGCCTTGGCGTCTCGAATCTTGCTTAGGCGTGCAAAAGAGTGGCATTCGTCGCGCACCTAGCCCGCAACCCGGAAACAAGCTCACACCCAGCATCATGAGAACAAAACCAAAATGATGCTGCGGCGGCCTTCATCCACTGCCACACAGAACAATTACCAAAATTCTAGCACGGCTTGATCCTGAGCCTTAATCGGGTGTATGGCGGACGACGGCGGAAGCCGGGTGCCGCCGTCGGCCTTCCTCAGAGTCTTCCAGCACTTAAACAGCAACGCGGGGTCACTTTGAGCCCGATCCAGGGTGTGGACCGGGCCGTAAGTGACCCCGCGTTGCTTTAGGCGCTAGCGGAAGTCGTTTCCGAGATCGTAGTCATCCAGCGGGATGGCGTGGAACTCAGGAGCTCCGTCGCCGCCCAGGGAGTCGTACGAGAAGTCACTGAACGCGCTGGGGCCGGTGAACAGGTTGGCCTTTGCTTCCTCGGTGGGCTCCACGGTGACCTCGGTGTAGCGCGGGAGACCCGTGCCGGCCGGGATCAGCTTACCGATGATGACGTTCTCCTTGAGGCCGAGCAGCGGATCGCTCTTGCCTTCCATGGCCGCCTGCGTCAGGACGCGGGTGGTCTCCTGGAAGGAAGCTGCGGACAGCCAGGACTCGGTGGCCAGGGACGCCTTGGTGATGCCCATGAGCTCGGGACGTCCGGAAGCCGGAGTCTTGCCCTCGGACACAACGCGGCGGTTGGCCTCCTCGAAGCGGCTGCGCTCGGCGAGCTCGCCGGGCAGCAGGTCCGATTCGCCGGACTCGATGACCGTGACGCGGCGCAGCATCTGGCGGACGATAACCTCGACGTGCTTGTCGTGGATACCGATGCCCTGGCTGCGGTACACGCCCTGGACCTCGTCCACCAGGAACTTCTGCGCGGCACGGGGACCCATGATGCGCAGAACCTGCTTGGGATCAACCGGGCCGTTGATGAGCTTCTGGCCTACCGTGACGTGCTCGCCATCCTCAATGAGGAGGCGTGAACGGCGCAGTACCGGGTATGCGATCTCTTCAGATCCGTCATCCGGGGTGATGACCAGGCGCATCTGGCGCTCGGACTCTTCGATGGCGATGCGGCCGGCTGCTTCAGCAATCGGTGCGACACCCTTCGGAGTACGGGCTTCGAAGAGCTCCTGGATACGGGGCAGACCCTGGGTGATGTCATCGCCACCGCTGGCGGAAACAGCACCACCGGTGTGGAACGTACGCATGGTCAGCTGGGTACCGGGCTCACCGATGGACTGGGCAGCGATGATGCCGACGGCCTCACCGATGTCCACGGTCTTGCCGGTGGCCAGTGAACGGCCGTAGCACAGGGCGCAGGTGCCGACGCTGGATTCACAGGTGAGTACGGAGCGGACCTTGACCTCGGTGATACCGGCTGCGAACAGCTCGGCGATAACGACGTCGCCGCAGTCGGTGCCGCCGGCCGCAAGGACGTTGCCCTTGGAGTCCACAACATCAACAGCGAGCGTACGGGCGTAGGCGCTGTTCTCGACGTTCTCGTCCAGGACCAGCTCGCCGTTGGCGTCCGGAACGGCAATCGGCGTGACGAGGCCGCGTTCGGTGCCGCAGTCCTCTTCACGGACGATGACGTCCTGCGAAACGTCCACCAGACGACGGGTCAGGTAACCCGAGTTGGCGGTACGCAGCGCGGTGTCAGCCAGACCCTTACGGGCACCGTGCGTGGCGATGAAGTATTCCAGCACCGACAGGCCCTCGCGGTAGGAGGACTTGATGGGGCGCGGGATGATCTCACCCTTAGGGTTGGCCACCAGGCCACGGATACCCGCGATCTGACGGACCTGCATCCAGTTACCACGTGCACCGGAGGACACCATGCGGTTGATCGTGTTCATCGGGGACAGGCTGTCACGCATCGCCTGGGCGATTTCGTTTGTTGCCTTGTTCCAGATCTCGATCAGTTCCTGGCGACGCTCGTCGTCGTCGATCAGGCCCTTGTCGTACTGGCCCTGGATCTTGGCAGCCATGGTTTCGTAGCCGGCAAGGATCCGCGGCTTGTCCTTGGGTACCTCGATGTCCGAGATGGCGACGGTAACGCCGGACCGGGTGGCCCAGTAGAAACCGGCGTCCTTCAGGTTGTCCAGCGTTGCCGCCGTGATGACCTTCGGGTAGCGCTCGGCGAGGTCGTTGACGATCGTGGACAGTTCGCCCTTGTCCGCAACGTTCTCAACCCAGGGGTAGTCCTCGGGCAGGGTCTGGTTGAAGATGACCTGGCCCAGGGAGGTCTGGACGAGTACCGGCTGGCCGGCCTCCCAGCCTTCCGGAGCTTCCCAGCCTGCGTAAGGAACAAAGCCTTCAAGACGGATCCTGACCTGCGAGTTCAGGTGCAGTTCGCGGAGGTCGTAGGCCATGATGGCTTCGGATACCGAGGAGAAGACGCGGCCTTCGCCGGCTGAACCGACACGCTTGGTGGTCAGGTGGTAGAGACCGATGATCATATCCTGCGAAGGCAGGGTGACCGGACGGCCGTCGGACGGCTTCAGGATGTTGTTCGAGGACAGCATCAGGATGCGTGCCTCGGCCTGGGCTTCGGGGCTCAGCGGCAGGTGGACTGCCATCTGGTCGCCGTCGAAGTCAGCGTTGAAGGCGCCACAAACCAGCGGGTGGAGCTGGATTGCCTTACCTTCAACAAGCTGCGGTTCGAACGCCTGGATGCCGAGGCGGTGCAGGGTAGGTGCACGGTTGAGCAGCACCGGGTGTTCGGTGATGATCTCTTCCAGCACGTCCCAGACCTGCGGACGGTAACGCTCAACCATGCGCTTGGCCGACTTGATGTTCTGTGCGTGGTTGAGGTCAACCAGGCGCTTCATCACGAACGGCTTGAAGAGCTCCAGAGCCATCTGCTTGGGCAGGCCGCACTGGTGCAGCTTCAGCTGCGGGCCGACGACGATGACCGAACGGCCGGAGTAGTCCACGCGCTTGCCGAGGAGGTTCTGGCGGAAACGGCCCTGCTTGCCCTTGAGCATGTCGCTCAGGGACTTCAGCGGACGGTTGCCCGGTCCGGTGACCGGACGGCCGCGGCGGCCGTTGTCGAAGAGGCTGTCAACAGCTTCCTGAAGCATGCGCTTCTCGTTGTTGACGATGATCTCCGGCGCGCCGAGGTCAAGCAGGCGCTTGAGGCGGTTGTTGCGGTTGATCACGCGACGGTAGAGGTCGTTGAGGTCGGAGGTCGCGAAGCGGCCACCGTCCAGCTGGACCATCGGGCGCAGTTCCGGCGGGATCACCGGGACGGCGTCGAGAACCATGCCGAGCGGGCTGTTGTTGGTGGTCAGGAACGCGTTGACCACCTTCAGGCGCTTCAGGGCGCGGGTCTTGCGCTGGCCCTTGCCGTTGGCGATGATGTCGCGCAGCAGGTCCGACTCGGCCTGCATGTCGAAGTTCTCAAGACGCTTCTTGATGGCTTCGGCACCCATGGAGCCTTCGAAGTACATGCCGTAGCGGTCGCGCAGTTCGCGGTAGAGGCCTTCGTCGCCTTCGAGGTCAGCGACCTTCAGGTTCTTGAAGCGGTCCCAGACCTGCTCGAGGCGCTCGATTTCGGCGTCGGCACGCTTGCGCACGTTCGCCATCTGGCGGTCGGCGGAGTCGCGGGCCTTCTTCTTGTCGGCAGCCTTGGCACCTTCACCTTCGAGGCGCGCGATCTCGTTTTCGAGGTCGCGGGCGATGGTGGCGATGTCGGAGTCGCGGTTGTCGATCAGCTGCTTCTTCTCGATGTCGTGCTCAACCTGAAGGTTGGGCAGTTCCTCGTGGCGGCTGTCGGCATCGACGCTGGTGATCATGTAGGCGGCGAAGTAGATGACCTTTTCGAGGTCCTTCGGTGCCAGGTCAAGGAGGTAGCCCAGGCGGGACGGAACACCCTTGAAGTACCAGATGTGCGTGACCGGGGCGGCCAGCTCGATGTGGCCCATGCGCTCACGGCGGACCTTTGCGCGGGTGACTTCAACGCCACACCGCTCGCAGATGATGCCCTTGAAGCGCACGCGCTTGTACTTACCGCAGTAGCATTCCCAGTCGCGGGAAGGGCCGAAGATCTTCTCGCAGAAGAGGCCGTCCTTCTCGGGCTTGAGCGTGCGGTAGTTGATGGTTTCCGGCTTCTTAACCTCGCCGTAAGACCAGCCACGGATGTCATCCGCGGTGGCGAGGCCGATCTGCATGAGGCCGAAGGAGGATTCGCTGGACATATGGTCCCTGTTCTCTCTTGTTCTCTAAATTCTGAAGTCTTGGGTTGCGGGAGGAGGGAGGTGACATCCGACGGCGGGTGGTCACCCGCCGTCGGACATCAGCCTGCTAAACCTCTTCTACGGAACTGGGCTCTGCACGAGACAGATCGATGCCCAGTTCTTCCGCAGCCGTGAAGACTGCGTCATCAGAGTCACGCATTTCAATTGTGGTTCCGTCCGTGGAAAGTACTTCCACGTTCAGGCACAGCGACTGCATTTCCTTGATCAAGACCTTGAAGGACTCAGGAACGCCCGGTTCGGGGATGTTCTCGCCCTTGACGATGGCTTCGTAGACCTTCACGCGGCCATGGATATCATCGGACTTGATCGTGAGGAGCTCCTGGAGCGTGTACGCGGCGCCATAAGCTTCCAGCGCCCAAACTTCCATCTCACCGAAGCGCTGGCCACCGAACTGTGCCTTACCACCCAGCGGCTGCTGCGTGATCATGGAGTACGGGCCGGTGGAGCGCGCGTGGATCTTGTCGTCCACCAGGTGGTGGAGCTTCAGGATGTACATGTAGCCGACCGAGATCGGATCCGGGAACGGCTCGCCGGAGCGGCCGTCGAACAAGCGGGTCTTGCCTGAGGAGTTGATCAGGCGGTCGCCGTCGCGGGTGACATTGGTGGAATCCAGCAGACCCGTGATTTCCTCTTCACGGGCGCCGTCGAACACCGGCGTTGCGACAGTGGTGGAGCCACTCTCGCGCGGCAGGTTCGGCAGCTGCTTCATCCACTCGGGCTCACCTTCGATCTTCCAACCGGTCTTGGCAACCCAGCCGAGGTGCGTTTCCAGCACCTGGCCGACGTTCATACGGCCCGGAACACCCAGCGGGTTCAGGACAATATCAACGGGGGTACCGTCGGCAAGGAAGGGCATGTCCTCGATCGGGAGGATCTTGGAGATAACACCCTTGTTGCCGTGACGGCCGGCGAGCTTGTCGCCGTCGGTGATCTTACGCTTGGCAGCCACGTAGACGCGGACCAGCTGGTTCACGCCCGGGGGCAGTTCGTCGTCATTGTCGCGGTCGAAGACGCGGACGCCGATGACGGTGCCGGACTCGCCGTGCGGAACCTTCAGGGAGGTGTCGCGCACTTCGCGGGACTTCTCGCCGAAGATGGCACGCAGCAGGCGCTCTTCCGGGGTCAGTTCGGTTTCACCCTTCGGGGTGACCTTTCCGACCAGGATGTCGCCGGCTTCAACTTCAGCACCGATGTGGATGATGCCGCGCTCGTCCAGGCCTGCCAGGACTTCCTCGGACACGTTGGGGATGTCACGGGTGATTTCCTCGGCACCAAGCTTGGTGTCGCGGGCATCGATCTCGTGCTCCTCGATGTGGATGGAGGAAAGAACGTCCTCGGCAACAATCCGCTGCGAGAGGATGATGGCGTCCTCGAAGTTGTGGCCTTCCCATGACATGAATGCCACGAGCAGGTTCTTACCGAGGGCGAGTTCGCCCTGGTCCGTTGCCGGGCCGTCGGCGATGATGCCGCCGACCTCGAGGCGCTGGCCTTCGTTTACCAGGACGCGGTTGTTGTAGCAGTTGCCCTGGTTGGAGCGCGCGAACTTGTTGATGCGGTAGTTGGTTTCCGTACCGTCGTCGTTGAGCATGATGACCAGCTCAGCGGAGACCTCGGTAACCACACCTGCCTTCTTGGCGATGGTGACATCACCGGCGTCGACGGCGGCTGCACGTTCCATGCCGGTGCCCACGAACGGGGCCTCGGAACGGACCAGCGGCACGGCCTGGCGCTGCATGTTGGCACCCATGAGTGCGCGGTTGGCATCGTCATGCTCGAGGAACGGGATCAGGGCCGTAGCCACGGACACCATCTGGCGCGGGGAAACGTCCATGAACTCGACGTCGGCGGCGGGAACGAGCACGGGCTCGCCTCCACCACCGCGGGCGCGGACCAGGACGGTCTCTTCGGCGAAGCGCTTGTTCTCGTCCAGCGGAGCGTTGGCCTGTGCGATCAGGACCTCTGCCTCGTCGTCGGCCGTCAGGTACTGGACCTCATCGGCCACAACGCCTTCGGAAACGAGACGGTAAGGAGTCTCGATGAAACCGAACGGGTTGATGCGGCCGTAGGATGCCAGCGAACCGATCAGACCAATGTTCGGGCCTTCAGGGGTTTCGATGGGGCACATACGTCCGTAGTGGGACGGGTGGACGTCTCGAACTTCCATGCCTGCGCGGTCACGGGACAGACCACCCGGGCCAAGCGCGGACAGACGGCGCTTGTGGGTCAGACCCGAAAGCGGGTTGTTCTGGTCCATGAACTGCGACAGCTGGGACGTTCCGAAGAACTCCTTGATGGCTGCGACAACCGGGCGGATGTTGATCAGGGTCTGCGGCGTGATCGCTTCGACGTCCTGGGTGGTCATCCGCTCGCGGACAACGCGTTCCATACGGGACAGGCCGGTGCGGACCTGGTTCTCGATGAGCTCGCCGACGGCGCGGATGCGGCGGTTGCCGAAGTGGTCGATGTCATCGATCTCGACGCGCAGCTCGTGGTCCTGGCCGTCGCGCTTGCCCGTGAGGGTCTTCTCGCCGGCGTGCAGGGCAACCAGGAACTTGATCATGGCCACGATGTCTTCAACGTGCAGGACCGAAGCTTCCTTGTCACCAAGGGAGCGGTCGATGCCAAGCTTGCGGTTGATCTTGTAACGGCCAACCTTGGCCAGATCGTAGCGCTTGGAGTTGAAGTACAGGTTGTCCAGCAGGGACTGGGCAGCCTCGACTGTGGGCGGCTCGCCCGGTCGCAGCTTCCGGTAGATGTCCAGCAACGCGTCTTCGCGGGTTTCGGTGGCGTCCTTCTCCAGCGTTGCACGCATGGAGTCGTACTGGCCGAACTCTTCGAGGATCTGGCCTTCGGTCCAGCCGAGGGCCTTCAGCAGAACGGTGACCGACTGCTTGCGCTTGCGGTCGAGGCGTACGCCGACCTGATCGCGCTTGTCGATTTCGAGTTCAAACCAGGCACCGCGGGACGGGATGATCTTGGCAGTGAAGATGTCCTTGTCACTGGTCTTGTCAGCGGTGCGCTCAAAGTAGGCGCCCGGTGAACGGACCAGCTGGGAGACGACCACACGCTCGGTGCCGTTGACGACGAAGGTGCCCTTCTCGGTCATCAGCGGGAAGTCGCCCATGAACACGGTCTGCTGCTTGATTTCGCCCGTGTTGTTGTTCATGAACTCGGCCTTGACGTACAGCGGAGCCGAGTAAGTTGCGTCCCGGTCCTTGCACTCGGCCATGGTGTACTTGGGATCAGCGAACTCGGGATCGGAGAAGCTCAGGGACATGGTGCCCTGGAAGTCCTCGATCGGGGAGATCTCTTCGAAGATGTCCGACAGTCCGGACGTGGTGGCGACGCTGAGGTCGTTTTCTTCGACGGCTTTCGCTACGCGTGCCTGCCAGCGTTCGTTTCCGACCAGCCAGTCGAAGCTGTCCGTCTGCAGGGCAAGCAGATTCGGAACGTCAAGCGGTTCGTGAATCTTTGCGAATGAGAGCCGGCGAGTGGCACCATCAGTGCTGTCGGCGGTGTTAGCGGTTTGGTTATTAGAGGTGCTCGAGGCGACCAAGAGGGATCCTTCCACAGACCTTCAGGCGTTTTCAGATCTCCCCCGCTGTGCACCCTGCGAAATGACTCCGCAGTGCTACCATCCGGTTCCGCTATATGACCCGGGGCCGGGGCTGACCATACAATGACGTTGTTGACGGCACGTTGATGGTCAGCTGCCAGGCAAAGCCCACCGCTATATGAAGGCTGAAGGTAAACAGGGAAGACGCAAATATCTACGATACGGCAAAACCAATTACGTGTCTACCCCACAACCGCACGTTTTGCAAGCACCGATTTTTTCGGTGCAGATCCGTCATCAGAGCGTGAGCGTCACGCCCTCGGCCGTGCAGGCTCCGGCGTTCGCAAAGACCGCGTCACGCACGGCGTCCTTGGTGACCTGGTCCGGTTGGCCGCCGTTCCCGACGACGGCAGAGTGGCTGATGGTCAAGGCGCTCAGCGACGAAAATAATCCCCTCAGGTTTCCCGTGTACCCGTCCTTGGCTTTCCATGCCTTCGAGTAGATCTCCTCGTAGGCGTTGGACGTCGGCTCGCTGGCTCTGTACTCGGCGAAGAGCGAATTGAACAGCTCGCAGCCTTCCTTTACCTTTCCGGCCTGGGGAGCGGATGCGCCGGTAGGGCGCGACGGCGAAGCCTGGGAAGGTGCGGCGCTGGATGTTATGGAAGTAGTCGTCGCAGTAGCGCCCTCCGGAGCGCGCGTGGTTACGCTGCAGGCCGTGAGTCCGGCGAGGCAGACGAAGGCCGCCGCGGCGAGGATTTTCTTCAAGATTCTGCTCCCTGTTTTTGCGCTGCCGTGAGGCTTTGCGTTCGTCGTCCACCCTACGCACCGTGCCGGGGCGGTGCACACTGCGGAGATGGGTAGTTCTCCCCTATCCCCCCGCGCGGACGCCCGGCGGAATCCCCGGGGCCGTTTCTGCGTTTGGATTAATGTGTGAAGAGGCTCACGATAGCCTTTGGCCTACACGTTACAGAGCGGAAGAGATCACAATGGGCAACACCATGAACAACACCGACGTTGTCATCCTGGCAGCAGCGCGGACCCCGCAGGGCCGCCTCAACGGGCAACTGGCGAGCTTTACCGCCGTCGAACTTGGTGCGCACGCCATCAAGGCCGCGCTCACCGCGAGCGGCGTGGATGCAGGCAAGGTGGGTGCGGTCATCATGGGCCAGGTGCTGCAGGCCGGTGCAGGGCAGAACCCGGCACGGCAGAGTGCCATTGGTGCCGGCATCGGCTGGAACGTCCCCAGTGTCACCATCAACAAGGTGTGCCTGTCCGGCCTGACCGCCGTGATTGACGCCGCCCGCATGATCCGCAGCGGCGACGCCACTGTGGTGGTTGCCGGCGGCCAGGAGTCCATGACCCGCGCACCCCACCTGCTTCCCGGCTCCCGCCAGGGCTGGACCTACGGCGCCATCCAGGCTTTGGATGTTGCCGCGCACGACGGCCTCACGGACGCCTTCGACGGCCAGTCCATGGGCCTTTCCACCGAGACCAGGAACCTCACCCTCGGCATCGACAGGACTTCGCAGGACAACGTGGCAGCCCAATCGCACCAGCGTGCCGCGCTGGCTGCGAAAGACGGAATCTTCGACGACGAGATTGCGCCGATCAGCGTCAAGCAGCGCAAGGGCGATCCCCTGGCTGTCGGCACCGACGAAGGCGTCCGGCCCAACACGTCCATCGAGACCCTGGCGGGCCTCCGGGCCGCGTTCGTCACGGACGGGACCATCACCGCCGGGAACTCCTCTCCCCTGTCCGACGGCGCCGCCGCACTGGTGCTTGCCTCCCGCCAGTTCGCCGAGGAAAACGGGCTGGAATACCTGGCCGTGGTGGGCAAGCCGGGCCAGGTCGCAGGCCCGGACAACTCCCTGCATTCCCAGCCGTCGAACGCGATCATGAACGCCCTGGAGCGCGCGGGGTGGAGCACCAGGGATCTGGACTTCATCGAAATCAACGAAGCATTTGGTTCAGTGGCGGTGCAGTCCTTGAAGGACCTGGACTATCCCCTGGAGCAGTGCAACATCCACGGCGGCGCCATCGCCCTGGGCCACCCCATCGGGGCCTCCGGTGCCAGGCTTGCCCTGCACGCCGCCCACGAACTCAAGCGGCGGGGCAGCGGCAAGGCCGCGGTCTCCCTGTGCGGCGGCGGCGGCCAGGGCGAGGCCCTCCTGCTGTACCGCGACTGATGGTGGGGCAAATCGAAAACGGAGGCGCCGCCGTCGGACGTCAGCGCTTCCTGGCTGACGCGGCAGCGCGCGGCCTGGACGTGCAGATTGTGGAGCGGTTGGCGGCCCGGAGCCTGGAGGAGGCTGCCGGGATCCTGGGCATCACGCCGGCCGACATCGTGAAGTCGCTGGTGGTCAAACACAAGGACGGGACATTCCTGTTTGCGCTGATTCCGGGTGACCGGCAGATCTCCTGGCCCAAACTGCGGGCTCTGGTGGGCGTGAACAAGCTGTCGCTGCCGCCGGCCGACGTGGCCCTCGACGCCACCGGGTACGAGCGCGGCACCATCACACCGCTCGGCAGCACCACGGCCTGGCCGGTGTACGCGGACGCCACGATCACGGGCCGGCGGATCTCCATGGGGGCCGGCGAGCACGGCTACAGCGCCTTCGTTGAGGCGGACGAGCTCACCTCGGCCCTCGGCGCCGTCGTCGCTGACATCTCGGAACCCAACTAACCCAACTAAGTAGCAGTACATGTCGTTATGAGCGCTCATAACGACATGTACTGCTACTTACTTGGGTTAAACGCAGGAAAACCCCGCCCACCGAAGTGGACGGGGTTTTCCGTGAAGCAGCGTGAGTTACTTGAGGGTAACGGTGGCGCCGGCAGCCTCGAGCTGCTCCTTTGCCTTCTCGGCAGCTTCCTTGGTGACGCCTTCGAGAACAGCCTTCGGAGCGCTGTCAACAACGTCCTTAGCTTCCTTGAGACCGAGGGAAGTGATGGCGCGAACTTCCTTGATCACTGCGATCTTCTTTTCGCCGGCAGATTCGAGAACGACGTCGAATTCGGTCTTCTCTTCAGCTTCTTCAGCAGCGCCGCCACCGGCGGGGCCTGCAACAGCAACAGCAGCTGCAGTTACTTCGAAGGTCTCTTCGAAGAGCTTGACGAACTCGGAGAGCTCGATGATGGTCAGTTCCTTGAAAGCTTCAATGAGCTCTTCGTTGGTGAGCTTCGCCATGGTGTGGCGTCCTTCCTATAGGTGGTGCTTGGCGGCCTGGGCCGTTGCCTTCGCACCGGAGTCTGGTGGGTAAAGAGAAACTAGTTCTCTTCGGCAGCGGGTGCTTCGGCGGGGGCCTCTGCAGCTGCTTCGGGGGCTTCTTCAGCTGCAGGAGCTTCTTCAGCGGCGGGAGCCTCGGCAGCTGCCGGTGCACCGTTCTCTTCTTCAAGCTTGAGGCGCAGTGCGTCAATGATGCGTGCAGCGGCGGCAGCAGGAGCCTTGAGGATGCCTGCAACCTTGGCGAGCTGCAGCTCGCGGGACTCGAGTGCTGCCAGGGCAGCAACTTCGCTGGCGTTCAGTGCCTTGCCCTCGAAGTAACCGGTCTTGATGACCAGCTGCTTGTTGGCCTTGGCAAAATCCGTCAGGCTCTTGGCAGCGGCAACTGCGTCACCCTTGATGAACGCGATCGCAGTGGGGCCGGAAAGCTCGCCGTCGAATGCTGCGACGCCTGCTTCCTTGGCTGCAATAGCGGTCAGGGTGTTCTTGACGACCGAGAACTTGGTGTCCTGGCCGAGAGAAACACGCAGCTGCTTGAGCTGTGCAACGGTGAGCCCACGGTATTCGGTCAGGACAGCGGCGTTCGATTCCTTGAAATCGTTAGTGATCTCAGCTACTGCTGAAACCTTTGTAGGCGTTGCCATAACCCTCCTTCCGGGGATAGTGCCGGTATGCGACGGTCCCCGCTCAAGGTGAGCTAAAACTAAAAACGCCCCGCGCAGATGCACGGGGCTTGGCTCAACATGGCTAATGCCTTGGAGCGTTTGCTTCGTTCACCTGCGCCGGCCGCCCTATGTCAGGGTCCTTCGTCCAGAAACCCATTTTGGCCTCCCGCGCACAACTGCAGAGTTGAGCTGAGTACAGGAGAATGGATTTCCAACAACCGACGGTCTTTGGTAGTCCAAGCTTACGGGACGCGCCGCCCCTCTACCAAATCGGGCAAACTCGCCTCAGCTCTTGCTGGTACCCAGGTACGGCAGCTCCTTCTGCCAGATGCCTGTCACGCCGGCCGTTGTGAAACCGAGCTGCTGGTTGACCGTCAGCAGGTACCTGTTCTCCGGCGCGTTCCAGGTGTAGATGACGCGGGCGTCGGGGAACTGCTCGGTGAGCCGCTCCATATTGGCCACCTTGATCAGCAGGCCCAGTTTGTTTCCGCGGTGCTCCTGCAGGACCAGCGTGTCATCCTGGAACACGACGTCCGGCCGGTGGGCCAGGACGCTGATCGTGGTAAGGCCCACGAGGGATCCGCTGGCGAGATGCTCGACGGCGGTAACCACCGTTCGCCGTCCCTGCGCGATGGTGACCTCTTCCGCTTCCCGGAGGATCCCGCCGTCGAACACCATGCCCTGCTCGATGGGAGTCTCCAGGGAAGGGTCGACGTCGGCGCCCGCCTGGTTCTCGAGCGCAGCCACCGCTTCCAGCCACTCGTCCGGGCACCTGTCCGTCCAATGGTGGAGCCGGTAGCGGCCGTTGTTTGCCGCATCGGCCTCGGCCTGCAGATCGGCCACGAGCTTGGTATCCAGCGGAAGCATGCACGAACTGAACTGCTCGATGTGCTGGAGGGTGTACCCGGTTTTGCGGGCAAACTCGACTTCCCGGCTTTCCAGCGGCACAAACCCCTGCCCCGAACCCGGTACCAGTTGCGCCTTCTCGAACTCGTGCAGCGACGCCCCGGGGTGGTTGGTGTCCACCAGGATCAGCGTGCGGCCCTCGCTTCGGGCAAGGTGTTCGGCGGCCTGGAGGAGCTTGCGGCCCACACCCTGCCGCTGGATTTCAGGCAGGATGTCCAGCGTGAATTCCGCAAGGTCGAGGTTGTCCGTCAGCGGCAGGGCGATGTCCACTGCGCCCACGATCTCGCCGTCAACCTTGGCCACCAAAATGACCTGGCGCTCGTAAGGGTCGGCCAGCTCAAGCAGTTTTTCCAGCGGCGTGTACGCGAGGTCATCGCTGCCCCACGTCTGCATCCTGACCTTCCGGCCCACCTCCACTGCCGCCAGGAAGTCCGCTGCGTCCGGCGCGTCAAGGGAGTCCGGGATCCATAGCTGCTCGATCCGCACGTCTTTAGCCATAAAGGGCATCATCCCAGCCGTTTCTGCCATTCACCCTCATAACCAGCAGGCTTGAATCCAAGCGATGTATTGATCGCCAGCATATGCTGGTTTTCCACGGCGTTCCACGTGAGCACCGAACGCGCCGCCGGCCACCGTTCCTGGGCAGCCCGCAGGTTCGCGGCCTTAGTCAGCAATCCAAGTTTCTTCCCGCGATGTTCGGCGGTGACCAAGGTGTCCTGCTGGATGATGCTCGCCGGAACGCCGGCCCGCCAGGTCAGGACCGTGTAAGCCACGAGCCGGCCCGTGCTCTCGTGCAAGGCTGCTGCGACCTGCGCCTGGATCCCGCCGCGGCCGTTTGCCCGCTCTTCATGCCGAACCCTGGCAGGGTCCCAATCCTCCGCCTCCCAGTTCAATCCGGCGGTGGGCACATCGATGGTCATGCGGTTCCTGAGGATCGCGTACTCGCCCACGAGCCACTCCGGGCATTTGTCAGCCCAAGCCACCACGGCGTAACCGCCGCCGGCCCGCCGGCGCGCGGCGCTCTCCAGTTCCTCAAGCTGGTCAGCCGGGACCGGAAGCGCCAAGCGGCTGGCCCGCTCCACCTGTTCCAGTTCATAACCGCAGCCGGCGGCAAAGGCCACGCTGGGATCATCTGCGGGAAGTCCCCCGGCCCCCGATTTGGCGGGAACAAGCCGCCCGGCCCGCTCCACCGTGTCGGCGGGCAACTCACAGTAGGCGTCCAGCGAGGTCCTGGCACGCGCCGTTGCCACGGCTTCCGCATACTCCAACAGCCTCCGCCCCCGGCCCTGCCGCCGGTAGCCAGTCGACACCAGGACGTTGATGCCCGCTGTAGTCGTGTTTTCACGCAATGGCAGCGTCACCGAACACATGCCCACGGCGTCGCCGCCCTGCCGCGCCATGAACAGGTGCCGTTCCTCGTACTCGCTTCCTCGCCAATACTCCAGGTCTTCAAGGAGAGTGGGGCAGCGGTCCAGGTTGCCCCACTTCTCCAGTTCGTGCGCTTCCAGCAGCGCGTGGCACTCCTGGAACTCCGTGGCACTGTCCGGGCTTCCGTCGAGGACGTAGGTGCCGGCGTCGGGCGTTGGCGGGATCTTTACCGGAGTGATGGCCAGCGCTGTCATCACCCCAGCCTAGCCATCCGGACTGTTCAGTCGAGTGACGGGTAAAAAACAAAGACCGCCCGGCGACATGCCGGACGGTCTTTGGTGTGCCGGACAGGTCCGGCGGGGAGTCGCTGTGAGGATTAGACCTCGGTCAGGACCTTCGTGACGTTGGGGTCAACGGAGATGCCGGGACCGAACGTGGTGGCCACGGTGGCCTTCTGGATGTAGCGGCCCTTGGAAGCGGACGGCTTCAGGCGAAGGACCTCTTCCAGTGCTGCCGCGTAGTTCTCGGCAAGCTTGAGGGCGTCGAAGGAGACCTTGCCGATGATGAAGTGCAGGTTCGAGTGCTTGTCGACGCGGAAGTCGATCTTGCCGCCCTTGATGTCGTTGACAGCCTTGGCGACGTCAGCGGTCACGGTGCCGGTCTTCGGGTTCGGCATCAGGTTACGCGGACCCAGGACCTTACCGAGGCGGCCAACCTTGCCCATGAGGTCAGGGGTGGCAACGGCGGCGTCGAAGTCGGTCCAGCCGCCCTGGATCTTTTCGATCAGGTCATCGGAACCAACGAAGTCGGCGCCGGCAGCGATTGCTGCCTCAGCCTTGTCGCCCGTTGCGAAAACCAGGACGCGGGAGACCTTACCGGTGCCGTGGGGCAGGATAACGGTGCCGCGGACCATCTGGTCAGCCTTGCGAGGGTCAACGCCCAGGCGGAAGGCAACCTCAACGGTGGCGTCGAACTTGGACGGGTTGGTGTCCTTGGCGAGCGTTACTGCCTCGAACGGCGCGTAGAACTTCTCCGCGTCGATCTTGGCGGCTGCTGCCTCATATGCTTTGCTGCGCTTTGCCATGCTGCTTATTTCTCCTTGTGCAGTTGTGGTCTGCGGACCGCGCTGGGCCCTGCCACAGTTGGTGAACGGGCTCGTTATCCGTGCCCGGTTCCCAACATTTCAATTTCGGTGGTGCCGGTTCCCCGGCGGTGCCGCCCGTCGTCGTGATCGGTTTCCCGAACCCAACATTTGGCAGCGAGGGAATTAACCCTCGACGGTGATACCCATGGAGCGGGCGGTGCCGGCGATGATCTTCGCTGCGCCTTCGAGGCTTGTGGCGTTGAGGTCTTCCATCTTGGTGGAGGCGATCTCGTTGACCTGGGCCTGGGTCAGCTTTGCAACCTTGACGGTGTGCGGGGTGGGTGAACCCTTGGCAACGCCTGCAGCCTTCTTGATGAGCTCTGCAGCCGGCGGGGTCTTGGTGATGAACGTGAAGGAACGGTCTTCGTAGACCGTGATTTCCACGGGGATAACGTTTCCGCGCTGGGCTTCTGTGGCAGCGTTGTACGCCTTGCAGAATTCCATGATGTTGACACCGTGCTGGCCAAGCGCAGGACCGATCGGCGGAGCCGGGTTAGCGGCGCCTGCCTGGATCTGCAGCTTGATGAGGCCGGTGACCTTCTTCTTGGGAGCCAATGTAAGGTCCTTCTCTCAATATCTTCCTGGGACACAGGAGCGTGCCTCAGGTTGTTGGCCGCCATGGCGAGGCGGCCGGCCGTTCCGGGGCTGCTAAGCGGGCAGTCCGGAACGAATTCTGTGCGGGTTGCTAGATCTTGCTGACCTGGTTGAACGCCAGGGTGACAGGAGTCTCACGTTCGAAGATCGACACGAGGACCACGAGCGTCTGGGATTCAACCTTGATCTCGGAGATCGTGGCGGGGAGGGTCTCGAACGGACCTTCCTTGACGATGACCGACTCGCCGACCTCGAAGTCGACGTCAACCGGGGTCTGCGACTGCTTGTTGACCGGCTTGCCCTTTTCGGCCTGCTCTTCTTCAAAGACCGGCGCGAGCATGGAGAAGACTTCGTCGAGGCGCAGCGGCACCGGGTTGTGGGCGTTGCCCACGAAGCCGGTCACACCGGGAGTGTGGCGGACGGCGCCCCAGGAGGCATCCGTCAGGTCCATGCGGACAAGCACGTAGCCGGGAATGCGGACGCGGTTGATGACCTTGCGCTGGGCGTTCTTGATCTCCACGACTTCTTCCATGGGCACCTGGATTTCGAAGATGTAATCTTCCATGTCCAGGGTCTGGATGCGGGTCTCAAGGTTGGCCTTGACGCGGTTTTCGTAACCGGCGTAGGAGTGGATGACGTACCAGTCACCCTCCTGGCGGCGCAGCTTGGCTTTGAATTCGTCGGCGGGGTCGACCTCGGCCTTGGCGGCTGCAGCTGCCAGGGCGTCTGCCTCAGCGTCGTCGCCTTCTGAATCGCCTTCTGAATCGGCGTCGTCGCCTTCGGAGTCGCCGTCTGAATCGGCGTCCTCTGCAGCGGAATCGTCGGCAACATCAGAATCGTTGTCGGCGTCGGCAGATTCGGGCGCAGCGGACTCGACCTCGGACTCTTCACCGGCTTCGACCGTGGGGGCCGCCGTGTTGTCCGTGGACTCTTCCAGCTCAGTCTCGGTTACCTCGAGCTCCTGCTCAGACACTTGGTCTCCTGCTTCCTCATTGCCTAACATGCCTATTTAAATGGCTCAATTCCGCACACCCCGTGGATTCTTACCGGTTACCCGGTCAGTGCCACGCGGCCTGCGGACGGTGCGCCTTAGCGGTCCCCGGGAGCGATCCCGCCGAAGACCCAGCTGACCGCGGTTCCAAAACCGAGATCCAGAATGCTAACGATCACCATCATGATGGCGACGAACACCAGCACCACGAGCGTGTAATTGATCAGTTCCTTGCGGGTTGGTGCAACAACCTTCTTCAGCTCGCCGATGACCTGGCGGACGAAGAGTGCAATACGGGCGAAGAAGCTTGCCTTGGCGGCCTTCTTAGCTGGGCGGCCCTTGGAGCTGCTGGCAGCTGTTTCGGTCACCTGGTCCTCGCTCATCTTTGCAATGTTGGATTACCCGGTCCAGATCAGAACCATGGTTACTGCGCGTGCTCCGGCATTACGCCGGAACAGCTTGCGCAGGGCAGACAGGACTCGAACCTGCAACCTGCGGTTTTGGAGACCGCTGCGCTACCAATTGCGCCACTACCCTTTGGGAGGAAAACGAAATCCTGCCGTGATCGCCAGCTTTCACTGGGGCGCACGTCATCATCCGTGTTTCAACACCGGAGAACAAGTCTACGCAACAACTTCGTCTACGTCGAACCAGCCTCGTTCCGGACCTCCGTTTCGCCGTCATATGTGCCCCTGGCCTGCAGTCACATCCACGCCGGCAATCCGAACGATCCGGTGAACAGCATAGAGTAGATCTCGTCGAATTCCACCATCAGCCCTCGGGCTGCAAGCGAAGAACGGACCCGCCATGTCTTCCGCCCGCGTTTCCCAGCGCATATCCGCCATTGCCGAATCCGCAACCCTGGCCGTTGACGCCAAGGCCAAGGCGCTGAAGGCAGCCGGCCGGCCGGTCATTGGCTTCGGCGCGGGCGAACCGGACTTTCCCACCCCGGACTACATCGTAAAGGCGTCCATCGAGGCAGCCGGCCAGCCCAAATACCACCGCTACTCTCCCGCCAGTGGCTTGCCGGAACTGAAGAAGGCCATTGCGGAAAAGACCCTGCGCGATTCCGGCTACACCGTTGACCCGTCCCAGGTGCTGGTGACCAACGGCGGCAAGCAGGCCGTTTACAACACCTTCGCCACGCTCGTGGATCCGGGCGACGAAGTGATTGTGCCCACGCCGTTCTGGACCACCTACCCGGAGGCCATCCGGCTCGCTGGCGGCGTTCCCGTAGAGGTTTTCGCCGGCCCGGAGCAGGACTACCTGGTCACAGTGGATCAGCTTGAGGCGGCCCTCACGGAGAAGTCCAAAATCCTGCTGTTTGTGTCGCCGTCGAACCCCACCGGCGCGGTGTACTCCCCCGAGCAGGTCGCTGAAATCGGTAAGTGGGCCGCGTCCAAGGGCCTGTGGGTCGTCACCGACGAGATCTACGAGCACCTGACCTACGACGGCGTTCCGTTCACTTCCATCGCCACCGCGGCCCCGGAACTCGGCGACAAAGTGGTCATCCTCAACGGTGTGGCCAAGACCTACGCGATGACCGGATGGCGTGTCGGCTGGATGATCGGCCCGGCCGATGTCATCAAGGCCGCCACCAACCTGCAGTCCCACGCGACCTCCAATGTCTCCAACATCATGCAGATCGCCGCCCTCGCCGCCGTTTCCGGACCGCTGACCGCCGTCGACGAGATGAAGGTGGCCTTTGACCGCCGCCGCAAGGCGATCGTCGCGGGCCTGAACGCCATCGACGGGGTGGAATGCCCGACGCCGAAGGGCGCCTTCTACGTGTACGCGGACGTCCGCGGGCTGCTGGGGAAGGAATTCCCGACGGCGGCAGGCACCGCGACGCCGTCGACCTCCGCGGAACTGGCTGCCTTGATCCTGGACGAGGTCGAGGTTGCTGTCGTGCCGGGTGAGGCCTTCGGCCCCTCCGGCTTCCTGCGTCTCTCCTACGCCCTCGGCGACGAGGACCTGGCCACCGGCGTCGCCCGGCTCCAGGACTTCCTGGGCAAGGCCAAGTAGGGACGCTCTCTCACTTATTGCAGGAAAAACCGGAACGCTCTATCACTTTCTTTAGGAGAGTGATAGAGCGTTCCGGTTTAAACCGCATCAAGTGAGAGACCGATTGCGTATGAGCCGCATTAAGTGATAGAGCGTTTTGGGGGCGGGGCTAGAGGAGGCGGCGCTCCGCAGCCCACTTGGTCAGCTCGTGGCGGCTTGAAAGCTGGAGCTTGCGCAGCACCGCGGACACGTGGGTCTCCACGGTCTTGATGCTGATGAACAGCTCCTTGGCGACTTCCTTGTAGCTGTAACCGCGGGCGATCAGCCGCATCACTTCCAGTTCGCGGGCGGAGAGCTTGTCGAGTTCATTGTCGGCGATGTCGGCCGGCGCGGTGCCGAATGCATCCAGCACAAAGCCGGCCAGCCGGGGCGAGAACACGGCGTCGCCGCCCGCAACGCGGAACACGGCATCCGTGATCTCGGCGCCGGAAATGGTTTTGGTGACATAGCCGCGTGCCCCGGCCCGGATGACCGCCACCACGTCCTCGGCTGCGTCGGAGACACTGAGGGCCAGGAACTTTGTGGTCCCCAAGAGCGCTGCGGAGCCTGCGATGACCTCGCGTCCGCCGCCGCCCAGGCCGCCCGGCAGGTGCACGTCCAGCAGCACCACCTCGGGCCGTTCCCGGGCGATCACCGCAATGGCCTGCTCCACGGTGGCGGCCTCACCCACCACCTGGATGCTGGCGTCGAGGTCGGCTTTGAGGCCTGACCGGAAAATCCCGTGGTCGTCCACGATCACTACCCTGACGGACTGTGCCGGGCGATTGGGTGCGGTGCCCTGTGCGTTGTTCATAATCTTCCTTCTGCGTTATCCGGATGGCGCGCGGGCAGGCCCAAACGCACCTCGGTGCCGTTAGGGGTGCTGGTGATGGCGGCCGTCCCCCCGTGGCGCTTCATGCGTCCGATGATGGATTCCCGGACGCCCAGCCGGTCCTCGGGAACATCGTCCAGGTCGAAGCCCGGGCCCCGGTCCTTAACGAAGACTTCGACGCGGCCATCCGAGACCTCCAGGTACACGGAGACGGTTCCGCCGCCGTGCCGGGAGGCGTTCAGCATCGCCTCGCGGCTGGCCTGGACCAGGGCTTCATGGGCTTCGGTCATGGCGGTGTCCCCGACGCTGACCACCTCTACGGCGTTGCCCAGGAAATCCTCCACCTCGGCGGCCGCGGCCTTGATCCGGTCCGAAAGCTGGCCGGCTTCCTTGCCCGGGTCCTGGAACAGCCAGCCCCGCAGTTCACGCTCCTGCGCCCTGGCCAGGCGCACCACATCGTGTTCACTGCCGGCGCGCCGCTGGATCAGGGCCAGGGTCTGCAGCACGGAGTCGTGCAGGTGTGCTGCGATCTCGGCCCGCTCCGTTTCGCGGATCCTGCCCGAGCGCTCCGCTTCCAGGTCCCGCCAGAATTTCAGCGCCCACGGCAGCAGCACCAGCATCACCCCGCCCAGGACCGCCACCGATGCCAGCAGCGCCAGCCAGGTCTGTTCCCAGGAGCCGGAACCGGACACCATCACCAGCACACCGGCTACCACCAGCGCCAGGCCGGCAGCGAGACGCCCCCACCCGCCCGCCTGGTCTGCCTTGGTTTTGTCCACCAGTCCGGCGCGGCGGTTTTCGTCGAGCTGCATCCAGGCGATGGCTGCCCCGCCAAGCACGGCGGCAGCGGGGATGAGGGTCCCCAGCGGCACGTCCACGCCCAGGAGCTGGGCGATCATGATGCCCGCCACCAGCAGCAGACCGGTTCCCAGCAGGATCTCCTTGCCGTACCGCACACCGCGGACGCTGAACCACGGCGCAGTGGGGGCAGCGCCGTCACCGGCGCCGGGGAGGACAGCCAGGGGCGGGACAGCAGCGGGCGGAACAGCAGCACCGGAAGCACCCGCGCTGGAGCGCACCCCCGCAGCGGAGGCACCGGCGTCGGGCATTCCCCACAGCGGGGCCGACGGCGCGTGGCCGGTAAAGTGCGCCGCCGTTACGGGCGCCGGCGTGAGGCTCACGGCCGGGGCAATGGGCGACGCCGGACGCCGGGCGTTGCGCCGGGCGCTTTCGTCTGCCGTGGGGACCATGATCCACAGCCACGCGTAGAAAGCCAGCCCCGCACCACCCGCGAGTGTTGCGAGCGCCATGCCGGTCCTGACGTTTCGCACGGGCCAGCCCAGATGGGCCGCCAGGCCGGCACACACGCCCGCGATGACGCGGTCGGTGCTGCGGACCAGCGGGGGGCGGGTAAGTGCGGTGGTCATGAGTCAATCCAAGCACGGATCAGGGTCTCCCGGACCCGGTTGCGGCCGGAACCGGGGGTGACTCAGGGACGAGTCAGGGTGTTCCCCAATAGTGCCCGGCCGCCGCTGACGGCAGGATCGAAGTATGAACTCGCAGACCCCTATCCCCGACGACGGCCAGCCCACCGAACCCGTTCCACCGGGCGGTCAGGACCAGCCCACTGAGCCTCTTCCGCCCCGCGGACAGGACCAGCCCACCGAACCCCTCCTGCCGCCGCCCCCGGCCGCAGGCCAGCATCCCGGCCCGCAGGCGCCCGGGCAGCCGACTGACTTCTTCCCCTGGATCCGGAGCCACGGCATCTACCGTGGACGCGACCGGTGGATCGGCGGCGTTTCCAGCGGCATCGCACACCGGATGGGCATCGATCCGCTGATCGTCCGGGGCATCTTCATCGTCCTGACCCTGTTCGCCGGAATCGGCGTCCTGCTTTACGGCTTGGCCTGGGCCCTCCTGCCAGAGCCCGACGGGCGCATCCACGTCCAGGAGGCCGGCGCCGGCCGGTGGTCAAGCGGCATGACCGGCGCGCTGATCACCACAGTGCTCGGACTCACCGGCCTCGGCGGCGGATTCTGGGGCTGGAGCCACAACGGCTTCGGCGGATTCCTCTGGACCGTCTTCTGGGTGGGCGGTGCCATCTACGTCATCTACTACCTCACCCAACGGAACAAGGCCCGGAACGGAGCCCCCATGAACGCCACACCCCGGCCCGCCGGGGCCGGCGGCAACGCCGCCTTCGCAGCCCCCTATGCCACGCAATACCCCACGGCCCCCTACACGTCGCCCTACGCCGGGACGGATACCGGCTCCGCCGCAATTCCTCCCTACACCCCGACGCCGTCCGCAGGCTCCACGCCGCCCTCCGGCGGTGCGTTCCCGGGCGGTGACAAGTACGGTGGCGGCAGCTACGGTGGCGGCAGCTACGGCAGCGGGGGCTACGGCGGGAGCAATTACGACGGCGGCAGCTCGGGCGGCGGTAACTATGGCGGCGGCTACCAGGCAAAGGGCCCCGCCCAGGCACCACATGCCCGCCCCTCCGGCCCCGGCGCCCCTGCCGTGGCCGTCACCGCCGGCGTAGCGCTGCTGGTGGGCGGCGGACTGAAGGCCCTCGACGCCTTCAACGTGATCGATCTCGGCCAGTCCGCCAACGCCGTCGTATGGGCCAGCGGCGCAGCCGTGGTTGGCCTGGGCATCCTCATTGCAGGCCTCCGCGGTAAGACGGCGGGCATCCTCAGCCTCTTCGCCGTAGTAGCCCTGATCACGGGCGGTATCTACAACGTGGTGGGCAACAGCGACAGGGTCCGCTTCACTGACGTCAACTGGACGCCGGTAAGTATTGAACAGGCCCGGGACGGCTACAACGTCACCGCAGGTCGCGGCACTCTTGACCTCACCGACCTGAACGTCACCGCACCGCTGACGTCCGACGTCGTGGTTCCCCTTGACGTCACAGCCAGCAACGTCACGGTCGTGATCCCGGCGGACGTCCCCGTGACGGTCAGGGCCGATATGACCATGGGCAACATTCACGAAGGCGCCGACAGCCGCAGCGGAATCACCACCCGCGAAAGCAAGTACAACACCGACAAACGCGGAGCCAGCCTGATCGTGCAGATTGACGGCACCTTCAGCAACGTCACCATTCAGGAAGGAAACTGACATGAGCAGCTTTGATCCGGCACCGGATTCATCCAAGTCGGAAAGCACGACGCCGGCAACGCCGTCCGGAACCGACGCACCGCAGCAGCCATCCGCCCGCGTCGGCACCATAGTCTGGAGCCTCATCGTCCTGGCACTGGCCGCACTCATCATCGTCGCCCAGCTGGGCGTCGTGACGCTGAACGGCACCTATGTGCTGATCGGGCTCATGATCGGGGCCGGCGCGGCACTCGTCATCGGCGGCCTGCTCTCGGCCCGGAAACGTGACAACAAACCTACAACAGGGAAGTCTTGAACCATGGACAAGTTCTTCAGCATCGTCAGGGGCTTCGGCCTGAAACGCGGTCCCGAACGCTGGCTGGGAGGCGTGTGCGGCGGCATCGCAGCCAGGCTCAATGTGGATGTGGCCTTTGTGCGGATCGCTTTCCTGGTCTTCTGCCTCCTCCCGGGCCCCGCCGTTGTGATCTACCTCGCGGCGTGGCTGGTCCTTCCGGACCAGCGCAACTCCATCCCCCTGCAGAACTTCCTGGACCGCCGCGCAATCAGCTGATCAGGGCACCAGGCAGGACCCGGCGAGACAGGCCCCCGCACCGGAGAACCCCTTCGGACCGGGGGCCTTTTGCTGTCTCGCCTGAAAGGTGCCCTTTGTCACCGGTTTGTGTCGTAACGCACACGGCCGACTACAATCTAGGTGAGCTCAGCGTGGCGCTCTGCCCCTAACCCCCTTCACATCAGGATTTGAGCAGAGACATGAAAATTGGAATTCTCACCAGCGGTGGGGACTGCCCGGGACTGAATGCCGTGATCCGCGGAGCGGTCCTCAAAGGCATCGCCATCCACGGCCACGAATTCGTCGGCTTCCTGGACGGCTGGCGCGGTGTGGTCGAAGGCGACATCATCGACATCCCCCGCACCATGGTCCGCGGCATCGCCAAGCAGGGCGGCACCATCCTGGGCACCTCCCGCACCAACCCCTTCGAAAACGGCGGCGGCCCCGAAGTCATCAAGGCCCACATGGACCGCCTCGGCATCGACGCCATCATCGCGATCGGCGGCGAAGGGACCCTGGCAGCAGCAAAACGCCTCACCGACGCCGGCCTCAAAATCGTGGGCGTCCCCAAGACCGTGGACAACGACCTCGACGCCACCGACTACACCTTCGGCTTTGACACCGCAGTCCAGATTGCCACCGAGGCCATCGACCGCCTCCGCACCACCGGCGAGTCCCACCACCGGTGCATGATCGCCGAGGTCATGGGCCGCCACGTGGGCTGGATCGCCCTCCACGCCGGCATGGCAGCCGGCGCCCACGCCATCCTGATCCCGGAGCAGAAAGTCAGCATCGAACAGATCACCGAGTGGGTCCAGGAAGCCCATGACCGCGGCCGCGCGCCGCTGGTGGTGGTGGCCGAAGGCTTCGTGCCGGAACACATGGAAACCCCGCACTCCGAGCGCGGCCTGGACACCTTCGGACGCCCCCGCCTGGGCGGCATCGCGGACCAGCTGGCGCCCGAGATCGAGGCGCGGACCGGCATCGAAACCCGCGCCACCATCCTCGGCCACATCCAGCGCGGCGGCGTACCCTCAGCCTTCGACCGCGTCCTGGCCACCCGCCTGGGCATGGCCGCCATCGACTCGGTGGTGGAGGGATACTGGGGCACCATGGTGGCGCTCAAGGGCACCGACATCGAACACGTCGGCTTCGAGAAGGCCCTGGGCCAGCTCAAGACGGTTCCGCAGAAGCGCTACGACGAAGCGGCCGTCCTGTTCGGCTGAGCCGCGCATTCCCCCTAGGCTGGGGATATGACTCTTGACCCCGGTTCCGCCGCCATCGTCCAGCTCGCGTGGGCCCGGCACCTGGGGCTCGACGACGACGCTTTCGGTTCGTCCCTGGCGTCCGGCGAGCGGGTGGTCAGGGCCGACGAAACGGCCAAGACAGTGGAGTTCGTCAGGCTTTTCGGGAGCTCCGCCCTGGTGGGTCCGCAGTGGCTGATCCACGCCGCGGCCGGCATCCCGGATGACGAGATGGCCCACCACGTGACCCTCCTGACCCTGACCCGGTCCCACGGAGGCCACGGCCTCGGCGCTGCCGCACTGTTCTTCGCGGATGACCTTCCGCTCCGCCAGCCGGCCGAGGAGCTGACCGTGTCCCACGGCAACCCCGCGGCGATCGAGCTGGAAGGGCTTTGCCCGCCGGATGACGTCAACGAGGTGGGCCTGTCCGAGCTCGAAAACCGGTACACCATCGTGCATGAGGTGGACGGCCGGCAGGTGCCGGTGGCGTGCGGTGCATACGCGGAATGGGAGGGCCTGCTGGGCCACCTCGGAGTTCTGGTGGACCCCGAGTGGCGGCGGCGAGGACTGGGTTCCCTGGCAGCGTCGATCGCGGCCCACGAAGCACTCGCTGCCGGCCTGACTGTCCAGTGGCGGGCCGAAGTCAGCAACACCGGGGCCGTTGCCCTGGCGCGGCAGCTGGGCCTGACCGCGGGCGGGATCCAGACCAGCGTGCAGCTGGGCTGAGGCTCCTGCCGGCCCGCGCCTACGCGGGCCGGGAAGCGCCTTCCGGGGCCTCCCCGGCCACCGCAGGCGCCGGTCCTGCACCCCAGCCGTCAACGGCCTTTGGCTTGGCGAAGAACAGTGCCACAGCCGCGCCGAGCAGGATGACGGCCGCCGGCAGCATGATGGACTGGCCCATCGCCGTCGAGAATCCTTCATGGAGGGCCTCAGGCAGGGCTCCCCCGAACGACATGGGACTGGCGCCCTCTGCACCCCCGGGCGCGGCGGGCAGTTCGGCAGCCAGCCTGGATTGGATCAGCACGGCGATTGCGGCACTGCCCAGCACCGCGCCGATCTGCCGGGTGGTGTTGTAGACGCCTGACCCGGCACCGGCCTGGCGCGGCGGGAGGTTCCGCGTCGCGGTGGTACTCAGCGGAGCCCAGATCCCGGCGTTGGCGAACCCCAGCACGGCGCTGGGGAGCAGGAAGAGCCAGATGGGGGTGTCCGGGTGCATCAGTGCCGAGTTCCAGAAGAGGGCCACGGCCATCAGGACCAGACCGGTGGCAGTGATGTACTTCGGATTGACGCGGTCAATGATCTTGCCCACGACCGGCGCAAGACCGCCGGAAATCACGGCCATGGGAACCATCATGAGTGCCGACTGGGTAGGCGTCAGGCCGCGGACCACCTGGTAATAGAAAATCAGGGGCAGGCTAAAGGCTGTGACCGTGAAACCCACGGTGGTGATGCCAATATTCGCGAGCGAGAAATTGCGGTCCCTGAAGAGTGCCAGGGGCAGTAGCGGCTCACCCTTGTTGAACCGCTGCCAAAGAACGAACACCACGAGTACGGCAAGGCCAGCAATGATGAGTCCCCACACCGTGATAGGCCCGCTGATGGTCCCCCAGTTGTAGGTCTCGCCTTCCTGGATTCCGAAAACCAGCAGAAAGAGGCCGACGGCGCTGAGTAGGACGCCGGGGATGTCGAATTTGTGCGGGTGGGTGCTGAGGGACGGCACGAACCGCCACGCAAGGATGAACCCGACGACGCCCACCGGTATGTTGATGAAGAAGATCCACTCCCAGCCCAGGCCATCCACCAGGACGCCGCCCAGGATTGGGCCCACTAAAGTGGCCACACCCGCTGTGGCGCCCCAGATGCCCATCGCGGCACCGCGCCTGTCCGGTGGAAAGATCCGCGTGATGACGGCCATGGTTTGCGGGGTCATGATGGCGGCACCGAGGCCTTGGAGTACCCGGGCCATGATGAGCGTCTGGACGTCACCGGAGAGTCCGCACCACAGCGAGGCCAGGGTGAAGACCACCAGGCCGGCAAGGTACAGGCGCTTCGGCCCGAAGCGGTCGCCCAGCCTGCCCGTGATGAGCAGCGGGACCGCGTAGGCAAGCAGGTACGCGCTGGTCACCCAGATCACCGAATTGATGTCGGTGTTCAGGCCTTCCATGATCCGGGGATTGGCCACGGAGACGATGGTGGTGTCGATCAGGATCATGAAGAACCCGATCACGAGGGACCAAAGGGCGGGCCAGGGCCTTGCGACATTCTCCAAGTTCAGTTTCCCAACAGTTCGAGGATTTCGGTGCGGGCGAACATCTGCGCCGCCGCGCGCGCCGAGGGTGTGCCGGCGTCCGGATCAGCACCGGCCTCCAGCAGGGCTTTGGCGACGTCCGTGTACCCCTTGAAGGCGGCGCCGGCCAGCGGCGTCTGGCCGCGGTCGTTTGCCTTGCCGGCCTCCGCCCCGTGCTGGAGGATCAGCCGCACCGTTTCGGCGTGGCCATGGTAGGCGGCCAGCATCAGGAGGGAGTCCCCGGCGGCGTTGGTCATGGAAGCCGGGGCGCCGGCGTCCAGGTACGCCCGCAGCAGCCCGGTATCTCCGTCCCGGGCGGCCTGGAAGAGTTTCGCTGCCAACGCGAGGGTTTCCTCGTCCGGCGCTTGGGTGCCGGGCGGTGTGGAGGTCGTGGAGCCAGGCGTCGTGGAGCCAGGCGCGGAGTTTTCGGTCATCAGCGGGTCCCCCTGAGGAATCCTGTCTGGCGCCCGACTACCTGACCGGCGTCGGGGGCAACAATCACTTCCTGGGCGGCGGTGTAGGGTTCCTCGCCGTCCAGCACGGTCAGCATTTCATCCGGCGCCACGGACCGCTTGATGACAGCCAGGGCAACGGGACCCATTTCGTAGTGCTGTGCCACGGAGGTGACTGTCCCTACTTTCCGCTCGCCGAGCAGGACCTGGCTGCCCGGTGCAGGCATGGTGTGCTGGGACCCGTCCAGCTGCAGGAAGACCAGGCGCCGCGGCGGGTGCCCCAGGTTGTGCACCCGCGCGATGGTCTCCTGGCCCTTGTAGCAGCCCTTCGCCAGGTGCACGGCGGTGCGGAGGAGGTCCAGTTCGTGCGGAATGGTTTTGTCGTCGGTTTCAGCGCCCAGCCGGGGGCGCCAGGCGGCGATGCGGAGGGCTTCGGCGGCCATCATCCCGGCCAGCGGCCGGTCCCCCACCGTCTGTTCCAGTTCGGCGGCAGGCACCAGGTACTCGATCCACGGCCGTTCCAGGCCGGGGTGTCCTTCTTCGGGGACCACCGCATACGAGTAACCCCCGGCACCCACGTGCGGCCACGGATCGCGCCAGGCGAGCAGCCCGGCCCAGTCCGCTACTTCCTTGGTGGACCCGAGCACTGCCCAGTCGCCGGAGACGTCGCTGATTTCCACCCGGAGCGTGAACTTCATCTTGTTCAGCCACTCGGCCAGCGGGCCAGCCTCTGCGGCCTCGACGATCAGCCAGGTGGTCCCGCCGTCGTCCACTACCCGGGCGTCAAACTCTATCCGGCCCTGGACGCTGAGCAGGAGCAGCTCGCTCGATTCCCGCGGCTGCAGGCCGGTGACCTGCTGGGAGGACAGGGTGTTCAGCCATGTCAGCCGGTCCGGACCGCTGACGGTCACCACGCCGCGGTGGGAAAGGTCGACGACGGCGGTTCCGGCTGCGAGCGCGCGCTGCTCGCGCAGCGGCTCACCGTAGTGGGCGGCGACGCCGGCGTCCGCGCCGGCGGCCTCGACGGCGCCAGGGCGCGACAGGAGTGGGCTAGGGGTAGTCATACAGGCGGCAACGTCCTTTAGTCAGTGAGTATTCCGTTGGGGCCACCCCCGCCGGGTTCCCTGGCCGAGCTTGCGAGGTCAGGGTGCGGGTGGGGATTAGCGGTATTCCGGGTTTTCGAAATCGAAGCGCGTGCCGGCTTTCCATTCTTCGGGAAGGTTTCCGTACGCGGGAATCCCGCCGGCGTCCTTGAGCATCCGGGCAAGGTGCAGCAGGTTCCAGGTCATGAAGGTGGTGTTGCGGTTCGTGAAGTCGGACTCCGGGCCGCCGGAGCCCTCGTCCAGGTAGCTCGGCCCCGGGCCCACGGGCCCGATCCAGCCGGCGTCCGCCTGGGGCGGGATGGTGAAGCCGATGTGCTGCAGGCTGTACAGGACGTTCATGGAGCAGTGCTTGATGCCGTCTTCGTTGCCGGTGATGAGGCAGCCGCCCGCTTTGGGGTAGAACGCCCACTGGCCTCTGCTGTTGAGTTGGCCCGAGTGGGCATAGAGCCGCTCAATGAGCTTCTTGGTCTGTGAGGAGTTGTCGCCAAGCCAGATCGGACCGGCCACCACCACAATGTCCGCTTCGTCAACAGCCGGGTACAGTGCCGGCCACTCATCGGTTGTCCAGCCGTGCTCGGTCATGTCCGGATACACGCCGCTGGCGATGTCATGATCCACTGTCCTGATCACCCGCGTGCTGACGCCCTGTTTTTCCATGATGAGGCGGCTGACCTCAATGAGACCCCCGGTGTTGCTGGATTCCGGGGACCTCTTCAGCGTCCCGTTGAAATACAGCGCCTTCAGGTCGCTGTAGTCGGTGGTGTTCTGCGGTGCCGCCATGATGCTCCCCTGGTTCACTGGCGCGGGCTGACCCGTGCGGACTGGGCTGTGGAAGCCCAGTCTACTGATGGTCAGTGAAACAGGAGCCGGGTCAGGAGACTTTCTTCAGGAAGGCAGACGCGTGCGCTTCAAGGCCGCTGCCGGGCGTCGAGGCGCCACCCGTGGCGACGTCCCAGCGCCAGAGCAGGTTGCCGTCCACCAGGCCGAAGATGCGCGTGGCGGCGCTGTAGTCCTTCGAATGGCTTCCGCGCATCACCATATCGGTGGTGAGCTGGATCTGGGGGCCCTTGATCTGCCCGTAATAGAGCTCGGAGATGCCGCCGGGGTGCGCGATGGACACCGAGATGTCGAAGCCGCCGTCCTTGTTGCGCAGGGCTTCGACCTCGTCGGCGCTCTTGAGCGCCGGCACAATGTCGGCCGGGATCAGGCCCGGGCCGCCGTCGGCGTCCAGCTGTTTGCGTTCAAGCGCCCAGAAACCGGTCTCAACCGTGAGCGGCCTAAGGCGCGTTCCGTCGTCGTCCGTCAACCAGCTCTCCGCACGGTACTGCAGGTACGGCAGGCCGTTGTGTGTGAAGGAGACGTGCTGGACGAAGTGTTCCGAATCCTCATCCCCGCTGCCGAGCCGGCCGCTGCCCTCCCACTCACCAATGAGCCAGGAAAGCGGAACAAGTTCCGGTGTCAGGTCTGTAGGAATCTCTATCGGCACAACAATTACCTCAGGAAATCGCTAGCTGCGGGACGGGTTTACTTCTGGCCTTTGAAGAGGCGGTAAACCACAAAGCCGGCAAACCAGGCCATGGAAAGGCTGGCGACGCCGAGCAGGACAAGGAAGAAGATTTCAAATGCAAGTACGGACATGATGCCATCCTAACCGTTAGTAGATGAGTAGTTTGTCTATGAAGTAGGCGAGGGAACCCACAGCGGACACGGGTGCCAGACCCATGCTAAGGGCCGCGGCGAGATTCAGCGGAGCCCCGCGGAGTGTGACGAGCCGGCGGAAGCTGACCAGGACAGCGCCAACCACCACGCCGAAGATCGCGGCGGGCAACACGGCAAGGTCGGAGAAGACCAGCCCTGCGAGCGGTCCCGCAAGACCCGCCAGGACGATGCCCAGCGGAGCAACCACCCTGTCCGGCCAGCGGATGAGCCCGGCGAACAGAGCCACGGCGGCACTGATGGCTGCCACCAGCATCATTTCGCGGACCCCGTTGAACCGGGCACCGGCTATCCATCCGGCGCCGAGGCAGGAGAGGAGCACCCCGGCGCAGCAGCCCAGCGTGGATTCCAGCCGCTGGGCCTGGCCGGTGCCGCGAATGAGCTGCACCACAAAGACGGCCATCATCCCCAGCGCCATGAAGGCGGGTGTCCAGTCCAGGAAACCCGGCGCCGGGACCAGGCCGGCGGCGATTGCGGATCCGACGCCAGGCAGGGCAATGACAGCGGCAAGCGTCTTCTTCGCCGGAATGCGGAGGAAATGGGGCCAGCCGACGCCTACCGCCACAGCAATGGCACTGGCGACGCCAACGAGTGCCTCCGGCGAGACGTACACGCCAACAATGATGGCTACGAGCCCCGCCACGCCTATCAGGCCAATGACCCAGGAGCCCAGCGACCGCGCCGGGGCCCGTTCTTCCCCGCTCACGCTGATCCCAGCCCTTCCGGTCCGCCGTTTCGACACTGCACTCAATTCGCTGCATTCCCATTCTGGCTATAGCCCGGCGGCTTGCCCTCCGCGGGAGGGCATTCTGCCCCACGGCTCAATCCTGCCTTATATGACTCGGATATGTCGCAAAACGAAGGTCCGCAGCGGCGGAATCCCTGTTCGCGGGAACACCGTTCGGTATACTCAAAGTTCAGCTATGCTTCCTGCAACGGTTGCCGGCCGGACAGATGTTTTGCCGGCCCAAGATCGTGGCAGTGAGCTGGTTCCAGCCGGTGAAAACCCGGTTCAGTCGCCCGAAGATGCGCGGACGCCCCTTGGAGGAACAATGTCGCACATCCTGCTATTGACGAACAGCACCGGGTCATCGGTGGACATTCTGCCTGCCCTCGAATTACTGAATCATCGCGTGCACATCCTCGCCGCTGAGCCCACCGCCCTGCTGGAGACTGATCCGTGCGACATCGTGCTGCTGGATGCCCGCAAGGACCTGGTGGGCGCCCGTTCCCTCACGCAGTTGCTGAAGGCAACCGGGTTGAGCGCACCGCTTGTCCTGATCCTGACCGAAGGCGGCATGGCTGCCGTTTCTTCGGCCTGGGCTGTGGACGATATTGTGCTCGACTCCGCTGGTCCGGCCGAGGTGGAAGCACGCATCAGGCTCTCGGTGGCAAGGGCAGTTCCCGAACAGGACGATGCTCCCACGGAGATCCGGGCAGCCGGGGTGGTTATCGACGAGGCCAGTTACACGGCCCGCGTCAACGGCGCACCGCTGAACCTGACATTCAAGGAGTTCGAACTCCTCAAGTACCTGGCCCAGCACCCCGGCCGCGTCTTCACCCGCCAGCAACTGCTCACCGAGGTTTGGGGCTATGACTACTACGGCGGCACCCGGACCGTTGATGTCCATGTCCGCCGCCTCAGGGCCAAACTCGGGGCGGACCACGAAAACCTGATCAGCACGGTCCGCAACGTCGGCTACCGCCTCACCCTGGTGCGGCAGCAGGAGGACGAGCTGACGGAAGCCTGACAGCCGGCATCCGGAATTAACACAACAGCCCCGGACCACCTCAAGTGGTCCGGGGCTGTTGTTGCATATTTCGTGGAGGACATACGGGTCGAACGTATCGAGGCCACCCCACTGGTGGATCCCCCTCGCTCCCGCCAGTCTCCTGCCGGGTGAGGTACCGACTATACGTAACTGCCGGGGCACCATCAAATCGGGGCACGTTCCAGTCCGGACGTATAGCCTAGCCTCATGAGTCCTGCGCACCCGGAAAAATGGCCCGTCCTCGTTGTCCACGGCGGTGTGGACGAGCAATTGCAGAAGGATTGCCTGGGGCTCCTCGCCGCCGCCGAGGAATCCGACGGCAACCCTTCGCTTTCCGAGCAGACAGTGGTAACACTCCGCGCCGGGGATTCCGCCGAGCACTCGCTCCTGACCCTGGCCCTTTACGCCCCGGACGAGGACTCAGACCCTTCCTCCGGCCAGGACCTGGCCGGGTTCGCGGTGGTGGTGGAGGAAGCCGACGGCAGCGGCGTGCTGGAGATTGCAGTCCACCCCAGCTACCGCAACCAGGGCGTGGCGGACCGTCTGGTAGGTGCATTGAAGTCCGAGCGGGGTTTGGACGGCCTGAAGGCGTGGTCGCACGGCAACCACGAGGCGGCAGCGGACCTTGCCGCCCGTTACGGCTACGGTCCGGTGCGGGAGCTCTGGAAGATGAGGCTGACCACCGCCACCGCTGAACTGCCCGACGTCGGCCTTCCGGACGGCGTTACGCTCCGCGCCTTCGTGCCGGGCAGGGATGAGGACGGATGGCTTGCAGCGAACCGCACCGCCTTCGCCCATCACCCGGAACAGGGTTCGCTGACCCGTGCGGACCTCGATGCCCGGATGGCCGAGGACTGGTTTGATCCCGCCGGCTTCCTGCTTGCCGTGGACGCGGAGGGCCAACTGCTGGGTTTCCACTGGACCAAGGTCCACCCACGGCACGGCGCGCACCCGGCGATCGGTGAAGTGTATGCGGTGGGAGTCACCCCGGCCGCGCAGGGCAGGGGCCTGGGCAAAGCGCTCACTGTTGCCGGGATCAGGTACCTGCAGGGCCTGGGGCTGCACGCCGTCATGCTGTACACGGACGCGGACAACGCGCCGGCCGTCGCCCTCTACCGTGGCCTGGGTTTCACGCGCTGGGACATGGACGTCCAGTACGGGCCTCTGACCACGGCTTAGGTTCGCCTCGGGTGAGTTATCCCACTCGCCGGACGAAAGGCCCCCGCTTGCCGTAAGTACAGGGTCCGCGGACCCTGTTTGATTGTAAGGTTGGTAGGGAACCGCGCCGGCCGTGGGCCAGCATCAAGCGCCAGGTAAGAGGAGACACCATGAAACCGGAACCCGCGGGAACAGCCACGTCCAAGGGCGCTTCAGCGCCCGCGCGGGCCCGTTTCGGCTCATCCGAAGTACCGGCTTCGCGCGCCACGCAGGACCGGATCGACATTCCGGAGTTTGCGCCCAACCTCGTGCCCGAAGGCGACATCCGGCCCGACCGTTTCCTTGACCGCGAGCTGAGCTGGCTTGCCTTCAACTCCCGGGTCCTGGAGTTGGCCGAAGACCCGAACCTCCACCTGCTGGAGCGCGTCGCCTTCCTCTCCATCTTCGCGTCCAACCTGGACGAATTCTTCATGGTCCGGGTGGCCGGGCTCAAGCGGCGTATCGCCACCGGCCTCGCGGTGCCCTCCCCCGCCGGCCTCAGCCCGGTGGAGGTCCTCGAAAAGATTGGCGACGAAGCCCACCGCCTCCAGCAGCGCCATGCCCAGGTCTACGCCGAACAGATCCGGCCGGCACTGGCCTACGAGCACATCCACCTGATGCACTGGGACGAACTGGACGATGCCGCCAAGCAGCAGCTCAGCGCGATGTTCGCCGAAAAGGTCTTCCCCATCCTGACGCCGCTTGCCGTCGATCCGGCGCATCCCTTCCCTTACATCTCGGGACTCTCGCTGAACCTCGCCGTGGTGGTGCGCAACCCCGTCAGCGACAAGGAACTCTTTGCCCGCCTTAAGGTTCCGGACCAGCTTCCCCGCCTGATTTCCATCGACGGTCCCCGCGCCGGTGCCATTGCCGGGCGCGTGGCACGCTTCATCGCGCTCGAAGAGGTCATCGCCGTCCACCTGGACAAGCTTTTCGCCGGCATGGAGGTCCTCGAGCACCATATCTTCCGCGTTACCCGCAACGAGGACCTGGAAGTCGAAGAGGACGACGCCGAGAACCTGCTGCAGGCGCTCGAAAAGGAACTGCTGCGCCGCCGTTTCGGCCCGCCCGTCCGCCTTGAGGTCAGCAATGACATCAACCCGAACATCCGAGCGCTGCTGATCCGCGAACTCGGAGTGGAGGAGTCCGAGGTCTATTCGCTTCCCGCGCCGCTTGACCTCCGCGGGCTGTCCGTCATTGCCGGCATCGACCGTGCAGACCTCCATTATCCGAAGCACATGCCGCACACGTCCCGGTTCCTCAACGAGTCCGAGACATCCAAGGCCGCCAACGTTTTCTCGGCCATGCGCCGCCGCGACATCCTGCTCCACCACCCCTATGACTCCTTCTCCACATCGGTGCAGGCGTTCCTGGAACAGGCCGCAGCGGACCCCAAGGTCCAGGCGATCAAGCAGACCCTGTACCGGACTTCGGGAGACTCCCCCATTGTTGACGCCCTGATCGACGCGGCCGAGTCGGGCAAGCAGGTGCTGGCGCTGGTGGAGATCAAGGCCCGTTTCGATGAGCAGGCCAACATTTCCTGGGCCCGCAAGCTCGAGCAGGCCGGCGTCCACGTGGTGTACGGCATTGTGGGATTGAAAACGCACTGCAAGCTGTCGCTCGTGGTACGGCAGGAAGTGGACGGGCTCCGCCGCTACTGCCACATCGGCACCGGCAACTACCACCCCCGCACCGCCCGCTACTACGAGGATCTTGGCCTGCTGACCGCCAACGAGCAGGTGGGCGAGGACCTGTCCAAGCTGTTCAACCAGCTTTCCGGCTACGCGCCCAAATCCACGTTCAAGCGCCTGCTTGTGGCTCCCCGCTCTGTCCGGTCCGGCCTGATTGACCGGATCGAGACCGAAATCCGCAACGCCCGTGCCGGGCTGGCCGCAAGGGTGCAGATCAAGGTCAACTCTATGGTGGATGAGGCCATCATCGATTCCCTCTACCGCGCCTCCCAGGCAGGCGTGAAGGTGGACGTCATTGTGCGCGGCATCTGCTCGCTGCGTCCGGGGGTGCCCGGCCTCAGCGAGAACATCACGGTTCGTTCCGTGCTGGGCCGCTTCCTTGAGCACTCCCGGGTATTCGCCTTCGCCAACGGCGGGGACCCCGTGGTCTACATCGGCTCGGCCGACATGATGCACCGCAACCTGGACCGCAGGGTCGAGGCCCTGGTCCAACTGGCCAACCCGGACGACATCACCTACGTCCTTGACCTGCTGCGGCGGTACATGGACCCGGAGACTGCCAGCTGGCACCTGGACAACGAGGGCCTGTGGAACCGCCACCACATATCCGACGACGGCACGCCCCTTGAGGACATCCAGTCGTGGCTGTTGGCATCGCGTTACCGCCAGCGCAGCCTGAGCCGGCGGTAGGGCCGGCGTTGTCGAGCGACATCCTCGTAGCAGACCAGACAGACCACCCCGGCGAAGCGGTCGCGGTGGTTGCTGCCGGGGCCATTCCCTGGCGGGTCAACTCGAACGGCCTTGAGGTCCTCCTGATCCACCGGCCCCAGTACGACGACTGGTCCTGGCCCAAAGGCAAAATCGACGCCGGCGAGACGATTCCCGAGTGCGCCGCACGTGAGGTGCGCGAGGAGATCGGGCTGTCAGCGCCCCTGGGCATTCCCTTGCCGCCCATCCATTACCACGTGGCCTCCGGCCTCAAGGTGGTCCATTACTGGGCGGTCAAAGTCAACGGGGCCAAGCTCGTTCCGGACGGCAAGGAAGTGGACCGGGTAGTCTGGTGCGCCCCCCAAACCGCCGCCGGGCTGCTGACCAACCCGTCCGACGTCGTCCCTTTGGATCATCTGCGGGCCGCCCACAAAAACGACCAGCTCGACACGTGGCCGCTCATTGTGGTGCGCCACGCAAAGGCGAAGCCCCGCTCGTCCTGGACGAAGGCGGAGGGAGAGCGGCCCCTGGCGGCCACCGGCATGCGGCAGGCGCAGGCCGTCGGCCGGCTGCTGCAGGCCTGGCAGCCACCGCGTGTGGTCACGAGTCCCTGGCGGCGCTGCGTGTCCACGGTGGCGCCCTATTTGAGGGCGTCCGGTGCCAAGGTCAAGCTTGTCGATGCGCTGACGGAACACCGGCACGCCCGCACCCCCAAGAAAACGGCTGCCGTCATCGAGTCCCTCCTGGACAAGCAGCGGCCCGTGGCCCTGTGCACGCACCGGCCGGCGCTCCCCACCGTCCTGGCCCAGCTGGGCAAGAACATGCCGGGCCGCCTGCGGGCCCTCCTGCCGGACGCCGACCCGTACCTTTCCCCCGGGGAACTGGTGGTGTGCCACGTCGCCCTGGGCGACAAAAACCGCATCGTGGCAGTGGAACAGTTCAAGCCTTTTGACGACTAGTGGCACTGAGCCGGCGGACGTGGTTTGTGACACGGAGGCCGGCAAGAAGGTGATCGCCGGGATAGCTCCGGGCGTGGCAGTGCTTCGCCGCGCGCATCCGGCCGTCCCGGTAGACTTTAGCCGTGAGCATCCCGACGCCCTATGAAGACCTCCTGCGCGATGTCCTGGCCCATGGCACGCACAAATCCGACCGTACGGGCACCGGAACCACCAGTGTTTTCGGCCGCCAGATCCGCTTCGACCTGGCCAAAAGCTTCCCGCTGATCACCACCAAGCGGGTGCATTTCAAGTCCGTGGCGGTTGAACTCCTGTGGTTCCTGCGGGGCGAATCGAACGTGAAATGGATGCAGGACCAGGGTGTGACCATCTGGAACGAGTGGGCCGACGCCGAAGGCGAACTCGGCCCGGTTTACGGCGTCCAGTGGCGCAGCTGGCCCACCCCTGATGGCGGCCACATTGACCAGATCGCCGAGCTGGTGGAGAACCTGAAGTCCAACCCGGATTCGCGCCGGCACATCGTCTCCGCCTGGAACGTCTCCGAGCTTAAGGACATGGCGCTGCCTCCGTGCCACGCGTTCTTCCAGTTCTACGTGGCGGACGGCAAACTGTCCTGCCAGCTGTACCAGCGCTCGGCCGACATGTTCCTGGGCGTGCCCTTCAACATTGCCTCCTACGCCCTGTTGACCTGCATGATCGCGCAGCAGGTTGGGCTCGAGCCCGGCGAGTTCGTTTGGACCGGAGGCGACGTCCACATTTACGAGAACCACATGGACCAGGTCCTCAAGCAGCTGGACCGGGAGCCGTATGAGTACCCGCAGCTGAAGATCACCCGGAAGCCGGCGTCGATCTTCGACTACACACTGGACGACTTCGACGTGGTGGGCTACCAGCACCACCCCACGATTAAGGCACCGATCGCCGTATGAGCACCGAAAACACTGCAGACCCGCAATCCTTCACCGAGGACCTCGCCGGTACCGTCAGCGGCGTCGGCCTGGTGTGGGCGCAAACCTCCGGCGGCGTGATCGGCAAAGACGGCGACATGCCGTGGGACCTGCCCGAAGACATGAAGCACTTCACCCGGCTCACCACGGGGCACCCGGTGATCATGGGCCGCAAGACATGGCTGTCTTTCCCGGAGAAGTACCGTCCGCTGCCTGGCCGCACGAACATTGTGATCACCCGGCAGAAAAACTGGGGCGGATCACCAGAGGCGGAGGGCGCCGTCGTGGTTCCTTCCCTTGATGACGCGCTCCTGGAGTCCCAGTTTGTCGACGGCGGCGAGACCGTCTGGATCCTGGGCGGCGGCGAAGTGTTCCGGCAGTCCACTGAACTCGCCAACGTTGCGGTGGTCACCACCATCGATGTGGAGGCCGACGGCGACACGTACGCTCCCGAGCTCGACGAGACCTGGGAGGCGGCCGCCGCTGTCCCGCCGGACGGGTGGCTGACGGCAGCGAACGGGACACGCTACAGATTTACCAAATGGGTGAGGACGCAGGGCTGAGATGTTGAAAAAACCGGAAACACTGTTTGTGCTGGGCTACATGCTCCTGCCGCTGCTCGCGCTGCTCTCTGCCATTGTTGGCCTCACCATGATCCTGGGCGGCAACAAGATCGCCGGTGCCATCGTGCTGGTCGTGGTGACGCAGGCCTTCGCGTTTGGTGCCTTCTTCGCGCTGCGCGCCCGGAAGGCTGCCGTGCTGGAGGAAAACAACCGGAGTTGACGGAAGTTTGTCCGGGGGAATCAGCGCGAACCGGTAGCCGTGACGTAACCGACTGCGCAGGGCCGGTTCCGAAGTCTAAACTGTACGAATGACTACAGCAGCTACCCCCTCCGTCGGCCTGGTCGGATGGCGCGGCATGGTCGGCTCCGTCCTGATGCAGCGCATGCAGGACGAGGGCGACTTCGCCAACCTCAACCCGGTGTTCTTCTCCACCTCCAACGCAGGAGGTGCCGCCCCGTCGTTCGCTGACGGTGCCGGCAAGCTCGAGGACGCGTTCGACGTCGATACCCTGGCGAAGCTGCCCATTATTGTCACCGCCCAGGGCGGCGACTACACCAAGCGCGTGCACACCGAGCTGCGCGGCCGCGGCTGGGACGGCCTCTGGATTGACGCCGCCTCCACGCTGCGCATGAACGACGACTCGATCATCGTGCTGGACCCGATCAACCGCGACGTCATCGACAAGGGCCTGGTCAACGGCACCAAGGACTTCATCGGCGGCAACTGCACCGTGTCCTGCATGCTGATGGGCCTGGGCGGGCTGTTCAAGAACGGCCTCGTCGAATGGGGCACCTCCATGACCTACCAGGCGGCCTCCGGCGGCGGCGCCCGGCACATGCGCGAGCTGCTCAGCCAGTTCGGCACGCTCAACGCCGAGGTCAGCTCGGAACTGGACGACCCGGCGTCGGCCATCCTCGAAATCGACCGCAAGGTCCTGGCCCACCAGCGTACGGACATCGACGCCACCCAGTTCGGCGTGCCGCTGGCAGGCTCCCTGATCCCCTGGATCGACGCGGACCTGGGCAACGGACAGTCCAAGGAAGAGTGGAAGGCCGGGGTTGAGACCAACAAGATCCTGGGCACCTCGGATGAAAACCGGATCATCATGGACGGCCTGTGCATCCGCATCGGTGCCATGCGCTCCCACTCGCAGGCTCTGACGCTCAAGCTCCGCGAGGAGCTCTCCGTGGCCGAGATCGAAACCCTCCTTGCCGATGACAACGAGTGGGCCAAGGTCATCCCCAACACCAAGGAGGACTCCATGGCCGGCCTGACCCCGGTGGCCGCTTCCGGCACGCTGGAGATCCCGGTGGGCCGTATCCGGAAGATGGAAATGGGTCCGGAGTACATCAGCGCGTTCACCGTGGGCGACCAGCTCCTCTGGGGCGCCGCCGAGCCGCTGCGCCGCATGCTCAACATCGCCACCGGGAACCTGTAGCCTTCCCGCCCCCTGAGAGCGGCCCTGACCCGCAGGAGCGGTGCTACCCAGCACCGCCCGTGCGGGTCGGGGCCGCTTTCGCGTCTAACGAGCAAGAACTTGGCCACGCAGAATCCGGGACCGGTCCATTATGGTCGCGATGCGCCGGCACAGTTCTCCAGGATGGGCCAGGTGATTCCATTCAACGCGGAGTACCAGCCATCCTTCTTCGATCAGCGCATTCTCACGGCTTCGCTCGGCGAGTAGCACCTCGTCGGTCGGTTTGTAATCGGTGTACTTCCCCCTGCCATCAAACTCGATCACCACTCGGGACTCAGGATCCGCGAAGTCTGCCCTGAAGCGGCCCAGGGCGGTCGGGATCTCAAATTGTGGAATGAACATGGTCAGCCCAAGAGACCGGAGCAATAGCCGCGTGCGGGTCTCCCCCACCGATTCTGACCGACCATCGAGGACCGCCAGGAGATCCAGCGCCCGGCGGCTGCCGCGCTTGACCGGGCTCTCTTCCAACAGACGGCGCATACTGTCAATCCGGGCACCCTTGCACAGTGCGTGGTCGCCGATCACCGCGGCCTGTTCCAGCGGAAGGATACGAGCGCAATCCAGGACTGTGCGTTCGATGCTGGTGGTCAGGATCTCTCTGCCGTCCGGGCCCCACAGCGTTGAAAGGTCCCCGGGCTGCAGGTCCATCCGATGCGTCCGCACGTTCCTGCCTGAGCTCTTCCTTGTGTTGGCATAGTCGGTGGTGACGTGGACCAGTGGCCCTACGTCCCAGACGTGACAGCTGTGCAATCTGGCCGCGCTGACGTGGCTGTAACGGGAGAGCCCGCCGGTCGACAGGAAATGGGCTTGGATCTTCAAGGCGTCCCTAGTCCAGGGCTTGGCGACTTTCCAGTCGGTAGTCCGGATATAGGCTCCGCGGCGAAGCCTCAAGAGGATCCCGCTTCGGATGGCTGCCGTCAGCACCCGTTCTTCCAGTCCGGCCGCGCCCAACTGTCGGGTGGAGGCCATTGGGAACACCGGCCACCGTGCGTCCAAGAGCAATTGCAGCTTGTCGCTATTCATGATCCAAGGCTCTCGGACCAGCCACAACAACGGCAGGTTCCGGCAACGTTATGTGGACAACTCTGCGGCCGGCGTACGCCCGCCTCCGCTTCCGGCTGGCTTCTGCGGCCCTGGCCCGCAAAAGCGTTGCTGGCCAGCACCGCTCAAGCGGGGCCGGGCCGCTCTTGCGGGTCCGGGGCCGGATGAGGCGCGCGCGGCCTCAGTGATCCAGGAAGCTGAGGTACTGTTCGGCGGCCTTGTCGAACGCCGCCTGCGCGCCGGCACCGAGGGACCGGGTTCCGTCGAAGAATTCGGGCACGACGGCGGCGCTCCGGCTGGTCCCGGCACGCGCCCAGGTGCCAACCACCTCTCCCCCGGCCACGATGGTCTTCTTGAATACACCGTTGCCGCCGGGAACGATTCTGTTGGCATGCTCCGGCGCCAGCACCAGGCTCCGGTCCTGGTAGCCCAGCAGGAACTCGTCAAAACCGGGCAGAAGGAGCACCGACCGCTGCCCGGGCACACCGTCGTCGAGCAGTGATGCGGTCTTCGGCGACATCCAATAGCTGGCATGGCCGAATTCCAGCTCGACCAGCTGGCCCCGGACCTGTTCAAAAGCTGACCGCACTTCGGTCAGCGGGATCTGGGTCCACCACGCAAAGTCGCGGAGCGTGGCCGGGCCGTGGCTGCGGAAGTAGCGAAGCATAAACTCGGCGATCGCGTCCTGCCGCTCAAGGACCCTCGATTCCGGGATCCACTCATCGAACGCCGCCAACAGCTGCTGGTTACCGGCGAGCGGACCCTGGACCAGCCACGCATGCCGGCACAGCGTCCCCAGGATGTGGATCCCGCGCTGGCCGGTGGTGGGCTGCCCGGCAGCCTCAAACACTGAAAAAAGCTCGCTGCGGCTGAGAGATCCGCCCCCGACCACTCGTTCCAAGGCCACGTCGCGGCACTTTTCGATGTCCGCCCAAGTGATGTCCAGTTCCCGGTGCCGGCCGGCGACCACCCGGTGAAGCCGCTCCGCCGTGAGGCCCAGCATCCAGCGCAGGTCCTCCGGAGCCACCAGGTGGAGCGTGCCACGCATCGGCCAGGAGCGGACCACGCTGCCATCCTCCAGGGCGGCCCGGACATCCGCGAGCCCTGCCCCGGGAACCCGGAGGCCGATGGCCATGAGTGACGCCTGCAGGTCCTGCGCCTGGGTGGCCGTCATCCAGCGGACAGCCGCCGGGACTGAGGCCAGCCCGGGACCGAGCAGCCCTTGGGAAGCAAGCCGGAGCCGGCCCATGACGTTGCGGGTGACGCGGGTGGCGGCCATGCCCTCATCCTAGATGCTGTCCAGATAGGGTAGGACCATGACTTTGGGGAGTTTGTGGCAGTTGTTCGAACGTGAAACAAAGGGCTGGATGGTGGGAGGGACCGTCGCGGTCCTGGCGGGCGTGACCATCGGGCTCGCCCCAACTCTGGGACTCGGGGAGGGCGGATTCGCGGACGCCGGGTCCCCGGCCCAAGGCAGCATGGAACTCCTTTTGCCCTCGCTGTTCCTGTCGTTGGGTGGAGGGTACGCCGTCCTGTTTCCCGGGTTGCGGGCAGGCGGCGATGTTCACCTTCTCCGCGATTGGAAGGTGTCGCCACTCAGTGGCAGGCTCCTCTGGGCCCTCTCCCTCGCCACCGCGACGGCGGGTCTGATGGCCTGCATCCTCGCCGCCGCGACGCATTCGGCCCTTCCAGTGGCGCTGGTCTGGCTGTTCATGGGCCCGTTCCTGGCGCTCAGCGGCTGGGCCGCCGCACTCATGGGGACAGCGGCGGCCGTCCGGCGGACAGACGCTACAGACGCGCACGGAGCCCTGGCCACGCAGTCCTGCTGACTTACCGCTCTGCCTGCTGTCCTGCTGACTTTAAAGCGTCAGCCCGATCAGCAGCGGTTCCGGGTGCAGTTCAATGCCAAAACGTTCGACGACGCCGTCCCGCACCTCGCGTGCGATGGCCAGCATGTCCTTGGCGCTGGCTGAGCCCCGGTTGGTGATGGCCAGCGTGTGCTTGGTGGACAGCGACGCGCGCCCGCCGGAGGCGCTGTCCGGTTCCAGGCCGTAGCCCTTGCCGAACCCGGCCTGTTCGATCAGCCAGGCAGCAGAGAGTTTGACCATGCCGTCCACACCGGCGGGGTACTGCGGCGCGTTGTCCGGCAGCCCTGCAGCCACGTCCGCGGGAACAACCGGATTGGTGAAGAAGGAGCCGGTGGAATAGGTGTCCCGGTCCGCAGGGTCCAGCACCATGCCCTTGGACGCGCGCAGGCGGAGCACTTCGCGCCGGACGTCGTCGGAGTAGGCACGTTTGCCGGGTTCAACACCCAGGGAACGGGCCAGCTCCGCGTAGCGGATGGGCGCACTCATCCGGCCCAGAGGCAGCTGGAATTCGACGGTCAGCACGACGTAGCGGGGCGACCCCTCCACGGTGGTCTGCTTCAGGATGGAATCCCGGTAGCCGAACTTCAGCTCCGAGTTGGTGAAGGTCTGGACCGCGTTTCGATGCCGGTCCCAGGTGCGGACCGCGGCGATGGTCTGAGATACATCCGAACCGTAGGCGCCGACGTTCTGCACAGGAGTGGCACCTGTTGCACCGGGGATGCCGGAGAGTGCCTCGATGCCGGACCAAGCGTGCAGTACGGCATGCTCAACCAGGGCATCCCAGTTGTGGCCCGCCTGGACCACCACGGCCACACCGCCGCAGGAGTCCTCCGCGCTGACGGTGAAACCCTCCGAGGCGATACTGACCACGGTGCCGGGGAACCCGTCGTCGGAAATCAGGAGGTTGGAGCCGCCCCCGATGATCAGGACCTGCTCCCCCGCGGCGTCGGCCGTGCGGACGGCGTCGATGATCTCCGCCTCGTTCCGGGCTTCAACATACTTGCCGGCGGGACCCCCGACGGCGGCCGTGGTTAGGGCAGAAAGCAATTTCAGGCTCACAGCTTCACCCCTAGGACAGCCTGACGACGGCCTGGGCCTTCATCAGCACTTTTTGCCCTGCCGAAACCACGGTGAGGTCAACGCGTGCGGTGCCCGCCTCGGCGTCGAGCTTTCCGATGGCGCCGCTGACCTCGATAGTGGCCCCGGGCTCGTCGGTTCCGGTGGTGTCCGTGACCAGGACCGGCTTGGTGAAGCGCGTCTGGAAGTCGACGACGGCGGCGGGGTCGCCTGCCCAGTCGGTTACGAGCTGCACTGCGGCACCCATGGTGAACATGCCGTGGGCGATCACGCCGGGCAGTTCCACGCCGGTGGCGAAGGCCTCGTTCCAGTGGATGGGGTTGAAGTCGCCGGACGCGCCGGCGTACTTGACCAGGTCGGTGCGGGTGACCTCGATGGTACGGCTGCCGATGTCCTGGCCGGCGCTGAGTTCGTGGAAGCTGGGGCTCATGGTTACTGTCCCTCTCCGCGGACGAGGATGGATGAGGTGGCGGTGGCGACGGGCTCGCGTGAATCGCTGCCGCCGTCGGTCAGGGCAAAAATTTCCTGGCGCGTGGTGATCATGGCACCGCCGCCCATGGCGCGGACGCCGTCAACGTGCAGTTCCGCCACCAGCCGGTCGCCGGCGACGATGGGGCGGTGGTGGATGAAGCGCTGGTCGGCGTGGACTACGCGGGTGAAATCGATGCCGGCATCCGGGTCCTCGATCAGCTGGGCGTCGGCGCGCTGGGCGATGATGATGGCGAACGTGGGCGGCGCCACCAGGTCGGCGTGGCCCAGGGCCTTGGCGGCCTCGACGTCGAAGTGGGCGGGGTGCGTTGCCTTGACGGCGCGGGCGAACTCGCGGATTTTCTCGCGGCCGACGTCGTACACCTCTGCGGCAGGGTAGCTGCGGCCCTGCAGGTCCGGATTGATAGTCATGGCCTCAAGCCTATCGTTCCGGGCAGCCGTCGGGGTCTTGCCATCCCTTGATATGATGAATTCATCATTCCATCAAGTGACCTGCTTGCAGGATCAGGAGCGCTCCCGATGTTGACTCCCGCCCAGGCTCCGCTGTACGAGATCAAGGCCAACCTCTTCAAGGCATTGGCCCACCCCGCTCGGATCCGAATCCTCGAACTGCTGTCTGCCGCCCCGCAAAACACCGCACCCGTCAGCTACCTTCTTGCGGAGACAGGGCTGGAGGCCTCCCACCTCTCCCAGCACCTGTCGACGCTGCGCAGGCACAAAGTGGTGACATCGGTGCGGAGCGCCAACGCAGTGACCTACAGCCTGGCCCACCCGGGCATTTCGCAGCTGTTGGCCATCGCGCGCACCTTCCTGCTGGACAGCCTCGCCGACTCCAACGAACAGCTCCGGCTGGCGCGGCAGCTGCCGGCCGGGCATTTGCCCGCGGAGTCCGCCTCGTGAGCACCGGGCTGCGTTCCGGTTCTCTGGCACTTGCCCGCTTCCTGCCGTCCCGGGCGGACTACGCCGGGCTCCGGCACTCCTGGCGGACGGACGTATTCGCTGGTATCACGGTGGGCATCGTGGCTTTGCCGCTGGCACTGGCATTCGGGGTCAGCTCCGGGGTGGGCGCGGAGGCGGGACTCATTACAGCGATCGTGGCCGGACTGGTTGCCGCCGTCATGGGCGGCTCCCACGTCCAGGTCTCGGGACCAACAGGGGCCATGGTGGTGGTCCTCGCGCCGGTGGTGGCGGTGCACGGAACCGGCAGCGTAGCCCTGGTGTCACTGATGGCCGGACTGATGGTCTGCGCGCTCGGCATTAGCGGCCTGGGGAAGACCGTGGCCTTCATTCCCTGGCCCGTGGTGGAAGGCTTCACCCTCGGAATCGCCGCCATCATCTTCCTCCAGCAGGTTCCCCTGGCCACCGGTACGGCCGGGACCCCGGGACACAACACGCTGCTCGCGGCCATCGAGGCGGCGTCCGGGGCAGCGGCGCCCACCGTCCTGCTGACCCTCGCGCTCGTGGCGGGGGTCGCCGTTGTGATGGTCCTGGTCCAGAAGTATTTCCCGGCACTGCCGGCGAGCCTGCTCGCGGTACTACTTGCGACGGCGGCTGCCGAACTTCTGCGGCTGGACGTGCCCCGGATCGGCGCGCTGCCGCACTCCCTGCCCTCGCCCTCATTGCCCGCCATGGACCTTGCGTCCGTTGGCGCGCTGGCGATGCCCGCCGTCGCCATCGCAGCCCTCGCTGCCATCGAATCCCTGCTTTCTGCGCGCGTGGCAGGCGGAATGGCCGGGCCGGACGGAACTCCGAGCGGCCCCTACAGCCCGGACCGGGAGCTCACGGGTCAGGGCCTGGCATCCATCGCCGCCGGCTTGTTCGGCGGAATGCCCGCCACCGGCGCCATCGCCAGGACCGCCGTGAATGTGCGCTCCGGCGCGAAGACCCGACTGTCCGCCGTTGTGCATGCCGTGGTGTTGCTGGCCATTGTGTATCTGGCGGCCGGACTGGTGGGCAGCATTCCGCTCGCGGCCCTCGGCGGCGTGCTGATGGTCACCGCGGCGCGGATGGTGTCCCGGCGCACGGTTGCCGCCATCCTTCGCTCAACCCGCTCGGATGCGGCGGTCTTTGTCCTCACGGCCATCATCACCGTGGCGTTCGACCTGATCGTGGCGATCCAGATCGGGCTGGCCGCGGCGGCACTTTTCACGCTGCGGAAATTCGCGTCGCTGAGCAGTGTGCAGCGTGAGGAGATTGCCGGACCGGCCGCTGACGGCGATGACCACATTGCCGTCTTCCGGCTCGATGGTGCCATGTTCTTCGGTGCCGCCGAACGCATCCTCCAGGAGATCAGCCAGGTCAGGGACGTCCAGGTGGCCATCATCAGGCTCTCCCAGCTACGGATGCTTGACGCCACGGGCGCCCACGCACTCGTAGAGGTGATCTCCGCCTTGGAACTGCGCGGCATCACGGTGCTCCTGAAGGGAGTCCGGCCGGACCATCTTGCCCTGGTGACCAATGTCGGCGTGATCCGTTCGCTGCGCCACCACAAGCATCTGTTCGAGGACCTGCCGGCTGCCGTGGAGCATGCCCGCAGCCATGTGCGCCGGAACGCGGCAGCAGCTACCGCGTGAGGTTCCCTCGCTACCGCTTGAGGTTCTTCCGGATCGCCTGGCCCCGGACCACGATGCCGACGATGTGCAGGACCAGGCCCAGCCCGATGACCGGCAGTGACGCTGTGGCCAGGCCTTGGTTACCGGACGTGTTGCCGATCAGGTTCAGGATGATTCCGACGCCGATCAGCCCCATGGCGCAGAAGACGGTGACCTTGTAGGCGGTGGGCGCGGTGTTCCAGAATTCGTTCAGCACCGTCCAATTCTAGCGAGCATTCAGGACAGGGACTGCCGGGGCACCGTCCCAAAAGACCCCGTGAACCAGATAGCGCGTATCGGTCACGGGGCCTCCTGTCCTGTCTTGGGACGTGGCGGAGGCGTCAGAGCGCCGGCTGCACCCCAAAGGCAATTGCGAGCTTCATGATTTTTTCGGCGCGGCCGAGGCGGGGCAGGTCTGAGCCGTCGCGGATGACGCGGCCGTTGGCTTCGAAGTCGTTCATGAAGTCGGTGGCCCAGGCGACGTCGGACGGCGTGGGGCTGATGACCTCGTTGATGACCGGGGTCTGGTCGATGGCCAGGCAGAGCTTGCCGGTCATGCCCATCATCACGGTGATGCCGGTCTGCTCGCGCAGGATCGGGTGGTTCGTGCCGACCGTGGGGCCGTCGATGGGGCCCGGCAGGTTCCCGACGCGGCTGGCGACGACGAGCTTGGCGCGCGGGTAGGCCATGGCCTCGGCGGTGGCGGCCATGCCGGTGTCGCGGCGGAAGTCGCCGGAACCGAAGGCCAGGCGGAACGCTCCCTGGGCCTTGGCAATGTTGTTGGCTTCCTCGATGCCCACGGCGGATTCCACGAGCGGGATGACGGGCGTCTTGCCGTCCATCCGGTGGAAGCTTTCGGTCACCTGGTCTGCGGACTCGGTCTTGGCGAGCATCACGCCGAGCAGGCCCGGGGTGCCGCGCAGTCCGGCGAGGTCGTCGGCCCAGAACGGGCTGGTGGCATCGTTGATGCGGACCCAGGCCTTGCCGCCGCCGGTCAGCCAGTCAATGACATGTCCGCGCGCCTGGTCCTTCTGGGACGGGTCCACCGCGTCTTCAATGTCCAGGATGATCGAGTCAGCGCGGGAAGCAGCCGACTGGTCGAACAGTTCGGTTTTCATCGCGTTGACCAAAAGCCAGGAACGGGCGATTTCAGCTGGGATGTTGCGCTCGGGCCGTACGGTCTCCGTGGCGGTGATTGACGTCATGCTTCTACCGTATCTGGCCGGGCCCTGCGAGCGCTAAGCAGGAATGCCATACGTGATGACCAATACGAACAGTACCGGCCTCAGGTGCTCGGCGGGACGCGAATGTAGGTAGCAGCAAGTGTCGCTATGGGCTCTCAAAACGACACTTACTGCTACCTAGTTGGGGTTACGGGAGGTTGCCGCCGCGCGCCGCGATCCAGAGCCCGTACCAGTCGGCACGGGTCATGGCGTCAGCTACCCGGGCGGCATCAGCACACGCGGCGATCCGCGCCCGATTCACGGTGCCGATCACGGGTGTGATGCCGGCCGGGTGCTTCATCAGCCAGCCCAGGAGGACGGACTCCCCCGTGGTGCCGTATTTGCCGGCGAGCTCCCGGACGAGGACCGCGGTGGAAGTCTCGGCCGTCGTCGGGTCTTCCGGGCCGGCACCGGTGTACAGCCCCCGTGCCAGCGCGCCGTATGCCTGCAGGGTGACACCGTTGCTGGTGCAGTATTCCAGTGTGCCGTGCGGAAAGCTGTAGTCCAGCAAGTCCGCATGGTTCACCAGGACCTGGCTCTCCAACCAGGCACGCTTCAGCAGGCTCATCTCCAGCTGGTTGGCCACCACGGGCGCCTCCAGCCGGTCCTGCAGCGCGTGGATCTGCGCGCCGGACATATTGGACACGCCCACCTGCCGCACTTTGCCTTCGGCGAGCAACTGCCCGACGGCGGCCGCCACCTCCGCCAGGTCCGTCAGGGGGTCGGGGCGGTGCAGCAGGAGCACGTCCACATAGTCCGTCTGCAACCGTTTCAGGCTGCCGGCCACCCGCTCCAGAATGGATTCCCGGCTCAGGTCGTAGTGTGTGGCAAGCCCGCGCTCATTGAGCCGGATCCCGCACTTGGTCTGCAGCCGGATCCGGCTGCGCAGGCCGGGCGTAGCGGCAAGCACTTCACCGAAGACGGCCTCGGACTTGCCGCTCCGGTAGATGTCCGCGTGATCGAACAGCGTGATCCCTGCAGCCAGGGCAGCCTCGACGGCGGCAGCGGCCTCGTCCACATGGTCAGTGCCATGCGGCTCGTCGGACCAGCTGCCGCCCAGGCCCATGCAGCCGTAGATGAGCTCCTGCATCAGGCGGAGTTCCCGTCCGCCACGGCTGCCGCCACCGGAACCGGCATCAGCGCAGCCACGCCGTGCTGTTGGCCGGCAGCTTGCCGTCCTGCAGCGGAGAGCTGCTGATGAGCACGGACCCGGCGGGAAGTTCGACGGCGGTGTCCCCGAAGTTGGTCACCGACTGCCAGCCACCGGGGCGGCTGAAGTGCAGGACTTCCGGGTTGCCTGTCTCCACCCATTCCAGTTCCTCCCCGGCCTGCAGTTCCCGGCGCAGCTTCAGGGCCTTGCGGTACAGCTCAAGGGTGGAGTTTTCGGTGCCGTCCTGCGCCTCGACGGCGTACTTGCTGAACCAGTCCGGCTGAGGAAGGTGCGCGCCGCCGTCGCCGAAGCCGAACGAGGTGCCTTCAACCTTCCAGGGCAGCGGAACCCGGCAGCCGTCGCGGCCCACCTCAACGCCTTTGTTCCTGAAGAAGGCCGGGTCCTGGCGTTCGGAATCCGGGATCTCGGCCACTTCCTGGAGCCCCAGCTCCTCTCCCTGGTAAAGGTAGGCAGAGCCGGGGACTGCCAACATCAGGAGGGTGGCAGCACGGGCGCGCTGCTCGCCGAGCGCCACATCCAGCTGGTCCGAGGGGCCGCCGGCCAGGAGCCAGGCTTTCCCGTCCTGCCCCTTGGCCTCCTTAGCCTTCAATCCTGCGGACCCCTTGGGCAGCCCGTAGCGCGTGGCGTGCCGGACGACGTCGTGGTTGGAGAAGACCCAGGTGGACGACGCCCCGGTCTCCTTGGCCTCAGCCAGGTTGCGGGTGATGATTTCGCGGAATTCCTCGGCGTCAAAGTCGGCCTGGAGCAGGTCGAAGTTGAACGCCTGGCCCAGGCCTTCCGGGCTGGCGTAGCGGGCCCGGCGGGTGGCGTGCACCCAGGCTTCAGCGACGGCGGTGCGCGGCGGGTCGTACTCGTTGAAGACCTCCCGCCATTCGGCGTAGATCTCGTGGACCTCGTCGCGGTCCCAGAACGGGTGGGTACCGTCATCGAACCCGTCCACCAGCTGCCCCTCCCGGGCAAGTTCGAGCTTGGACAGCAGCGGCTCCGTGAGGTCCTTGGTCAGCGCATGGGCCACGTCCACGCGGAAGCCGTCCACGCCACGGTCGGACCAGAACCGCAGCGTCTTCAGGAAGTCCTCCCGGACCTCGCGGTTGGACCAGTTCAGGTCCGGCTGCTCCTTGGCGAAGATGTGCAGGTACCACTGGCCGGGCGTCCCGTCAGGTTCGGTGATGCGCTCCCACGCCGGGCCGCCGAACACGGAATCCCAGTCCGACGGCGGGAATTCGCCGTTGGGCCCCTTGCCGTCACGGAAGATGTAGCGCTCCCGGGCGGCCGAACCCTTGGGCGACGCCAGCGCCTCGCGGAACCATTCGTGCCGGTCCGAGGAATGATTGGGGACGATGTCCGCGATGAGCTTGATGCCGGCCCCATGCAGGGCCGCTGCCATCGCGTCGAAGTCGGCCAGGGTGCCGAGCTTGGGGTCCACATCACGGTAGTCGTCCACGTCGTAGCCGCCGTCGGCGAGCGCCGACGGATAGAACGGGCTCAGCCACACGGCGTCGATCCCCAGTTCCCTCAGGTACGGGACTTTGGCAGTGATGCCCTTGATGTCCCCCAGCCCGTCACCGTTGGAATCAGCGAAACTGCGCGGGTAGATCTGGTACACGGCAGCCTGGCGCCACCAGTTCGGGTCAGCGGGGCGGTCAGCTTCGGACAGGGTTGCCAGCGTGGCAGTGGTGGCCAAGGGGATGATCCTTTTCGTCTGGGAGGGTGATCGTTACGGGACGGCTGGGTACAATTTAGATAGTTACTAAATATATTCCACCACCAATTATGGGACTGCGAAATCTGGAGGTCAAGGACGCATGAAGAACGCCCGGTCACCAAGCCCCCAACTGCTGCGGCGCCATAACGCCAACGCCGTCCTGTCCTTCCTGCGCACCGCGGAGGTAGCCACCGGTTCAGACCTGATGGCGTCGACGGGACTGACCCGGGCGTCGGTCATCGCCGTCTGTGAGGACCTGCTCCAGCGGGGCTGGATCTGGGAACTGGAGGCGGACCGCCAGTCCGGCCAGCCGAAGGGACGGCCCGCCCGCCGGTTCGAGCTGAATCCGCGGGCCGGCGTGGTCCTGGGCATCGACATCGGGGCGGCCACCACCACCGCCGCAGTTGCCGACCTCCGCGGAAACATCCTTGCGAGTGCCAGCCGCGGCTTCCGAATCCCCGAGATCCCGGCCTCGGAACGCATCGATGTTGTTGACCGGGCCTGCCGGGCAGCACTTGCAGAGGCGGGTGCCACTTCCCCGGACGTCCTGGCGGCCAGCGCCGGCCTTGCGGCGCCGGTGGACCGCGCCGGCAACGTCCTGGTGACCCGGCCTTTCTGGCGGTTGTTCGACGTCGGCCTCCGGGCCGCCATGAAGGACCTCCACGGCTGGACGGTGCTGCTGGAGAACGACGCCAACCTCGCGGCCCTGGGTGAGCGGTGGCGCGGAACGGGCGCAGGCGTTGATGACCTGGTGGTACTGCTCGCCAGCGAGCGGATCGGTGCCGGCATCATCGAGTCCGGGCGGCTGCTTCACGGACTGTCCGGGGCGGCGGGCGAAATGGGCTACCTGGATCTGGTGGAAGGGGTGGGCAGTTCCGCCGGTATTGCCGTGCTGGCCCGGGAGTGGTACCAGGCCGAAACGGGATCCCTGCTTGAGGCACCGGAAGTCTTCGCCGCCGCGGCCGCGGGCAATCCCGCCGCCGCGGCAGTCCTGGACCGGCTGGCCGAACGGCTGGCGCGGGTGGTGGCATCACTGGCGGTCCTGCTGAACCCGGAGCAGGTGGTGATCGGCGGAGCAGTGGCCGGCTCGGCTGGCGCCCTGGTCCCCGGCATCGAGGCGTGGCTTCCGCGCTTCACGGCGACGGTTCCGCGCGTCACGGTGTCACCGCTGGGCGATGCGATCGTGACCATCGGGGCAGTCCGGCATGCGCTGGACTTCGTGGAGGCCAATGCGCTGGACCTGGCACTCGCGCGCCGGCCGGCTTGAGGTGCTGCCGGCGGCCCGGAGGCGCACTCCCGGAGCCCTCCCGGCGACTGCACACGCCCTGCTCACTCCGGCATGATCATGGTCCGCAGGTCCAGCTGCCGCAGCACCCTGTCCGCGACCTCGGGATCCATGTCGGGTTCATTGCGGGCCATCACCACTTCCTGCCGTGCAGCATCCAGGGCGATGGTTTGGACTGCGATGGCGAGCCCGCGGCCCCGGGACCGAAGCTCGGCCACGCTCTCGTTCCGCAGGCTGCCGTCCAGGAGCTCGGCATGCAGCCGGCTCATCTTTGCCTTGACCAGGGCCACTTTCTCCGGCGGAAGATCCTTCATGAGGTCATGCTGCTTCAGTGCGGCAACCGCCGCCTCCTGCGCCCGTTGGGCCAGCAGACGGGCGGCATCGCGTTCCTCTGACCCGTCCCCGGAAGCATCCAGGACCCGCATCAGCCACGGCAGCGTCAGCCCGGGCAGCACCAGGGTGGCCACCAGCACGGCACACGCGATTACCAGCAGGTAGTCCCGGGCAGGGAACGGCGTGCCGTCGGCCAGGGTGACCGGCAGCGCAAGCGCAAGGGCCAGGGTAGCGAGCCCGCGCATGCCGCACCAGGTGAGGATCAGGACCTCCTTGGCCGACGTGGGCTGGAGGACATTCTTGCGGTTCCGGGACCCCAGGGCCAGGACGGCCAGCCACAGGAACCGGACAACGAACACCAGCACGCAGACCAGCCCGGCGACGCCGAGCATGCCGAGGATGTCCGCACGTTCATCGTGGATGACGTGCCGGATTTCCAGCCCGACCAGCCCGAAGGCCAGACCGGTAGCCAGCAGCTCCACCACGTCCCAGAAGGCCGCCCGGGTGACCCGCTCCTCCGCGTACTGCGGCCGGGAGTGCCGCTGCATCTCCAGCGCGGTAACCACCACGGCAATCACGCCGGAGGCGTGCACCTCTTCTGCCAGGATGTAGGCCGCGAAGGGCACCACCAGCGTCACCGCGCTGCGTGCCACCAGCGAGGTGACCAGCCTGGTGATGAGTCCTGTCAGCCAGCCCATGGCCATGCCCACCACCACGGCAAGCGCGGCGCCGATCACAAACTTCAGGACGACGTCGGGCCCTATTTCGGTGCCGCCCACTGCAGCGGCGACCGCCGCCTGAAAGATCACGATGGCAGCGGCGTCGTTGAAGAGTCCCTCGCTTTGCAGCACGGTGGTGAGCCGGCGCGGCATGTGCACGCGGCCAGCCACCGATTCCACCGCAATGGGGTCCGGCGGCGCCACCATGGCACCCAGTGCGATCGCCGCCGGAATGCCGATGCCCGGAATCATGAGCCACGCGGCACCCGCCACAGCGGCGGTGCTGATGACCACCAGCGCCACGGCCAGCATGATCAGCGTGCGCCACCGTACCCGGAAGACCGCCCATGAACTGCGCTGTGCCGTGGCAAAGAGCAGCGGCGGCAGGAAGATGGGCAGGATCAACTCAGGTGCGATGTTCAGGTCAGGGAAGCCAGGGATGAAGGTCAGACCGATGGCCAGCAGGAGCATGAGGACCGGATACGGCAGGCGGAGCCGGTCCCCCAGACCGACGGCCACCACTGTGGCCAACAAAAGTCCGATGATGAGTGCCAGCTGATCCATGTGCCTGCTTCCCCGGCGGGGCGGCCTGTCCCGCCGCCCGGTGGGAGGCGCCTGCCGCCGGTGTCAGTTTATCGGCGGCGGCACTTCATCGGCGCCTGTACTTTGGCGATGGCGGCACCGCCGCCAGGCCGCCTGCGCCGGATCGACCGTTAGGGCAGCGGTTCCAAAGCCGCCGCGATGGGCAGGGTGCCGTCGCGGAATTCGATGGTCCGTCCTGCTGTTTCGGGCAGGTCCAGTACTGCCGCAGCCACGCTGGCCGTGTTGCTGCGGGAGGTGGCTCCGTTGCCGTCCCGGGGCGGGTCGACTTCGATCAGGCCGCTCGCCGGCTGGTCCGTCAGGCTGCCCGGCCCCAGGATGGTCCAGGCAAGTCGGGTGCCGCGCAGGTACTGATCCGCCGCCGCCTTGGCATCGGCATAGGCGAAGAATGGGTTGTCAGCCGGGACGCCGTGGTCCGGGCCAGCGCCCAGGTAGGACACCATGACATACCGCCCGACGCCGGCCTCCGCCGCCGCGTCCATGGACCGGATGGCGGCGTCTCGGTCCACCGCGTAGGTGCGTTCCGGATTCCCGCCGCCGGCGCCGGCTGACCAGACCACGGCGTCGTGGCCGCTGAGCGCAGCGGCGATGGCCGCCGTCGTCGAGTCTTCAACATCCAGGACCGACGGCGTTGCCCCCGTTGCCGCGACGTCGGCGGCATGGTCCGGGTTGCGGATGATCGAGGTGACGCTGTGGCCCTCCGTGGTGAGGAGCGTGGACAGGTGGAGGGCCACTTTGCCGTGGCCGCCGATGATAGCGATGCGGGTCATGCCCCCATTCTGCCCCTCCATGCCGTTCAGCGCAGTCAGGCGAGGGTGCGGTACCTGAGATAGACCACGCCGTTGCCGAACCTGTGTTCCGCCAGGAGTTCGAGCCGCAGGTTCAGGCCGTCGGGCAGGAAGCGCAGGCCGCCTCCAACAGCCACCGGGTTAACGAAGAGCTGGCACTCGTCCACGAGCCCGGCCTGCAGGGCGGCCGCGGCGAGGGTGGCGCCGCCGATGCTGATGTTCCCGTCTGTGCTGTCCTTTAATTTCTGGACTGCTTCCGCGTCGAACGTCCGCTCGATCCTGGTCCGCGCTGTGGTGACGGTTGCGAGCGACGAGGAGTAGACAACCTTGTCTGCCCCTTGCCAGATCCGGCCGTAATCCTGGATATAGTCCGGCGCACCGGGCGTGCTGCCGAGGGTTTCCCAAACCGACATGACCTCATACATGCGGCGTCCGAGCAGGTACGTGCCGGCATCGCGTTCGAGATCATTGACGAAGGTGTGGACTTCCTGGTCCGGTTCGCTCCAGCTGAAGTCGCCGTCCCGGTCCGCCACGTACCCGTCAAGGGACGCGATGCCTGAATAGATGAGCTTGCCCATCCGCCCATTGTGCCGCCGTCGTGCGGTGTTGGATAGGCCGCGCCTCCCTGGAGCGGCGACGTCTCGTCGCTATTGCACGCCCTCCGCAGCGAGAGCTCGCCCCTCACTTGACGAAGAACTGTTGGGCCAAGGTCCAGAGGTTGGTGGTGGTCCAGTAAATCAGGACGCCGATCGGGAAGAGGACGCCGCCAACGCTGAAGATCAGCGGCAGGATGTACAGGAACATTCTCTGCTGTCGCAGCAAGGGATTGTCCGCGGAATCCTCGGGCATGCTCCTGGCCATAATCCGTCGCTGCGTCATGAACTGCGAGGCCGTCATGGCCAGGATCATGAGGACAGTCAGGACTGTGACCGCCGCTTGATCACCTGCGCCGCCGTGCAGTACGGACGCTGACAGCGGGGCACCAAAAATACTTGATTGGTCGAACTGCACCACCTGCTGGCGGCTCATCGCGCCAATGCCCTGACCTTGCCCGGCTGCTGAGGTGATGCCGGAAAGCACCTGGAAAAGGGCGAGGAAGAACGGCACCTGGATCAGCACGGGAAGGCAGGCGGACAAAGGATTGGTTCCATGTTCCTTGTACAGCGCCATCTGCTCCTGCGCCATGGCCTGCCGGGAAAGCTGATCCGTTTTGCCCCTGTACTTGTCCTGCAGCTTCTTCAAGTCCGGCTGCAGTCGCCGCATCCGGCGCTGGGCGTTGACCTGTCTGAGGAAGACCGGAATCAAAGCGGCACGGATGATCAGCACCAGCCCGATGATGGAAAACGTCCATGTCCAGCCGTTGGCCGCCGGCATGCCGATGCTGCTCAAGGCGTCGTGGAACCAGACCATGAGGGCGGAGACAAGCCACTTGAACGGGGCCATGATCGTTGCGAAGACGTCCACTGAAACCCCCTTCGCCAGATGCTGCCAAGCTACGGCGAAAAGCCTCGCTTGTCACGGCCCGGCGCAGCAGAGCACGGGTCAGCACAGCTCGTCGCCGCTCCGGTTGAACACAGGGTGGGCAGGGCATTTCAGGCCGCCGTGGGGGTGCGGCCTCACGACTCAACTCGAGTGGCCGTGATCAGGGTCGCCCGAGGACAGTGATGGCGCCGAAGCTGTGGCTGTCGCTAGCGTCGTCTTGCGTCGTTGTTGGAATAAATAGACGGCGCCCGCGATCACCATGGCGGCTAGTACGCAGAGTGCCACGATGAGAGTCGTAGTCAGTGAATTGTCACTAGTCGAAGCCGCCTGCGGTGCAGCTGGCTGGGCAGCTGCACCATTCGACCCGGAGGTCGTCGACGCCCCCGCAGCTGCTGTAAGCTTCACGCCGTTTTGCTCCAGAAAGGTCCGGAGGGTCGCAGTATCCGTCACAAACGATTCATTCCTATTGGTAAACCCGCTGCTGTTGACACCAACGACCTCGCCAGCCGCGTTAAGTGTAGGTCCGCCAGACATGCCACTGATCAGCTCGCCATCCAGTTGAAGCTTCGGCACGCCTTTCTTGGATACGGTCTGGGCGCTTATCGATCCCTCCTTGAAGGTAGGTGACTGCCGGGTGGCTTCCGTGATTGATGCGGTGTCACTGGGAAAGCCGACAGCTGTTATGTGGTCGCGAACCTTCGGCGCCTGCTCCGCAATTGGGAGGACAGTGCCGGCAGTATCCTTGCCGACAACCTGCACTAAGGCGTTATCGCCGGCTTCGGGATCCTGAGCAGCGACCAGTCGTGCCGTGATCCCGTCCTTGTCGAAAGGGGCATTCTTGACGATGCTCGGCTGGCCAATTGAGATGGTCGGTGTCGATTCGACCCGAACAGTCCACGTGAGCTGATCCAGATTGAACTGGCCACTGGTGGGGGCGAGCTTGTTCTCATTGATAACGGTCTGGAGCAGTGCCTTGCGAACGGCGTCATCGTACTGCACGCAGTGGCCCGCTGTCACGATATCGCCGGCTCCGCTGACGATGAAGCCTGTGCAGCCTTTGCCTGCGGTCGCCGTGAAGCGCTGGGAAGTGTCATCCGAGTATGGAACTTCAACTTGACCTACCCAGGAGGAGTCAACCCACACCGTCGATCGCATCACCTGATCAGTGTCGATGTCCGCAACAGCGGGCAATGCGGGCACTCCGACCGCCAGAAGTGCGAGGCAGGGAACTAGCGAGGCTCGTAGCAGGGGCTTCATGGCCATATCTTTCTCGTTCGGCGGCGCATCCATCCCCTGCTACGAATGCATGATCCGGGTGAATCATGCCTGCATTGTAGGCGATAAAGTATTTGCCTTCAACGAAATTTTGACCAATATTTACCGGTTTGAAAGTGTCACTCCTAAACTGTCGTGCACATGCGGCATTCTGAAAGCCCGCCCTCATTAAAAGCGGGCTTTGCGGAATGCCGGCGAGCGTCACGGCCCGGGGCGGGGCCCGACGGGAAGGGGGGCCACCCTCACCCATCACGCTCCCGAAAGTCCATAAAACCGTACTTCCGCGAATACATACGGGCAAATACACGGGTTTAGCTGGGGGCTCCGACCGGCGTTGGTTCGGTGACCTCTGATTTACAGTCAAACGTTTTTGCTTCGAACCGGGGCCAGCGGCACTGGTGTCCGGAGCAGGTAGTCGAACAACCGGGAGCATCATCTCCCGGTGGCCTGTTCAGGCCACCGGGAGGCGCTTACGGGACAAACGGTAGATCACACGGCCATGAGAGGAAGGCTGGGGCCGTAGATGGCTACTGAGATCCTCATGTGGCTCCTTAGCCCCGCTCCGCACCGGAAGCGAGCCGCCACACCTCCAAGAGTTTCCTCACGTGTGCTTGCACACAGAAAAACCCCGGGAATCTCAAGGATCCCGGGGGCTTAGCCTGTAGCGGTGGGGAGGCTCAATCTCCCGACCTCACGATTATGAGTCGTGCAATTGTTCCTCTAGATTAGTAAGGCCTTTCGGCAGTTAGTAGCCATTTCGTAGCCACCTCTTTTTCGGAGCCGCTCAGTTGGCCACGGCGGGGGCAGTCAGTAGGGCATCGACGGCCCGCGCCGACGACTGCCCGTCGTGAGCGAACAGTTGAGCGTAAACGTCCATCGTCGTCACGGCCGAACTGTGGCCCGCTATCTGCTGCCCAACTTTAGGGTTGGCTCCAGTGCTGATCGACAATGTCACGGCGGTGCGCCGCAGGTCATGAAACACGATGTTCGGAAGCTTTGGGTCCAGCGCTTGGCATCGCTTCACCGCGGGATGGAATACGCGGCGTGCAAAGTTGGATGATCTCGGTTCCGCACCTGATGGTGATGTAAAGACCAGGGCACGAATGCCAGGCGCTCGTTGATACCTTCCCTGTCGCCAAGACGGGGAGGTGGAGGTCCAATTCTCCGCGCCGCGGAGCCAAGTTCTCACTGCAGGTCCGCCCGTAGACGGGTCATGAGCGGTCCTGAGCGGCGAAATTTTGACAACGGTACTGCGCCTGGCACGAAAGACACCCGGACCCCTTGACAGCGTCAATTGATCGTCCGGTAGCCGCCAGTAGCCAAGCGCAAGAGTGCAGCACGGTTCCCCTCGATGGGCAACCCATATGCGGTGCCGTTTGAAATGTCCTCGACACGTCAAGTGTCGCGGTCATGAACGGATGCGGTTAGTGCTGGGTCGGCCTTGACGCCGACCGGCCGGTGGGGAGTCGGTGAAGGTCCGGAGCCGGGTGCCGCCCGGGGCGATGTGCGCCCCGGAACACCTATCAGGGCTTGGGGGCCGGTTGCGATCGGGCGGGTGGCGCCTTCCGTCACCAGAATGTGTCCAGCGATTAGTGGTCCCGGGCCTAGCATAAGAATCAGGCCCGGGAGCCGTTCTGTCAGGGCGGGGGGATGTCACTCACCCCCTGCCCGACTCACCTCTTCGGGCGTTGGACATACGCTACGCACTCGCCCTGGTTCTTGAACTGCGGGTAATTTTTCCATCCCCCGTTCTTGCACTGGTCCACGCTGGTCGGCGCAGCGGGAACGACTGGAACGACACCATTGGAGGTCGAAAATGTTTCATTGAATGGTTGGAAAATTGCTACCCCATTGTTTGGCATCTCAGCATCCCTGGCGAACGCTGTGCCGCTGTCCGTGTAGCTCGCGCCTCCAGTGTTGATGGTGGCCGAGTAAGTCAGGGCCGGCGCGTCAAAAGCCCCGAACGACCCGGCGCACCAAGCGAAGCCTCCGCCGCCCGCGGCAAGGTCCTTCGTCCCGGTTACCGTGCCCGCGGCACTCGTGATGGTAAACGTGGAGTGAAATGAGCTTAGGGTGCTCGTTATGTCCGGAGGATTAGGAATGCCAGCGGCACCGACAGTGATGTCTTCGACGAAGGTGCCAGGGTAGGGTCCCGTCGCGGTTCCGGTTGCATGAAGGGTGAACGTGCCACCCCCAGTGCTCGTACAGGCGTAGGATGCAGCATCGAACGCCCCCTGTGGGCTTAGGAACACCTCTCCAGCAAGACTCGGCGGGGGGGGTTGTCGCGGCCTGCGCGCCCGGGGATGCTACGACGAGTCCGGCGGCAACTAGGAACATAATCGGGAACATTTTGCTGATTTTCATGATGCGACTTCGGGCTGCAGTGGGCATGATGACCTCTCTGTCATCTCGGGTAGAGAAAGCAAAGGTACCTTCTGTTCCAAGGCACGAGCCAAGAAAGCAGGATGGTTAGGGACCAAATTAGGGGTTCGTTGTCCGCACTCCCCAAGGGGGACAGGTAAGCACCCCCCGAGATTGTCTTCACACGCTGGATGTGGCCCCGCAAGTTTCCCCGCGATACATGCCAAAAGGCCCGAGTCCGGGAGCTCCGAGTATGCGAAGCCGCCAACCTTGGCGAACAGGGAGAGATGTCGGCCGGTTGTCCGCAAGGCCGGCCACCTTCCCTGATGGATCGCTTAGGCGTTAACGTAAGCCATGGAATTGTTAGTTGGGATCGTGATCATCCTGATTCTCTGGTTCATTGGGGTCTTGGCCTGCACGATTCTCCCCATCCTGGCTCTGGGCAGGTTTGTCCGGCGGCGATCGAGGCCGGAGCCGCAGCAGTTCTCGTACGTGCGACAGCCGCCGAAGCCGCCCGTGAGGCGGGAGAAGCCCCAGGGACCCGACCCTGCGGAGTACTTGCAGAAGTGGGACGCGCCCCACAAGCGGTTCGTCGTCCAGGACAAGAATGCATGGGACCGCGAGTTCAAAGCGGCCGAGGAGGGGACGGAGCCGCCCCCGGTGCAGCCGACGGCGACGTCGGAAGTGCTTGCCAAACTGAGCTCCAGGCTGGGGCAACTCGAGTAGGACGGAGACAGGGACGGGAGAGGCTTTCCCCGACGGCCGGGGTCGCGGCCTCGCGGATTGACCGGCGAAGGTGGTGTTCCGCCCCACGCTAAGAACCATGCCGTCCGCGCCGTTCACAGGTTCATCAGCGCCGAAGCACATAGCCTCAATTGGGCGGCATGACATGAATAAGATACTCGATGCATTCGATTCCCATATCGACCCGATTGTCACTTATCAACCGAATATGGTTGGTTCTTAACCCGTACGCGAGCCTAGGCGCTTGAGCGGGCAGGCGCCATAGCCGCTTTGGGGTCACCCCCAGGGGTCTAGGCAAGGGCCCTGGGGGCCTGTCCAGGAGTCGCACTCGGGTGTCCGTTGCGCAGGTCAGCTCCATCATGGGAGCCAACATGTTGCCCGGGAGATATGGAGCCAGAGATATTGCGAAGGACCCCCGGCGGGACGCCCTTGTTACTTGGGCGTGTCTTGCAGTTCCTTTGCCCTGCTCTGGAGCTTATTGCGCTTACGTCTGAGCAGGTGGTAGGGGATCATCAGGGCCAGCGCAGCCACTACGAACCAAATACTGTTCCCCGTGGTGGCCAGGTCGGTGGTCAACCAGAGCCAGAGCCAGATCGCCACCACCGCCCAGTACAGCACGTTGAGTGACGTGATTGCGTAGTCGATCATTGAGCGCTGCATGACGCGACTCAGTGGCGGGGCGCCCGGTTGATCTCAATGAACCGGTGCGATCCCGAGAACCGCTTCGGGTACTTCGCTCTGTTCTCCCGGTTCCAGCGGCGTATCAGCATCTTGCTTAGAATGACCACCACCACCAGCGAGGCTACAGCGACGATCCAAGCTGTTACAGGGTCCATGTCTCCATCCTCTCAGTCGATTTAGTGACTGATCCACGAGGCACTTACCCTTCTTTAGGATTGGGTCCAACAGTCGTTCGGATGCGCCTTTGCAGAACTTTTGCGGTCACCTCTCCCTTTCGTGCTGACAACTGAAGAGGCCCGGGGCAGTCCAGGACTAGAGGCCAAGAACGACAAGGGCGTCGAGACCGAAATCTAGCCGGGGGGTGACACCGTGTCTGCCGCGCAAGGCTCGCGCCCAAATTGAAGCACTAGTGGTGTGTATCAGTTTTGTTTGATGGTTTCGAGGGCGACGCGCCGCGGGCTACTTTTTCGAGGATTGAGTCTGCCGTCGCGGTCCAGATCAGGGGTTTGGGTTCGGTGTTGTGAGCGGCGAGTGAATGCATGATGGTAATAGCCCTGCGTCTCCTCGAGTTTCCCCGGAGAAGGGGGCAGAGAAAATTACGTCCACGCTGCTAATCATTGCGTACGCCAGAGGGAGTGCTGCGCAGTCTTGGACGTGTCAGAGCAAGGTGTGCACCGGGATAAGGCTCCGACCGGCGTCGATCCAGTGAAACTTTCGATTTTCAGACGAACGTTTCACTTCGAGCCGCTTTCTAGCAGCACTACCCGGGAGCAGGAAGTCGAGCAGCCAGGACCATGCTCTCCCAGTGGCCGCTCTACGCGATCAAGAAGCCCTCACCTGACCCGACTCTAGGAGTAAGGCTGTAGGGGGCCGATGAGGGCCGTACACGGCTGCTAAAGGCTCCACTGTGGCCATACCAGCCCCGCCCCAGTAGTAGCCATTTAACAGCCACTCCACAGAGAATATGGTGGTTTTCGGGAGAATCTAAGAGACGCCTCTTGGAGGTGAGTCTTCATCCAACACAGAAAAGCCCCCGGAATCTCAAGGATTCCGGGGGCTTAGCCTGTAGCGGTGGGGAGGCTCGATCTCCCGACCTCACGATTATGAGTCGTGCGCTCTAACCAACTGAGCTACACCGCCACGAATGAGAAAAACCTGCATCAAGCCGGTCAAAACCGCCTTGACACAGGCCCTCATCCAGAGCCCCCCACCGGAATCGATCCGGTGACCTCGTTCTTACCAAGAACGCGCTCTACCACTGAGCTAGGGGGGCAACGAGTAAATACTCTACCGGAAGACTTGGCCACCAACAAATCGGCAGCCGAATGCGGCCCGGGACACGAAAAAGCCCCTAAACCCGGGCCTAAAAGTGCCTTCGGGTGCCGGCTGGGGAGCCCTTGGAGCCCGGCCGCGTTGCAGGGTGTGACGAAGCGAACATACGGCACATGCGCGAGTCGGTTAAACACCGAAAGGCCGGCTCGAAAGCCGGCCCCTCGGGGAGAAACTTGTCAGGCTAGCTGACGGTTACCACTTGCCCTTGCGGTTGAAACCGCCTTGTCCGCCTTCGGTGCGGGGCTTGCGTGAGCCGTCGCCGTGGCCGCCAAAGCGGGAATCGCTGGCCTGGCCGCGGCTGGAGCCGCTGTCGGCACCAACGCTGCGCTCTGAACGGTCGCTGTACGAGCGGCCACCGCGGTCAGCGGAGGAACGCTCGCCGTCGGACTTGCGGAATTCCTTCTTGAACCCGCCGCTGCCCTTGAAGTTGCCACCGCGGTCGCCGCCGCCGGAGTAACCGCCGCGGTCTCCGCCGCCACGGTTGCCCTGGTAACCCCCACGCTCGCCGCCGCCCGACGGCTTGCGGCCGTTGTCCAGCTCGAGGTGGATCAGTTCGCCGCCGATCCGGGTGCGGGACAGGGCGCGCAGCTGATCGGCGCTCAGGTCTGCCGGGAGCTCCACGAGGGAGTGGTCCGAGCGGATGTCGATGCCGCCGATCTGGGCGGAGGAAATGCCGCCCTCGTTGGCAATGGCGCCCACGATGGAGCCCGGCATAACGCGCTGGCGGCGTCCGACGGCAATCCGGTAGGTGGCGTTGCCCTCGGTGAGCGTGCGGGTCGGGCCACGTGAGCCGAAGCCGTCCTTGGAGCGCTCGCGCTTCTGGAACTCGGGAGCTGCCGGCAGTTCCTTGACTAGCAGCGGCTGTCCACCCTGTGCCATGACGGCCAGCGCGGCGGCGATCTCCGAGGCGGGAACGTTGTGCTCCTGCTCGTAGGAGGCGATGAGGTCGCGGAACGCCGAAACGTCCTCTGACTCGAGGGTCTCGGTGATCTTCTCGGCGAACTTGCCCAGGCGCAGCGTGTTCACGGTCTCGGCCGTGGGCAGGTGCATCTGCTCCACCGGCTGGCGGGTGGCCTTCTCGATGGAACGCAGCAGGTACTTCTCCCGCGGCGTCATGAACAGGATGGCGTCGCCGGAACGGCCTGCACGGCCGGTGCGGCCGATGCGGTGGACGTAGGACTCCGTGTCGTGCGGGATGTCGTAGTTGACCACGTGGCTGATGCGCTCAACGTCAAGGCCACGGGCGGCGACGTCGGTGGCCACCAGGACGTCGATGCGGCCTTCCTTCAGCGCATCAACAGTGCGTTCGCGCTGCTGCTGCGGAATGTCGCCGTTGATGGCGGCAGCCTGGAACCCGCGGGCCTTCAGCTTGTCAGCCAGGTCCTCGGTAGCCATCTTGGTGCGCACGAAGGCGATCACGCCGTCGAACTCTTCAACCTCAAGGATGCGGGTCAGCGCGTCGAGCTTGTGCGGGCCCATGACCTGCAGGTACCGCTGGCGGGTGTTGGCGCCGGTGGTGGTCTTGGATTTGACCGAGATCTCGGCCGGGTTGTTCAGGTACTGCTTGGACATCCGGCGGATCTGGCTCGGCATGGTGGCGGAGAACAGCGCCACCTGGCGGTCCGACGGGGTCTGCTGGAAGATCTGCTCCACGTCTTCGGCGAAGCCCATGCGCAGCATTTCGTCGGCCTCGTCCAGCACCAGGTACTGGAGCTCGGACAGGTCCAGGGAACCCTTGGAGATGTGGTCGATCACGCGGCCGGGGGTACCGACGACAACCTGGGCACCGCGGCGCAGGCCGGCGAGCTGGGGGCCGTAGGCGGAGCCGCCGTAGACGGGGAGGACCGTGAAGTCATCGATGTGCTTGGCGTACGAGGTGAAGGCCTCGGCAACCTGGAGCGCCAGCTCGCGGGTGGGGGCCAGGACCAGGGCCTGGGTCTTGCGGGACGGGCCGTTGAGGTCGTGGAGCTCGGCCAGGCGGGACAGTGCCGGTACTGCGAATGCTGCAGTCTTACCGGTGCCGGTCTGGGCGAGGCCCACGACGTCGCGGCCTTCAAGCAGCAGCGGAATGGTTGCTGCCTGGATGGGGGAAGGCTTTTCGTAGCCGACGTCCTGCAGGGCGGCCAGGACACGGCCGTCGATGCCGAGATCGGCGAAGCGGACGCCTTCCTCTTCGTCGTCCTCGGCCTTAGCGGGGGCGGCCGGGGCTTCCTCAGCCGTGGCGGCGGGTGCTTCTTCGGCAGCCGGAGCTTCCGCAGCGGTTTCGGCGGCGGGCGCTTCGGCCTCGGTGAATTCGACGGCAGCCGGAGCTTCTGCAGCGGGTGCTTCGGTTTCAGCGGCGGGCTCGGCTGCGGGGACAGCGGCCTCGGTGAATTCGACGGCAACGGTTTCGGCGGTTACCGCTTCGGTGGCGTCGTTCTGATTTTCGGGCATAGGGAAATTTCCTCATCCATAGGGGGCCAGGCGGCACAACCCGAGGTGAGCGGAGCCGCAGTACGTGTGCCGTGGGTGCCGGGCATACATTGACCGGCCGGTCACTGGAAGTCCGGCGCTTTCGCAATCCCGTGGCAGGACTTCCCGCTGCATCTCTTGGCTGCTATCCCAGCAGTCTGTACAGCGTTTTCTTTAGCCGGCTCTCCCTATGAAAATGCCCGCATCGCTTGTGCGGGCCCCAACACTTGCCAGTCCTGCCTCAAAAATTGGGCAGGAATAAGGGATTTCCGGAGTGGGGGATATTTCTAGTGTACGGTACGCATCCCCTTTGATTGAAATTGAAACGTACGACGGCGGCGGTGAGCTTGCGCACACCGCTTTTGCGGGTGCCGCGTGAGGAGGCTCCAGCGGCTGCTACCGGGCCAACTGCTGCTGCAGCCGCTCGAATTCCCCCCGGTACTCGGGCTGCAAACGGATCTCGCCGTCGGCGTCGGCGTCCCGCAATGCCTCCATCAATTCAAGGTCCGGCTCGCTGAACCATTTTCCGATCGTGATGCCGTGCCGGGGAACAAACAGGCGGTGGATGTGGTCCCCGGCCCGGATGGTGCCGGTCCGCACCACCCGAAGGTAAGCGCCCACGCGGCCTGCTTCGGTAAAGCGCTTCACCCACTGCGGCTCGCCCATGCTGCGTTGGAAGGTGGCACATGGCGTTCGTGGAGAGGTGATCTCCACTTCGACGTCGAGACCGATCTTCCAGCGTTCCCCAATGACGGCGCCGGTAGTTTCGATCCCGGCCACGCGCAGGTTCTCGCCGAAGATTCCGGGTGGGAGGTCGCGCTGCAGCTGGTTCATCCAATACTCGGCGTCCGCCTGGGAATAGGCGTAGAGGGCCTGGTCTTCACCGCCGTGGTGGACACGGCTCGCCTGGATATCTCCGTGGAGTCCCAGTTTGTGGACCTTGACAGGCCCTGCCACCGGCCGTTTGTCGATGGCCGTGACACCCACGCTCCCCTCGTCGGGCAGGAGCTGATGGACGCGGCAGACGGCAAGCACTGAAGCAGGTTCCATGGCTCCAGTGTAGGTTCCCGCCCACGCGTTCAGGCGGCGGGGCGGGGTTGGGGCTTCTCCCCCGGTTTCTGCTCGCTGCCGGCCGGGGCACCGGCTAGGCTGATTTCAGGATTGAGCGTCCGGCGCGCCGTTGCGCCCCTTTCAGCTCGAGTTCAACATCGACTACCGAGGGGGAATGTCATGGACGCGGATAAGGACCCAGCCGACGGTCCTGCCGGGGACAAAGCCAAGGACGCGCCAAAGCCCCCGCCGTGGCAGGTTCCCAAGCCGGAACTGCGGCCGGAGCTTTTGAATCAGCCCACCCCGTCGGTGGACCCCTTCGCCAAGGAGCGCGAGCGCCAAGCACATGAAATGGCCACCCGCAAGAAACGCTCCCAGCGTCGCACCGTAGTGGTGGGCCTGGGCGTCACGGCGCTCCTCGCCGGCACCATCACCGCCATCGTGGCCAGCAACGAGGATGAGCCCGAGTACGCGCAGGTCTGTTTCAACGACGAAACCGGCGAGCGCGTGGAGGACACCCAGTGCAACAGCTCGGCCGGGCGCAGCGGCGCACTCTATGCGTGGTACTTCTACTCCCGCGGCGCAAGTGTGCCCGCCGTAGGCCAGAACCGGTCAACGGCGCCGAACTTCAGCAGAAGCGTTCCCAGCGGCGCCAAGGCCTCCACCGGCTACAGCACCAAGGGCGGCACGGTCAGCAGGGGCGGCTTCGGCAGCAGCTCCAAGGGCGGAAGCACGGGGGGCTAGGCGTGAAGCGGTTGTTATCGGAACCCCGGCCCGGCTGGAAGCAGAAGATCGAAGAGCAGGGCCTGGTCTTCTCCACCACCACCATGCCCGACGGCCGGAAGATCGAATACTGGAACGAGTCCGCCTACTACGAATTCACCCTCGATGAGGTGGAGACGCTGGAGGTGACAGCCGAGGACATGCACAAGATGTGCCTCGAAGCGGCGAAGTTCCTGGCCACCGGCGCCATGGGGAATATCGGCATCGGCCCGCAGGCCCTGGAGCTCGCCGCCGAATCCCTGCAAGCCGGGGATATGGACATCTATGGGCGCTTCGACTTTATCTATGACGGCCGGGGCGGCCCGGCCAAAATGCTGGAGTACAACGCCGACACCCCCACGGGCCTGATCGAGGCCGCCGTCGCGCAGTGGTTCTGGCTGCAGGACGTGTTCCCGGAAAAGGACCAGTGGAACGGCATCCACGAGGCCCTGATCCGGCAGTGGAAGAAGATGCAGTACCGCACCGGGATGAGCACCCTCCACATCGCCCACTCCGAAGCGGAGGAATCGGGCGAGGACTGGATGACAGCCGCCTATATGCGTGATGCGGCCAGCCAGGCAGGCTGGACCACCATCGGCATCAACATGTCCGATATCGGCTGGGACCCCAACCTGAACAGGTTCGTGGACCTGGACAACTTCATGATCAGCACCATGTTCAAGCTCTACCCGTGGGAGCTGATGATGAAGGAGCCGTTCGGGCACCGGCTGCTGCAGCGGGCCCACAATCCGCGGTGGGTGGAGCCCGCGTGGAAGATGCTGCTTTCCAACAAGGCCCTGCTCGCGGCGCTCTGGCACCTGTACCCGGACCACCCCAACCTGCTGCCCGCCTACCTCAACGAGCCCGGGCCGCTGAAGGAGTGGGTGGCCAAGCCGCTGCACGGGCGCGAGGGCGACAGCATCAAGATCCATGCCCAGGGCATCAGCATGGAACAGCCCGGCGGCTACGGCCGCGAGGGCTGGTGCTACCAGCAGTTCCAGCCGCTGCCGGACTTCGACGGCAACCATCCGGTCCTGGGACTGTGGGTGGTGGACAGCGAGTCCGTGGGCTGCGGGATCCGGGAATCGGACGGCCCCATCACCGACTACTTCTGCCGTTTTGTGCCCAACACCATTGACGCTCCCGCCCCGCTTTCGGCGGCGGCCCACTCCAATAAGGCAGGTATCGCCCTATGAGCCCCCTGACACTTCCGAGCCCGGTGGCACGATGAGCGCGGAGACCACGACGGCGGGCGGCGGCTCCGGCGGGCCGTTCGGCAGTGCCGTCCCGGCCAAGGGGCTCCGTGCCGGAATCCTGGACCTCGGCGACTCGGTCATGCTGGGCCTGGCGTCCACGGCGCCTGTGTATTCGCTCGCAGCCACGCTGGGCCTGATCGTGGCCGTCAACGGGAACTACACTCCCCTGATCCTGATCCTCGGCTTCATCCCCGTCCTCTTCATCGCCTACGCGTTCCGCGAACTGAACAGCGCCATGCCTGACTGCGGCACCACGTTCACGTGGTCGCGCCGGGCATTCGGTCCCTGGGCCGGCTGGCTGGGCGGCTGGGGCGTGGCCCTGGCCGGCATCGTGGTTCTGGCCAACCTGGCGCAGGTGGCAGGGCAGTACCTGTGGCTCCTGATCGGCGACGGTTCGCTGGCCCAGAACAAGCTGGTGGTCACGGCCACCGGCGTGCTGTTTATTGTTTTTATGACCCTGGTGAACTACCGGGGCATCCGGCTCGGCGAGCACGTCCAGCGGGTCCTGACCTACGTGCAGTATGTCTCGCTGGGCATCTTCGCGCTGGCCATCATTGTGCGGATCGCGGGCGGCGCCCCCGAAGGCCAGGCGTTCGACCTCGAATGGTTCAACCCGGCGGGTGCCTTCGCCGATCCCGGTGCGGTGGTGCACGGATCGCTCCTGGCACTCTTCATTTACTGGGGCTGGGACACCTGCCTCGCGGTCAACGAGGAAACCGAGAACCCGTCCACCACCCCCGGCCGCGGGGCCGTCATTTCAGCCTTTGTGCTGGTGGCCATCTACGTCTCGGTGGCACTGCTGGTGATGATGTACGCCACCGTGGGCACCGAGGGCATTGGGCTGGGCAACGAGGCGAACCAAAGCGATGTGTTCCTGGCCATGAAGGACGTGGTGCTGGGTCCGTGGGGCTGGCTGATCATCGTGGCTGTCCTGGCCTCGGTCCTGTCATCCACGCAGACCACCATCCTGCCCACGGCCCGCGGCACGCTGTCGATGGGCGTGCACGGCGCGCTGCCGCCGAAATTCGGCGAAGTCCACCCCCGCAACCAGACCCCGGGATTCTCCACCCAGGTGATGGGCGCCGCCGCCGCGGCCTACTACGTGGCCATGAGCATCCTCAGCGAGAACTTGCTCTCCGATTCGATCAGTGCCATCAGCCTGTTCATCGCCTTCTACTATGCACTGACCGGCTTCGCGTGCTTCTGGTACTTCCGGGGCACGCTCCGCGGGTCGGCCCGCAACCTCTGGTTCCGGGGCATCCTCCCCCTCGTCGGCGCGCTGATCCTCACGGCGGCGTTCTTCATTTCGGCGGTCCAGATGTGGGATCCGGCCTACGGCGACACCCAGATCTTCGGCGTCGGCGGGGCCTTCATCAGCGGCGTGGTGCTCCTGGCCCTGGGCGTGGTGCTCGCCATCGTCTGCCGGTTCCTGCCGTCGACGCGGGGGTACTTCACGGGGAGGCCGACGGCGGCGGCCAGCACACCGCCGTCGTCCCCCAAGTAAGTAGCAGTAGATGTCGTTTTGAGGGGTCAAAACGACATCTACTGCTACCCAGTTGGGGAGGTGGCTAGGCGGCGGCCACCGGGACCGGTGCGGGGTCTTTGTCAGACTTGTCCTTGCGGATCGTTGCACTGATGACGGCGGCGATGGTGCACATGGCGGCCGCGCCGAACCAGGCGTAGGTGTATTCGCCGGTGGAATCCCGGATGGCACCGGCGCCGAGCGCAGCCGCGGCCGCACCAAGCTGGTGCGCAGCGAAGACCCAGCCGAACACCACACTGCCGTCCGCGCCGAACGTTTTCCGGCAGATTGCCGCGGTGGGCGGCACGGTGGCCACCCAGTCCAGGCCGTAGATCACGACAAACACGATCATGCTCGGCTGGACGGTGGCGCTCAGCAGCAGCGGCAGCACCAGCAGGCCGATCCCGCGGAACTGGTAGTACACGGCCAGCAGGACTTTGGGGTTGTAGCGGTCGGTCAGCCAACCGGAGGCGATGGTCCCCAGAATGTCGAAGATCCCGACGACGGCGAGCAGCCCGGCCGCGGTGGTTTGCGGCATGCCGTGGTCGTGCGCGGAGGGGATGAAGTGGGTGCCGATCAGGCCGTTGGTGGTGGCGCCGCAGATCGCAAAGCCTGCCACGAGCGCCCAGAATGTCCGCACTTTGCTGGCGCGTTTGAGGACCTGGAGCGCGCGCACGGCGGCGTTGCTGCTGCGTTCGCTGTCCGGTGCGGCTGCCGCGGCAGCGGACGCGGCCGCTTCCTCCTCAGGTTCCGTTTCACCGTAAGGCAAGGCGCCGACGTCGGCCGGTGAGTTCTTGAGGAACTTCAGCACCAGCGGAACCACCGCCAGCGCGCCGGCGGCGATCAGCAGCGAGGCCTGCCGCCAGCCTGGATCCTGGGCCAGCATGGCGATGAACGGCAGGAACACGAGCTGGCCCGCGGCACTCCCGGCAGTAAGGATCCCGATCACCAGGCCCCGGCTCTTGGCAAACCACGTGTTGGCGATGGTGGCGGCGAAGACGAGGGCCATGGAACCCGTGCCCAGCCCGATCAGCAGGCCCCAGGTCAGGAGGATCTGCCAGGACTGGCTGACCAGGACCGTGAGCGCGCTGCCGGCGCCGATCATCACCAAGGCCGTGGCGGTGACGGCCCGTATGCCGAACCGTTCCATCAGGGCGGCGGCGAAAGGGGCGGTCAGGCCAAACAGCACCAGGTTGATGCTCACGGCGGCAGAGAGGACGGTGGTGGACCAGCCGAACTCCTGCTGCAGCGGCACCATGAGCACCCCCGGGGCGGCCCGGAACCCGGCGGCCCCCACGAGGGCCAGGAAGGCGACCGCGGCAACAACCCAGGCAGGGTGGATCCGCCGCCGGCGGGCGGTTTCGGTGGCGCTCATGCGGCGGTGGCCAGTTGCATAGGCGCGTCCGTCCGGGTGAGGCTGTGCCAGCTGGTGTTGGCGGCCGTGAGCTGTTCCCCGCACGCGGTGCAGGTGTCCGCGGAGCCGGTGCGCTGGCCGCAGCCGGAATGGATCACGAACATGTGGGCCTGCTCGGAGGGTGCGGGCAGGTGCTTTTCGGACCAGATGGCCACGGCATTGAGGACAGGGAGGGCGTCCTCCCCCTTGGGCGTCAGGACGTACTCCTGACGGGGGCGGCCGCCGTCGTCGTACGCCTTTTTGGTCAGCAGCCCGGACTCCACGAGCCCCGCCAGGCGCTTGGTGAGCACGGAGTCAGCCACCGCCAGCCGGGACTTCATGGCGTCGAAGCGCCCGTTGCCAAAGAAAACCTCGCGGAGCACCAGCACGGTCCACGGGTCGCCCAGGATGTCGAGGCCGCGTGCCATGCTGCAGGTGCGTTGGGACCAGTCGGATCGGAGTGCCATAAAGGCACCCTAGCTAACTTTCTTGAAGAAAGCCAGGGTGCCTTTTAGGTGAATCGACTCGGCAGGTTTACTTCAGGAACGTGAAGGCCTGCTCCAGGTCCGCGATGAGGTCCTCCACGTCTTCGATGCCGCAGGAGAGCCGGATCAGGTTGACGGGAACCGCCAGCTCCGTGCCCTTGACCGACGCGTGGGTCATCTCGGACGGGTAGTTCATCAGCGATTCGATGCCGCCCAGGGACTCAGCCAGGGTGAACACCGACGTGTTTTCCGCGACCGTGCGGGCTGCCGCTTCGCCGCCCTTGAACTGCACGGAGACCATGCCGCCGAACTTCTTCATCTGCTTCTTCGCGAGCTCGTGGCCGGGGTGCGAGGGCAGGCCCGGGTACAGCACGGCCTCCACCTCGGGACGCTCCAGCAGCCATTCGGCCACGGCCTGGCCGTTGTCGCTGTGCCGGTCCATGCGCACGCCGAGCGTCTTCAGCCCGCGCGTGGTGAGAAACGCGTCCATCGGGCCGGACACTGCCCCCACGGCGAACTGGACAAAGCCGATCTTCTCCGCGAGCTCCGCATCGTTGACCACAACCGCGCCGCCCACCACATCGGAGTGGCCGCCGATGTACTTGGTGGTGGAGTGAACCACTACGTCGGCACCCAGGGCGAGCGGGGTCTGCAGGTAGGGCGACGCGAAGGTGTTGTCCACCACGAGGAGGGCCCCGGCGTCGTGCGCGATGGTGGCGAGCGCCTCGATGTCGGTGATCTTCATCAGCGGATTGGAGGGGGTCTCCACCCAGACGAAGCGGGTCTTGTTCGCGGCCACCGCAGTGCGCACGGCATCCAGGTCCGCCATGTCCACGGGGGTGTTGCCGATCCCCCACTCGCCAAGCACGCGGCTGATGAGCCGGTACGTGCCGCCGTAGGCGTCGTTGCCGAGCACGATGTGGTCGCCGGGCCGGGTCAGCGCCCGGATCAGCGAGTCCTCCGCCGCGAGGCCGGAACTGAAGGAGTAGGCGTGGGTGCCGCCTTCCAGCGCCGCGAGCTGCTCCTGCAGGGCGTCACGGGTGGGGTTGGTGCCGCGGCCGTATTCGTAGCCGTCGCGGAGACCGCCGATGCCGTCCTGGGCATAGGTGGAGCTGAAGTGCACCGGGGGAACCACGGCGCCGGTGCGGGGCTCGAAGGCCTGGCCGGCGTGGACGGCGCGGGTGTTGAAGCCCTGGTTTTCAGAAACAGACATTGAGTTCCTTTGGCTAGTTGCTGAGGTAGGCGAGCAGGTCGTGGCGGGTGAGGATTCCCACGGGCGCGCCGACGAAGGTCACCATCACGGTGTCCACGTCGGAGAGCAGCTCGCGGGCAGCGGAGATGGTCTCCAGCGAGCCGATGACCGGCAGCCGCTCCCCCATGTGTTCGGAGATCTTGTCCGTCAGCTTGGCCTCGCCCCGGAACAGCTTGCTGGTCAGGGTGCGCTCGTCCACCGCGCCGAGGACCTCGCCCATCACCACGGGCGGTTCCTGCGAGAGGACGGGGATGTGGCTGACGCCGAACTCGTTCATGATGTTGATGACATCGCGGACGGTCTCGTTCGGGTGGATGTGCACCAGGTCGGGCAGTTCGCCGTTCTTGGTCTTGATGACCTCGCCGACGGACGCTTCTTCGCCGCCGGACAGGAAGCCGTAGGAGCGCATCCACTGGTCGTTGAAGATCTTGGCCAGGTAGCCTCGGCCGGAGTCGGGGAGGATAACCACCATCACGGCGCTTTCGGGGAGGTCGCGGGCGGCCTTCAGTGCTGCCACCACGGCCATGCCGGAGGAGCCGCCCACCAGCAGCCCTTCCTCGCGGGCCAGCCTGCGGGTCATCTCGAACGAGTCGGCGTCGGTGACGGCAATGACGTCATCCGGCACGGACTTGTCGTAGTTGTCCGGCCACATGTCCTCGCCGACGCCTTCAACAAAGTACGGGCGCCCGGTGCCGCCCGAGTAGACCGAACCTTCGGGGTCCGCCCCGATGACCTTGACCCGGCCGCCGTCGGCCTCGGGACGGTCCGCGGAGACCTCCTTGAGATACCGGCCGGTGCCGGTGATGGTGCCGCCGGTGCCGGCGCCGATCACGCAGTGCGTCACCCGGCCGTCCGTGTCCCGCCAGATTTCCGGGCCGGTGGTCTCGTAATGGCTGCCCGGCGCGGCCGGATTGGAGAACTGGTCCGGCTTGTAGGCGCCGGGGATTTCGGTGACGAGCCGGTCCGAGACGCTGTAGTAGCTCTGCGGGCTGTCGGGAGCCACGGACGTGGGCGTGACAACAACCTCCGCGCCGTAGGCCTGAAGCACGGCGCGCTTGTCCTCGCCCACCTTGTCCGGCACCACAAAGATGCACTTGTAGCCCTTTTGCTGGGCCACAAGCGCCAGCCCCACGCCGGTGTTGCCCGACGTGGGCTCGACGATGGTCCCGCCGGGCAGGAGCTTGCCGGTCCGTTCGGCCTCTTCGATCATCTTCACCGCGATGCGGTCCTTGATGGAGCCGCCGGGATTGATGTATTCCAGCTTGACCAGGACTGTGGCTTTGATGCCTTCCGTCACGTGGTTGAGCTTGATGAGCGGCGTGTTTCCGATGAGGTCCAGGACGGACTGCGCGTACTTCATAGGTACAAAGTTACCGCCTGCTGCGGCCTGCCCTTTCCGGGCGTCAGTTGCCCGCCGCGGAATCCGTCTGCCAGAGGCCCATGATGTTGCCTTCAGTGTCCGTGAAATAGGCGTACCAGCCCATCCCGGGAACGGCGGCCTTGGCCTGGGCCACCGAACCCCCGGCGGACTCGACCTGCGCCAGGGCCGCGTCAACGTCCTCCACATCGATGGTGATGATGGGGGTTTTGAGGCTGTCCGTGCGCGGGAACAAGGCCCCGTTGATCGCTCCGGGAGCGCTCGGCATGCCGGTCTTTTCATCCGACGGAGTGGTGATGGCGCTGGTGTAGTCCATCCCCTGCATGGGGATCAGGTTCCAGCCAAACGCGCTTTGATAGAAGGTGTTGGCGCGTTCTTTGTCACCGGTGGGGATCTCGAAATGCACAACTCCAGCCACTGCATGCTCCTTTGAATGCGGGGGAAAGCGCGGACGCCCCGCGCCACAGTTGGAGTCTAGCCCCGGCGTCCGCGGCCCGTAAGGGGGCTCCGGAACGCGCGTTGTCGGCGCACCGTGGGACGATGAAGACATGACCATAGCTGACGTTCCCGCCCGGCTGGCCGCCGCCGCGGACGCGTCGCTCCGCTGGCACCCTGATGGCCCCTACAGCCTGCAGCAGACGCTCGGCACCCTCCTGCGGGGCACCGGGGATCCCTCGTTTTCGTTCCGCCCGGACGGACTGTGGACTGCCTTTACGACGCCGGACGGCCCGGTCACGCTGCGCCTTTCCGCTGCTGCGGGTTCGGGAGCGGGCGGAGCCTTTGAAGGCGCCGTCGATGCCCAGGCATGGGGCCCCGGATCCGCTGCCGGACTCGCCGGCGTGCCGCGGCTCCTGGGCGCCGGCGACGACTGGACGGCCTTCGACGAGCCCGCTTTCCATGCCACGCTCCCCCGGATGGTCCGGGACGCCCGACGCCGGAACCCGGCTGTCCGCCTGCCCTCCACCGGGCGCGTGGTTGACTGCCTCGTGCCCACCATCCTGGAGCAGAAGGTCACCGTCATCGAGGCCCGGCGCGGCTACCGCTACCTGATGTACCGCTTCGGGTCCCCGGCGCCGGCGGCAGGTCTGTCCGCACCCGAGGGGCTCCGCGTCCAGCCCACCCCGGAGCAGTGGCTGCGCATCCCCTCCTGGGAGTGGCACCAGGCCGGAGTTGGCCCCCAGCGCTCGGCGACGGTCATGCGGGCGCTGCGCTCCGCCGTCGCGCTTGAACGGCTGGCCGCCCTCCCCGCCCTGGAGGCAGCAGAGAAGCTGCAGGTCATTCCCGGCATCGGGATCTGGACCGCGGCCGAGGTGGTGCAGCGGACCCACGGCTGCCCGGACTCCATCGCCGTGGGCGACTATCACCTCGCGGCCTATGTGGGAGCCGCATTGACCGGCCGGCGGACAGATGATGCCGGAATGCTGGCGCTGCTGGAGCCGTGGAAAGGGCACCGCCAGCGGGTGGTCCGCATGATCGGCTTGAGCGGCTTCCGCAAACCTACGTTCGGGCCGCGGATGACCATCCAGGACCACCGCCGGCACTGACCTTCTTTTCAAGCAACGGTGGGTCAGAGCCCCAGGCGGGCCACGGCTTCCTCGCGCATCTCCACCTTGCGGATCTTCCCTGAGACGGTCATCGGGAAGCTTTCGCGGACATCCACGTAGCGCGGGATTTTGTAGTGTGCCAGCTTGCCCTGGCAGAATTCGGCGACGGCGGCCGCGTCCAGGGGTTCAGCGCCCGGCTTCAGGATGATGCAGGCCATCAGTTCCTCGCCGTACCTTGCATCCGGGACGCCGATCACCTGCACGTCCTGGATGGCGGGGTGGGTGTACAGGAACTCCTCGATCTCGCGCGGGTAGACGTTTTCACCCCCGCGGATCACCATGTCCTTGATCCGGCCTTCGATCACCACGTAGCCATCCTCATCCATCCGGGCAAGGTCACCGGTATGCATCCAGCCGTCGGCGTCGATGGCTTCGGCGGTTTTGTCCAGCTGGTCCCAGTAGCCCTTCATCACGGCGTACCCGCGGGTGCACAGCTCGCCGATCTGTCCGCGCTCCAGGACCTCCCCGGAGCCGGGGTCGATGACCTGGTTTTCGAGCAGGGGCATGGTTCGGCCCACGGTTTCCGTCCGCTGCTGCAGGGTGTCGCCGTCGCGCGTCATGGTCGAAACCGGCGAGGTCTCGGTCATGCCGTAGCAGATGGCCACGTCCACCATGTGCATCTCGGAAATGACCCTGTTCATCACCTCGATGGGACACAGCGAACCCGCCATCACGCCGGTCCGCAGCGTGGAGAGGTCGTAAGAGGTGAAGTCCGGCAGCGCCAGTTCGGCGATGAACATGGTGGGCACCCCATACAGCGATGTGCCGCCGAAGTCCTGCACAGCCTCCAGCGCGGCAGCCGGGGTGAAGCCGCGTCCCGGAATGATGGTGGCGGCGCCGTGGCTGAGGGCGGCCAGGTTCCCGATCACCATCCCGAAGCAGTGGTAGAACGGCACCGGGATCACCACCCGGTCATGCTCCGTGTAGCCCAGCAGTTCGCCAATGGAGAAGCCGTTGTTCAGGATGTTGTGGTGCGTCAGCGTGGCACCCTTGGGGAAGCCGGTGGTCCCGGAGGTGTACTGCAGGTTGATGGGATCGTGCGGGCCGAGTTCCGCCATCCGCTCCCTGAGTCCGGAATGGCCGACGGCGTCAGCCCGCTTGAGCAGCTCGGCGTACGTCAGCTCTGCCTCACTTTGGGGGTCGCCGGCGTCGAGCCCGTCGGCATCGGCGGCCGGCAGGAACACGAGTTCCTGCAGGTCCGGGCAGGCGGCCAGCGCCTGGCGGGCCATGCCCACATAGTCGCTGGTCCGGTCCGACGGCGCCGTGACCAGCATCCGCATGCCGTTTTGCTTCACCACAAACTCGAGTTCGTGACTGCGGTAGGCCGGGTTCACATTCACCAGGATGGCGCCGGCCTTGGCCGTGGCGTACTGCAGAAGGGTCCATTCGGCGCAGTTCGGGCTCCAGATGCCGACGCGGTCACCCTTGGCGACGCCCGAGGCGAGGAGTGCGCGCGCGAGGCGATCGACGTCGTCGTTCATTTTCGTGTAGCTCCACCGGCGGGCGTCCCCGCCGGGAACCGCCGCGGCCTCGATCAGCGCGTCGTGGAAGGGAAACCGGGACACCACCCGCTCGAAGTTCTGTCCGATGGTTTCCTCAAGGAGCGGAACGTCAGTGTCCCCGGCTGTGTAGGCGCGCATGGTGGCACGCTACCAACTGACCCCGGGCAATGAAAGCGTAAGGGAGCGCAACAGGAGGGTGTCCGCGCGTCAACCGGCCAGGATGCCGTCCGGGGGCCGGTATTGTGAAATCCATGAGTGCACCGATCGACCTGCAGGCAACGTTCATCCCCAACGACGGCGAGTTCTTCCGTGTGAAGCTCGCACTGGAAATCGCCATCGACGAGGTGGTGAGCGAGCCTGGCTGCCTGCGTTATGAGCTGACCGAGGCCAGCGAAGAGAAGCTGGTCCTGACGGAACAGTGGGCGTCCGAGGAAGACCTGGCGAAGCACTCCAAGGGCATCGCCCTGCAGGACCTGAACGAATCCCTGAGCGCGCTGCTGGCCGAGCCCGTGAAGATCGAACGCTCTTAATCTCTTTCCGCTTAACCATCGACTGCTCCGCAAACGCCGTTTTGAACGTTCAAAACGGCGAGGGCCCACGCCGGCAGGGTTCCCTGGCCGAGCTTGCGAGGCTAGGGAGCCGGTGGGGATCAGTCGATGTTGTTAAAGAGGAACGGGGCGGCTTAGAGGTCGGGGATCTGGGTGCCGTCCTGGGGACCCGCTGGCTGGCTGCTGGCAGCCGCCGCGGCTTCCGCCTGCGAGCGCGCCACGTGGGCGTGGACCTCGTCCATGTCCAGGGCCTTCACCGCGTCAACAACCTGCTCCAGCTGCTGGGCGTTCAGCGCACCGGGCTGGGAGAAGACCAGGACCTTTTCGCGGAAGGCCATCAGCGTGGGGATGGACGTGATGCCGGCCTCGGCCGCGAGCTGCTGCTCGGCCTCGGTGTCCACCTTGGTGAACAGGACGTCGGAGTGCTTCTCCGACACGGCGCTGTATGTGGGCCCGAACTGCTTGCACGGACCGCACCATTCAGCCCAGAAATCCACCAGGACAATGTCGTTGCCTTCGATGGTCGATGCGAACTGTTCACCTGTGATGTCTAAGGTAGCCATGGTTCCAACGGTACGCGAGCCACGGGCGGATGTCCCCGCCGGAGGCGCCCTGTTCGCTGCCCGCGTCATCGGGAATATCCGCGACGCTGCCGTGTACACCGGGCCCTGCGGGGCCTAACGTAGGGGCATCAGGCGCGACTGCCGAACACAGGAGGGGTCATGGCCCACGCTATCTCCACCCGGTCCCTCACCAAGAAATTCGGCCGCCGCGAGGTGCTGCACGGGGTGGATTTCAGCGTGGAGGCGGGCTCCGTGTTCGGCATGATCGGCCCGAACGGCGCGGGCAAGACCACCACCATGCGCTGCCTGCTGGACATCATCCGCCCCACCTCCGGCGAAATCCGGGTCCTGGGCAAGGATCCCCGGCTGGGCGGTCCGGAGCTCAGGCGCAGGATCGGCTACCTGCCGGGCGAGCTGTTCCTCGAGGGCCGCGTGACCGGCCGCAAACTCCTGGCCCACTATGAGGCCATCAGCGGCCCGGTGGCGCCGGGCCGGATCGACGCGTTGGCGGACAGGCTGGGGCTGGACCTCGACCGGCACACCCGCAAGCTGTCCAAGGGCAACAAGCAGAAACTCGGCCTCGTTCAGGCGTTTATGCACGATCCCGAACTTTTGGTCCTGGATGAACCCACCAGCGGACTCGATCCCCTGGTCCAGCAGGAGTTCCATGCCATGGTCCGCGAAGCCCGGCAGCAGGGGCAGACCATCTTCCTCAGCTCCCACGTGCTCAGCGAAGTCCAGCAGACCGCCGACACCGTGGCCATCCTGCGGGACGGCCGGATCATCGCCGTCGAATCAGTCAGCGGGTTGCGGGAAGGTGCCGTCCGGCACCTTCGGTTCTCTGCAAACGGGATAACAGCGCACGACGCCGGCGCGCTGCTGGGGGCGGTGCCCGGCGTCGGGCATGTGGAGGTACTGGAGTCCAACGGTACCGTCACCCTGTCCGCCACCTTGGAGGGTGCCATCCAGCCGCTGGTCAAGGCTTTGGGCACCCTGCAGTTGAGGGACCTGGTCCTGGAGGAGCCTGACCTGGAGGAATCGGTGCTGCAGATGTATTCCGGTCCCGGGGATGCAAGCTCCGGGGAAGCAAACTCCAGGGATTCAAGCCACAAGAATTCGATCCACAGGCAGGCGGCCAAGTGAGCACCACCCTGCCGCTGTTCCGCCGCGCCTTCTTCGACACCTGGCGCTCCACTCTCGCGTGGGCGGCCGGACTGGCCGGCGCCACATTGCTGTACCTTCCGCTGTACCCGTCCATTGGCGGGAGCGCACAGATGCAGGACATGATCGACGCCCTCCCGCCCGAAATGACGAAGGCACTGAACTACGACCAGATCGCCACCGGTCCCGGCTACACCCAGGCAACACTCTTCGGACTGATCGGCTTCCTGCTGATGACCATCGCCTCGGTGGGGTGGGGCGCCGCCGCGGTGGGCGGCGACGAGGAATCCGGCCAGCTGGAACTGACCCTCGCCCACGGGGTGACGCGGGTCCAGGTTGTGGTGGAACGCGCCATGGCCCTGCTGGTTCGGGTCCTGCTTCTCGCGGCGCTGGTCTTTGTGCTGGTCCGGTTGCTCAACGAGTCTGCCCGGCTGGGTATCCGGCCGGAGAATCTCTTTGGTGCGGCCGTGCTGTTTGCGGGGCTGGCGCTGCTGACGGGGGCCGCCGCCCTGTGCGCCGGCGCCGTGTCCGGCAGGCGCACCTATGGGCTGGCCGCCGGGGCCGCCGTCGGCGTTTTGGGATACGTCTTCAATGCGGTCGGGAGGCAAAGCCCGGACCTCGAGTGGCTGCTCCGCCTGAGCCCCTACCACTGGGCCTACGGCAACGCCCCCGTGGCGAACGGAGCCGACTGGGCTGCGGCGGGCTGGCTCTGGGGCATCTCGGCGGGGCTGGTGGCCGTGGCCGCCTTCGCTGTCAGCAGGCGCGACGTCGGCACCTAGGTTGCGCTTGCCGCCGCCCCGTGGCCGGGGTAGTCAGACCGTGGCGTCCCACAGATGCGGCGCAGGGGTACGGCTGCCAGGCAGCGCATTCGTCTCACGCCATTCGTGGATCCAGTCCGGCAGCACCAGGTCCGCCGGCGGGTGGCCGAATTCGCGCAGTATCTCTTCCTGGCTGACAGGTTTGCCTTTGCTGACCAGGCGGGTGGCGATGTAGGCACGCGCGTAAATCTCGCCGTCGGCCACCATGCGCTGCTCGAAATAGATGGCTTTGGCGTCCAGGCCGATGATCTTCGTTTCAATGGTGTACTGCTGCCACAGCTGCAGCGACTTCCGGAACGCGATGGTCTCCCCCGCCGCCACCGGGCTCCAGCGGCGCCGGCGCATCTTCTTCCACACGCCGCTGCGGACCATGAGGTCGAACCGGCCCAGGTCCATGAGGGAAAAGTACATGCCGTTGTTGACGTGCATGGCGATGTCGATGTCGGTGGGGAGGACCCGCAGCGGCACGGTCGACGTGTCCCAGATGGTCAGCGCCGGGCGGCGGGTGGACGTGAACAGCATCAGGAGGGTGCGCAGAAGCAGGTGCATGCCCCCATGTTACCCGCGGGTAACATGGGGGCAAATTCCGCGTTCCGGGGTGGTTGCCACGGCCCTTGCGAGGAGTTCCAGCGCGCTCCGGGAGCGAGTACCAGCGGGAAGGGCGTTGAGTAGGAAACTCAGGCCGGGCCAAGTAGGCCGCGGAAATAATAGGGTAGCGCCTACTCGTGTCCCGTCGGCAGCGGCTTCCTAGACTCGGAGTTCCTAGGGCCGAACAAAGTTGCCGGCGCATCCTCCAATGCTGGGGTGGGTGATGCCGCTTCATTGCGGAGCACCCGTATTTTTCGTAGGCGGGGGCCTCCCATCGTGCGCTGAGGGGTGCCGGCCACAGGCCGGGACCGCGCAGCGCATCACACGTTGCTCCGTCCTGCATTCGGTTTGGTGGCACAGCCACGGAACCTGTTGCCGGGCCGACCCTTGATGGGCCACCTATGAACCAGTCGACCGTAAACAACTCCGAAACTCCCCGCCGAAACTTCGAAACAGACGTCCCAAGGGTCGATCTCGTACCAGGCCGCAAACCGGTGAACACCAAGCTGTGGGCGGGCATGGCGAGCGCGGTAGTGGTCGCCTCTGTCAGCATTGCCGCGTTGACAGGACCCGCCGCGACCACGCCCGGGGCACCATCCGCGGCGGGAGCAATCACGACGGCGGACGCACCGGCTCAAGGGGCTGCCGAGCCGCTTGTCCCCGCGCCTCAGGAGGAGCCCTCCACCGCGGCGGCTGAAGCGGCTGCCGTCGACCCTGCTTCGGTTCCAGCGGCAGCTGCCGCGCCGGCCGAGACACCGGCCCCACCGGCTCCTGAACCTCCGCCGGCACCCGACCCGAACCTGTACACAGTGGTCCCCGGTGACACCGTGGGTGGGATCGCGGCCCAGCACGGGGTGGACATGAACGCAATGCTGGCCGCCAACGGACTCGGTGGCTACAGCGTCATCGTTCCAGGCCAGACGCTGAAACTGACCGGTCCCGCCGTCGCGGTTTCAGCTCCCGCACCCGCACAGGCCGCCGCTCCGGTACAGGCTGCCGCTGGGCCCGCACCGGCTGCGGCTCCGGCCCCGGCGGCGGCTCCCGTGGTACCGGCCGCCCCGGCTGTCCGGACCATCTATGTGGCGGGCGCCGGTGGACAGTCCATGGTTGACGCCTGCATCGGGCCGATCCATTACACGCCAAATGACGGGTATTCGCTCTTCATCACGGAGCACGATTTCTGTGGCGGCTGGGGGCGCTTCTCCGGCATCGGCGTGGGTGAAACCGTCAGCATTCCCGGTTACGGCACGTTCACGGCGACGGCACGGGGCCAGGTACCTAATCCGGGCACCACGAACGACGTTATCCGGGTATTCGGCGGATTCCCCCGGGCGATCCTGCAGACGTGCATCCCCGGCACCAACCAGATGCTGCTGATCGCCCTGAACTGAGTTCTTAAGCTTGTTCGCGGTTCCGAACCTTCAAGGTAAGGAGCCGCGAACAAAGCTGTGTTGGAATTCGTTGGCGAAGCGATTCGCTAGGCCGACGTCTGGTGGCGTTCGGAAATGTGCTCTACCAGTGCGCCCACGCGGTCCTCGCTGTAGTTGCGTGCAATGTCACCCTGGCTGATGATGCCAACGAGTTTGTGGTCGGCAATGACCGGGAGCCGCCGGACCTGGTGCCGTTCCATAACCTCGATGGCTGTGTCAACACTTGCATCGGCGTCAACCCAGTGGGGTTTGCCGGAAGCGAGCTCGCGGGCCATCATCTCGCGGGGACTGCGGCCGGCAGCGACACACTTGAGCACAATGTCGCGGTCGGTGATCATGCCCCTCAATTTGCCGTCATCGCCACAAATCGGCAAGGATCCGCAATCCAGGTCCAACATCATCCGCGCGGCGTCCTCGAGCGTCTGGTCTTCCTTGATACACCGGGCATCCGTCGTCATGAATTCGCGTACAACACTCATTGGTCCTCCTTCATCGATTGAGTATCGACGCAGGGCATCGGGGCACATGCGCCGATGATGCCAGCCTACGCCCGGCCCGGAGCACCTGTCGACGGCGGTTTTGTGCAGCTTCCCGCGCAGCATTTCCCCGGCTTACGGTCTAGTCCCCCGGTAACGCCGCGGGGAGTAGACCGGCAGGCGGGGAGTACCGGACCGGCCCGAACCGGCCGGAAGCACCGGAGCAGGCCCGGGTGCACCGTGGCCGGCCGGACCTGCTCCCAGGGCACGAAAAAGCCTCCGGAACCTGGTGGTTCCGGAGGCTTTTCCATGGGTGGCAGATGAGGGATTCGAACCCCCGTAGGCGTTGCCAGCTGATTTACAGTCAGCCCCCTTTGGCCGCTCGGGTAATCTGCCGAACTTCAAAAGAAGATCACCCCCGGCTGCAGTCTGCAGAACGTCCGTTTCCGGGCCGTTCCGCTTCCAGTAACCGCGGGCAAGACAACTTTACAGAACTTCTGCCGAAGAATCGAATCGAGCCGCTTCGCCATCGAAACGGACTCGAAAACCCGCGCGGTTCCGCGGGAAAACCGGGAAATCAGGCTTCGCCGAGAATGCGACCGGCCAGCTTCGCCTCGAACTTCAGTGCCTGCTCCTCGGTGATTTGGTTCAGCTGGACTGCCCGCCGGAGGTCTTCGCTGACGCCGTCCATGCGGGCGGACGCATCCGGGACGGGGCTGAAAATGATGGAACCTGCCAGGGCGGCTGCCGCGACGGAGGTGGCTGCGGTGGCAACTGCCCCGGCGGCAGCGGCGGTTGATCGGGTGACGTAACGGACGGCGTTGTTTTGCATTGCTTCCCTTTCGTGCTTCTTCCAACTCGTTCAACTCTCCCCTGCCGGGCTTCGTTCCCGCCGGGCGTCCGCTATGAGGGAACTGTGAATCGATCCGTGATGGCTCCTCAGTAGCGTCAGAGCCGATCCGTATTAGGCTGGAATGCAGAGATCAACGCCCTCCAGAGCCAATGCGAGGGCAACCATCAGCACAAGGAGAGTCATGGCAGGCGAGTCAACGTTCGACGTCGTAAGCAAAGTGGACAAGCAGGAAGTGGCCAACGCGCTGAACCAGGCGCAAAAGGAACTGACCCAGCGCTACGACTTCAAGGGTGTGGGCGCCGAGGTTGACTTCAGCGGCGAGAAGATCCTGATGAAGGCCAACTCCGAGGAGCGGGTCCTCGCTGTGCTGGACGTGCTTCAGTCCAAGCTGATCCGCCGCGGCATCTCGCTGAAGTCCCTGGACACCGGCGAGCCCTTCCCCTCCGGCAAGGAATTCCGGTTGGAGGCTTCCATCAAGGAGGGCATCGAGCAGGACCTGGCGAAGAAGATCAACAAGAAGATCCGGGACGAGGGCCCCAAGGGCGTCAAATCCCAGATCCAAGGCGATGAACTCCGCGTCTCCTCCAAGTCCCGCGATGACCTTCAGGCCGTCATGGCGCTGCTGAAGGACTTCGACGAAGCCGACCTGCAGTTCGTGAACTTCCGCAGCTAGTCGTGCCGTCGTTTTCGACGCGCAAAGAACATACCGACACGCAAAAAGGCTGGCGCGCCCGAAATATGGGGAGCGCCGGCCTTTTTGCGCGTCGAGGGGTACTTTGCGCGTCGCGACGGGTACTTTGCGTGTCGAGGGGCAACGTCCGCGGACGACGGCGGCGCCTGGCTTAACCAGCAGGCGTCAGTTAAGCGGCCGTCCCGCCATCCGTTCCAGCCGGGTGATCCGCTCCCCCATGGGAGGATGCGTGGCGAACAGCTTGGTCATGGCGCCGCCGCGGAACGGGTTGGCGATCATCAGGTGCGAGGTGTTGACCAGCTTCTGATCCTGCGGGAGCGGCACAATCCGCACTCCCTGCTCGATCTTGCGCAGGGCTGAGGCGAGCGCCAGCGGATCGCCGGTGAGCTGCGATCCGTCCTCGTCGGCGTCGTACTCCCTGGTCCGGGAGATGGCGAGCTGGATCAGGGAGGCCGCGAAGGGCGCCAGGAGCGCCATGGCCAGCATGGCCAGCGGGTTGGAGTTGCGCCGGTCGCCGCCGAAGAAGAGCAGCATCTGGCCCACCGAGGTGATGACTCCGGCCACCGCCGCGGCCACCGACGACGTGAGGATGTCCCGGTTGTACACGTGCATCAGCTCGTGCCCCAGGACGCCACGGAGCTCACGGGCATCGAGCAGCTGCAGGATCCCTTCGGTACAGCAGACGGCGGCGTTTTTGGGATTCCGGCCTGTGGCGAAGGCGTTGGGGTTCATCGTGGGCGAAAGGTAAATGCGCGGCATGGGCTGGTTGGCCCGGACGGAGAGTTCCCTGACGATCTGGTACAGCTGCGGCGCCTGCGCCTCCGTGACGGGGTAGGCCGCCATCGAGCGGATGGCGATCTTGTCGCTGTTCCAGTAGCCGTAGGCCGTGGTGGCCACTCCCACCAGCGCCATGATCACGATGGGCGCCGAGCTGCGGGTGCTGAGCCCGATCAGGCCGCCCAGCCCCAGAAGCACCGCCCAGAGCACCCCGAAGAGCGCTGCAGTCTTCAGTCCGTTGTAATGCCTGTGCACGTCCACTCCTCCACGTCACCCCAACACAACAGGGCTTAAGGCACCGGGTCATGGGCATCGTACTTCCGAAAGCCCGGCTGCAGCCGTGAGACCAGCCAGGCCACCAGCACGCACAACGCCCCACCCAAAAGCAGGACCCAGCCCTCACTCAAAATCTTAGTCCCGCCGCCCGCCAGCAGGTCGCCCACGCGGGGGCCACCGGCCACCACCACGATGAAGACCCCTTGGAGCCGTCCCCGCAGGTGGTCCGGCGCGGCTGCCTGCAGGATGGTGTTGCGGAAGACGGCACTGATGGAGTCTGCGATCCCGGCCAGGGCACAGCACACGGCCGCAGGCAACAGCCAAAGGGTGGCGCCGCCGTCGTCCGTCCGGCCCGCCAGGAGCACCACCACCCCGAAGCCGGCAATGGAGGCACCCCAGCCCATGACGGACCACACCACCGCGCTCCCCTGCCACCGGACCCGGCCCAGGGGTCCGGAGAAAAGCCCGGCCAGGAAGGCGCCTACCGCGGTGGAGGCCAGCAGGATGCCCACCGTTGCTTCGCCGCCGCCGATCATCAGCGCGCCGATGGCCGGCATCAGCGCCCGCGGCTGGGCCAGGATCATGGCCACGAGGTCGATGATGAACGTCATCCGCAGGTTGGGCCGGGTGCCCAGGAAACGGAACCCTTCAACCACGGACCGGATCCCCGCCCGGCCGGCAGTTCCGCCGGGCGGCATGGACGGCAGCCGGAACACGGCCCACAGGACAAACACGAAGCATATGAAGTCGATGGTGTACGTCCAGCCGAAGCCCACCCACGCCACCAGGAGACCGGCCAGCAGCGGCCCTATCGTCATGGCCAGACCGAACGTGATCATGTTGAGCGCGTTGGCTGCGGGAAGCAGTTCCTTGCGGATCAGCGTGGGGATGATGGCACTGCGCGCCGGCTGGTTGATGGCCTGGGCGCCGCTCTGGAGAGCCACCAGGAGGTAGAGGATCCAGACGTTTCCAAGCTGCAGCCAGGACTGGAGGGCAATCAGCCCGGTGGTCAGCCACAGGACCGAGCTGGCCAGCAGCGCCACCGTGCGGCGGTTGTGGGAATCGGCGATGGACCCGCCCAGCAGCCCACCGAACACCAGCGGCACCAGCGCGAAGACGCTGAGCAGTCCCACATAGAAACTGTCCTGCGTGAGCCGGTAGACCTCAAGGCTGACGGCCACCAGCGTCAGTTGGCTGCCCACGGCTGCCACCGCAGAGCCGAGCCACAGGCGGCGGAAGGGAGGGCTCTCACGCAGCGGTGTGATGTCTGCCAATAATTTCCCCACCCCGCAACCCTAATGGTGACTGTCAGGTCCGGATGTCCCGCACGCTTGGTATTCTCAGGCTGGCGAAAGGAGTAGCTCATGAGTCTGTCCAGGCGGCTTCTTTACGCATCAGAGATCTGGGAGGTTGCCCGGCCCCGCACCGCGCTGACCGCAGGGCACCTAATCATCCGGCTCAGCAACCCCGCCGTTGCCTTCGATCCCGGCTCCGCAGCCGACTGGCTCCTGTGCCATGACGCCGCCCGGCAGGCACTTGCGGACGTGCTCGGGGCCACCCGCTGCACGGTGTTGTTTGCGCACCAGTGGCACCCCCTTGGTGCGGCCATCGGCGAGCCGGAGGTGGAGTCCTCCACGCCCACGTTCCACCTGTTCGGGCGCTGGGACGGCGAGACGGTCACCCCGGGCGAACAGCTGCTGCTTCCCGCCCAGCGCCGGGTGCCCGTGGCACCGGAGGAGCTCGTAAACTTCGACGACGGCCTGCGCGCCGCCCTGCGCCGCGCGGCTGTGGAGCGCGCCGCAGGCGCGAGATGGCAGTTCGAGGCAATGCCGGGCTCTGGCACTGCCGCGAACTGCCATCTGGCGGAGCCTGACCCGCTGGGTGGCGCCCTCCCGGAGATACTGATGAAAGCTCCTGAGGCTAAGGCGGGGCGGCACCATACTGTTCTGTGCCCGGCGTCGCTGTCTGAGGCGTCGTATCATGCGCTGACGCCCGGGCACCTGCTGGCTTTGGCGGCCGCCGTGCAGGAACTGACCGATTGCCCCGGGGTCACGGGCCTGAGCTGCGTGGTGCCGGATCCCGGTGCCGGACCGCTCGAAGTCCACGCCTTGGGCCGCTCGGCCGGCGAGTCCGTAAACCCGCTGCAGGAGTTCCTCTCGATACCCAAAGTTAGCCAAGCCTTATTGTGATGAACTCATAATAAGTGCTTCAATAGAAGCATGACGGAACACTCTGGCGGCCATGATGCATGGGCTGCTGCCCTGCGGTCCCACGGCCGCCGCGTGACCAAGCAGCGGCTGGCCGTGCTTGCCGCCGTCGAACACCACCCGCATTCACCGGCGGAGAGCATCCTGGCTGCAGCGCGGGCTGAGCTTCCCGAACTCACCGCACAGTCCGTCTACGTTGTCCTGGGCGACCTCACCGACCTGCATATGCTGCGCCGCTTCGAGCCGCCGCACTCCCCCGCCCTGTACGAGACCCGCGTGGGCGACAACCACCACCACGCCATCTGCATCAGCTGCGGGCTCGTGGAGGACGTGGAATGCGCCGTCGGGCATGCGCCCTGCCTCACCCCGCACTGGGATGAGAACGCCAAGCCCATGACCATCCAGATCGCCGACGTGATGTACCAGGGCATCTGCCAGGACTGCCAGCAGTCCCAACAACTTCCTTCTGAACGTACCCAAGTAACCGAGAAATAGGAGAACAATGACTGCCATTTCAACGACCCAGTCAGGTGCCCCCGTCACGTCCGACGCGCACTCCCAGTCAGTTGGTGCCGACGGTGCCATCATCCTGACGGACCACTACCTGATCGAAAAGCTCGCGCAGTTCAACCGCGAGCGTGTGCCGGAGCGTGTGGTGCATGCCAAGGGCGGCGGCGCCTTCGGTACGTTCAAGACCACCTCGGACGTCTCCAAGTACACCAAGGCAGCATTCCTGCAGCCGGGTGTGGAGACGGACATGCTGATCCGTTTCTCCTCGGTCGCCGGCGAAAGCGGCTCCCCCGACACCTGGCGCGATCCCCGCGGCTTCGCCGTCAAGTTCTACACCACCGAGGGCAACTACGACCTCGTGGGCAACAACACCCCCGTCTTCTTCATCCGTGACGGCATCAAGTTCCCGGACTTCATCCACTCGCAGAAGCGCCTCCCGGGCACCCACCTGCGTGACGCCGACATGCAGTGGGACTTCTGGACCCTGTCCCCCGAATCCGCACACCAGGTCACCTGGCTGATGGGCGACCGCGGCCTGCCGGCTTCCTGGCGGGAAATGCAGGGCTACGGCTCACACACCTACCAGTGGATCAACGCCGAGGGCCAGCGCTTCTGGGTCAAGTACCACTTCAAGTCCAACCAGGGCGTCAAGGCCATGACCGGCGATCAGGCCGAAGAACTGGCCGGCTCGGACGCGGACTTCTACATCCGCGACCTGCAGGAAAACATCGCCGAGGGCAACTTCCCGTCCTGGGAACTGCACGTCCAGGTCATGCCGTACGAAGACGCCAAGACCTACCGCTTCAACCCGTTCGACCTCACCAAGGTGTGGCCGCACGCTGACTACCCGCTGATCCACGTGGGCACCATGGAGCTGAACAAGAACCCGGAGAACTACTTCGCGCAGATCGAGCAGGCCACCTTCGCGCCGTCGAACTTCGTGCCGGGCATTGCCGCTTCGCCGGACAAGATGCTGCAGGCCCGCATCTTCTCCTACGCCGATGCGCACCGTTACCGCGTGGGCACCAACCACGCCCAGCTGCCGGTGAACCTGCCCAAGAGCCAGGTCAACAACTACAGCCAGGACGGCGCCGGGCGTTACCACTTCAACGCCCCGTCGGTTCCGGTGTACGCACCGAACTCCGTGGGTGGCCCCGCCGCTGTTGAGCCGCAGAACCCGGCCGGCGGCTGGGAGAACGACGGCGAGCTCACGATCTCCGCGCACTCCCTGCACGCCGAAGACGGCGACTTCGTCCAGGCCGGCACGCTGTACCGCGAGGTGTTCGACGACGGCGCCAAGGCCCGCCTGCTGGACACCATCACCGGTGCCGTGGGCGGCGTGAAGAGCCCCGGCATCAAGGAACGCGCCATCCAGTACTGGACCAACGTGGACGCCGAACTGGGCGCGAAGCTGCGTGCCAACCTGGGCGTCGCTTCGGTTGCAGGCCCCGCCTCCGACGCTGAGGCAGCCAACAAGATCGGCTGATTCGGTCCTTCGGAGAACCTGAACACCCCGCCACGGATTATCCGTGGCGGGGTGTTTTGCTTCGCTGGGGTTTGGCTTCGTGCGGTGATGCCGGGCCGCTTGGTGCAGCTACCCGTTTTGTCCGGTAGCTACGCCACGTCCGTACGGCTGGCGGGCGCGGCCTGGGTGGTGGCTGCCGAAACCGTGCCTGCGGCCGCGGGGCGGTGGCCCTTCTTGGCGAGCTGGATCTGTTCGTAGACGTGGTGGCGGAGTTCCGTGAAGCGTGGCAGCGACCGGGTCTCCAACTGATCGCGGTCCACCGGGAGGTCGATCACGATGTCCTCCTGCACCACGGTGGGCGAGGAAGACAGGATGATGACGCGTTCGCCGAGGTAGACGGATTCGTCGATGTCGTGGGTCACGAAGAGCACTGTCACCCCGAACTTCTTCCAGATCGTGCGGATCAAGTCCTCCAAATCCGCGCGGGTCTGCGCGTCCACAGCGGCAAACGGCTCGTCCATCAGCAGCACTTCGGGCTGATACGCGATGGCCCGGGCGATTGCCACGCGCTGCTGCATGCCGCCGGACAGCTGCCACGGGTAGGAGCGCGGGACGTGGGCCAGGCCCACGGCCTCGAGGGCCTCGTCCACGAGCCGGTCTCGTTCGGCCTTGGCCACACCCTGGTTCTTCAGCGGCAGCTCCACGTTTTCCCTGACGCGCATCCAGGGGAACAGCGACCGGCCGTACTCCTGGAACACCACGGCCATCTTCTTCGGCGGGCCCGAGACGCGTTTGCCGTCCAGGAGCACCTCACCCTCGGTGGGGGCCATCAGTCCGGAGATGCACTTCAGGAGCGTCGTCTTGCCGGAGCCGGAGGGACCCACGAGGCAGGCCAGCTCGCCGGCGCGCAGGTCGAAAGTCAGGTTGCGCACCGCCTCGATGTCGCCGCCGTCGGTCTGGTACACCTTCTTCAGCCCGCGGACCGAAAGCATCGCCTCCGGCAGAGTCTTCCCGGACGGGGACGGGGTTGCGTCAGGCTGCATTTTCTACCTCTTTCTGGCCGTGGTACCAGCGCAGGATGTTCCGCTCGGCCCACTGGAAGATGAACGACATGGCCACACCCAGCAGACCGAGCACCACAATGCCGGACCACATTTCCGGAATGGCGAAGGACCGCTGGAACTGGACGATGGTAAAGCCAAGCCCCGAGGACGAGGCGAACATTTCGGAGATGACCATCAGGATCAGCCCGAGGGACAGTGACTGGCGCACGCCGGCCATGATCTGCGGGCTGGCCGAAGGCAGCACCAGGTACCGGACACGGGCCCAGCCGTCGATGCCGTAGGTGTGCGCCGAATCAGAGAGCACTCCGTCCACGGCCCGGACGCCTTCGATGGTGTTCAGCAGGACCGGCCAGACACAGCCGGAAATGATCACTGCGACCTTCATGGAGTCCGTAATGCCCATCAGCAGGATCAGAACGGGGACCAGCACAGGCGGCGGGATCGCACGGAAGAATTCCAGAGTGGGTTCCAACAGCGCCCGGAGCCATTTGACCGAGCCGATCAGGACGCCGCCGACGACGCCGATGATGATTGCCGCGACCACGCCCACCAGGAGCCGTCCAAGGCTGGGCAGCACGTCGCTGAAGAATCGTGGGCCGAACCAGACCTCGCCGAACTTGGCGACGAGTGTGGCCGGGGTGGGGACGAAGAAGTTCACCGCGCCGAGGGTTGAGGCCCACCAAAGCAGGACCAGCAGGACCGGCAGCGCCAATACGTATCCGAGGGTCTTCAGGGGTTTCATACGATCACCTCGGAACGGACGGAGGAGTGCCAGGACAGGGTCTTCTTCTCGATGAACCGCATCACCGCGTTGATCAGTACTCCAATCAGGCCGGTGGCCAGCACCAGGGCATACATGCCCGAGATGGCGCCGCCGGACTGGGCCAGCGCGATTTCCCGGCCGAGGCCCGGAGAACCGATCACCAGTTCGGCCGTGATGGCCAGGACCAGTGCCACTGTGGCGGCCAGGCGGACCCCTGTCATCAGGTAGGGCAGGGCCGTGGGGAAAACGACGTAGCGGATCCGCGCCATCCGGCCCAGTCCGTACGTCTTGGCCGTGTTGTTGGCGACCATGTCGATGTCGGCCACACCGTAGAGGACCTGGATCAGGACCTGCCAGAAGGCGGCATAGGTAATCAGCATGAGCGACGATTCGATTTTCACACCGAAGAGCAGCACCGCCAGCGGAATGAGGGCCACGGACGGGATGGGGCGCAGAAACTCCACTGTGGAGTTCGTGGCCTTGCGCAGGAAGTCGCTGGAGCCGATGACAAAGCCCAGCAGCACCGCCAGGGCGACGGCGATGACCAGGCCCAGGAACCAGGCGGTCATGGTTTCAACCACTGCGATCCAGAAGGCTGTCAGGCCGAAGTCCCGCACCAGCGCCACAATAACCTCGCTGGCCGGCGGGAGAAAGCGTTCATTGATGATGCCCAGCCGCGGAATGAGCTCCCACGTGCCCAGGAATCCTAGGATCCCGGCCAGGCCAAGCACCTGTTTTACCGGAAACTTGCGGACCTGCCGGCGGTCCCGTCCCGCACTGGAGACGGGACCGCCGGAGGTTAGAGCGTCGGCACTCACGGGAGGAGGTCGCCTGCGTTCGGAGCCTTGGTCAGCGTGCCGTACTTGGCTGCGGCGTCGCCGAGGGTCTTGAACGCATCCTTGTTGAATTCCACGCGGTAGCGCGGCAGGATCATCTTGGCGCGGGTGGCTTCATCGATTTTGGTGTAGGTCCCCACGATGTCCCGTACTTCCTGCGGGTGCGCCTGGGCGTACTCGAGGGATTTGTTCATGGCACGGGTGAACTTCGCCGTCAGCTCGGCCTTGCCCTTGACGGTGTCCGTCTTCGTGAAGTATCCGGCAATGTCCAGTTCCGGGCTCATTTCAACGAAGTTCGAGGAGACGATCTTGCCCCCTTCGGACACGGCCTTGGAAAGGAAGGGCTCCAGGATCCACGCTGCGTCCACCTGCTTGTTGGCCAGGGCGGCCGGGGCGTCCGGGAAGGCCACCTCAACGAACTTCAAGCTGCCGGGATCGCCGCCGTCCTTTTCGATGACGGACTTGATGGTGGTGTCGCCGATATTGGAGAGGTTGTTTACCGAGACGGTCTTGCCGGCGAGGTCTTTCGCGGACTGGACACTCGAGCCGGCCGGGACCACGACTCCGCCGACGTCGTTCCCCTTTTCACCGGTAGTGGACACTCCGTTGGCGACAAACTTCAGGTCCAGGCCTTTGTCCTTGGCCACCATGACCGAGATGAGGTTGGAGAACGCGAAGTCAAAGCTGCCGCTGACCACGCCCGGGACGATTGCTGCGCCGCCGGTGGCTGTCTGGATGTCCAACTGCAGGCCCTCGTCCTTGAAGAACCCCTGCTTATCGCCCAGATAGATCGGTGCGCAGTCGACGATCGGGATGACACCTACGCTGACCTTCGTCAGATCGCCGCCCCCGGTTGCGCCAGCGGATGCGCTGCCGCCGCCGGTGGAACTCGGTGAACCGGACCCGCAGGCTGACAAGCCCAGGACGGATGCTGCGGCGAGTACCGCAATAACGCTACGACGTTTCATGTTCACTCCTTTGTGATTTGCATTGGGAGTGAGGCGCCCCCAAGCCAACTCTGTTCGCAGTCCGAACAGACGTTCAAGGCAAGTCTCAGTGACTGGACGTTGAAGGGTCAACCAGATCGGCCCATTGTTATCCTCATGATACGTAAGCGACCGCATGGTGGACAGGGTCGCGGTTCTTCGCAGGCGCGGGGATGAAAATGACGCTTTCCACATAGACACGGCCCGCTCTGGCTGGAGCCCGGTCCCCTGCCTAGGATCACTGCATGAGTACATTTCAGGGCATCCCCGCAGGGGCATTCGCGTTCTACGCCGAGCTTGAGGACAACAACAACCGGGAGTGGTGGCAGGAGCACAAGGACAGCTACACCAGCCTGGTCCGGGATCCGCTCATCGCCCTCCTGGCTGAACTGGAACCACGGTTCGGTCCTGCGAAGATCTTCCGGCCCAACCGGGACGTCAGGTTCTCCCAGGACAAGTCACCCTACAAAACCGCCCAGGGCGCCTTCGCTTCTGCCCAGGAGGGTGTGGGTTTCTACCTCCAGGTGAGCGCGGACGGACTGCTGGTGGGAGGCGGCTACCACTCCCATACCCCGGCGCAGCTGGCCAGGTTCCGGAATTCGGTCGACGCATCGGGCACCGGTGAATCGCTGCGGCACATCGTGGACGGCGTAGCTGCCGCGGGCTTTTCGGTGGAGGGCGAGAAACTGAAGACTGTGCCGCGCGGTTACGACCGGGCGCATCCCCGGGCGGAACTGCTCAAGCACAAGTCGCTCTCAGCCGGCACCGACCTGGGCCAGCCGGAGTGGGTCTCGTCACCGGCGGCCGTCCAGGAGATCGCCACGCTATGGGAACAGCTACGGCCCCTTGTTGACTGGGTGGGGCGGCACGCCGCACCGTGACAGCCTGGCTCGCGCACTACAGCCGTCCCCGCACTGCCCGTTCCGTGGCGTCGTCGATGCCGAACCATATGAAAGAGGCATCCGATCCCGTGAGGGACCGGATGCCTCCATTACCGAGGGATTCCGTAGGAACTACCGGGAAAGAGCTTCGTGCAAGGCGTCCGAAGCGGCTACAGGCGGGACGCGAGTTCCTTTTCAGGGGCGCCGTCCACCGCAGACTTTGCCGCGGCGAACTTTTCGTTCAGGCGGGAGTGCCTCTGGCCGTAAGCGAAGTAGATGATGATGCCGATGACCAACCAGCCGGCGAAGAACATCCAGGTTTCCACGGCCAGGTTTGTCATCAGGTACAGGCACAGCACGGCGGAAACCACCGGCAGGACCTTGCCGAACGGCACCCGGAAGGACGGCTTCAGGTCGGGGCGCTTCTTGCGCAGCACCAGGATGCCCAGGCTGACCATCACAAACGCGGACAGAGTGCCGATGTTGATCATCTCTTCGAGCAGGTCCACGTTGGTCAGGCCGGCCACGAGGGCCACGGCGGCGCCGCAGATGATCTGGAGACGGACCGGCGTCGAACGCTTATCGCTGGTTTTGGACAGCGACCGCGGCAGCAAGCCGTCGCGGCTCATCGCCAGCACCACACGGGACAGTCCCATCAGGAGCACCATGATGACAGTGGTGAGGCCGATCAGGGAGCCGAACGCGATGACCTTGGCAGCGGTGGTGTTGCCGACGGCTTCGAACGCGGTGGTGAGGGTGGGGTTCTCTGCCGCCGCAAGGTCGGTGTAGGAAACCATGCCGGTCAGTGCAAGGGACACCAGGATGTAGAGCAGGGTCACCACGGCCAGGCCGCCGAAGATGCCGCGCGGCAGCGTCTTCTGCGGGTTCTTCACTTCCTCCGCGGAGGTAGCCACTACATCGAAGCCAATGAAGGCGAAGAACACCAGGGCAGCACCGGCGAAGACACCGAGCGTGCCGTACTGGGCCGGCGCAGCGCCGGTGAGGAAACCGAAGAAGGACTGCTTGAGAACGTCAGCGGCGCCACCGGCAGTGGGCTCGGCAGCAGGGACGAACGGGCTGTAGTTCTCGAATTTCACGTAGGTGAAGCCCACCACGATCACAAACAGCACCACGGCGATCTTGATCAGTGTGAAGACGTTGCCCACGCGGGCCGAGAGCTTGGTGCCCAGCACCAGGAGGACGGTGAAGATCGCAACAATCAGGAAAGCGCCCCAGTAGAGGTCCACACCGCCGATCGAGAGGGCCGGCGGCACGTCGGCTCCCATCAGCGCGAAGACCTTGCTGAGGTAGATGCCCCAGTACTTGGCAATAACTGCCGCTGCGGTGAACAGTTCCAGGATGAGGTTCCAGCCGATGATCCACGCGAGCAACTCGCCCATGGTGGCGTACGTAAAGACGTACGCTGACCCGGCGACGGGAATGGCGGTGGCGAACTCGGCGTAGCACATGATCGCGAGGGCGCACGTTACGGCGGCAATGGCAAAGGAGACCGTCACGGCCGGGCCGGCGAAGTTGGCCGCAGCCTTGGCGCCCACCGAGAAGATGCCGGCACCGACAGCTACCGCGACACCCATGATCATCAGGTCCCAGGTACTGAGTGACCGCTTGAGCTTGCGTCCGGGTTCGTCGGCGTCGGCGATCGACTGCTCGATGGTTTTGGTCCGGAGAAGGTTCATAAGTGGTTCCACAATCTTGAATAGTGTAGGAAACAGACTTATCAACTTTACCGTCCATCCACTGGACGGTCGGAATTGTTCCGCATCGTGAGACGGCATGGATGCCGAAGATAATGCAGGAAAGCCCTCGAGAGCCTCCTTTTCGGAGACCTCGAGGGCTTTCCTGTCGAACTGGCTAGACGGGCCAGTCCATCAGGGTGGACCGGATCAGGAAACGTTTGCCTTCGGGTGACTCAACCGAGAAGCCGCTCCCCCGGCCTGCCACCACATCCACTGTCAGATGCGTATGGCTCCAGTATTCGAACTGCTCCCGGGACATCCAGAACTCCAGCGGCTCCGGCTTGAGCCCGTCCGAGATATCGAAGAGTCCCAGCAGCACGTCAGAATCGCCCGTGATGAACTCACCGGCCGGGAAACACATGGGTGATGATCCGTCGCAGCACCCACCGGACTGGTGGAACATCAGCGGCCCGTGCTGGCGCCAAAGTTTCCGCAGCAGTACCACCGCCTCGGGGGTGAGCGCCACCCGGGAGAAATCCTCCCCCGGCAGCGTCACCGCGGCGTCGAGCCGATTGTTGGGCATCAGAACCTCAGCACCACGCGGCCGTCGATCTTCGCATGCTTCATTTCGTCAAGGACTGCGTTGATTTCCCCGAGTTCCCGCACCGAAACGGTGGGATGGATCCTGCCCTGCGCGTAGAACTCCAGGGCTTCCTCCAGGTCCTGCCGGGTGCCGACGATCGAACCGCGGACGGTCAGGCCCTTGAGCACAATCTCGAAGATCGGTGCCGGGAAGTCGCCCGGCGGCAGGCCGTTGAACACAATCGTCCCGCCCCTGCGCGCCATGCCGATCGCCTGTCCGAAAGCGGACGGGTGCACTGCGGTGACAAGGACTCCATGGCAACCTCCGGTTTCACGCTGGATGACTTCCGCGGGATCTTCGTGCAGGGCGTTGACCGTCAGCTCGGCACCATGGGACTTCGCCAGCGCGAGCTTGTCGTCCGCGATGTCCACGGCGGCAACCCGCAGTCCCATGGCAACCGCGTACTGGACGGCGATGTGCCCCAGGCCGCCGATGCCGGAGATGGTGACCCACTGGCCAGGTTTGGCCTCGGTCATTTTCAGGCCCTTGTAGACCGTGACGCCTGCGCAAAGAACCGGTGCCACCTCCACGGGGTCCGAGCCGGCCGGGATGCGCGCCGCGAAACGCGAATCCACCAGCATGTACTCGCCGAACGAGCCGTCCACGCTGTAGCCGGCGTTCTTCTGCACCTCACAGAGGGTTTCCCAGCCGGTGCGGCAGTACTGGCAGTCGCCGCAGGCGGACCAGAGCCAGGCGTTTCCGACCAGGTCGCCCACGGCCAGGTCCGTGACGCCCTCACCCAGGGCCACCACTTCGCCCACGCCCTCGTGGCCGGGAATGAACGGCGGCGTCGGCTTGACCGGCCAGTCGCCCTCGGCCGCGTGGAGGTCCGTGTGGCAGACCCCGGTGGTGAGCACCTTGACCAGGGCTTCCCCCGGCCCCGGGGTGGGAATGGCAAGGTTTTGGATCTGGATGTCCTGGCCGAACTCGGTTACTACTGCTGCTTGCATTGTCGTCGTCATTGGCGAAATCCTTGCGTCGTTGTAGCGGTGGTGAGGGGATGGCGGGCGGCCCTGGGGCCACCCGCCCCCAGCCGGCTTAGAAGAAGCCGAGCTTGTTTTCGTTGTAGCTGACCAGGAGGTTCTTGGTCTGCTGGTAGTGGTCCAGCATCATGGAGTGGTTTTCACGCCCGATGCCTGAGGATTTGTAGCCGCCAAAGGCGGCACCCGCCGGGTAGGCGTGGTAGTTGTTGACCCAGACACGGCCTGCCTGGATTTCGCGGCCTGCACGGTACGCAACGTTGCCGTTGCGGGACCAGACGCCGGCGCCGAGGCCGTAGAGGGTGTCGTTGGCGATGCCCATGGCGTCGTTGTAGTCGCTGAACTTGGTCACCGAAACCACCGGGCCGAAGATCTCCTCCTGGAAGATCCGCATCTTGTTGTGGCCCTCGAAGACGGTGGGCTGGACGTAGTAGCCGCCGGCCAGGTCGCCGGGAAGCTCGGCGCGGCCGCCGCCGATGAGCACCTTGGCGCCCTCCTGCTTGCCGATGTCGATGTAGGAGAGGATCTTCTCGAGCTGGTCGTTGGAGGCCTGCGCGCCCACCTGCGTTTCGGTGTCCAGCGGGTTGCCCTGGATCATCTTCCCCACCCGGGCGATGGCGTCGGCCATGAAGGAGTCGTAGATGTCCTCCTGGACCAGGGCACGGGACGGGCAGGTGCAGACTTCGCCCTGGTTGAAGGCGAAGAGCGCGAAGCCCTCCTGTGCCTTGTCGTAGAAGGCGTCGCTTGTATCGGCGGCAACATCGTTGAAGAAGATGTTGGGGCTCTTGCCCCCGAGTTCCAGGGTGACCGGGATGAGGTTCTGGCTGGCGTACTGGCTGATGAGCCGGCCGGTGGTGGTTTCACCCGTGAAGGCGATCTTACGGATGCGGGGGCTCGAGGCCAGCGGTTTGCCCGCCTCGACGCCGAAGCCGTTGACCACGTTCAGCACGCCGGCGGGCAGGAGGTCACCGATGAGTTCCATCAGGACGAGGATGGACGACGGCGTCTGCTCGGCCGGCTTCAGGACCACGGCGTTGCCGGCCGCCAGCGCGGGGGCCAGCTTCCAGACCGCCATCAGGATGGGGAAGTTCCACGGGATGATCTGGCCGACGACGCCGAGCGGCTCGTGGTAGTGGTAGGCGGTAGTGTCGTCGTCGAGCTGCGACAGCCGGCCTTCCTGGGCCCGGACGGCGGAGGCGAAGTAGCGGAAGTGGTCCGCGGCGAGCGGCATGTCCGCGTTGAGGGTTTCGCGGATGGGCTTGCCGTTGTCCCAGGATTCGGCGACGGCCAGCATCTCCAGGTTTTCATCGATCCGGTCGGCGATCTTGTTCAGGATGGCGGCGCGCTCGGTGACGGAGGTCTTGCCCCAGGACGGTGCGACCTTGTGAGCGGCGTCCAAGGCGAGCTCGATGTCCTCCGCGGTGCCGCGGGCAACCTCGCAGAAGACCTTGCCGGTGACGGGGGTGATGTTCTCGAAGTACTGACCCTTGACGGGGGCTACCCACTCGCCGCCAATCCAGTTCTCGTAGCGGTCCTTGAACGTGACCTTCGAACCCTCGGTACCGGGCTGTGCGTAAACAGTCATTGCTAGCTCCTTTGCTGTGCAAGAGGCGCCGCCTTATCCTGCGGCCGCCGTTGGAGTCAGCGTACGAGGGTGCAGGTTGCAGTTAGGTTGCAACCCCGTGAGCCAGGTCACAGAAAAGGTTGCTGTAGCAGGGACCACGCCTTCCGTGTTCCCTGGCCGTGGAGCCGCTCCGGCGAGGCCCCGGCCCGAGCTTGCGAGGGCTGGGAGCCGGAACGGACTTGCGAGGTTAGGGAGCAGGTCAGGCGCTCAGTTCGGCTTCCAGCCGCTCAAGATCGGCGACGACGGCGGCCCGTTTGGGCGAGCGCGGCGGCAGCAGCTTCAGGGCGGCAGTCCGGACGTCGACGTCGTCCTTTGCCTCCGGGAGGGCCGCATACTTGAGCAGCGTCTCGGCACTGCCGTCAGTGAGCACCGCTTCGCGCATGAGCGAGGAGACCCTGTCGCGCAGGTCAATGATGCCCGGCGCCTCGGACCGCGGCAGCACCGCGCCCCGGTAGATTTCGAGCGCAATCCGGTGGGCACCGCGCTGCAGGCAGTTCAACACCTGGCCGCTGTCCGGGACCAGGTCCATGCTGAGTTTGTAGGGCCGGGAGCCGGGGACGGCGGCCGGGTTGAGCTGGTGCAGGATCTTGCGCAGCCGGACCATTTCGGCGCGGAGCGTCATGGCGGACCCGTCACCCGGATAGAGCAGCACACAGATCTCGTCGGCGCTCAGGCCGTCCGGGTGAATGCTGAGGAGGGCGAGGATCTCACTGTGCCGGGCGGACAGCGCCACCGTTTTTCCTTCGATGCTGAGCAACGCCTGGTCGCGGCCCAGAAGCTGCAGGCTGTTGCGGTAGAGGCTGCCTTCCTTCACACCGCCGGCGCCCGCTCGCCCTGCCCGCGCCGAACCCGGCATGGCCGCCGAACCGGCCTTCCGTCGTCGGGCGGGCCGGCTGGCAAGGGTTGCCGCCAACTGCAATCGCTCTACGCGGAGCTGCGCCTGTGCGGCGGCGACCGTCGCCTCGACGAGCGACAGAGTGTGGGGCGCCACCGCGCTGGCCTTGCCCGTGATGTCCACAACACCCAGCAGGGCACCGGAATCCGGATCGTGGAACGGGACGGCGGTGCAGCTCCACGCGTGCACGGACCGCTGGTAGTGCTCGGCCCCGGAAATCTGGATGCCGCGGCCCAGTGCCAGGGCAGTTCCTGGAGCGCTGGTGCCCACAGTGGCCTCCGACCAGTCGGCGCCTGGCACGAACATCATGCCTTCGGCACGGCGCTGCAGGGCCGGATCGCCCTCCACCCAGAGCAGCCGGCCCACCTCGTCCCCCACCGCAACGAGCAGGCCGCTGTCGTGGCTGGGCTGGACCAGGAGCTTGTGGATCACCGGCATGATGCTGGCCAGCGGATGCTGCCGCCGGTATTCCTCGAGTTCGTCGGTGTCCAGGGCAAGGGGCGCTTCGGGGTTGTCCGGGTTGGCCTGCAATTTGGCGGACCGTTGCCAGGATTCCCGGATGAGCTCGCGCAGGCCAGGGAGTTCCGGCGCGAGCGGAAAGGCTCGTGCGTCCAGCTGCTCGTGGGCGGCCAGGGCATGCCGCTGGGCCACCGCTAGCAGTTCACTGCCAGCTGCCGGCGGCTGGATAAGGTTCCTCATCGAACTCCCCTCGGTGCTGCACAGTCTAGTGGCTTGCCCAGCTTTCTGTCCGGTCGCGGAGTTCGGCATAGCGCTCGTAGACCTGGGGCCGGGGTGTGTCTTCAAAGACCGTGGAGTCTGCGCCGGGCCACAGCGGGGGCTGCTCGGCTCCGCTGAGCGCCCAGGCAGCCTGGCGCGCCGCGCCAAGCGCCACATACTCCCCCGGCGCCGGGACGTTTACTGCCACACCGAAGACCTGCGGTGCTATGCGGCGCAGTGCCTCTGACTGTGATCCGCCGCCGATCAGCAGGATGCGCCGGGTGGGCACTCCGGTGGCAGTTTCCAGTGCCTTGACCGCATCCTGGAGCGAACACAGCAGGCCTTCGATGACGGCGCGTGCCAGATCCTCGCGGTTCGTTGCGGAGGTCAGTCCATGCATGGTGCCGGTTGCTTCCGGACGGTTGGGCGTCCGCTCCCCGTCCAGGTACGGCAGCATCACGGCGCCGCCCGCGCCCGGCCGGGCGGACAGGGCCAACCTGGCGAATTCAGCGTGGTCCACTCCCAGCAGGCGTGCCCCGAACTCGAGCACGCGGGCGCCGTTCAGGGTGCAGGCCAGCGGCAGGTTCCGCCCGGTGGCGTCGACGAATCCCGATACCAGCCCGCTGCCGTCATGCACGCTGGCGTCAACGACGGCGGAGGCCACACCGGAGGTGCCGATGGACACGCAGACGTCACCGGGGCCAAGCCCGAGGCCAAGGGCTGCGGCCATGTTGTCCCCCGTGCCGGCCGCGATGGCCTTGCCGTCGCGAGTAGCGCCGACCACTTCGTTCGGGCCCGCTACCCGGGGCAGGCCGACAGCGTGGCCCAGAGCCAGGCGGGCGATTTCCGGCACAAACTCACGTGCCGACGTCGAATAGTAGCCTGTGCCTGAGGCGTCGCCGTGGTCGGTTGTCATTTCACGCTGTCCGCCCAACTGCCAGGTCAGGTAGTCATGCGGCAGCAGCACATGTTCGGTGCGTGCTGCGCTTTCGGGCTCGACGTCCCGGAGCCAACGAAGTTTTGACGCGGTCAGCGAGGCGACCATGACGCTGCCCACGGCGTCGGCGCAGGCCTGCGGCCCGCCGAACTCGTCGACCAACTGGCGCGCCTGCGGCGCGGATGAGGTGTCGTTCCAGAGGACGGCGGGCCGGACCACGCGGCGGTCCGCATCGAGCGCCACCATGCCGTGCTGTTGTCCGGCCACCGAGACTGCGTCGGCCTGCGGGAGCAGCTCGCCGGCGGAGGCGGCCAGTGCCGCCTGCCAAGCCGCCGGATCCACCTGGGTGCCATCCGGGTGTGCGGCACGGCGCAGGGTGTGGACTTTACCGGTCTCGGCGTCCACCAGCGCGGCTTTGCAGGACTGGGTGGACGAATCGATGCCAAGGACGAACTGGGGGCTCAAGGAAGCTCCTGAAGAATGAAGGGACGCTCGGTCCGGACGGTGCCGGGCATTACAGTGCAGGCGCGGTATGGATTGTCAGGCCCAGCCGCTCCAACTGGGCCCGGTGTGAGGCAGGCAGGTCCGCCGCGACCACGATGTCGTCAAAGATGTCCAGGTCAACCACGTGGTAGAGGCCGTTGGATTCGAACTTGCTGGTGTCGGCCAGCAGGACCTTTCGCTCGGCCACTTCGATAATGGCCTTCTTGGTCAATGCGGCCTCGGCGTCAGGATGGAACAGAGCGCCGTTCTTCAGAGCCGTGGTGGAGACGAACACCAGGTCCGCGGCGATGCGCTTAACCTGGTCCACCACCACAGTGCCCAGGAAACTGTCCGTCTCGGAGTAGTACTGGCCGCCCAGGCCCACCAGCGCGATTGACGGATGCTGGGCTACGACGCCCATGAGACCCAGCGAGTGCGTGATCACCGTGGACGGCTGACGGTCCGCGATGTACTGGCCCATGGCCCCGACAGTGGTGGAGTCGTCGAGGCAGACGATGGCGCCGCCGGGAATGAGTCCGGCTGCGGTCCGGGCCAGCAGGTCCTTCTGGGCAGAATTCATGTGGCGGCGGAGCCTGACATCCCGTTCAGCGAACCGGCGCGGGATGGCCCTGGCACCGCCGCGGATGCGTTCCAGCCTTCCGTCCCGGGTCAGCTGGTCCAGATCGCGGTGGATGGTCATGATGCTGACGCCGAAGGTCTCTGCCATTGCCTCCAACTTGGCGCTGGCGCGCTCCTCCACGAACCGCGCCAAGGCATGGCGGCGCGCGTCGGGCTGCAGACCATGGAGGGCTGTTCCGGCGCTGGATTCCACACCGTGCTGTTCGGTAGTCACATTCCAGATGGTAGATCCAAACCCGAGGTGAATCAAACATGCTGATTACTTCTCACTTCTAACATTATTTATGTTATCTTTGTGAAATTATTGTTAGATTGACCACACGGATTCGCTAGCGACGCAAGGAAGCGACATGAGATCTGATGCACCGGCCCGGGAGGCCGCCGACGCAAAACCCGCCACATTCTTTGATCGGCTGGGGCTCCCCCGGCCGCTGATCTGGGGGTTCGTTGGCCTGACCCTGTTCATGATCGGCGATGGCGTCGAGACCAACATCCTGGCGCCCTACCTGACCGACGCCCACGGGTTCTCGATCCCCTTGGCCGGCTCCCTGGTCACCGTCTACGGGATCGCTGTTGCCATCGCAGCTTTCTTCTCCGCAGCGCTGTCCGATCTGTGGGGTCCCCGTAAGGTCATGATCATCGGCGCGGCCATCTGGATCGTGTTCGAGGTTCTGTTCCTCGGCGTTGCCTTGGCAGCCAGCTCCAACACGGTCCTGATCTTCGTCAGTTATGGGCTCCGCGGCTTCGGCTACCCGTTCTTTGCTTACGGATTCCTGGTCTGGATCAGCGCCACGGCCAATGCCAGGCGCCTGGCCATGTCCATCGGCTGGTTCTACGTGGCCTTCAGTGCCGGCCTGCCTACGCTCGGCGCCGCCACGGCCAGTGTTTCCCTCGAAATCTTCGGCCTTTCCTACTACCAGACCCTGTGGATCTCCCTCGTCCTGGTGGTCGCCGGCGCTGCCGTGGCGCTCGTCGGCGTCAAGGAAAAAACGGGCCGCTCCCCGCTGGTGGAGAATTCCGATCAGGTCTGGGCCACGCTCACCTTTGGCCTGAAGTTGCTCGTGATGGATCGCAGGGCCCTGATGGTGATGCTCACGCGCATGATCAACTCGATCCCCACCTACGGCATGGCCATCTTCTTCCCGGCGCTGTTCGTTGACCGCTTCCAGTGGTCCGTGGGACAGTTCCTGATCCTGACCACCGTGATCTACGCGGTGAACATCCCCTGCAACCTGTTCTTCGGATGGCTCGGCGACCGCCTCGGCTGGAGCCGCACCGTGACCTGGTGCGGTGCACTCGTGTGCGCCGTTTCCATGTTGGGTCTCTATGTTGTGCCGGACTACGCGGTGAGCCAGGGCTGGGCGGCCGCATACCCGCTCACCCTGCTGATCGGCGCCGTCTTCGGCATCGGCCTGGCCGGCTTCGTTCCACTGTCCGCCATCGCCGTGTCCCTGGCTCCGAAGCATCCGGGCGCGGCCATGAGTTCGTACAACCTGGGCATCGGTGCCGCCGTGTTCGCCGGGCCGCTGCTCGTGGCTCTCCTGTACGGGACGCTGGGCGCGGCCGGCATGGTGTACCTCTTCGCCGCCCTCTACATCCTCGCCGGGCTCTTCGCCGCCGCCCTGCGCGGAACGCAGCCCGGCTTCGGCGGTGTCCCCGCCACGGCCGCGGAGGCCTCCACCACACCCCAACCCGTGGCCGCCACCACCAACTGACCCACCACCATTCACCTCCCAGGAGAGCACCATGGAACTCAGCAACAGCAGCCTGCCGGACGTCCCCCAAACGGTCGCCACGCCGTCGTACGACCGCTCCGCGGTGACCGCAGGCATCGTCCATTTCGGCGTGGGCGGCTTCCACCGCGCCCACCAGGCCATGTACTTGGACCGGCTCATGAACGAGGGCAAGGCCCTGGACTGGGGAATCTGCGGCATGGGCGTGATGCCCTCGGACACCAGGATGCGGGATGCCCTGAAGGCCAGCGACGGGCTGTACACCCTGGTGGTCAAGAACCCGGACGGCAGCCGCGACGTGCGCGTCGTCGGCTCGATCATCGACTACGTGTTCGCTCCGGATGACCCGCAGGCCGCCGTCGAACGGCTGGCCGACCCCGCCATCCGGATCGTCTCGCTCACCGTCACCGAGGGCGGCTACAACGTCCATCCCGTCACGGGCGAATTCGATCTGGCCAACCCGCAGGTGCGGGCCGATCTGGCCAACCCGGGGCGGCCGCAAACCACTTTTGGGCTGGTCTGCGCCGGCCTCAGGCTGCGCCGCGAGCGCGGGATCGCCCCGTTCACGGTGATGAGCTGCGACAACATCCAGGGCAACGGCGAAGTCGCGGAACGGATGTTCACCGCGTTTGCCACGGCCCTCGATCCGGAGCTCGGGGCCTGGCTGGAGGCCAACGTGCCGTTCCCGAACTCGATGGTGGACCGGATCACGCCGGTCACCACCGATGCCGACAGGACCGATGTCCTCACGGAGTATGGGATCAACGACGCCTGGCCGGTGGTCAGCGAGGACTTCGTCCAGTGGGTGCTGGAGGACAAGTTCGCCGCGGGCCGCCCGGCCTTCGAGGACGCGGGCGTGCAACTCGTGGACGATGTGGTTCCGTACGAGCTGATGAAACTGCGGCTGCTCAACGCCAGCCACCAGGGCCTGTGCTACTTCGGCCACCTGGCCGGATACCGCGCGGTGCACGATGTTGTCCGGAACCCGCTGTTCGCCAAGTTTCTGCTGCGCTACATGGACGAAGAAGCCACGCCCACGCTGTCCCCGCTCCCTGGCGTCGACCTGCAGGCATACAAGCACAAACTGATCGATCGTTTCAGCAACGAGTACGTGGCGGACACGGTGGCGCGCCTCTGCGCCGAGAGTTCGGACCGCATCCCGAAGTGGCTCATGCCTGTAGTCCGAGAGAACCTGGCCGCGGGCCGGCCGGTGGAGCTGTCCGCCGCGATCGTTGCCAGCTGGGCGCGTTACGCCGAAGGTGTGGATGAAAGCGGCGAGCCGATCACCGTCGTCGACCGTTTGGCCGAACAGCTGACGGCAGTCGCGCAGCGTAGCCCGGAGGACCTGGACGCCTTCATCGCGGACCGCGAGCTTTTCGGCGATGTCATTGACGATGAACGGTTCCGCAGCGCCTACCGGAACGCGCTGGCTTCACTGCACAGCAGGGGTGCGATTGCCACTTTGGAGAAGCTGGTGGCCGCACCGGCCCGTACTGCCTAGGGCCTCGGGTCAGGCGCGGGAAATGTTGATCATTTCCTCGCGCGGAACTACTTTGACGCGTTCACGCACGACGGCGGCAGTCCCGTCGTCGCCGACCCATTCCGCGCCGAGGGCTGCTTCGTGCGCATCGAGCTTGATCCAGCCCTCCCACGTGGTGTACTCGATACCGCGCTCGTGGAGGAGATCGATAATAGCCTGGGGGTCCGGGTTCTGGGCCGGGGGCAGCGTGAGCCGGTCCTCCAGGAGGAAGCCGATGGTCTCCAGGGCGTCACCCTTGGTGTGTCCGATCAGGCCCACCGGTCCGCGCTTGATCCAGCCGGTGGCGTAGATTCCCGGGACCGCGTTGCCTTCGGCGTCCAGGACCCGGCCGCCCTCGTTGGGGACCACACCGCGTTTGGCGTCGTATTCCAGCTCATCCAGCGGCGAGCCGTGGTACCCGATGGCGCGGTACACGGCCTGGACGGGGTAGTCCACGAACTCGCCGGTGCCCTTGACGTTGCCGGTCCCGTCGAGTTCCATCCGCTCGAACTTGATGCCCGCTACCTGGCCGGACCCGGCGTCGTCATATATTTCAACGGGGCTGTGCAGGAAGTGAAGGTGCAGGCGGCGGGAGGACGGTTCTTCCGCTTCGGCGTGCTCCTCCACCAGCCAGTTGGTGAGGGTGTTGACCATGGTTTTGATCTGGTTGTTGCTGCGGATGGCCTCATCGGAGGCTTCGTCGAATTCGAAGTCCTCCGGGTACAGCACAATGTCCACGTCCTTCATATGGCTCAGCTCGCGCAGCTCCAGCGGGGTGAACTTCACCTGGGCGGGGCCGCGGCGGCCGAAGACGTGGACGTCCGTGACGGGCGAGTTCTTCAAGCCGGCATAGACGTTGTCCGGGATCTCCGTGGTGAGCAGTTCATCGGCGTGCTTGACCAGCATCCGGGCGACATCCAGCGCCACGTTACCGTTGCCGATCACGGCGACTTCTTTGGCGTCCAGTGGCCACTCGCGAGGCACATCGGGGTGGCCGTCATACCAGGACACAAAATCCGCCCCGCCGAAAGAACCGGCCAGGTCGATGCCGGGGATGGGCAGGTCCGCGTCCTTGATGGCACCGGTGGAGAAGATCACGGCGTCATAGAAGGCGCGGAAGTCATGCAGGGTGAGGTCGCGGCCGTAGGTGACGTTGCCGAGGAAACGGATGTCGCCGCGGTCCAGGACTTTGTGCAGGGCGTTCACGATGCCCTTGATGCGCGGATGGTCAGGGGCCACCCCATAGCGGATCAGGCCGTAAGGCGCCGGGTAGGCCTCGAACAGGTCGATGCTGACCTCGAAGTCGCCATCCTTGACACCGTTGGACTTGGTCAGGATGTCCGCCGCATACACCCCCGCCGGTCCGGCGCCGACGATGGCGACACGGAGTGGACGCTTGGAGGTGGTTTCGCCTGGTTTGGACACCGGGAGCCCTTCTGGAACGAGGAGAATGCGCCTAAGCGCACAATGCAGGCTGTGCACGGTGCGGGTTGCACACAGTGCCCCTATTCTAAATGTGCCCGGGCGCGGATCGTGCAAGTCGGAATGTGCAAGGCGGACCGCCGCTCCCGGGAGTTGCTTAACCGCTCCTTTGCAGCGGCACCACATCACCCTCCCGGTAAAGCAGCGCGCGAAGCTCGGACTCGGCCGACTGCACCCGGTGGGGATCGATGGTCTCCCCCGCGGCAAAGTGGTCCAGCAGCCGGGGGTCAACATAGCTTTTGCGGGCGATCGACGGCGTGTTCCCCAGCACCGCCGCCGCCTCCTCCATGGCGATGCTGATGGCGCGCTTCCGCGCCGCCACCTTTTCCTGGGGCCCGCTGCGCGCCAGGCTGACGGCTGCCGCCACGGTCCCGCGCAGCGTCCTGAAGTCCTTGGCCGTGAAGTCCAGGCCCGTGCGCTCCTTGACGTAGCCGTTGATCTCGGCACTGGTCACCGGATGCCAACTGCGCCCGTTCTTGTAAGCCAGCAGACGGGCGTTGCCACCGCGGCGCTTGAGGGTCCGCACGAGGGCGGCAAGGTCGGCGTCGTGGATTTCCGATTCCCAGTCCTTGCCGCTCTTGGCCGGGAATCTCAGCTCCAAGGATTCCTTGCGGACGTGCACGTGCGCGCACAGCAGGGTGGCGAGGCCGCGGCTGCCGTTCTCGTTGGTGTACCGCTCGGAGCCGACCCGAAGGGATCCGCTGTCCAGCATCCTGAACGCCGCCGCGAGGACGCGTTCCCGGCCAATGCCGTCGCTGCGCAGGTCAAGGGTGACCTGCCGGCGGGCGGCGGGCAGCGACTCCGCCAGCTGCAGGGCGCGATCGAACTTCACCCGGTCTTTCCGCTCACGCCACGCCGGATGATAGATGTACTGGCGCCGGCCCACGGCATCCAGGCCCGTCGCCTGGATGTGCCCGTTCTCGAACGGCGCGATCCACACGTCTTTCCAGGCCGGCGGGATCCCGATGCTTTCGAGCCGGTCCCGGACCGGCCCCGGAGGCAGCGTGGAGCCATCCAGATCGCGGTAGCTGAAGCCCGTCCCCGCGGCCACGCGCCGGTAGCCGCGGCCGTTCGCGTTACTGCGGCGGAGCCTCACGGCGTGGCATCCTGCCGGTTCGTCCGTTCCATAAAGGCAAGCCTACTGACGATTTGGCGGAATACCCGCCGGGAGCGTGATGTTATGGGAGACGTGCCTACTCCCCACGGTCCCACCCCCGCCACCAAAGCCACCGCCGCAAAGGCTGCGGGAAAGCCTGCGGGCGGGTCCGGCGCGCCGGGACTCAAGGCTTCAGGGCCGAAGGCCGTGGACAAAGAGACGACGGCGGGAATCCTGTTCGGCTTCGGCGCCTACGGGCTGTGGGGGCTGCTTCCCCTCTACTTCATTGCGCTCCTGCCCGCCGGGCCGGTGGAGATCGTGGCCAACCGCGTGGTGTGGTCGGTGCTTTTCTGCGCAATCCTGATCACTGTCACGCGGTCCTGGCGCACCCTGGCCAACGCCTTCCGCGACCGTTCCGTCTTCGGCGCCTTGGCCATCGCCGGCGCCCTCATCGCCGTGAACTGGCTGACCTACACGTACGGCGTGACCACCGGCCAGGCTGTTGAAGCCTCGCTGGGATATTTCATCAATCCCCTTGTCTCGGTGCTCCTCGGCGTGATCGTCCTCAAGGAAAAGCTGCGCGCCCTCCAGTGGGCCGCGGTCGGAATCGGCTTTGTTGCGGTGGCTGTACTCACGGTGAGCTACGGCAAACTGCCCTGGATCGCCCTGACATTGGCCTTCAGTTTCGGCCTGTACGGGTTCGTGAAGAACCGTGTTGGCCGCAAAGTGGATGCGGTGACAAGCCTCAGCGTCGAGACCATGGTGCTGGCTCCGGTGGCCGGGGCCACCATGGTGTTCCTCGGTCTGAGTGGCTCCGCTACCCTGGCCGCCCAGGGTCCCGGGCATTTCTGGCTCCTCGCGGCTTCCGGGGTGCTCACGGCAGTGCCGCTGCTGTTCTTCGGCGCGTCGGCCCGCCGGCTTCCGTTGACCACCATCGGGCTGCTGCAGTACGTGGCCCCCATGCTCCAGTTCGTTGTGGCGCTGCTGGTCTTCAAGGAGGCCATGACGCCGGACCGCTGGATCGGTTTTGGGGTGGTGTGGCTGGCGCTGCTGGTCCTGACGGTGGACATGCTGCGGATGGCAGGGAAAAACTCGGCCGCTAAGCGGCTCGCCCGGCAGTAGGCGGCCTCTGCCCGGTGGCGACCGGGCGGTCAGCCGCCCAGCGAACGCCGCATAGCGTCGTACGCTGGCCTCGGCTTCCCGTCGTCGAACAGGAAGTCGTGGCCCTGCTGCAGGCTGCCGTCGTCGTCGATCGACCAGTTGTAGCGGTTATCGACCCCCCACGTCGTGTAGGAGACGCAGGCGCGCGAGCCCAGACAGGTGGCCAGCACAGAAGCGTACTGCCTCGCCTGGGCATCCGTCCCCTGGTCGTCCGTGACGTCGTTCTCCGAGATGCGCACACGGAGGCCCGCCGCGTCGAAGGTGGCGAGCGTTCGGGACAGCTCTCCCGGCGGAATGGCGTCGGTGTCGAGGTCGTAGATGTGCGCCTGGAGGCCGACGCCGTAGATGTGGCCGCCCTGGGTGTTGGTGTCGAGCGCCAGCTTGAGCAGGGCGTCCTGGCGGCGGCCCGGCACGTCGGCCCCGTTCTCGTTGATGAACTGCCTGACGTCCGGATCGGCGTCGTAGACCGCCTTGGAGACGACCGCCGGGTAGCCGGGCCCGAAGACGCGGTACCAGATGTTCTGCTGGAGGCTGGTCCCCTGATCGACATCGAAGGGCTCGTTGACCACGTCGAGCGAGGCGAGCCGTCCCTTGAAGTGCGTCACCACGGTGTTGACGTAGTCAAGCAGCGCGGTGGCGCTCGCCTTGCGCTCCGCGTCCGTGCCGCTGGGCAGCTCCTGCATCCACCGCGGCATGGCTTCGGTGAAGGCGATGGTGTGGCCGTGCACGGTCATGCCCTTGCTCTCGGCGATCGTGAGGATCGCGTCGGCTTCCTCGAAGGTGTAGACGCCCCGCTGCGGGGAGAGGAACTGCGGCTTCATGGCGTTCTCCGGCGTGACTGAGCCGAAGTTGCCGACGAGCTCCCGCGCGTAGTCTGCGTCCGAGGCGAGCGGACCGAGCGCCACGGCCGCACCGATCTTGAAGTCCGGCCGGGACTTGGCGGCCAGTGCCTGCAGGCCGTCGGCCGACGACTGGCCCTCGGCGACCGCGACCCCCGACGTGCGCAGGCCGGCGCTCTCCGGCGCAGCCGCCTTGAGGGAGGTGACGTCGAAGGCCCCGGAATCGCTCGATAATCCGAGCCACAGCTTCCCGGAGGAGAACACCTTGCCGAGGGGAAGCGAGGCGAGCTTGTCCCCGCCGCTTGTCACTTCAAGGGTGTCCCCGGACCGGCGCACCGAGAGCGGCGCTCCCGGGTCGCTCAGAGTGACGCGCTCGTCATGCACGGGGACAGGCTGCGTCATGTCCCGCTTCTGCGTGCCGTCGAAGACGGCGATCTCCAGGTCATCGCCCTGGAGGGTGAGGCGCAGGCCCGCCGGCTCGACGCGGAACTCGTCCGCGATCACCGGGGGCCGGTCGTACAGCGCCCATGACGCGTCCGCGGTCACGTCGGCGAACGTCGCGCTGAGTGTGAAGTCCCCGCTGACTACCAGATGTGTGCCGGCCAGGTTGAGCGGCGGGTTCGGCTGGCCTCCCGCGCCGTTCTGCTCGACGATGCGCCTGGCGGTGGCGGTGACCTGCAGGCCGTTGCTTCCGGCCGTCACGCCCGGGGTGTCCTGCCAGTTCTCGTGCAACAGGTCGACATTCACATCCGGCTCCGGTGTCGGCTCGGGTGAGGAGCAGCCGCCGAGGACAACGAGAAGGCCGGACGCCAGCATCACCATCAGTGCGTGCGCGCGCCCGGCCATCTTATGTCCTCTTCCTCGTCGTTAGGGCTTGGTCCAGCGGACGTCGTCGAAGTACCCCTGCAGTCCCGAGTTGCCCTGGACGATCACCTGCACGCTCGCCTTGGCGACCGCGGTGGTGCTTGGCGAGTATGTCAGGTCAACGTTGGTCACGCCGGCGGCCGTTACGCCGAGCTTATACTGCCCGGAGATCCACTGACCGGCCGCGTTGTACTCGTCGATGTAGAAACCCACCTCACCGCTGGTTCGCGCCGCGACGTTGAGGTACCCGGCGATCTTGTAGGTACCGGCCGTCACCGCGACCTGTGGGGAGAACAGGTGCTTGTTCGCCGTGGTGGCCGTCAGTTTGACCGAGTTCACCGGGTTGGCCGGGCTACCGTGGTTCGCGGCGTCGGCCACGATGGTGGTAGCCGAGTCGGTTGTCCAGCCCGAGCTGATGCCGGCGTCGAAGGTGCCGTTGGCGACGAGGTTAGACGACGGCGGCGGGGTAGCCTCCGCGCCGAGCGCCAGCATCTGCACGTTGTCCACGTAGGCCGTGATGCCGGTGCCCGTCACCCAGATCTGCAGGCTCGCCGAGGCCACATTGGTGGAGCTCGGCGTGTACGTGAAGTTCATCGACTCCACCCACCGCGAGTTCTCCCGTTTGCGGAACTGCCCGGAGATCCATTGTCCGGCGGCGTTGTACTCGTCGACGTAGAACCCGACCTCACCGGTCGTGATCGCAGCCACGTTGAGGAAGCCCTTGAACATATAGTTCGTCGTCGGCGTCACGGGAAGCGTTGGTGAGAACAGGTGACCCGTCGTGGCGCCTGAGACCAGCTTCACCGATTTGGCGAAGTCGGGGTAGCTGCCGTTGTTCGCGGCGTCCGCCGTGATGGTCGCCGGGGCGTCGGTCCGCCAGCCGTCCCCAAGGCCGTTGTTGAACGTGGGGTTCGGCATCTTGTTGGGGGTGCCGTTCACGAGGCCTTTGCTGACGTTGACGTTCTTGATCTGCCCGGCCGTGACCTTGGTCTTGACGTACGCGGCCAGCTGATCGAGCTCTGCGGTGCCGTACTCGTAGTCGTCCGGGACTTTGCTCGGCGTCGGCCTGATGTCGTGGAAGGTGAAGACGACCCACTGCTTGTTCGCGATCGCCGCGTCCACCTGGGCCTTCAGTGTGGCCACCGGGGTGGTGACTTCCTGGACGGGGACGTCGCGGAGCAGGTAGTCGCCGAGCGGCCAGGGGTTGTTGCCGGTGTCCGCGAAGCCGCGCATCGAGCTGTAGTACTTGGCCACCCGGGCGAGCGCGGACATATCGTAGTCGCCGTACGGCGGGGCGAACGCTGTCGGGTTGAAGCCGTTGGCTACCAGCGTGGCCTTGCTGTTGGCCAGCTCGGCGTCCACCTGCGCGGCCGTCAGCTTGGTGGCCTGACAGTCGTTGCCGACGCTCACGAGGCACTGATGGTCGACGGTATGCGACCCGATCTCCCACCCGTACGTGTTCTGCAGCTGCGTGAGCTGGGCCCACGTCATGTACGGCACATCAGTGTTGGCCCGGCAGGTGTTCGGCACGGTGGTCATTCCGACGCAGTTCGTAATCACGTAGTTGGTGCCCGTCAGCCCGTATTTCTGCAGTGTAGGCGCCGCCTGCGTGAGCGCGCTGGCCTGGCCGTCGTCGAAGGTGAAGGACACCAGCGCCGCTGGGGCAGGGTTATCCACGGCGGCGTAGGCAGCTGCCGGGGACAGCAGTGCGGTGGCCATGGCCCCCACCGCCCCGATGGCCACGAGCCTGGCGCGCCCCCGCGCCAAGCTGGATCTGATTCCGGTCATGAGATTCTCCGTTCTTTTCGGGGGGCCGACAGCGCCGGGTGACACAGCCGAATGGTTGATCACGGGCCCTGTAACTGCTTGAACGCCTCGGCGACCGGCAGGACTTGGATACCACTTTGGTCGACGAGTTGCAGCTGGGCGCCGAGGACGTCGCTGGTGATGGTGCTCCGGTCCGCCGCGATGGTGTGCTCCTGGGTGCCGGTGTTCGCCTGGGTCGCGATCTGGTGGTAAACGAGGATGAGCCACCCGTTCGCCCGGGACGTCTCGGCGAGCGCTTCGGCCAGTCTGTCCGGCGTGGTCTCGTCGGTGACGTAGAAGACCTTCAGATCGTGCGGGTTGAGGTTCTGCCGGGTGTTGATGCCATCGTCTGTCCCGCGCATGATGTCGAAGTACTTGCTCGCGTACCAGTCGACCTGGGAGTCGGACCGTCCGTACGGGGGTGCCAGGTCGTCGGTGCTGAGGCCGGCTGCCGCGAGGGCCTCCTCACTCTTCCGCAACTGATCGTCCAACCGGTCGGTGGCGATCGCAGTGAGATCGACGTGTTCGTAGCTGTGTGCGGCGATCTCATGCCCGGCGTCGTGCATCTGCTGCACCTCGGCGGCCGTCACGAAGTTCGGCGTCTCGATGGAGCTGGGATTGACATACTGGGTGGTCCGGAAGCCGTGCTGGTTCAGCAGTGGCAGGGCGCGGTCGTACACCGACTGCCAGCCGTCGTCGAACGTGATCGAGACCAGGGGCTTGTCCCAGCGGAGGGGTCCCGGGTTGGTGATGTCGGTCAGGGAATAGTCTCGGACAGCTGTGGTGCCGTCCCCGTGCGACACCAGGGTGACCAGCGCCGACTTGGCTCCGACGGGGACCTGGAACGTCTCCCCGATCGTCGTCCACTCTCCCGCCGGAGGCACCGTCTCCAGGTTGTGGAACTCGCGCCCGCCGGCCGCGAGTTCGAACTCCGCCACCACGTCCACCTGGCGGTCGGAGTGGTAGGTTGCGCCGAACTCGAAGTACCGGTCAGTGGTCACCGGGACCGGCTGGTACTGCCACTTCGCTTCGCCGTTCTGGTAGTTCGAGATGCGGGTCCAGAGGAAGTTGCCGGCACCGTCCTTGCCGCGCCCTGATTCCACGGTCGACGCCCCGGAGGCGTACGGGGACCATACGTCAGGTGCACCGGGCTGCGGACCGGCGAGCCCCGGGTCGGGGATGAGGTTAGGGCCCCTCGTCGGAGCGGCCGGCACCCGGACGTCGTCCGCTGCCTCCAGGTATGCGCCCTCGACCCGGACGGTGGCCTTCGATGAAAGCCGGAAGACGTACTCCACCGCCGTCGTCGTGATTCCGCTGTGGAACGCGTCGCTCACGGTGAACGGGGTATTGCCCGGCCGCTCGAGGGGGTTCCGAAGCTGCTCCAAAGTGGAACTGCCGTCGGCGTGGTACTTGCGGGCCAGGAGCGTGAAGTCCGCGTCACTGCTGGTGAACGCCTTGAACAGGTAGGTCTTCCCCGCCTCGACACTCACCCGGGGGCTCGTCAGGGTGACATCGCCCGTGGCGTACTGGGTGATGTCGAGCTTCAGAGCCTGGCCGCTCAGCTGTCCATTGACCTGCTCCAAGGTTGTCAGGGCGTCCCCGCTGTGGTGTACGTTCCAACCGCCCACGGGGCTGGCGGCTGCCGAGGGGACCGACGCCACTGCAGCGCCCGCCGTAGTGGCAACGAGCGTGGGGAGCAGGTTCGCGCCGGGCCGCGCCTGGGCAATGCTGCTCTTCCCACCGGTGTACAGTAGCCACCCGGCGGCGATCAGGACGACCACCACCGTAATGACCAGGAGCGGATTCAACAGCACACGGAGAATCCACCTGCGTCTACGCACGAGCTACCACCAGGACGCCGCCGGCCCGCTGCGGCGACTTCCAGGTGTTGATCTTGGGACGCTGGAACAGGCCGCGTGAGCGCGCGATGCAGCGAACTGCCGCCGTCAGTTGCACCAGGTCCATGATGTAGAACAGGAAGTACGCCGTCGGCGCGTAAATGGACAGCCGAACACGTTCACGTGCGGTCAGGTTCTCATCCATCCACACTGTCAGCAGTGTGTAGGCGGTGATCGTCGCGTAAGCACCGAGTATGAGGGCGGGCGTCTGCGTGACCAGCGACCAGTAGACCGCGTATGTCCAGGCCAAGGGCGAGACGAGCAGCGTGAACTCGCTGAGCACGGCCATCGGCATCCGGTAGTAGGTCAACGTGCCGGTGTACCGGCGACTCGGGTTGAGAATCATGCCGCGGTACTTGATGAGGTTCTGGATGCTGCCGTACTTCCAGCGGTAGCGCTGCTTCGCCAAGGCACGAAGCGTGAGCACGCCCTCGGTCTTCGCCACCACGTCAGCGCCGTAGACCATGCGGAAGCGCCGGTTGCCCAGGTTGGTGATCTTCGTGCTCAGGCCGATGTCCTCGGTCACGGTGTCCGTGTCGTAGAAGCCGACCTTGCGCAGCACCCGCATCCGATAGGTGGAGGCCACCCCACCCACCACGAACTCGCAAGTCAGCAGCGAGTAGAGCTTCTTCGAGCGGTAGCCGATCATGTGCTCGAACCGCTGCAGGATCCCAAGCACCGTCGTCTCATCCAGGATCTGTACGTTGGCGGCGACACCGGCCACGTACGGGTCTTCGAAGTAGGTCAGGGCGTTCGTGATGGCGTCCGGACCGATGATCGAGTCGGCGTCGAGCGTCATCACGAACTGCCCGCGCGCGTGCCGGCGAAGCGCCGCGTTGAGCGCCGCGCCCTTCCCGACGTTCTTGCGCATCCGCACGACGCGCAGGTCCATCTCGGGGTGGCGCACCTGGTAGTCGCGGACCAGCCGACCGGTGAGGTCCGTGGACGCGTCGTCCGCGACGATGACCTCGAGCGAGCGGTACGTGCTGCGCCGGATGGAGTCGAGCGTCCGGACAATCACCGACTCCTCGTTATGGGCGGCGACGACGACGGAGACCAGCCCGGGCACCTCGGCGAGGGCCCGGCGCGTCCAGGTGGCCGTCGCGGCACATTCTGCCTCGTACCCTACGGAGTGCCGGACGTCCCTCCCCTTCCGCCGCTGCTGCCAGATGTCGTAGAAGTTGGCACCCACCAGATACAGGCCGAAGTGCACGACGTACAGGATGCTGACACCGGCGAACAGCCAGAAGATCACCAGCGCGATGTCCATGCTCACGCCTCAGGGGAGTTGGAGGCGAGTGCGGGCAGGTGCGCGGTGCTATGGGTCTCGGAGCGCCAGTTGCGGTGCCCCCGGCCCTGCACGTTCACGGTCCCGGCGACTGCGGCAGGCGCCTCGGCCGGCTGCAGGACCTCGCCGAAAGAATTCGCGACGGCGTCGGTCAGCTGGGCGGCGGCCGGCTGGACCAGATCGATAACGGCCGTGATGGTCGGAACGGCGGTGCTCGGCGCGGCGGCGGCCGGAACGGCTGCGCTCGGCGCCAGGGTGTCGACAAGAGTCGCGCGCGCGGCGCGACGGCGGGCTCCGCGCCGATACATCCCGACGCCGATGAAGCGCACTACCACGGTGAGAAGCACCAGGCCCCACAGCACGACGCTCAGCTGTGCCACGAAGCCGAGCAGTCCCTCGAACATGGCGCTATCCCGGCCGAAGGTCGCCTGTGCAATCAGGGTGACGCTCTCATTTCCCGTTGAAAGCTGAGTCATTGCATTTCCCCTGTCTCAAGCAAGATGTTGTCGTTAGCGTTGGCACGTCGCTTCTGCTCCGGGGGCGTAGCCAGGCCGGCGTCGAAGTACCCCGTGTCGGTAAAAGTCCCTGTCATCAGGCGATTTTTGCCGGCAGTGTCCTTCCCCGGCGGCTGACACGGAACGAATGGGAACGGAGCTCCGCTTTGCGAGGCCGGGGAGCGGCGGGTTAGGCAGGCAGGGGCGCCGGCGATCCCCAATCTCGTCTCCAGGGCTTCGATACTATGGAGCGGTTTCATGCCGAGTCTCCTCAGAGTTGGGCCATCCAGGAGCTGCTTACCCGGCCCGTTGGTAAGTCCAAGTTACGTATCGTTCCAGACGCCAAACACGAGTAGCCGGTACTCTAAAAGATTCTTGGGGGTACTTACGGACAGCGCCTCGCAGAGGCCGGGAGTTAGGTAGTTGCCCGTGACAAGGGTGGGGGTATTAGGTACTTTCCCCTCAAGGGCGTTAGGTAGCTCCCCCTTCGCATGCCGCCAGGACACCGAAAAGGCAGCCCTTCGCCCCGGAGTCGTTGCCCTTTTTCGTCTCTCGTACAGGCGGGTACGCTGACGGTGGCAGGCAAGAATTCTCCGGCAAGGAAGAGGGCCAATCTCAATGAAGCCCCGTAATGTGGACCTGCTCGTTGTCGGCGGCGGCAAGGCAGGGAAGTCCCTGGCCATGGATCTGGCCGCGGCCGGCCAGAGCGTCGCCATGGTGGAACGCGGCATGATCGGCGGCACATGCATCAACGTGGCCTGCATCCCCACCAAGACCCTTGTCAACAGCGCACGGCTCCTGAAATCCATACGCAGAGCCGCTGAATTCGGCATCACCGGCGCCGAGTCTCCCGCCATCGACGTCAGCCGGCTGCGCCACCGCAAGGACGACGTTGTGGGCACCATGGTGGCCGGGCAACGGAAGGCATTCCTCGGCTCCGGGATGGACCTGGTGATCGGCGAGGCCAAGTTCGTGGCAGAACGCACCGTCGAAGTGGCCCTCGACGGCGGGGGCACCCGCACCATCAGCGGAACCAGGGTGGTCATCAACACGGGCATGGTTCCTGCCCTGCCTCCCATCGACGGTCTTGCAGGTGCCGGCGTCCTGACCAGCGAGAGCATCCTTCGGCTCGAGGAACTCCCGCGCAGCATGGTGGTGCTCGGGGGCGGCTACGTCGGCGCTGAATATGCGTCGATGCTTCATCTCATGGGCGTCCGCGTCACCGTAGTTCACCGCGGGGCGCACCTGTTGGGCCGTGAGGACGCCGACGTGGGCGGGGCTGTCGGGGAGGTTTTCAGGCGCGATGGCATCGAGATCCGTCTCGGCGTGGAGGCCACGAAGGTCACCCGCGCGGCCGACGGCACGGTCACGGTGGACCTGTCCGACGGCGCCACCGTCACCGCGAAGGACATTCTGGTGGCGCTGGGCCGCAGCCCTGTCACGGCAGGGCTGGGACTGGAGAAGACCGGCGTCGAGCTGACGCCGCGCGGATTCGTGGCAGTGGACCAGCACCTCCGCACAACTGCGGACAGCGTTTGGGCGGCAGGGGATGTTGCCGGCTCCCCGCAGTTCACCCACGCGTCCTGGAACGACTACCGCATCCTCAAAGCCAACATGGCCGGCGGCGACCTCAGCACCACGGACCGGCTAATTCCCTACGCCGTGTTCATCACGCCGGAATTGGGCCGCGTCGGCCTGACCGAGTCCGAAGCACGGGCGGCCGGGTACAACATCCGGATTGCCCGCATGCCCGTTTCCGCCATTCCGCGGGCCCGCACCATCGGCGAGCTCGACGGCGTCTGGAAGGCCGTCGTCGACCGCGACACCGATCTGATCCTGGGCGCCGCGCTGCTCAGCGCCGAGGCCAGCGAGGTCATCGGCGTCGTCCAGATGGCGATGCTGGGGGGCCTGCGCCACCAGCAGGTGCGCGATGCCGTGATCACGCACCCCACCATGACCGAGGGGCTCCAGCTGCTGTTCAGCGACGCCTACCTGGCGTAGCCGCTAGGCGTTGGCCCTAATGGCGGCGGCCAGGACGTCCAGGCCGTCGTTCAGCAGGGCGTCGGTGATCACCAGCGGGGGCAGCAGGCGGATGACGTTGCCGTACGTGCCGCAGGTGAGGATGATGACCCCCTCCTTGAGGCAGGCGGCCGCGACGGTTTTGGTCAGCTCGGGGTTGGGATCCTTCGAACCGGCCTGGACCAGTTCGATGGCCAGCATGGCACCGCGGCCCCGGACGTCGCCGACGACGGACTTCCCGACGCCGGCCAGTTCTTCCTGAAGGGTGCGCAGCCGGCCGGTTGCCAGTTCCTCGATGTGGCGGGCACGCCCGGCCAGGTCGTATTCCTCCATGGAACCGATGGCAGCAAGTGCCGCGGCGCACGCCACAGGGTTGCCGCCGTAGGTGCCACCCAGTCCGCCCGCATGGACGGCGTCGAGCAGGTCGGCGCGGCCGGTTATGGCGGAGAGCGGCATGCCGCCGGCGATGCCCTTGGCCATGGTGATGATGTCCGGGACCACGCCTTCATGGTCCACGGCGAACCATTCGCCGGTGCGGCAGAAGCCGGACTGGACCTCGTCGGCGATGAAGACGATGCCCTTGTCCCTGGCCCAGTCAGCCAGGGCCGGCAGGAAGCCGTCGGCCGGGACGATGAAGCCGCCCTCGCCCTGGATGGGTTCGATGATGATCGCGGCCACCAGGTCAGCGCCGATCTGCTTTTCGATCATGGTGATGGCGCGCTGTGCGGCCTGGGCACCGGTGAGGTCCGGGTTTTCCTCGCGGTATGGGTAGCTCATCGGCAGGCGGTAGACCTCGGGCGCGAACGGGCCAAAACTCCCGGCCGGGCCTGACTTGTACGGCATGGCCTTGGCCGTCAGTGCCATGGTCAGGTTGGTGCGGCCGTGGTAGGCGTGGTCAAAGGCGACGACGGCGTCACGCCCCGTGGCGAGCCGGGCCACCTTGACCGCATTCTCCACGGCCTCGGCGCCGGAGTTGAACAGCACTGTCCGCTTCTCGTGGTCGCCCGGGGTCAGCCGGTTGAGCTGCTCGGCGAGGGCCACATAGCTTTCGTAGGGGGTGACCATAAAACAGGTGTGCGTGAAATGCTCCACGGCTTCCTTCACGGCCCCGACGACGGCGGGATCGGACGCGCCGACGCTGGTCACGGCGATGCCCGAGCCGAGGTCGATGAAGGAGTTGCCGTCGACGTCGTGGATGATCCCGCCGTCGGCATCGGCCACATAGACGGGGACACTGGAGGCGACGCCCGCGGCAACCACGGCCCGGCGGCGTTCGGTCAGGGCGATGGACTTGGGGCCCGGGAAGTCGGCCTGGACGCGGCGCTTCTGTTCCAGGCGGAAGGTGATGTCATTTGTTGTGGCAGTCATGGTGTTTCTTTCGTCAAAAGGAGGGTGCCGGTGGGACTAAGCGTCGAGGGCGGACATGACGTGCTTGATGCGCGTGTAGTCCTCGACGCCGTACATGGAGAGGTCCTTGCCGTAGCCGGACTGCTTGAAGCCGCCGTGCGGCATTTCGGCCGTGAGCAGGATGTGGGTGTTGATCCAGACGGCACCGAAGTCCAGGTCGCGGCTCATCCGCATGGCCGTGCCGTGGTCGGACGTCCAGACGCTGGACGCGAGGGCGTAGTCGACGTCGTTCGCCAGTTCGAGTGCCTCCGCCTCCGTGGTGAACTTTTGCACCGTGATGACCGGGCCGAAGGTTTCCTTCTGCACGATGTCGTCCGTCTGCCTGGCCCCGGTGACGATGGTCGGTTCAAAGAAGAAGCCCTTCTCCCCCGCCCGGTGGCCGCCGGTGACAACCTTGCAGTTTTCCGGGAGGTGCTCCACCACGGAGGTGACGGCGTTGAAGTGGTTTACGTTGTTCAGCGGGCCGAAGTAGTTGTCTTCATCGTTCTGCGAGCCGGTGTGCAGGGTCTTGGTGTGCTCCACCATGGCGGCCACGACGTCGTCGTGCACTGAATCCTCGACCAGCACGCGGGTGATGGCGGTGCAGTCCTGGCCGGCGTTGAAGAAGGCGAACTCGGCGATGGCAGCGGCGCTCTTTTTGATGTCGGCGTCCTTGAAGACGATGGCGGGGGCCTTGCCGCCCAGCTCCAGGTGGGCGCGCTTCAGTCCGCGTGCAGCGCCCGAGGCCACGGCGATGCCGGCCCGGACGGACCCCGTGATGGACACCAGCCCGGGGATCTTGTGCTCCACCATCAGGGCGCCGGTTTCACCTGTTCCCAGGACCACGTTCAGGACGCCGGCAGGCAGGATGTCCCCTGCCAGGCGGGCCAGCACCAGGGTGGATTCTGGAGTGGTGTCGGAGGGCTTGAGGACCACGGTGTTGCCTGCTGCGAGGGCGGGGCCGATCTTCCAGATGGCCATCAGGAAGGGGTAGTTCCACGGCGCCACCTGCGCCACCACCCCGATGGGTTCGCGGCGGACGTAGGAGGTGTGGCCCTCAAAGTATTCACCGGCGGACTTGCCTTCCAGGATGCGGGCGGCGCCGGCAAAGAAGCGCAGCTGGTCGGCCCCGGCCGCCACTTCCTCGGACGCTATCAGCGAGCGTACCTGGCCCGTGTTGCGGTGCTGGGCCTCCACCAGTTCATCGCTGTTGGCTTCAATGGCGTCAGCGAGCTTGAGGAGCATCAGCTGGCGCTGGCCGGGGGTGGCGTGCTTCCAGCTCTTGAAGGCATCCCTTGCTGCGGTCATGGCGGCGTCAACGTCCGCCTGCACTGAAACGGGCGCCTTCGCCACCACCTCGCCGTTGGTGGGGTTAACGATGTCCAGCAGGCTCGTGCCGGCCGGGGTCACGAACTCACCGTTGATGAAGTTCTGCAAGGTCTGAACCACGATGTACAACCTCTTTCAGGGGGAACACCAGTGCGGTGTTTGACTGCTCTGAGCCTATGCCCCAGCCCGGAGGACGGGAATAGCCACCTGCACACCGTTCAGGGCCGTGTTTAGTGCGCGCGCCCAACCCGTGGCTATCCTTGAGGCATGGCCATTTCCCTCGCGATGCTGCTCGGTGTGCAGTCCCTGCGCCTGTCGAAAGCAGGGCTGGCGGAGACCACCTGGCACCACGACATCAACTGGGTGGCCGTCACGGAGCTGGAGGACCCCCAGCGTTTCCTCAACGGCGGGGAACTGGTGCTGACCACCGGGATGCGCCTGCGTTCGGCACCGGAGCAGCGGCGGTTCGTCCGCCAGGTCCAGCGCGCGGGCGCTGTGGGGATCGGGTTCGGCACCGGCCTGACGCACGACGACGTTCCGCCGGCCCTGATTGCCGAGGCCAACCGCTGGGGGCTTCCGGTGGTCCGGGTCCCTTATGAAACGCCGTTCATCGCCATCGGAAAACTGGTGGCCGACGCCCAGTCCGCCGATCACGTCGCCAAGCTGGAACGCCTGATCGCAGGCCACCAGATCCTGGCTAGGGCACTCCTCACCGGCGGCGGCCTGAGCCAGCTCCTTAAGCACCTCGGCGGCATGCTGCGCACGGACATTGCCCTCACCCAGTTCACCGCCCACCTGTACAACAGCAGTACGGAACTTCCCACCGCGTACACCTGGGCCTCCTACCCGATTCCCACCGGCCGCCGCGATGCCTGCACCCTGTGGGTCCGCCATCCCTTCGAGGATTCCGGCATCATCGGCTACGCCCAGAACCTGATCAGCGTGGAGCTGAACAACATGGTAAAGCAGCGCCAGGCCCAACGTGCCCTGTGCGGCCAGGTCCTGGAGGACGTCATCCACGGCTCCCTGGAGACCAGCGAGGCCCAGCGCCGGCTGGCCGGTGTCGGCCTTAACAGCACCCGCCGGAACGTGGTGCTGCTGGCGGTTTCCGCCGCGCATCACAAGGCACTGGTGAGCACCTCGGTGCCGCAGGTTTTGGAGAACGCGGTGACCGCCGTCGTCGGGCAGGACCTGGTGATCGTGGTGCATGACGACGGCGGCGCGGCACCCGCGCTGGCCCGGGAGCTCAGCGACCACCTGGCTGAGGCGGGGATCCACGCGACCATCGGCATCGGCGGCGCGTACACGAAGCCGAACGGCCTGCGCTGGAGCTACTTCGAGGCCCGGGACGCGGCCAGCCACGGCCTGCCGGTGAACGAGCCGGAACGCCTCAGCCTGACGTCCCTGCTGCTGGCCAGCGAGGACGTTCCCTTGGCGGACATGGCCAACGAGTCCCTCAGCCCGCTGCGCACGTTCGATGCGGCCCATGGCTCGGAGCTGATGGCCACGCTGGAAACTTACCTGAACCACAACGGCTCGGTGGCCGCCGTCGCCGAGGCCCTGACCCTGCACCGGAACACCGTGCGCTACCGGCTGGCGCAGATCACGGAACTGACCGGCTATGATCCTTCGCTCACTGCGGACAGGGTGCAGCTCTGGCTCGCGCTGGCGGTGGCCCGGCTCGGCGCACGGCAGGGCTAAAAGCAACGCGGGGTCACTAAACGCCCGATAAACGGCCCCGGAGGGGCGTTATCCGACTCCGCGTTGCAGTGTTTTGCGGGACTTCTTGCGCGCCTTCCAATACTTCGCTTCAGCCTCGGCCGCCAACTGGATCTGCCGGGTGTGGAGCGTGACGAAAGCCGAAACGACGTCGTCCGGGAGTTCGGGCATGGCGGCAATCCGGGCCAGCCGGTCCCGGGCCACCACACTGTCATGGAAATTGCCCAAGATCTCCTGCTCCCGGTGGGCGGCTTTGGCAGTTTTCCTGGCGCGTTTGCCATGCACGGGCACCATGGATTCCGCCACGTGCCGCAGCCGTTTGGCATCCTTGCGGACCTGGTGAAGGGTCTCCTCGTACCCGGCTCCGCGGCGGGCACGCTTGGCTTTCCGCGCTGCGCGCTGCAGCCGTTTGGCAGCTTTGCGCACCAGCCTGCCGGTCGCCTTGCGGGCCGGGGCTGCCCCTTCGGGCCGGGTTGGCGGCTGATCACGGAAGGCTTCGAGGTCGTCCAGGAGCCGGAAATATCGCTCGGAAAGCAGCGTCTTCTGCAGCTTCCGGTATGCGGTGTCCAGGGTGTTGCCGAGCTCCTCTTCCAGCCTGTCCGCCGCAGCCTTCGACGCCGGTCCCGGGGGGAGCTCCGCCGCGTGCCCACGCAGGCGGTCCAGCATCACTTCGGCGTCGCGCGGGGATCCCAGCATCCCGCCGAGCCACTTCAGCTCGTCCCGGAGCCGCCGAACGGTGACGGCGCTGTAAAACCCACGATAGGCCGCGAGCGCCGAACGTGCCCGACGGGTGGCCGAGCGCAGGTCATGCACGGCCTCGGGCTGCTCCAGTCGCACGCCGGGATCGCTGGCCAGCATTTCGTCGATCTGCGCGGCCAGATAAGCGATCAGGAGGTCTGATACCGGCCCCTTCTTACCGGGGGCTTTCCTGCCGGGCCCTTTCTTGGATGGCGGCTTGACGGCCGAAGCGGAGACATCCTCTCCCGCGGCCTTCGCACCACCAGCTCCCTGCAGTGCTTTAGCCAGCTTGGACCCGTGCCCCGCCGGGCGCGCGCCCGTAGCTGTGAGGGTATCCTCCGCCGCCGGAAACAGGTCCGGGCTTCCGTGCACCAGCTCGAGTTCCCATTCACGCCAGTGCTGCGTTCCGGCCTCCTCGTCCAGCGCGCCGCTGAGCTTGAGGATGTGCGCGCTGACGCGATCATCTGCCAGGTCCGCGAGATGGACCCCGTCATCTCCGTAAAGCGGGTAGGTGGTGCGCTGCGTCTCCAGTCGAACAGCAGGCAGGGGATCGTCGCCGCGCAGATACACCAGCAGGTGTGCCAACAGAATGTCTGGAACGACGCCGGGCTGGCCCAGCGGCGCCCGAAGCTCGCGGCGCCGCTGGGGTTCAGCCGAAGACCCGGACCCCCCGCTCCCGGAACCAGCACCGTCTCTCGGGGGAAGCTTCGCGTGCCACCCGGCGTCGCTGCCGCCCGTGCGACGGCGGAGGGTGATTCCGCGGGAGGCGAGCGCCGAGTCTTCGGTGTCGAAGTACACCGCCTCGAGGTGGTCAACGCGCGGCTCCCCCACCCGGGCGACCCCAGGGACCTTCCTGAGGTCGGGCACCTCGGCGTCAGCGCCGACGTCGTACTTCTTTTCGACCTCAACTTCCTGGGAAGCCATGACCAGCCGTCCTTCCGCTTTCGCCCGACCCAACTGCTGGCCCGAGTCTATGCCCGGGACGTTAACAGTCGGAGACATTCAGCACAGAAGCGTAGACATCAAACGTCTAACGTCTAACGTAAAAGACATGACTGCCCCGCCCGCTCCGCCCGCATTGTCCGCCGCCCCGCCCAAGCCGCGCTCCGCCGTCGTGTTCGGTGTTGTGGCGCTGGTGCTCATCGGGCTGAACCTGCGGGCAGGGATCTCCGGCGCATCGGCGCTGCTGCACGATCTTCAGCAGGTCCTGGGCTACGGGCCGCTGCTGGCGGCCGTCATCCCCTCCATCCCCACCCTGTGTTTTGCGCTTGCCGGGGCGGCAACCTCCTGGCTGACCGGCCGGCTGGGCGTAGAGAAGGCCATCCTGCTGGCCCTGGCGTTGCTGGCCGGCGGGCTCCTGCTGCGCGGAATCCCGGCAACCGGCATGCTGCTGGCGGGAACCGTGATCGGGATGTCCGGCTTGGCGGTCTGCAATGTGGCGATGCCGTCGTTCATTCGCGAGCACTTCGCCCATCGCACGTCGATGATGACCATGCTTTACACGGTGACCATGACCACCGGCGCCACTGTCACGGCAGTAGCGGTTATCCCGATGGCAATGGCTCTGGGTTCGCCGTCCTCCGCGGTGGGCGCCATCGGGTTCCTGGCGGTGGCGGCTTTCCTGGGCTTCCTCCCCGTGGTGCTGCACACGCACCGGCACAGCGTCCGCGCCGCAACCACGTACATTTCGCCGTGGCCCCTGCTGCGCACCCGGAAGGGCAAACTGCTCACCGCGATCTTCACCCTGCAGGCCCTCCTGGCCTATTCACTCATCAGCTGGTTCCCCTCAATGCTGATCACCATGGGGGTAAACGCGGCGGACAGCGGCCTGCTGTACGGGCTGATGCAGCTGGTCTCCGTGCCGGCCGGCATGGTGATCATCGCCATCGGCTCGCGGCCCCGCATGCTCCGGCCTGCCCTGTATCTGGTCAGCATCATCATGGTGGCCGGGATGGCGTCACTGCTGTTCCTGCCGGTGAGCCTGGCCGTCATTTCCGCTGTCCTGCTCGGGTTCGGCCTGGGCATTTTCCCGCTGGTCATGGTGATGATCAGCCGGAGCGGGACAAGCACTGCCGAGACCACGGCACTGTCCACCCTGGCGCAATCGACCGGCTACCTGCTGGCGACGGCGGGCCCGTTCGGCACCGGCCTGCTGTACGGCGTGACGGGCAGCTGGACCCTGCCCCTGGCACTGCTGCTGGGCCTCGCGGTGGTCCAGGTTGTGGTGGCCCACCTGATCTCGCGCACCCCCATCGCCGCCCGGAAAAGGTAGGGACCCCATGACCCTCAGCACGTCGCACCGTCCACCGCTCGCTGACGAAGTCACGGCCAAGCTCCGCCAGATGATCCATTCGGGCGAATGGCAGCTGCAGCAGCGCATCCCCTCGGAGACCGAGCTGATCCAGGGCCTGGGCGTGTCCCGCGGCACGCTCCGCGAGGCCATCAAGGCCCTGGCGCACAGCGGGATGCTGGAGGTCCGCCGCGGCGACGGCACCTACGTCCGTGCCGTCAGCGAAATCAGCGGCGCCGCCCGGCGCATGTACCAGGACCATACGGAGGAACACATCCTCGAGGTCCGGCTTGGCCTGGACACCCAGGCCGCCAGCCTCGCCGCCAAAAATGCAACGGCCGACGACGTCGCCGCCCTGCGCACGGTACTCGCCGCCCGGGAGGTCGCCTGGCATGCGGCCGACTTCGAGGGGTGGGCCCGGGCGGACTGGGAATTCCACGCGCGGGTGGCCCAGGCTTCCGGGAACCCGCTGCTGCACGAGCTCTATGTCAGCTTCGGAGACGTCTTCCACCAGGACCTGCTCAAGCAGCAGCGCAAGGGCCGCCTGGACGGCCTCACGAACGAGGGGCACGGCGACCTGGTGGATGCCATCGAGGCCCACGATTCCGCGGCCGCCGTGGCCAGCGTGAGCCAGAACCTTAACTCGTGCGCGGAGTGGCTGCGGGCCTAGGCCTGCGCTTTCTGTGCGGCGTCCCAACTAGGTAGCAGCAAGTGTCGTTTTGAGCCCTCATAACGACACTTGCTGCTACCTAGTTGGGGGGGCGGGTTCCCAAAGGCGACGCGCGCCTTCCCCCGCACGCGCACGACGGCGGTCCGGCACCCAAGTGCCGGACCGCCGTCGTGCGTTTCCTGCTTATGCCGTCGCGGCGCTAGGAGCGAAGGCCGGCGAACACGTTCTTGGGCCGCTGCATTTCGCCGTGCTTGGCGCCGAGGATGATCACCGCGGCGGCGAAGCCTGGAATGGCCCACTGCAGCATCTTGAGCTGCTGTTGCGCCGACTTCAGCTCATCGGAGGCCCCAGCCCTGGGCTCGGTGGCACCCTCGCCGCCCTGGTCCGCAAGCTGGTCCACCTTCTTCCCGAGGATGCCGGCGTAGAGCGTCACCGCAGCACCGGCCACAGTCACCGCGGTCTTGATCAGCGTGTCCCGCGCAACGCCGTCCTGCTTGGAGATGCGCCCCTTGTTCTCCCAGGCGATGGCGAGGTCTGCCACCAGGTGTGAGGCGAACGCCGCCGTCTGGAGGGGTGCCCACTTCATCCAGCCCGCGCTGGAGAGCCGCGTACGTTCGGCCGGGTCCTTGGCTTCCGCAGCCGCCCCGTTCAATCCGACTGCGCCCATGAGTGAGCCGCCGAACCACGCCGCGGCCGTCAGGTCGTGGACGGCGCGGGCAACAAGATTTCCTGCCATGATGTGTCTTCCTCACGTTGAGCTGGTTCCGAATGACGCTGGTGCGGTCTTCGCAGATTCCCTGATGTTCACGCCCACGCCATGGTAAGCACACTTAGTAATGTTACGGAAGCCCGTCTTCAGCAGCGGGAACGCGTAATATCGTGGCCATGGAAACAGGGACCTTGTTCGGCTGGGCATTCGGCGACCCCGCCCGGGAAAATGACGGCGGCTACCTGTCGGGCCTTGAGAAGGAAGCCTTGGAAAACGCAACGGAGACCGCGAAGGCCCGGGGCGTCAGCGTGGTGCCCGGCTCTGAGGTCTTCACCTCATTGAGCGCTCACGACAGCCTGGTGGAGCTGGATAACGCGCCAGGCAAGCTGGTAGTCCGATGCACTGTGCATGTCGAGGGCCCGGGCGCCGGCAAACTGCACGCAGAGGGGCCGATGAACGGCTAAGCCATGGCAGACGGGGATTCCAGCATCAGCGAAGCGGCAGACGCCGTCGAGGAAGCGTCCGACACAAAGGCGCTGGACGTTGTGGCGCGCTCGGGATTTGCCGTGATGGCCCTGCTCCACATCATTGTTGGTGCCATCGCCATCGCCCTGGCCTTCGGGCAGCCTGGCGAGGCGGAAGCCACCGGTGCCATCGAGCAGTTGGCCGCCAACCCATGGGGACCAGTCATTCTGTGGGCCGGCGTGGTTGCATGCACTGGCCTGGGACTGTGGCAGTTGAGTGAAGCCACGGTCCGCGCCCGGCACCTGCCCCGCAAGGAGCGGCTCGGAAAGCTGGTCTCCTCCGGCTTTCTGGCCGTTGCCTACGGAAGCATAGGGCTGACTTTTGCCGGGTTCGCCGTCGGCCTGCGCGGGGATTCGGGCGACACCACACGCGATTTCAGCACCGCCCTCCTGAACACGCCGTTCGGGCTGCCTGTCCTGGTGGCACTCGGCCTGACCATCATGGGGGTGGGCGTCTACTTCGTGGTGAAAGGACTGCGGCGCGGGTTCAAGGAAGAGCTCTTTCACTTTGACGGGACCCGCCGCGGCAGACTCATCGACTCCCTGGGCGTCACCGGACACATGGCCAAGGGCATCGCTTTGAATCTCGCCGGGCTGCTCTTCGTCATCGCGGCGGCGAAACACAGCCCCCAAGAGTCCACAGGGCTGGACGGGAGCCTGAAGGCGCTCCGCGACCACCCGTTTGGCCCTCACCTGCTCGTTGCAATCGGGGCCGGTTTCATCTGCTACGGCGTATTCGCCCTGGTCCGCGCCCGGTTCGGCCGGATGTAACCTTTTCGCACCACCGAAAGGAAGGAAAGCCATGTCAACCGTTTCCCGCGTATTTAGCTCACCGGCCGAGGACGTCTGGAGGGTGATCGCCGACGGATGGCTGTACTCCGGCTGGGTGGTGGGCGCCTCGAGGATCCGGGCCGTTGACGCCCACTGGCCCGAAGCCGGGGCCAGGCTGCACCACTCCGTCGGCGCCTGGCCGCTGGTGATTGACGACAGCAGCCGAGTGACCGCTGTCGAGCCCGGCCGCTCACTGGAACTGGTGGCACGAGGGTGGCCGATCGGCGAAGCCAAAGTGCTGATCACGGTGGAAGACCTGGGCACCCAAAGCCGGGTCACCATCGCCGAGGACGCCATCCGCGGCCCCGGCAAACTGATACCCAAGGCGGTGCGCGACGTGCTGATCGGCACGCGCAACACCGAGACGCTCAAGCGGCTCGAACTGATGGCCGCAGGCGGGGCGGGGAGCTAGAAAGCAACGCGGCGCGTAAAGCAACACAGGCTTAAAGCAACGTGGGGCTTAAAGCAACGCGAAGTCACTCCCTGTCCGATGGTGACGTCTTATTGGACAGGGAGTGACCCCGCGTTGGTTGACCGGGTTACCGGCTAGACCGCGGCGGTGACGCCGTCGCGGGAAATGTTGACCATGTCCTCGCGCGGCACCACCTTGATGCGCTCGCGCTTGACCTCAACCCCGTGGGATCCGCCGGCCTCGGTGGCCGCCGCACCCAGGGCGAGTTCGTGGGCGTCCAGCGCCAGCCAGCCTTCCCAGCTGGTGAACTTCACGCCGCGGGAGTCGAGGAGTTCGACGACGGCGTCCGCCTCGGGCGTCTGCGCCACGGGCAGGTTCCCGCGGTCTTCCAGCAGGTAGGTCACGGTCTCGAGGGCGTCGCCCTTGGTGTGGCCGATCAGGCCCACCGGGCCGCGCTTGATCCAGCCGGTGGCGTAGATGCCCGGCACGTGGGTTCCGGAGGCATCCAGGACGCGTCCGCCGTCGTTCGGGACAACGCCCTTCTTGTGGTCGAACTCGATTTCCGGCAGCGCCGAACCAAAGTAGCCGATGGCGCGGTAGACGGCCTGGACAGGGTAGTCAACGAACTCGCCGGTGCCGCGGGCGTTGCCGGTACCGTCCAGTTCGGTGCGCTCGAACTTCATGCCGGCGACCTTGCCCGGCGTCTCGGCGTCGTCGTAAATCTCCACGGGGCTGTGCAGGAAGTGCAGGTGCAGGCGGCGGGAGGCCTTGAGCTCGGAGAGGTCCTCGGGCTGCTCGGCGATCCAGTTGGTGAGGGTTCCCACCATGGTCTTGGTCTGGTTGTTGCTCTGGATCTGGCGGTCCGATTCCTCATCGAACTCGAAGTCCTCGGCGTACAGGACGATGTCCACGTCCTTGGAGTGGGACAGCTCGCGCAGTTCCAGCGGGGTGAACTTCACCTGCGCGGGGCCGCGGCGGCCGAAGACGTGCACGTCCGTGACGGGCGAGTTCTTCAGGCCGGCGTAGACGTTGTCCGGGATTTCGGAGACGAGCAGGTCATCGGCGTGCTTGGACAGAACGCGGGCCACGTCCAGGGCCACGTTGCCGTTGCCGATGACGGCGATTTCCTTGGCGTCCAGCGGCCATTCGCGGGAAACGTCCGGGTGGCCGTCGTACCAGGAGACGAAGTCCGCGCCGCCGTAGGAGCCGTCCAGCTCGACGCCCGGGATGTTCAGGTCCGCGTCCTTGATGGCGCCGGTGGCGAAGATGACGGCGTCGTAGTGGGTGCGGAGGTCCTCGATGGAGAGGTCGGTGCCGTAGTCCACGTTGCCGAAGAAGCGGATGTCGCCGCGGTCCAGCACCTTGTGCAGGGCGTTGACGATGCCCTTGATGCGGGGGTGGTCCGGGGCAACGCCGTAGCGGATCAGGCCGTAGGGTGCCGGGTAACGGTCAAAGAGGTCGATGCTCACGGTCAGTTCGCCGCTCTTGACGGCTTCGCTCTTGGTGAGGATGTCCGCGGCGTAGACGCCGGCCGGACCGGAGCCCACGACGGCGACGCGCAGCGGACGCTCGGCAGATCCTACGGAGGTGCTTGATGACACGGCTGTGTTCCTTTTCTTCGGTCCGGGTGGGTGTGGCTAGGGGGTGAGGACGCGGGTGGTTCTGGGGTTGGTGCTTGCGGTGGTGCGGGGCTGGTTCGGGGTGGTGGTGCTGTAGTCCGCTGTCTTGAAGTGCGACGGCGCGAACGGGCTGACGCGGACAACGTCGCCGATCACAATAACGGCAGGATTGGCGACGCCGGTGGCTTCTGCCTGGTCGGCGATGGACCCGAGCGTCCCGATGGTCACGCGCTGATTCGGCAAATAGCCGTTCTCCACGATACCTACTGGCGTGTCCAAAGGCAGCCCGGCTTTGCCCAGAGCGGACGCCGATTCGCGCAGTTGGCCCACTCCCATGAGCAACACCACAGTGTGGTCGGCCCGGGCGGGGACCTCGGAGAGCTCCTCGTGGCCGGTCACGACGCTGAAGCCCTTGGCCAGGCCACGGTGCGTTACGGGAATGCCGGCGGCGGCGGGAACGGAGATCGCGGATGTGACGCCGGAGACCACTTCCACCTCGACGCCGTGGTGCCGGCAGTATTCGGCTTCCTCACCGCCACGGCCCAGGACGTACGGGTCGCCGCCCTTGAGCCGGACCACGCGGTTGCCCTGCTGCGCTTCGGCCACGAGGATCCGGTTGATCTCGGCCTGCGGCACGGGATGGTGGCCGGGGGTCTTGCCCACCTCGATGACGCGGACGTCCGGGGCCAGTTCGTTGAGCAGTTCGCGCGGGCCGAGACGATCGGCAACCACAACGTCGGCCTGGCCCAGGAGCCGGCGGCCGCGGACGGTGATCAGGCCGGTGTCGCCGGGTCCGCCGCCCACCAGGGCCACGGAACCGCGGTGGGCCCGGCGGCGGCGCAGCGGGAGGTCGCCGGTTTCCAGTGCGGTGGCGACGGCGTCGCGCAGGGCCATGGCGCGGCGCGGGTCTCCCCCGGCGTTCACTGCAATGTGCACGTCATCAACCACTGCGACTGCGGGAGTCCAGGCGGCTGAAGCTTCGTGGTCGGAGGCGTTGACGCACCAGATGCGCTGCGCTTCGGCGTCGGCCGACACCTGGGTGTCCACGGCGGAATCGCCGGTGGCCGTCTGAACGAACCAGACGCCGTCGACGTCTTCCGGGCGGTACGGGCGCTGCTCCCAGGTGAGGAGGCCGGCGTCGGCCAGTTCCTGGAGCGCGGCGGAGGCAACGGGAGCCACGACGGTGACCCGGGCACCGGCGTCGAGCAGTCCCTTGGCGCGGCGGGCAGCCACCGGGCCGCCGCCCACCACCAGCACGGGACGGCCGAGGAGCCGCAGCGCGGTGGGGTAAATATCCTGAATTGCCATGGATCAACGGTAGGGCCGCGTCACACTGCCCAACAACGGCTCGGAAACACCCGTTCACGTAAGGTAACGCCGCGTCATAAAGCCGCGTGCGCTGTTGCCGGCGCCGTCGAGGGCCGCATTGCCTACAGTCCGGGCCCAAAATGGCTCAATCCACGGCGTGTCCGTGTCGAAGTGCCCCGGTTCGGTGACTCCGGCCGGCGGGGAACCACCGGCGTGCAGCTAGCGGATGACTCCAGGTGGCCCTTGCGAGAGTGCGTGGTTAAGCAAAGCGTTGGCCGACCACCGCATCGACGCAACCGCGGCATCCCTGCTCAGGCCCCCAATGTCCGTAAGCCACACCAGCGACTCGATGCCTATGGCACTGCGGATCGCGAGGACGAGCTGATGGATCTCGTGGTCCGTGAGGCTTTCCTGAAGAGGAGCAAGCGCCTCCGCGATCCAGCCAATGGCCCGCCCTTGGCGCAACGGCAGGTTCCGTCCCTCGGCCGGTTGCAGGGAAAGCCGCAACATGGTCCGCTGCTGCGCCTCGGTTTCGATGATCATGGTGGTGAACTCGACCACCACGGCATCCAGCCGTTCAGCGACACCTTCCGGCGGATTGTCTGGCAGCATCGACGTCCGTGCGGTCTCAGGGTGGGCGGCCGCCAGCAACTCCCTTTGGCTGGGAAAGTACCGGTATGCCGTACTTCTGGCCACACCCGCCGCGAGCGCAGCTTCGTCCACGGTTGGCGTGGCACCGGATGCCACGATGTGGCGCGCCGCAGCTACCAGCGCATCCAGGGTGCGGCGCTTCTGGCCTGTGCGGCCGACGTCTGCGTAGGGTCTTGACATGCTCTTTATGGTACTCGAGTCTTGTTATGGGACAACCGTCCCATAAGTGCGTGCGAACATCGAGGCGAACAACATGGAGACTAGGAATGCAGCATCAGCGATAGTGCGCCAGCCTGGCGAAGGAGCCAGACGCTGGTTCTTCGGCGGAGGGGTGCACACGTGGAAGGCCACCGAGCACGACACCGCAGGCGCCTTCCTTCTGTTCGAAGACGAGATGTCCCTCAATAAGGTCACTCCCCTGCACACGCATCCGGAGTCCGATGAAACGCTATACGTCCTGTCCGGGGAGATCCTGTTCAACATGGACGGGATGGAGCACCGGCTCGCAGCAGGCGGCGTAGCCATAGCCCCACGCGGCGTCCCGCACGCCTTCAAAGTTTTGCAGGAGGGCACCCGAATCCTGTGCCTGCAGACGCCCGGAGTAGCCCAGGCTTTCTACGATGGCGCGAGCGAGCCCGTCGGCGCTGCCCCTGACGGTCTTGATACCGGGGGCAGCCGGCAGGTGGATTTCGGCCGGATCAGAGAATCCGGCCGCCTCAACGGAGGAATTGAGATCATCGGCCCGCCGCCGTTCCCGGAACCCTAAGGCTGAGGAACCGCCAGGAACATCCCCCTATCAGCGATGAGGCGTTCCAGGTACCGGCGCAGCACCAGCTTTTCGGCGAGGCGGCCCAGAATCCCGAACGGCGCGGTGAACTCCACCCGGTCCGTCATGACGGTGCCAGTGACTGCGGCTTCAAACTCGTGGACGTGGCGGAAGGCCTTGAACGGGCCCTTGACCTGCTCATCAGTGAAGGCATTGGGGAAGTCCAGCGAGGTGATGCGGCTGGTCATCCGCAGCGGGACGCCGAAATGCCGGGCCCGCCAGGTCACCTCCTGGCCGTCTCCGATCAGCCCCGACGTGACCCCGCCAACGGCTCGCTCGCCGGCGCCCTTTTGGGACTCAGTGTGGGCGTCCACGCTGCGGGCGAGATCGAACAGGCGCTCCCGCGGAAGCGCGGACTCGGTGCGGCACACGAAGCTGACGGTCATGGCGCCAGTCTGCCAGACTCTGTCCCCACCCCCTCGCCGTCGTCGTTGGGTACAGCAAAGCCCGACGGCGGGACTCGCCGTCGGGCTCTGGCCTTGCGTTGTGTGCCTCTTGAGGGGTGCGGCTTAGCGGGTGCTGCCGGCAAGGAGGCCGCGGCTGCGGAGGAGGCGCTTCTCGATCGGCCCGAACACCAGCAGCTCGATCAGGATGCCGACTGCCAGGATCAGGAGGATGGCTGCCATCACGATTGCCATGTCGGACAGGTCCCGGCCCTGGTCCAGCAACGAGCCCAGGCCGAAGCCGATGGTGCCGCCCACTGCAATGATCTCGGCAGCCATGAGGGAGCGCCAGGAGAACGCCCAGCCCTGCTTGAGGCCGCTGAGGTACCCCGGAAGTGCCGCGGGCAGGATGATCTGGATAGCCATCTGGAGCCGGTTCGCGCCCAGAACCGTTCCCACCCGGCGGTACTGCGGCGGGATCTGGTCCACGCCGGAGATGAGCCCGTTGATGATGGACGGGATGGCGCCCATGAACACCACAAAGTAGACGGTGGCGTCGGTGAGGCCGAACCAGATGATCGCTGCGGGGACCCAGGCCACGGAAGGCAGGACCTGCAGTCCGGAAATAAGTGGCCCGAAAGCGCGGCGCAGCGGAGCAACCTGTGCCAGCAGCAGCCCCACCGGAGTAGCGATGGCCACCGAGATCAGGAACCCCACGATCCCGCGCTGCAGCGACGTCCATACTGCTTCCTGCAGCTTCGCTTCGCCCCAGAGGACGCCGATCTGGCCAAGCACGTCAAGCGGTCCGGGAACCAGGTCGCGGCGCTTGAAGCCGAGCGATACATAGAACTGCCAGGCCAGGACCAGGACCACCAGGGCGGCGATGGGCAGGAGCACCCGGCTCCAGTCGATCCGGTGCTTGCGCAGGGCGTCGGACTGGAGGGAGTCCAGCCCGGCTTCGAGCTCGCGCAGGTCCTCGTGGCCGGTGGACGTGCGGGTCAGGGCGGCGTGCACCTTGCGGGTCTCCGGCTCGGTGCTTGAGCTTGTTGACATCGGGGCCTCCGCGAGCGGGGTGGGGTTACTTGGCATGGCGGCGAATCTCCTCCCGGAGCCGGGCGGTGATGACCCCGGTCAGCTGTCCGGCGAGGCCGGCGTCGGTTCGGTGGTCCTCGGTGACGGCCCACTCCTGGACCACCCGCCCGGGGCGGGACGACAGCAGCAACACACGCTGCCCCAGCCGCACGGCCTCGCGGACGTTGTGCGTGACAAAAACGATGGTGCGCCCGGTTTCCTTCCAGATGCGTTCCAGCTCGTCGTGGAGGAGGTCGCGGGTGATGGCGTCGAGGGCGGCGAACGGTTCATCCATCAGCAGCAGCTGCCGGTCCTGCGACAGCGCCCGGGCCAGTGCCACCCGCTGGCGCATGCCGCCGGAGAGCTCGTGCGGGCGTTTGTCCCCCGCCTCGCCGAGGTGGACCAGCTCGAGGAGTTCATCGGCCTTGACACGGCGTTCAGCTTTTCCCAGGCCGCGCAGCTTGAGGGCAAGTTCGATGTTTTCCCGCGCGGTGAGCCAGGGGAAAAGGGCGGCGTCCTGGAACATGAATGCTGCGCCGTCGCTGGGTACTTCGAGGGCGCCCGACGTCGGTGCCTCCAGTCCCGCCATGATGTTCAGGAGGGTGGATTTGCCGCAGCCGGAGGCGCCGAGGAGGGCGACGAACTCGCCCGAGGCGATGGTGGCGTTGACGTCCTCCAGCACCGGGGCGCCGTCGCCGAAGCGCTTGCCCAGCTGTTCCAGTACGACTGGCATGGTCCCGTCCTTAGGTTGGTGAGGGTGCCTTGGCGGCGAGGTCAGTCCTGGCCGAGGTGCGCGGCGGAGATCCGCTGGCCGGCAGTTCCGATGACTTCGTTCAGGGCGCGGAGGTCGAACAGGCCGGTGATGTCCGCCTGCTTGGTGGTGCCTGCGTCTGCCCCGTCCTTGAGTAGTTTGGGGTACGTTCCGGCGAGCGGGTCAACGGTAAAAATGACGTTCTGCAGGGACCGCTCAAGGACATCGGCGGGGAGTGCAGCGCCGGCCGATTCCTGCAGGGCGGAGTTGATGACGTCCGTCTTTTCCGCGGCGGGTGCGTTGTTCAGCCAGGCTACTGACTCGACATGGCCGCGCAGGAGGGCCTTCACCGTGTCCGGGTGTTCGGCCGCGAACTTCTTGTTCACAATCAGGATGGTGGTGGGGAACTCGCCGGCCTTGCCGGAAAGGGAGCCGTCCCACAGGTCCTTTTCATCCACCAGGACCTTGGCCCCGGCGGTCAACACCAAACGGGACGCCCACGGCTCAGGCAACCACGCGCCGTCGAGCTTTCCATCCTGGAACAGCTTCAGCGTCTGGGCGTTGTCCGTGGGATTGATGGCGACGTCGCCGCTGCCGTCCACGTTCGTTTTGTAACCCTGCGACGACAGCCACGCGCGCAGCGCCACGTCCTGCGTGCCGCCAAGCTGCGGGGACGCCAGGGTCTTGCCCTTCAGGTCCGCGGCCGAGGTGATCCCCGGCTTGACCACCAGTTGCGCGCCGCCCGCGGCGGCGCCGGCGATGATGCTGACGGACTCGCCCCTGCTTTTGACGAACGAGTTGATGGCCGGATTCGGGCCTATGTAGGCGGCGTCGATGGCGCCGGCGTTCAGTGCCTCGATCGCGGCGGGCCCGGCGTTGAACGTTTCGGTGCCGAGCCTGGTGCTGCCCAGGTTGCGGGCGAGGATTCCCTGTTTCACACCCACCAGCGCGGGAGCGTGGGTCAGGTTTCCGAAGTAGCCCAGCTTCAGCTCGTCAGCCGGTGTGGCCGCCGGCGCGGCCTCAGCGGACGAGTCCCGGGAAATGTTGGACGCCACCACGGCGCCAAAAGCGATCAGCAAAACCAGCCCGATGGCCAGGGCAGCCTCGACGGCACGCTTGCGCTGGGGTACAGCGCTTTCGCCTGCCACGATGCGGGTCATCCCGGGCTTGGAACTTGTCATTGTTTCACCATAGGGAGTGACATAAACCCATTCAATGAAGCAGAAACGGGGGGTCACGCGGGTTCACGCGGCGTCACATTCCGCACCGCGTTGAATCCACAACGCGGCCGGTTCAGTCCCCTTTAACGTTGATCAGCTGACGCAGTTTGTGGCGGACCTTGACCAGGTCAGCGGCATCGTGCATCACCTGGTCGATGGGTTTGTACGCCGCCGGAATCTCATCGATAAACGCCTCCGTGGCCCGGAACTCGATTCCCTGCATGGCCGTCTTCAGCTCAGCCAGCGAGAAAGTCTTGCGCGCGGCCGTCCTGGAATACTCCCGGCCGGCGCCGTGCGGGGAGGAATTGAGCGAGACAGGGTTGCCCAGGCCCTCCACAACGTACGACGCCGTTCCCATGGATCCGGGAATCAGTCCGGGATCGCCGTGCTCGGCCCTGATGGCCCCCTTGCGCGACACCCACAGGGACTTCCCGTAGTGGGTTTCCTGCCGGGTGAAGTTGTGGTGGCAGTTGATCCGTTCGCGTTCCGTGACGGGGCCGCCCACCCAGTGGCCGAACTGCGTGATGACGCGGTCCATCATTTCCTCGCGGTTCAGCAACGCGAAATGCTGGGCCCACCGCAGCTCTTTGATGTACCGGTCAAATTCGGAAGTGCCTTCCTCCAGGTAGGCGAGGTCCGGGTCCGGCAGCCTGGTGCCACGCTTCCGGTTGACCTGCTGCGCGACGCCGATGTGATGCTGGGCGATCTTGTTGCCGACGCCGCGCGAGCCGGAGTGCAGGAACAGCCAGACGGCGTCGGATTCGTCGGCGGACACCTCGATGAAGTGGTTGCCCGAGCCCAGGGAGCCCAGCTGCAGCTCCCACTTTGCGACGTACTGGGCAGGGTTGAAGCCGGCTTTGGCAGCCAGCTTCCTGAGTTCGGCGATCCGCGGCTCGGCGGTGGCCTTGACCGTCCGGTTGTTGTGGCCGGCGGACAGCGGGATGGCCCGTTCGATGTCCTCGCGCAGCCGTTTCCGGTCCTTGGGAAGGTCCTGCACCGAGTACTGGGTGCGGACGGCGATCATGCCGCAGCCGATGTCCACGCCCACGGCTGCCGGAATGATCGCGTGCAGGGTGGGAATTACCGAGCCCACGGTGGCTCCCTTGCCCAGGTGGGCGTCCGGCATCAGGGCAAGGTGCGGGTAGATGAACGGCAGCGTGGAGGTGGCCACGGCCTGCGCGCGGGTCTTCTCGTCCAGGATTGAGGCCCAGTTGATGAGCTTGCTGGTGATGGTTTCCAACAGTCTGCCCTCCCACTCCCGATGATGGTGGGCTGAACGAGGCGTGGCAAGGGCTGCGGGAGGTCCCGAACCGCGAAATCGCCGGAAACGTGCGGGATCGCCGGGCAATTCCGGCGATCCCGCACGTTTCCGGCGACCTCGGCGCTTAGATGGAGTAGCGCTCGTCCTCGTGGTCGCCCGGGTGGTCCTTGACCAGGCCGGCTGCCAGCGTGTTGCCGTCCTGTGGGTCGATCACCAGGAACGCGCCGGTGCGGCGGTGGTGCAGGTAGTTCTCCAGCGGCAGGGGCGCGGCGAGCCGGAGCTGTGCGTGGCCGATGTCGTTGAGTTCCAGGCTGGATGCGCCTTCAAGCTTGAAGCTGGCCAGGTCGAGCTTGCCGCTGACGCTGCGGACCAGCGCCTGGACGGTGCGGGTGCCGTGCTTGACCAGCACCTTGGCACCTTCCCGCAGCGGCTTGGGCGAGAGCCAGCACAGAGCGGCGTACAGGTCGGCTGAGGCTTCGCGGACAGTGCCGGCGGCGGCGATCGTGTCACCGCGGGCGACGTCGAACTCGTCCGCCAGCCGGATTGCCACGGACTGCGGGGCGAACGCTTCCTGCAGGGACTCCCCGGCGAAATCGATGCCAGCCACCGTCGTCGTGCGCGGATCCTGGCCCGGGGTCAGCACCGAAACCTTGTCCCCCACCTTCACGGAGCCCTCGGTGATCTGGCCGGCGTACGCACGGTAGTCGCGGAAGGCCTCCACGTCCAGGCCGGCGGCCACGGCGTCGGGGGCCAGCGCGCCCTGTGGCCGGATGACCAGCTGCACGGGGAACCGGAAGCTCTCCAGCTGCGTGTCGATCTCATCGGCGGCCGGCAAGGTTTCGAGGACCTCCAGCAGGGCCGGGCCGTCGTACCAGGGGGTCCGCTCGGAACGGTCCACCACGTTGTCGCCGTCGAGGGCGGACACCGGAATCACCAGCAGGTCGTCGATGTGGTCTGCGGTGCCCAGTTCGGCGGAGCCGATGCCCAGTTCCCGCGCAACCTTCTGCACGTCCGCCTGGATCTCACGGAAGACGGCCTCGCTGAAGTCCACCAGGTCGATCTTGTTCACGGCCACAATCACGTGCGCCACGCGCAGCAGCTGCAGCACGGACAGGTGCCGGCGGGTCTGCTCGAGGACACCCTTGCGGGCGTCAATGAGTACGACGACGGCATCCGCCGTGGACGCGCCGGTCACCGTGTTTTTGGTGTACTGCACGTGCCCGGGGCAGTCGGCGAGGATGAAGCTGCGGCGGTCCGTGGCGAAGTACCGGTAGGCGACGTCGATGGTGATGCCCTGCTCGCGCTCGGCGCGCAGGCCGTCGGTCAGTAGGGCGAGGTCGATCCCGCCCTTCTCGCCGCCGAAGCCGCGGTCGGACGAAGTGCGGGCAACGGCGTCGAGCGTGTCAGCGAGGATCGCCTTGGAGTCGTGCAGGAGGCGGCCCACCAAAGTGGACTTCCCGTCGTCGACCGATCCTGCGGTGGCGAAGCGGAAAAGGGTGGTGGGCAGGGCTGTTTCCAGATCCGCCGGGAGAACTGCTTCGGTGGTCATTTAGAAATACCCATCCTTCTTGCGGTCTTCCATGGCGGCCTCGGAGATGCGGTCATCTGCGCGGGTGGCGCCACGTTCGGTGATGGTGGAGGCGGCAACTTCGATCACAACGTCGCTCACGGTGGCTGCGTCCGATTCCACCGCACCGGTGCAGGACATGTCGCCCACGGTGCGGTAGCGGACCGTCTTGGTGATGACTTCCTCGTGCGGCAGCGGCTGGGAGACCTCGCCGACTGCCCGCCACATGCCGTCGCGGGCAAAGACTTCGCGGTCGTGGGCGTAGTAGAGGCCGGGCAGCTCGATGTTCTCGCGTTCGATGTAGCGCCAGATGTCCAGCTCGGTCCAGTTGCTGATGGGGAATGCGCGGACGTGCTGGCCCACGGTGTGGCGGCCGTTGTACAGGTTCCACAGCTCGGGGCGCTGGTTCCGCGGGTCCCACTGGCCGAACTCGTCGCGGAGGCTCAGGATGCGCTCCTTGGCGCGGGCCTTGTCCTCGTCGCGGCGGCCGCCGCCGAACACGGCGTCGAACTTGTTCTGCTGGATGGCGTCCAGCAGCGGCACGGTCTGCAGCGGGTTGCGGGTGCCGTCCGCGCGTTCGGTCAGCTCACCGCGGTCGATGAACTCCTGGACGCTACCGACGACGAGCTTCAGTCCCAGCCGGTCCACCGTCCGGTCGCGGAAGTCGATGACCTCGGGGAAGTTGTGCCCGGTGTCCACGTGCAGGACAGGGAACGGAACCTTGCCCGGCCAGAACGCCTTGGTGGCCAGGTGCAGCATCACCACGGAGTCCTTGCCGCCGGAGAACAGCAGCGCAGGCTTCTCGAACTCGGCCACGACTTCGCGGATGATGTGGATCGCTTCGGACTCGAGGGCGTCCAGGCTGGAGAGGCGCGTGGAGACGGCAGCTTCAGTCACCTGGGTGGTCTCCTCAGTTAGGAAAGTGCTCATACGTGTAGTCCGCATTCTGTCTTGTCGGAACCTGCCCAGCGGCCGGCGCGGGGGTCATCGCCGGGCGCCACCTTGCGGGTGCAGGGCTGGCAGCCAATGGAGGGATAACCCTGGGAAAGCAGCGGGTTGACGGGCAGGAGGTTGTCGTCGGAGTACTGGACCAGCTGGTCGAACGTCCATGCAGCGACGGGGTTGACCTTGACCAGGCCGTTGGCCTCATCCCAGGTCACCAGCGGCGTGTTGGTCCGGGTGGGGGCCTCGTCGCGGCGGACGCCGGTGAACCAGAGTTCGTAGCCGGCCAGGGTGCGGCGCAGCGGGGCCACCTTGCGGAGGGCGCAGCACTGGGCCGCGTCCCGGGCGAAGAGGTCCTTGCCCAGGAGCCGGTCCTGCTGCTCCACTGTGTTTTCGGGCAGTACGTCCACCACGTTGACGCGCAGGTTCGCGGCCACTTCATTCCGCGTGGCGTAGGTCTCCGGGAAGTGGTAGCCGGTCTCGAGGAACAGGACGTCGACGCCGGGCATCTGGTCAGCGACCAGGGCCGGGAGGACGGCGTCGGCCATGGAACACGCGACGGCGACGGCGGGCAGATCGAAGTTGCGCTCCACCCAGGCGATCACGTCGCGGGCCGGGGCGTCCCAGCCGAGCTCGGCGGCGCCGGACTCGGCGAGGGCCTTGAGTTCATCGTGCGAGCGGAGGGTGTTGGCGGGCGATGCCGCCGTGGCCTCAACCTGCGCGGTGGCCTCGGCCGGTGCAACCACTGGATCTACTCCCAGCGCGTGTTTGCTCACTGGAGGGCCTCCTCGTCTGCTGCGTGGGCCCATTCGGCGAAGGTCTGGCCTTCGGCGCGCTGGGCCACGAAAGTGCGCACCACGCGCTCCACATAGTCCGGCAGGTCCTCGACGTACACCTTGAGGCCGCGGACGGTGCGCCCCAGCCCTGCCTCCTCGCGGTCCGACGAAGCCAGCCCGCCGCCCAGGTGGACCTGGAATCCCGGGGAGGGATCGCCGTCGGGCGTTGGCAGCATCATGCCCTTCAGGCCGATGTCCGCGGTCTGGATGCGGGCGCAGGAGTTGGGGCAGCCGTTGATGTGGAGGGACAGTGCGTGCGGCAGTTCGCCGGAAGTGGCGAGGTCCGCCAGGCGGCGTTCCAGGTCGGCAACGGCGGTGGCGGCGGTGACCTTGGTTTCCACGATGGCCAGCTTGCAGTATTCGATGCCCGTGCAGGCGATGGTGCCGCGGCGGAACACCGACGGGCGGGCGGACAGGCCCAGGGCGTCAAGCTCAGCCACCAGCGGTTCAACCTGGTCCTTCGCGACGTCCAGGACCACCAGCTTCTGGTGCGGGGTGGTGCGCAGGCGGTAGGAGCCGGCCGCTTCGAGGGTGTCGGCGAGCTTTACCAACTGTGCGCCGGAGAGGCGGCCGGCCAGCGGGGTGGCACCGATGAAGAACTTGCCGTCCTTCTGTTCGTGCACGCCGATGTGGTCGCCGGGGGTGGTGGGCTTGGGCGCGGCCGGGCCGTCGGCCAGCTTGTAGCCGAGGTACTCGTCCTCGAGGATCTGGCGGAACTTCGCCGGGCCCCAGTCGGCCAGCAGGAACTTCAGCCGGGCCTTGGTGCGCATGCGGCGGTAGCCGTAGTCGCGGAAGATGCTGGTGACGCCGAGCCACACGTCGGCGGCTTCCTCCGGCCGGACGAAGGCCCCGAGGCGCTTGGCCAGCATCGGATTGGTGGAAAGCGCACCGCCCACCCAGAGGTCATAGCCGACGCCCAGCTCGGGGTGGACCATGCCCACCAGGCCGAAGTCGTTGATCTCATGGACCACGTCCTGGCTGGGGTGGCCGGTGATGGCGGTCTTGTATTTGCGCGGCAGGTTGGACAGCAGCGGGTTGCCGATGAACCGCTCCCCCAGCTCAGCGATGAGCGGGGTGGGGTCGATGATTTCGTCCTTGGCGATGCCGGCCACGGGCGAGCCCAGGATGACGCGGGGAACGTCGCCGCAGGCCTCGGTGGTGGACAGGCCCACACCTTCGAGCCGGTTCCAGATCTCGGGGATGTCCTCCACCCGGATCCAGTGCAGCTGGATGTTCTGGCGGTCGGTGAGGTCGGCGGAGTCCCGGGCAAAGTCCACGGAAATCTGGCCGATGACGCGCAGTTGCTCGGTGGTGAGCGCGCCGCCGTCGATCCTGACACGGAGCATGAAGTACTTGTCTTCGAGCTCGTGCGGCTCGAGCGTTGCGGTCTTGCCGCCGTCGATCCCGGGCTTGCGCTGGGTGTACAGCCCCCACCAGCGGAAGCGGCCGTGGAGGTCCTGGCTGGGGATGGCGTCGAAGCCGTCCTTGGCGTAGATCGTCTCGATACGCTCGCGGACGTTGAGGCCGTCGTCTTCCTGCTTCCAGGTTTCGTTGGCGTTCAGCGGGGTTTTCCCGTCCACTTTCCACTGCCCGTGCGGCTTTGCAGCGGGGCGGCTGGACGTGCGTGCGGGGCGCTTGGCGGCTGCGGGGTCCGCGGACGCTCCGGCTAGAGCTGTATCAGTCATGCATCGACTGTAGGTTGCCCACAATTGCGTCACAAAGGGTCGGGAAACCCTGAGTCACCTAGGGAAACATTTCGTCACGAACCGCCGGTGAGCCTTGAAGAAGCCCGCTTCCTGTGATTCGCCGGGCCTTTGTATTCAGGGCGCCGGGGCGCCGCTACTGACCGCGCGCGACGGCGGCGTCGAACCGTTCCAGCGCAATCTCGGCGAGCACGGCGGAGGGCAGCAAGGGTTCCGTCACGAGGTCGGCGCCCGCCTTGGCCAGCTGGTCGTGGAAGAAGCCCGGCGCGAGGAGGTAGGACGCAATCACCACGCGGCCGCGGAGGTCAACAGCCCCCGCGGACTCCCCCGCCCCGGCACCCCCTGCCGCTTCCTCGCGAAGCATGGCGACGGCGTCGGACACTGACGGCTTGGCTGAGGCACCGTAGGCGGGCTCAATCCGGTTACGCCGCAGCTCCCGGAGCTGACCGCCAAGCTCCTCCACGCTGATGGCGGCGTTCGGATTGGAGGACCCCGCAGCGGCGAGGACAATCGAGTCGCGGTCCGTGACGCCGGCCTCGCGGAGGCGCTGGTCCAGCAGGGCCGCGAGCCTTGGATCGGGGCCCAGCGGCCCGGCGGCAAGGGTCCCCGGGCGGCTCTTCACCGCCCGCGCGATGTCCACCTTGACGTGGTAGCCCACACTCAGCAGCAAGGGTACGACCACGGCCCCGGCACCTTCGGGCAGGCCCGCCACCACGTCCACGAGATCCGGCTGCTGGACGTCCACGTAGGCTTCCCGCACGTCCAGGCCCGGGCGGAGTGCGGCAATTGCGGCGCGCAGGGCGTTGACCTCGGCCGCGCCCTGCGGGCTCGATGTCCCGTGGGCACAGGCGACCATGATGGGTGTGTTCATAGCCGCTAGCGTAACGTTGGAGCCGCACTGTCCGCCCACTTTGAATCAACCGGGACGCCCATGACATTCGCCTTTGACACCGCTCCCGTGTGGCTGGACCTTGTGGGCGTGTTCTTCTTTGCAGTGTCCGGCTCGCTCCTGGCGGCGCGGAAGAACATCGACATCGTGGGGTCACTGCTCCTGGCTTCGCTTGTCGGCCTGGGCGGCGGCATAATCCGGGACCTCATCCTGGCCGGCGGCCCGCCCGCCGCGTTCAGTAACCCGGCCTACCTTTTCCCTCCCGTGGTGGCCACGGTCCTCGTGTACTCCCTCTACACCAGCGTCGAGCGGTTCACTTCGCTGCTGACACTGTTCGACGCCGGCGGGCTCGCACTGTTCTGCATGACAGGCACCGTCAAGGCCCTCGCCGCCGGCATGAATCCGGTGGCCGCGGCGCTGCTGGGCGTGATGACTGCGGTGGGCGGCGGCCTGTTGCGCGACGTCACGGCCAACGAAGTTCCCGAGCTCTTCAACCCCAGGGACATTTACGCCTTGCCGGCGTTTCTGGGGGCGGCCCTGACCGCCGCGCTGTGGGTTGCGGGCGCCTTCAACGTCCTCACTGCCGCAGCCGTTGCCGCCGTGGTGTTCACGTTCCGGGTCCTGGCGTGGCGGCGTTCCTGGCAGGCCCCGCTGGCGGTTCACGGCTGGCATCGGCGGGAGGAAGGCGGGGCTGGTTCCGGGGACGGTGGCGGCGGCAATGAGGGTCCCGGCGATTAGCTAGGATTGGGACCATGACTGACATGTTCCTCGAGAAGTTCCGCGCGCTTGTTCCGAAGTATCTCGAGGATGAATGGCAGGAAGAGGATGGCCTGTCCGCGGAGGAACTGGACGCGGCCCTCGCCGAACACCAGTTCCAGGTTCCGCTGGTCCTTCGCGAGTTCTACCAGGCCGTTGGCGGCTGCGAGGACCTCATGGAGGCGTACCACTACTTCTGGGACCCCGAAGAGCTGGAAGTTGATGACGAAGGCTTCCTGATGTTCCTCGAGGACGAGGAGGAACAGTTCACCTGGGGCTTCCGCGTGGGAGATCTCGGCGTCCCTGACCCCATCGTGTACCGCCGCAACAACGCCCGCGCGCAGTGGAAGAGCGAGGAAGGCACCTTCTCCGAGTTCGTCTTCGACATGTTCGAGTGGGCCTTCAACGACGAAGAGGACTAAAGCTCCTGGGTGCCTGCCCGGCCCACGTGGCCGGGCAGCCGTCGTGGGGCACATTGACCGGATTGCGTAACTTATAGCCGCCGACGTGGCTAACATCCTTGATTTTCCGGGCAATATTTGGAGACGCGCCCGGATAACTTACGCATTTGCGTCGGGGGCGGAGGCCGACTTCAGTGAAACTTGCCTTCACGCCGGAGTTTGAGGACCCTGAGAACCTCCGCCACCATAACGTCCGGCGTGTGAACCACATCGTCGTAGTAGTACCGCAGCACAAGGTAGCCACCCAGGACGCTGCTGTTGTTTCGGCGCTGGTCTTTCTTGACCGACTTGGGCGCGAAGTGGGTTGAACCGTCGGTTTCCACCACCAGGCATTCCTCGATGAGGAAATCGACCTCGCCGACGCCTGGGATGAAGACGTGCCGCCGCACGCGCAGGCCAGCCCGCCGGAAATGCGTGTTTGCCAGGACTTCCAGGAGCGAGTCTGCTCGCGGAATGACCAGGTCCAGCACCGACCTGGCAGTTCCGTTGCGCCTCCCTTGAGCCTTGGCATAGAGGAAGTCCAACTCTATGTCGCGTCTACCGACCGCCGACTGCACCATGACCAAGGATTCCAACTCGGGCAGGCAACGAAGGCTGTGAAGCAAGACGTCCGCGAGGCCGGCGACTGGCAGCCAGCCATGCCTGGGGTGTTGAGGCCGGCCATGCTCGACCACTTTGGCAGCTGGCCCCGGATGACTCCTGCACAGGTGCAGCCCCCGGGCTTCATCGAGTGTCCACAACTCATAGAACGGAGCGGCTGAGACGCATGTCAGGAGTCCCCCGTGCGCCATCGCCTCGCCGAGCTGGTTCAAGCTGGGAAGGCTGTAGACCCCGCGGCTGAGCTTCAATGCCAGGCCCATGGAGACGGCGTTGGCAATCGCGGGCCGTCCGAACCCGGCTTGCCTCAACTGCGCGGCACGAGCCACCCCACCGTGCCTCCGAAGGAAGTCGATAATGTCCACCAAATCAGCCTGGCGCGCGGAGGCCGCGGCGAGGAGACCTCACCTCGGCTATGTGGACAACCTAACTGGCATGGCGGCACCCAAAGTGCGTGACTTTTGGCGGTCCGACGAGTCAAGATCCCAGTGCTTCCGGGCTTCCAGATCCCTCAAAGGGCCGAAAGTTACGCATCTTGGCCTCACAGAGCGGGTTGAGCGGGCCGCCGAGCCAAAGAGGGGAAGCTCAGCGCCGGGGAACGCGCATCCCGCCCCGCAATGTGCCCCGCGAGGGACTCACGAGCCTGTGACACGCACCTAACAGCTGGCTTGCGTTATGTGACAAACCTGTCATAAACTGTTCATGGATCCGCTAAACGCCTCCGGCGGGTCTGATGCGAACGGAGATATAGCCCCGGTTCGACGTAACGTGTGACTCATAACGTTGCTGAGAACCGGGGCTATTGCATTTAAGCCGGCGCCCGCCCAGCCCACCCAAACGAAAGCGGAGCCCCGCCGAGTCGACCCCGGCAGAGCCCCGCGCAAAGAAGACCGAATCAGCTGGCGCGGTCCACCACGGCCAGCGCGAAGTTGGAGAGCGAGGCTTTCACAACGCCCTCCGGCAACGGCGCCAGGGCAGCGATGGCTTCGTCGGCCCAGCGGCGAGCGACCACCCAGGACTCGGCAGTGACCGGGTGCGCTCGCAGCCCGGCCACGGCAGCAGCCAGCGCATCATCGGAGGTCAGGTCCCCGTCAATCAGCTTCAGAAGTTCGACGGCGGACTGGTCACCGGCGGCGGCATCGCGGCGCAGGAACAGGACCGGGAGTGTCGGGACGCCTTCGCGGAGGTCGGTGCCCGGGGACTTGCCGGACTTGACCTTGACGCCGGTGACATCGATGACGTCGTCGGCGAGCTGGAAGGCCACACCCACCTTCTCGCCGTATTCCACCAGCAAGTCTTCGTAGGCCTCATCGGCACCGGCGAAGATGGCACCGAGCTGGCCGGACGCCGCAACCAGGGAGCCGGTCTTATCCGCGATGACGGAAAGGTAGTGTTCCACCGGGTCCTCGTCCGGGCGCGGGCCCACGGTTTCGTGCAGCTGGCCGAGGCACAGGCGTTCGAAGGTGCGGGCCTGGATGCCCAGCGCGCGGGAGCCCAGCTCGGACACCAGGATGGACGCGCGGGCGAAGATGAGGTCGCCAGTGAGGACGGCCACTGAGTTGCCCCAAACTTCGTGGGCTGTGGGCGCGCCGCGGCGGAACGGGGCCGAGTCCATGACGTCGTCGTGGTAGAGCGTGGCCAGGTGCGTCAGTTCCACCACCACGGCCGCCTGCACCACGGCGGGCAATGAAGCGTCACCGAGGTGGGCGCAGAGCAGGGTCAGCAGCGGCCGGACACGCTTGCCGCCGGCCTCGACGAGGTGGCGCGACGTTGCGTCAGCCAGCGGATCGGAGTTGGCGATGGCTTCGCGCAGCTTCTTCTCCACCCGGGCCAGGTTGGTGGTGATGGCGGGGCCCAGCTCGGCATCCTCCGCGATCGCCGCGAATCCGGCCGGCAGCTGAAGGGCCGTGGCGATGGCGGTCGTATTGAGGCTGGGTTCGGAGTCAGGCAGGCCGTGCCCGGCATGCGTCCAGCTGTGGTCTGCAGAGTTGGTCACTGGTTAACCCTAACTTTTTGTTGCGGATACCGCTGGTTCGTAGCCGAGGGGGTGTTGGACGTGGCCGGAACCAGCGATTCCAGGACCCGGATTACCCTGTCCTCAAAACCCTTCGCTGCCGGATCGGTCAGGTTGGCGAGCAGCCGCACCACAAAGCGCATCAGCACAGGAATCGGCATCCCCGTCCGGAGCGCGAGCTTCATCACGGAGGGCTTTCCGATCAGCGCGGCAAATGCCCGGCCCAGCGTGAAGTGCGATCCCCACTGGCCGCGCACATAGTCCGCGTACCCGGCGAGGTGCGCGTCGGCGTCGTACGTTAGCCCCGCGGAAACAGACCGCGCGGAAGCGTCAATGATGAACTCCGCCGCGAACCGCGCCGACTCCATCGCGTAGGAAATGCCTTCGCCGTTGAACGGGGAGACCATGCCGCCGGCGTCACCCAGCAGCAGGAGGCCGGGAGAGTAGTGCGGCGTGCGGTTGAAGCCCATGGGCAGCGCGGCACCCCGGATCTCGCCCACCTGGTTCTCCGGGGTGAAGCCCCACGCGGGGGGCATGGCGGCGGTCCATTCGCGCAGGACCTGCTTGTAGTCGAGCTTGCCGAATTCCTTGGACGAGTTCAGGATGCCGAGGCCAACGTTGGAGGTGCCGTCGCCGACGCCGAACACCCAGCCGTAGCCGGGAAGCAGTTTTCCGTCGCGGCCCGGGAGTTCCAGCCAGCCTTCCATCCAGTCGTCATCGTGGCGCGGGCTGGTGAAGTACGTGCGGACCGCGACGCCGAGGGGGCGGTCGTCGCGCTTCTGGATGCCCAGTGACACGGCGGTTCGGGTGGAGTTTCCGTCCGCGGCGAGTACGACGTCGGCACCGAAGTCGCGAGTCTCCCCCGTCTTGCGTCCCGACTCGTCCAGGAGCGCTGCGCGGACACCGGTCACGCGGCCGTCTTCGGACCGCAGGGCTTCAGTGACGCTGTGCCGTTCGAGGATTTCGGCGCCGGCGGCCTGCGCGTGCCGGGCCAGTTCCTCGTCGAAGCCAACGCGGGTGCGGATCAGGCCGTACTGCGGGAAATCGGACACCTCGGGCCAGGGCAGCTCGATGGTCCGCCCGCCCGCAATGAGCCGCAGGCCCTTGTTGCGGCGCCAGCCATCAGTTTCGGGGTGTGGCAGGCCGAGTTTCTGGATTTCGCGGACCGCGCGCGGGGTGAGGCCGTCCCCGCAGACCTTCTCGCGCGGGAAGCTGGTCTTCTCGAGGACAGTCACGCTGATGCCCGCCTTGGCAAGGTAGTAGGCAGCGGTGGACCCGGCCGGCCCGGCGCCGACAATAAGTACGTTCACAGGTATCAGCGGGTGATGTTGCGGCGAAGCTTGGCCACGGGGCCCTTGTGCGCGGCAATCGCGGCAGCGCCGCCGTCAGGAGTTGATTCGAGCGGCTTGGTCGCCCGGTGGACGGCCACGATCCCGCCGGTCAGGTTCCGGTAGGTGACCTTTTCCCAGCCCGATTCCTGCAACCAGGCGGCCAGGTGGTCCTGGTCCGGCCAGGCGCGGATGGATTCCGCAAGGTAAACATAGGCGTCCGGGTTGGAGGCGACCTTCACTGCGATGGCCGGGAGGGCACGCATCAGGTATTCGGTATACATCGTGCGCCACAGCGGAACCACGGGCGCGGAGAACTCGGCGATGACCAGCCTGCCGCCGGGCTTGGTGACGCGGAGCATTTCGGCCAGCGCCTTCTTGGGCTCGTTGACGTTGCGCAGCCCGAACGAGATGGTGCTCGCGTCGAAGCTGTTGTCCGCGAAGGGCAGGTTGGTGGCGTCACCGGCAACGAAGTTGATGTCCGGGCGGCGGCGCTTCCCAACCTTGAGCATGCCGAGGGAGAAATCACACGCAACCACATCTATGCCCGCATCGGCATATGGCTCACTGGACGTCCCGGTTCCGGCTGCGAGGTCGAGCACCCGCTGGCCGGGACGCACGTCCACGGCATCCACCACAATTTTGCGCCAGCGGCGCGTCTGTCCCATCGACAGAACATCGTTGACGACGTCGTATTTTGGTGCGACGTCGTCAAACATCGTGGCTACTTCGTCCGGACGCTTATCCAAGGATGCTCGGTTCACTCCGTCATTGTCTCAAATGTTCCGTAGGCCCCCTAACTGTGGGCAAATCTTGGGCTGTGGGCTGAAAGTACCGCGGAGTAGCGTGCAGAGTACTGTTGTCTCATCATGACGAGCACGTTCCGCACCCTCACGGTCCCCCTGGATGGCAACGCGTCCGCCGGCGGACTTCCGCAGTTCCTGGTCCGGGACGATGTCCTTTGCTGGACCCGCCGCGAAGCCGGCCTGGTGGGCTTTGGTGAGATCACGCGTTTCACCGCAACCGGGCCGGAGCGCTTCCTCGAGGCCGACATCTGGTGGCGCCACCTCGTCCTCGAAGCGGACATCACCGACTCGGTGGCCCTGCCCGGCACCGGGCCCGTAGCCTTCGGCTCCTTTGCCTTCTCCAAGAAGTCCGCCCACGAATCGCGCCTGATCGTCCCGGAGATTGTGGTGGGCGTCCGGGACGGCCGGTACTGGCTCACGCAACTGACGTTCGACGACGGCGAACTCACCAAGGAGGGCGCCCTCGCCGCCCTGGACCGCTGGCTGAGTGGCGGCAGCACCTGGGATGGCATCCCGGGCGAGGGCGCCGCCGGGGCGGGTGACGCCGTCGTACGTCCTTTGCCGCTGGCCACCGGGGCGACGCTGCACACCGGGTCGCTGAGCGAGGAAGACTGGATGGCTGCGGTCGCTGCGGGCGTGGAGGAAATCCGCACCGGGGCTCTGGAGAAGCTGGTGCTGGCGCGGGACATCGTGGCCACGGTGCCGTCGGGCGTGAACGCTGCGAAGGTGCTGCGCGAGCTGGCCGTCCGGTACCGCGAATGCTGGACGTACGGGGTCGACGGGCTGGTGGGCGCGACGCCCGAGATGCTGATCCAGGTGGAGGGCCGCACCGCCCAGGCGCGCGTTTTGGCCGGGACGCTGGACCGCCGTGACGCGCACGGCGAGGACGGAATCCCCATGGACTATGCCGAGCGCGTGCTTGCCGGGTCCGAGAAACAGCGGCACGAGCACGAGATCGCGATCCAGTCGCTGACCTCGCAGCTGGCGCCGTTTTCCGAGGCCATGAACGCCCACGACGAGCCCTTCATCTTGGAGTTGCCCAATGTGTGGCATCTGGCGTCGGACGTGAAGGCGGAACTTACCGAGGTGGAGGGCCACGTGCCCACCTGCCTTGCGCTGATCAACGCGCTGCACCCGACGGCCGCCGTTTGCGGCACCCCCACGCAGGTGGCCGGCGCCCTGATCCGCAAGCTCGAGCACCTGGACCGCGGCCCGTATGCAGGGCCGGTTGGCTGGCTGGACGCCGCTGGCAACGGCGAATGGGGCATCGCACTGCGCGGCGCGGTCATCGAGGATCCGCATACCGTGCGGTTATATGCCGGCTGTGGAATCGTTGATGGGTCCCAGCCCGAGGCCGAGCTGGCTGAGACGTGGGCGAAGTTCCGGCCAATGCTGGAGTCGCTGGGGATCTCCAACTAGGTAGCAGCAGATGTCGTTTTGACTGCTCAAAACGACATCTACTGCTACCCAGTTGGGCGGGGCGTCCGGGATTCCAGACGAGCACGCCCTTTAGACTCTTGCATAAGGCTCGGCAATAGTTATCCAATAGTGAATCTAAGTTTCGTGTGATGTACATCTCTCGTTCGGCGATACACTATGAACCGATTTAGTACCGCATACCCCTGCAACAAAAGGTAAAAAACATGCAGCTCAAGTCCCTGGCCCAGGCCAAGATCGCCGCCAAGGCAGCAGCAATCCTCGCCGCCGGTGCACTCACCCTCACAGCCTGCGGCGGCGGCTCCACCCCGGCAGCTTCGGAAGGCGGCGTCCAGCTCATCAACGCAGGCAAGCTGACTGTCTGCTCCGACATCCCCTACGAGCCGTTCGAATTCCAGAAGGACGGCAAGATCGTCGGCTTCGACATGGACATCGCCAACGAGATTGCCAAGGACCTCAAAGCCGAACTCAGCGTGGTGGACAGCTCGTTCGAAGCCATCGAGACCGGCACTGCCCTGACCGGGTGCGACCTCTCCATCTCCTCGGTGTCCATCACCGACGTCCGCAAGTCTGTGATGGACTTCTCCAACCCGTACATGGACGATGACCTCACGCTCGTAGCCACCACGGCATCCGGGATCACGGACATCAACAGCGCCAAGGGCAAGAAGGTTGGTGTCCAGCAGGCCACCACCGGTGCCAAGTACGCAGCGGAGAAGGGCATCGACGCGCAGCAGTTCGAGGACAGCGGTCTTTTGGTCCAGGCCATCCAGGCCGGCACCATCGACGCCGCCCTGGGCAACCAGTCCATCCTGGCCTATGCCATCAAGGATGACCCCAAGTTCAAGCGCGTGGAGGACTACGCGTCCGGTGAGAAGCTCGGCGTTTCCATCAAGAAGGGCAACACCGCCATGGCCGAGAAGGTCAACGCAACCCTGAAGCGCATCACCGACGACGGCAGCCTGAAGAAGTTCGAAACCACCTGGTTCGGCGAGGCCGCCAAATAAGACTCTTTCGGACTGAGACTTACACAGCCCTGAGAACGACGCCGCTGGGGCCCCTGACGAACTGCACCGCAGTAGGTCCGGGGCCCCAGCCACGCAAATGAATGTGAGCACCCCATGGCAATGACCGCACGTCAACGGGCCAGAGTGAGCCTGTATATCCAGATCGGCATCTTCGTAGTGGCCGTGGCCGCGCTGGTCCTGGCCATCGACTGGAAGACCGTCGGCAACAGCGTCTTCAACTTCGCCAAGATCGGCCCGATGTTCCCGGACATCTTCCTGGTTGGCCTCAAGAACACCCTCATCTACACGTTCCTCGGCTTCGTGGTGGGCCTTTCCGGCGGTCTTCTGCTGGCCCTGATGAAGCTCTCCGCCTTCCCGCTGTACCGCTGGATCGCCACGGGCTACATCGAATTTTTCCGCGGCGTCCCGGCGCTGCTGGTGTTCATCGCCTTCGGCTACGGTGTCCCGCTAGCGTTTGGCGTTCAGTGGAACGTGACCCTGATCGTCATGATCTCGCTGGGTATGGTGGCTTCGGCATATATCGCTGAGACCCTCCGCGCCGGCCTGCAGGCTGTGCCGAAGGGGCAGCTCGAAGCCGCCCGGTCGCTGGGCATGCCGCAGTGGCGGGCCATGGTGTCAATCGTGATTCCGCAGGCATTCAAGATTGTGCTCCCGCCGCTGACCAACGAGGTCATCCTGCTGACCAAGGACTCCTCGCTGATCTACGTCCTGGGCCTGACCGCCTCGCAGTACGAGCTGACCAAGTTCGGCCGCGACGGCATCTCCAGCCTGGGCGCGGGCCTCACGCCGCTCCTCGTGGCCGGCGCCTTCTATCTGGTCATCACCATCCCCCTGAGCCTCCTGGCCCGGAAGTTCGAAAGCCGCTCCGCGCGGACCAAGCGATAGGCAGGGAAGCCATGAACGACGTCGTAAATTCCTCCTCCGGCAGCACCGGCACCATCCACGCGGCCGGGGTTTCCATCAAGGACCTGCGCAAGTCCTACGGGTCCAACGAAGTCCTCAAGGGCATCAGCCTGGACGTGGCACCGGGTGAGGTAGTGTGCCTGATCGGGCCCTCCGGCTCCGGCAAGTCCACCTTGCTGCGCTGCGTGAACCTCCTGGAGCAGCCCAACGAAGGTGCCATCCACGTGGGCGGCTTCGAGGCTACCGACCCCGACGTGGACATCGACAAGATGCGCCGCAAGGTGGGCATGGTGTTCCAGCAGTTCAACCTGTTCCCGCACCTGAACGCCACGGCGAACTGCACCATCGCCCAGACCAAGGTCCTGAAGCGCTCCCAGGAAGAGGCCGACAAAGTGGCCCGGCACAACCTGGAGCGCGTGGGCCTGGGCCACCTGGCCGACCGTTTCCCGGACCAACTCTCCGGCGGTCAGCAGCAGCGTGTTGCGATTGCCCGGGCGCTGAGCATGAACCCCGAACTGATGCTCTTCGACGAGCCAACCTCCGCGCTGGACCCCGAGACCGTGGGCGATGTCCTCTCAGTCATGCGGAACCTGGCCAAGGAAGGCATGACCATGCTCGTGGTCACGCACGAGATGGGCTTCGCCCGCGAAGTGGCTGACCGCGTCGTGTTCATGGACGGCGGCGTGGTGGTTGAGGAAGGTGTGGCCGAGCAGGTCATTTCCGCACCCACCCAGGCCCGCACCAAGGAATTCCTGCGCCGCGTGCTTGATCCGACCCACATCGAGATCCAGGAGTAGGCCGGCTTTTCGCCGCCCTCGACGCGCGTCTTCCGTGTCGACGCGCAAATTCCCTGGCGAAACCGAAATACCGGTCGCGCCAGGGACTTTGTGCGTCACGGACGTTTTTGCGCGTCGAAATCCGCGGAACGCGTACGACGGCGGGGCACGCCGGCCGCTGACAGCATGCGTTCCAGCTTCCCGGGTTCCATGAGGTCGGCCCAGTCCCACCCACGTTCATCCCGGTGGCACGGATCCGGTTCTCGCGCTTCTTTTCCTCCACGACCGCCTGCGACGGCGTCCCAGGCTCAGATGCCGCTATGTGGAAAGCGGCTGGCGACGCGCGTAGTCCTTTTCGACGCATACCTTCCGTGGCGCGGCCGAAATATGGGATGCGCGAGGGCATATCCGCGTCGGCAAGGAGTAAGCGCGTCGCCGGCTAGCGGCCGAGGACGCCAGCCACCGCGGCGGATACGGCGGCCCTGAGGCGGGCGTGCAGGTCCCGCAGGCCAACCCGGTCCGTGCGGACCTCCACGATGCTGCGCCCCTGGACCGGCTGGGCAAGCGCTTCGGCGAGTCCCGCCGTCGTCGTCACCGCGCAATGGCCGACGCCGTACGCTCTGGCGAGTGCCGCGAGATCCACTGAGTGCGGGGTGCTGAAGAGGCGTTCGACGGCGTCCGTGTAACCTCCCGCTTCGCGCACCGCGCCGTGCTCGAGCAGGTCGAAGATGGCCCCGCCGGCATCGTTCAGGACCACGATCCGCAGGTCCGGCACGGCCTCGCCGGGGCCGATGAGCAGGCCGCCGGCGTCGTGCAGGAAGGTGACGTCGCCCAGCAGCAGCGTGGTTTCCTGCCGGCCGCCGAGGGCGATTCCGGTGGCGGTGGAGATGGTGCCGTCGATCCCGGCCAGGCCACGGTTGGCGTAGACGGTGGCCGCCGGCTCGGCGGCAGGCAGGCCTGCGAGATCCACGTCGCGGATGCCGTTCGAGGAGCCCAGCATCAGCTGGCCGCGGGTGTGGCCCCACACCAGCGCGCCCACGGCCGGACCGAGCGCGGCGTGTTCCGCGGCCAGAGCCGCGTCGAGGGCGTGCTGCGCGGCGGACCCGGCCAGCAGCCAGGTATCGAGCCAGTCGGACGGTCCGCGGCCGGCAAACTCTGCAAGGTCGGTCAGGCTCTCCAGCGGCAGTTCCGTGCGCCGGCCGGCCTCGTACCAGGCCACGGGAACCGGCTGGTACAGGGCGGAAAGAACGTCGGCCCTGGCAAGAAGCGCAGAAACCGGCCGCGAAAGGGTGGGCCGGCCGAAGAGCACCACCCTCTCGATGTGCTGCGCCGACGCCGGTCCGAACTGCTCCAGCAGCTGCCGGTAAGGGCCCACTGCGTTGGGGCCGAAGCGGGCGTTGGAGGACGGCTCGGCGAGCAGGGGAAGGCCGTGGGCGCGGGCGAACGCTTCGGCGACGGGGCCGGCGTCGTGCCCTGCCAGCACCACGGTGCGTCGCTCCTCCAGCGAAGAAGCGGCCGGCGGCAGGTTCATGGTGAGCGGATCGGTGGCGATGCGGAATTTCCGCCGGCCAGCCGCCGTCGGAAGCTGCTCCCCCGGCGAGGGCACCAGCGGGTCGCGGAAGGCCAGGTTCAGCTGGACGGGACCGGGCGCGAGATCGGAGAACGCGCCGCTGGCGGCGGAGAGCGCCGTATCCACCGCGCGGAGCGGGCTGCTGCCGGCGGGAACGTCGGCCGCAAACCGGACGTGGTCGCCGAACAGGTCCAGCTGGAAAGTGGTCTGGTTGGCGCCCGTGCCCAACAGCTCCGCGGGACGGTCCGCGGACAGCACCACCAACGGGACCGCCGCATGGTTTGCCTCCATCACGGCCGGCAGGAGATTCCCGACGGCGGTGCCGGACGTGGTGAGGACGGCCGCCGGAGAGCCGGTGGACAAAGCCAGACCCAAGGCCGTGAAGCCGGCGGACCGCTCGTCGATCCGGACCAGCAGCTCCACTCGTCCGGCTGCGGAAGCTTCAGCCAGCGCATACGCCATGGGAGCCGAGCGAGATCCCGGCGAGACCACCACATATTCCACACCGCCGTCGATCAGGGCATCGACGGCGATCCGCGCCGCCTCGAGCGACGTCAGGAAAGGACCGTCCGGCGAAGAAGCGGCAGGGTCCGGCGAGGAAGCGGCAGTGTCCGGCGAAGAAGGGGCGGGGTCCGGGTCATTCAGCGAAGTCACCGAACCAGTCTGCCACCCCCAGACGCTCTCTCACTTAATGTCCTTTTAAACCAAACGCTCTATCACCTCCCGCCGCCGGAACAACAGGAGGTGATAGAGCGTTGGCCAAAAACCCCCATTAAGTGAGAGAGCGTCCCTGGGGTGGAGGGCCGCAGACTAGCCGCGGAACACCTGGATCACTGACGGACGGGGCGCGCGCACCTGGCCGCGTGCCGGCGTCGCACCTTCAGCAACGTAGTCCGGGAAGAAGGAGAGCTGCTTGTCGAAGGAGCCGTCCTCACCCGGGTGCTGCACGGAGACGAAGACGGTGCGCTCGTCGTCATGGACGATCGGCCCGCAGGTTTCACCGTCGCGGGGCACGGCCAGGAACTGTTCCACCTTGCCGCGCTCAGCGCCTTCGAGGGTGACCTTGAAGAGGCCGTCGGCCTTGCCGATGCCGGACGGGGCGCCGTCGGTGGAGATCCAGAGGTTGCCCATGGAGTCGAACGCGAGGTTGTCCGGGCAGGAGATGGGTGAGACCTGGTCCACCGGGAAGCCGGAGAAGTAAGTGACGTCGCCCTGCGCCGGATCGCCACAGACCATAAGCAGGTTCCACGTAAAGGTGGTGGAGGTCTGGTCCCCGGTTTCGGTGATTTCCACGATATGGCCGTCGCGGTTCTCGTTGCGCGGGTTGACTTCGGTGGCGCCTTCCTTGCCCGCCTTGCCGCGGTCGGAGTTGTTGGTGCAGGCCACGTAGACCTTGCCCGTGAGGAGGCTCGGCTCCACATCCTCGCAGCGGTCCATCTTGGTGGGACCAACCTTGTCGGCGGCGAGGCGGGTGTACACCAGGACCTGTTCCACGGACATGCCGGGGACGGCGGAGGCCCCGTCCACCACCAGCGGCAGCCACTCGCCCGTGCCGTCGAATCCGCCGTCGGCCGGAACCGTGCCCTTGCCGTCGATCTCAGCGGCCGCGGCACTGCCGGTGAACTTAGCCACATACAGGTTGCCCGCGGAGAGCAGCGTCATGTTGTGCTTGCGGTCGCCTTCGCGGTACTTATCGGCCGAGACGAACTTGTAGAGGTAGTCGAAGCGCTCATCATCGCCGGAGTAGGCAACAACGTGGCCCGAATCGGCGATGATCACGTTGGCGCCCTCGTGCTTGAAACGGCCGAGCGCGGAGTGCTTCTTGGGCGTGGAGGTGGGATCGAACGGGTCAACTTCCACGATGTACCCGAAGCGGTTGGCCTCGTTCTCGTAGCCGGGGGTACGGGTGTCGAAGCGGGGATCGTCCAGTTCCCACCGACGGGCAGTGGCCTTGGAGCTCAGGCCGTAGCGCTTGTCCTCGGGGGAAACGCCCGGGGAGACGAAGTAACCGTTGAAGTTTTCCTCGCCCGAGAGGATGGTGCCCCAGGGAGTGGTGCCGCCGGCGCAGTTGCCGAGGGTGCCCTTGATGAAGCGGCCCTTCTTGTCGTCGACGGTCGTCACCAGCGCGGAGCCCGCTACCGGACCGGTCAGTTCGTAGACGGTGTTGTTCAGGTAGCGGCGGTTCAGGGGCGCGCCCTGGACGTAGGTCCACGGCTTGGCGGTGTTCTTGCGCTCCAGCTCGACCACGCTCAGGCCGTGGGCGGCCTGGCCGACCGCGCGGACGTCGGCAGCGGGCATCGTAGCCGGGAACATGATGTTCTCGTTGGTGTATTCGTGGTTCGCGAACAGCACCGCGCGGCGGCCCTTGGTGCCCGGGATCTCCACGATGTCGGTGTAGTCGTTGTTGTAACCGAACTGCTGCTCCTGCGCCTTGGCAGTCTGGTTGTGGAGATCAAAGTCCGGCGCGCCCTTGAAGATCGGGTCACCCCAGCGGATCACGGGTTGCCAGGTGAAGCCTTCGGGGACAGTGACGGCGTCGACGGCGGCATCGATGGATGCGATCGGCGTGAACTTCAGCTTCGACTTGCTGAAGCCCTCCTTTGCGGCGGGTGCCAGCCCGGGACCCCCGGCAACTGCCGGTTCCGCTGAGGCAACAGCGCTGCCAAGCACGACGGCGAGGGCACCGGCGGCGCCGAAGCCCAGGGCGGCGCGGCGGGACATGGTGGCGGACGCGATGTCGCGGAAGTAACTGTTGGAGCTGGTGTTGCAGACATCGCCGGCGCAGGCGTTGTCGCACTTCAGGGCGCAGGTGACGGCACTGCGCTTACCCTTCGTGTGGCCAAGCATGGGCAGCAGGTTGAACTTGCGGTTTGTCGTTTCAGACAAGGTTTGCCTCCAGTAAGACGATCGGGTCCCGCCCACCCTGTCAGCCGGTTCCGACCCGGAGTCGTCAGCCAGATGAAGTTCCGGTTAACCGCCGGTGACCTGCAGAAACTGCGAGAGCGTCGCCACGAAACCCGCCTTAAGTGATAGAGCGTCGCCACGAAACCCGCATTAAGTGATAGAGCGTCCCTGGGGTTGGGAGGGCCGCGCCGGGCAGGCTGAGGTGGAGGTTACGGCGCGGCGGTGGAAGGTCAGGAAATTGCGGCGAGGATGGCGTGGACGCGGCGGAGGCGGTCCAGCCACCAGTCCCTGCGTTCGGCGGAAGCCGCAAACTGCTCCAGCAGCCCGGCGTCGGCGGCGACGTCGCGGAGGCGGATGGCGCCGTCGTCGGCTACCAGCGGGTCCAAGGTGATGTCGGAGGTGAACAGCGACACCGTGCCCAGCCCGCATGCATAGGGCAACTCCGGCAGGGAAGCCGCCAACGCCAAGCCGGCGCGGATTCCCACGGAGGTGTCCAAGGCGGAACTGACGACGGCGGGCAGCCCGGCCTGGGCCACAATGTCCAGGGCACGCCGCACTCCCCCGAGCGGTGCGACCTTAACAACCAGCAGATCGGCAGCGCCGGCCCGGGCCACCCGCAGGGGGTCGGACTCCTTGCGCACACTTTCGTCGGCGGCGATCAGCACGGGCGTTCCGGCGTCCCGCAACCGGCGCCGCACCTCGGCCAGTCCCTCAATGGAGGGCACCGGCTGCTCGGCGTATTCAAGCCCGACGCCGGCGAGCCGGGTCAGTGCCTCGACCGCGGCCGGCACGTCCCAGCCGCCGTTGGCATCAACGCGGATGGCAGCGTCAGGCAGGGCGGCACGCACGGCAGCAACCCGGGCGGCGTCGTCGTCGAGCGTCTGCCCGCGTTCCGCCACCTTGATCTTGACGGCATCTACCCGGCCGAACCGGGCCAAAACCTCGGGCACCTGCTCCGCGGAGACAGCAGGGACGGTGGCGTTTACAGGAATGACCGAGCGGACGGGAGCGGGAAAACCCTGCCAGCCGGCTTCAATCGCGGCAGCCAGCCAGCGGGAGGCCTCGGCGTCCTCATACTCGGGGAACGGGCAGAACTCCGCCCAGCCAACGGGGCCCCGCAGCAGGAGGGTTTCCCGTTCCATGATGCCCCGGAACTTCACCCGCATCGGCAGGCTCACCACGTGCGCGCAGGCCAGCAGATTCTCGAGTGACGGCAACATGGGCGGCAGCGCGGGCGGGACCGAGGAAGGCATGCGTTCACTGTACAAGCGCCCCGCGACATCGTTCGGCGCCGGAGGCCAGGCTGAGGTGCTATTTCCTGCCCGGCGCGGAATCAAGGTACCTCTGCAGAAGATCCGAAGTCTGCTGGCTGCACTTCATGATCGTTTTGAGGTGGGCCACTGCCAGCCGGGGCAACACGGTGTCCGGTGCCGCTTCGCGGGTCTCGGTTCGAACCGACCGCTCCAGCACCATGGCATATTCCGCGAGGCGCTGGGCTCCTACCATCTGGCTTGAGGTCTTCAGGCTGAGGACCGCGTCCAGGCTGCCGGCCAAGTCTCCGGTGGTCAGGGCCAGGCGCAGTTTTTCGGTGCGCTGCGGCAGCTGCGCCATGAAATTCCGCACGAAGACTCCCCACACTCCGTCGTCGTCGTCAAGTTCGTCGCGCAGCCTGTCCAACGCGGCCGGATCCAACAGGGGCAGCGCGTTGACGTCGTCCTGTGTCATGTCTTGAAGTGGGTGGCCGGTGCTCCGCCTGGCAGATCCTCAAGGAGGGATTCCGCGAGCGCGCGGACCTTGACGTTCCGGTTGCTGGATGCCTTGGCGATGATACCGAAAGCCTCCTCGTATGAGCAGCGGTTCTGGCCCATGATCACCCCGCACGCGACATCAATGGACGTCCGGGCCTCCATGGCGTTCCGCAAATGGGCAGCCGCCGCCTCCGCCGCCCGGACCTCGGAGGCCATGACATAACTCCGCGCTGCAAGCTTGCTGAACATTACGACGTCGGCCAGTACTGCGGGTGCGAAAACACCGGTTTTCTCCGTGATGAGGGTTAGGGCCGCCTTGCATCCCGATTCCAGCTGAAGGGGCACGGACACCACCGACCGGTATCCTGCGTCCCGAAGGGGCCCCCAGTACGCGGGCCACCGCTGATCCCTGGAAAAGTCGTTGAGGATGACCGCCAACCGCCCGGCAATTGCCTGCGAGACCGGCCCGTCACTGTTGCGAAGGTCCCACCGGGCAAGAGTGGCCGCCTGCTCGCTGGTGCCCGCCGTCAGAGGCGTCAGGCCCGGACGAACCACGGAGATTGCGCAGTCCAGCGAACAACCGGCCCGTTCCGAGAGGGCAGCAGCGGCGGCCCGGGCGAGTAGGCCGAGGGAGTCCTTTTCACTGCCGGCGCGGAAGTCCAGCAAGACCCCCGCCGACCCCACCGTCCAGGCGTCGCTCGCCGCGTTGTGCCCCGGCAGTGACGCGTTTCCCGGCCCGCCGTGCCAATCTGCCCCACGCGAATTCGCCCCGTGCGGCGTAGCGGAAGTGTGCGAAGTTGAGGTACGCGGTGCAGGCGACTTCCCGCGGTATGGCGCTGTGCCACTGGCTCCGTCACCGGCCGCTGACGGATTCCGCGACCGGCGGACGCGTAGTTCGAAACTCATGACCTGACCCCCATAGCCGCTCTGCCCCAACGTCCCGCAGGACCCTCAACAAACGCTAGGCGGCAGGGGGGAATGACACACGAGTAGTGAGTACTCTACTTTTCACCGCGGCACCACTAGGTACCGGCCAACTACGCCACTAAATCCACTTGTTGTGCTTGAAGGTCAGGTACAGGACAACGCCCAAGGCAACCATCAGGCCCAGCGCAAAGGGGTAGCCGAACAGCCAGTTGAGCTCGGGCATGTCCCGGAAGTTCATGCCGTAGATTGAAGCCACCAGCGTCGGCGCGAACAGGATGGCCGCCCACGAGGAAATGCGCTTGACCTCCTCGTTCTGCCGATAGCTGGATTCGGTGAGGTTCCTCATCTCGTCGTTCTGCCGCTGGGCCACGAGGGCGGCGTTCACGGCGAGCGCATTCTGCAGCAGGGCGCGGAAGGCAGCCACGCGCTCGTTGAGCCGGATGATGTGGTCCAGCACGTCCCGGTAGTGGTCCTGAAGTTCGGGCTCTTTCTCCCGTCCCGGGGTGCCCGCCATGAGGGCCTGCAGGATTCCCGCGAGCGGGCTGGTGGCACGCTGGAACGTGATGACCTGCCGGGAGAGTTCGTAGATCCGGCGGGAGACGTCAGGATCGGCGCCGAAAAGGTCGTCCTCGATCTCGTCGATGTCGTTCTCAAGCCCGGCCGCGACCGGTTCGTACTCGTCCACCACCTGGTCCAGGATGCCGTAGAGAACGGCGTCCGGGCCCAGGGCGAGGAATTCGGGCATGCCCTCCATCCGGCGTCGGACCCTGGCCAGGTCCGGGGACTCGGCGTGGCGGACGGTGACCACGTAGTCAGCCCCGACGAAAACATGGATCTCGCCGAAGTCCACCTTTTCGACGTCGTCCAGATAGCGTGCGGGCCGGAGCACCAGGAAGAGGCCTTCGCCGTAGTGCTCAAGCTTGGCGCGCTGGTGTCCGGCGAGCGCGTCTTCAACGGCCAGATGGCTGAGGTCGAATTCCTCCGCCACTGAGCGGAGTTCGACGGCGTCGGGCCGGTAGAGTCCGATCCAGGCCATCCCTTCGCGCTGCCTGAGCAGGAAATACGTCTCGTCGAGGTCTTCGGGGTCCGCGGTGCGCACGCCGTTCACATACACCGCGTTGTCGATGATGGCCACGGCCACGCCTCCTTTGGACAGTCTCCTTGTGGGTGACGTTAGACCTTGAACGCCGGGAACCCAAGAGACCTTCCAACGCATATCCATATGGGTATACAATGCTGGCATGGCACGGGCAGCAACAACGGCGGACGCGTTCAACGCGGTGGCTGAGCCCCGCCGTCGGGAAATCCTGGACGCCCTCGCCCAAGGCGAGCGCCCGGTCGGCGAGCTGGTTGACCTCCTGGGCCTCGCGCAGCCGCACGTATCACGGCACCTGCGGGTGCTGCGCGAGGTGGGTGCCGTCGTCGTGCGCGATGAAGGGCGGCAGCGCGTGTACCGGCTGAATCCGCAGGCGCTGAAACCCATCCACGACTGGGTTGCCGGCTACCGGCACCTCTGGGAGGAACGGTTTGACCTCCTCGACGACGTGCTGGCAGACCTCAAACAGGAAGAGCACTGAGAAGGAGTACGGCAATGGCACAGGCAGGCAGCGGCACCATGGATGTCACGTTCCCCAGCGACACGGAAATCCTCATCACCCGCACCCTCAAGGCGCCCCCGCACCTGGTGTACCGGGCATGGACGACGCCGGAGCTCGTCAGACGGTGGTGGCCCGGCCGGCGGGGCCAGATGACCGTGGCGGACATGGACTTCCGGGTGGGCGGCGCGTGGCGATATGTCATGGTGTCGAACGGCGAATTCGAGGTGGCTTTCCACGGCATCTACCGCGAAATAGTGCCCGCCGAGCGGATCGTCCACACCGAGATCATGGAGCTGCCGGGCACTGCGCCGGACAGCGAGGAGGGGGCAGTGCTCAACACCGTCACCTTCGAGCCGGCCGACGACGGCGGCGCCACCATCGTGCGGATCCGCACCGATGCGGGCACCAGGGAGGTCCGGGACATGATTGCCCAGTCCGGCATGGAAGGCGGCGTGCGCGAGCAGTTCGAGATCATCGAGGAACTGGCCGCCTCGCTCACCTGAGCGTCGCCGCGCCCAGAAGGCGCGACCACCGACCGGTACGGGCACCTCACACGCGTTAGTTAGAATGCAGGAAATACCGTACGCCGGAGGAAAGCATGAACCGCAAAGCCACAGCACTGGACGTCGCCAAGCTCGCCGGGGTGTCCCGCAGCGCGGTGTCGCTGGTCCTGAACGGCCGAGGCGACGGCAATGTGGCCAAAGAGAGCCAGGTCCGGATCCGTGAGGCGGCGGCCACGCTGAACTACACGCCCAATGCCATCGCCGTCAGCCTGCGGAACCGCCGGTCGAGGATCATCGGAATCGTCTCCGACCAGGTGGTCACCAGCCCGTTCGATGGCAACATCATCGCCGGCGCGGATGCAGTGGCCAGGTCCCAGGGTTTTGTCACTGTGGTGATGGATACGGAGTCGGACGAGACGCGTGACGAAAGCGCCGTGGCGACGCTGCTGGACCGCCAGGTGGACGGGCTGATGTACGTCACCGTGGGACTGCGGCCCCTGCACGTCCCGCTCAACATGCTGCGCGTTCCCTCGGTGCTGGCCAACTGTTTCGATGACCGGCCCGAGGCCGGCGTTCCTGCTGTTATTCCGGATGAGGTCCGCGGCGGCCGGGAGGCGGCCACGCACCTGCTGGAGCTTGGCCACCGCGACATCGCATTCCTCGCCGGCGACAGCGTCTATCCCGCCGCGCCGCGCCGGATCCAGGGTCATCGGGATGCCTTCGAGGCTGCGGGGCTGCCGGTGCGCGCGGGCCGGATCCTCCAGGTGGGCTGGGACATCGACGCGGGATTCCACGGCGCCATGAAGCTTTTGGACGGCGTGGCCGTGGCGGAGAGGCCCACCGCGATCGTCTGCGCGAACGACAGGCTGGCCATCGGCGTGGTGCTCGCGGCCAACCGGCTCGGCCTGGCGGTCCCTCAGGATGTCTCGGTCATGGGCTACGACGACGAATTCCGGATCGCCGCCACCATGGTCCCCGCGCTCACCACCATGGCACTCCCCCTACGGGAGATGGGGGCCGCCGCCATGACCGGCCTCCTCGCTGAACTGTCGGAGGAACCCGGGAACGACGGCGGCGCCTCCGCAGGCGCGCGGCGCGCAGATCAGACGCTGGTCCCGTGCCGGCTCGTGGTGCGCGAGTCGACGGGCCCGGTCCCCGCCGGCCGGAACTGATCCGGTCCCCGGGCAGCAAGGCAACGCGGGGTCGCTTAATGCCCTTCTGAGGCGTCTTATTGGGCATTGAGTGATCCCGCGTTGCCAGTTATGCCGGCTGTTCCAGCTGCCAGACGTCAGCGGCCGCGCCCTCGGGAAGCCGCAGCACCCACCGTTCGCCCGGCGCCGGATACGCCCGCAGCGTGGTGGCCACCGACCCGCGCCGGTACACCTCCACGAGCGACGCGTCCACAAACACCCGCAGCTCCTCCCCCGCGGCCAGCGTTCCGCTGAACACCGTTTGGGGTGAGGAATCGCCGTCGGCCTCACCGTCGGCCACCAGGGAAAGTTCGACGACGGCGGCCGCGGCCAGTGCGCCCGGCCCGCCGCCGGGGGCGGTCACCACAGCTTCGGCATACGGTGGCAGCTCAACGCTCCTGGCTGCCTGTGAAGCCAGTTGGGTGCCACGATAGGCATCCACTTCCGGCGCGGGGGCCACGGCGAGGGCACCGTCCACGACGGACAGCAGGCGCGGATGGGTGAGCACGCCGGCCCATCCCGCGGCGTCGATTTCGTCCTGGCTGCGGCCGCGGCGGCCGTCCCGGCCCGGCCCTTCGTTGGCCCAGCCCCACAGCAGCGCCTTCGGCTCCCCCGCGGCACCAGGAGCAGCACCGCCGTCCTGCAGCTGCACGATCTGCGGCGCATAGAAGTCCCGGCCCAGGTCCGATTTCCCGCCGGACTGCGGGGAGAAGACGGGCAGGCCGGTGGCGGGATCCTCGGCCAGGCTGCCGATGAGGTGGCCCACCCCGTTGGCGTGCTCGTGGTGGTCGCCGGAAAGCCACAGCGAGAACATCATGACCCAGGCGTCCTCGGAAAAAGTGCCATCCGAAGAAGCATCCCCGGAGCCGGACGGGGATTCAGCGAAAGAATCGGCCGGCACGCGCACCAGCTGCGGGCACTCCCAGATTTCGGCCGGCGTGTGGGCGGCAGCCACGGCGTTCTCCGAGGTCAGCCAGATGCCCTGGTATTTCCAGTCGGCCAGGTCCTCCACGGTATACAACAGCAGGGCCGCGTGCCCGGAGGCAAGACCGGCGCCCTGCATGGCGTAGCGCTTTCCGTTGAAGTGGAAGATGAAGGGGTCACGGACCGCCGTCACTTGCGGATCGGACGGCATGGACGCGGCAATGTGCCCGTCCTGATTCCAGGAAACAAGGTCCGCGGACCCGCGGGAGATGACTACCTGGGAGTGGCCACCGTCGCCGCGGACGCCGGAGTACGCGGCGGTGGGGACACCGCCGTCGTCCGTCACCACGCCGGTCCAGCAGCCGTACTCATCCGGCCCGCCGCCCTGCGGCCGCAAAGCCACCGGATGCTCCTCCCAGCGCACCAGGTCGGCGGAGCTGACGTGGCCCCACGCGATCCTGTGGTGGCGGGCGGACTCGGGGTTGTACTGGAAGAACACGTGGTAGCGGCCGTCGAGGTGGCTGATGCCGTTGGGGTCGTTGATCCAGCCCTGGGCGGGGCGGGGGTGGAAGTGCGGAAACGCCGGGTCCGGGTGGGCCGCGGCCACGCGGGCGAAGTCGGTGGCGGCAAGATCCGGGGATGACATGAACGTAAGCCTTTCAGAAGGGTCGGGGTTATTTGCCGCTGCCGGCGGTGAGGCCGTCCTGCAGCGCGCGCTGGCCAAAGATGAAGACCACCAGGGCGGGAATCATGGACAGGACCACGCCGGCCAGCACCACGGAGATGCTGCCTGTGCCGAGGTTGCCCTGGAGGGAGACCAGGCCCAGCGGCAGGGTGAAGTTCCGTTCCGAGATGGTCATGATGAGCGGCCGGAAAAATTCGTTCCAGTGGAAGTTGAAGGCGAGGATGCCCACAATCGCCATGCCCGGGACGGCCAGCGGCGCGTAGACCGAGCGGAAGGTCCGCCAGGGCGAGGCGCCGTCGATCGACGCCGCTTCCGCGAGGTCGGCGGGCAGCCCCAGGAAGTACTGCCGCATCAGGAAGGTGCCGAACGCCGTCGGGATGGCCGGCAGGATCAGGGCAAGCAGGGTGTCCGAGAGTCCCATGCCGCGGATCAGCATAAACACGGGCACGATGGTCACCTGCACGGGCACCATCATGGTGGCCAGGACGATGGAGAACAGGGCGCCGCGGCCGCGGAATTTCAGGTTGGCGAAGGCGTAGCCGGCCATCGCCGCGGTGACCATTTGTCCGACGGCGATGAGCCCGGTGACCAGCGCACTGTTCAGCACCAGGATGACGATATCCAGCTGTTTGAAAACCTGGGTATAGGACGTGAAGTCAGGATTCCAGGGGAAGAACGACGGCGGCAGCTTGAACGATTCCGACGGCGACCGCAGCGAGGTGGACAGGGTCCACATCACCGGGCCCAGGGTCAGGACGGCCGCGATCATCAGCAGGACAACGCGGAGGACCAGGTTCCAGTTCGGCTTCCGCCGGGTGCGGGCAGGCACGGCAGGTGTGCGGGTGGAGACACGCTCTGTAGTGGTAGTCATGGCTGGCCTTACTGGTAGAAGACGAATCGTTTGCTGAGCCGGAACTGAGCGGCGGTGATGGCCATGATGATGAGGGTCAGGATCACGCCGATGGCGGAGGCCTGGCCGAATTCCAGCCGCTGGAACGCGGATTCAAAGATCACCATCACGGCGGTGCGGGTGGAGTCCCCGGGCCCGCCGCGGGTCAGCACGTACGGCTGGTCGAACACCTGCAGCGCACTGATGATGGCCATCACGGACGCCAGCAGGGTGGTGGGGCTGAGCAGCGGCAGGGTGACGTAGGTGTGCTTGCGCCAGCCGGTGGCGCCGTCCAGCGACGCGGCCTCGTAGGTTTCCGCGGGGATGGACGCCAGCCCGCCGATGAACAGCAGGAACGAGAATCCGAAGTTCTGCCACACGTAAACAAGGATGACGACGGCGGCGGACCCGCCGGGGGTGGTCAGCCACGGCACCGCGGGGATGCCGGCGAAGGACAGGAACCAGTTGACCACGCCGAACTGCTCGTTGAAGAGGTACCGCATAAAGATGGAGACCGAGGCGGCGGAGAGGATCAGCGGGAAGAAGAACGCCGAGCGGAAGAAGGTCCGCAGCCAGGCAGGCATCTTCTCCTGCACCATCACCGCGAGCGCCAGTGCCAGGCCGAGCTGGAAGGCCACCGCCACAATCACAAACACAATGGTGTTCAGGAAGGACACCCGGACCGTGGGGTCCTGGACCACTTCGGCGAAGTTGTCGAAGCCCACGAATGTCGGGGCGGAGATGATGTCCCAGCGGAAGAACGCCAGGACCACCGACGCCACAATGGGCACCAGCGTGAACAGGCCCATACCCAGGATGGTGGGGGCAAGGAAGATCCAGGCGAGCCAGCGCTGGCTGTGCCGGCCGGACGCGGTCTGGGACGTCCCCGGTGTTGCCGGCTTGAGGGTCTGCGTGGTCGCCGGCTTGGCCTGCTTGGCCCGATCCCGGCGAGGGGTGGTGGTGCTCATGACTGCCTCCTCAGGGCCAGTTCAAGATCGCGCTGCATGGACTCGAGGGCCTGCTTCAGCTGGCGCTCATCGCCGCTGACGGCAAGCGAGACGTTCTTCATCAGGGCCGTTTCGACGGCGGCCTGCTGTGGCGGCGCCGGGATGGGGCCGGTGGTCGGGAACTTGTCCAGCGTGTCGTAGAAGACCTTCCAGTGGGCCGGGCCCTTCCCGGAGTACAGGGCTTCGTTGACCATGGAGCGGCGGGCCGGGGTGGTGACCGGGTTGGGGAAGATCAGCTCCATGGCTTCGCGGCTGGAGCTGAACTTGATCCATTCCCAGGCGGCGTCCTTGTCCTTGGCGGTCTTCATGATGGCGTAGCCGGCGGTGCCGAACTGGTGCCGCTGGGTCCGCCACTTGGGGAAGAACGCCACGTCGTAGTCGTTCTCCTTCATGCCGGCCTCGTGCAGGCCCTGGACCCAGTAGCCGCCCGCCGGGGTGGTGCCGATCCGGTTGGAGGCGAAGAGCCCCACCAGGGAACTGCCGCCGCCTTCCTCGGGCCGGACGCCGAGGCCGTCCTTGACCAGGCCGCGGAGGTAGTCGAAGGTCTCGAACACGCGCGGATCGTCGGCGTTGGGTTCCAGCCACTGGTAGCCGCCGGAACGCAGGCCGCGGGAGGGGTCCTTGGCGTAGAAGGAGTCCCAGAGCCAGTCCCCGCCGGTGGACCGGGTTTCCTTGAGGAAGCTGGTGTCGTTGGCGTAAAGCCACGGCACCACACCGCCGAAGAGCCGGTTGGTCCAGTAGTACGGGGTGAAGTCCGAGGGCCGGGCTTTGCGCATCGCGGCGAGGCTGTTGCGGAAGTCCACGTTGGTCCAGTCGTCCGCCGGTCGCTCCAGCCCCGCCTGCGCGAAGGCCGTGGTGTTGTAGTACATGTTGGCGGCGTTCCAGTCCATGGGCAGCTGGAAGAGGCTGCCCTTGTACATAAAGGCCTCCACCAGGCTGGGGTGGACGTCGTCGAAGAACTCGGCCATGTCCGCGGCGTCGCGGCGCAGGTACTCGTCCAGCGGATGGGCCAGCTTGTCCGCGAAGAGCTGCGCGCCTTCGGTGGCAACGTAGACCACGTCCGGCGGGGTGCCCGCGGCAACCATGGTGAGGATTTTGGTGAAAAAGTCTTTCCAGTCCACGGCCTGGATGGCCTGGACCTTGACCCGGATGTCCGGGTGGAGGCGGGTGAACGCATCGATGGCGCGCTGGCGCGCGGCGGCATCGGCGGCTGTTCCCATAATGGCAATGCTGAGGCTGTTGTCGCCCCGCCCGGGGATGTCGGATCCGGAAAGCCGGGGCCACGACGCCACGGTTGCTCCCACGATTCCTGCTCCCAAGGCACCCAGGGCAGTCCGGCGTGAGATTTCACGCAGGCGGCCAGTTGTGGCACCGGTCATGTCGATTTCCTTCCTAACACGTGTTAGATAGCGTAGAGGACCCACCTAACACGTGTCAAGCATCACATTGCGCTTCCCACTCCGCCCAACTAGGTAGCAGCAGATGTCGTTCTGAGGCTCCATAACGGCATCTGCTGCTACCTAGTTGGGTGAGAGCTACCCGGGTGAGAGGTCCTCACAGGATTCTGTGACACCCTTAACTGATGACCTTGTCGAAGCCCGCGCGCATCAGGACTCCCGCACGCCCCGCCCCAGGCTCCGGCTTTATGTTCTTCTTCGCCACGCTCGCCTGCGTTGTGGGCCTGATCGCCACGTACTACTACTTCGTCCAGACCACCACGGGCCAGTTCATCGACGAATCCGCCCTGGTCGAGGCCGTGGACATCCACGGCCCCGCGGGCAAGGCAGCCACCGAGTTCCTGGACTGGCTGCCCACCATCTCCCTGGTGATGGCCGCCGTCGTGATTCTGTTCGTGACGGTGATCCGGCGGCGGTGGTCGGCGGCCGGGATCGCCCTCACCGCGTGCATCGGCGCGAACATTGCCACCCAGGTCCTCAAGGATGTGCTGCCGGCGCGCCCGGACAAGGGTGTGGTGACGCTGGAACTGAACTCCCTGCCGTCCGGGCACACCACGCTGGCGGCGTCGGCTGCGGCGGCGGTGTTCCTGATGTCCTCGCCGAGGTGGCGTCCGCTGGCGGGTTTTGTGGGCGGCACGTTCGCGATCGCCTCCGGGGTGTCCACGCTGATCAACCAGTGGCACCGCCCGGCCGACGTCGTGGCAGCCTTCCTCCTGGTGGGCGCGTTCATGATCCCCGCCGGCTGGCTGATCCTCAGGCTGGGCGGCACGTGGAACGTGTGGGACGGCTTCGACAGGCATGTCGGTTCGGCGCGGATCTGGCTCAAGCTGCCGGTGGGGATCGGGCTGGCATCGGCTGCGGTGGCTGTGTATTCGCTCGTCAAGATCGCGCCGGGCCCGCTGCAGGAGGGCAGCACCACCAACTACTTCTGGGCCGGCATCGCGCTCATTGTCATCGCCGGGTACCTGGCCACGGTGGCCACCACATCGCTGTTCGCGTATGCCGCACGACGGCGGGACGCACCCAGGCGCTGACGGCACCTGTTGCGCGGCGCGGGCCGCCCGGCGTCAGTAACCCGCTCTCAGCGGCCAGTCGGCGGAAGGCCCTCGTCCTTGCCCTCGTTCTTGCCCTGGTCCTTGCCCACGTTCTGCATGCCCACCGGCCCGCCTTCCGGGGTGTTGGTCCGCTTGTTGATGAGCCAGGTGACCAGCCACAGCACCACGCCGATTGCCATCAGTCCCCCGGCGATCTGGTACTGGATGACGTTGCGGCCCACCCACGGTCCGGCCAGGAACGCGCACAGCAGGGCCGCCAGCAGAGGCAACTGCCCGGGCGAGGTGAAGAACACTTTGCGGTCGGGGTCCCGCTTGCGGCGGAGGATCAGGCAGGCCACATTCACCACGGTAAAGACGCACAGCAGCAGGAAGGCTGTGGTGCCGGAGAGGTTGGCCACGATGTTGCTCTCGGGGTCGCTGGTGACGTACAGGATCAGCCCCAGCGCGAGGACGGTGGAGAAGGCGATGCCGGCCCACGGCGTCCGGCGGGTTGGCAGTACTTTGCCCAGCGCGCGCGGCAGCACGTCCTGGCGGGCCATGCCGTAGATCAGGCGGCTGGCCATCAGCATGTTAATAAGGGCGGTGTTGGCGACGGCGAAGACCGCGAGAAACGGGAAGATCTTGTCTATGGGGAAGTCCGGCGAACCCTTGTGCACCACCTCGAGCAGTGCGGCGCCTTCGGCCTCGCGGATGTTTGCCAGCTCGGTGGGCGACAGTACGCTGACCACGGAGACGGCCACCAGCATATAGAGGAGCACCGCGATGCCCAGCCCTGTCAGCATGGTCCGCGGGAAGATCTTCTCGGGGTGTTGGGTCTCCTCCACCATGTTGACCGAATCCTCGAAGCCCACCATGGCGAAGAAGGCAATGGACGTCGCTGCGGTGACGGCGAGGAACATGCCCTTGTCTTGGTAGTCGTTGAAGACGAAGATCTCGCCAGGGTTGCCGGTGCCCTGAGCCATGACATAGAAGCCCACGCCGATCACGATGCACAGGGCGGTCATCTCCACCAGCGTCAGGACAACGTTGAACTTCACGCTCTCCCCCACGCCGCGCAGGTTGATGATGGCCAGCAGGAGCATGAAGCCCATCGCGACGGCGGTGATCATCCCTTGCGGAGGCACCTCCATCCAGCCGTTGATTTCGAGCCCGCCGAAGAAGTTCTGGGCCAGCACGTTTGCGGAGGTGGAGGCGCTGGTGATGCCCGAACAGACTACGGCGAAGGCCACCAAAAAGGTGACGAAGTGGATCCCGAACGCCTTGTGCGCATAGAGCGCCGCACCGGCGGCCTGGGGATACTGCGTCACGAGTTCCAGGTAGGAGAAGGCTGTCAGTGTGGCCACGACGAACGCCAGCAGGAACGGAAGCCAGACGATTCCGCCCACCGTGCCCGCCATGGTTCCGGTAACGGCGTAGATGCCGGCACCGAGGATGTCGCCCACTATGAAGAGCAGGAGGAGCTTGGGTCCGAGAACCCGTTTAAGCTCGTGTTCGTCACCTTCAGGAGTGACATCGAACACTTGGTCTGGAGTAGTGCTCATGCTTGACCTCCGCAGCCGGAACATCAGGACGATTCCTTTAGGGTGATCCTCGCAGGACATTTTGGCAACACGCTCGGCCCCGCGGCGCATGGCCGCGGGGACCAGATGGCGGCGGCAGCATCGGCGTCGGACATTCCGGACTGCAGCCCGCCGCGGGCCCGGACCGCGGCGGCGGCCTCCCCGTACCGTTCCAGCCGCTGGAGTGCGTGCGGTCTGCAGCTTCTCCGCGGCGGGGTCGACGGCGGCGGCCTGGGCAATGACCCCACCACCGGGCCGGTGCGCCGGTGGACCTCGACAAACCAGTCGGCCAGGACGGCGATGAGGGCGTCAAAGTCGGCCGCTTCCGCGGTCCGCTTCCGCATCAGTTCCAGGACGTTCGACGGCGAGTGGGGGCCCGACGCCGCGGAGTCCAGCACTGCGGACAGCAGCGCCGCCTTATTCCCCACGGAGTTGTAGACGGTCTGCAGGGCAACGCCGCTCTCCGACGCTATGGCTTCGTCAGCCAGGGGGACACAAATGTCCCTATGCGCCCATCGCCTTCCGCTCCCGGGAGCTGACTGAAGAAACGCGTCCACAGTTCGCACAGGTGATCTGATACGAGCGTGAGGTGGTCAAAACAGGCATGAAGAACAGTGTGAGCTTTCGGGCGTGCTCGTCGAGGTAATGCTGCACGAACCGTCCGCAGTTCGGGCAGGTGGCGGGCCGGCCTGGCAAGGCGCGGACGACGGACTTGAGGCCAAAGATCAAAAGCATAAAGTTCCCCTCCCGGGATGTCTGCTTAGTGAGACACCGGACTTTCAAACGGCACTCGGCGCGAAGCCCGGCGCCGCGCTCTTCAGCCTATCGCAGTAAAGCTAAGCGTGCTTAGTAATTCCGTCGATGCTTCACCTGCGGAAGCACAAGGGCAAGACCCAACAACTCATTTTCCGGGCGCGCTCTTCGAGGTGGTGGTGGACGAACTGCCGGGAGCCAGGAGCGTTATGAGTGCCTTTCGAGTCTTTCCGGAGGATTGAGGTCGATGATGGGCAGGTGGCCGTCCGTGCGGATGGAGTCCCCTCCCCCGTTGCGGTGGTGGTAGCCGCTCGAGAAGTTACGGATGACGTGCACGGATTCCACCGCGTTTGCCGCGCGAAGCGTATCAATAATGAAGTCACGTTCTTCGTCGGTGCGGTCGGCGATCTTGTGCGTGATCTGGAAGGTGAACAGGGATAATCCCACGCTTCGGTCGTACGTGCCTGCGCCCACCCAATTCACGGGGATGCCGCCCGGCAGCATCCAGCCGTCGGCGCACTTCCAAAACCGGACGTGATGCCGTTTACGGGGATTTCCGTCGATCTCACGCTGAAAAGCCAGGTTCTGCCTGTTCCCGAAGACGTAGAGGGAGCTGACCGGCGCCCTCGGATAGCTACGCCGCCGGATTGTTGAAATGAGAGTTCGCCATGCGGTTGCCGGGGTGAGGGCGTCAGCTTCCACCCAGCCAGCCTTCAACATCGCATGCCGCAGTTCAGCTTCGGGGCCAAATACGGCGAGGTTGACCGGGTCTCCGAGGACTCCGTCACCGGTACGGGCACGGCCGATGAAGTAATCCGGAATGTAGAGGCTGCTCAGCATCTTGTGTATCCGGGGAAGCAATGCGTAAGCCAGGATCAGCCATACCGGTAGGAACACCCAGGCCTGCGAGGGTCCGCGGGCTAGCCGGGCGAGCAGGAAGTAGTACACCGCCCAGCCCACCGCCACGGTTATGAGCCCATAGAACAACCGCTGCAACACGGCAAGGCCGGTTGCCCAGCGGCTCTGTCTACGCTCCTGCGAGCTCTCCGCACGGGAATGGTCCGGTTCAGCCGGAACAGCGCGGTCAGCGTTCTCCGATGCCAAGGCCACCTCCCCGTTCAAGACAGCTACCTTACGCGGGACGGTGTAAGGATATCGTCTTCACGCCAAGCGCCCCCTAACTTCGACGTCGTCCTTAGTAGTTCCGCCGGTGCTTCAGCCGCGGCAGCACCACAGCGAACACACCAGCCGCGGCAAAGCCCAGAAACCCTGTGGCTGAAACCCCGGCCCCCAACGTCGCCAAAGCAGTCACCCCGGACAGCAGGACGGGCCCGCCGGTTGATCCGGCGTCGGCGATGAACCGCCACAGGCCGAGGAACTGGCCACGACCCCGGTCGGGTGAGAAGTCGGCACCGAGGGTCATGATAAGCCCGGAACTGATGCCGTTGCCGAAGCCGATCAGCAGCGCGGCAAGCAGCAGCCCCGTAAACGAGGCAGTCAAAGGAATCAGCAGCATCGCGATGCCCATGATGATGGTGGAGGGGATGGCCACAAACAGCCTGCCGCGCCGGTCCATCACCTTGCCGGCGGGATAAAACACCAGCATGTCGATCGCGCCGGACAGCCCGTAGATCAAGGATGCCTGGGCCGGATTCATTCCCAGATGCTCCGCCCACAGCGGGATCACCACCTGGCGGGAAGCGCGCAGCGCGCTGAGCAGCAGGATCCCCACCCCCAGCGTCAGGAACACGCCGGCATGCGAGACCGCCACGTTCCGCAGCGTGGGCTCCGGAGTCTTGTGGCCGCCGTCGGGCGCTGCGGGGACCACCAGATCAGGGATGGTGACGGCCAGAACGGCGGCCGCCGCCATGCCCGCCACACCCACCCAGTACGCTCCGGCGATCCCCGCGAACTGCATCACGCCGGCACCGATGAACGGTCCCACGAAGACGCCGATCCGGCTGACCCCGCCCAGCGTCGACAGTGCCCGCGCCCGGAACTGGATGGGCACGGCCTCGGTGAGGTACTTCTGCCTCGCCAGGCTGAAGACACTGGCGGCCATCCCGACGACGATCATCGCCACCGCGAGCAGCCAGAGTCCGTTGGGGATCAGGGAGGACAGGGCGGCGGCCGCGAGCGCGAGGGCACCCACCGCGGCGGCGCCGACGATTGACCAGCGTTCGCCGAACTTGAGCGTTATCAGGGAAGCAGGCAGGTTGAAGAACCACGAGCCAAGCCCGATCAGGGTGACGATCAGCGCGGAAACCGCCACCGAGGCACCGAGGTCGCGCGCGGAAAGGACCACGACAGGGAGCACTGCGCCCTCACCGATGCAGAACAGCAGCGCAGGCCCAAAGGCGGGTAGGGCGATGCTTCGGAAGTTGAACGGCGGCGGGGTTCCTGGCGAAGTCATCAGATTTATCCTATGCGAGAAGATTCCGCGCACTTCGGGGGGTCACAAGCAGCCCCGCGAGGACTAATCTTTGCCTTGTGGGGTGCTTTCACGCGCCCCTCAAAGCCGAGGAGGTCTCATGGGTGAGGTGTGGATCCGCACCATCAGCAACAGCCTGGTCCGGGCAGACAAGATCACGGAAATAGCGTCCACCAGAGGGTCTCTCCACGACGACCAGGGCTACGTGCTGAAAGTCATTGTGGACGGCAAGGCCCACGTAATTATTGACGACGGCGGGCTGCCGGGCTCGTCCACGGAACGGCAGGATTATGCGCGGCATCTGGAAGACGCCCTGCTGTTCGCACTCGACGAGGCACGTGAGGCCCAGGCCTCAGTAGTGGTCTGCTTCGAACCCGGAACCGAGCGCTGGGCCCTCGCCCCGGCGGCGGAGCTGGCCGGCAGGATTCCCGCCGGCGGTTAGCAACTGTCGATTAACGTCCAATCCGGCGGGCTGGTGGCTCCGCCGGGCTGGTGGCGGGGCTGGTTCAGGCGGCCACGCGGGTGGGCGTGTGATGCGCCGTGTGCACCGCATGCCGCGGCGGGAGGATGCTGAGCGTGCACCGGGTCTGCTGCGGGTCGATCCTGGCCGGGAGATGATGCGCTTCGGAGCACGTCTCCAACTGGCGCAGGGCTTCGGGGTCGACGCGGGCATGTCGCATGTCCAATTCGAGGACGAGGTTATGCCTCAGGGCGTTCGCTCGCTTCACCACAACATAAAGGGCCTGGATGCTGTGAATGGTGACGTGGCCCTTGGCGAGAACCTGGGCCTTGGCATGGTCGAGATCGACGCGGACGAGAATGCTGAGCTTATCGGACAAGGTCAGGCGCCTTCCTTGGATGGCTGCGACGCTGCGGCCAGTGGCCGCGCTTTTTCCGCCACATTCAGGCTAGGCAACTCCGTGTGATCTGCGCAACATGTCCGCGGATTGTGTCGGAGGCGTCCCTGCCCGGCGCCTTGGAGTGCCCGAAACCTGGAACGCCGGTGCCCTAGGATTCGGAGCATGAACATTGCAGTTGCCGGCGGAACCGGAACAGTTGGACGCCACGTGGTCCGCATCGCCCTGGCCCGCGGCCACCGCGTCGTCAGTCTCTCGCGCGCCGAAGGCGTGGACCTGGTGGACGGCAACGGCCTGGCCGAAGCACTCAGAGGTGTGGATACGGTCATTGACGTGGCCAACACCCAGACGCTGAACGGCAAGAAATCCGTGCAATTTTTCACGGCCGTTACCGGCAACCTCCTGCAGCAGGGGAAGGCGGCCGGGGTTCGGCACCACGTGGCACTCTCCATCGTGGGAGCGGACAAGGCGGCCGCTGGATATTACGCCGGGAAGCTGGCCCAGGAAAAACTGGTCCGCGACTCCGATCTGCCATGGACCATCCTTCGCGCCACCCAGTTTCACGAGTTCGCGGAGCAGATACTGCATCGCAGCTCCCTGGGCCCGTTGGTACTGGTCCCCCGGATGGCCACCCAACCCGTGGCAGCACGCGAAGTGGCGGACGCGTTGGTTGACGCCGCGGAGGCGGGACCGCGGGGACGGGCTGCTGACCTTGGCGGCCCTGAACGCAGACAGCTGGCTGACCTGGTCCGCGCCTCTGCGCTGAAGCAGGGGCAGAAGAAACGCATCATTGAGTTCACCGCGCCGGGGCCGCTGTGGCGCGCGATGCGGAACGGCGACCTCATCCCGGAGCCGGGCGCCGCCGTCGGGCGCCAAAAGTTCAGTGAGTGGCTGGAGACCGGGACGCGCGGAACGTAGCCCGGGCGGCCTTAGTGGCCCCGCCTGGAGCGCATAACCCCTGCCACGAGACCCATGGTGCCCACCAAGGATCCGAGGATAATGCTGAGACCTGACACGTATTCAAGAATGGTCATCGTTGACACACCTTTCATCTGGCTGGTCCGCTGACGCTAACTGCGAAAGCTCAGGATCTGCGCAAGACGGCCAGTGTGTCTGGTCACGATTCGGCGTCATAAACTCGTCACTGTTGCGTGGATCACATTTGCTCTCTACTCTGAGTAAGGCTTAAGAAGCGGGCCAAGCAAGAAATAGCAAGAAGCTGCAGCGTCGCAGCCACTGCCGGGGAAGGCTTTACAACTTGAACTCCAAGCTCAACATCGTTGTCCGTGTAGACCTCGACCATGCCAAGGCTCTGGTGATTGCAAAGGGGCATATCACCGTCCACAGCGTGAACGCACTTTACGTAGTAGTTAAGCGGGCCAATTCCTTAAGGGAAGGCCTCGACCTGAAGCTGGACATCACTCATGCATGGGTGGATGACGAAGCACTGGAAATGCTCCGTGCCGCTTCCGACACCCATCATCTGCCAGCCAGGATCGATCCGCAGCAGGCACCTTGCACCATCAGCGTGCTGGCGCCGCGCCGTGAGCATGCACCCGCAGGGCGCGAACTGATCGCCGCCTAAGGCATCCAGGCAAGGCATCCGCAGCGCCCACGCATCGGGCCAGAGTGCCAGCCACAGACCCTTCACTTTCTGATTTCCATGAACTGGGAGTGCAGCTGTATCCGAATAGACGGGTAGCTGCACTCTGAGTTCGTTGGAAACGCGTATCAGGGCCGCCTCCCAGGCGACAGCGCCACCCCACCTCGCCACCGTGGACTGATCCACGATCATGCTGCACCCAGCCACAGGGTCCGCCCTGCATGCCCAGCGCGTCGTTAAGCCAGGGCCGGCCCGGTGCAGTACGTCCCGGAAAGACGAGTGCTCAGCACAATGACTGGCTCCAGGGTGAGCTCAACGGTTTGAACCTGGCACGGTGACGCCGTTCTCACCGTTCACGGCCGTGGTGCCTTCCCGGAGCTTTGCGAGAATGGCTTGTTCTTCGGCAGGCTCGGGAGTGAGCGACGCTGCCTTAGTCACGTAAGCGATGGCGATGTCGTGGCGGCCTGCCCAAAATTCCGCAAGGCCGGACTGCAGCAACACCTGCGAGTTGACGGGTGCCAGACCCCTGGCTGTGGAGAGGGTCTGCTGTGCCGCTTCCAAGTTGCCCGCCGCCAGTTGGCCAACGGCAAGGGACGTCAGCGACTCCACCGACTCAGGGTTTGAGTCCAGTGAACGGGTTGACCACTGGACGGCCGATTCCCCGGACCGAGGATCCCCTGCAGCTGCCCTGCCGGCAAAGGACTGCCCCGCCAACATGGCAACATCGCCATCCCACGGCCGCAGGTTTGCTGCGGCCGTGAATTGTTCGGAGGCTTCGTTGAGGCGCCCGTCAACAACTGCATCCTGGCCCCTCTTCATAGCTATTTCTGCCGCCGAGGCCGTACCGGCCGCGATAGTCATTAATGCCATGGCTCCTGCCGCTGACCATGTTCCGGCCTTGGCAAACGGGTTCGCTGTGGTGGCTTCGAGAGTCGGGTTGACGGCTTTGACGGCTTTGACGGACTTGGCGGGCGCCGGCGAAGCAGCCGCTACACCTGCCAGGGCTCCGGCAAGCAAACCCGGGATGACGGCTGTACCCGGCGTCGGAAAATGCGTGAGCAGGACCAGTCCAAACGAGAACACCGCAGCCATGGCACCGACGAAGAACAACCGGTCCTGTTCAGTGCCGCAGGCTCGGATGTTCCGCATACCGGCACGAAGGACGGCCGCACACAAGAGCACGTTTACGATCAACAGCAGGACGCCGCCGTCGGTCAACCACTGCAGCGGAATCATGTGGGGACTGTCAGCTGGATAATCGGTGCCCACCCGTGCAGCGAACGCCTCACTTTGGAAGAGCGGCAGGGCGTCGACAAACCGTCCCGGGCCAACCCCCAAGAGCCAATTGTCTTGGATCAGCGCCCACGTGGCCGCCCACAGATCGGCGCGGCCTGTCACAGTTTCGACAGTAAAAAATCTCTCCCGGACACCCGGGAAGGCAAGGACCCCCAGGGCAACAGATGCTCCCCCGCCCAGCAGCCAGAGGGCGGCAACGCGCCATCCAGTGGTGCGTCGGCGCTGCCAAGCCCGCCAGGCCACAACGGCGAGAACCAGAATGCCGAGGACAAGGATGACGGCCCGGGACCCCGAGGCCACAGCAACAAGGCCTCCGCTGACGGCACCCACAATGTCCCAGCGGCGGCCAAGCCAGGTGGCCCGCGGCAGCAGGGCAGCACAGCCTGTCAGTCCGACGATTCCCATGTCTGTCGCGTTGCCGAGAGTCGCCCCCGGCCTGAACTCCTCCGTGTCCCCTAGCACCCGCACGCCGAACGCCTCAAGGACCGCCAGAACGGCAAGCAACAGCATGCCCCCGGCCAGCATCCGCATCCAGTCGGCCCGCCCGGACTTCCCGGCACCCGGACCAAAAAACCGGGCTCCCAACCCAAGGAGCAAGAGGTAGGCTGCGACTGTCGGCACACCCTCGTAGCGTGGCCACCGGCCCCAGAATGCGGGGCCGAAACCGTCAGCCATCACGGCTGCCACCGCAAAAACTGCGAGGACGCCGACGGCACTCCAGCGTACCGACGGAGCCAGCCTGCCCCGTGAGGCCACAAGCAAGCCCACTGCAATTCCGGCCGCCAGGAGGGCAATCTTCGGAAAGGCAAAGCGGAACAATCCGCCGGGCATCAGAACAAAAATGCACCCCAACAGGACATACAGCGCAGCCCGGATGGGAAGACCGGAGTGAGGGATCTCCCCTGAAAAGCGCATAGCTGATTTCACATTTGACCTTCGTTTGGACTAATTCACCGATTACATCCTAGGATCGCGACTAGGGCCGCAGACTTGCGGCCTTTCCTTCGCATCAAAATGGGGTAAGTCTATGCGTAGAGGTGCAACGAGCCGGCTTCGGCTTGGATTAGCAGTAATTGCAGCATTAGTTCTTAGCGCGATACCGCCGGCGGGTCTGGTCACACCCGCCGTTGCCGCCGGAACGGGCAGCATTTCAGGCACGGTTACGGTCCCGGTGGGGGTGGACGTGACGAGCATCAGGGTCTATGCCAATAACAGCGACATCCATGCTTCAAGTCCAGGGTGGGTGACGCCTGCTGTAAATGGAAATTTCACGTTTAACTTTCTGGATCAGGGGGCGTACTACGTCTCCTTCAGTTATGGCGGGGGTCCTGTATCGCCCATAGTTTCCACGTCATATACGGGGGGCCCATCCCTGTCGACTCCTGTTTCTGTTTCGGCCGGAAGCGCTGTTACAGGTATCAACGAGACGTTAAAGCCAGCCGCCATCGTATCTGGCACGGTTTCTGTTCCCGCCGGTTCGCCCGTATTTGAGGGAACCGTATTGGTCTTGGCAGGACCAGACTTTGCGGGGAATTCGGTATATGGAAACTTCATCACCCGGTCGGATAACGGACAGTTCTCCATTGGTGGCTTGAAATCTGGTAACTACAAGTTGCAGTATCTTCCAACAAGCAACTCTCCCTGGGCGAAGATGTGGCATGGAGGCGTTGGCGGCCACGCGGCTTCCCCGGCAGTTGTCTTGACCGAAGGCGCACGCGTCACCGGCGTGAACGACCAGGCAGTGGCAGGCGCCTCCATCGAAGGTCTGGTGTCCGGCGGAGATGCCCAGAACCTGGTAACTGTAGTCGACGCAGCAGGAAACGAGACTGGAACAGGTGCTCTAAACGGGTCCTCATATTCCTTCCGCAACTTGTTGCCCGGCGCTTACACAGTGGGCTTCAACCGTTCAAGCGGTTCCTCCACGACGCTGGAAGCCCAGTACTACAACAACCTGCCTGAGGGTGACGGCATCAACGCGGCTAACCGCGTAACCGCGGCGGCTGGCGAGCAAGTGTCAAACGTCAACGCAACGATGCGAGTGGGAGCAACGCTTTCCGGCAAAGTCCTCACCGCAGAAGGCACCCCGCTGACCAACTCACAGGTTCGGGTTTACACCAAGGACGGTTCGCTCGTAACCCGCGGCGGGACCACGGATGGCGACGGAAACTTCACAGTCACTGGCCTTACCACCGGCAAATACCTGGTGGCGGCCAACATGATTGCCAGCCACCCCTCCGGAGCCCTCGGCCCCATCTACTCGGGCAACGCCCGCACTGAATCCGGGGCCACCGCGGTCTCCACCGTTGTCGGTGAAAACACCGACATCGGAACACTGAGCTACGGGACCGCGCCCGGCAGCACGCCCGTCTTCACCGATGTACCGGCAGGTTCCCAGTTCGCGGCAGAAATTACCTGGCTCGCGGAAAAGGGCATCTCCACCGGGTGGACCGAGAACGGGATCACGACCTACCGCTCGCTGCAGCCCGTCAACCGCGACGCCATGGCAGCCTTCATGTACCGTCTGGCAGGCAAACCGGCCTTCACCGAACCGGCCGTCTCACCCTTCATCGACCTGCCTGTCGGCACCCAGTTCTACAAAGAAATCACCTGGCTCGCCGCCCAGGGCATCTCCACCGGCTGGGACGAACCGGGCAACACCAAGAGCTACCGGCCGCTCCAGCCCGTCAACCGCGACGCCATGGCGGCCTTCATGTACCGTCTGGCAGGCAAACCGGCCTTCACCGAACCGGCCGCCTCGCCCTTCATTGACGTATCCGGCAGCACCCAGTTCTACAAAGAGATCACCTGGCTCGCCGCCCAGGGCATCTCCACCGGCTGGGACGAAGCAGGCAACACCAAGAGCTACCGCCCCTTCCAGCCCGTCAACCGCGACGCCATGGCCGCATTCATGTACCGCTACAACACCAAGTTCGGCTCCAACTAACAAGCCAAACTAAAAGCGCGTGGGCCCGGACACTCGTTCCGGGCCCACGCGCTTACTTCGCAAGTAAAAGCTACAGCTGCAGAGGCAGCAGCGAAGTTGTGCGCGAGTGCTCACCGGAGCGTCGGATGCTGATGTCCGGTCGACCTTCCATTTAGGGCTGCCACGGATCGAGGGGCACAGCCTCCCTCCAACGCGGACACCGAATGCTCAGCCATGGCTGCCCGCTGCCTCACCTTCCCAGCACTATTCACGCGGTGACAAAAAAGGGGTCCTACAAGTGAAACTAGCAAGACATATTGCATTGGTGGTGACTGCTGCAATTCTCGCCTCCGGAGGCGGCACAGTGGTATCCACCATTTCAGCGCAGCCAGCCCAGGCGGCCGTATCACAGCCTCAAATCGACGCGGCGGTGGCGCGAATTCTGGGTGATACCAACGCCGAACGCAGTAAAGCCGGGCTGACGCCCCTGAAACTGAACACGGCCATGAACACTGTTGCCCAGAACTGGAGCCAAGTGATGGGCGACGGCCGGGGCATGGTTCACAACCCTGACTACGCCTCTCAGATTCCTCAGGGCTGGCAGGGCGCCGCTGAAAACGTTGCCTACGGCTATTCACCCAGTAGCGTTACCGGGGGCTGGATGGGCTCAGAAGGTCACAAGCGGAATATCCTGGGGACTTTTACCCACATTGGAATCGGCTACTACATCGACGATCGTGGCCGTGGCTGGTTTACGCAGAACTTCGGCAGATACGAAGTTCCCAACTTGACCATCATCAATGAACCGGTTACCACCGTAGGCAAGTTCGAATTTACCTCCACCTGGGCAGCTAAATGGGACGAGCCGGTCGACGGCTACAGCGTTGAACTGTCTTCCGCCGACGGCACTCTTCTGCGTACAGAAAGCATCACTGTTCCCACCGTTACCTTTACGGGCCTGACTGACCGCACCGCCTACACGGTGAAAGTGGCCGCACTGAAAACGGACGCTCTCGGGACGCTTCACGTCTCCCCAGCAAGGACGTATGCGGTCACCACGCTTGAAGACCTTCCGAGTGTCACTGCCCCCTCAAGCCTCATGCTGAGTTCCACTGACACCAGTGTCACAGCAGCCTGGGCAGCACCACTTTCCTCTTATGGCGTGGTCTTGCCTTACCGGGTTGAACTCCTGGCGGCAAATAAGGCTGTAGTTCAGACCGCTGAAACCTCGGACCTGAATTATGTCTTCCTTAACCTCACCAGCAACACTGACTACACAGTGAGCGTCACGGCGAAAACACAGGTGCGGGACAACACGGCATCTGCCTTTGCCAGCAAAACTACCAAGACTGCTCCTTCTTCAGCAGCCGCAGTCACCGATCCAACCAACTTCGCAGTCGTCAGTGACACCCACAGCAGCATCAAAGCCACTTGGGCAGAACCAACAACCAGGACCGGTGAAGGGCTGACGTACAAGCTGACCCTCTCAACTCTTGGAAAGCCTGATGTGGTCGCCGAAACGGCATCACTGGCTCACACCTTCCCCGGGCTGACCGGGAACACGCGTTACAGCGTGAAAATCCAAGCCAGCATTACAGCGGAGAACGGCGCCAACAAAAGCACCAGTGCCGGTGTCACTAGGAACGTCACCACGCTAATCAACGATGACGCTGTTTCTGTTACCGCCCCCACCCTCCTGCCCATCAACGTGGAAGCCAGGAACGCGACCCTTAGCTGGAATGCGCCGGCAACAGTGGTGGGGAAGCTTGTTGATTACGCGGTAACCGTGACGCAAGCAGGTCAGGCCGACAGAGTATTTAAGACAACGGCAACCACCTATGTCGTCTCGGACCTGCAGGAAAATGTTTCCTACACCTTTGGTGTGAAAGCCAACGCCGCTTCCCTCAACGGGAAGAACCTTGCCTCTGCCAGTTCGGCGCCCGCCACGCATACAACTCCATACGCGGCTGACACGGTCGCCGTTGGTGCCCCACGTCTTTTGGGACTAACCGCTCCTACTTACAGCGTGATCACTGCCTCCTGGGCCGCGCCTTCACCTGTGGCGGGCAGCATCACCGGCTACACGGTTACCCTCAGGTCCGGTAATACTGCCCTGAGCACAAGGACCGTTACGAATTTGAGCACCACCTTCACCGGCCTTACAGCTAACACGAACTATTCGGTGGAAGTGGTCGCCCACGCTGTTTCAGCAGACGAAACAAAGACGGCAGTTTCCGCTGCTGTCAGCGCCGCAATCACAACGCCGGCGAGCATTTCCGCCCCCAATGCACCAACATCTTTCAAAGCCAGCTCGGTGACCCATAACTCAGCCGTCCTCACGTGGGACGCGCCCTCCGGAGTCATAGGAAATTTGAAGGACTACACAATTGTCCTCAAGCAGACGGGTATGGCCGACCGCACCGTTACAGCGACGGGCAATACCTACACGTTGACCGAGCTATTGGAAAACACGTCTTACACTGCACAAATTGCTGCAAACATCACATCCGCTCTCGGCACGGGTACACTCACATCCCCTAGCGCGGCTACGGAATTGAAAACACTGATGCCGTTCAATGACGTTAACGGAAGCATCTTCATCAAGGAAATTTCGTGGATGAAGGACAAAGGCATTTCCACCGGCTGGGATGACGGAAGCTACCGCTCGCTGCAGCCCGTCAACCGCGACGCCATGGCAGCCTTCATGTACCGCCTGGCAGGCAAACCGGCCTTCACCGAACCGGCCGTCTCACCCTTCATCGACCTGCCTGTCGGCACCCAGTTCTACAAAGAAATCACCTGGCTCGCCGCCCAGGGCATCTCCACCGGCTGGGACGAACCGGGCAACACCAAGAGCTACCGGCCGCTCCAGCCCGTCAACCGCGACGCCATGGCAGCCTTCATGTACCGCCTGGCAGGCAAACCGCCCTTCACCGAACCGGCCGCCTCACCCTTCATTGACGTATCCGGCAGCACCCAGTTCTACAAAGAGATCACCTGGCTCGCCGCCCAGGGCATCTCCACCGGCTGGGACGAAGCAGGCAACACCAAGAGCTACCGCCCCTTCCAGCCCGTCAACCGCGACGCCATGGCCGCATTCATGTACCGCTACAACACCAAGTTCGGCTCCAACTAACAAGCCAAACTAAAAGCTAACAAGCCAAACTAAAAGCGTGTGGGACCCGGAAACTCGTTCCGGGCCACACGCTTATTTGGAGTCCCCGCAAATGTAAGTAGCAGCAGATGTCGTTTTGAGGCGTCAAAACGACATCTGCTGCTACTTAGTTGGGGGGACGAAACCTACCGGTACCCGTCCACGATGGCCGCCGCGATCTCCTTGTAGGCCCGCCGGGTCTCGGGCTTCAGCACGTCCAGGGTGACCAGGTCGCCGTCGGCCACACCTCGGTCGTGCGGGACCGCGATGAGCTGGCGGCAAATCCCGGCGAGGTGTTCCTCGATGGCGTCCTTGTCCACGCGGGAGGAGACCTCGTCCTTGTCCGTGATCACCACAATCGCGTTCCGGGCCAGGTCCTCGTACCCGTGGCTGGCCAGCCAGTGCAGGGTGCTGCGGGCGCGCTTTGCCCCGCTCACGGCATACCCGGCCGCGATCACCAGGTTGTCGGCCGACTGCAGGATCCCGCTCATCGCGTTGTGGGTCACGCCGGTGCCGCAGTCGGTCAGGGCCACGGAGTAGTAGTTGGAGATCAGCTTGCGGATCCGCAGGTACTCGGCGGCCGTCAGCGAGTCGGAGACCTCCGGGTCCTGCTCCCCCGCGATCAGGTGCAGCCGCCCGGCGTGGTGCATGTACCGGGCCAGGGCGGTGAGCGAGTCCACCGATTCGATGTTCGCGAGCAGGTCCGTGATGGTGCGCGGGCTGGCCTGCTGGTAGATCCCCTCGCCCAGGGCACGCTCCACGAGGTCACCGGAGTCCGGGTTGGCGTCGATGGCGCAGGGCGCGTCGCCGCGGAATTCGGCCAGGGTCAGGCCCACCCCCACCGTGGTGGAGGTTTTACCGATGCCACCCTTGAGGCTCAGCACCGCCGTGTTGTAGCTGCCCTGCAGCTGGCGGGCGATGCGGCGGGCCAGTTCGTCCTCGTCGCGCTGCTTGGCGCTGGGCCCCAGGTTCCAGGCCCCGCCGGTCAGCGCGTAGATCGCGCCGCGGAGGCCGCCCACGGGCCGGGGCTTCTGCTCTTTCACGAACAGGCCCGGGGAGCTGATGAAGTCAGGCATGGGCGCCTCGGCGATCACATCCGCCGCCGTGGGCCGGATGCGCCGGAACGCGGGTGCTTCCTCAGGAACGTACGACGACGGCGGCGCGGCAGTGTCGGCGTCGTACGCCACCGCGGTGGCGAGGGAGCTGCGCTCCTCCGGCTGCGCGGGCTGCGGTTCTTGTACCTGCTGTTGCTGAGCGCGCTGCTGCGGCTGCGCGGTAACCGGCGGCTTGGCAGGCCGGCGGGTGGGCGCCGGAACGTGTGCCGCAGGTTTGGCTTGGTCGGCGGCGGCCGCGGCCTCCGCCCAGGAGCTGCGGCGCGGTACCGGAGTGCCGCCGTCGGGCGTGGTGGAAGGCTCGGGAGTTACGGCTGGCATGGTTCCTGTCTGGGCATCCGAAAGCGCTCCGTCGGCGCGGCGGAGGTCGCGGCGTCGTCGGGACGGTTGCGGCTGCCCTGCATCCTCTGCAATGGCATGTGCGTTGTGATCCGCCGGATCGGGCATGTCTGTCCCCCAGGACTTCGGCTCAAGGTTCTGCGGCACTATATACGGACTGTTTCAGTCAACCAGTCTAGGCGCTGAGGCAGAAGATGAGCTCAGTGGCGGGTCAGTGCGGCCACCACAACGCACGCGGTGAGCACCAACAGGACGGTCAGGACGGCGTAGGCCTGCCACTTCGGGCGGCCCTTATGCGGGTTGATATCAACATAGGGCATGGCTAGCTGCGGTCACTCCTTGTGGCGGTGGCGGTCACCCGTATCGCGCGCCGCTTGAGGCGGAGCACTTGGTACATCGCACAAAAAGGAATCAGCAGTGTGCCCAGAAGAGCGCAGAGCGCCAGGGCATAGTCAATGAGAGCCAATGCGGCCTCCCTCGGTTAGCAGTGATCCCCCATGCGATCAGGGGTCACGCTAGCCGTAAGTCACAGCCGTTGACAAATCATGCAAAGGTTACTGAGCTTTGGAGGCCGCTTCGGCCCATGACCACCCGACGGGACGGCGCCCGTTTACCGGTTCATTGCCAGCAACACCACCGCTGCCGTGGCCACTGCCAACGCAACCAGCAGGACGTACGAAGCCAGCTTCAATCGACGACGGCGGAGCTCCCGCCGGGACTCACGCACCGTCCAGGTCCCCCCATGTTTACCCATGCCAAAATCGTAGGAACGAAGCCTCAAGGTTTGCTCAAGTCGTACCGAATGTGACGCGCAACGCGGGGTCAGTCACGGTCCATCGGGGAGCATTCCATGGGCCGGGAATGGCCCCGCGTTGATCTGTGGCCGTCTTGGCGGTTCGCGGCCGACGAACAAAACTTCCCGCAACTGCAAACTTTTCCTTCCTCCCGGAACAGGGCCGGTGCCCTTACTATCAGGGAAAGCGCTTTGTGCGATCCGAGGAGGTCCCCTTGAACAGGCACCATCGGTCGCGTGTGCTGCTCCTCTCCGCCGCGCTGTCCGGGGTCCTCGCCCTCACCTCGTGCGGCGGCCTTCCCGTGCCGGCACCCACGACCGGGACGCAGGACACCAGCCAGGCCTCCGCACCGCCGCCAACTCCGGCGCCCGCGAACCCCTCCGATCCCTACCCGTCCCCGGCGGGCCCAACGTCCGGGCCCGATCCGACTTCCGCTCCGGCCCCGGACCAAACGTCCGCGCCCGATCCGACGACCGTTCCGGCCCCGGACCCAACGTCCGGCCCAACGCCCGGTTCAACGCCCGACGGCGGCAGCACCGCCGTCGCGCTTTCCAGCTTTTCGGGGACGTCCGCTGACGTGAAGTACACCTTTGACCACCCCTCCGACTGGACCGTGCAGGACTCCGCGACGGGAGGCGCGCCGGGTTCCGGGGCGGTGTCGGTGCTGGGCGCCGACGGAACGGTGCTGGCGTCGCTGACCATCCTGGTGGCGTGGGGTGCTGAGTGCCCGTGTGTGGAACGTCCCGCCGTTCACCTCGGTGATGTGGACGGGGTGGTGCAGCTGTCGAAGTCCGGCGCGTTCGTGGTGCGGTCCATGGCGGTGGACCTGACGGAGTTCCCGGAGGACCGCGCGGAGAACCAATGGCCGGACAACGTCCGGGTGGTCACGTCCCTCAGCATGAACGCGGGCCCGCCGCCCGCTGCCCTGGTGCCGCGGCTGATGTACGGACTGGGCCTGGTGGAAACGGGGGTGGTGGCCACCAACGGCATTACCCACCGCACGGTTCTCTTCATCGCCAGCGGCGACTTCAACACGATTGCCGAAGCGCAGGCCTACGCGGCGTCCGACGAGCACAAGAAGGTTGAGGCGATGATCGCTTCCTTCCGGGAGGGCACCATCTAGCGAACCGAGCCTCCCGTAGCCGGACATGGGCAAGCTCACCCCCATATACTCAAGCAACTTGATCAATCTGCTTGTACAATTGAGGGATGACCGACGTATCGGGCGACCAAGCGCTCACGCACTCCCTCTTCGAAGCCCTGCACCCGCTGCTCCGGCAGCTCAACGCCGAGCGCACCATCTCGCCGGGCAAAATCGGCGTGCTTCGTCATCTTGCGGAGCGCGGGAGGGCGACGACGACGGAACTTGCCGTTGTCGTCCGGGTCAGCCCCCAGGCCATTTCGCTCGCCGTGCGTGAGCTGGAAGGACTGGGGTTTGTGGAGCGCGCCCCCGACGCCGACGACAGGCGCCGGGCCTGGATTGAGATCACCCCGGCGGGCAGGCAGAAGCTGGCCCGGGAATCCTCCGCCGGTCAGGGCTGGCTTGACCGGGCCGTCACCGAGCGGCTGAGTCCGGACGAGCGGAAATCCCTGGCGGCGGCCATTCCCGTGATCCGGAAGCTTGGAGCGGAGCCGGCCAATGACTGAAACGCGTTCACCCCTGGTCCCGGCGCTGGTCTACGCCGCGCTGTCCACCGCCATTGTGAGCTCGCTGGGCATGCTGCTGGTGCCCACCATCTCCCGCGAAATGGACGTGTCGGTGGGCACGGCGCAGTGGATGCTCACGATCAACCTCCTAGTCGGCGCGGTCGCAACCCCCGTGATGGGCCGGCTCAGCGACGGGCCGCACAAGAAGAAGCTCCTGCTGTGGGCGCTGCTGGTCATCCTGCTCGGGTCCGTCATCGCCGCGCTGGCGCCCAACTTCACGGTCTTCCTGATCGGCCGGGCGCTCCAGGGCCTGACCTACGGAATCGTTCCGGTGACCATCGCCCTGGCCCGCCGCTACGTCGCCGCCGACAAAGTGCGGTTCGCCATTTCAAGCCTGTCGGTGACGGTCGCAACGGGCCTGGGGATCGGCTACCCGCTGACGGGAATCATCGCCGGAACGTTCGACTTCCGGTTCGCCTTCTGGTTTGCCGCACTGTTTGTGGTCACGGCCATCATCGTCGTCTTCCGCGTAGTGCCGGCCGGACCTGATGAGCGCGCCCCGCGGGTGCCGTTCGATTACACCGGCGCAGGCCTGCTGGGCCTCGGCCTGGGTGTCCTTCTCCTGGGCATCAGCGAAGGCCCCAACTGGGGCTGGAACTCGCCGCTGACCATCGGCGCGTTCATCGTGGCCGCGGCACTGCTTGCGGCCTGGGTCCTGGCAGAACTGCGCAGCCGGAACCCGCTGATCAACCTCCGGGTCCTCCGGAACGGGGAAGTGCTCCTGGCCAACAGCACCGCGATCGGGCTGGGCGCCGCGATGTACATCGGCCTCTCCATTTCCAGCCTCATCGCCCAGGCTCCCGCCTCCACCGGCTACGGTATCGCCCTGCCCGTATTCTGGGCCGGCTTCGTGATGTTCCCCCTGTCGGTGGGAAGCTTCAGCGCAAACCGCCTGGTCCGCCGCCTCGCGCACCGGGTCCGGCTGACCACGCTGCTTCCGATCGGCGCCGGAATCATCGCGGCGGCCGGGATGCTGCTCTGGTTTGCGCACAGCCAGCTATGGGAAATCCTGGTCGGAATGCTGGCCCTGGGCCTGGGCATGGGTGCGAGCTATGCCGCCATGCCGGCGCTGATCGCCCGCAGCGTGGCCAACGATGAACTGGGCAGTTCCGTGAGCTTTAACCAGGTCCTGCGGACCGTGGGAAGCTCGTTCGGCACCGCCGTCTCCGGCGCGGTGCTCGCGGCCAACATGGCGCCGGATCTTCACCCCACGGGGCGCGGCATCAGCGCGACACTTGAAATCGGCGCGCTGCTTTGCACTGCGGTGTTCCTGGCCTTGCTCGTCCACGCCCTGATTACGCGTTTCCGCCGGACACCGGCTGCGCCGGCCGGGGCCCTCCGCGACTGATCCTCCGCGACTGATCCCGCGCCGCCCGCCCAACGACCAACGGGGGGGTCGCTCCATGCCCAATAATCCCTCGTTATCGGGCCGGGAGTGACCCTCCCCACCCGCACCCTAGCCTCGCAAGCTCGGCCGGGGAACCCTGCGGGCATGGGCCCCCGTTGCTGTTAGTGGAGCGGACGCGTTTCCTGCAGCCGCTTGATGAACCAGCGCGACTGTTCCGGGCCGTAGGGCAGCACAGGGATGGCCTTGGTGGCGTCCGAGGGTGCTTCGCGGATGGAACGCTGGGCCTGCCGGACCGCGGTGGTCATGGTGTTGGCCATGGTCTTGACGAACTGGTCCGTGCAGGGCTGGCCGTGGCCGGGGATGAGGAATTCGTAGCGGTGGCGCAGGGCTGAGATGTGCCGCAGGGAGTCGGCCCATTCCTCCGGATAGGAGTCCTCGAAGGACGGGTGCGCGCCCTGCTCCACGAGGTCGCCCGCGAACAGGGTGGTGGGGGTGCCCACCAGCAGGTCGCCGTCAGTATGGCCGCGGCCCAGATGGAAGAGGGTGACGGTGAGCCCGCCGAGGTCCACCAGCACGGGCTGGTCCCTGACGATGGCGTTGGGCACCACCAGCTCCACGTTCTCGCCTTCACCGGTGGACATCTCCGGCTCCAGCGTTCCCACAAAGCGGCGCTGCAGGTCCCCATGGCTGTCGATCTCGCGGGCACAGTTCTCGTGCGCCCAGAACTCGGTCACGCCGTCGGAAGCGAACACGGCGTTGCCGAAGAAATGGTCGTAGTGCGCGTGGGTATTGACGACGACGAGTGGCAGCTCCGTCTTCTCCCGCACCGCGGCCAGGATCTCGCGCCCCTGCCGCGGCCCGCAGCCGGTGTCCACCACCATGGCCCGCTCCGAGCCAATCACCAGGCCGGTATTCAGCAGCGAACCTTCGGTGACCAGCACGTAAGTATCCGCGCCGACTTCGAGCCATTCTGACATTGTTACTCCGTACCTCCGGATGCACGTTGCGTTCTTCTGGCCTCGATTCTACCCACGGGACCCCCGGGTTTCAGGGAGGCTGGACGGGTGCGGGACGCCCGGCGGCGGCGCTCCCCCGGCCAGGGCCGAAGCCCCGGCTCGCGCCTGTTGACATGCACCGGAGAGATCCGGACCATTTGTTGGGAGAGCCGGAATATCCAGTTCTCACCCATCGGACGGTGTGGAAAGGTGTGGGAAATGAACAAGGAGCCCTCGGGAAGCCTCGAGATCAGCCAGCTCGCTCAAATCGACTCCCTTATTACCAAGGCGCAGTCCCGCGGCTTGGGCATATCCGATGTTTTCAAGACGCATATCACTGAAGAACAGGCAGCAGCCACACCAGACATACACCACCCACTGTTCGATCTGTCAGACCATGATCGGGAGCTTATAGTCCAGATCCGGGAACTGGCCTCACAGCTGGACCACACGGCCTCGATCGGCGAACTGGTTGAACTCCGAGGACAGATCGTTCAGGGTCTTAATCAAGGCTGATGTGGCCGAGACCGTATGGACAGCAGCCGTAGGTGCATTCCTCGCCTGCTGGATGCTGGCCAGCATCCTGAATCAGGCGTCGTTGCCCTGGTGGCAGAGGGTAGTTCAAAACGATGTGCTTGGCCTGCTTCCCCGCTGGACGTTTTTTGCGCCCAATCCCGCCCACGAGGACGTCCATGTCGTCTACCGTGACCAGGCATCGGGCACCTGGGGAGGGTGGCGTCCCCTAACCGTCGCGCCTCCGGACGCACGGATGCGGTGGATTTGGAACCCCGGACGATTTGAACGCAAGGCGTCCATTGACCTTGTCAACGGCCTCCGGCGCAGCCGTTTCCGTCTCAAGGAGAACCCGGAGGCGCTCATCGTCTGCACCCCGTATGTGGGCTTGCTGGGCTGGGTTGCCCGGCAGAGGGTGGAACCGGGGGCCACCCATCGTCAGTTCGCTGTTGTCACTAGCGAGGGGTTCCCGCCCCAACAGAAACTGACTGTTGAGTACGTGTCAGAAGTGCATCGCCTTGATCCTTGACCCGGCGCAGGCCCTGGACCTGACGAGCCGCCTGGCCGCCGGTGCCGCATTGGTCGGCAATTGGGAAATGTTCGCGGCGCGCAGGACGTTTTCGACGGCGGGCGTGTTCCACCTCGACGGTGTACAGGGCCTTCACTGGAAGCCAAGCCGCCTTCTCCGGATCCTCGGCGGCCGCGAGATGGCTGTCCTGGGCATCGGTGCTGCAGGCTGCCTCGCCCTGATACTGGCCGGTCCATGGGGTGCAACGGGCGTTGTGGGCCTGGTACTTGCCTTGTCGGCCCGGCTGGCAATGGCCCAGCGGCGCATCATTGGCGGCGACGGCGCGGAACAACTGACAACGTTGACGCTTGTGGTGGTGCTCCTCGCCGCCGCGCCCGTCAGTTCGCCGCAGCGAATCCAGTTTGCCGTGGCTTTCATAGGAGGGCAGGTAATACTGGCGTATCTTACGTCCGGGGTGTCCAAGCTCGCTTCGCCGCTCTGGCGAAACGGATCGGCCATGACGGGAATTATTCATACCCAGACGTATGGACTGCGCGCGGTGGCGCTGGCGTTGGACCGCATTCCGCGGAGCAGCCTCATTCTCGGCTGGGCGGTGATGTTGTTCGAATCAGCGTTTGTGTTGTTGCTTTTCGGCCCGCATTGGCTGGTCATAGCGGTGTTGGCCTGCGCTTTCATCTTTCACTTAGGCTGTGCCGTTGTCATGGGCCTTAACGACTTCCTGCTGGCCTTTCCCGCGACATTTCCGTGCGTACTGATGGTTGCGCAATGGTTATCGGGCGCCGTATCCGGTGGCGGCTCCGTGTAATTGGCCCCGGTTGCGCTGTGCGGCTCATTTCGTCAGAGCGGCCCAGGCCGCCAGGAACTTGTCCGCAAGATAAGCGTGGCCGGCGGTGTTCGGGTGCGCTCCGTCAGCATCGAATCCCGGGCTGTTGGCACGCGTGAACCAGCCGGCCTCGTAGGCGTCGATGAACGGGGCGTTGGCCGCTGCGGCCCCGGCGCGGACGGCCGTGTTCGCGCCGCGCAGTTCCTCCGCGAGGGGCTGCGGGGCGGAGGGCCCAAGAACAAGCACCTGGACGCCGGGCCAGAACCTGCGGGCCGCGTCGATGGTCTGCGCCGTGGCGGTCTTGAGTTCGTCGGGGTTGTTCAGCTCCGAGTCGTTCTGGCCGCCCTGAAGAATGAGGACGTTGGGGACGAAGCGCGGGTTCCGGGAGATTTCGCGCAGCCGTACTTCGTACTCCAGTCCGCGGTCGTCCTGCGGACCTCCGCCCCACGCGAAACCGGTGCCGCCCACACCGTCGATGTTGGTGGGGTACCCGAGGGCGCGGGCAACAACGTACGCCCACCCCTGGTCCTCCCGGTCTGCACCCGTCCCGGCGGTGTACGAATCGCCAAGAATAAGGAACACGGGCTTGGCGGGAAGCTCAATCCGCAGCCGGGAGGCAGCCGCAGTGGCAGTCCCGGAAGCAGTGGCCGCGGGCGTTGGTGTCGGGGCCGCGGATGCAGCAGCAGTTGGCGCCGCGGCAGAGCGGGCGGGCAGCGGGCTGGCGGGTTCGCCTGCGCCCCGCGGATTCGTCAGGGCAAGAGCTGCCACGCCGAAAGCAGCCACCGCCAGCACAAAGAGGGCACCGTATTTGAGCCACTCCTGCCTTGTCAGCCTGGGTCTCCCGCCGTTTCTCGTCACCCGGCACATCTTACTGGCCCCGCAGGACCCACCGCCCCGTGAAGGCAGTATCCGCCCTGGGGCACCGGCTGCCCCGGCCCGGGCAGGCCCGGCCCGGGCTTAATCTGAGTGATGACTGATCAAAGGAACACCTGGCACGACAAACACAAAGCTTCCTTGACCAAAGGTCAACGCGCCGCCGACATCATGCGGAACGGGATGGGAAGCTGGCCCTTCGTGGGGAGTTTCATAGGCTTCATGATCATCTGGGCCGCCATCAACAGCTGGGCGCTGGCCACCAGGGCATGGGATCCATACCCTTACATCCTCCTGAACCTGTTGCTTTCCATGTTGGCAGGCCTCCAAGGCGCCATTCTCCTCATCGCCGCCAAGCGACAGGACGCCATCGCCGCGGCCATGGCCCAGCACGACTTCGACACCAACATCAGGGCAAAGGAAGAGATCGAACTTCTCATAAGCATTAACCGTGAGCAGCTGGAGATACTGCAGGAATTGAAGAAAACGGCGGCTCTGACGAACGTCAACGTCGAGGGCCGGTCAGGCCCCTGAGAGAACGCCATTCCGAACGAATCACATCCTGCCGCGTCCGGGTTTAAGCTGATCATGCCAGTTGCGTCTGGCCGGCCCGGGCGCGCCCCGACTCCTCGGAGAGTGATTCGTATGAGCGGCTACGAGACAGTGTTGGCAGGCCTTGACGCGGAACTCGGCTGGGTCCGGGACTTCTACACCCACCTCCATCAACATCCCGAGCTGAGCCTTGAGGAGCAGCAGACCTCCCGCCTGGTCGGGGAGAAACTCACCTCGTTCGGCTATGACGTCACGCACCTGGGAGGCACCGGCGTCGTCGGCGTCCTCCCGAACGGCGACGGCCCCACGGTCCTGGCGCGCGCGGACATGGACGCGCTCCCCGTCACTGAAGCCACGGGGCTCCCCTACTCCTCGGAGGTGGAAGGGGTGATGCACGCCTGCGGGCACGACGTGCACGTCAGCACGCTGCTCGGGGCCGCCAAGCTGATGGCGGACGGCCGCGGGGCCTGGTCCGGGACCTACATCGCGCTGTTCCAACCGGCCGAGGAGATCGGCGCGGGTTCCCGGGCAATGGTCGACGACGGCCTGGTCACCAAGGTGCCGCGGCCCGACGTCGCGCTTTCCCAGCACGTGATGCCCATCGCGGCGGGAACGCTGGCCACCACGGCCGGGCCGGTCCTGTCCGCCGGGGATTCGCTGAAGATCACGGTGTACGGCAAGGGCGCGCACGGGTCCATGCCGCATATGTCGGTGGACCCGGTGGTGCTGGCGTCCTCGATCGTGCTGCGGCTGCAGACCATTGTGGCCCGCGAGACGAAGCCCGGGGACTTCGCGGTGGTCACCGTCGGGGCGCTGAATGCGGGGACGAAATCGAACATCATCCCGGACCGCGCCACACTGCTGCTGAACATCCGCACCTACGACAACCAGGTCCGGTCCGCGGTGCTCGCCGCGATCGAGCGGATCGTCCGGGGCGAGTGCGCCACAGCCGGATCTCCGCAGGAACCCGGGTTCGAGTACTACGACCAGTTCCCGCTGACCAGTAACGACGCCGCCGTCACGGAGAAAATCACGGCGGCCTTCACCCGGCACTTCGGCCCGGGCGCCGTGCTCGCTGCCACGCCGCAGACCGCGTCGGAGGATTTCAGCCGCATCCCGGACGCCTTCGGCGTCCCGTACACCTTCTGGCTCCTGGGCGGCCACGACCCGGAAAAGTACCGCGCCGCCGTCGAACGCGGGACGGTTTCCCAGGACATCCCCGGGAACCACTCCCCCTTCTTCGCGCCGGTGCTGGATCCGACGCTGTCCCTGGGCGTGCAGGCCCAGGTTGTTGCCGCGATGTCCTACTTAGCCAAGGATGCTTAGGCCATGAGCACTGCCGTGGCGCTGCTGGCGCTGGTGTGGTTAAGATGAAAAAGTGACCTGCCGGCAGACAGCCGGCAGCAGCAACAAACCGTAGGAGTACACCATGGGTTTGGATGACAAGATCGAAAACGCCGCAGAGAAGCTGGGTGGCAAGGGCAAGGAAGCCGCCGGGAAAGCCACCGGTGACGAGAGCCTGCAGGCGGAGGGTAAGACTGACCAGGCCAAGTCGGACCTGAAGCAAGCCGGCGAGAAGGTCAAAGACGCTTTCAAGAAAGACTGACTCCGGATCAGATGGAAGGGCGCCGCTCCATGATGGGGCGGTGCCCTTCCGCGTTCCACGTCTGGATCGCGGCCCGCGGTTCGGTGGAGTACGCAGGCCCGGGCGCAGCCGAGCACGCATCGCAACGGCCAACAAACTGGTGGGGGCAATCCAGGGGATCTATGGCGTCCCCGGTTGAAAGTCTGACTCGCATGTGACCCCCTCCGTTCCCGGCCGCGTCGCGAAAGGCCGGCGCGCTGACCGTCTAAGGTAAAGCGGCAATGGTGCCGGCGGTGACCCCAGTGGCTACCAACCCTGAAAGCCCCGCCGGCAGCTTAAGTAAATCGAATAGGCCGACGCGATTCACGAGTAACCAGTACTCAATTTTTGCAGCCCCACTACGCACCAGGAGACAGCCGGGCACAGGAATGCGGGCGGGTAGACTGGCAGGAGGTGAGCCGGGAAGTCTGGTCGGCATGTTCTTTGTCGACCCACTGTTTAGGACACCTTCATGGGCAAGAATCCCTCCCTTCCTCCGCGTTCCTCCGTCCTGGGACGGGGAAGCTACGGCGAAGTGCTGCGCATCGGCGCCATCCTGCGGAAGGAAACCGTTGGCGGCATCCTGCTTGTCGCCGCAGCGGCTATCGCCCTGGTCTGGGCAAATTCACCGCTTTCCGGCAGCTACTTCGCGTTGCGCGACGTCCGCATCGGGTACGAGCCCTGGCATCTGGAACTGAGCCTGGGATCCTGGGCTGCCGACGGACTGCTGGCCATCTTCTTCTTCCTCGTCGGGCTGGAACTCAAACGTGAGTTCGTGGCCGGCGACCTTCGCCAATTCAGCAAGTCCGTGGTGCCCGTCGCAGCCGCCGTCGGAGGCGTCGCAGTGCCTGCGGTTATCTATGCGCTGATCAATCTCACCAGTCCCGGGACTTTGCGGGGCTGGGCCATCCCGACGGCAACGGACATCGCTTTCGCCGTAGCTGTGTTGGCGATCATCGGTTCCCACCTGCCCAGTGCGCTGCGGATCTTCCTGCTGACGTTGGCCGTGGTGGATGACCTGCTGGCCATCAGCATTATCGCGGTGTTCTATTCCAGCGATATCCAGGCCGGGCCGCTGCTGCTGGCCCTCATTCCGCTGGCGGCATATACCTTCCTGGCCCAGAAGTGCCGCCGGTTCTTCGGCACGAAGCCTGCCGCGGCGTGGCTGATCCTTCTCCCCTTGGGCGTGCTCACGTGGGGGTTGGTGCACGCCTCCGGCATCCATGCCACTGTCGCCGGCGTGCTGCTGGGGTTCGCCATCCCGGTGATCCGGTCCGCTGCCGGCGGCGGCCCCTCCGCGGGTCCCGGCCTCGCCGAGATCTTCGAACACAGGTTCCGGCCGATTTCCGCAGGCATCGCGGTCCCGGTCTTTGCCTTCTTCTCCGCCGGAGTGGCCGTGGGCGGCTGGGACGGCCTGATCGCGGCGGTGACCGACCCCGTGGCCATCGGCATCATCGTGGCCCTGGTACTGGGCAAACCGGCCGGGATCCTTGGCACCACCTGGCTCCTGACCAAGGCCACCCGGGCGTCGCTGGACAAGTCCCTGAAGTGGATTGATGTGTTCGGGGTGTCCCTCCTGGCCGGGATCGGCTTCACGGTCTCGCTCCTCGTGGCGGAGCTGAGCTTCGGACAGGGCAGCGTCCACGATGACCACGCCAAGGTGGGGATCCTCGCCGCGTCGCTGCTGGCCGCCCTCCTGGCGTCGGCCGTGCTGGTCACCCGTAACCGCCAGTACCGTGCCGTGGAGGCGGAAGAGGCCTTCGACACAGACCGCGACGGCGTCCCTGACGTCTACGAGGAAGACCACCGCTCCTGACCTGACCCGGGGCCCGGATCAGTGGTGCGGACCGGGACCGGGATGCGGGTGCGGGGGCACGTGACTGTGCAGGTGCGGCGGCACGGGTGGCGGGCCGCCGTGAGGCAGCGGGTGCGGGGGCGGCGGACCGCCGTGAGGCAGCGGGTGCGGCGGCCCCGCGGGCCATTCGCCGCCGTCGTTCCGTCCGTCATTAGCCGCGGCAGCGGCCGTAGTCTGCGGCACAGTTTCCCCGGCTGCCGCCGGGGCCTCGTCCCGGCCTGCTCCCGTGGCCGAACCTTCCTCGGAAGCGCCCGGGTAGAGCCCGTAGTAGCTGTAGAGTTCCTGTTCCTGCGTCTCCGTGATCGCGCCGCGGTCACTGTCGATGCGGGGGCCGTTTTTCACCGTGTCCTTCGCGAACGCGACCCTGATCACGGATTCCTCGAGGCTGGCGCCCGAGAGCGGGGCGAAGGATTCGGACATGCCGAACAGCCCCGTCCGCACGGTGACGAATACCGGCTCCCCGGAATCCCCGCTGGTGAAGATCTGTTCCACGGAGCCGATTTTCTCACCGGCGACGTCCACAACGACGCCTCCGTTGAGGACGATGTTGTCTATGTCCTGCAGGCTGAGCATGAGGCACATCCTTCTCGTGAGCGGTTCCGCGGATAGTTGCCGGGCTGTCCTATTCTGTCCTTATTCTGAGCACCGGCGACAGGGTCCGTTCTCCCGGTACCGGCTGAACGGACGGCGGTTACGGCTCTAACGCGCGGCCTCGTCGAGCAGTTGCCGGCGGGGCGGCTGGAGCCGGCTTGGTGGCAGTGACGGCGACGTACCAGGTCACCCCGGCGCCGACGAGGGCCGCGAGGAGAATCCAGATTGCGGCCCGGACCTTCGGGCGGAAACAGCTGCGCTCATCGGTCGGCCGGCTTCGTTCCACGGCCAACGGCGACAGGTGCAGCCAGCTCGTCGGCTTTGCACCCGGCACAGCAGGAACCCGCAGGCTCCTTACCGGCAGTCCGGGCAATTTCGATCACCACAGGGGCAGATGCTGTGGAGGTCTTGTCGACGGGCGCGCAGCAGTCATCGTCCTCTTCCGCGTGATTGTGACCGCCGGCGGTGTGCGGCGTGGCGCAGCAGGCCTCACCGCGCCAGGCGTTGATGCCTTCCCGGACGGCGATTCCGGCAATGATCAGTGCCGCGCCGGCATCGGCCCACCACCAGCCCAGAGTGCTGTTAAGCACCAAGCCAACCAACAAAACGGCCGAGAGGTATGTGCAGAGCAGCGTCTGCTTCGAATCCGCCACGGCGGTCCTGGAGCCGAGTTCCCGTCCGGCGCGGCGCTGCGCCCAGGACAGGGCGGGCATGATCGCCAGGCTCAGGGCAGCGATCACGATCCCTGGCGTCGAGTGCTGGGCCTCTCCCGCGCCCGTGAGTGACCGGAGGGCGTCTACGGTCACGAACGCGGCGAGGGCGAAGAAGGAAATGGCGATGATCCTCAACGTCAGGCGCTCACGTCGCTCGGGATCCTTGGCAGAGAACTGCCAGGACAGCGCCAAGGCGGACGTCACCTCAATGACCGAGTCCAGGCCGAAGCCGATCAGCGCTGAGGAGTCGGCAACCCCGCCGGCCCAGAGCGCCACAACAGCCTCGATGACGTTGTAGGTGATGGTCGCAGCAGCGAACAGTCTGATCCTCCGGATCAAGACCGCGCGGCGATCCAAACTTGGTGCGTGGGTCAGCGCGGTCATACGAAGCACTCTCCGTCCGGGGCGCAGCACGCGGGGTCCACCGCAAGGACTACACCAAGCAGGTCCTTGATGGCGTGGCCAAGCCGGGCATCTGCCAGCTCATAACGGCTCCGCCGCCCATCGGGAACCGCAACGACCAGGCCGCAGCCGCGCAGGCACGTTAAGTGATTGGACATGCTCTGCCTCGACACTCCGAGGGAATCAGCCAGATCCGACGGATACGACGGCGCCTCCGAGAGTGACAGGAGTACCCGGGCGCGGGTCGGGTCCGAGACCGCATAGCCAAACCTGGCCAGCACGGGTGCTTGGGTGAGGGTTTCCATGCGGCCAAGGTACATCCATGAATGTATTCATGCAATCTTGTACTTTGCGCCGCTGCGCGGATAGCTGCGCGCAGAGCTGCGCGGAGAGCTGCGCGGAGATACGGACGGCATGAATGATGAGTTGCGGCGCAGCCCACAACGAACCGCCGACCCACCAGCCGGAGACTGACTACCCGGCGGCCGCCAGGGCCAGGACCGCCGCGAGCACGGTCACAGGCGCGACGATCAGGCCGAAGAGGGCGTAGCCCCGCCAGGTGATCAGGACGTTCATCCGCACCAGCCGGTCGTGCCAGAGCAGCGTGGCCAGCGATGCCCACGGCGTGATGAGCGGGCCGGCATTGACCCCGATCAGCAGGGCCGCCATGCGCTGCGGCGTCCGGGCCAGGGGTTCGGCCAGCAGGTAGGCCGGCAGATTGTTCAGCACATTGGAGCCGACCGCACCCGTGACGGCCAGCCGCAGCAGCTCCGGTAAGCCCTGGCCTTGCCCGGCGAGCTGGCCCACGATGGCTGAGGCGCCCAGGTGCCGGGCGGTTTCCATCACCACAAAGAGTCCGGAGGCGAACAGCAGCAGGGACCACGGAACCAGCTGCACCTTGAGGACACGGGGCCGCCGGAGCGCGAACACCACGCCCAGCACGAGGGCGGCAGCGACGGAGGGGATCCAGACCGGGACCCCGGACACCAGAGCGGGCAGCAGCAGCAACAGTACGACGGCGGTGCCGCCGAGGAGGACCCGGTCCGTCGCCGCCGTCGAGCTCCCGGCTTCCGCATCCGGCCTGATCCGCCCGACCGGGATCCGTGAATAGCGCTTGCGCAGATCGCGGCGGAAGACGATGCCAATGAATACCAACGGCACCAGAACCGCGGCGAGGGACGGCGCCCACATCAGAGCCGCAAAGCCGGCAGGACTGAGGCCGCCCAGGCTGTGCTGCGCCAGCAGGTTGGTCAGATTGGAAATGGGCAGCAGGAGACTCGCGGTGTTGGCCAGCCACACCGTCATCAGGGCAAAAGGAAGCGGCGGCAAGCCGGCCTGCCGGGTCACGCCCACCACCACCGGGGTCAGCAGCACCGCCGTCGTGTCCAGCGACAGGAAGATGGTGCTCAACGTTGCGAACACCGCCAGGAGCAGCATCAAGACAACGCTGTATCCGCGGCCCCAGTGCCGCAACCGGCGTGCAGTCCACAGAAAGACGCCCGCCTCACTCGCCAGCTCCGTCACCACGGTCATCGCGACCACAAACAACAGGATGGGAGCCACCCGGTCAACCAGCGCGGCCAGATCGGCCGGGGGCAGCGTCCCGGTGAAAACTGCCACGGCGCCAGCCGCCAGCAGCACCGCTCCAATGATCGCCAACCGCATGCACGGATTCTAGTCCGCACCCGTATGTCCAACCGCGACTACGGCCTCAACGTGGTCTGCGCCTACTATGGAGAAGCCAAGCCTGCAAGCCATTCGAGGAGATCCACCTTGCGTTCCCGCGTCGCTGTCATCATTCGTACCAAGGACCGGGGGCGGCTCCTCGGCCGGGCTTTGGACAGTGTCCTTGCCCAGACGTTCAGCGACTGGCAAATCGTCCTCGTTAACGACGGCGGAAGCCCGGCACAGGTGGATGAGGCCCTGGAACCGCGGCTGGCACGGCTCGAAGACAGGCTGGTACGCCTGGACAACGAGACCAGTGTCGGCATGGAGGCCGCCTCCAACCTTGGTATCCGGGCCGTGGACTCTGAGTTCATCGCTGTCCACGACGATGACGATGAGTGGGACCCGGAGTTCCTGGCCACCACTGTCACTTACCTCGAAGCGCACCCGGGCGACGGCGGGGTGAGCGTCGAAACGGAGATTGTCTTCGAACGTCTGACCCCCGAGGGCCGGGAGGTTGAAGACCGGGTCACCTTTGAACCGGACCTGCGGGGCATTACGTTGGTGGATCTGCTCCACTACAACCGGTTCGTCCCCATCTCCTTCCTCTTCCGCCGCTCGGTGTTCGACGAACTGGGCGGGTTCGACGAAAACCTTCCGGTGGTGGGCGACTGGGAATTCCACCTCCGCTTCCTTGTGCACCACCACATCGGCCTTATCAAGGGCAGGCCCTTGGCCTTCTGGAACCAGCGCCGTTCCGCCCTCAGCAGCGAGGCGAACAGCTTCATCGCCCGCACCGAGGAGCACCAGCTCTATTCCCTGAAAATCCGGGACCGCCTGGTCCGCGAGCACGCCCAGGAATTCGGGCTCGGCCCCCTGCTGTATCAGCGTGAACTTCTCGCAGCCGAAACGGGGCGCCTTCATCACCGGATGGAGGCGATCGGCCACCAGCAGTCCGAAGGGACTGCGAAGCTTGCCCGGCTGATGGATGATGTCCACCAGCTGCAGCGCACTGTGTGGGCCACCTCCCAGCCGCTCCCCCTCCGGGCCTTCCGCTCGGCCAGGCGGCGCCTGCGGGAACGGCGCGAAGAGCGCCAGCGCTCCCTGGAGCTCCAAATGCCGCGGCAGCACGGCGTCGTACATTCCGCAGCGAGCCTCGGCAAGGACCAAGGCGTTGCCATCTTCGGTGACGTCGGCCAGCACGAATACCATGTGGGCGATGAGGCGATGGCACACGCGGCCATCGCGGAGCTCCGGAAGCGCGGCTACGGGAACTTCGTGGTCCTGACGCACGATGTTGAGCAGGCATCGCAGCTGTATGGCCTGCCTGCTGCGAAACGGCCGGAGGTTCCAACGAACCCCTTCACCAGGCACCAGCTCCTGCAGGAGATCAAGCATCTTCTCGACGGCGGGCCGGCCACGGAGCGTGCCGCGGACGTGGTCCGGACCTTCCAGGAAGCGTTCAAGGGCTGCGGCACCCTGCTGCTGGCCGGCGGCGGCAATCTCACATCGCAATACGGCGGCCTGCTCACTGAACGTCTGGCGGCCATCCGGGTGGCGCATTCGATGGGCCTCAAAGTGGTGGTGTCAGGACAGACAGTGGGTCCGGTCCTCACAGGTCCGGACAGTGCAGAGGCAGCGGAAGCCCTGCGCCTGTGCGGTGCGGTGGGTGCCCGTGAACGGCACACGTACAACCTGCTGTCATCGCTGGATGTGGAGACGGTGCAGGTCCTGGACGACGCAGCCTTTTTCGCCCACGGGGTGGAATTGGACGCTTCGGACAGGCCGACGGCCGGGTACATTGCCGCCACGTTCGCGCCGGGGTCGGGCGCCATGCCGAGCAACGACTACCACCGGCACATGGCACGCCTGCTGGACCTCGCCTATGAGCAGCTGCAGCTTCCCATCCTGCTTCTCCCCCATGTATCAACGCTCGGAGCACAGGACGGGGACCAGGAGTGCCACGCCGCTATTGCACGACTCTCCAAAGCGCCGAACATCCGGGTGCTTGACCAGCGGCCCGCCGGGGAAACGGCAGCACTGACGGCCAACGCGGAACTCATCATCTCCAGCCGCTACCATCCCGTGATTTTTGGGTTGTCCGCCGGCGTCCCCGTCCTGCCGGTCGCCGTGGACTACTACGGTGAAGTGCGGATCGGCGGAGCACTGGAAAACTGGGGCCTGCGGCCGCTCCTGCGTTCACTGCGCCACCTCGCTGACGGCGGCGACACCAAGTGGGTCAACTCCGTCATTGGCCAACGGGCAGAGATAAGGAACCACCTTCAGCAGCAGGGGGAAAAGCTGGAGGCGTTCCACACCAGCTGGTGGGATTCCGTTGCCGCTGTCCTCGACGGCGCATCCACGCCGGTGACTCCCGCCCCGCTTCCCGTGGTGAACAGCAGCTTCTCGCTGATTCTGGAACAGGCCGAAAGCCAGGAGGCAGCCCGCCTGAACGCCAGCAACGAGATGGCCATCGGCAACCTTGCCCAGCACAGGGACTGGCTCGAGGGTGAGCTTAGCCAGCGGACAGGACGGCCGGACCCCCTTAGCCAGGGACTTGCGGTGCTCTCGCAGGCCGGCCAAAAGCTGCTCAGGCGGAAGCCGTCCCTGGCAGCCGCCAAGCGCCTGGCGGCGCGTCTAACGCGGTAGCCGTTCGGAGCAACTGGAGCCCCCGCCTGTGAATGTGGGCGCTAAATGGCGTTTTTTTGCGGCGCTAAATGTCGCCCTGGTAGTCCGCAAGGGCCCTGTGGACGGCCGTCGCAGCTCTATAGGCGCAAAGACAAGGTGTTCAGTGCCTAAAAGGAGACTTCCTTCCCAGGAAAACGGGCCTACTGTCCTCGCTGCAGGCCAGCTTGCCACAATGACTTCGTCTTCAAGCATGGTCCTTGTGCCTTCCTCCCCAGTCATAGCCGAGTCTCGCCTGGGATCTTCGCCTGGACAGCATCGGGTCCTGTATCAGTTCACCCCTCCGTCGTTACTGCGGCGTTATTGCCTCCCCCTCGTGGCCGCACCCGGGCAAGGGGCTGCTGGCTGGGTCCCGCTAGATTGACCGGACACCCGCGGCCAACCAAAGGGCGTTGGTGATGGCCAAAATACCTATCGAATGGACCTAGCACTGGCCCAGGCACTCCAAGCAACGCAGTCTGGTGGCCGGAGGCAGACGGCGGCTTCCTCAATTCGCAGTGTTCTGGAAACCCTTCGTTATTGAGAGTTCAGAAATAGTCCGCCTTCTCCGCTCATGCAGATGACTTCAAACGCTCCGGGCAACCAGCCGCAGTGCAACCCGGCTGAGTCGGTTGACGTGAAAATTCCGCGGCGGGCGAGACCCGTCGCACCTCTAGCCGCGCATGGAACCCTGGGTCTAGACTCAGGATCCACGGGACAGGGACGTCATAGGTGCGCTGATGCATGTCAGGTGTCTATGGGGAATTCCAAGTGTTCCACTGTGGCCGCCCTCTTTCAGGCGAATGACGAAGGGACTGTGCGATGCCGTACAACGACACTCCACGACTGGGCGGCGACATGGGAGAGTTCAGCGACGAGCTGAACATCCGTGAGCGGAGGACCTTCCCCGACGTCTCGGGCGACGATCGTTTGTATCGCCGACTCACAGACATCGTCGCTGTCATGACCGCGAGCGGTTCCAGCGCCGATGAGACCTACCACGAGGCGTTGCGAGGGCAGCGGGACGACGAGGAATTCGTCATTCTCGTCTTCAAGACCCTGGACGCGTTGAACGAGTCCGCGTACATCGAGCGCTGGGCGCTCGTGCAGCTCGCGATCGACCTGGAGCATCCCGTCGCTGGCGACTACCTTGCTGAGTTGGTGCGTCGGCCTATCCCGGAGGAGCAGTCCGAAGACCCCGGACACGGGCTGAGCACCGTGACCGAAGAGGTCATACTGCGAACCACCGCGATCGAGGGGCTCGCGAGGCTGCTGCGACGCGACGTCGATACGACCGAGACCCTGCTTGAGACGATCGCCTCGTCCGACTACGTTGCAATGCGCCGCGCCGCGTGGTTCGCGATCGCGGATAGCGGCCGCGATGACGCCGTCCAGCGCGCGCGGTCGATTCTCCAGGAGCGCGGCGATGGCTGGATCGCCGAGCTGCGCCGGATCCCGGTCGAGGAGGCCGAGCAGCACGATCCCAAACTCATCGACCCGCCGCGCGGCCGCACGCCTGCCCCGTATGGCGAGTGACCCAGGAAGAAGGAGATAATCATGGCGATCTGCGACGCGACTGTTCCCGACAAGACGGCATCGGGCGATGCGTTCTATGGCTCATCGATCTGCAGCCAGGTATACGTCGACTACTTCTGGGCCACATACCGGTTCGAGGGCAACAAGAGCTTTTGGACAGGCGGGTTCGGGTGGGAGGACTGCTGTAACACCGACCTGCCCCTCGCCCGAGCGTTCAACGGCTGCTACGCCCTCACCTACTCCGCGAGCGACTACCTCAACGACGACTATGCCGGCGCGTGTCTGAACTGGGCGCGGCGCTACGTCCGCGAGCACATCGACAACCTGCGCGCCAAGTGCTCGAACGGGTCGTACGTCGCGTACAACTCTGGTGGAACGGTCGAGCTCTACTCGAGCTTCTTCTACCAGAAGCATGTACCCGGGCGCGCCGAAACGCTACTCCACGAGTCGCGGCACGACGCACTCTCGCACAACGCGAAGTTCCCCAAGGGCTCCACGTTCGGCGAGGGCAAGGACGGCGCGGACTCCACCTGGGCCTACAACGGAGCGTGGATGTACGGCGCGCTATACCTGTGGTGGTACTACGCGCAGGGGGCTCGCACGACGAGCGCGCTGCGAGAGCTCGCGCGACAGAGAGCGAACGTCGTGATCGACGGCGCCTTCGCCACGCACCCCGGCTACTCCGTCTGAGAGGCGGTGGCACCTGACGGCGTCGGACCGTTGGCCAGCGGGAGAGTCAGTTCATATGAGGATCCTTCACCGCTACACATTTGCTGGCCCGGTGCTTCTCTTCGTCGAAAGTACGCCTGCCCGTGCGGAGCGCACCCGCTGGTACTGAGTCCCATGCTCTGCCCTGGTTGTGTCGACGCTGCAGCTTCTTCACTTCCCTCAGTACAGCCGTAAGGCGCGGCCCGCGCCCCCGTCCTGTAGTTGCTGTGGGCAGGGGCGTGGGTCGTGGACATGTCCCGTCCGGTCGAGAGGACATCGACGGTGCGGGTGTCGGTGACTCACCCTCCGTGGCCATGCCGCACCGCACCCCGCGACCGCAGTCTGAGTGCGCCGGGGGTGCTGGCGTTTACACATCGCCGCTTGAGGAGCATCATGGACCAATGAACGACCGCCGTGTACCCGGGGCCCAGAAGGGCGAGCACGTCTGGGTCTGCCCGCGGGATAAGACCGTGAAGCTTCGAGAATCCCGAAGCCCAGAATGCCCGAAGCACAAAGGCGAGATGATGGTTCCCCTCAAGGGCTCTGCCCGTTAGGCGTCTTGCGTCGCAATTTCGCGAGCCAACTTCTACCTACCTGGGCAGGCGCCTCATGGCCAAACGATTGCGACTCCGCCTCGCGCACGAACTCCGCGATAGCAACGAGGAGAGACCCGTAGTATCGCGCGCTTGCGACCGCGGCCCGGTAAAGACTCAATGCCGCCACGGAAGCGACGATCACCGATACAACAGTGTAGATCGCGTGCGTCGAGTTGAATCGGATGGCAGCAATGAGTCCGGACGATACTGCCACCAGAAACATGGAGCAGTATAGGTCTAGTCGTCCACGCTGCTCGTCGTGCGACGATTGCAATGATGGTGGCAGAAGGTGGAATGAGCGGTCTACGAGGTCCTGAACTGTCTCGTAGCCAGTATCATTCTCGAAGCGACGCAGCACATTGCCTAGCCGGGTTGGCATTATGTGCTTGGAGTGCGGAAAATCATCCAGCGCCTTCTCTACATTGACATGCCGCCTGCGCAAGTCGGATGGCGCGTAGCGCCACCAGTCAGTCGAGTCGACAAGAGCAACCTGTGCGTCGTTCAGCGTTGATGGCGCTTCCCCTCCGAGCACCTGGGCGCCGAGCGCCTGGACCATGGCGTTCGTATAGTCGTCTTCCGCCGCAATGCGAAACTTCGCTCTCTTCCAGGCTCGCTTGGTCAGCCGTCTCTGACGTTTAACGAGTCGCTTCCTGACGTTCCGCCAATGTTTCGCCCGCGCTTGCGCAACCCGTTCAACTGGTCTCCATACGCCCCAGTAGCCCTCGAGTAGTCTGATCGACTCGAATGTGAACGCCTGAGTAACCATCGTCACAACGACCACGGTCATTACCAGCAGCACAGCCCCGCCGATGCTGATGTTTGCCATCTGTTCCAACGCCGATGAGATCACTGCGCCCGGGTCAAGTCGGACTGGCTCCCCTTCGCTCGCCAGGGTGTCGCGGCCTCCCAGGACATCACCCACCCGCATTATGAAGGTGACCAGCAGCGTGAGTGCCGCGGCCGGGAGCCAGGCGCTGAGCGCCAACTGCTCAAGGATGCGTGTGACGAGTTGCGATAACGAGTTCGACGCCGTGGACAGCGCCACAGACGCGGCATTCCCTGGCTGGCTGGCAGTCACAGTCCAATCCTCCCGCGCCGAGCCGCCGGAGCGGCGCATTGCATGAGGTACGGCGTGTGTCGTTGTAGCGCCGCCACCGCCCGGCTTGGCCTCAGCACGCTGGGCTGCGAGATCGACCGGCGGCTCACCCACATCGACGGCCCGGACCTCCGAGGAGGCCGTTATTGCGCCGCCATCGCCTCGAGGTGTCAAGCTGGTCATGCCGCAGACAACGGGCGTCCGGTCAAGGATCCCCTTACGGGCTGCGCCTTGCGACAAATAGCGCCGTGAAAAAGCCGCCATTTAGCTCCGAGATTCACACGACGGTCTACGCGGAAAGGCACCCCTTCGGAGCCGCTCGCCGCGAACACGGCGATTCTCGAATCAACCTGTTCTTGAAATCCTTCGTTCTCGAGACCAGGCGGCAGCTCCCAGCCCGCCGTTGAGAAACCTCCCCAGGCGTGACCGGTTAGGGGACGGCCCATCTCAACCTATATTCAGAGGGAGCCGGGCAGTTATGGGTTGCGGGTGATGTGCAACAGCAGGGGCGCATGTAAGTCGTCCAATTTGAGGGACCTTAACCAGTAATTTTTTGCCGTGGCTGGTTCTCCTGCCCGGTAGCTGGCAATTCCCAGGAAGTTAAGGCCATCGGAATCTTTGGGTGAGTTTTCCAAGTTCTGGAGAGCGGCGGCACGAATTGAAGGGTCGGGGGACATTGTCTCCTTATAAACGTTCGCGGACGGGACACCGTGATGTTCCGCTAAATTAAGGAGTTCTGTGGCATGCGGCGCGTCGCCTGCCAAAGCGTCCAGTAGGGCTAATGCCAGCGCCGCCCATCCCACGGCTTCACTGTCACCGTGGCCTGCTCCGGTATTGATGACCGCCTGCCAGGCGATTCGGGCGCCATCCAATTCCGGGGGATCCATGCGGGCCGCCAGCAGCTCACCGAGGTTATTCATGGCGTCGGTGTCACCGGCGGTGGCGGCCTGTTCGAACCAGCGGCGCGCTTGCCACAGGTCCGGCGGATTCAGCCGGTCCGCGAGCAGGTTTCCGAGGTTGAGCATCCCATCGGTGTTACCGGCGGCGGCGGCTTGTTCGTACCAGCGGCGCGCTTGCCTCAGGTCCGGCGGATTCAGCCGGTCCGCGAGCAGGGTCCCGAGGTTGAGCATCCCATCGGTGTTACCGGCGGTGGCGGCTTGTTCGTACCAGCGGCGCGCTTGCCCCAGGTCCGGCGGATTCAGCCGGTCCGCGAGCAGGATCCCGAGGTTGAGCATCCCATCGGTGTTACCGGCGGTGGCGGCTTGTTCGTACCAGCGGCGCGCTTGCCCCAGGTCCGGCGGATTCAGCCGGTCCGCGAGCAGGATCCCGAGGTTGACCATCGCTCCGGTGTTACCGGCGGTGGCGGCTTGTTCGTACCAGCGACGCGCTTCACCCAACTCCGGCAGATCCGTCTGCTCGGCCAGCAGGACTCCGAGACTATTCATTGCGGCGGTGTCGCCGGCGGTGGCGGCTTGTTCGTACCAGCGGCGCGCTTGCCCCAGGTCCGGCGGATCGAGCCGGTACGCGAGCAGGTTTCCGAGGTTGACCATCGCTCCGGTGTTACCGGCGGTGGCGGCTTGTTCGTACCAGCGACGCGCTTCACCCAACTCCGGCAGATCCGTCTGCTCGGCCAGCAGGACTCCGAGGTTGACCATCGCTCCGGTGTTACCGGCGGTGGCGGCTTGTTCGTACCAGCGGCGGGCCTCCTCCAGTTCGGGCGGATCGAGCTGGTCCGCGAGCAGGTTTCCGAGGTTGAGCATCGCGCCGGTGTGTCCGGCGGTGGCGGCTTGTTCGTACCAGCGGCGCGCTTGCCCCAGGTCCGGCGGATCGAGTTGGTCCTCGAGCAGGATTCCGAGGTTGAGCATCGCGCCGGTGTTACCGGCGGTGGCGGCCTGGTGAAAGGCACGGACTGCAGCCGCCATGTCGCCGCGTTCGTAGGCGGCTATGCCCACCGAAAAGGCGGCATCGATGTCGGCGATTCTGAGTGCTTTGTCCCAAAAAAAGTCCGGGATTGGGCGGATCCCGCCGGTTTGGCCGTCGTCCGCGGCGACGAGGTAGGAGAAAGCTCTGTAGGCGCGTGTCCGGTCCGGTAACGGGCCGGTGGCGAGGGCGGCGACCCGGCCGGCTTCTTTTGGGGGGGTCCGGGCTGTCATGATGCTCTTACGAATCTGCTTAGGTGTGGGGGCCATGTCGGGCCGGTAAGCGAACAAGGCATCCAGGGAGAAATCAGCCAGGTCTGTTTCTGGTATTGGGTCCGGCATGCCGACGCGGGTCCAATCGATGGCTGTCTGGATGACCGCGTGAAGCAGCGGGTCTGCGCGGCGGGCGACGCGGTATTGCTTGAGCAGGTACGGGGCGCCGGCAAGTTGCTCGGCGAGTCCGTAAGTGCTGAGGTCCTGCCCGGGATAGGCCTGCTGTGCTGCTGCCTGTTCGGCCGGGTTATCGGAGGTCGGGCCCAGTTCCAGCTCGGTGGCTTCCTCCAGCACCCGGCGGGCCTCGCGCGTGAGCTCGTCGTCCCGGTCGAGCAGGCGGGACCACTCCTCGGTCCGCAGCGTGGCCACCACGACAGTGTTCCCGAGCCGTGCCAGCAGGGCGGTGAGCAGGGCAGTGGTCAACGGCTCCCTAATTCCTGTCAGGTACCTTTGCAGGTCATTGAGCCAGAGCACGATCGCATCGGTGCTGGAACGTATCCGGGGGTGTTTCGCGAGGGCGGCCAGGGACGTCGTGGCAGGTATCAGCAGCCGGGCCCGCGGCCATGTGGTTCTGATGGCTTCGAATGCGGTCCGGGTCTTGCCGGCCTTGGAAGGGCCGACCAGCAACACCATCCGCCCCGGCACCAGCAACTCCCTGAGCCGGGCGTCCACGTCCTGGAAGGTGCGCGCCACGTAGGGGTCGTCGGTTCCGGCGTCTTCCCGGGTTCCGTATCTGGACTCGGTGGCACCGGCCAGATAGGGGTTCAGGTCCTGGACCAGGGGCAGGTCCCCGCCGATGAGCCGCTCCACCAAACCGGCCAGGGGCTCCACCGGTTCCGCGGCGGCCAAGACAAGATCGTTCGGTCTGGGGAGCCCGAGTGCGTCCGCGATTCTGCGGGCCTCCGGATCGTCGGCCGCCATAAGGGTGTCGAAGGCGGTGGCGCGCAGGGCCGAGCCGCCCTGGGCAGGGTGGTGTTCGATGATGACCCCGATGGCCAGACCGTGGTGGAAAACCGTGGCCCCGGAAAAGCCGCCCCACGGCGAGGGATGAGGCGCCTGGGGGGAAGGTATTTTGCGGGTGTTTTGGGCGAAAGGGGGTCCGGGGCGGATGTTCGGGTCCCGGATCAGCAGCTGGCCCGACTCCGCACCGTCGGTCTGATAGAGCGTTCCGTGCACTTCGGACGTTGCCCGGCCTACAGAATCGCTTTGGAATAACGGGAATCCGATCGCCTGACAGTCCTCCAGTATTCCGGCTCGGCTCCGGTCCACACGGGCGAAAACCACCGCAGAGAGTTCCGCTTCCCACGGTGCATCATCTTCCAGGGTGATGACCGCCACGTCCAGTTCCGGGCACACGATGACATTGCCGCCGGGTACTGTCGCCCCATCGCTGGCCTGCACCACCTTGATCTCTGCCGCAGGTTTCCCGGACTTCTTGTCCCTGATGCAGTGCCCGGCGGTCAGCACCAGCCGTCCGGTCACCAGATATCCTGAGCCGACTTCTGCATGCCCATCGGCCCAGGTGGCCATCACCGCGACTACCCGGTCCAGCTCCACTCCGGTCTGACCGGTACCGGCAGCCATGGTCAGCCTCCGTCAGGCTCCGTCAGGCTCCGGGCGGGCCCGGCCGCGGCGCGGGCCGATGACCTCATCCGGGGACACCGGGGACGAGATGGCGAAGTCCGAGGTCAAGGTCCCGTCCTCCCGCAGCCACAGCGGCGCCAGGCGCAGAGTCAGCGTCTGCGTGGTGACATTTTCATACCCGCCGCCGGCATCGAAGATCGCCCATCCGATTTTGCCGTTCGCGTCCTTGGTCACGGCGACCTGCACCGTCAGCTCCACCGGTTCGATGGAGAACCGCATCACCTGGCCCTCACCCGCCGCTGCTGCGGTCACCAGCTCCCCGCGCAGCGCTTCAATCGCATCAGCGAGCCCGACCACTGCCTTATCCATCCCCCCACCCCAATCCGCCAGATTCGGATCAAACCCACCGCGGACCGGCGGCCGCAGCGGATGCCACCATATTCCCCCAAAGAGGCGCCCTTGGACAGGGCCAAACCACTTGCTTGGCAGTACCGGAGGCCTCCGTCCCTGGCGGCAGAGGGAAGCGATGTGCCTTCCCGAACAGACCACGCCAACCAAAAGTGCTCTTGCTCCTATGCACGGTCTATAGAGAGCACACGCGCGGCTCTCAATTCAGGACGTTCTAGGAATCCTTCATTTTCAAGAACAGAAAAGGAGGCCGACGAGTCCATGGACGAGGAAAGGAGATGCTGCGATGACGCGGCAAGCACTCGGCTAGACTCCGGGCATGGAAGAACGGCACAAAGACTTTGTTGAGGATACAAGTGTTGCGGTAATCGAGGCTGCCGTATCAATGATTCCAGTAGTCGGCGGCCCCGCGACAGTCATCGTCAATCGCTCGTTCGGTTCCGCCGTTCAACGCCGAAACGAACGCATTTTTGCGGAGATCGCCACGGCTGTAGAGCTACTTATGCAACGCCTCGACTGCATCGAACCGGAGGCAGTCTTGGCCTCTGAGGAATTCCAGGCAGCCGCGCACCGCGCCTTCCGGGCAGCGCAAGAAACTCCCAGCGACGACAAGCGAAAGCTTCTTCGAAATGCACTCCTAAACGGATACATAGCAGTCGATGTAGTTCCTCAACGTGATGCGTTCCTGTCGATCATGGCCCGCTATCAGCCTGAACACGTCATAGTGCTCCGAACGATCAGAACACTCATGGTCGGACGTGAAACGATGCTTGAGCACGCCGCGTCACGCATTGGCGATCGACTCGAAGGGTCTTTGGCCCATGAGCCTGTCAGGGCGTGGCTACGGGAGCTGGTGAACGACGGACTGGCTTCCGAAAGTATAGAGAATCGGGTCGAGGAAATAAATGTAGGAATACCGAGGCCATACGGGCCTCCTCACACACGACAGGTTGCCAAGACCACTGCCCGGCATAGCATCTCTGCACAAGGCGAGGCCTTCCTTGATTTCGTGGAAGATCCCTTCCACGAGGTAAACAACGACTGATGTTGAACGTCATGAACCAGTTCGGCTAGGGGGACAGACAGCGCGCACGGGACCGCGGTCTGCCCACAAGTCCACCTATTTGATTAGCTTGGCAAGCTTCTCATCCAAGATGCTATTCAGCGCCCCATCCCGACGTTTTTGTAGCTCTGACACTTTTCGGTCCTTGGCAGGGATTTTCTTCAGGGCTTCATCCAGCTCGGCGATCTGCCTGGCCAAGCCGATGTCATTGAGTGACTCCGCGACCTCCAAGATGTCAGTCGATCCGCCATTGTTGCTGGCGCTGTAAAACCGTTCGTGCAAGATAGCGCTGACAGCCGATGGTGCCCAGTTTTTCAACGACGGTTCGCTGGCGCCACTCACTCGCGCAAGAACATAGGGGTCGCCCTCCAAAACTTCGCGGTCAGGCTCCTTCTTATATCGGAGCGTCCCGCTGTATTCATCGACGAGAAACTGATTGCCCCTGTAATCGAACTCCTTGGCAATAATTGATCCGCCTGGGCCTTGCACTTTCTTAGGCTGCTGGTCTCCGTAGAAGAGCACCCATGAAGACTCGGCGCGCGCGTAGCCCTCTTCGGCGATGGGTAGGGGGCTCCAGGTGGAGATCCAGTCTTTCTCGTTGTCGAACCATCCATCCAGTGCGCGGGAGGCGAATTTTATGGCGTTGCTAGCTGCGTATACGATGGCTGCTGCCTCTTTAGCAGCAGGAATCGAGGCAAAGATAGGCAAATTGCTGACCTTACCCACGGCGTCGGTCCATACCGCAAGCTTGGCCGGATCGAACTTGTCGAAGGCCATTCGAATCTCGACATCCAGGGACCGGTGGACCATCCCTGGGCTGTAATAGATGACGTTGGAGCCACCCTGCTCCGGGGAAGGAATCAGCGTTTCTCCAGATGCGACATCCTTGAAGTAGTAGTGCATTGCCAGTGGCGTGGAACCCTTCAGGTACTCATTCTTTACCGCGGAAGCGACTAGCACTCCGCCGATACGATCGCGGTGATGCCAAGCGGCGCTCCCAGGAAAGATACTTTCAATCGTCAGAATCAAGGGGAGTCCCGGTCCGATAGGTGAAAAGGGCACGATCCCAGAGACGCCCCCGCCACCGCCACCGCCGCCGAAAACTTCAAGACGAGACACGAGCGTGACTTCACTAGGGTCGTACCCTTCGTATCCGTCTTCTTCCCCTCTGTTGTGAATCATCACATTGCCTCTCTGGTATTCCCTAGAAGGCCGCCCCCCCCAACTTCGGTCGGTAACCGCCCAGTGTAAGAGCCTCCCTGTTTCTCATCAAGAACAAATCGTTCTGCAATGGCGCCGCACAAATATGGGTGAGAGATGTGGACCGATACCCATCGAGGGAGCATCATGATCGAGAGCATGCGACGAACTGGTCCTCGTACCCGACGCAGGTGGAACGTACGGCAATGACCTGTGGGTCATGGACTACCAGCCCGGCATTGGCTAGGACCACCTGAACCGGATCCAGGGTCATCCGATGGAGGCCGACTGCGACGTCAGCGGCCCCGATTTCGCGATCAAGCTGATCGTTGCCGCCGATGTCGACGGCGACGGGCGCGATGAACTGGTGCTCATCCCCGACGCCGTCTTCGGCCGGAAATAGCAGAAGCGGCGCAGGGCTGCCTCTACGTTCTCCAAAAGGCACTAGCGCTGCGCACGGCGATCGACGGTTCTTTTACATCGGGCGGACGCTACTCAAGACATTTTTTGCGGGAGCAGTCCGATACTTCGGCGCTCCGACAGAGTCCTATTTTGATGAGGACCAGATCATGGTTCCGGCCACCCTCAACGAAACCCAAGGCGACGAAAAGAAGAATTGGCTAGGATTCCTCATTGCCAGTGGAGGCAAGATCGGCTTTTGCATACACCGCGACATCGAGCAAGAGGCCTCATCCCGCCAGCCGATGCAGACATAACGGCGAGCCGATCAGTGTCGAATCCGGTCAGGACAGTCTCGGCGCCGAACGGATTGATGGTTCGGACACCGAACCTAGCGGCCTAGAAACTTCGAGCGACCGTGTGTCATTTCGGGGAATCACATGAGTCGAAACTGATCTTCGTACAAACTCGTCATTGTCACGGGTTCTGTGCCGGAGGAGACTTAAGGTGACGGCATCCCATCTCGAGCCGCCCGCGGGGCCATCCGGCTGCGGGGCCTCACGGTACCCGGTAGCGGCCTGGTGGATCGATGAGCTCCATGACACCCCCCGGAAAGGCCGCTCAGCGGTCGCGCCATCTGTCGCGCCATCTCTTGTCCCTTGTGGCTATCGCACTGATTGGATGTCTCGGCGGATGCGATTATGAGTCCGATGACGTCCCGCTGCCGTCCGCCAGTCTTCCCACTACGGAGGCTCGCACGGTCCCACCGCTACCGGACGGCGGCGACACCGGCAGGGTCCCACTACTGCCGGAGAATGGCGACATCGCCGCCGGCACATACCTCGTCCCCGCCACCGGCTTCACGGTGCTTTTCGAGATCACTGTCCCAGACGGCTGGTCGAGCACCGACGGCGAAGGTCTGGCCAAGGACGACCCGGATCACCCTGATGAATGGGGGGTCTTCGTGGGTTGGTGGCCCGCCAAATATGTGCCGACGGACGCATGCGCGTGGCAGGACGCGCTCGTCGAGGTCGGTCCGTCGCCTGAGGTCTTCCTCGACGCGATGACGGCGCAGACGTCAACGGCGAGCACTCCTCCCGTCGAGGTCATGTTGGGCGATTACTCCGGCTTCGAGTTTGACCACTCCGTCGAAGGCGACGTGGACATCAAAGCCTGCGACCGCGGCAAGTTCTGCATCCACTCAGAGCTCTCAAACGAATGCACACGCTGGTACTCGAGCGCCGCTGAGCGCGAAACCTACCGCGTGGTCGACTTGAACGGCCAGCGCGGTGTGATCTGGGTGGTCCAATTCCACGAATCGATCAATCCGGAGCTGACGAGCGAGGCACGCGCCGTCTTCGACTCGATAGTGTTCAGGTCCGGCAAGTGACCAGCTGATGCGATAGATGAGCCAGCCAGCGGGCGCCGACTCCTTCTCTGAACCCACCTGGGTGTCTCATAGCCTCCGTGCCTCGAATTCCTAGCGATACAAGACAGCTTGCGGGTCATTCATGCGCATATAGCGGTCACAGAAAGCCGCCATCTATCGGCAAACTTCGCACCCCACGCCCGCGCCGTTCCACCGGTCATGATCACGTAGCTGCTTGAGGATCCCGGTGGTTAGCCAACTCCGGCGGGCCGCTACAGGTCCGCGAGCACCGATCCCGGGTTCTCCATGCAATCGGCCACGAACCGGAGGAACCCGGCCGCGGTGCCGCCGTCGCACACGCGGTGATCGAAGGTGAGCGTCAGTTCGGTGACCTTGCGGACCGCCAGCTCACCGTTCACCACCCACGGCTTGTCCATGATGCGCCCGACGCCGAGGATCGCCACCTCGGGGTGGTTGATGATGGCCGCGGACCCGTCCACGCCGAACACGCCGTAGTTGTTCAGCGTGAAGCTGCCGCTGCCCAGCTGCTCCGGGGTCCCCTTTCCCTCGCGCACGACGGCGGTGAGCCGGCGGATCTCCGCGTCCAGTTCGCGGGCGCTGAGTTTGTCCGCGTTGCGGATCGAAGGCACCGTCAGTCCGCGGTCCGTCTGGGCCGCGAAGCCGAGGTTGATGCCGTCGAAGGCCACGATCTCCTGGCCGCCGTCGGCGGTGGTCTCGATGCGGGTGTTCAGCTCGGGGAATCGTTTTAACCCGGCTGTGACAAAACGTGCGATGAAGGCGAGAAGGCCCGGGGCACCGTGATCGGACTTCTTGAGCCCGGCCCGAAGCTCCACCAGGGCGGTCGCGTCAACGTCAACCCAGACGGTGGCCTCCGGAATCTCCTGCCGGCTGCGGGTCATGTTCGCGGCAACAACCTTGCGGACACCCTTGACGGGGGTCCGGGAGGAAATGCCCAGGCCAGTGCGGGCGTCCGTTCCATCCTCGGCTGCGGTCCCCGCCCGCGGCGGCACAATCACAGGCTTGGGCTCAGCCACAGGGCTCGCCTCAACCTCGGGACTGCTGATGGCCGCCTCAACATCCCGGCGCATGATCAGGCCGCTGTCGCCCGAACCGTGGAGGTCTCCCAGATCCACGCCGTGTTCCCGGGCCATCCGCCGCACGAGCGGTGAAATGACGGCGCCCAATCTCCCGGGCACCCGCGTGCGGAGCAGCGAGAGGTCAACATCCGGTGTTTCGGCGGGCTCGGCTTCGGCAGGTTCAGCCACCGAAAAAGACCTGCGCGGGGCCCGGGTGCGGCGCACCTGGCCGCTGCCGCCGGGAGTCCCGTAGCCGATCAGCACATTGCCGGACCCGGCCTTCTCTTCCTCACGGTAAGCGTTCGCCGCAACCTCAGCCGGCGCGGATGATGCCGCCCCGGGAGTGGCATCGGGCCTGTCGGAGCCGGACGGCATGCTGCTTGCAGCATTGCCGTCCGGCGAAGGGGCGGGGGCGGCATCATCCGTGCTGGCCACCCGAGCCACGGAGATCAAAGGCTTCCCCACGTCCAGCGTCTGCCCGGGCTCACCGTGGAGCTGAGCGACGGTCCCGGCATAGGGCGACGGCACTTCCACCACGGACTTGGCCGTCTCCACCTCGGCGATCGGCTGGTCAACGCGGATCTCATCGCCCACGGCCACCAGCCAGTTGATGAGTTCGGCTTCGGTGAGGCCTTCGCCGAGGTCGGGCAGCATGAATACTTGCAGTGCAGGGGTCATCGGTCAGTCTTCCCACTGGAGGTTGTCAACGGCGTCGAGGATGCGGTCCACGCCGGGCAGGTAGTAGTGCTCGAGCTTCGGCGCCGGGTAGGGGACGTCGAAACCGGTGACGCGGCGGATCGGCGCGGCGAGATGGTGGAAGCAGCGTTCCTGGACCCGCGCCACGATCTCGGAGGACACGGACGCGAACCCGTGCGCTTCGGCGATCACCACGGCCCGGCCGGTCTTGCGGACGGACGCGCACACGGTCTCGTCGTCGAACGGGACGATGGAGCGCACGTCGATGACTTCCAGCGAGCGGCCCTCCTCCGCTGCGGCGGCAGCCGCGGCGAGCGCCGTGGGCACGGACGGCCCGTAGGCGATGAGCGTTGCGTCAGTGCCGGAACGCGCGACGGCGGCGCGGCCTTCCGAGGACGTGCCCACCTTGCGATTCGCAGAGTGAGCAGAACGGAGATCCTCGAGGTCCACCATGTCCTTGGACCAGTACAGCTTCTTGGGCTCCATGAACATGACGGGATCGTCCGAGTCGATGGCCTCCCGCAGCATCCGGTAGGAATCGGCCACGGTGGCGGGCGTGAACACCTTCAGGCCGGCGGTGTGGGCGTAGTACGACTCGGAGGAGTCGCAGTGGTGCTCCACTCCCCCGATCCCGCCGGCGTACGGAACCCGGATCACCATGGGCAGCTTCAGGGCGCCCTTGGTGCGGTTGTGCATCTTGGCCACGTGGCTGACGATCTGCTGGAACGCCGGGTAGGCGAAGGCATCGAACTGCATCTCCACCACCGGGCGCATCCCGTTCATGGCCATCCCCACAGCCATGCCCACAATGCCCGACTCGGCCAGGGGCGTGTCGAAGCAGCGCTGCTCGCCGAACGTGCGGGTGAGCCCGTCCGTGATGCGGAAGACCCCGCCCAGCTGGCCCACGTCCTCGCCGAAGACCAGGACGGAGGGGTCGGCGTGCATGGCGTCAGCCAGGGCCGTATTGAGGGCCTTGGCCATGGTGACGGACTGCGGACCCGAAGCCTCGGCCGCGGAAGCGGCGGAGGCGGCGGCCCGGGCCGTGGCTGCGCTGACGTTGCCGTTCGCCTCTGAGGACGTGGTCACTGTCGGGCTCATTTCGAGGCCTCCCCGGAGGATGCGTCGCGGGCAAGTTCGTCAGCCAGCATGGCGGCCTGCTCCTTCAGTTGGGGTGTGGGTTCGGAGAACACATGCCGGAAGAGCTCCTGCGGGTCCACCGGAACATCCTCACCCAGCCCCTCACGAAGCTGAGTGGCAACTGCTTCCGCGTGCGCGGCAATCCGCGAGTCGCCGTCGTCGTCCAGCAGTCCACGGCCGGTGAGGTACGTCCGCATCCGGGCCACCGGATCCTTCGCCAGCCACTCGGCAACTTCACTGTCCTGCCGGTAGCGGGTGGCGTCGTCGGCGTTGGTGTGCGCCTGCATCCGGTAGGTGTTCGCCTCCACCAGGAGCGGGCCCGAGCCGCCCCGCGCGAGCGCAACGGCCCGGTCCAGCACGGCAAGGAGGGCCACCACGTCGTTGCCGTCCACGCGTTCGCCGGCCATGCCGTAGCCCACAGCCTTGTGCGCCAGGGAAGGGGCCACGGACTGGTGCGCCAGCGGAACGGAGATGGCGTACTTGTTGTTCTGGACGAAGAAGATGACCGGCAGGTGGAAGACGGCGGCGAAGTTCAGGGCTTCGTGGAAGTCGCCTTCGCTGGTGGCGCCGTCGCCGCACATCGCCATGACCACCGTGTCCTCGCCGCGGAGCTTGGCCGCGTGCGCCACCCCGACGGCGTGCAGCAGCTGCGTGGTCAGCGGCGTGCACTGGATGCCCACTTTGTGCTTGGCGGGATCGTAGCCGCTGTGCCAGTCGCCGCGGAAGATGGTCATGGTCTGCACGGGATCAACCCCGCGCGTCATGACCGCCACGGCGTCCCGGTAGGTGGGGAACAGCCAGTCGCCCTCGGCAAGGCAGAGCGCCGCGGCCACCTGGCAGGCTTCCTGCCCGTGGCTGGACGGGTACACGGCCATGCGCCCCTGCCGGACGAGTGCCGAGTTCTGGTCGTTGACGCGGCGTCCGACGACGAGCTGCTCGTACGCTGCCAGCAGTTCCTCATCGCCGGGCAACGGGTACTCGTGGCCGGGTTCGGTGCCCTGCTCGCCTTCGGCCAGGAGCCGTCCCTCCGGGTCCACCATCTGGATCTGGTGCCGGGCAGGGAGCATGTAGTCCTCAACCGTGATGCCGAACTTGCGCACGGCTTCGGTCACGGCATTTTCGGCCGGGCGGGGCTGGGCCTGGTCCGGCGCAGAGCCGGGCGCAGAGCCCGGGGCAGTGTGGTCCGCGGAGATCGTCATTGGTCAGTCCTTCTGTAGCCACTATTCCTTCCCAGTATTGACCTAACAGATGTTTCGTATCCAGACCTGAGGAGAATCGTGGAGAAGTCAGAACGGGATGGCTATTCTGGAAGACGAATCGTAAGCACGGGCAGCACTACGGCAGGGAGCTGTGGACATATTGGCAGGCACACCAGACCAGGCCGAACCGGCGCCGCTGGACGACGTGGACCGCCACATCATCGCCGAGCTGACCCGCGACGGCCGGATGTCCGTCACCCAGGTGGCGCAGAACGTCCACATCTCCAGGGCCCATGCGTACACCCGCATCGCGCGGCTCACCAGCGACGGGGTGCTGACCAAGTTCACCGCCCTGGTGGACCCCATCAAGGCGGGGCTCAAGTCCTCCGCCTACGTCACCCTCAAAGTGAGCCAGCACTCCTGGCGCGAACTGCGCGAAGAGCTCAAAGCCATCCCGGAGGTCCACCACATCGCCCTGGTGGGCGGGGACTTCGACGTCATCCTGCTGGTGCGCGCCATCGACAACACCGACCTCCGCCGGGTGATCTTCGACCAGCTGCAGTCCATGCCGGGCGTCCTGGACACGCAGACGTTCCTGGTGTTTGAAGACGTGGATACGCGCTGAGGTCCGGCGAAGTCCAGGTCCCGTAAACCGGGGCCCTGACCACGGGTCTCCGGGCCGAAAATACAGTACCTACTACTCGCGCCTCCTAACCCCGGGTCCGGGCATGGCGCCGGATGGTTGAGACTTGCACCGGGTAGCCTGGCGTTTTGAATCAGGTAGCCACTACTCGTGAACTGGGTCAGCGCGCCGCTTAGCGTGGACATCGGGCCGGCGGTGGTGGTGCGGACCAAGACCGTTCGTACTGCCTCCCAGCACCCGCCGGCCCTCCTAAAGCTGCCCCCAGGGCTAAATTCCCGCGTGAATCACCGCGGGGGCGCGCCGCATGGTCCGGACAGGTGATCCGGGCCACAATATCGCCTTGAGCTGGGACGATACCAATCTTGAGTGAGTCTTGAGCCGATGCGGGGGCGCTCCTTGAGGGTGGGTCGGAAGAGTGGTTCCGGTCAGTCCGAGAGAGGTTCTGACCCACACACTTCGGCCGGCCCACAGGGCGGTCCACACGCAAAAAGGGAACAGTCACATGGGCATCAGCATGAAAACCACCTCCGGCAAAATCCTCGCCTCCGTCGCACTGGTCGGCACCGCGGCAGCCGTCGCCGGCATGGGCACCTACGGTGCGTTCACCTCCACCACCACCGCCAGCCAGGCCGTCACCGCCGGAAACGTCACCATCGCCCTGGCCGACGCCGGCGCCACCAATACGCTCAATGTCCCCGTCGCCGATGTCCTGCCCGGGGACAAGGTCGAGCGGCTCGCAACCCTGCTCAACACCGGCACCTCGAACCTGAACAACGTCACCCTGAACACGGCAGCGACCGGCACTCTGTCCGCGCTGACCACCGATCCGACCGACGGCCTGCAGCTGACCATCGAGAACTGCTCCAGCCCCTGGGCCGGCACCGCCGGCGCCTACACCTGCGCCGGGACCAAGACCACCGTGCTGGCCAGCGGCCCGGTCATCACCGGCACCGCGAAGACCCTCACCCTGCCGGCGGCACTGACCGCCGGGGCTGCGGACAACCTGAAGGTCATCACCACCCTGCCGGCCACCGCAGGCAACGCTTTCCAGAAACTGACCAGCACCGTCGGGTTCACCTTCACCGCCACCCAGCGCACCGCAACCACCAAATAGCCCCACCGCCAGCCGTAACCCCGGAACGAGGACCCTCCATGACCGCCATTGATTTCGCCCATGCCACCCACACGGGTAGTACCAGGGCACTTCACGACCTGGCGGGTCCTCGCACCAACGAAGGCAGGGCAGCACGGATCATTGGCCGGTCGGTCTCGATCCTGACCACCACGCTGATGGTGCTGGCCATGCTGACGTTCCTGGCCATGGCCATCGGCCCGCGTCTGATGGGCTACCAGACCCTGACCATGCTGACCGGATCCATGGCCCCGCTGATCAACCCGGGCGACGTCGTGGTCACGGTGCCCGTCCCGGCACGGGAAATCAATGTCGGGGACATCATCACCTACCACATCCCCGTCGAGGACCAGAGGGTTGAAACCCACCGCGTCACCGAGGTGACCACCAACCCGGACAGCACCATCGCAGTCCAGACCAAAGGGGATGCGAACAACGGCGTCGACCCCTGGACCGCGACCATCACCGGAACCACCGTGGACCGGCACGTGGCCACCATCCCCCACCTCGGCACCATCATCAGGACCGCGCGAGAACCCCTCGTGATGAACATCCTCATGTACGGGGCACCGACCATCCTGGTCATCGGCATGCTCGCCAGCATCTGGGGCAAGAAACCCGAACAGAAGGACAAGGACAGGACCGTGTCAGAGGTGGAAAGTCTTGCCTGAACGGCACCGGAGCGTGCTTCACTTCGACCGGATCCGCGACCTCGCCGCCCAGCTGGAAAGCCGGGCCGACGCCCTGAAATTCCTCGAAATCTACCTGCAGATGCTGCCCGGCCGCTTGCAGCGCATCCTCAACGGAATCCACGATGGCGACAAAGGAGCGATCCACGACGCCGTGCTCAGCCTGAAAGTCGCCTCAGCCATGACCGGGGCACTGGAGATTGAGAGTACCTGCATCAGGTTGCAGTCTCATGTGGAGGCTGCACGCTTCAACCATGCACGTGTCCAATCGCTCGCACTTTCCCGCAGCGTTTCCCGGCTATACGGGGCGGCGCAGGCAGTGCTGCACCACGCACAAGCCACGCTGGAAACCATGCCGATCGCGGACAGTGGATACGGGACTTCCGTTGCGGCTTAATGGAGCGGATGGCACTCCTGACGTGCGGCGCAGAACCATCCCGTGGCGCAAGTGTGTCAGCGTTATCCTTGCCCTGTTCATCCTGACATCCGTTCCGATAGCCGCGCACGCCGCCTTCACCTCCTCAGCCCAAGCCTCACAGCGTGTTACCGCGGGAAGCATGACGCCTCCGGCCTCAGCTGCGGTGAGCATGAAGTGTGACGCTTGGTTCATCCCAATCTTCGTCAAGCCCAGAATCACCGTCACCTCCTACTCGTCCGTCACACGCGCAAACTACTACGACATCAAGCTGTTTGATCCCTCCGGTGATCTCCAGCGCACCGCAGATCTGAGCACCGCGGCAGGCAGGTCATACGTCGCGGATCAATACCAATGGCCTGGTACGTGGAAGTATGAAATCCGCGCACACTACAAAGTCCCGGGAAGCACTAACATCTGGTCCAGCGAACCCCTCACGGGGACTCTGAATTGCTCCTGACCTCAGCGGTACGAACGGTCCCCTAATGACTCGCGGCGGGCTCCAGTTCCCGGGCGCGCTCCGGAACGGAACGGACGACGTCGGGCTCTAACCTTTTGGAGGCCCAGCGGCGGATGGGGCGCTCCACAAAGCGGAACGACAGCCAGGCCATCAGCACGGTCAGCGCTGCCGCGAGCGGGACGCGGAACCAGAGTGACGGGACGAGGGGTATCAGCAGGAGGTAGACGGGCAGGTGCCAGAGGTAGGCGGCGTAGGAGAGGTCGCGGCCGGGGTTGGCGAGCCAGGGGTGGCTCAGGATCCGTGAGGCCAGGCCGGCCGGGCGGAGGACGAGCGAGCCGATGACCAGTCCGGCGAGGAGTGCCAGGGCGGTGGGACCGCCCGTCCAGAAGACATCGAACCATGCGCCGGGCGTGTTCGGCTCGTTGAGTACGAACACGGCAGCCGCCAGGGCGAGCCCTGCCAGCGGACCGGCCCAGCGTGCAGCGGCCTGCAGGGATGTGTGGACCCGGGAGCCCGGGCTGACCGATGCGAACACCAGGGCCAGGGTGCACCCCAGCAGCAGCTGGTCGGCCCGGGTATCCGGCCCGTTGTAGAGCCGGGCCAGCGGCGCCCCGTCCATCACCAGGAGGAACCGTGAAACCAGGAATCCGGCCGCCAGGACGGCGGTCAGCCAGGCGACGGTGCGGACCATCCAGAACCGCAGCATGACCAAAAGGAGCAGCGGCCAGACCAGGTAGAACTGCTCCTCGACGGCCAGGGTCCAGGTAGGGCTCAGCGCGTTGCCGCCCGTGGAGGCACCGAACATCCCGAAGTTGGACAGGTTCATCACGTAGGCGGCCGCCGGGATGGAGTTGGCGGCCTGGCCGCCCCACCCGGACAGCGGAAAGATCAGCCCGCCAAGAACCACCACGGCGCAGACCGCCAGCAGCGCGGGCCAGAGCCGGGCCAGCCGCTTGGCGTAGAAGACGCCCAGCCGCAGCCGGCCCGTGGCCCGGTACTCCTTCATGATCAGGAGGGTGATCACGAAGCCGCTGAGCGTGAAGAACACGTCCACGCCGATCGATCCGCCGGGGACGAGTTCCGTCACGGTATGGAAGAGGAAGACGCCAATGACCGCGATGGTGCGCAGACCATCCAGGGCATGTTTCCGTCCGGAGATCAGCCCGTTTCCGGGCGCAACCGGACGTTCCGTCACTGTCGGGGTTCCGCTACTTGACCAAGAATTCACCCATCCAGACTACATAACGTTTCTATAACTACGCCAAGTGCAGGCTGGGTAAGACCTGACCGTGAAGCCGGCCCCGGGGAGCTAGGCCGCCGTCTTGAGGATGTTGCCCTCAACGATGCACACTGACAGGGCGTCCTGAGGCACCAGTCGCCCAACCCTCACTGGCGACGTGCGCGGTTCATAGGTGCCGTCTGCGATGACGCCGCTAGTGTTGCTACCCCACCCCCAGGCTAAGCCGTCACTGGTGACGGCATTGGCCCCGGTATCCCTTGCGGATACTGACACGACATTCGTAAGTGCGGCGACCCTGGTCGGAACCCACCGGTCCACATTGGTTCCGTCCCCCAACTGCCCTTCAGAGTTGCGACCCCAGGACCAGAGCGAACCGTCTGTTTTCAGCGCATACGCGCTTCTGCCGCCAGCCGAGATTGATGCCACGTCGGTTAGCCCTGTCACCTCCACTGGGGCAGTTCGCGACGTGTTGGTTCCGTCTCCGAGACCTCCTTCTGTGTTGTATCCCCACGCCAGCACTCGCCCGTCAGCCCGTAAGGCATAGGTATTGAACAGTCCTGCGGCAACCTCCCGTATCCCCGATACCGCAAGATTTTGGATAGGAGTCAGGTGCTCAGGTTCAGGATTGGTTTGGTCTGGAGCTTCCCCCCAGCTCCATACCGTCCCGTCGCCCTTCAAGGCTGTGGTGTGGTGTGTCGTCGGGGCGATAGCCCGTACATCCGTCAATACGGACACCCGAACCGGAGTAGACCTATTTGTCGTTGTTCCATCCCCTAGTGCACCCCAGCCATTCCCTCCCCAGGACCAGAGTGTGCCGTCATTTTTTATCGCGTAAGCCGATCGGCCAGCGGCGGCGATGGCCTTAACATCCGCCAATCCCGTTACCTGAACAGGATCGGCACTGTGACTGAGACCCCACACACCAAGTTCGCCAAGGGCGTTGATCCCCCAAGCCCATACGGTTCCATCACTTTTCAAGGCAAAGCCAGTGCTGCTGCCGGCCGCTATGGCTTTGACGTCGCTGAGCGAGGGAATCGGCTGGGGTGTGATTCTGTCTACCTCCGTCCCGTCACCGAGGGCGCCCCAGCCAGCAAAGCCCCACGACCACACAGTGCCTTCATTCGTTAGTGCGTACCCGGTTCGGTCATATGTGTCACTTACCACCGACTTCACGTTACTGAGGTAAGGATTTTCGTCTGCGATTATTTTCAATGTGGCGAGACTGCTTGAACCGGCCGTATCCGAAACTCTGACGGTGAATGTTGAGGTGCCCGCCGCAGCGATTGTTCCTGTGATGATTCCCGAACCTGCGTCCAATTCCAGCCCCTTGGGCAATGCCCCAGAGGATATCGCCCATGCATAGGGCGAAGTGCCGCCAGTGGCACTGATACCGGCGCGATACGTTTGGCCAACAGCTGCTCGTGGAAGGACCAACGTCTGGATTGCCACCACCCTCGGGTCGCCGGGTTGTGTGACGGGTGTGCCTTCGCAGGGGTTGACTTCTAGGAGCTTCCAGGCAGTGCTGATGCCGTCGCTTCGTTCAAGCTTGAACCCCATAACTTCGATTCCGGCCACTACGCCCAACCTGGCCTCGAATCCAATCTCGATTGGGCAAGACCATGATCGAGTTCCGTTGCTGGCGATCACGGCGATCGGGGCCGACGCGTATGGGCCGGCCCCGAACGTAATTCCCGCGATGCCGTAGAACCTGATATCAGCGTCGAAGTCAAGAGCCAGTCGCGCGGTCAGGGACGCCGTTGCCTGAACGTCATTCTGAACCCCAGTCGCTTGCGGTTTGGTGTTTATCAAGTTGAACGAGCCCTCACGGTACTTGAACCCAAAATCGGAAGAGACTGTATGAGCCGTGACATAGGAGATTTCCGCCGTCCCTGCAGCGCTGAGATTCACGGCAACCTCGGCCTCCGCCGTTACCACGACCGGTATGGCCGTCGGGAAAACTATCACGGCTTTCAGCACGCCGAGCTTCGCGCTGGCAGTGCCCTCAAGCGTGCCGCTGACAGCAACGGAATGCTTGGACGAGAAGGACGGCGTAAGAACCACGGAAGCCTCCTTCAGTTGCAGGAAACCGGCTTCCAACGTCATCCTGGCCCTGGCTGAGGCTTTAATGGAGGAATCGAGGGTGATGGAGCCGTCGCCGTGGAGTTCGTCCGTGCCGACCTCCGACTTGATGGTCCTCTTCAGTGAAAAGGATTCGGAGAACACCTCACCAGAACTCAATGCCTCCGGTCGCACTTTCGAAAATGGGACTGCATTGGACTGGGCGGTCGTGACCGTGACGTCTGGTTCTGGGGTGAAGGTGGACGACACGGGAGTCCCGGCCACCTCCAGCAGCCCGGAAGTGGACACGATTGCCTCCGTGAGCGTCGCGGGCTTCAGCTTGACCACCGTGTTTCCGCCAGGATCCCGGGAAACTTGCACGACGCGAGCCAACAAACCTTCGGGAGTGCCCGCCGTCACCCCGGCAACCAGTACGTCATTCGCGTTAATCTCGGCGGCCTCGCTAGTGGGGAGCGTCAAAGCGCCACCGGACACCAATGCCGTATCAAGCTGTGCAGCGTCCAAGAGCTCAACGTCCGGCGCGACGGTTATTACCCCGGCAGCCGGGTCCAGCGGGTTAGCTGGAACCTTTTCTGTGGAGTATCGGTAAAGGAAAGCAGCCATGGCATCCCGGGCAATACCGTTCAGCGGCCGGTACTCCTTGACCCCACCACCGATGTCCCAGCCCGTGGAAATCCCGGACGACGCCAGCCATGTGATTTCCCGGTAGAAGGCACCGCCGCCGGCCACGTCCACAAACGGCGATACCGCTGGTGCAGTGAACGCAGCAGGCTGGGCGAACCGGAAGAGGAAAGCGGCCATCGCATCTCTGGCGATCGAGCTAAACGGCCGGTACTCACGTTTGCCCCCACCAACATCCCAGCCGGTGGAGATTCCTGTTGAAGCCAACCAGGTGATTTCCTTGTAGAACGCGACTCCGGGAGCCACGTCCGTAAACGGTGACGAGGCGGGCGGCGTATAAGCAGGCGAGCCAGCCTTCCGGTACAAGAACGCAGCCATCGCGTCCCGCGCAATGCTGTCTAGGGGCCGGTACTGGCGTACCCCGCCGCCAACGTCCCAACCCGTGGATATCCGTTCCGCGGCCAGCCAGGAAATCTCCTTGTGGAACACCGACGACTCCGGGACGTCGGTAAAGGAAACAACGCCCTCCACCACCGGGTCAGCAGCCATAGACGGCGGCAAGACCATCAATCCCGGCGCAACCACGCACAATAAAACAGCAAGAAGACGGGCAACACCACGACGAAACACCGCAACCCCCAACACGGAAACCCCAGAAAACCAGATGCAGGGCCATCCCTCGGTGGGGAGATCCGGGTGCATCGAGCATGCCTGCGCAGCCGCAGACGCCCGGAGACTAACAGCGCTCGCTCAAGAAATACTCAAGATGACGAGGGAACAAACGGACCGTTGCCCCGCCGCTTAAAGCGCTGTAACGGTTCCGATCGCCGCAAAAGCAGACAGAAGCCCCAGACCAGATCAGTGGGTGGTCGGCATTCCGAGGGAGTGCATTTCGGCAGGGTCCAAACGACGGCGACACCGGCTCGGTGCCGGCTCCAGAGCAAGCGAGTCCATGCGGCCACATCCTGCTTGCTACTGACAGCACGGTGGGCTGAGACCCGACGCGCAACCAAATGGTCAAGTCCTATGAAGCGCTCAGCAATTTGGAATTTTCAGCAGTCGGCAACAATCCGGAGGAACTGGCTGCGGCGCTGGAGGAGCCCCCTACCGTGAGGCCGCGACGGGCTCGTCGTAGTCGGCGGTGATGAGGATGTTGCCTTCGGAGATCGACTCGGAGAGGACGCCGTGTTCGAGGGCGGTGGCCAGCGGCTTTCCCTTGACGAAAACGAGTACGACGGCGGCAATCACCGCGAGCGGGACCATCCAGATGACGATGGGGGTCAGGGCGTCGTTGTAGGAGGAGACGAACAGGTCCTTGATCCCTGCCGGCAGGTGGTTGACCCGTGCAGGCGTGAGGGAGTTCGATCCGCCGGGTGTGCCGTCGCCGGCGGCGGGCAGGCGCTCGGTGAGGAGGTACGCGGCGTCGGCGAAATCAAGGTTCAACTTTTCTTCCCCTGAAACAGGTCCTGCGCATCGCAGGTTGTGGTCTGCGCCGAAGCGTTTGGAATGACGTGGCAGCGAAGGACCCCATCCTCAACCTTCACCAGGATGGTGCGAGGGCTGAGCACCCCGGGCACATGCAGGGGTTCGTTCTGGGCCGTCGCCGCCGTCACCTCTGATGTGTCGTCTCCGGCGGCCACGCTCACCCTGACTTCACCGTCGAAGTCGGAGAGCGCCGAAAGCGTCAGGACGATTTGGCCGGTCTCACCGGGCCGGAGGTTGTAGGCCAGAGGGGAATTTGGCTGGCCGGTTCCGGCGGGCCCCAGGAGCGACTTGTCAAAAAACGCCCCTTCGCCGGAATCGAGGAGCAGCCGTGCTGGTTCTGCCACCACGCCGCCGTCGCCGAACTTGTCGCACTCCACGATGTAGGCTGCGGCCGCCGGCGTTGACGAGTCGGCGACGCCGTGGACGTTGCCGACGGCGAGTGAACCACCGCCGCCGGCCGAATTCCGCAGCTCCACAAGGTAGTCGCGCTGGAAACGCACCCCGTGCTGTTGCAGCCACTGTTCCTGTTCAGCCGAACAGAGCCGGCCACCTGACGGGAACGTTTCGACGGGAGAGCCAACGGGGAGGGCGAAATGCGACACAGCGTCGGAGCGGAACGGTTTCATGATGACTTTGAGCGACTGGGCGCTCGACTCGTCCTTGAAGATGATGGGCCATATCGAAACGACGCTGGTTATCACGGTCACTAGTGCCACGATCACCGCCCAAATGCGGGCTACCTTCGACTTCCACAGGCTTGGCCTGGACGGCGGCGGGACCGTGTTTTCCGGAGAAACGGTGGCCGGCGGAGAACTGGCAGCCGTGACCGCCGGGACGGCCTCGTCCTGCTGGGCCAGTGCCACCGCGTTGTGTGGCGGTCCGGTCAGCGGTCCACCCGGCCCGATCGCGTCATGTCCTCGCGGCTCAACCATTTTTGGCCTGGGCCTTGAGCTGCGCAACGGAGCAGACCGTCCGCATAGTGGTGTACTTCGTCTTCGTTGTGGACTTCTTGTCCGGGCAGACTGTTCCGCCATCTATCCAGAGTGTGGACTCAACGCGCGGGCCGTAGCCGGACTTACCGCTGTTCAGAAGTGGCAGTGGCACCTCAATTTCCTTCTCCCCGTCGGCCGCAGACACCGTGGCAAGGACCCGGCCGGAGACGGTGCCCACAGGGTAGGGAACCTGGACAGAAAGTGCGGCAACCGATGTTTCCCCGGCCGCAAGATTGAAAACGGCGGGCATTCCGGCCGGGATGTCGCGGGTCAGATCCTCGCCAAACATGGACGGGCCGCCAAACACCGCGGTACCGTTCCCGGCGGGAAGGATGACGTCACGGGACATCGAATACCCTGCTGCTGCGCCACCGGCCCAGTCGTTGTAGTTGGAGCAGACAATGCTGAAGCCCGCGCCGGCAAATGGCGCAAACTCGGCTTCAAGACGGATGTCTTTGAAGGAAATCGATTGGGCCGACGTTGACGTGTTGGTCAGGGTCGCGCCGCCGAGTGCAATCCTGCCCTCATAAACGGACAGCCTGTCATCTACCAGAAGTGCGTTCTTGCTCAGCCAGTCACGCTGTGCCGGAGTGCACCCCGGGGTCGCGCCCAAGCAGTCATACAGTGCAGTGCTGGTCGCAAAATCCTTGGAGATACATGACAGCGACGGGAGGCGGTTCTTCTCCAGGGGAAATTCCTCCACGATTGCGGTGGAACTGACCACCCAGTGCTCGCTGATGATCACCATCTTGACTGGCGGCGGGACGACCACGGAAAGGCTGTCCAACGACTGGGGCACGGCCGGCGAGGCAATGGCTTGTTGCGGAGTCTCGGAGGAAGTCCCTGTGCCCTGCTGGACCACTGCGCCGTCGGCAACATTCGCATTCTTGCTCGCCAGCCAGGTTGCTCCGGTGGCTCCTGCCACCACTATGGCCAGGCTTGCACCTATCCCGCCAACCAGCTTGGAAATCCGTCCCGCCATAATTGCCCCCAAATGCACCAGATACGTCCGTTGATGTCACAGAGCCGATCCTTAGACGAGCCCGAATCTGCATTGTGATTGGAAGCATACGACACCAATTACCCGCAACCATGAAAAGAAATAAAAGTGTTCTTCAGGGCACTTTTATTACGCTAAACCGGCCGTTCAGGCTAAAGCCAGCGCAAGGGCCACCCCCGGACTTATTGGAATGCCTTCCGGTTTCGCCATACCCGCGAGGCGGGAACAATGCAGGCGGCGATAATGAGTGCCGCAACGGCCCACAAAATCCAAAAAACCGCAGGGAACGGCTGTTCGAAGCTGACAGGGACGCTGCGCACCACAACCTCGCCGGCAGCGGTGGTGGTGATGACGTTCAAGGTGTGCTCCCCCGGCGGCAGGTCCTTTGCCTGCAGGTTGACTTTGATGGTCCCGGCGCCCGCTTCGTCCAGGGAAATTGTTCCGAGGGGCAGCGGTGTGGATTTGAGGTAGACCGTGGCGTCCGTTTGCGGCAGTCCGCCGCGGAGGTTCACGGTGAAGTCGCCGTATTTTACAAAGACCGGGAACTCCGGAGTTTCGGTTCTGCCGATGTCCACGCCCACCTCGGAAGCGGTGATCCACGCGCTGGCGGCATAATTGCGCCAGTCGGCCCGGGCTGCGGGCACGTCCGCCGGCGTCAGCTCCGTCCCGGGGGCAGCGGCCCAGCTGTTGATCTTGGCAGCCATGGCCTGGTGCCCCTGAACGTTGGGATGGAACATCTCCGGCGAATCAGCCGTAGCGCCGCCAAAGGTCAGCGTGACAAACCACGGTGCCGGCGAGCAGATGGAGTGCTGGGTGGGGACTGCGTTCATGACTTCGCTGACAAAGTAGGCGGGTACCCCTGCCTGCGTTCGGGCGAGCTCCACGCCCTTGGCTACCTCATTGTTGAGGCTCACCTGAAGATCGTTGAAGTCCTCATAATCGCCGGAGAGCAAAAACGACTGGAATCTGGGTTCCCCGATGCACGTCAATTCAGCAGTTGCGTAGTCCTTGGCGAACAGTTTCGGGTAGGGCAGAACCATGACGGGCGGCATCGTAGTAACCGACATTTCTTCGAACGCCAGCTTGACCTCGGAAAGCGACCTTCTGAGGATCTCCGGAATCGTCTTGACCAGTCCGGCCGTTTCCTGCTGAACGGGTGAAGGCCCCACTCTGGCCGTGCACACGGTGAGGGGCTCAGCTGCGCACGACTTCACGATCGCTTCAAAGCCGATGTCGTTGCCCCCAATCGAGAGGAACACGGCGTCGGGCCGGTATCCTTCTGCCAACAGACGCCGCAGCTGCTGGAGTTGGGGCTCCTCGCCGTTCTGCCCGGCGTCGTACAAATTCCTGCTCTCGGCTCCCGAGCAGGCCAGAACTGTCACCTGCTCGGCGCTGAACAGCCATCCGGCGTACTGGTTCTTTGTCCTGTGGCAGCCGGCGGCCTGGCCCTGATTGGTGAAGTAGGGCCGGTCCTGGTCGCCGGCGCCTTCCCCGGAGGAGTAGGAGTCGCCCAGGACAAGGACGTTCCGGAATTCCTTGAGGGCGCCCCTCGCCGTCGATCCGCTGGCCGCGCCGTGGCTGTAGGTGACTTCCAGCGTCCTGGACACGGGGGCGGAGCCCACGGAGCCCGCCGTGATTTCGAGGACGGTTTTGTCCAGTTTGGGGGTCGACGGCGGGCTGACTGACCAGACCACCGTCCGCGACTGTCCGGCTGGCAGGTTGCCCACGCGGACAAACGGCCGCCGGGCGAACAGATTTGAGGTGGCGTCCGTGTCCCGCACGCTCAGGGTGACGTCACGGGGATCCTGTCCCTTCGCTGCCGTGACCTTGACGCTGACTTGGAATGCGCCCTCTGTCAGGGGCACGGGGGTTCCGGGCCCCTGGACCTCGAGGGTCAGGCCGTTGCCGAACTGCTCCCGCAACACTTTGCTTAGCTGGTCCGCGTCAGAGGCGTCGGCGAATGTCCCGCCGCCGGCAGTGGCGATGCATTGGAGCTCGGACTTCCCGCCGGAGGCGATATCGAATCCGACGGTGTTAATAACGACGTCGGTCCCCTTGGCTTTGACCTCTTTGGCTGCTTCGCACGAGTCCCGGCCGCAGTTGGACTCGCCGTCCGAGATGAGCACAATGGTGACGCCGGCCAGGGCGTTGGCTTCAAGGTAGCTTGCCGCCTGGACCAGGGCTTCCCCGGTGGGGGTTTCGCCGTCGGGCTCGGGAAGGATGCCCAGGGTGGACCCGATGGTCTCCAGCGAATGGCCGGACACCTCGGACCGGGTTTCCGCCATCTGGCAGCCGTTCACGGCCGGGAGGCCCTGGGCCGGATAGGTCATGAGCCCCAGCCGTGCGTCCGCCGGCAGTTCCTGGATCTGGGTGAGAATGGCCGACTTCGCGGCCTGCATTTTGACCCTCCCCTGCGCGTCCTTGTTCCTCATGGAACCGGAGGTGTCCATCAGGATAAGGACGTCCCGGCCTCCCGGGCGAAGCTGGGGTTCCGCGTGGGCCGGCAAGGCAACGGTGCCGCTGAACACCGCGGCAGCGATCACGAGCGCAAGGACGCGGAGCGCTTTCACGGACGAACCTCGATCTTGCTGAGGGAGTCTGACCCGCCGGCCAGGACGGCGTTGGCCCAGACGATCTCGGCGGTGCCGGGGTTTTTGTCGGTCCGGGAGAGGGTGGCTTCCAGCCTCAGGACGTTGGAGACGTCGGCGTCCAGGTTGACGGGATGGCCGTACTGCAGGGCCTCGTCAAGGATGGTCCGGCCGTCTGCCACAATCTTGATCCGTGCCGTCGCCAGGGGGTCCGAGGCATCGTCCAGGCCCACCGTTGCCTGGAGCCGGGCGGCGGCCCGGGAAATGATCCACACTGCAGCTGACTGCGTGCTTCTGGGGATGCAGGAGACGCCGGTGCTGGTCTTGGCGCCGTTCACCGTGCCGCCGGTCTTCGGGCCGCAGGATCCCGTCACCTTCACTGTCTCCAGCGGAAGCGTGGCGGCGCCGCTGGCAACTGTCAGGACCGGCTCCTCCACGAGGGGTGCCCCTGGCAGCGGATCGGAGCTGATGACCGCGCCGGCCTGTGCCCCGGCCACAAACGTGCGCTTGATGGTGGGCCGGGAGCCGAGGGCGGCGAGGGCCCGGGATGCCTCATCGAGGGGTTTACCGGTGAGCTCGGGCATGGCGGCCTCCACGGGGATGGAGAGTGTGATGGTGCCCACCTGGGCGGTGGTGGCGGCCGGGTCCTGCGCCACCACGGTGCCGGCCCGCCCGACGAAGGGGATTTTGGCGATGTTCACCGCGCCGGGGTCATATCCGGCGTCGGAGATGACCTGCCGGGCAGCGGCCTCGCTCAGACCCCGGACATCGGGCATGGGCACCTTGTCCGGGTCGGAGGCCGCACCGGGGCCTGCACCGTCCGGGGGCAGCCCGGCGGACTCGTCGGCCACGAGGGCGCCGCGAAGGGTCCAGCCAGCGATGAGTCCGACGATCAGCATCACCGCCGCCAGTCCGGCCATGACTGCAACAATGCTGGTCCAGGCACTGCGCTGCCTGACAGGGACCGTGGGAGCTTCGTCCTGGGCGGTGAGAGTCATGGTGTTGTCCTAGGCGGTGGGCGGAAACACAAAAGGCACAAACTGTGCTCATTATCTTGGGTTTGCCCACCCCGCCGCCGCGGACGCGCCGTCATGATACGGCCGGCGCCGAATGTGTCGCCCGGTTAACGGCCCCCTGCTGGACCTGCGGCGTTCTCCTACCTCGCCTGGGACGCCGTCAACGGAGCACCTCGGAAATCGGCTCCGTTAGAACGTCGTGTTTGATGGCGGTGGTGGCGGCTTTTCCTTGATGAAGACCAGGACGACGGCGGCGGTCACCCCCAGCGGGACCATGCAGATGACGATGGGCGTCAGGGGGTCGTTGTAGGAGGAGATGATCAGGTCACCGGTCTCCGGGGCAGGGGTCAACGACCATCGATGCCGCTCGGATACAAACACCACCACCTATCGGGGTCCTGGAGGCATTCCCGCAGGACCCACGATTTAACGCAGGTTTAGCGCAGGCCCTCATAGGGTGCTCAAGGGTTCGAAGAGCATCCACCAAAAATCGGCAGCATGAGAGATTCCGGCTGTTAGCTTCGAGTTACCGGGGGGATCCGCTCTAGCAGTGGGGCCGATTCTTCATCGGTGACTGCAAGCGTTCACCTCATCCATTAACAAAGGTCTCAACCATGCGTAGCATTTCCCGCGTCTCCATCGCCCTCGCCGCTTCCGCTGTGCTCGTCGGCTCTCTCGCCCTGCCGGCTTCCGCCGACGACACCGTCCTCACCGTAGTGGTACCGGTGGGCCAAATTGGCATCTCCGGCCCGTTGGGTGGCACCGCCGCCCTCACCGCCCTCACCCCGGGCGGCGATGCCACCGCAACCATCGAAGACGTTACCGTCATTGATAACCGGGCCGGCGTGGCTGGCTGGGTCGCTTCGGTCTCCCTCGAGGACTTTGTCGGCCTGACTCCCAGCAACATCATTTCCGCGGCAGACGCAGCATATGACACAGGCGTAGCAGTCGAAACTGGAACATCCACGGTCACGTCCGCTGATGTATCTGATCTGTCCATTGGCGGCCCCGTGCAGACGGCCGCAGGCGTGGTTGGAAACAACACCGCGATCTGGGACGCCACCCTCACCGTTACGGCTCCCGATGATGCGCTGGCTGACACGTACACGGCTACCTTGACCCACTCCGTCCTCTAAGAACAGCCGCAAAATTCAACTCCAGGACCGGGTGCCTGTTTACATCAGGCACCCGGTCCGGGAACCACCCCCACCCCTAATCAAGACGAGGTCCCGTTTTGCGTTTCCTGATGACAGTGTCCGTGATGATCCTCCTGGCTTTCCTGCAGATAGTGCCCGCCACGGCATCCGCCGTCATGAATGTCTCCCCAGCAAAGACCACCAATGACGCCGATCTCAGCATCCGTCTGCTCGACATTCCGGCCAGTACCCAGAACGACCCACGGGCGCGGACATACATCATCGACCGGCTCGCCCCGGGCGACGAGATCAAGCGCAGGATCCATGTCGAGAACAACTCCGCGACTGCCCAGACTGTTCACCTCTACTCAGGGGCAGCCCGCATCGCGGACGGTGCCTTCGTCGGTGAAGCCGCCGGGGTCAAGAACGACCTGAGCACCTGGACGACCCTCGCAGAACCAGAGGTTACTCTCAAAACCGGAGAATCGGCCGATGTACCCGTCACCATTGCAGTGCCTGCCGACGCTCCCGAAGGCGAACAGTACGGTGCCGTCTGGGCGGAAATGCGCAGCGCCGCCGATAAGAGCGGCGTTGCCCAGGCCAGCAGAGTGGGCATCCGGATTTACCTCTCGGTAGGGCCCGGCAACGGGACAGCCGCCGATTTCACCATCACCTCCCTGGAACCCTCCCGCTCCCAGACCGGCGATCCGCAACTCAGCGCGCTCGTCACCAATACCGGCGGACGCGCGTTGGATGTCACCGGCGAGCTCAGCCTGACCGGCGGTCCGGGCGGCCTGTCCGCTGGCCCCTTCAGCCTCAAGTCCGCGACGACTATCGCGCCGGGGAAAACCCAGAACATCACCTTCGTCCTTCCGAAGGAACTTCCAAACGGTCCATGGACCGCCGGACTCAAACTCAAGAGCGGCCTCTTGGAACGAAACGCTTCCGCCGCGATTACTTTCCCCGACGCCGGCTCCGGAGAAGCAGTCACTCCCGTCCAATCCGGGGGCAATCAAGGGCTGCTGTTCGCTGCGATCGCGGGAGCCCTGCTGATCGTCATCATCACAGCACTGCTGATCCTGCGCCGGAACCGGCTTCGTATTAGGACCCTCGCACAGGAAAATCCCGAACCTGGCCAGCGCCGCGGGAACCGGGTCAGGACCGATGCTTAAAAGTAGGGCCCGCCGGCTGGGGGCGCGCCGCATATCCGGAGCGCCGCCGTCGAACGGCGTGGAGGACAGCTTCCGCGACCAGATCCGAGACGCCTACAGTCGCCCGTCAGGGCGCCGCGCCCTCGGATGGATGTTGGCCCTTCAGATCACCATTGCATTGGCCTCCGGTGCGGCCGCGGTGCTGGCGTCTCCGGCTATGTTCGACCATCACTGGCCACAGGTGGTGGTCGCCGCACTGACCGTCATCCTGGTGATCATTGCGGTCCCCGCAGCCCTGCGCTTCATCCGGGCCTATGGCACTCAGAAGTTCAAAGCGCACTTCACCGCGGCCCTGATGGACACCATGCTGACAACGAGCAGGGAGTGGGTTTGGGCGGTCGATGCCGCGGGGATCTTCACATTCTCCAGTAAAACCAGCGCCAATATCCTTGGGTACCAACCTTCGGAGCTGATCGGTCGGCACTGCCACCTCCTGATCGCGCCCGAAGATCTCGCCTTGGCACGCCGAGCAGTTCAGGTTGGCCCCCGTTCCGGGGACGCCGGCCCCGAGGGGGTAATGGTTTGCCTCCGTCACCGTGACGGCAGTCCGGTCTGGGCGGAAGTTACCGGAAGGATCAGCCCCGCCATGGACGGGCGCGGCACAGGATACGGGGGAACTATCCGCCAACTCCCGCCACGCTCCGCCAAGGAAGCGGCGCTCTCCAGGAGCAGGAGCCGGATCAACGACATCGTCAACGACAACATGTTGCTGACTGCATTCCAACCCATTTACAGCCTCATCACCGGAGACCTGATCGGCGCTGAAGCCCTCTCACGGTTCGTGACCGATGACGGGTCCGGTGCCGACTACTGGTTTCCAGAAGCCACGGCGGTAGGCCTCGGGGTCGAACTCGAATTCGCGGCCCTGACGGCTGCGTTGACTGCCGCAGAAGAACTCCCGGACCACGTCTACGTCGCTTTGAACATCTCCCCGGAAAGCTGCATCGATCCCCACCTGATTAAATTGCTGGAACGCTCCCGCATGCCCCTGACCAGGATCGTTCTGGAACTGACGGAGCGGCTGGCCGTGGAAGACTACGACGCCCTGTTCACAGCCTTGGCACCGCTGCGGGCGAGCGGGATCCGCGTTGCCATCGACGACGCCGGAGCCGGCTTCTCCTCCATGCGCCACATACTTCAACTGCGTCCGGAAATCATCAAGCTAGATCAAAGCCTCATCGCCGGGATCCATGAAAGCACCGGTCAGCGGGCGCTCGGCGCAGCAATGGTCGAATTCGCAAGCAAGATCGGCGCGAGCATCATCGCCGAAGGAATCGAGACCCACGCCGAACTCGACGCCGTAAACAAACTAGGAATGCCAGCAGGCCAGGGGTACCTCCTTGGCCGGCCGTCCATCCTGCCCCATGACTGGATACAGTGGCCGACCGTGCTCAAAACGGGGTTGCCTAACGCAGCATGAGCGGGCCGCTGAGCGTGACACCTTCCCCTCATTAATCCTTCGCCCAGCTCGCGTGGTGTTGAATAGCAAACTTGTCGCTTCAACAATCGGCTCGCACTCGTTGTAAGTTAGGTTTGTGGCTGAATACCCGGCGGCGCTGGGCCGACGCGGATTCAGCTGGAATATGGGGGGTCCATGGGCGAGCTCGGCGTGGCGGTAGTGATAGAAGATGACAAGGACCTACGCAATCTTATAGAAGGCATACTCTCGCAAGCCGGTTACGCCGTCCACACGGCAACCGAGGGGAGAGAAGGCGTCGCGATGGTGCGGGACAAAAGGGCCAAGATAGTCACCGTCGATATAGGCCTGCCCGACATTGATGGCTTCGAGGTCCTGCGACGGATCCGTAGGTTCAGCGATGCCTATGTCGTGATGCTCACGGGCAGGACTGAAGAGCCGGATCTGCTGAGTGCCCTTGATGCAGGGGCCGATGACTACATCACCAAACCTTTCCGGCCACGGGAGCTGCGCGCCCGCATCACTGCGATGATGCGCCGGCCTCGGCAGCACTTGCTAGACCCTGAGGTGACAGATGCTTTCTCAGGAACCCCGCCTCCAGACACTCCGGCGAGCGAATCGACCCTCCAACACAACGGGCTGGTGCTGGATCACCGGAAGCGGACGGCTTGTGTGGGCGGGACGCCACTGAAGCTGACGCGAAGTGAATTCGATCTGCTCCATCAACTCGTCCGGGCATCCGGAAACGTCCTTTCACGGGCTGACCTGGTCCGTGTGGTCCGGGGAGAGTACTACCCCGAGGATGCCCTCATCACTGACGCCGATGAACGGGCCGTCCAGGTGCACATTGGCAATCTTCGCCGGAAACTCCAAGACGATGCCGACTCACCGCGTTGGCTGCAGACGGTCCGTGGAGCCGGCTACCGGCTGGCGGACCCTGTGATCTCCGGCCGCTCAACGTGATTGCCACACGATGCAACAGAACCAGACGAACCCCCCTTGCGAAGGTACCGGTGTTCGAGTTCGGCGATTGTGGCAGGACCATGAATCGAAACCATTGCCAACGCCTCGTAATGCAGGTCCCCCTCCCGCACAGCGTCCTCCAGCACCGCTGCGAGACGTGCCAGCCGTAGTCCCCCAACCATGGCGGATGACACCTTCAAGCTGATGACCGCGTCCAGGGCTGCAGTTCGGTCCCCGCTCTGCAGCGAATCAACGAGGCGGCGCTCCCGCTGCCCCCAAAGCTCCGAATAGTCCTCGGCGAAATCCCTGGCCATCTGCACTCGTCCCAGCTGATCTTCCAGACCTTTCAGAACGGCAAGATCCACCAGAGGCAGCTCCTGGCCGTCAAGCTCCACAGCGGCCACTGTAGGCGCTGTGGAGCTTACCGCCGTCCGAGCTGGCCTGGCGCCCTCCGTGGCTCGGGGCGCGGTAGGTTCTGAGATGGCCATTATTCGAGATTACGGTCCTTCAACTATGAAGGGGCACCAATTCGGCCGATCCTGCGCAAACCCTTCCTCACTCTTGTGCCCATGAAGCTCCCGGCCCAGGAACGCGTGGATCTTCACAAGGCGCGATGGAACGCAGACGACGCATGGCCCGCAGCATTTGGGTGCTCCCCCTTCGGACTTTGGGTGCTCTCCCTTCGGACAGTCGCAGTTCTTACGCAGGACCCGTCCAACGCCCAGCGAACACGGTGACCGGACGCGGATGTCCTCGGACCAACCAACAAGTGCGTGATTTCGGCTCTCTTAGGGCACCGATATTTGACACCGTAGCGGCGGATGAGGCTGTTCGGCTAGGTCAACGTCGTTGCTTTGGACCGCAGTGACGTATCCGCACTCCTCTCGATCCTGGCCAAGCCGTGAAACTGGCGAGGAATAGTCCACACCTCGGATTGGCGAGTACGCCATACACGAGATCGACTTACCAGGGATCTCCCACCAAATTTAGTCCCTTGCCCATAGTTTCAACACCCAGCACTTGAAGTTGCAACGTGCCCCATGGTGGCTCCGCTCGGTTCCTACCGTGCAGCGGTGGCCGCCTCGTCGTCGTCGGCGGTGATGAGGATGTTGCCTTCGGAAATCGACTCGGAGAGGACGTCGTGTTCGATGGCGGTGGCCAGCGGCTTTTCATTGATGAAGACGAGGACGACGGCGGCGATCACTGCCAGCGGGACCATCCAGATGAAGATGGGCGTGAGTGCGTCATTGTAGGAGGAGACGATCAGTTCCTTGATCTCCGCCGGCAGGTGGTTGACCAGTGCAGGGGTGAGGGAGTTAGATCCGCCGGGTGTGCCGCCGCCGGTCGCGGCGGCGGGCAGGCGCTCGGTGAGGAGGTCGGCCAGCCGGCTGGCGAACAGGCTTCCCACCACTGCTGAGCCGAGGGTGGCGCCGATCTGGCGGAAGAAGTTGTTGGACGCGGTGGCGGTGCCCACTTCACGCAGCGGGAAGGAGTTCTGCACAATGAGGACCAGCATCTGCATGCTCAGGCCCAGTCCAACGCCCATCACGGCGAGGTAGGCGCAGATTTCCCAGAGCGGCTGTCCGGGCTTGAGGGTGGAGAGCAGCACCAGGGCCACGGCCACCAGCACCGAACCGGCGATGGGCATCCACTTGTACCGGCCGGTCCTGCTTACCAGCTGGCCGGAGCCCACGGAGGCCACCAGCAGGGCGCCCATCATGGGGATCATCAGCAGCCCGGATTCGGTGGCATTGACACTGAAGGCCATCTGCAGGTAGGTGGGGAGGTAGCCGATGGCGCCGAACATGGCCACGCCGATCAGCAGGCCAGCGAAGGTGGAAAGGTTGAAGTTCAGGTCCTTGAACAGGTGCAGCGGGATGATGGGCTCCGCGGTGCGGCGCTCGACGAAGACGAACGCGACGGCGGCCACGCCGGTGACAGCGATCAGGGACAGGATGATGGGGTCAGTCCATTCGTACTTGCTGCCGCCCCAGGTGGCGAAGAGCACCAGGGCCGTGGTGGCGATGGCCAGCAGGAACATGCCGCCGAGGTCCAGCTTGGGTTTTCCGGTGTGCTTGGGCAGTTTCAGGAAGAAGAATGCACCGGCGAGGGCCAGCAGTCCGAGGGGGATGTTGATCCAGAAGACCCAGCGCCAGCCGGGCCCCTCGGTGAACCAGCCGCCCAGGAGCGGTCCGGCCACGGAGGAGATGGCGAAGACGCCGCCCATCAGGCCCATGTACTTGCCGCGTTCGCGGGCCGGAACCACGTCGGCAATCACCGCCTGCGAAAGGATCATGAGCCCACCGCCGCCCAGACCCTGGATGACGCGGGCGGTGATGAGCATGCCCATGTCGTTGGCCAAGGCGCCGATGACGGAGCCGATCATGAACAGGGTGATTGCTGCGATGAGCAAGGACTTGCGGCCCATTAGGTCACCGAGTTTGCCGTAAACGGGCATTGTGATGGTGGAGGCGAGTATGAAAGCGGTGATAACCCAGAGCATGTCACTGACGCCGTGGAGTTCGCCCACGATAGTGGGGAGTGCCGTGCTGAGCACGGTCTGGTTGAGCGACGCGAGAAGCATCGAGAGCATAAGGCCGACGAACAGCAGGACGATGTGCTGCTTTTCGGGGGCCTGCCCCGCCTTGGGTGCGGTGGGGTTGGTCATGAGAGTTTCCTTTGCAAGTGGTGAAAAAGTGCAAGCGCGGGTGCGAGTTCCGCGGGGGTGAGTCCTGTGGCGGGGTCGAAATTGGGGGTCGTGGCCGTGAACTTGGCAGGCACGGCGGCGAGCATGACAAGCATTCTCGCGGTCTCCCCCGGGCTGAAGCCCTCGGCACCGCCGGACCAGGAAGGATCGCTGGTCAGGGCTACGCCCACGGCCTCACAAACCAAGGCTTCGCCTTTGGCCATGTATTCCATCTGGCGGCGGTGCAGATTGGGGTACCGCTGCAGCAACTCGCGGCGCCGGCTGTTATCCGTACTCCCGAGCGCCGACCGAGCTACGGACACCAGCAGGAGCGTCACTTGGCCCAGGAGGTCAGCCGCGTCGGTGAGTTTTGCTGCCTCGGCAGGGTCCAAGACGGGCTCACGGAGACCGAGGACCGCATCCTCCTTAGCCGGGAAATAGTTAAAGAACGTTCGGGGTGACACTCCTGCGCTCTCTGCGATGACTTCCACCGTGGCCTTATCCAGGCCGCGCAACCGGGCGAGCGATGCGGCGGCCTCGTGGACGGCGGTCCAGGTTTCTACCTTTTTTCGCTCGCGCAGAGTCGGGGTAGTTGCTTCAGGCATCTAGATATTTTTGCATAACTGCATTTATTGCACAAATGCAACTTCTTATGCAACGGACGTGCCGTGCCGCCCGTTCACCTATGCAAAGGCGCTCCTAGACCGTCCGGCCAGTTCCCGGGCGCGCTCCGGAACGGAACGGACGACGTCGGGCTCTAACTTTTTGGAGGCCCAGCGGCGGATGGGGCGCTCCACATAGCGGAACGACAGCCACGCCATCAGCACGGTCACCGCTGCCGCGAGCGGGACGCGGAGCCACAGTGCCGGGACGAGGGGTATCAGCAGGAGGTAGACGGGCAGGTGCCAGAGGTAGGCGGCGTAGGAGAGGTCGCGGCCGGGGTTGGCAAGCCAGGGGTGGCTCAGGATCCGTGAGGCGAGGCCGGCCGGGCGGAGGACCAGCGAGCCGATGACCAGCCCGGCGAGCACGGCCAGGGCGGTGGGGCCGCCGCTCCAGAAGACATCGAACCAAACTCCGGGCGTGTTCGGCTCAGCGAGTACGAACACCGCTGCCGCCAGGGCGAGCCCGGCGAGCGGACCGGCCCAGCGTGCACCGGCCTGCAGGGCGGCGTGGACCCGGGAGCCCGGGCTGACCGACGCGAACACCAGGGCCAGGGTGCACCCCATCAGCAGCTGGTCGGCCCTGGTGTCCGGCCCGTTGTACAGCCGGGCCAGCGGCGCCCCGTCCAACACCAGGAGCAACCGTGAAACCAGGAACCCAAGAGCCAGGACGGCGGTCAGCCAGGCGACGGTGCGGACCTTCCAGAACCGCAGCATCACCAGCAGGACCACCGGCCAGACCAGGTAGAACTGCTCCTCCACGGCCAGGGTCCAGGTGGGGCTCAGCGCATTGCCGCCGGTGGAGGCACCGAACATCCCGAAGTTGGACAGGTTCATGACGTAACCGGCGGCCGGGATGGAGTTGGCGGCCTGGCCGCCCCACCCAGAGGCCGGGAAGACCAGGCCGCCCAGAACCACCACGGCGCATACCGCCAGCAGCGCGCGCCAGAGCCGGGCCAGCCGCTTGGCGTAGAAGACGCCCAGCCGCAGCCGGCCCGTGGCCCGGTACTCCTTCATGATCAGGAGCGTGATCACAAAGCCGCTGAGCGTGAAGAACACGTCCACACCGACCGATCCGCCCGGGACGAGTTCCGTCACGGTATGGAAGAGGAAGACGCCAATGACCGCGACGGTCCGCAGACCATCCAGGGCATGTTTCCGTCCGGAGATCAGCCCGTTCCCGGGCGCAAACGGGCGTTCCGACCAAGAATTCGCCCATCAAGCTTACGTAACGTTTTGGTAAGTGCGCTGAGTGGCGAATGCTGCTGCCCTTGTTGGAAGTCGGCGGGCTGAGGCTCGGACCAGAGTGCAGATATGAGGAGCCGCCTCGCCGCCCTTCGTTGATCCACAAGGGCTCAAAAGGGCAAGGGTTCGGGACAGGCGTCTGTCTTGCGGGAAAACTTTCCGCCCGAGGTTCGGCCTCCATGGCCCGGTGCAGGGTTTCGGATGGGCCGATGTCATGACATCCGGCGAACGCTCACCTCAGCACTTCCGCCAATTGTCGCCCCCATTACCAGTGCGCCACCCCTAGGGGGATTGCGGTCTGCTGTATCGTTGTCCACGACTGTACGGGGGGACGATTACACAAGGACGCACCGCATGAAAATCACGAGTCCGAACATCGCTGCGGTCAGAAACACCTTAGGACTTGGCACCACACTGCTAGTGACAGTAGTCGCCGCGGTGGCCTTGGCATTTATCGATATCCGGTTCGCGTTCGCGCCGTTTGGGGTCTGGGTCATTCTCCTGCTGGTCCGGTCCGTGGGTTTCGGTCAATTCACACCAACACGGCCGATCGGTTGGCTGTATGCCGCGATCATTTTCACTACATGCTGGGCGCCATCACTGGGGACCTTCGGCACCCTCGCGAGGTTCGGGCTTGCGGTACTCACTGTGGTTGCGCTCGTGCATAGTTTTCGGGCGACAGCCCCACCGCGATTAGACCGCCCTCTGAAACTCGGTCTAGCGCTGCTGGTCCTCTCGCTCGTCTTGAGTACCGTTGCGGCCGCGTCCGCCGGGTTTGGCCTGTCTCGCCTCATCAACTGGTCAATGTTTATCCCCCTTGTGTGGTTGGTTATTAGGAAGCCGGACGTCAGAGGTGCCGGGTTTGGGATGGTCGCAACCTGCGTCTTCCAGATGATAGGCGTAGGTTTGCAGGTTGCTGGCCTTATGAAGGGCACATGGGGCGGCCTCCTCATTTCAGGGTTGACTTACAATCCAGTATCAAGTTCCTGGCTGAAGCGGTACACCGGATTTATGCTAAACCCCAACGATCTGGCTCTCGCTCTCGCATGCGGCATCATTGTCCTCGCAGCTTGCATCCTTGGCAAGGTCTCAGCGCGAGTGCGAGTTGGCTGCCTCACCCTTATCGCGCTCTTTGCTGTGGGCGTCATTTCGACCGGTTCACGCGGCGGGCTAGTAGCGGTCGTACTGGGTGTCGGTATCCTTTTCATGGCTGCCGGTCGGAGGGGCTTGGCCCTTGGGATTGTGGCAGTTGCATTAGGTGCAACCGTTTACTTGGCGAGCGGCTCGCGGGAACTTGACCGTATAGTACAGTCCTTCGGTGAGATAGTTTCCGGCACGGACGCCAGTTCTACACAGCGTAGCGGCATATGGATGAGCTGGCTCGGAGCCGGCGATGGAGGGAGCTGGGTCTTAGGGAACGGCTTTGGTGGCTACGCCCCTGACATCTTCGCCCAGCAGCGCGGTCTGGACATCGATCCAACCTTGGCCACGCGGGCAACGGTAGACAACAGTTGGCTCAAGATGCTGCTGGAGTCTGGCATCGTCGGCGTATTCGGCATGGCACTCACGATGCTGTCCCCGCTGTTGGCCTCGCTCAAAAAGTCAGATGGCGAACGGCGCCCTTGGGGCATCGCCTCCGGCGCAGTCTTACTCGCCATACTCTGGCGATCGATTTCGGTCGACATGCTGGATAAGAACCCGTGGAATGCCTTGGTATTCCTCGCGGTAGGCTTCGCCGCTGCGTCCACCTTCCAGTCACATGAAGAACCCGAGCTAAAAAGCAAGGTATGGCAGCGTCGAAACAAGGCATTATCGATTGATTCGATTCAATCAACGCCCCACTCCCCAACGGCTTGCTTGGATTCCAGGGGTCGTTGCAACACCTGTTGGTTAGGTGGTTAGTAGTAAATCACGTAGACGCTCGGCTGGAGTATTCCAAGCCGAGCGTTTTGCGTGGGCGTCCGATAAGTTCCTGCGCGACGTGTTTCGAGGTCTTCAGGCCCGTAGACGGAGAGGTCGGTGCCCTTGGGGAAGTACTGGCGCAGCAACCCGTTGGACGCTCCTATGTTTGTCAACCCGCCGAGGGAACCTGTTGAGAGGCTGCCGCGGCTTCCATGACGCGGTAAAGGCCCCGGGCAAGCGTGCGTTTGAGGCACCTGCGGATCTCACGATGGGTCTTGCCTTGAAGGGTTCGGCGGGCTTCGTAGGCCCGGGTTTCTGCGTGGCATCTGATCCGCGTGATCGCAATTGTGTGCAGGGCCCGGTTGAGTGTCCTGTCGCCGCCGCGGTTGAGTCGGTGCCGGGTGCGTTGGCCGCTGCTGGCTTCCAGGGGTGCGACTCCGGCCAGCGAGGCGAATGCCGCTTCGCTTCTGACCCGTCCGGGGTGGGACCAGCTGATCAACAACTGGGCCGCGACGACCGGTCCGACGCCTGGTTCGGCGAGCAGTGCCGGCCCGGCCGGGTGTTCCTGGATCAGGCGGGCCGGCCCGGCCGGGTGTTCCTGGATCAGGCGGGCCAGCTCGGGATCGATGTCCGCGAGCTGGTTGCCCAGGAACCGACACGATCGTTGCAACTCCCACAATTAATTCTGAGTGTTGCAACGACCGCTAGAACCCGCCCGGGACCGGGGCGTTTCCTTTGTAGCACTAGGCCCAGATTCCGGCCATCAACTTAGCTGTCGCCTGGCACCGCCGGCCGACGAAGGGTTGTCTCCGGACGTTCAGCACAGCAGGTAGCGGTTCGCGTCGGGCGGAACGTGCCACGATGGCTCGGTTTACGCCGCCACAGATTTCTTCGAAGCTATGCGGTTCTTCATGGCCGCCCGAACCGGTTCTTCAACGTAGCGCGCCGACAGATAAGCGAGCAATAGGGTTAAGGCTATTCCTATCGGCAACCTTACGAGAGTCGATCCCGGTCCGTCGTAGAGCCCGCGTATGAGAAAGAAGATCGGGTAGTGCCATAAGTACATCCCGTAAGACAGGTGTTTTCCGGGCCACGACAACCACGACACCGACAACATTCTCGATAAGGGGTGCCCTAAGTTGAGTACCAGCCCGCAAATCAAAGTGCTGGCCGCCAAGGCAATGATCATGGGAAATATCGAACGGTAGATGAGGGACACCATGTCATCACCGTGCGGGTAGGCAAAAGTAAGGATCGCCACCACGACAAACGCCGTGCTCGGCCAAAGCGCCCAGCGACTCAACTTTACAGCCAAGACTTTTCGCGGGCCCGAATCGGGCAGCAACGTTAGTATCATCGCAAGGAGGCAGCCAATCAGGAGTTGGTCAGCACGTGTATCCGGACCATTGTAGATGCGCTCGTAGCCAGCACCCAATAGCTGAAGCAGGCCACGCTCGGCCACGACTGCGATACAAGCTGTAGAGGTGAGGATAGCCAGCGTCCGGAGATTTCGGACAAACCGGAGCACGACGATGAAAAGCGCCGGCCATAGAATGTAGAACTGCTCTTCCACAGCAAGGGACCAGGTGTGCCCCATCGAACCGCCATCCCCGGACTCACCAAACCAGCCCCCACGGAAGAAATTCATGACGTGCAGCGCTGATCTCAATGCGTTGCTTTGCTCACCTCCCCAGAAGCTGGAGGGCAGAAGGAATGCCGTCCCTGCGACTACTGCGCACACGGCAAACAGCGCGGGCCAAAGCCTGGAAATTCGCAGGGAGTAAAAGATTCCGAGACGAACTCTTCCAGTCGCTTGGTATTCCTTTAGGAGCACCGTCGTAATGACGAAACCGCTGAGCGTAAAAAACACATCAACGCCCACGCCCCCGCCTCTTACGGCCGCCGGAACCATGTGGAAGAACATGACCGCCAGGACTGCCAGCGTTCGTATTCCGTCAAGTGCATCAAATCGGCCACCTGTCCGGGTATCCCGCCGACGCGGATCAATAGGCGTCGTCGTGGTCATAAATTTTCCCCAAACTTTCGAAGAGCGAACTTGTGCTGTGGATCATGCGCTGTCAGGCTGCGAGCTTGAGTACTTCTGTTATCAAGGGGCCGAGTGAGGCGGAGTAGGCCGCAGTCAGGTGGCTTCCATCTGCGTACACGGGGGTCGTGCCGACAAACGACGGGCAGTCGCCCGACGTGGTGCAGAACCAGTTCTTCGTCGCGACGAATTCCATAGTCTCGTTGCCGACCTCGTCTAGTTTCTGTCGACCGATTGTCTGTAGGTCCAGGTATCGGTTCGTCACGGTTGTCTTACAGTCTTGAGGCTTACTGATGCGCGTCGCGCAGTCCTTCAGGGCCACGCCTCCCGGCGGAGGATCGAGGACTACCGTTCGTTTTGCGGTACCGGAAAGCGCCCTGAATGTGTCCGAATAGCCGGCCCCCCACTCCTCAAGAAATTTCGGTCCTTCGGCGCCGCTAGCCAGAGTGGGACTGTGAACACTGGTCATGAACAACAGATCCGGATGAAGCTCTGCGACCTTACTCCAAGTCCAGTCCCTGAAAGTGTCGCACTGTGGATGCGGTGACTTGTCTAGTTTCAGAACAGAAACTTTTGCCGCAGGGCATTGTTGCATCGTGTAAACGAGGACTTTGTACCCTTGAGGCTCAAGAGCAGCACGGATACCGGGCACGTAGCTGATGGCAACAGAATCACCAAGAACCACAGCCGTTTTTGGCGCATCCGGAGCGCCATAGGAGCAACGCTGCGCATTTGTCCGCGGATCGGGCATCGCCTTCTCCTCCAGTCCCAGGCAACCGTCCTTGGACCACTCTTCAGCCAGTGCCGACCTCGTCAGCTCATCAACGGTTGGCTTCAAGTCTGGCCATACATTTGCCCGCGTTGCCGCTCCCACTTTGGCCGCCAACTCCTCCTCTGCCGTGAGGTCCTTTTCTGCAGGAGAAGTCGTTTGAGGCAACGGCTTATTATTCGGAGCACCTTGGGCGACCGATGCCGATCCCCTCTCTTTGTCCAAGGCGAATCCTGTCGTGACGCCGGCGGCGAGCGCTAGAAGGCAGAGCCCAGCGATCTGGCCCTTCATCGAAAATGACAAAGGTTTCATTGACCTGCGATTTCGGTTTGCCGGCTCCAGCCAGGACGACTGGCGGATGGGATCTTCAACCAAGTGGTAGGAGACGACCGAAAGGAGCGTCATGAGGACGCACGCGATAGTGACATAAAACAGGCCCTGATCACGGAAAAACACCTGGCCGAGCACAATGACCGGGAAGTGCCATAAGTACAAGGAATACGAGATGTTTCCGATGTAGTGCGCAACGGGATTAGTCAGCGGCGCGAGGAACTTCTGATCGCCGCCTGTACCAGCGCCTATCACCAGGGATGTGGCGAGGACCGGCACAGCCGCCCAAGGTGCGGGAAAGGCCATCGTCGGAGAAATGGCGAATACACTCCACATGATGCCTCCGAGACCGGCATAAGCCAGGACAGGCCTAACCCAGTCCGGCATTTTGGCAAGGGACGTAGCAAAGAGGGCCAGCAGCGCGCCAACCGCGAGCTCCCAGGCCCGGGAAAATGTCGAAAAGTAAGCGATTGCCGGTGATACTGCAGTTTCCCAATATGCATACCCGAACGAGACTGCGGCAACTAGCCCCATGCCCAAGCCCAGCGCACGACGAGTGCGCGGAAAGCCCCAAGCGCGCCGGGCTCCAACCGCATACAGGGCAAGAATCAACCACGGCCAAACAATGTAGAACTGTTCCTCGACTGCCAGGGACCAGAAGTGCTGAAGCGGCGTCGGCGCCGAGGTGGCATCCATGTAGTTCGTGCCGGTCATCGCGAGGTGCCAGTTAGCGCCGAAGAACATTGACCACAGGGCATCCATTGACACCGATTTGGCTCTGGCCGCCGACAACAGCATCCAGGCAGCAGAAACGGTCACAATTAAAACAACTGCCGCAACCGGGAGGATTCGGCGAATACGACGACGGTAGAAATCAGCGAACGATATCTTTGAGGTCTTCTCGTGCTCCCGCAGCAGTAGGCCGGTAATAAGAAACCCCGAGATAACGAAGAAGATGTCGACGCCAACAAAGCCACCGCTCGGCCAGTGCAGCAAGTGGTCCGCAATTACCACCGTTACGGCAAGTGCTCTGAGGCCTTGAATGTCACTGCGGAACTTAGACTTGTTCGGGACGCGCGCCGACGGCGTGGTTCTCCTTTTGAGCATGGCAAATGCCACTTTTCCCCCATTATTTCGACTTGACTGCGGACCAGGGATAAGTTTACAGCTGCTTACGGGATGGTTGCCCCGCGCTTCCGTGTCCGTTATTGCCTGGACCTAGTCTCACGGGAGAAGGACCGGTAACTTCCCCATTCCCTGCCTGTCCAACTTGTGTCGGCAGCCCCGCCGGCCTTGCCATGCACCTGCGGTCAAGCCTTAGAGCTGGCTGTGGTGGCATCGTCGCAAATCGCGGCGGAAAAGCGTCCATTGGGACCACGAGTTCGCCGACAGCACCCACGGTTTGTCCAGAAATCATCCCACCCCAAGGTTTGTCGGCGATCGACTCCGGGAGGACGTAGTATTCCACAGCGGTGGCCAATGGCTTCTCCATAATGAAGGAGCACGGCCGCGGCAATCACCGCCAGCGGGCCCACCCAAATGGAGATGGGCGTCGGTGCGCCGTCGTACGCGGAAACAAGCACGTCCTTGTTCGCCTTGGGCTTGAAGACTTAGAGGCACAGAGGTCGGCAACTGCGCTGCCCGGGTACTGCCGGCCGTGTGGTCGGCTGTAGTGGCATGGAGCGCCGCATCCACAAATTGTCCTACCCAAAGGGCAAGTACTGGCCAGGACTTGAGCCGCCAGGCACAAATCGATTTTCAGAAGCAACGTAGATGAGCTTGGATGGCGGGCACGACGCGGCACCAGGGTGAAAGTAGCGTGTATTCTTCCTATGATCACCACTACATCCAGCTTCGGGGTACCCAGTGAAGTCCGCTTTGAAACGCCTGTATCAAATGCTCGTCACAAGAGTGCCAATAAGCGCGCGCCGGCGAATAATGTATTTCCGCGTAACGAGACGGCCGCTTCACCTCAGACGTCCCCGCCTGTTTACAGAAAAAGTAAACTGGCGTGTCGTCAACGACAGGCGGGACATCCTCGCCGGAACCTGCGACAAACTATGGATGCAGGATTATGCGAAGGATGCCGGGTGCAAGGTTCCTAACCGCTTATGGGCAGGAACATCGCTGGCTGAACTAGCAAAGCTTGACCTGCCTGCTCGCTGGGTCCTGAAGCCCAACCACAGCAGCGGTCGTGTGTATTTCGGGGACGGCAAGCCGGACCTCGAAGAACTCCTGTACGTGACAGAGGGCTGGATGGACGGTCAGACCTCCATTACCTTGGCTGATGAATGGGCTTATGGGAAAGCCCGGAAATGCTTCATAGCGGAGGAAAGGCTCGGCCAGACGGACGCTGATCTTCCGGACTACAAGTTTTTCGTGTTCCATGGCAAACCAGAACTCATACAAGTGGACTCATCCCGATTCAACGGCCATGAGAGAAGGCTCTACACTCCGAGCTGGGAACCCCTCGACGTTGTGAATATATATCCACTAGGGCCAGTCGCTCCGAGACCCTCCACCCTCGACGACATGCTCTCAGCCGCTGCAACGCTCGGTGAACCATTCGATTTCATCCGCGTGGACTTCTACGAGGTGGATGGAGAAGTTATCTTCGGTGAGCTAACTCCCTATCCCGGCGGCGGAATTGAGCCATATTCGCCGCGTAGTTTGGACGCGGTACTGGGCGGCAAGTGGACGCTCCCTCAGTTCCAAAAAATATAGCCACCGGCGGCCGTGAATGAATACCACACACCCTGTCATGCACGGGGCGAAGCGGACCTCGTTGGCCTGGCTTCGATCACATGGCGCTAAGACCGCCGCGGTCAGAGCCCGCCACTCGTGCATGTCCTACTGTGAATGCGTACATGGCGAGGTCCGGACAGAACGGTTACTGCTTTAGCTGGTCACCGTACGTGGGTAAGGCAGCCCGTTGGTTGGTTTAGGGCGGCCAGATATGGAATGGCTACCGAACGCCTCCCGCTGTTGTCATATGACTGACTTCTGGGACAAAGCCCGGGCAATTGCGGAAGTTCCCGCTACCTGCCGCTGAACTTCAGCACGGTCATCTTCTCGAGGAGCTGGCCTTGGCCGATCGGGTCCCTCCAGCGCCGCGCTCAATTTTCATCAGGTAAAAACGCATACCAATCCACGGCACGTGCCGGCACCTATGCCTCCATGCCCTTGTCCGCGGAGTGCACCTGGTAAGCGGATAAGAGGTGGCGCCTGTCAATGGCCAGCCACTTCGCCCGGAATTAGTCCAGCGTTGGGCGACGCCAGCGCACCGGGGGTCTGGCCAATGCCGCTGCCATTCAGACCCAGCACGAGGCTGCTGTACTTACCCTTACTCTGCCTAAGCTTCGGCAGCTAAGACTGGGACTGCCCCGGCTTTTGTTGACTCCGGGTCTCAGGCCGCTGTGAGCGCGGTCCGATTGATTGTTTCATATTCGATGGGCGTAAGTCTGTCCAGCCGGATTTGCCGTCGCCGGCGGTGGTATGTTCTCTCGATTCAGGTTGTGATGGCCAGTCGGAGGTCCTGACTGGCGAGCCACCGCTGACGGTCCAAGGACGCTCTTCTGCGGCAGCGAAAAGAACAATACCATCGCGGCGTTGTCCGCGCACGCACCGACCCTGCCCATCGATCCGGTGAGGCGGTGGTGCCGAAGTGATTCGACGAACCGGCGTGACCGGAATGGACCCTCGACCGAGTGCATCCGGTTCAGGCCTCGCTTCTTCGGGGACACCGACCAGATGCCATGGTCTCTGCACGCACAGGCACTGGACCCTGTTCTCGCCCGCCGTGATGCCCTTCTCCGGGAGCTCGTCGGCATTGAAACAGTACCCGAATGCAGGGTCGTCGGCGTGGATGTCCAGGGCGGCGTTGACGAGGTGCGCATCGATCCACTTCCGTTCTGTCACCGGACTGGACCGCCACCGTTAATAGCCTTGCTTGCCGAACTTCAACACCCTGCAGGTCACCGCCACGGGAACACCATCGGCGGCAAGATCCGTGACCAGCGGGTAGCTCTGTAATGGTCATGTGCCGGCCAGATAGGCAGCAGCCCGGCGCAGAATCTCATTCTTCTGCTCCAACAGGCGGCTCCGCTTCTTCAACTCCCGCATCTCGGCCGACTCCGCCGCCGGCGGACCGGCCCCGGATTCTCCACGTTCGGCGCTGGCAATCCAGCGCTTCAACGTCGTGACCGAAAGACCGAAAACCTTCCCAATCTGAGCCAGCGCCTCGCCATTGGGGGCCACATCAATAACATCCTGGCGGAACTCCGCCCCATAAGCCGTGGGCATGGTCAACATCCTTCCACGAGCACAAGCTCGCTAGTGGTCTGTCTCAGTTTTGTTTGATGGTTGCGAGGGCGACGCGGCCGCGGGCTACTTTCTTGAGGATTGAGTCTGCGGTGGCGGTCCAGACCAGTGGTTTGGGTTCGGTGTTGTGAGCGGCGAGGTACTCTTCGATCTTGTGGATCAGGTCCGGGACGGAATGGAACGCACCGCGGCGTAACGCCTTGTCGGTCAGTTCCCGGAACCAGCGCTCGACCAGGTTCAGCCACGAGGACGAGGTCGGGGTGAAGTGCAGCTGGAACCGGGGATTTTTCGCCAGCCAGGCTTTCTCCTTGTTGATGGTCTTGAGGAACACCAGGAATTCTTCGTGGCGGTGCTTGGGCAGGCACGAGCCGATCACTTTCCCGGTGGCCACGTCCAGGGCCGCGAACAAGGTGGTGGTGCCGTTGCGTTTGTAGTCATGGGTCATCGTTTCCGCCCGGCCCTTCGTCATCGGCAGCGACGGCTGGGTGCGGTCCAAAGCCTGGATGGACGACTTCTCATCCATGCACAGCACGATCGCCTTCTCCGGCGGGTTCAGATACAGACCGATATCGTCGATGAGTTTTTCCTCAAAACGCGGATCGTTGGAGAGCTTGAACGTATCCACGAGGTGCGGTTTCAGGCTCCGGGCCGCCCAGATGCGCTGCACCTGCGCCGGGGACACCCCGACCTTTGAGGCCATCGTCCGCGCCGACCAGTGCGTCTGGCCTTCGGGTCTGGAATTGCGCGTCAGGTCCACGATCTCATCTATCTTGGACTGCGGAATGACCGGCTTGCGGCCCCGCCCGGAACGCACCTCGCCCAGATGGGCCAAGCCTTCTACCTCGAACCGGGCACGCCATGACCTGACCGTCCCGGGCTCGTACCGGCGACTTTGGCGATCGATTCATTGGCCAACCCCTCCGCGGCCATCAACAACACCTGGGCCCGCTACACCTCACGATGGGACGCCGTCTGCGATTTCGACAACGCCTCCAACGCTGCTCGTTGACCATCAGAAACCACCAAAGCAGGAGCCGGATTCGTCATATCCCCAGTTAACAGCACACCAACAAGCCATTTTGGAGACGCACCACTAGGTCAAGGAGTCAACAAAACCGGGGGCAGACCCTCGGCCTTCGGGTTCATATTGGAGGTAAGTCCGTGCAACTCTTACGGGCGGCTTTGAGGTCCAAAGTATGTTGGCGACGCAGTCGCCTCTCGTTCCCCGTAGACAATCTGATCGAAGGATCTTTTTTGATCCGCCCGGATGTCACTGCTCCGCGTTGGCTCAACGCCCCCAGTTGGGCCGGTCAGAGGGCTGGTGCTGCTGGAGTAATAGGAATATGTATATGAGTCGGGGTCTTTCGCTGCAAGGCGGTTCAGCACCACGCCCAACAAGTCAGCATGGACCATGTCCAAGGACGAAAGCGATTTCTGGACGTCGGTAACTTTTACTAGCTGGCTTCCAACAACAAGTACAACACCCCCTACACGTTGTGCCAGGACAGCAGCATCCGTGACAGGAAGTAGCGGAGGTGCGTCAATCACTACGGCATCGAACTCATTCTCGAGAAGTTCTATGAGGCCTGACATGGCAGCTGATCCTAGAAGCTCACTGGGGTTCGGCGGAATCCTTCCCGAGGTCAGCACGTGCAGATCATCCGTGCCCCAAGGCTGCAGTAGGTTATCGAGACCCTCCTGACCTACAAGATACGTTGTCAGTCCTACGCTGCCATCAAGCCCGAGATATTCGCCCACCATGGGACGGCGCAAATCAGCGTCCACCAATACCACGCGTTGCCCCGTCTGAGCTAGCGAAATTGCCATGTTGACGGCGGTCGTGCTCTTGCCCTCTCCTGGTAATGAGGACGTAACGAGCACAGACTTTGAACTGTGGCTCACGTGCGCAAACTGCAGGTTCGTACGAATTTGACGAAAGGACTCGGCACGGGGACTCTGCGTCGGCACTTGGGTGAGAAGTGGCTTCTTCACAGCATCCGCGTCGAATGCGATGCCGCCTAGAACGCTAGCGTCCGTGACCCTCTTCACGTCCAACTCGCCATGAATCCTAGTGTCCATGGCCGACCGCAACAATGCAGAACCAATTCCAACTGCACTTCCGATTAGCAATCCAGCAGCAAGATAGAGACTGGTGTTGGGAGAGGCTGGCGCCGACGGAGCCGCAGCAGGAGTTATGACTGACAGCCTTACGGGCGATATCCCATCCCTTGAGGGATTTTCAAGACGGTCAACAGCAGAAATTAGACTCTCGGCCACTGCCTCTGCGATCGAAGCAGCCCTTACCGGCGAAGAGTCCGTGACAACGATGTTAAGGAGGACCGTCGAGCCTTCGACACTTGCCTCTACCTTGTTAGCAAGAGCAGAGGGGCTTATTTCTAAGCCCAAGGAATCGATAACCGGCTGCAGAACGACGGGTGTTTTGGCAGTTACGACGTACGAGGCAACTCTCGCCTGGCTGAAAGTGTTTCCTTGCTGAAGCTCGAGAACGCTACCAGAGTTCTGCGTGGCCACAAACAACTGGGTGCGTGCCTTGTAAGTCGGCGTTGTGACCATCGTCGCAGCACCGGCCACGAGCAAACCCAATAAGGTCAAAGCTGCAATAAGGACCCAATTACGGCGTACTACCCGTAAGTAGTCAATGATCTCCAATTGTTGAACCTCTCCGATTCATGCCTCTGCATGGATAGACAATGTCACGGAGGCTGGCTACGTCTTTGGTGCAGCCCGGCGTCCCCCCGAACTAGGATATCCGGCTTGCGTTCGAGAAGTGTCATTTAGGCCAGAGCCCTCAAACACCTCCAAACCATAACTGCCTACCGGTGAGACGAACTTTACCGCTCAACCTCGGGCACGCCCGACCAAACGACCCAGCCCACGTCGGCTGATTGCACGCTCCCATGGATGATCAATCCGTGATACCAGCCACGTAACGTATCTGGCCTCGCCATACTGTACGGACCAGGTGGAGCAAGGGTGCGGTTCAATGACGGAGATGAGGCCGAGTGGACCTCCACCGATTGCTATATCGTAGGGACCGACCCAAGCAAGGTCCCCGTACCTCATGGCTGGGAAACAGAGTTGAAAGGGAGTAGTGCAGCGCTCTCGGATGGCCTCAGTCCTCGGCTTCGTGGTCGTACCTATGTTGAGTATCGCAAGTCCCTTGCTCGCAATCCCGGCGATAACGTCGCAATTTGGCGCTGCTGGTTGGTCGGCCGTAGCGGTGGGCCAATCCGTCGGCGCATCGTTTGCTGTCATTCTCGAACTGGGCTGGGGGCTCACTGGACCCCAGCGAGTCGCCAGGCAGAGTCAAAGGAATCGTCAACAGACTTTAGCAATAGCCATAAGCACGAAACTGGCTATCGTCGCTCCCCTAGTTGCACTGGCGAGCGCTGCTAGCTTTTACTTATCCGCGGACTTCCGATGGGAGGCGGCAGCGGTTGCTGCCGGCGCGACTGCCTTCGGCCTAAACAGCACTTGGTATTTCATTGGAACCGGTTCGTCAGCAAAGCTACTATACTGCGATGCAGTTCCCAGACTGCTTTGCGTAACCGTGTCTGCCATCTTGATATTCGCTGGAGGGGAACTCGCACTATACCCTCTTATTGGAATAATTCTGCCGATTGGCGTAAGCGGGCTGCTTGTAATTTACGCCGAGCAGCTTCGACTTTCGCATCTCCGTGGAATGACACTGCGTCGTCTAGGCCTCGTTGTCGCATCCCAGAGTTCCGCGCTATCTGCGCGCGCACTTAGCGCAATCTACATGTCTCTGCCCATTACGCTGGTGAGCTTCGTCGCTCCGGGTGCAGTTGCGGTCTTTTCAGCAATCGAACGGTTACAACGAATTTACTTACAGGTGCTGACTGCGGTTCCCAACATCATGCAGAAGTGGGTCGGCCAATCGTACGGTCAGCGAAGAAAGATTCGGCGGGCAAAAAAGAGCATTTTCTACAATGCCATGATTGGGCTTGCGGCAGGTATAGGCTTCACTGTGGTTGCTCCAACTATGGCGGATATAATATTTGCCTCCACAATCAAAGTTCCGATTGAGTTCACAGCCCTCTCAGGCGTCCTGATCTTTATAGTGTCCGTTTCGCGCGCCAGCGGGTCGATTGCCTTAGTGGCCTTTGGCCGGATCAACACTGTCTTTGTCAGTGCCGCTGCAGGTACGGCCGTGGGGGTTCCGAGCATTCTCCTTGGTGCCAAGTTTCTAGGTGCCCCAGGTGCACTCGCCGGTGAAGTCCTCGCCGAGCTGGTAGTTTTGGCCATCCAACTACGCGAGATACGCCGCTATAAATGAGCGGCGCGGTGGCTCCAGCGTTTTGTACCCTTCATAAAAGATGAGAGCGAGTTAGATTGAATTGAGCGGGTTGATTGTACACGAATGGATTGCGCGTTCTGGGGGATCTGAAAATGTACTCCAAGCGATGTCGAACACCTTCCCAAAATCTGACATTTACTGTTTATGGAACGATGCGCCGCATCGATTTACGGATCGAACAGTGAAAGAGTCGGTTCTTGCGCGAACCCCGTTGCGTAGAAGTAAAGCCGCTGCTCTGCCCTTTATGCCCAACGTATGGCGTAGCGTCGTCCTAGATGACTACGAGTGGACACTCGTCAGCTCGCACCTGTTTGCTCATCACGTCGGGACTAAAAGCAGTCGCCAATCGAAGCAGATATTCGCTTACATCCACACTCCGGCCAGATATATATGGACGCCACAGTTGGATAAGCGGGGGCAATCCGCGGCTTCGCGGCTGGCGTCTCCCTTCCTTCAAAGGCTAGACCGTAAACGAGCGTCTGAGGGTACAACCTTCGCTGCGAACAGCGCTTTCATCCAGGACCGGATTCGCGATACCTGGCAACAGGAATCCACCGTGATCTATCCTCCCGTAGCCGTTAGTAGGCTCCAGTCCGAAAGCTCTTGGCGCGATGTTCTCAACACTACGGATGCCGAAATTGTTGCCCGTCTACCTAGACAATATATTCTGGGGGCCTCCCGATTCGTCGCATACAAGCAATTAGAAAATGTCATTGCTGCTGGTGAGGCTTCAGGAATACCCGTGGTGTTAGCAGGTGCCGGTCCCGAGGAGAAATTCCTTAGGGATGTGGCAGAAAGTGCAACTGTCCCGGTTCACTTTGTTAGGGCACCATCGGATCATCTCCTCTACGCCTTGATACAAGGCGCGCAAGTCTTCGTTTTCCCCCCAATAGAGGACTTTGGGATCTTGCCAGTCGAAGCTATGGCGCTTGGCACACCCGTTGTAGTTAACTCCGTTGGTGGTGCCGCTGAGAGTGTGACAGCTTTGGATGGAGGCACGGCTGTAAGCAACTTTCAGGGATCTGAGGTCGCGGCTGCGGTTCACGACGCGGCTAATAAAAACATGGCCGAAGCGAAACTAAAGGCTCAAATGTTTTCCGAAGAATCATTCAGCGAGAATCTACAAGATTGGATGCGAATTTGATTGTCGCGACCTTCAACCGTGAGGCCATCAGGATCGCCGAGCAACTGGATTGCCTAAACTCATCCTGCTCAATCACTGTTCGTTCGACACAGTCAAAGGCGTGCAATGACTAATTCACTACCGCCTGTTCCTAGCGCCATAACTAGAATCCTCGGAATTTCCGTTGTCAACTTTTTTTCGGAGTCCAGCGTGAAGCGTTTGCTGGAGTCTCTTCAGCCTTTCGCGCAGGGATGTCAGGTCTACGTAGCCATCGTGGATAATAGCCAAGATCCCCAAGGTAAAGAGACCGAGGCATTGCGAAAGGCGGCATCTTTAGCTTCTAGCTCCAGCCTAACAGTCGAAGTCATTACTGCCGAGAGGAACCTGGGTTACGCCGCCGGCAATAATGTTGGAATTAATCGTCTTATAGAAATGGGCGCGACCCTGTTATGGGTGCTCAATCCTGATACCGTGATTCGCGGCTCTGCATCGCGCTTAGTGGCTGAAGCCGCATGCAGCGCCGGAACCTTGTGGTCCACGAAAACCGTTGAGAATGGGATCACCTCGCACGGGCTGGGAAGGCTAAATACTTTGACTGGGCAAGCAGGTTCTAGTCCGAGCTTGACCGTCGGCGTCGAACGCTTCAGCATCCGATACCCCGGCGGGCACTCCCTAGTCTTCACTGTGGAAACTTGGCGTACCCTGATGGGTTTTGATGAGGACTATTTCCTGTTTATGGAAGAAGCGGACCTCACGCTCAGGTCCCAACATTTGGGCGTCGTAGTCAGAACGCTGTTGAGTGTCACGGTACACCACGACCAAGGTCTCACCACTGGAGCTACGAAAGATGTACTTTCGAAGTCGCTTGTAGCTTTCTCGGAGGCAACCAGGAGCAGGATGATTTTCTTTAGAAAATTCTATCCTTGGCGCCTTCCGATATTGGTCGTTAGCCGGACCGCTTACATGATTTCCGTCCTCGTGAGGGGAAATTTGTCAGGCGCCAGGGCCATAAATCAAGGCATTAAAAGTGGGTTGTCGATGAAACGATTAAGTAAGGGTCAGGGCCGTGGCAGATAAAAGTCTTTGTATTGTTATACTCAACTGGAATAGTGTTGCTGACACTCTCCGAGCAGTGCGCCTTTTGCATTTATCACCCTGGAGCATCTGCGTCGTGGATAACGGATCGGATGACGCTACTGAACTAGCACCTCTTCGGCAGAGCTATCCAGAAGTTCATATCATAGAAACCGGCCAAAATTTAGGCTACGCCGGGGGTATGAATACCGGTATGAAATGGGCTCTGACTGATGGATTCACACATGCTCTGTTGCTAAATCCTGACACGACTCCCAGCATCGACGTTGTCGAGAATATGCTAAACCTTGCGGATGGGTGTGCCGTAGTAGGCACCGTTCAGGTAACAGAAGATCGTGTACCGTACCTATCTGCTGCCACCCTTCTTGGCAAGAAAAAAGTAGTGCCTTTCGATTGCCCAACCTCCTGCGGCCAAGGCCACGATGTTGACATCGTTTCCGGCGCTGGAATGATGATTGAGTTGACGACAGCCGAGTCCTTGGGCTATATAGATGAGCGCTTTTTCCATTATAAGGAAGAATTTGACTATTGTTACCGCGTCACATCTTCGGGCGGCAGAATTCGCTTCCACTGTGGTTCGCCCTTGATTCACCGCTGTGGCGGTTCCCTTCCGACTTCCTCTCCGACCGCGCTATATTACTCTTTCCGCAATGAACTCCTCTTTTTGCGTAAGCACTTCGGACTTTTCGCCTCCGTGTCCGCCCTAGGCATATATCGCAAGGCCCTTAGGTCCATCATTCAGTCGCCGAGCAGCACCGTTCCCGTCTTCCGAGGCATCGCCCATGGGGTGCGGGGTATTACGGGTCCGCTTTCCAACCTAGAAGTCGGAGGTATCACAAAGTGAGAATCTTGTTCGCCTCCCATAGTTCCGCCCTCGCGGGAGCAGAACAGAGTCTTATCCACTTGGTGGGCGAGGCTGCGGAGCGTGGACATACCGGGACAGTTGTCCTACCAGAGTTCGGACCGCTGTCCATCCGCCTTGAAGAAGCTGCTCCCACCTTCAAAGTGGTCATCCTCCCGAATCGCCTTTGGATGGGGAGGCGCTATTCTCCTCTCGTAGGGATGGTGCGATTAGTGCAGGCTCTGACGGACATCCCCCGCTATGCATCTCATGTCCGTTCGGGCGGCTACGACGTAGTGGTCGTAAATACCAGCGTTACCCCAGTCCCTTTGTTGTCCGCCCACATAGCTCGGGTTCCGGTTCTCCAAATTGTGCGGGAGAGTCTGCAAACGAACCCTATGCTTAGGTCAGCGCTGCCCAAAAGACTAATCAAGCATTTCCTTTTCAAGTGGTCAACGTCCGCCGTTTGCATCTCGCAGTTTGTTGCCAAACAGTATTCATATCCGTGCACGGTGATATACCCCCAGGTCAGTAGGGACTTTCTGGTATCCCGTGACGATAGAGCCCGAGCAGTCGGGCACCCTCCGCGGGCTATCATGTGTGGAACCATTAGCCCTGAAAAGGGCCAGATTGACGCAGTTCGCGCAATCAACTTTGCTCGGTCGTTGGGTACCAGGATCAGGCTAGATGTCTACGGCGATGGGAACCCCAAGGATGTGCGGGATCTGGAATCTGTCATCCAGGAACTCGGTCTCACAGACTTGATCAAACTGAAGGGGTCAACTGCTGACATGCGGGCCGCATACGACTCCACAGACGTCGCAGTCGTGTGCTCACGCAACGAAGGCTTCGGGAAAGTTACAGCCGAGGCCATACTTACAGGGCGTCCAGTAGTAGCCTATGGTGCTGGTGGAACTTCCGAGATTTTGGAATATGGCGGAGGTCTCTCGACCCCTTCTTCACCTAATGACCTTGGGGCTGCATTACATGCTGTGTTCACCCAACCTTCGTTGCTGGAGAGGCTCCGTAATGAGGCGCATGGAAGCAGCTTACGCGGCATGCTCGCTTCCAGCGCTCAACGAGTAATCACTTGTGCGGAAGAACTTCGCTACGCCTAGGTTACTTATGCGTAGCGTCCGCGGTAATGCGCAAGAAGGCTCAACTTACAACTCTCAGCGGACCGGCCTAGTGATGGAACCGAGACATCGTTGTGAAGACAACCGGCAAACAGCCAGTATGATCCTGAGAGCAGAAAACAAAAAGGTGGGGGAAGTTGGGGCGGACAGTTAGCAGAGCCTCATGGCGTCGTAAGTACGCGATTCGACTGACGTTCTTGGATGCTTGTATCATCCTTTGGGCAGTTGCGGGGGCATACGGAGTACGATTCGGGTTTTCAGATGAGGGAACAGTGGCGTCGAGTGACGTCGACTACGCCACTCTGTCCATCGTTCTCGTCGTAGCATGGTGGTTTATGCTGGGATTCTGGGGCTCTCGGGAGCCGAGGGTATTGGGATCCGGTTCAGAAGAATATAAGCGCGTTTTGTCGTGCTCCTTGTGGCTATTTGGTCTCGTCGCCATCGTCTCCTATGCCTTGAGAATTGACACGGCCCGAGGGTTTGTGGGTCTTGCCTTCCCAGCTGGTGTTTTGGGCTTGCTAGCCGGGCGGTGGCTCATTCGTCAACACCTGAGCATTGAGCGTCAGAATGGCAAGAGCAGCTCCAAGGTCATGATAATCGGCGGCCCCTATTCCGCTGCGCATCTCGTTACTTCTCTGCAGAGCGCTCCAAGTGCGGGCTATGCCCCCGTTGCTGCGCAGATTCCCGGAGCGACGCAGCCCGTTCATTCTTTTTCAACGCTAAAAGTTCCCGTTGCCGGTGTGAGCACGGACTTCGATTCAATCCTTGCCACTATTCTCGATTCGAAGGTCGATGCAGTGGCCATTTCGGCGGGCGTCAACCTGCATCCCCAGGACCTTCGAAAACTCGGTTGGGAACTCGCCGCACGTGACATTGGGATGATTCTGGCGCCGGCCCTCACCGACATCGCCGGCCCACGCATCCATACCCAGCCAGTTGCGGGGCTGCCCCTAATACATGTGTCCACACCCAAGCTTACAGGCGGCAAAAAAGTAGCGAAACGTGCTTTCGATATTGCAGGTGCTGGGCTTCTTGTTGTTCTCCTTGCACCGGTATTTCTTGTTCTCGCACTGCTAGTCCGCCTGACGGATCCGGGTCCAGTCTTTTACAGGCAAGAGCGAATTGGATTGCGGGGGACGACTTTTTCTATGTTGAAATTCCGCTCGATGAAAGTAAATGCCGATGCAGATCTCCAAGCTCTCTTAGCTGCCCAAGGCTCGAATGACACTCCGTTATTCAAAGTAGAAAACGACCCGCGAATCACGCCGCTTGGTCGAGTTCTTCGTAAGTACTCCTTAGACGAACTTCCGCAGTTGCTCAATGTTTTGGGGGGCAGCATGAGCTTGGTGGGCCCGCGTCCACAACGTGAGGGTGAGGTCGCCCTATACGACGATGCTGCCCATCGACGTCTGTACGTAAGCCCAGGAATGAGCGGACTGTGGCAGGTTAGCGGGCGCTCTAATCTCACTTGGGAAGAAAGCATAAGACTTGATCTGTACTACGTCGAGAACTGGTCCCTAATGGGTGACATTGTCATTCTTTGTAAGACATTCAAAGCAGTGTTCGCCAGCACGGGCGCGGTGTGACCTGTTCAGGGTCGGCTGGAAACTCCAAGAGAAACCTAGTATTGGGGAAGGTATGAAATGCGTATTTCAGTAATCGGCTGCGGCTATCTAGGGGCGGTTCACGCCGCTTGCATGGCCAAGCTTGGCCACGAAGTAGTCGGAATAGATATCGACGAGAGCAAGGTGCTAGCACTCTCCTCCGCTGAGGCGCCATTCTATGAACCGGGCCTGGAAGATTTGCTCCGAGAGGTTCAGTCCACGGGCAGGCTTACGTTCACAACGGATATGTCAGCCGCCTCGAATAGCCAGGTGCATTTCGTCTGCGTTGGGACCCCTCAAAAAAAGGGCGAAAACGGAGCGGACCTGACTTTCGTCGATGCATCAATGACTGCGCTATTGCCGTACCTATCAGCCGGTGACGTAGTCGTAGGGAAGTCCACAGTTCCGGTTGGCACTGCTGCCCGCGTTTCCGAGTGGGTAGAACAACGACAGCCCTCCGCGCATCTGGTCTGGAACCCAGAGTTTCTCCGCGAAGGCCACGCGGTTTCGGACACGCTGCACCCTGACCGTCTTGTTTATGGAGTCAGCGACGGTTCTGAGGATCATCCCGCCGTTGCGATCTTAGACAAGGTCTACTCCGCTCCGCTCACATCCGGCACTCCCCGTCTTGTGACCGACCTTCCGACCGCTGAACTCGTCAAAGCGGCGGCAAACTCATTCCTTGCCACTAAGATCTCATTCATTAATGCCATGGCTGAAGTTTGCGAAGCGGCCGGCGCAGACGTAACTCAGCTCGCTGACGCGATAGGCATGGATGACCGAATCGGCCGAAAATTCCTGAATGCCGGCATCGGCTTTGGCGGTGGCTGCCTACCCAAGGACATCCGTGCCTTCATGGCCCGCGCCGGCGAGCTTGGTGCGGATCAAGCCCTGACTTTTCTACGCGAGGTCGATGCCATCAACATGCGCCGCCGAACCCGTGTGGTTGAGCTCGCGCGCGACCTGTGCGACGGCTCCCGGCTGGGCAAACGAATCACGGTACTCGGCGCCGCGTTTAAGCCTGAGAGCGATGACGTCCGCGACTCCCCAGCTCTCAGCATTGCAGCGCAGCTCCAGTTGCAAGGTGCTGTGGTGACAGTGACAGATCCGAAGGCCCTCGCAAATGCTGCGCGTAGGTTCCCTGAACTCCACTACGAGGCCGATACGGCGAGAGCAGTGCAGAACGCTGATGCTTTGTTGCTATTGACAGAGTGGCAGGAATACCGCGACCTTGACCCGTACGAGACGGCGGTGGCCGTCTCCTCGCTTCGAGTCCTTGATGGACGCAATGTTTTGGACTCCTCCAAGTGGCGGGCCGCCGGCTGGAGCTACCGCGGCTTGGGCCGCCCCTGAAATGACGAAAACTCAGGACACCCCAACCACTGCTACGGCGGGGGCGATACAACGGCCATCGAGCTCCCGCCGGAAAACTCCTCGCCCAAGGCTGCTGATCGTGTTGGCCTCCCTAGTGGGAATCGTTGTAGTTGCCATTGCCGGAGCAGCCTGGCTGGGAAGCAAGGCATCGAAGATTAATTCGGAACTCACCGCGGCGACCCAGCTGATTCCCGATCTCAAACATCAGATAGCTTCCGACGATGCCGGTGCAGCGGCGATCACAGTCGACGAAGTTCGAGCCCACACGAGCGCCGCGAAGCAAGCAGCCGACGACCCCGTATGGTCCTTAGCCACGGCGCTGCCCGGCTTGGGGTCTAACTTCACAGCCGTTGCCGAGGTTGCGCGTTCCGTCGATGATGTAGCCAACCTTGGTCTGGCGCCACTCGTAAAGGTTTACAGCTCGTTAGATTGGGAATCCCTTCTCCCCAGCAGCTCTGGTACTGATCTGGAACCGCTCAAAGCAGCCTCGCCAGGCATTTCTGCTGCGGCTCATGCTGTGCGCCTGTCAGCGGACAGACTGGCTCAGATCGACACTACGAACCTCCTGCCTCAAGTGGCTGGCCCTCTGGCCAGTGCGAGAGACGAGCTTCAGGACATTACGGGGGCACTCGACGCGGCGGCCAATGCCTCCAGCCTCGCGCCCGAAATGCTCGGCGCTCAAATGCCACGTAATTATCTCCTCATGATTCAGAACAACGCGGAGGCACGGGCCTCTGGGGGAATCCCCGGCGCCCTCGCCGTGCTGACCCTGGACAAGGGCAGTCTTACTCTCGGCTCTCAAAGCAGCGCTGGAGATGTTGGTGTCATGTCTCCAGCAGTGTCGGTGGATCCCGAGCAACAACAAATTTACTCCGCACGCATAGGGAAGTTCATGCAGGACGTGAATTTAACGCCCGACTTTCCCACAGCGGCTAGCACTGCTCAAGCAATGTGGGAGCGGAAGACCGGCCAACGTGTTGACGGCGTTATCTCCATTGACCCTGTGGCGTTGGGCTACATCCTCGACGCCATCGGCCCTGTGAAAATCACCCATCCTGAACTAGTGTCGCTTGCCTCCGCGGGCCTGCCTACAGAGCTGACGGGAAGAAACGTCGTCCAAACTTTACTTTCCGACGTGTATGCGAAAATCGAGCAGCCGCCGCTCCAAGATGCCTACTTTGCCGGCGTGGCTCAAGAGATTTTTGCTGCCTTGTCAGATGGCAGGGGAAACGCTAAGGGCCTAGTCGAGGGGCTCGGACGAGGGACTTCCGAAGGTCGTGTCTTGGTATGGTCTAGGCTCGCGGCCGAACAATCCGTAATCAGCAAATACGCCCTGAGCGGTTCCGTTTCTGGGCCAAGTATCGCCCCCGCACAATTCGGCGTCTACTTCAATGACGGCACCGGCGCGAAAATGGATTACTACGTGAAACGGACCGTGCAACTCATTCAGGAGTGCCCTGCGGGTGATTACTCGCAAATCACTGTCAGGGTCACGAGCACCAATACCGCTCCGTCTGATGCAGCAACGTCGTTGCCTGCTTATGTGACTGGAGGAGGGGCCTTCGGCATTGCGCCAGGCACGGTCCAAACCAATGTGACGGCGTATGGCCCGGTTCAAGCAAATCTGGCTGGCGCGAGTGAAGGTGGCCAACAGGTTTCTGTGAGCTCAAACCGTCACGATGGGAGACCCGTCGGCACGACCACGGTGACGCTGGCACCAGGGGAAACCAGCACGGTGGACATACAGTTCAACAAAATCGTTCAACATGCCAGCCCCGAAGTACGCGTTACGCCCACCGTCCAAGACGTCAGGGACGTTATTCTGGACACCGAATCTGCGACATGCGCTCCGGCCGGGTAACGAGCCTGTGAACGGTATGTAAAGTGTTTGGACTCACTTTGAATCCGTGACTAACTGGGTGGTATCGTCTTCTTGGGCACGACACGAGATTCACCCCAATGTCACATGGGGACGGGGAATCTCCACACACAATGTGACATCAACGGTTTAAAAGGTCTCAGGGGGACAAAAATGAAGAAGTCTATTGCTGCGCTCGCGCTTGCAGGGTCAATCGCACTCGTCGGTGCAGGACCGGCCATGGCCAGTCCTGCCGTTCCGTACCCGGCTCCGAGCACAGGCACAACGGTTTCGGCCACTATCGTAACCCCGGGTGGAACAGTCATCCTCACCGTCGTTGGCGGTTTCCGGGCTGGCGAAACCATCACCATCACTGTCACCTTCAACGGGGTACCGCAGGCAATCAGCGGCAATGTTGGCGGTGGCGCAAGCATGGCGGTTCCGTCCAGGATTGGCATCCTTCCCCAGACGGTAACGACTACCTCTACCGTGACTGCGAACGAAAATGGCGGTTTCTCGGCGCCGGTAACACTCGGCGCCGCTGAAGGAACCTACACGATCACTGCGGTCGGCAATGAGTCCGGTCACTCGGCCTCGCAGAGCGTGACCGTTGACGCCTCTGCCGGCTCCGGTCTGGCTAACACCGGAGGTGGCGCACCGCTTGCCAACACCGGTGGCGGCGCCGGCCTGGCCAACACAGGCGCCGATTCCGGCTTGGTCCTTTGGACCCTCGTCGGCGCCGGCGCGCTCGCCGCGGGTGCAGCTTCGGTAGTTGTAGTGCGCCGCCGCGCCAAGACCGAGGCGGCAGCGTAACGTAACACCCACAAGTACTAGAGTGGAGGGTGGTTCTCCGGGCAACCGGAGAACCACCCTCTTGCTTTTAAGTTTCGACACGCTCAACCGCCGAACGGTCGGGCGCAATTACCGAGCCTGGGAGCACCTTGAAATACCTTGAGAGCCATAGGCTCTGGCGTTTCATGCTGGCGGCCATGCTGGTCCCTCTGACACTGATTGCCTTCTGGCCCAACCCCGTTGACGCTCCTGTCCAAGGGCAACTCGCCGACGTCCTGAAGTTCCTCCACGCGCATGAAGTTCCCGCGTGGGTCAACTACCAATTTGTCGAGGCGTCAGCCAACGTCATACTATTTGTCCCGGTCGGTGTCGCGGCCGGGTTGGCCTATCCAACACGACACTGGTGGCAAATCGGAGTTCTGGGCTTGCTCGTCTCCGTTGGCATCGAATTAGGCCAGCTATTTTTTCTTCATAGTCGATTCGCGAGTCTAGCGGACATTGTCACAAACACAGGGGGTGCTGTCATAGGCGCCCTATTGGCCTCACTGGTCCTGAGATGGCTACAGGACCGCCGCTTGTCAGCAACGGTCCTGTAGGCAGCTCACAAAGGCCACAGAGGTTAGCCCACAAATGCCTTCAGCCAAGACTTCAGGTCCTCGCCGAACTCCACGCGCTCGGACGCCAGGGTGATGACAGCCTTGAGGTAGCTGAGCTTGTCGCCGGTGTCGAAACGGCGGCCTTTAAAGACCACGCCGTACACACCGGAGCCCTCGCCCTCGCCGCCAGCCAAGGTCTGGAGGGCATCGGTCAGCTGGATCTCTCCACCCCGGCCGGGCGCCGTGTTCTCGAGGACTCCGAAGACTGACGGGTGCAGCACATACCGGCCGATGACGGCCAGGTTGGACGGCGCCTCGCCAACAGCTGGCTTCTCCACGAGGCTGTTGACCCGGACGAAGTCCTCGCCTTCAATGGCCGTGATGTCGGCGCAGCCGTAGGCGCTGATCTGTGAGGGGTCAACCTCGATTAAGGCAATGACCGAACCGCCGGTCTTCTGCTGCACCTCCATCATCGTGGTCAGCAGCGTCTCCGCCTCGTCGATCAGGTCATCGCCCAGGAGGACCGCGAAGGGCTCGTTGCCCACATGCTGCTGGGCGCAGAGCACCGCGTGGCCAAGGCCTTTGGCCTCACCCTGGCGGACGTAGTGGATCGGACCAAGGTCAGAGGCCTCTTGGACCGACGCCAGGCGCTGTGCGTCGCCCTTGAGCTCCAACGTCCTCTCGAGCCCGGGGGCGCGGTCAAAGTGATCCTCGAGGGCGCGCTTGCTGCGCCCGGTGATCATCAAAATATCTTCGAGGCCGGCTTTGACTGCTTCCTCAACCACGTACTGAATGGCCGGGCGGTCCACGACCGGCAACATTTCCTTCGGCATGGCCTTGGTGGCGGGCAGGAAGCGTGTCCCGAGCCCGGCAGCAGGAATGACGGCTTTAGTAATAGATTTCCCCATAGTCATGAGTGAACCTTACAAAATCGATGGACGAGAATCGCAATTGGGAGCGTCACTTACGAAGGGATTTTGAAGCACCGCTTGTCAGGCGTGTACTGCCTGGGTGACAGCCAGGTATGCGCGAAGCGCTTCCCCCGCCTCCCGGGGAGCGAAGCCTGACGCCTTGATCTTTCCCAGCTCCAGCGCACTGTTCAGCGGCCGTGGAGCAGGCGCTTTGCCTTTGAAGTAGTCTTCGGTGCTTACACCGGTGACGGCGGTCCTGGGGCGGCCTGATACCTCGTACACATCTGCGGCGATGTCGGCCCAGGACTGCGGTTCGCCGTCGTTGGTCAGGTTGTAGGTGCCGTAGGCAGCGCCGGATTCGAGCAGGTGCCGGATGCCGGCGGCGATGTCGTCTGTGAAGCTGAGCCGGCCGATCTGGTCATTGACGACGGAGGGCTCGATGCCCCGTGCGGCGAGGGAGGCCATGGTGCGGACGAAGTTGTTCCCTTCGCCGATGACCCAGCTGGTGCGCACGATGTAGTGGCGCGGAACAACACTGACGACGGCGTCGCCTGCCGCTTTCGTCTGCCCGTAGACACCCAATGGGCTGAACTGTTCATTCTCGTCGTGGCTTTCGACGGACCCGTCGAAGACGTAGTCCGACGAGACATGGACAAGTGTGAGGTCATGATCGACGGCGGCCCGCGCCAGCCGCGAGACGGCGGTGACGTTGACGGCCCAGGCAGCGGCCCGGCCTTCTGGTGTCTCCGCAGCGTCTACGGCGGTATACGCGGCCGCGTTGATGATCGTGGAATAGTTCTTCCAGTTTCGGTCCGTGAAGGAGGCCTCGCTGTCGAGATTGAATGTGGCGCGGCCGGCGAACTCAACGGTTGCGTCGCCGTCGTACAGTTTCCGCAGGGCCTTGCCAAGCTGCCCGTCGGCGCCGACCACGAGGATCTTCTTCGCCGGCATCGGCACCACGTCTGCCAGGCGGGGGTGGGCCTTGTCCTTGTCGGAAAGCTCAGCCTCCCCCAGCGGGACAGGCCAGTGGATGGCTGCGGTCTCGTCGGCGAGGTTCAGGAAGGTGTACTGGCCCTGGGCGTCAGCGGACCAATGGTCATTCACCAGATAGGTATAGGCAGTGTTGTCTTCCAGCGTCTGGAACCCATTGCCGACGCCCCTAGGGATGAAAATCGCCTGGCTCGGGTCCAGTTCGATCGTAAAGACGGCCCCGAAGGACGGCCCTTCGCGCAGGTCCACCCAGGCGCCGAAGATTTTCCCGGTTGCGACGGAGATGAATTTGTCCCACGGTTCGGCGTGGATGCCGCGGGTGGTGCCGGCCTTTTCGTTGAACGAGATGTTGTTCTGCACGGGTCGGAAATCCGGCAGCCCCAAAGCCACCATCTTTTCCCGCTGCCAGTTTTCCTTGAACCAGCCCCGGTTGTCGCCATGGACAGGCAGGTCATAGAGGACGACGCCGGGGATCGGCGTTTCGTGGGCAGTCAGCTTCTTGGAGAACTCGATCGACATCGGTTTACTGGCCCTGTTCTTTGTACTTGGCTTCCGTCTGGGCCTTCTGCGGGCGCCACCAGTTTTCGTTCTCCCGGTACCAGGCGATGGTGTCCTCGATGCCGGCGTCGAAGTTGGAAAACTTCGGTTCCCAGCCGAGCTCATCGCGGAGCTTCGTGGAGTCGATGGCGTAGCGCAGGTCATGTCCGGGCCGATCCACCACGTGGTCATAGGCGTCCGGGGACTGGCCCATGTGCTTCAGGATCAGTTCGACGACGTCCTTGTTGTTCTTCTCCCCGTCGGCACCGATCAGGTACGTCTCGCCGATGATGCCCTTATCGATGATCGCCAGGACGGCTGAGGAGTGATCATTGGCGTGGATCCAGTCCCGGACGTTCTCGCCCTTGCCGTACAGCTTGGGGCGGATCCCGTCGATCGCATTGGTGATCTGGCGCGGGATGAACTTCTCGACGTGCTGGTACGGGCCGTAGTTGTTCGAGCAGTTGCTGATGGTGGCCTGCAGCCCGAAGGAACGCACCCAGGCGCGGACCAGCAGGTCAGAGCCGGCCTTCGTGGAGGAATACGGGCTCGAGGGGTTGTACGGGGTGTCCTCCGTGAACCGCTCCGGGTCATCGAGTTCCAGGTCACCGTAGACCTCGTCGGTGGAGATGTGATGGAAGCGTTTGCTATGCTTCCGGGCAGCCTCAATCAGCGTGTAAGTGCCGATGATGTTTGTGTCCAGGAACGGGCGCGGGTCATGCAGCGAGTTGTCGTTGTGTGACTCCGCCGCGTAATGAACCACGACGTCAGCCTCAGCCACGAGGCTGTCCACCAGGCCGGCGTCGGTGATGTCCCCCTGGACAAACGCGAAACGGTCGTCCGGCAGACCCTCCAGGGACGCCAAGTTGCCCGCATATGTGAGCTTGTCCAGCACCGTGACATGGTCATCGGTGTTCTCAAGTACGTAGTGGACGAAATTGGAACCGATGAAACCGGCACCGCCGGTCACGAGAAGTTTCTGCATGACATTCATCGTTCCACAGCGACTTGATTTGGCTGAATTTGTAACGGCGGCGAAGATATTGCATATGCGCGGAATTATCCTCGCCGGGGGAACCGGTTCACGTCTTCATCCAATCACCCTGGGAATCAGCAAGCAGCTGGTCCCGGTCTATGACAAACCGATGATTTACTATCCGTTGTCGACACTGATGCTCGCTGGCATCAGGGACATCCTCATCATCACCACCCCGCACGACGCCGGTCAGTTCCAGCGCCTTCTCGGTGACGGCAGCCAATTCGGCATCAACATCACCTATACCCAGCAGCCCTCCCCCGACGGACTGGCCCAGGCGTTCGTCCTCGGCGCCGAGCACATCGGTGACGGCCCTGTTGCCCTGGTCCTGGGCGACAACATTTTTTATGGGCAAGGCCTCGGCACGCAGTTGCGGCGCTTCGAGGATATCGACGGAGGCGCTGTCTTCGGATACCGGGTTCAAGACCCGTCCGCCTACGGCGTGGTGGAATTCGACCCCCTGGGCAAAGCAATTTCCCTGGAAGAAAAACCAGCGAACCCCAAAAGCCATTACGCTGTGCCGGGCCTGTACTTTTACGACAACGACGTGGTGCAGATCGCACGCGAACTCAAGCCGTCGCCCCGCGGCGAACTCGAAATTACGGACGTCAACCGTGTCTACCTCGAGCGCGAAAAACTGCAAGTGGAAATCCTGCCCCGCGGAACCGCTTGGCTGGACACCGGGACTTTTAATGACCTCAACGACGCTTCCGAATTCGTTCGCACCGTCCAGAAACGCCAAGGGCTCTCCATCGGGTGTCCTGAGGAAGTCGCCTGGCGTCTAGGCTTCCTCAGTGATGACGAGCTGCAGGAACGGGCCGCACCGCTCGCAAAGAGTGGCTACGGTAAATACCTGCTCGATCTGCTCGCAGAAGGTTTGGACGCTGCAACCGAGCGCCTGCAACTCGCCCAGCGCTAATTTACGACCGGCTCAACCACCCTGCCGACGTTCAATGAGGTCCCGCACCAGTCGCGGTGCCGCACGCAGGAAGCGGACCCACCGCGCCCGGTGCTGCCGGAGGCGGCCTTGAAGAGTTATGTCCGCGTAGATGTCACGGGACAGATGCACTTCCGGTGCAGGGAAAACGGCACGGAACAGCATCCAGGGTTTTTCATGCAGCGGGGCCTGCGCAATAGCAATGAGCCTGGCGCTGCCCGGTTCCTTGGCCAGCAGGCGGTTGCGCCACTCCGTAGAGGCATCCGGCCACTCCACCGCCATCTCCAACGGAAGGCGGTCCTCCAAAAAGGGACGCATGGCGGCAAGGGAACCAGTGGCCGCGGCAAGCTCCAGGAGAGCGGTGGCGTGAGATCGCTGTTTTGTGAGGTCGGCCAGGAACTCAAGTTCCTGGCGGCACGCCGACAGGTGCGGCGACCGGAGGGCATGCAGGGCAAGGATGAGGATTCCAAGCGCCTTTGACGGGACACGCACCTCCTGCCCTGCAAGCTCCAGGTCCTCGGTGTTCGCCCACATCACATCAAAGCAGTCACCGGGATCGTTCTCCATACCCGGAAAGCGGAAGTGGACGTCGATGCAACACGGCCATTCCGGGTGGTCGACAGTAACCGAGTGCTTTGGAAACGTCCTGCTGTCCGGATCCACCGGGCGTTCCCGCCAACCCCGCTCCCGGAGGCTTTCGAGCATTGCCTCGAGCTCCCCAGGGTGCACAAAGACGTCCACGTCGCCTGACGTCCGGGGCAGGCGCAGCCCCTGAATCACACTTGCCGGCCCTTTAATGAAGAACGCCCGAATGCCCAAGCCGTCCGCCACCCGTTGCACCATGGCGTGGCCCAGCAGGACGGCCTCTGGGATGCTGAGTTGTGCTGCACTGACCCGGTGGTCCATGACCACCCCTAGCCGCGTGTCCGGCGGCCGGCGGGGACGGGTTCTTTGACACTGTGGTCCTCTGCACCGTGCCGCTGGGGATCAGTGAGCTGGGGTTCCGCCGCGGATGCCGGACCGGACGCGGAGGTATAGGTGCCGTAGTACGAGTAGGCGTCCGTTCCGCTGGTCGGAACATAGTTGAGGACGGCGCCCAGGATTCGGCCCCGCACCTTCTCCAGGTTTCCAAGGGACTGGGACAACTGTTCCTGGGTGGTCTTGCCCGTGCGGATCACCACTATGGCGCCGTCCGCCACGCTGGAGAGGACCGCGGCATCCGTCACCGGAAGCAGCGGCGGAGCATCGATCAGGACGATGGCATTGTCCGCCAGCGTGTTCAGCATTTTCTTCATGGCCCGTGATCCCAGCAGCTCGCTGGGGTTCGGCGGAATGCGGCCGGAGCCCAGCACCGAGAGGTTCGGCAGGGCACCCCAGGGCTGAAGGACATCCCCCAGCTCTGCGGTACCAGTAAGAACATCGGTGACCCCTACTCCCGGAACCAAATTGAAAACGTCCACCAGCGTGGGGCGGCGGAGATCGCCGTCGACCACTACGACGTTCTCGCCGGCGGCCGCCATGGTGACCGCCAGATTGGCCGTGACAGTGGATTTTCCTTCTGCCTGCATGGAGCTGGTGACCACGATGATCCGCGGCGGCTGGTCCACGTCGAGGAAGCTGAGGTTGGTGCGCAGTTCCCGGAGGGCCTCGGCCATCGCCCCGCCAGCGTCGTGGAGCTGCGGGGCCGTGCCGTCTTCCAGGATGGTGCTTTTCCCGTCCAGGCGGTGGTCCACAGGGAGGGTGCCGATCACGGGAACGCGGAAGAGCCGCTCGATTTCAGCGGCGCTGCGTATGCGCCGGTCCAGGTGTCGGCGGACCAGCGCATACGCCACGCCCAGGGCCAGGCCGATCAGCGCACCGAGCGCAAGGGTGAGCTTGACGTTGGGCGAGACGGGGGCGGTGGGAAGCACGGCCTTGCCCAGCGGGAGCACCCGCACAGCCGAAGCGGGCGCGGCGGCTGACGTTGCGGCGCCGGGCGTGGCCGCGGTGCCGGGCTCCACTGCTGCCTCGGCTGGCGGCGCCGTTTCGATCGCTTCCACCTGGGTGGCGAGGCCGTTGACCCAGGCGTCGGCCACGCGCTGTGCGGTGGCAGGGTCCTTCGACTGAGCCGTCACCCGGAGCTCGGCAGTGTCAAGCGGCACTTTGACGCTGATGGTGCCAAGCAGGGCGTCTGCGGTTGTCTTGAGGCCGAGGTCCGCGATGACCCGGTCAGCCACGAGCCGGGACTTTGCCACGGACTCGTAGTTCTTGACCTTTGCCTTGGCCAGGCTGTCCCCGGCCAGGGAGAGGCTCACGTTCTCCGAGCCGGGTGTCACCACAATGCCGCTGGAATCCGAGGAGTAGATCTTGGGCTGGAGAACTGTCCAGCCGAACGCCGTCAACGTGGCGAGCAGGGTGAACGCGACGATTGCCTTCCAGTACGTGCGGACCACACGTAGGTAGTCGGTCAGATCCAGGCCTGCCTGCGCCTCCCCCGGGTTGGCTGTTGTGACGCTCATGGTGGTTCCTTCGTTCAAGTTCGTGTGTTTTGGCCCGGTCTTCGATGCCGGGTTACTGCTTCTGGTGGTCCCCATGGGGACGGCGACTAACTGCGGCCGCGTTCCAGGACTGATTTCGTGATGAGCTGCTTGACGGCTTCAGAGACGGCATCCCGGTAGCCTTCCGGGTGGCCGTGCACCTTCCCTACTTCATTGGCCAGTTGGTCTTCCGCGACAGCGTTCGCGGTGGCTTCCCAGATGGCCGGCCCGATACCGCTCAGCCGCACAATCTCGCTGTCCAGCATCACCAGGAGGTCGCCATCGATTTTGACGGCGTCCCTTGGTGCTGCGCGCCGGATGCAGCCGTTCGGGATGGACGTGAATCCGGTTTCGAGTCCGGGTGCATCCCACGTTGGCTGTGTGTGGCGCTGCTCCCGGAACTGCGGTGCCATGGCCGCTGGCAGATCGGCGGCCTCCGAATACGTCACGCGCCACACCCCCCCGGTGCTGTCGATCAGGCGGCACAGCGACTGAAGCGGCTGGTTGATGTCGCCCTGCGAGGAGGTCTCCGGTATCAGGGCGAGAAGAGCATCGGCGAGCGGCACCCTGCATAAGGTTGGGAGAACCGGGTCAGTGCCCTCAACCCGGTCGAGCAGCACGATGGACCGGATGAAGGGCTTCGCGGGAGCCGGCTGGAGCCCGAGCTCGTCCGGCCCGACCTGGCGCTTTGGAAGAATGTACTCCTGCTTCAGGGACAGCGGCTTAGGGTACGGAAGCACTGAGCCGTCGGGCCTAATGGCCACCGTCTCGTCAGTGACGTAACCGTATGTTCTGGCCAGCACGTTAGCTGCGGTGGTCTTGCCGGTTCCCGACCTGGCAACCAAAGCAACGACGGCACCTGTGACCGGGTCAGCCACCCCGCAGGCGTGCAGCATGGTGAGTCCCCCCGCATTTGCCAGAATCGCGGTGACGGTGAGCCGGGAGGTCAGGTCCTCAGCCAGCTCTTCAAAGGAAGCGGCCTGCAAGGCGAACGTGCCGACGTCGTCCGTCTGTGACTGATAGGTGACGGACGCTGAGAACGGCTGGGAGCCGTTGGGTTCCCTCGGCAGTGATGGAAGGCGGGCTGCGCCCTCACTGGCACACCGCGCCCACGCTGAGCGCATCCTCGCCCGTTGCCCCCCGGTAACCCCCCGGCCCCAGCGAACAGTGAACTGCACGCCCAATATGTTCAGGCACAATGGGTCCCGTCCGCCGAGAACTTCCTCAAGCTGCAGTGGCGCCCACGCCACTTGTACGGTGCTATCGCTCATGATTCCCCCAGGATGTGAAGCCGTTGTTGTTACTGGCTAGCCACGCCGGCAGGTTCAATCAGCTGCTGGGCTGCGAGACTGGCCAGAAAGGCTTCGACCTGGGACTGCATCTGGCCCGCTTGGTCCTCAAAACTGGCCTGGAGACTGAGCAGGATGGCCTGCTCAGTCCGCCTGCCGTCGATCAGGTCCCAGATGGTTGAAGCCGTGCCTTCGAGCACCACTGGCTGGCTTGCGTCGAGATGAAGCAGGGCGACGCGGTTGGTCGAGCGAGTGCGGACCTGCGCAAGGTAAGCGCCATGGCGCCAGACCACGGGAGTCGAGCTAATAATCATTGCCGCTAAACCTGATACTTAACGATGAGGCTCGATGGCGTGGGTCCGGTAATGGACAGGGGTTTGTTGCTGAGGACCATGCTCAGGGAGTACTCGTCTACGTCAGTCTTCTTGGGTTTGTTACTACCGGTGTCCTCAGTGTTTCTGAAGCCAAACGGAACATGGATAGTACCGCCAGCCGGTACGACCCCTGCATAGGTAAATGTAGTAGTGGAAATCTTGCCGTTGAACGTCGTGGTCGAAAAGATACTCGGCGCAGGGGCAGTAATGGCGATGGTTGAATGGACCGCGTTTGTTGGCGTGACGATGATGCTGCCGCTTAAGCTGACCGTAACCTGAGCACCGGTTGTGTTCTTGATCGTGAAGCCGCTAGGACCCGTGCCAGGACGGTTCCCACCGCTTAAGGTAATTGCGGCAGGAACAGGGAAATACACCTCTGTGACACCCGACGCTGCCGCTGCGGGAGCCGCGATGGCCGTCACGATAACCGGCACGGACCACGCCACGCCCTTGACCACCCTGCGGCGGCTGAAACCGCCCTCTTCGCTGCTCGTGACCTCTGCGTTCAGAACCTCAGACAATTGCGCCCCCAAGAAATTTTCAACTGCGGCCTCTGAGACCGGATGAGTGTTTAGCGCGTTTGTCGCGACGTTCCCACTCTTCCCGACGCATCCAAAGGTTAGGTCAATCGGGTTGCAAGATTTGGTCAAGTTCTGCTTGATCTTGCCGCATGAGCCTCTGACCTGGGTCAATGCTGTCGCGGTGGCGGGGGCGCTGCAAACTTGGACGCTGTGGGCTGCGGCGCGTGGCGCACCGGCAACCTTTTGCACCAGAGGCGAGCGACCGACGTCGTCGTTTCCGGATGCGCCTAGGGAAGCGCCTCGAACGGGGCACTGGCCGACTTCGCCGAAGTTTCACCGGTGGCAGTGACAGTGGTGGGGAACCCGGGCGGAGGTGCATTTTTCGGGACGGCGATTGTGGTGCTGAATGCTCCTTGGCCGTCAGCTTTCTCCTGCTTAACAAGCGTGGCGTGAAGACGTATTGCGATGGTCTCGTCCGGGTAGAAATTCCTGCCACTGACCTGGAGGATCCCGCCGACCTGTGCCTGAGCCGGGGCAATCTCGATGTGCGCCGTTTCCTGGACCTGCTGCTTGATGAAATCGGCGCGGTTCCGGGACTCCTCGGCCGCGGATCTGTCCGCCGCCGTATCGGCCTGGGTCTCGGCAATCTTCAGACAATCGGAAACGACCTGGAGGGCGACCACCGTGTTTTCCTTTTTCTGAACCTCGTAGGCCGCCTCGACGGAGGCGTCGGCAACCACTTTGAAGGTTCCGCCGAGTTTTCCGCCCATCTTGGTTGTCAGATCGACCCCTCGGTCCTTGGTGCATTCGATGTAGGTGATGGCGACGCCGCTCAGGCACTCGTTGTTGTACTCCCTGAGGTTGCCGGTACAGGTCGGTGAAGGGCACGCGACCAGCATCGCACTGGTGGCGAACAGGAGCAGCAAGAATGCAACCAGGCGGGAAGGTCTGCGGGGCGTTCTCTTGGACGCGTCCTCACGGGCATTCATGATTAACTCCGTCTCGACTGAATTCCTGCAGCATGTAGCCACGAGCCTGAGCTGAGTAAACGCGACTGCCCGTTATCCGTGCGTTATTGCGGCAGCTCATCGCCGCCGTCAGCGGCGGGGCCGCCGGCGCCCTGGACCGCACGCTCTCGATCATCGGCAGGAGCCAATCTGCCCCAAGGAGAGCAGAATGTAGGGACAGGCAGGACCACACGGCCTGGGTTCCGGCGTCGAGGACGGTACACCATGACAGCGATTCAGGCCCGGGCCGCAACACTGCTGATCGCGGCGCTCCTCTTAGCTGGCTGCGCCGCCGGCGGCGGAAGTTCCGGCGCAACCACCTCCCCCGGGAAGGCGCCTGCGACGGGAGCGGCCAGCGCTGTGGCGGCGGCAGCCACCATCACCATTAAGGACTTCGAATACGGGGCGACGGGCACGGTGCCGCCGGGCGCCGTCGTGATGGTCACCAACATGGACTCCGCGGCCCACACCGTCACCGCGGACCAAGGCTCGGCATTTGACGCGAAGGTCGCGGGAAGCGGCGGAACGGCCACGTTCACGGCCCCTTCCACCCCGGGCACCTACCCTTACCACTGCACCTATCACCCCAATATGCACGGGACGCTGACGGTTAAATGAGTATGGCCCTGCGGGTACTGACAGCCCTCACGTTGTTCATTGATGCCGGCGTTCATATCCACCTCGCCCCGGGCTACCAGGCCGCCACGCCCGGCGGTATCGGGCAGGGCAACCTGTTCCTGCTCGAAGGCGCCGCAGCGGTCCTGTCAGCGCTGTACGTTCTGATCCGGGGCAGCAGAGCCGCCTATGCCCTCGCCCTGGCAGTTGCTTTCAGCGGCTTCGTCGCCGTGGTGTTGTACCGCTACGTCGATATTCCGGCGTTCGGGCCGTTCCCGGCAATGTATGACCCCGTATGGTTTTTCGAGAAGTCACTCAGCGCCGTTGCGGAGGGAGCAGGAACAGTCTTCGCTGCCCTGGGCCTCGTCCGTTCCGCCCCAGGGGACGGCGGGTGAGGCTCCCTGAAATCCATGGAGAGCGGGACCGCTTTGCGTGCCTCGTCCGACGCGATGACCGCAGTTGCCGTTTACGGCGTCGCAGGCATCTGGCTCTCGGCCGTGTCCTGGCCGGACCTCGGACTTCAAGTTGTCGGGCTGGGCGCCGGCGCGTTGGTCATCGGGAACGCCGCCGCGTCCGTCCTTCGCCGCACCCCGTGCTTCTCGACGCTCGCAGACCGTGTCACTTTACTCCGGGCCGTCCTCGTGGCCCTGTGCGCCGTGGTGGGCGTTCCGGTGCTGCTAACGGGAGTTCGCCCCGGCCCGCTCGTGGTGATTGTTGGTGCCGTTGCCTTCCTCCTGGACGCGCGGGACGGTCCCGTCGCCCGGCGCACCGGGACAGCATCGGCGGCAGGAGCACAGCTTGATACTGCTACGGACGCCGCCCTGGTGCTCGTTCTCTCCTGCGGAACCGCGGTCACGGTGGGACCCTGGACCCTCTGCATCGGGGGGCTCTATTATTTTTTTGTGGCTGCCGGCCGCATCTGGCCCCACCTTCGCAGTCCGCTCCCGCCCCGCGCCGGCAGCAAAGCGATCGGGGCATTCCAGCCGTTCGCACTCCTCCTTGCCTTGACGCCGGACATCCCGCCGGCCATTGGAGTCGCCGCGCTTGCCCTGGCCCTTCCGCTGCTTGTATTCTCCTTTGCCCGCGACATCGTTGCGCTGGAACGGCTCCGCCGGGTCCCGGACCCGACACAGAAAAATCATGCTGCCGAAACACTGCGGCAACCTCGCCGCGGCATGCTTGGGCCTACGGGGACAACCAGCAGGAGGCACAGCATGACAACGCAGCAGACACAGACGGCACAACTTCAGGTGGACGACTACATTCAGGCGTGGCACAACGGCAAGCTATTCCACCAGGGGCGGGTGACCGACGTCGTACGTTCACTGGAGCTGATTTGGATCCTGGACGCGGACACCGGCGTCCGGAAGCTGCTGGACCCGGAGGCCCTGGAGATCGTCCGCATCGCGGGGCCCCGCGGGTAGGGAACTTTCGGGGACGTTCCTCAGCATCCAGACGGCGAGCCCGATGATGGCCATGGCCAGGCCCACCAGCCCCAGCTGCAGGGCCGATTCCGGAAAGATGGCGCCGAAGGCTATCGGAATGACGCTGGCGGTATAGAGGACCAGTGCGCCCCTCGGCACGCTTGAGTTGCGCCAGAGAGCCAGCATCAGGACCAACGTGCCGAGCAGGAACAGCAGGGAGACTGCGGTCAGGGCGACACCCAGCGGGCCGGCACGAAGGCGGCGATGACACTTGGATCAACGTCGGGAAAGACAAGATTGCCGCTGGTACGAACAGGCCGCAACCGCCAGCCACACCGCCGCCATGAACCACCTGCGAAACCTACTCGCGACCCGGCTGCACCCGCCGGACCTGGACTAAGCGCACTGCTACCCGGTCATGCGGGGGGGCTGGCACCAGAGCAATATCTCTGTACGGCCTGACCCGAACATCGGAAGCTACGAACCCGATGTTCTCCCGGTGATCTTCACGGTCTGATCGTGCATCACCAATAACTGCTTCGCCGACCATGGCTCCGGCCGCCACGATTATGCCTGAGAACAGGGCCGAGGACTAGGACTACGGGAGTGCCGGGTGCGGGTTGCTCGTCGGCCCGCACGACATGTCCGCGCGAGTGCGGGACGAAGTGGGTGATGGCACGCGGCCGCGATCCTCGGGGCAACAGCTTGTGCCCAATCGGGTGCCCGCGCGGTCGGCTGTGCGACCTGGCCTGCCTGCTACCGTTCTGACGAGGCCGACCGACACCGCTGACGAGCGCGGCACGTAAGGAGCTCCTGTTGGAGAACTCGTATATACGCCCCCCACCCACCGCTGGCCGAAGCCCACATTCTCCTAGGATGCGTACCCAGGCATCCGCGGCCGCCGGAGATTCGCTTCCCGCCAACGGCCGCCTCGGCTCGGTGCTTGGGCTGCAGAGCACCGCCGGTAACCGAGCGACCATTGCGTACTTGCATCATTTACCCTCCCGGACTGTACAACGCTCCTCCGATCGCCCGGTGGTGGTTCAGCGGGACGATTCGATCGACTACAAGGCGGGGTTCACCGACGGCAGCACGGGGCAGCAAAAGAACGGGATACCCAGGATCGACGAAGCACTCAACGACTACAACCGAGGCTACGTCAAAGGGCTCGACGAGCGGCTAAAGCGGGCCAAAGAGACGAAAGACTGGCAAGTCATCGCCGAGGTACTCAATGCTTTCAACATCGACGACATCTTCGGCCGGATCGCCGGCATGGCTCCTGACGATCTGCTGCAGATCGAGGACGGTGCGTGGCGCAACCCCAGGGTCGGAAAGAACTCCCAGATAGCTCAGACCACACACGATGTCGTGAAATCCATCGATCCGGCCGTGTACTCGTCGGGTGCAGTGTTTCCGAACAGCTTCGGCGACAAGTTGGGTGGCGTCGGTGGGGTGGTCATCGGTGCTCTGGCCGGCGCACTTGCGCTGCGGATGGCGGCACCGCTGCTCGTCGGATACTGGCGCCAGATCCAGCTAGGGGCGGCGATGAGCAAGGCAGCCGCGGAGGCGGATAAGGAGGATGCCGCCTACGCCGAAATGAAGCTGGGAGAGGCGGTCGGGAAGCTGATGGGTCAATCAGGGGGCCGAATGCTGGTCACCTATCAGAGCGCGGCGCCCGCAGCCGACATGGACCTGTACGTAACCACAGCCGAGGAGGTTCAGTACGCGGACGCCGTGGCTGCAGGCCGCAACCTCTACCAGCTCCGAGTCCCCGAGCGGCTCTTCCAACTCCTCCAGGATCGTGGGCTGATCACCATCCGGCAGGGCTCAATGGGCGATCAGGTCGGTTCTGATATCCGCATCGCCAGGGGCGCGATGGAGTTCCTGGCACCGTACGCTCGGCAAATTCCGATACCGGAGAAATGACCATAACTTGCTCGACAAGGAGCCGCAACGCATGAACGAGTTGGCCGCCGGGTCGCTGGAACGCTTCAAGTGCGGCCGGGAAGTATTGCCGCAGATGCGACTACTCACAGCACTATCTTCGCGTACTGCACTCAAAGCTGGACTGGACATGATTACTGGATTTCCTGGCTCTCGCCCCACGCGATTAAACGGACTTGCTATGAGCCGTTGGTACCGTTCCAGCCTGACACGTAGGGGCTGCCCGGAGGTCTGCCTGCGTGCGCTCGACCATCGGTAACGGACAGTCTCCAAATGCTCCACAGTGATTTATCTGGCGGTAATGTGTGCATCATCGCGTATTGGTGTGTGTCTGTCTAGGGAGAATATGGGTTTGGAGTCGGTCGGAGAAGACCCATGGCAGGCGGAACGCCCAAGGGCTAGACGCTGGCCCTTTGTTCTACCGATCGTTGTCCTGTCCATACTGGCGGCATGCCTGGGCGCAGGGTTCGCTTACAGCAACAACTCTGCACAGTCGTGGCGAGATAGCTCAACGAAAGCGACGAGTGAACTGGCATCAACAAAGCAGGATCTCGCATCGGTCTCCCAGGAACGGGATAAGCTCCGCGGAGTGCGCGATGAATTGACCCGGGCTCAGAGCTCATTGGCGGACGTGACCTCAAAGTACAACTCGGCCTCAGACAGGATACGCTCCCTCTCCAATGAAAAGGCCCAAATAGGTGATCAGGCCGCACTGATGAGCGGATTCGTGACGATGTCCCACCAAGTTACCCAAGAAATGGACCAGTGCATCTCGGCGCTGCAGACTCTCGAGGGCTATCTGGTCAACGCCAAATCCTATGATTCCGTTTCCTTGGGGAACTACACTCAGGGAATCAACAAAGGCTGCAACCAGGCACGGGCGGATAGCGATGCGCTATCGAAGAAACTAGCCGGTTGATGCTCTGCGCACGAACAATCGTCCCCACAGTTGTGTCCACCCTGCTGGTCCTGGCTACAGCAGGGTGCGCCTTCGCGCCAGTCCCACCGCCGCTCACCGGGACCACACCCACCGCACCATCGGCCGCGGCCCGGGGAGCCAATCCAGTGGTGACCCCATCCACCGCACCGACAGTGACCCCCGCCGGCTTCTCGGACTACGAACGGGCAGCTCTCAGGGTGCGCAACATCGGTTGCGGCGGCGTCGCTAGCGGATCCGGCTTTGCAATCGCCGACCACGTCTTTATTACCAACAGACATGTCATCGGCGGTGCGTCCCTTCTCCAAGTGAGCACTTACGACGGGCACGATATTGACGTTGTGGCCACAGGTGCGGTGACCTACGCGGATCTGGCCATGGTTTGGACACGCGAAAAGCTTCCCCAGACACTTACATTCGCGGCGTCAAACCCTGTCGTCGGCGCAAGAGTGACCGCGATCGGGTATCCACTCGGCGGCCCATTGACCACCACCCGCGGCAAAGTGCTCAGCTACGCACAAGACCCGATCGGATGGTCATCGCTCCCCATGATGGTCAATGATGCGCCGATCGAGCACGGGAGCTCGGGCAGTCCCCTGATTGACGATGCTGGGCGCCTTGTCGGTGTCGTCTACGCAGGCGGGACCAGCCAGTACGCGGTCCCCGTCGACGTCCTAAAAGCGGCCCTTGCCAACCCGAGTGCCTCTTCCAATACCGCTGCGTGCGACGGCGCCCTTACCGGGCCGAGATCCTAGTGTGAACCCAGCCCACGACACTCCACTTAAGGCATGTGAACGAGCGCAAGGTCCGTCTCAGCAATTGATCGATTAACGAGACTCGCTGGCGGCTCTCCCGGTCGCTGCCAGCAGTCGGCTCACCTGGGGACGAAGAGCTTGGCAGATAGCCTCAGTTGGTACGGCCGGTCTGGGTAGGTGGTACTGAGATTCTGAGGACTCGGTACCGGCCCTTTTCGCTGGGGGCCGGCACCGGGTTTTCTTTGGGGTTATTCCCAGTGTCCGGGTTGTGTCCGGGCCTGGTCGTCGCGGAGCCTGCGCATATCTACTTCGCCGAGGTTGAGTTGGCGGGCATTGTTGGCCAGCCGGTTCACGATTGAGTCTGCCGCCACCCGGTCTGGCAGGGCCTCGACCCAGTAGGCCGGTCCGGACTGCGAGGCGATCAGGGTGGGTAGTCGGTGTTCCCTGTTGGCGAGCACCGCGAAGAGGTCGTTGGCGGCTTCGGGGTCGATACCGACGGTGAGGAAGTCATCAATGACCAAGAGATCCACGTCAGAGAGCTCGTTGAGTAGCTTCTGGTGGCCGATGCCGTCACCGCGGGCGATGACAAGCCGTCGGGCCAGCTCGTCCATCCGGGTGAAGACGACGGTATGTCCGCTCTGACAAGCGGCGATCCCGATCGCGCAGGCCAGGTAGGTCTTGCCGCCGCCGGTCGGTGAGATGACCAGCAGGTTCGTGGGGTCTTGACGCCATTGATGGGCGGCGTAGCGCTTCATCCGCACCGGGGTGATCCCGCGTCCTTCCTGATAGTGGATCTCAGCCACCGAGGCCTGCGGAATCGGGAACCGGGCGGCACGGATCAGCTTCTCGATCCGATGGGCCTCTCGCTGGGCGAGGGCGTCGTCCACGGCCGTGAGGAAGATCTGCTCGGGGGTGAGATCGTCATTGGCCTCGTCGGTGATCAGTTCCTCGAACCGCGTTGCCAGGTGTGCGATGCGCAGTGCCCTGAACTTCTCATGATCGATGCTGGTGAACATCAGCCCTGCACCCCCTGTGCGCCGCGCCGGTAGTGCTCGGCCGAACGCACATGCACCCCGGTTCCGGCCCCGGCACTGGGGTCGGCACCGCCGGCGGGTTTGCGGGTTCTCGCCGCCGGTATGACCGTCCTGGGCTTCTTGTCATCGGAGTCGATGGTGGCCATGATCCGCTTGATCGTGCTGTAGGTCCCCGGCCCCTGTCCCGTGTCGAGCAGGACCTGACAGGCGGCCTCCAGACGGGCCTTGTTCCGTTTGCCCAGGGACTCCAGGATGTTCTGGCAGTCCAGATAACCCTGAGCTTCGATCACATGCCGGTCGAGGATGCCGGTGATGACCGCCTCGGTGGCCGGACCGAAGCCGCGGGCGCGGTCCGTGAACCACCGTTTGGACCACAGTCCGTCGATGCCCCGGTGCCGGGCCGGGGCATGGGCCGCGTCCGTGGAGTACTGCCCCTTGCGTCCCTGACGGCGGGCATGCTCGCAGATCACCTGGTCCCCGTCGAAGACCGTCACCGTCGTGGAGGTCAGCCGGACCCGCAGCAGTTGCCCGGCGTAAGCGTAGGGCACCGAGTAGTGCTGGGAATCGCAGCTGACGTGGTAGTTCCGTCCGACCTTGAGCTGTTTCCATTCCACCGTGTCGAACCCGTCGGCCGGCAGCGCCTGGAGCAGGTGGGACTCATCGGCGGTGAACCGTTCCCACCGGGTGGTGCCATCGGCCCGGGGGATGCGCTCGTTGATCTCTACCAGCCGGGCCTCGATCGCCGCGTTAAGGGCCTGGACCGTGGTGAAGACCTCCTCGGCCAGATAGCCTGTCACGCGCTTGTTCACCACATGAACCGCCGACTCGGCAGCGGCCTTGTCGCGGGGCCGTTTCGCCCGGGCCGGCACGATCCCGATACCGTAGTGCTCGGCCAGTTGCTGATACCGGGCATTGAGGACCCGCGCCGCCTCGCCCTGCTTCGGCCGGTATGTTGAGGTCGCCGGGTTGTCTGGGACAACCAACTGCGGGACACCGCCGTAGAACGAGAAGGCCGCAACATGCGCGGCGATCCAAGAAGGCGATCTCATGTCCGTGTACCCGCGGCAGAACACCGCCCCGGAATACGGCAGCACCGCAACGAACAGGTAAACGCTGGTGACCTCACCGGTCACCGCATCCACGACCGGCAGGGTGTCCCCGGCCCAGTCCACCAACATCGCCCGACCAGGCTCGTGGTGCAGGGTCGCCACCACATCAGTGACCCGGGCATGCTCAACGAACAAGGCACAGTACTGCGAGTACCCGTACTTCTTCCCGCCCGTCGCCGCCGTTGAGGCCAAATACCTGCTCCAGGCCTGCTGAAGTGTGTAATGCCGGTTTTCCCGCATCGATGCCAGTACACGATCGAAGTCCGGCCGGTCGTACGACTCCGTGACCCTCTTACGACCATCAGGGAACAACCGGGCGATCTCCTGCGGGGACATCGCCCCGATCTGCCCCGCAGTGAAGCCGTATGCCGCGATCGTCTTCTTCGCCGTCGCCACATCACGGCGTGAACACCCCGCCGTGGCAACGATCTCGTCATAGCTGCGACCTGCAACGGCCAGGGTCATGATGACCTTGAAGTCAGCCACGCTGTCTCCTCACATAGGAAGAGGCGGCGCCCAGTGCACCGCCTCACCCACAGCACACCCCCCGAAAACCACGGCAATACCAACTCCGCGGAACCGAAGTACCAACAACCCGGACTATCCGTACCAACTCAGGCTATCTGCCAGAGCTGAGCAACGCCGACCATAACTCCGAGGACGGAAGTGAAGCTCGCCACCAAAGCAGTGTTCATCTTGACCCGCTTGCGCACAATCATGTCCCCGAACAGCGCACCGCCGGCACACAAAAGGGTCGCAAATACGCAGACTCTTACAAACGGGACCAGAGGATAGGGAACCTGCACGTGTTAGACGCCGAGGCCGACCAGGAATATCACCCACGTCAGAAGACCGAGCGAAAGACTGACGCCCCAGTAGCGACCCGCGGTCTTTCCAGACTCACGATGTCCAACCCAATATCCGAATGCGAAGATCCCAGGGATGTGCAATAACAAGGAGGCCAATCCCATGCCGGCAGAAGTGAAGAACAGTAGGTTGAATACGATCGCATTGGCCATGAACCCTCCAAGCTGGAGAAACCGAGGGAAGCCAATGTTTGATCGGTTTACCGCGCACCTGCGAACTCGGCTTGGCCTGGTTGGGTCCAATGTAAGAGTCCTGTGTCTGTGTTAGTTTCGTGTCCTAGAAGGAAAATGCACGACTTGTGGCACGTAAACGCGCACCTCGAGCAGATCATCGTGAAAGTCCGGTAGGCGTGGCATACTCACCTAACTCTCCGCTGAGGGGCGCAAGCTGCTGGGTATGAAGCTGAAGCCTCTCCAACCGTGGCCGAAACGTCCCTTGCCAGGCAAAGGCAGTGTTTCCATGAACCCCAACTCGCCAACGTGACCCACCATAAGCTGGTCATGCTGGACGGCCCGCAACTCCGTCTCGACTGAATTTCTTGCAGCATGTAGGTACGAGCCTGGGCTGAGTAAACGTGAATGTCCCTTGCCCGTGACCCTCCATTGAGACCTTAGCGAACTTGGAAGGCGGGTGACCGACGTCGTGCGTTAACTGGAACTGATCTGGATCCTGGACGCGGACACCGGCGTCCGGAAGCTGCTGGATCCGGAGGCACTGGAGATCGTCCACATCGCGGGGCCCCGCGGGCAGGGATCTCAGCAGGCACGCATCTAGGCCTGCGTCACCGTCGCCTCGGGTTCCTGGACCGGGGTGCCGCCAGCGATTTCGGGGACGTTGCTCAGCATCCAGATGGCGAGCCAGGTGATGGCCACGGCCAGGCCGACCAGACCCAGCTGCAGGACCGTTTCCGGGAAGACGGTGCGCAGCGCTATCGGAATGACACTCGCGGTGTAGAGAACCACGAGGGCTTTCGGCACGCTTGAGCTGCGCCAGAGCGCCAGCATAAAGACCACCGTACCGAGCAGGAACAGCAGGGAGACTGCGGTCAGGGCGATACCCAGCGGGCCGGCACGCAGGGCAGCGATGACACCGGGTTCAACGTAGGGAAAGACCAGGTTGAGGACAAACTCAACCCCCACCAGGCCGGCCAGCGCCACTACGGAGATGACGGCACCCGCGGCTGCCAGCGCCCCTGCCTGGCGCGAGACCAGCACATAGATCCCGATCACCAGCCCGATGGCGGCGAGCTGGGCAATGGGTGCGGCCAACTGGGTGAACGGTGACGTGGGGATGATTCCTGCCCGCTTGGCCGCGTTCACCAGCAGGATGGCTGCCGAGAGAAATCCCGCTATTGCAAAAATCTTGATGAGCACGGCAGGCAGATAAACGTTAATTGTTGAGAACATCAGAGGCTCTTGACTCTTAGGTAATGCACGAAGCGACGACTGAAGGGACAAATCGTCGGGACCCAGGAAAGCTGCCGGGGATAGTTCGAACCTAAGGCGGGGCAGGGTGACCGGGCGTCACCACATGGGGTGATTGTGTGGGTGATCGCTCCACCGTAGCAAGGTCAACACCGGACGGACAGGTCCTATCCGACGAAGGTCTTCAGCCAGGTCTTGAGGTCCTCACCGAACTCCACCCGCTCGGACGCGAGCGTGATGACGGCTTTGAGGTAGCTGAGCTTGTCGCCGGTGTCGTAGCGGCGGCCCTTGAAGACCACGCCGTAGACGCCGGAGCCTTCGCCCTCACCGGCGGCCAGGGTCTGCAGCGCGTCCGTCAGCTGGATCTCGCCGCCGCGGCCCGGAGCAGTGTTCTCCAGGACGCCGAACACTGACGGGTGCAGCACGTAGCGGCCGATGACGGCCAGGTTGGACGGCGCCACGTCGGCAGCCGGCTTCTCCACCAGGCTGTTGACCCGGACGAAGTCCTCGCCCTCAATGGCAGTAACATCCGCGCAGCCGTAGGCACTGATCTCTGCCGGCTCCACCTCGATCAAAGCGATGACCGAACCCCCGGTCTCCTGCTGCACTTCCATCATGGTGGTCAGCAGCGTCTCGGCCTCATCAATGAGGTCGTCGCCCAGCAGCACGGCGAAGGGCTCATTTCCCACATGCTGTTTGGCGCAAAGCACAGCATGACCCAGACCCTTGGCCTCGCCCTGGCGGACGTAGTGGATGGGGCCCAGCTGCGAGGCGTACTCCACTTCGGCAAGCCGGTCCTTATCGCCCTTCAGCTGCAGTGCCCGTTCCAGGCCGGGTTCCCGGTCAAAGTGGTCTTCCAGAGCTCGCTTGTTGCGCCCGGTGATCATCAGCAGGTCAGTCAGGCCGGAGCTAACCGCCTCCTCCACGACGTACTGGATTGCAGGGCGGTCCACCACCGGCAACATTTCCTTCGGCATTGCCTTGGTGGCGGGAAGGAAGCGGGTCCCCAGTCCGGCAGCAGGAAAGACGGCTTTGGTTACAGCTTTCCGTTTTGTCATAGGTGAACCCTACAAATCCATGGAGAAATCAGGCAACCAGTTCCGTCAAGCCCTGCGGGAATTCGGCGGTTCCGGTGGATTCGGCGGTTGCGGGTTGCTGCTGGCCCCCTCACCGCGGCACCGCCGTAGAATGGCGTCATGACACCGCAGGAGCTGGCCAACCTGGCCCATTTGCGCCGGGCCCGTGACCTGATCGACCGCGAGTACGCCAGGCCGCTGGACGTGCCCACCATGGCCGCCGGCGCGCTGATGTCCGCGGCGCATTTCTCCCGCCAGTTCAAGGCCGCCTACGGTGAGACGCCGTACAACTACCTCATGACGCGGCGGATCGAACGCGCCATGGCGCTGCTGCGCGCCGGGGCCAGCGTCACCGATGCGTGCATGGAGGTGGGGTCCACGTCGCTGGGTTCCTTCAGCTCCCGGTTCACCGAGATCGTGGGCATGACCCCCAGCGCCTACCGCGCCCGCGAACACCACGCGGTCAAGGCCATGCCGTCCTGCATCGCCCGGCAGCATACCCGGCCCGCGCGCAAACCGAGCAGGATTGAAGAAGCATCCCTGACGCCGCGGCAATAGCGTTGAAGGCATGAACATTTCACTGAAATACGCACATGTCACCGTCAACGATGTCGATGAATCCCTCGCCTTCTACCGCGACGCCCTGGGCTTCGAAGTAAGGAACGACGTCGGCTCCGACGGGCAGCGCTGGGTCACCCTGGGCAGCGCCGCCCAGCCCGACCTCGAACTGGTCCTCTCCCCTCCGCACGCCGGCCGCTCCCAGGCCGACGGCGACGCCATCCAGGAACTGCTCACCAAAGGCGTCATGCCCATGCTCGTGTTCACCACGGACGATCTCGACGCCACGTTCGAGAAGCTCCGCGCGTCCGGCGCCGAGGTCCTGCAGGAACCCATCGTCCAGCCGTGGGGCCCGCGCGACTGCGCCTTCCGCGACCCCTCCGGCAACATGATCCGCATCAACCAGGGGTAGGTGCCCAGCCACCGGTAACGCACGACGTCGGCACCCAACGTGGGTGCCGACGTCGTGCGTTCTGCGCGTTCGGGCAACCGGTTAGAGTGGGGGGCATGACGCTGGACGGTGCGGCCGGGGAGCCGCTTGTGCACATTCAGGACTTCCGGATGGACTTCGGGGACACGACGGTCATCAGGGACCTGTCCTTCGATGTCCGGGCCGGGGAAACCTTCGGGTTCCTCGGCAGCAATGGCTCCGGGAAAACCACCACACTGCGGGCGCTGCTGGGGATCTACCAGCCCACCGCCGGGACCCTCCACATCGGCGGCAGGCCCTTTTCCCCGCAGGTCGGCGCCCGCCTCGGGTACCTGCCCGAGGAGCGCGGCCTGTACAAGAAGGAGTCCGTCCTTGACGTGATGGTCTACTTCGGCCGGCTCAAAGGCATGGACAAAGCACATGCCAAAAACTGGTCCCGGGAGTATCTGGAACGGGTCGATCTGGCCGACAAGGCGCACATCCGGCTGGACAAGCTTTCCAGCGGCCAGCAACAGAAGATCCAGCTCGGCGTCACCATCATGAACGACCCCGAACTGCTGATCCTGGACGAACCCACCAAGGGTTTCGATCCGGTCAACCGGCGCCTGCTGATGGACATCATCGAAGAGCGGAAACTCGCCGGCGCCACCGTCATCATGGTCACCCACCAGATGGAGGAAGTGGAACGGCTCTGCGACCGGGTCATCCTGCTCAAGGACGGCACGTCCCGCGCGTACGGCACGGTCGAGGAGGTCCAGGAACAGTTCGGCGGTACCGTGTACCGGCTGGCCTACGACGGGGTCCTGCCCGCATCGGCCCTCTACGACATCGTCAGCGCCGACGGCGGCCGCGCGGAGCTCTCCCCCGGCCCCGGCGGCAACGAGTCCGCCGTCCTGCGCGAACTCATCAGCCGCGGCGTGGCCGTGCGGTCCTTCACCACGGCCCGGACGTCCCTGGACGAAATTTTCATCATGGTCTACGGCGAAGACCACCAGATGGCGGAGGCGTAACCCCATGACACAGCCAGCAGCCACCAAGTCCTCCCCCGCTCCCCCGCCCCCGGCCATCCCGGCCCCGCCGCGGCGCCCGTTCGCGCAGCACAACCTGCGCACCGTCGTCGGGTTCGAATTCACCCGCACCCTGAAAAAGCGCGGCTTCTGGATCGCCACCCTGTCCATCCCCGTGGTGATCGGCATCGTGTTCGGCCTCGTCTACCTGAGCAATTCCTCCACCGCCGCCAGCGCGGACGCGCAAAAGACCGCTGCCTTGTCCTTCACTTACACCGATGACTCCGGATTGATCGCGGACAACATTGCCCGGGCGATGGGCGGAGTGAAGGCGGCAGACCCCGGCGCCGCGCTGGAGGACGTGAAACAAGGCGTGACCGAGGCCTACTTCGTCTACCCCGCCGAGCCGGCCACCCAGGCCGTGAAGGTCTACGGAATAGACCGGGGAACCTTCGAGAACGGCAAGTACGACGCCGTCGCCAAACAACTGCTGACCGCGTCAGCGCAGGCCGCTGTGGGCTCGCCGCAGCTGACCGCGGCCGCCAGCGGCAACGTCAAAACCGAATCCGAGGCCTTCAAGGACGGCAAGGCGACCGGCGGCTTCGGCGCCGTGATCCCGCCGCTGATGTTCCTGGTGGTCTTCTACGTCTCGATCATTCTGCTCTCCAACCAGATGCTCAACAGCACGCTGGAGGAGAAGGAAAACCGGGTCACCGAAATGATCCTCACCACCCTGAACCCGACCACCCTGATCATCGGCAAGGTGGCCGCCCTGTTCATGGTGGGCCTGGTCCAGATCCTGGTCTTCCTGACCCCGATTGTGGTGGGTTACCTCTTCTTCCGCGACAGGCTCTCCATCCCCGACCTGGACCTGTCCAGCATCAGCTTCGAGCCCGGCACCATCATTGTCGGGGCGCTCCTGCTGCTGGGGGGCTTCACCGTCTTCACGGGCGTCCTCGTCGCGATCGGGGCAGTCATGCCCACCGCCAAGGACGCCGGCACGATTTTCGGGCCGCTGATGGCACTGATCTTTGTCCCGTTCTACGCCATCAGCCTGATCATCTCCGACCCCCGCGCCCTCATCGTGCAGATCTTCACCTACTTCCCGCTCTCCGCCCCGGTGACCGCGCTGCTCCGGAACGCCTTCGGGTTGTTGAGTCCACTTGAATCCGCGATCGTCATCGTGGAACTCTTCGTCATCGGCTTCCTCATCCTCCGCCTGGCCGTCCACCTCTTCCGCTACGGATCCATCCAATACTCCAGGAAGCTCTCCATCGCCGGCACCTTCCGCAAACGCAGCCCGCTGGCAGGTAAGTAGCGCGCCGCCGGGAGGGCTTTTTAGCGCTTCCGGTAATGTGCATCCTCGGCGTTCTCGCGTTTCTGGCGCTTATGTACGTTTCGGCGTGGCTGGCGTAAAATTGTGCCATGATTGAGATGACCGTGACTGACGCGCGCAGCAGGCTGTCGGAGGCGGTGGACACCGCCAGGGTGAACCATGAACCGGTGTATCTGCTGCGGCGCGGACGCCGTGTCGCAGCGCTGATCGATGCCGAAGACCTCGCCACCCTGATAGAGGCCGCCGAAGATCTGGCAGACCTCCGCGCAGCGCACGCGGCAAGGACGGAGATGACCGATACCGGCGAAGGCCCCGTGCCGTGGGAGGAAGTCAAAGCGGAGCTGGGCCTGGCGTGAGCTATGCCGTGCAGCTTGCTCCGGCCGCCCTCCGGCAGCTGCGCAAGCTCCCCCCGGACGCCCGCCGGCGCATCCAGGCCGCCATCGAACTCCTCGCCGAAACACCGCGCCCACCGGGCGCCAAGAAACTCGCCGGAAGCAGTGGCGATTGGCGCGTCCGCACCGGGGATTATCGGATCATCTACGAGATCAGGGACGCACAGCTCATTGTGCTGGTTTTTGCCACGGGCCACCGCAGGGACATCTACAAACGATAGGTCAACTCCTTGCGGGGGGCACTAAAATATCGTCATGCCGCTGCGCATCTTTTCCCGCCGCACGCGTTCCGTTCCGGACGGTTCATTCCCGGTGCGGAAAGGCCGACGGCGGGTGCTGCGGGTTGTCGCGGTCGTCGCGTTGACGCTGCTCGGACTGGTAATTGTCTCCGCCGCTGCGAATCTCCTCCTCGAGCGCGTTGAACGGGCTAATGCCACTCCGTACGGCGAGCGAGTCCGGATCGACCAGGGAACCATCAACGTCTCTATTTCCGGGGACAATGGCCCAACGCTGGTGCTGCTCAGCGGACTGGGCACCGGGGCACCGGGACTCGATTTCGCCCCGCTGGTCCGGGAACTGCCCGGGTACCGGACCGTGGTGGTGGAAGGGTTCGGCTACGGCTACAGCGATGCCGACGTCAGGCCGCGGACCATCGAGAACATCTCCGAGGAACTGCACTCGGTGCTCTCTGCGCTGGGCATTCATGGTCCCTATGTTCTCGCCGGGCACTCGATCGCCGGCTTCACCACCCTGTACTACGCCAACAAATACCCCTCGGAGGTGTCTGCCGTCATCGGGATCGACCCCACCGTTCCTACCGCAACCACCGCGCAACCCGGAGCCCCGGCACCTGCTGATGCGCCGCCGTCGGGCAATTTCTGGGAACGCCTCCCCTCCACCCTCGGCCTGGTCCGCTGGGCGGCGGCGCTGGGACTGACCGACCCGGACAGCAGCAGCTACACGCCCGCTGAGATCGACCAGATGCGCATGCTCGCCAGCTGGAACTTCGGCAACGCGGCAGTGACCGACGAAACGTACCGGGTCGGTGAAAACGCCGCGAAGCTGCAGGGCCTCAGCTACCCCGCTGCGATGCCGGTGCTGATGTTGCTGGCGAAGGAAAGCCTGGACAGCCGCGCCGAATGGGTGGACCTGCATGAACGCCAGCTGAGTAATGTCACGCGGCATGAGCTCGTTGTCCTTGATGGCCCGCACTACCTGCACTGGACCCAGGCCAAAGCGATGGCCGAGAAGATCGGCGAGTTCCTGGGGCCTGCTGCCGTTTCGACAGGCTCCCTCACCGGACAGCGGGGCGGGGTCGCGACGGGCCCCACCACCGGGGACAAATGATGGAGGCATCCGGCGTGTCAGGCTTGGAGCCTGAGTCCCGCAGCGCGGATCGCCTGGTCCATCTCTGTCCGGGCCTCGTGTACTAAGGCGAGCGTCCTTGGATCCCGGAGAACGTCCGCCCGGGAGGCCGGCACGAGGACCGCGAAAGAGGCGAGCACGCCGCCGTCGGCACTATGAAGTGACATGCCCAGCGCATGAAGTCCTGCTTCCGTTTCTTCCTGGTTGAGCGCGTATCCGAGCCGCTTGGTCTCCTCAACCGTCCGCAGCAGGCGCCCGAAATCCGCGTCATTCAGGTAACCGCCAGCGAGCTTCGCTGAATTGCTGAAGGAGTATGTGCAGAATCCCGTCCATTCTTTCTGGACCAACGGCGACGCCACGGAGACGATCGACGGGATCGTCGAGGTCTGGTTCGATGACGCCGTCGTCTCATCTCCGGAAGACCACACCTCCATGGCTCAGCAGGATGATGAGGTCAGCTTTATCCGGACGCTTACCGCGTTCACTGTGACAAACCGCAACAGCTACGACGCTATGGAGAAGGTGTGGCTTCTGTCGCCCGGACCGCTCAGCGCCGGCGAGATGGCAGTGCTGACGGCCGGCGATGACGTGATCGCCACGGCACCCGAAGAAGGCATTCGCCTCATGAAGCGGCCGCGGCTCCTGCAGGAACCAACAGCACCGGCTTCGCTGCTCGTGTATCCGGCGCCCGTGGGAGACACCGCGGCCCTTTTCAATGCCGTTGTGGATAGGGTTGCGGGCGCCTCGATGAACACCGGAATCAGGGTCATGAAGACAGTTTCGAGGCGCGTCCGCTGACGTGCGCCGGCTAACAGTCACCCCTTCGGCACCATGGCCCGCATCGACGCGGGGGTAATCCTGAAAACACGACGTCGGCACCCAACCTGGGTGCCGACGTCGTGCGTTAAGCGGGTGCTGGCCGGCTGTCGCGCCTATTCCGGCCAGTCGGAGCCCTGGATGACTTCCACGAAGTCGCCGCGCTGGAATCCGGGGATGTAATGGGCGAGCACGTCTGCCTTGACGTTGCCGAACGTGGTTTCCGGCCGGTCCTTGATGCCCTCGGTGAATGCTTCCAGGATGCGGTTCTTGAAGTCCGGCCGGGGGTATGCGGCGACCACGGCGGCACGCTGTTCGTCGGAGATGGCATCGTAACCGATGCCCAGGACATCCAGTTCGACCCCGCGGGTCACCAGGGCAATCTCGGGGGCCATGTGGAGCGGAATCTCCGGGGTGGTGTGCAGTGCGATCCCCGTCCAGACCCTGTCGGCCGCCTCGCCGGTGATCCCGTGGGAGTGCAGGAACCGGCGGGCCTCGTCTGCGCCGTCGATCTCGAATCGCTGGTCGGTGCGGCGGTACTTTTCGGTCAGGCCGAGGTCATGAAACATTGCCCCTACGTACAGCAGTTCCGGGTCAAAATCCAGGCCCTGCTCGCGGCCGCGCAGCGACCCGAACACGAAGACCCGGCGGGAGTGGTCGAACAGCAGCGGCGATGCAACCTCGCGTACCAGTTCGGTCGCCTCCCGCGCCAAAGCGCTGTCGGGAATGTCCACGTCCGCGATTGATTCAGCCATCTTGTTTTCCTTATCCTCTTCGGTCGGTAGTCTCCTCCAGCTTCGCCCGGCAGGGTAGGGTGGTGCCATGTCCTTACGGCCACAAAAACCACAATTTCAGACATGACGCAGCGGGTGGGCTTTATCGTGTTCGACGGGGTGACGATGCTCGACGTGAGCGGTCCCGGCGAGGTCCTGCACCAGGCACTGCGGACCGGTCTCCCGTACACGTCGGTCCTGGTCTCCCCGCGCGGCGGCAGTGTCACGGCCTCCTCCGGGCTGGTGGTGGCGGGCACCACTGCGGCGGCCGACGCCGGGCCCCTCGACACGGTTGTCGTCGTCGGCGCCGACCGGCTCACCGAACCGGACCTCGACGACGAGCTGCTGGCTGCCGTCTGCACGCTCACTGAGCGGGCGGGGCGGGTTGCTTCAGTGTGCACCGGTGCGTTCGTGCTTGCTGAACTCGGCCTGCTGGACGGCCGCCGGGCAACCACCCATTGGCGGCACACCGAAACCTTGGCCCGCCGCTACCCCCGAGTGCACGTGCAGCCGGATGTCATCCATGTCCGGGACGGCCGGTACATCACCTCTGCAGGCATCACCGCAGGAATCGATCTGGCGCTGTCGCTGGTGGAGGACGACCACGGGGCGGAGGCAGCCCGGGACATAGCCCGCGAGCTGGTCGTGTTCATGCAGCGCCCGGGCGGGCAGTCCCAGTTCACCACGGCCCTTGCCATGCCGCCGGCCCGCAGCAGCCTGCTGCAGTCGCTGACCGCAGCAGTGCACGCCGATCCGACGGCCGAGCACACGCTGCCCGCCATGTCCGCGGCCGCGGCGGTCAGTGCCCGGCACCTGACCCGCCTGTTCCGGGCGGAGCTGGGCACGACGCCGGCCCGCTGGGTCGAACGCGTCCGCCTCGACCGAGCCCAGCAACTGGTGCTCGATGGCCACAGCATCACCGCAGCGGCCGAGCACAGCGGGTTCGGAAGCGACGAAACCCTCCGCCGCGCTTTCGGCCGGCACCTGGGCATCACGCCGACCGAATACCGGACGCGCTTCGCCACCACCAAGCCGTCCCTCACGAGGGCAGCGAACTGAGCCTCATTTCCGCTTGGAGCGGGCCGTCACAGGACACTCTGAAAGGGACGCCCGGCTTGTGAGCCTCGACGTTCCGGCCTAGATTTGGGCATGACCAATTCCCCCGAGCACGAGCTGCTCGTTGAGCTGCAGGACCTGATCATCGGCACGGGATCGGTGGCTGACTTCCTGGGCGGTCTGTCCGTCATCGCCGCATCCTCGCTCAGCCGTGCAGCCGCCACAACCGTGGAATGCGGCGTCACCCTCCAGCACAACAAAAAAACCCGAACGGTCGGCGGCAGCACTGAGCGGGCCGTCCACCTGGACCGGATCGAACAGCAGGTGGGCGAGGGCCCCTGTATTGACGCCTTGAAGCTGAATGCCCCCGTCCTCTTGGCAGACGTCCGGACGGACCCCCGCTGGCCCGTGTACCGGGAACGCCTGCTCGAGGAAGGTGTCCTGAGCGCCCTCGGTGTGCCCCTGGAGCTCAGTAACGATGCCACAGCCGCCCTGAACTTCTTCGCGTCAAACACGGGTGTGTTCACCGAAGCGACCATCGCTGAGGCGGTCAAATTTTCCCGAGTGGCCCGCAGCGCCGTCCTTCTGGCCGTCAGGGTGGGTACCGCCGAAGGGGCTGCGGATGACCTGAGTGCGGCCATGGTGAGCCGCACCGCCATCAACCTGGCCTGTGGCATCATCATGGGCCAGAACCGCTGCGGTCAGACCGAAGCCATGTCCATCCTGGTCAAGGTCTCCAGCCACCGGAACCAGAAGCTGCGCGACGTGGCCGAGGACATCGTCAAGAAAATCTCCGGCGAGGAACCCGTTACCTACTTCGACAAGTAGTTCCGCCCTCGGACCTCTTCGACTAGGGCTTGGGCCGCGCGCGTATGTGCATCCGCTCGCCCTGCTGTCCGAACAGGCTGATGAACTCGACCGGTTTGCCGTCGGCGCTGGCGAACCAGTGCGGTGTGTGCGTGTCGAATTCCGCGGCCTCTCCGGGGCGGAGTTCAAAATCCTTGTCGCCCAGCACCAAACGCAGCCGTCCGTTGAGGATGTAAAGCCATTCGTATCCCTCGTGAACGCGAGGATCGGGCTCGTCGCCGCGGGCGCCGCCGTCGAGCACCATTTTGAATGCCTGCAACCCTCCCGGCCGGCGCGTCAGGGGAACAGCCGTCATGCCTGCATGGGTGATGGGCCGCAGATGGATTCTGGGATCCCCCGTGGGCGGGGCGCCCACCAGGTCATCGAGGGGAACCCCGTACAACCTCGCGAGGGGCAGCAGAATTTCGAGGTTTGGCCGGCGCTGCCCGGACTCCAGCCGGGACAGGGTACTCACGGATACACCGGAGGCGGAAGACACCTCCCCGAGGGTGAGGTTCCGTTCGGTACGGAGGCTCCGAAGCCGGGGGCCGACTGCGCCCAGAACGTCATCAAGGTCATTTGCCATGTCCGTCATTTTGCCATAACGGCAACAATGTTTGCCAGGTTTGCCTCTTGCGGCGGATGCTGGTTTGACCGCCGTCGGACGCTGGCGGCGAACTTTCGGGAAGGACACTCAGCATGGACGCCACACACTATGACGTTGTGATCATCGGCGGCGGCGCCGCGGGGCTCAGCGCAGCTACAACACTGGCCCGGGCGCTGCGCTCGGTGCTGGTCATCGATTCGGGAACTCCACGCAACGCCCCCGCGGCGGGCGTGCACGGTTATCTTTCCAGGGACGGCCTGAGCCCCTTGGAGCTGCTCTCCATCGGGCGCAGCGAAGTGCTCTCCTACGGAGGAACGGTCCTTGACGGCGAAGCGGTCTCGGCACGGCGAACCACCGACGGATTCGACGTTGTGCTCGGAGATTCGCGCCGGTTCGTGGGCAGACGCCTCCTCGTCACCACCGGCCTGACGGACGAACTGCCTCCCATCGAGGGGCTGAGGGAGCAATGGGGCAAGGGCGTGGTGCACTGCCCCTACTGCCATGGGTGGGAAATCCGCGGGCAACGGATTGGCGTGCTGGGAACCGGCCCGCTGTCCATCCACCAGGCTCTGATGTTCCGGCAATGGTCGCCGGAGATCACCCTCTTCCTCAACGACACCGTGGAGCCCACGGACGAGGAGTGGGACAAGCTCGCCGCCCGGTCCGTCAGGGTCGTTGAAGGCGCTGTGGCCTCTGTTGATGCTGTGGATGGAGTCCTCGCGGGGGTCACACTCCGCCAGGGCTCGTCGTTCTCGGTGGCCGCCTTGGCCGTCGGATCACGGATGGAAGCCAGGTCCGCGCTGCTGGAGTCACTCGGGCTTCTTTCCCAGGTGCACCCGTCCGGGGCCGGACGGTTCATCGAGACCGACGCCGTGGGCGGTGCGACGGCCATCCCCGGCGTGTACGCAGCAGGCAACGTCACCAACCTCATGGCCCAGGTGATCACCGCCGCGGCCGAGGGTGTCATGGCCGGCGCAAGGATCAACGCCGACCTCATCGACGAGGAAACGCGCTGGGCCGTGGAAGGGCGCTTCGGCCCCTTCTCGGCCGCCTCCGAAGCAGCCGCTTCAAGGACCGTGCTGGGTCCCCGGCGCCATGGCCTTGACGGCGGGCTGGAAGCCGCCGCCGGCGCGGGGAGTGCGGCCGCCCCGGTGTCACGGTGACGCGTGTCGTCCATAACCCGCAGGTGTCCGAACTGCTGTGCAGGGTAGGGTTTCGCACATGGAACTCCGACTCGAGGTTGTACAGGTGCCCGTCTCCGATGTGGACCGCGCCAAGGCCTTCTACACTGACCAGCTCGGCTTCGTGCTCGATCACGACGTCGAACACATTCCCGGGATGCGCGTCGTCCAGCTCACCCCGCCGGGCTCGGCCGCGTCGATTGTCATCGGCACCGGCATGACCGGCATGACCCCGGGCAGCCTTGAAGGCCTGCAGCTGGTGGTGCCGGACATGGCTGAAGCCCGCACTGAACTGGTCCGCCGCGGCGCCCCCGTCAGTGAGGCGCAGGACATGGGCGGGTTCGCGTTCGCCTACTTCAGCGACCCGGACGGCAACCGCTGGGTCATCCAGGAGATCCCGCCGCGCTAAAACCGCCGAAAATCGGGTACCCCCTACCCTTGTCCTCCGTGCCTCGCCTCCCTACGATGATGCGTACCGACTCTGGGGGTTTGGGCATGCTAATTGAACAACATTTGACCTGGCTTGGCTCCGGCTCAGGAGCCCTGCTGGAGATCCACGGCCATTCGGAAACCGCACTGGCGGGTTCCCTGGCCCGGATCGTCGCGTCGTCGATCATCCACCTTTCCCGCTGGCCGGTGGAGAGCACCGTGACGTTGGTGAGGCCGGACGGGACGCCGTGCGTTGGGGCAAGTACTGAAGGCGCCGCCGTCGATCTCTCCCGCTGGGATCACCGCACAGGGCAGGGCCCCACCGCGCGCGCACTGCGCGGCCGGCTGTCCGTCATCCTCAACGACCGTTGCCCGGACCCGCGCTGGCCGGAATACTGTGGCAGCCTCACGGCGGCCGGTTACCGATCCGCCGTCGCCGTCCCCCTGCAGCTCGAACACGGCTACAGCGCTGCCCTGACCCTTTATTCCGCGACGCCGAACATGTTCGCCCCTGTCGTGGCCGCCAAGGTTCTGGTCTTCTCCGGCGTGGCGGCCAAGAGCCTCCGGCTCGCACTGAAGCACCGTGCGGATTTGGCCCTGTCCGCGGAGCACCGCGCCACTCTCGCCAGCAGCACCACAATCAACACCGCCTGCGGCGTACTCATGGGGCAGAACGGCTGCTCCTACGAGGCCGCGTACCAGATACTCCTCCATGAATCGAAGCAACGGAACCTCACCATCCGTGACGTGGCCGAGGGCCTCCTGCAAGTCCTGCCGGGCGGTATCCCGGCCGGCCACTTCACAGCCCGCGCCTGAGGCGGTGCGTTAGAGCGGGCACCTCTCTCACGGCCTGTAAGAAACTCAAGACTGGACAGGCCGGGATCCAGTGCGTACATTCTAAGTGGCATATGTCACATATGTGACGGTTCCCCCTTTCGGCCTCGTGCAGGGCCGTCAGAAGATGCCGCTGTAGCAACACGGCGGCCGGAATGCACGCAGCGAAAGAGAGCCGATCATGGCCACCTCGCACTTCAACCAGTTCCTTGACGAAGCCACCATTGCCGAGCTTGATACCGACTGTCCGATGTCCGCGGATTGCCTGTACGGCTTGTATGTCAGCTGGTGCCTCCTCCACGGTCTGGAAGCCAAGCCGGATGCCACGTTCCGCGCCGCCATGCACCGGTGCGGTGTCGACGTTCACGACAGCAGGCTGCGGATGGTGGGCCCGGCCGCCGCCGACTACATCCTGGCCAGCTACCCCGCAGCAGCCTGACGATGTCCATCGATCCCCATGGGCCCAGCAGTCACGCGTCCGGGGAACGGGCTGAAGATTCCCGGCTCGTTTGCGCAAAGTGCGGCAGCGACAGGACCTTGACGCTGCATTCGATCACGGCCCTGAATCCGCCCTCCGACGCATCGGTTGAGGTGGGGTATGGCTGCACAGCGTGCAAGGTCCACTACCTTCATCCTGCAGGCGTCGTGGCTGTCGCGGCCGTCCTCAACCGTGCCCCGTGCCTGGAGGATGTCCTGGTGTTCGGCGGGCATTACATCCACTGCGGCCAACCGATGCAAACGCTCGGCTCACAGGTCCGACGGCTCAGCGCGGCCGTCTACACGGACCGCGAGCCGGAGGACGCCGTCGACGTCGATCTGGAGACGCGGGTCCTGCGCTGTCCCTGCGGATTCCAGATAGAGCTCCCCGACTAAGGGCTACCCCCAATGTAGGTCGCAGCAGATGTCGTTATGAGGGCTCATAACGACATCTACTGCGACCTAGTTGGGTGGGGACGCGCAGGACGGTCAGCGCAGAATGACTGTCCGCCCGCCGTCGAGCATTACCCGGCCCTCACAGTGCCAGCGCACCGCGTTGCTGAGCGCCTTGCACTCGGCGTCGCGGCCCACGCGGACCAGGTCCTCGGCCGTGTGGGTGTGGTCCACCTCGATGACCTGCTGGGCGATGATCGGTCCCTCATCCAGCTCGGCGTTGACGTAGTGCGCGGTGGCGCCCACGGTTTTCACACCGCGGTCGTAGGCCTGGTGGTACGGCTTGGCGCCCTTGAAGCTGGGCAGGAACGAGTGGTGGATGTTGATGGTTTTGCCCGTCAGCTTCGCCGACAGCTCATCACTGAGGACCTGCATGTAGCGGGCCAGGACCACCAGCTCCACATCAAACTCGTCCACCAGTTCCAGCAGCCGTGCTTCCTGCGCCGGCTTGGTCTCCTTGGTAACCGGCAGGTGGAAGAACGGGATGTCGTGCCACTTGACCAGCTCCTCGTGGTCCGTGTGGTTGGAGACCACGGCCACGATGTCCACCGGGAGATCGCCCGTGCGGGCCCGGAACAGCAGGTCGTTGAGGCAGTGCCCGAACTTGGACACCATCACCAGGACCCGGCGCTTGCGGCCGTGCGGCTCAAGCTGCCAGTTCATGGCCCACTCGCCGGCCAGCGGCTCGAAGTCGCTGAGCAGCTCCTCGGTGCTGAACTCCTTCGCGCCGGATGCGAAGTGCACCCGCATGAAGAACTGCTGCGCCTGCCGGTCACCGAAGTGCTTGGTGTCGATGATGTCGCAGTCGTGGTCCAGCAGGAACCCCGTGATCGCGTGGACGATGCCCGGGGACTCGGCACAGTTGACGGTGAGGACGTGTTCGGTTTCCACTTAGCGCCCCTGGTGTGCTTTCGCGTCGGCAGCGGCCTTCTCGTCGGCCACCACCTTCTCGCCCGCGAGGTCCTTCTGGAACTCCGCATAGCGGGCCAGGTGGGACGGGCGCTTGCGCAGGATGAACCAGGCGACGCCGAGGACGACGAACCACACCGGGGTGACCAGCAGCGCCATCAGCGTGTCCGGCTGCGTGGTCAGTGCCCACAGGACGAACGCGAAGAACGCGAAGACCACCCAGACCATGGGGATGCCGCCGGGCATCTTGAACTTGGAGGAGTCGTGCAGGTGCGGGCGCCGTGAACGGAACTTCAGGTAGCTGGCCAGGATGATGGACCAGACGAAGACGAAGCAGACGGCGGCCACGGTGGTCACCATGTCGAAGGCCTTGGCGATGTCCGATCCTGCGTACATCAGGACGATGCCGGAAAGCAGCAGGATGCAGGAGAGGAACAGGGCGTTCTGCGGGACCTTGCGGCGGGACAGCCGGCTGAACACGCCGGGGGCGTCGCCCTCCTGGGCCAGGCCGTAGACCATGCGGGAGGTGGAGTAGATGCCGGAGTTGGCCGAGGACATGGCCGAGCTGAGCACCACCAGGTTCACGATGGTGGCCGCGGCGCCCAGGCCGGCCAGGGAGAACATGGCGATGAACGGGCTGTGGCCGGCCTGGAACTGGGTCCAGGGGGTGACGGACATGAGGATGATGAGGGCGCCCACGTAGAAGAGGAGGACGCGGATCGGGATGGAGTTGATGGCCTTGGGCAGGTTCTTCTCCGGGTCCTTGGCCTCGGCGGCGGTGGTGCCCACGAGTTCAATACCCACGAAGGCGAACACGGCGATCTGGAAGCCGGCAACAAAGCCCATGAATTCGTTCGGGAACATCCCGCCGTGGCTCCACAGGTTCGTGAAGGTGGCAGGGCCGGCGTCGGACTGGAAACCACTGAAGATCATGAAGAGGCCCACAATGATGAGCGCCGCGATGGCGATGATCTTGATCAGCGCGAACCAGAACTCCGTCTCACCGAACGCCCGCACCGTTGCGAGGTTCAGGACCAGGAGGATGACCACGGTGGCGATGCCCGGCATCCACAGGGGCACGCCCGGCCAGAGTTCCTCCGAGTAGGCGGCGATGGCGATGACGTCCGCGATGCCGGTGATCACCCAGCAGAACCAGTAGGTCCAGCCGGTGAAGAAGCCGGCCCACGGACCCAGCAGGTCGGCGGCGAAGTCGCTGAAGGACTTGTAGTGCAGGTTGGAGAGCAGGAGTTCACCCATGGCCCGCATGACGAAGAACAGCATGAAGCCGATGATCATGTAGACGAAAATGACGGACGGTCCGGCGGCCGAGATGGTTTTGCCGGAGCCCATGAACAGGCCGGTGCCGATGGCGCCGCCAATGGCGATCAGCTGGATGTGCCTGTTGCTGAGCTGCCGCTCCAGGTGGGGCGGCTGGCCCGGGGTGGTGATGGTTTTAGTACTCACGTGCTGCTCCTCGAATAAGTGCTGGCTGGAGTGCCGTTGGGGAAGACGCGGGACCCACTTCATCGGGGACCGCATCGAGGTTGTTGAAGCTGTAAAGATGGATCCCTGCGAGGCCGGGCTGGCTTTGGAGCGCGGCCACCAGGGAGTTGGGTGAGTAGCGGTCACCGCTGAGCAGCTTGCGCGCCAGCGGGCCTTTGCGGCTGAGGAACTTCAGGGAACTTCCGACGCCGATCTGTGTGGCCAGGTTGACCAGCTTGGTCCGCGGGACGGACCCCGCCACGCCCGCCCAGACGGGCAGGTCCACGCCCTCGCGGCGAAGGAGCGCCGCGAAGTCGAGGATTTTCGGGGCGGAGAAACACATCTGGGTGACGACGCTGGTGGCCAGGTGCTGCTTGGCCAGGAGCGCGTCCACCAGGTCAAGGGCGGCCACCGAGGGGTGGCCTTCCGGGTAGCCTGCCACGCCTGCGCGCATCAGGCCGCCGGTGTACTGGGAGATGTCCTCGAGCAGCGGAAGGGCCGACTCGTACGGGCCGGCCGGGTTCTTCCGGTCGCCGCCGACCACAAACACCTCGTTGATGCCTGCCACGTCACACTCCCGCATGATGCGGGTGAGCTCGGCGCGGTCATGGATGCTGCGGGCGGCCAGGTGCGGGATGACGCTGTAGCCGAGCATTGCCAGCTCCACCGAGGCGCGCATGGTCCGTTCGATGCCGTGGTGGGGCAGGCACGTCATGGTCAGGGTGGTGGTCGGCGGAACCATCTTTTGGACCTGCTCAACGATCCCGGCTGAGGGGATGACTTCGATTCTTGTAGGGAACATCTTTGGTCCGTTCGTGATTTCGGCTCTGAATGCCGGCGCGGTCTACCGGCGCGGTCTACCGGCGCGCTCTACCGGCGCGCTCAGCTGGCGTGGGCGGCCAACAGTGAGCTGGCTTCCTGGCGGGTGCTGCCGGAGGATTCGATGTGGGCGAGCTCGGCGGGGATTTCCCAGCCCTTCTTGCGCATCGCGGTGGCCCAGAGCCGGCCGGCACGGTAGGAGGACCGGACCAGCGGGCCACTCATGACGCCGAGGAACCCGAGCTCTGTTGCTTCGTCCTGCAGATCCACGAACTCCTGCGGCTTGACCCAGCGGTCCACCGGCAGGTGCCGCTCGGACGGGCGCAGGTACTGGGTGATGGTGATCAGGTCACAGCCGGCCTCGTGCAGGTCCCGCAGGGCTTCGGAGATTTCCTCGCGGGTCTCGCCCATGCCCAGGATCAGGTTGGACTTGGTCACCATGCCCAGCTTGCGGCCCTGGGTGATGACATCCAGGGACCGCTCGTACCGGAACGCCGGCCGGATCCGCTTGAAAATCCGGGGCACGGTCTCGACGTTGTGCGCGAAGACCTCGGGCTTGGAATCGCAGATCGCCGCGATGTGCTCGGGCTTGCCGGAGAAATCCGGGATCAGCAGTTCCACCCCGGTGCCGGGGTTCAGCTCGTGGATCTTCCGGACCGTCTCGGCGTACAGCCAGACACCTTCATCGGCGAGGTCGTCACGGGCCACGCCGGTGACGGTGGCGTAGCGCAGCTGCATGGCCTGGACCGAGCGGGCCACCTTCGTGGGTTCGAACATGTCCACCGGGGAGGGCTTGCCGGTATCGATCTGGCAGAAATCACAGCGCCGGGTGCATTCGGAGCCGCCGATCAGGAAGGTGGCTTCCTTGTCTTCCCAGCACTCGAAGATGTTCGGGCAGCCGGCCTCTTCACAGACCGTGTGCAGGCCCTCTTTTTTGACGAGGTTTTTGAGCTGGACGTACTCAGGACCCATCTGGACCTTGGCCTTGATCCACTCCGGCTTCCGCTCCACGGGTACAGCGGAGTTACGCTGCTCAACGCGCAGCAGCTTCCGGCCTTCTGGTGCCAATGTCATCAGTACTCTTTCCTTAGCATTCCACTACGTTGACGGCGAGGCCGCCCATGGCTGTTTCCTTGTACTTGGAGCTCATGTCCCTGCCGGTTTCCCGCATGGTCACAATCACCTCGTCCAGCGACACCCGGTGGGTGCCGTCGCCCCAGAGCGCCATTTTCGCCGCGTTGATGGCTTTCGCCGCCGCGATGGCGTTCCGCTCGATGCAGGGAATCTGCACCAGGCCGCCGATCGGATCGCAGGTCAGGCCCAGGTTGTGTTCCATCGCGATTTCCGCGGCGTTCTCCACCTGCTGCGGTGTGCCGCCCATGACCTCCGCGAGCCCTGCCGCCGCCATGGACGACGCCGAGCCCACCTCGCCCTGGCAGCCCACCTCGGCGCCCGAGATGGACGCCTGCTCCTTGTAAAGCACCCCGATGGCACCGGCCGTGAGCAGGAACTTGACCACGACGTCGTCGCGGTCTTCCTGCGTTGCCTTGTCCATCCCGGGTGCGAAATGCAGTGCGTAATACAGGACCGCGGGGATGATGCCGGCCGCGCCGTTCGTGGGGGCGGTGACCACCCGGCCGCCGGATGCGTTCTCCTCGTTGACCGCCAGGGCGATCAGGTTCACCCATTCCTGCCAGTACTTGGGGTCCCGGTCCTTGTCCTCCTTGAGGAGGCGTTCGTGCCAGTCAGGCGCACGACGGCGGACCTTCAGTCCCCCGGGCAGCAGCCCCTCGCGCTTGAGGCTGACTTCCACGCACTCCTCCATGACGGAGTAGATGTGCAGCAGCCCTTCGCGGATCTCTTCCTCGGTGCGGGAGACACGTTCGTTGACGAACATGATCTCGCCGATGGACAGGCCCTTGGACTGGCACCGGCCCAGCAGCTCCGCCGCGGTGCGGAACGGCAGCGGCAGCTCCTTCTTGGACTCGTCGAGTTCCTTCAGGGCCGCGTCCTCTTCGCCCTCGCGGACAATGAAGCCGCCGCCGACGGAGAAGAACGTGGCCTTGTGGAGTTCTGCGCCGTCTTTGTCGCTGACGGTGAACGTCATGCCGTTGGTGTGCCGCGGCAGGATGGTCAGCGGGCGCAGGACCATGTCCTTGACGCCGTAGGGAAGCTGCACGCCTCCGCCTTCACCGGCGCCGGCCAGCTGCAGCATGCCCGTCTCGGCGATCGCGGCGAGCCGCTGCTCCACCTCGACCGGCAGGATCTTTTCGGGGTGGAACCCCTCCAGGCCCAGCAGGATGGCCGTCATGGTGCCATGGCCGTGCCCCGTTGCAGCCAGCGACCCGTACAGGTCAACCCGCAGCCCGGCAACCTTGTCCAGGACGCCGGCGGCCTTCACTTCCTCCGCAAAAACAGCAGCGGCGCGCATGGGACCAACCGTGTGCGAGCTCGACGGTCCGATCCCGATCGAAAAAAGATCAAAGACTCCAACAGCCATGACGGTTCCTAACTAAGTAATAAATCAATGTTTGAGCCAGGCAGCCGCGCATGTTGGCGGACGCCCAGGCTCCCTCGAGGGGCCGGTGGAGCTGGCATCCGGCAGCGTGCGTCAAAGCGACGAAGGAGCAGCACGCCGAGGATGTCAGCTTCACCGGCACCGGGAGTGCATCAGCCGAGGTTGGCGACTGACGGGTACAGCGGGTGGGCTGCGGCAAGTGCCTCAACCCGGTGACGCAGGCCGGAAAGGTCCGCGTCGGCGTCGGCAATCAATGCCTCGGCGATGATGTCCGCAACTTCACGGAACGCTGCCTCGCCGAAACCACGGGTGGCCAGGGCGGGGGTGCCGATCCGGAGACCGGAGGTGACCATCGGCGGGCGCGGATCGAACGGCACGGCGTTGCGGTTGACGGTGATGTCAATCGCGGCGAGGCGGTCCTCGGCCTGCTGGCCGTTGAGCTCGCAGTTGCGCAGGTCAACCAGGACCAGGTGGACGTCGGTGCCGCCGGAAATCACGGAGATTCCCTTGGCGGTGACGTCCGGCTGGACCAGGCGGTCGGCCAGGATGCTGGCACCGGCGAGGACGCGCTCCTGGCGCTCCTTGAACTCCGGCGTGGCCGCGATCTTGAAGGCCACGGCCTTGCCGGCGATGACGTGCTCCAGCGGCCCGCCCTGCTGTCCGGGGAAGACAGCCGAGTTGATCTTCTTGGCGATCGCGGGATCGTTGGAGAGGATGATGCCGCCACGCGGACCGGCGAGGGTCTTGTGCGTGGTGGAGGTGACAACGTGGGCGTGCGGCACCGGGCTCGGGTGCAGGCCAGCTGCCACCAGGCCGGCGAAGTGTGCCATGTCCACCATCAGGTAAGCGCCCACCAGATCGGCGATCCGGCGGAACTCGGCGAAGTCCAGCTGACGGGCGTAAGCGGACCAGCCGGCAACGATCAGCTGCGGCTTGGTCTCCAGCGCCAGGCGCTCCACCTCGGCCATGTCAATGGTGTGGGTGTCTTCGCGGACCTGGTACGGGACAACGTTGTAGAGCTTGCCGGAGAAGTTGATCTTCATGCCGTGCGTCAGGTGTCCGCCGTGGGCCAGGTTCAGGCCCATGATGGTATCGCCCGGCTTAATCAGCGCGTGCATGACCGAGGCGTTGGCCTGTGCGCCGGAGTGCGGCTGCACGTTGGCGAACTCGGCGCCGAACAGGGCCTTGACGCGGTCGATGGCCAGCTGCTCGATGACGTCCACGTGCTCGCAGCCGCCGTAGTAGCGCTTGCCCGGGTAGCCCTCGGCGTACTTGTTGGTCAGGACCGAGCCCTGCGCCTGCATCACGGCGACGGCGGTGTGGTTCTCGGAGGCGATCATCTCCAGGCCGTCACGCTGGCGGCCCAGTTCGTCGTTGATCTTGACGGCGATTTCCGGGTCCAGCGTGGACAGGTCGGCGTCCAGGGACGGGGAAACTACCTGCTCGAACGTGGCTTCCGTTGTGGCGGTCACAGTTCGCCGCCGTTGGCTTCGGCGTATTCCTGCGCGGACAGCAGCGGGCCTTCTTCGGTCACGGTGACCTTGAACAGCCAGCCGGCACCGTACGGATCGGAGTTGATCAGTGCGGGATCGGCCACGGCTTCGTCATTGATTTCCGTGACCTCGCCGGTGACCGGTGAGTACAGGTCCGAGACGGACTTGGTGGACTCGATCTCGCCACAGGTCTCCCCCGCAGTAACGGTGGAGCCAACCTCGGGCAGGTCAACGTAGACGATGTCGCCCAGCGCCTCAGCGGCAACAGCGGACACGCCAACAACCGACGGACCATCGCCATCAGCGGCGATCCACTCGTGCTCGGCGGAGTACTTCAGTTCAGCGGCAACTTTAGCCATGTTGTCTATTCCTTAAGTTTGGAGTTCAAAGTGAGAGAGCGTTCGCCCAAACACCACATCAAGTGAGAGAGCGTCCGGTCAAAACGTGCATTAAGTGAGAGAGCGTCCGGGGGTGGGAACTGAGGGGCCGGCGACCCGGGGTTTTTGACCTCAACCACCGGAGTCGGGGCTGGGGCTGGCATCCGGCAGCATGCGTCAAAGCGAGGAACGAGCAGCATGCAGAGGATGTCAGCCCCAGCCCCCGGAGGGCTTACTTCTGGCGCTTGTAGAACGGGAGGGCGATGACCTCGAACGGCTCTGCCTTGCCGCGCAGGTCGACGTCCAGGGCGGTGCCCAGTTCGGCGTGCTCGATGTCGACATAGGCCAGTGCAACAGGGTACCCGAGGGTGGGGCTGGGCTGGCCGGAGGTGACTTCGCCGACGACGTTGCCGTCCTTGAGGACCGGGTAGCCGCCACGGCCGGCGCGGCGGCCGAGGCCCTTCAGGCCCACGAGCTTGCGCTTCGAACCCTCGGCCTTGGAAGCCTCGAGGGCGGAGCGGCCCACGAAGTCGCCTTCCTTGGACTTGAGCGCGACAACGGGGCCCAGGCCGGCGTCGAACGGTGAACGCTCGAGCGAAAGCTCGTTGCCGTACAGCGGCATGCCGGCTTCCAGGCGGAGCGAATCGCGGGACGCGAGGCCGCACGGGATGATGCCGAACTCTTCCCCGGCTTCGGCGACGGACGCCCACAGGGAGGCGGCGCCGTCGTTCGGTACGAAGAGCTCGAAGCCGTCCTCGCCGGTGTAGCCGGTGCGGGCCAAGATGACGTTGTGGCCGGCGACAGTGAGCTCGTTGAACGCGTAGTACTTCAGGTCGGTGACCAGTGCGTGCTGGGCCTCATCGGTCAGCTTGAGCAGGATGGCCTCGGCCTTGGGGCCCTGCACGGCGATCAGCGAGGTTTCCGCGGAGGCGTCCTCCACCTTGACATCGAAGTCCGCTGCGCGTTCTGCCAAGGCAGCGGCGACGGTGGGGGCGTTGCCGGCGTTGGGGACCACGAGGTACTTCTCGTCGCCGAAACGGTAGACGATGAGGTCATCGATGATGCCGCCGTCGGCGTTGCAGATCAGCGAGTACTTGGCCTTGCCGTCCGCGATGGCGGAGAGCTTGCCCACCAGGGCGTAGTCCAGGAACGCGCCGGCCGCGGGACCGGTGACCCAGACTTCGCCCATGTGGGAGAGGTCGAACAGGCCGGCAGCCTTGCGGACCGCGTGGTGCTCGGCCAGCTCGGAGCTGTACTTCAGGGGCATCTGCCAGCCACCGAAATCGGTGAAGGAGGCGCCCAGCTTCTTGTGCTCTTCGTAAAGGGCGGTGTACTTCTCAGTCATGATCGGAATCCTTAGTTTTCGAATTCGGAGAGCGGCGGGCAGGAGCAGATGAGGTTGCGGTCCCCGCCGGCGCCGTCGATGCGGCCCACGGGCGGGAAGTACTTGTCCTGCTTGAGGTGGTGGACCGGGAAGACGGCCTGTTCGCGGGTGTATTCGCGGGTCCAGTCCGTGTTGACGACGGCGGACGCGGTGTGCGGTGCGTGGCGCAGCGGGGAGTTCTCCACGCTGAAGTCACCGTTGGCGACCTGGTCGATTTCCTTGCGGATGGTGATCATCGCGTCGATGAACCGGTCGATCTCGGCCAGGTCCTCGGACTCGGTGGGCTCCACCATCAGGGTCCCCGCGACCGGGAACGCCAGGGTGGGGGCGTGGAAGCCGTAATCAATCAGGCGCTTGGCCACATCCTCGGCCGTCACCCCGGTCCTCGCGGTCAGCTCGCGCAGGTCCAGGATGCACTCGTGCGCCACCAGACCGCCCTCACCGGTGTAGAGGACCGGGAAGTACTCGTTCAGCCGGGCCGCAACATAGTTCGCCGCGAGCAGCGCGGACTTGGTGGCCTCCTTCAGGCCCTCGCCGCCCATCAGCTTCACATACGCCCAGGAGATCGGCAGGACACCGGCGGACCCGAAGTTCGACGCGCTGATGGCGACCCCTGTCCCGTCCTGGTGGGCTGCCTTGTTCGCGTCCCCGGGCATGAACGGTGCCAGGTGGGCCTTGGCCGCGACCGGGCCAACACCGGGGCCGCCGCCGCCGTGCGGGATGCAGAAGGTCTTGTGCAGGTTCAGGTGCGAAACGTCGCCGCCGAACTTGCCCGGCTGCGCCAGCCCCACCAGGGCGTTCAGGTTCGCGCCGTCGACGTAGACCTGCCCGCCCGCGGCGTGCACCGCCTCGCAGATCTCGGTCACGTCCGCGTCGTACACGCCGTGGGTGGAGGGGTAGGTGATCATGATCGCGGAGAGGGCGTCCTTGTTCGCCTCGATCTTCGCGTCCAGGTCGGTGTGATCGATCGTGCCATCGGCAGCGGTGGCCACCACAACAACCTTCATGCCCGCCAGGACGGCGGACGCGGCGTTGGTGCCGTGCGCGGAGGCCGGGATCAGGCAGATGTTGCGCTGGGTGTCGCCGTTGGCGCGGTGGTAGCCGCGGATCGCGAGCAGGCCCGCGAGCTCGCCCTGGGACCCGGCGTTCGGCTGCAAAGAGACCTGGTCGTAGCCGGTGATCTCGGCCAGGTCAGCCTCGAGGCCGCTGATCAGCTCGCGCCAGCCCACGGTCTGGGACTCGGGGGCGAACGGGTGGATCGAGGCGAACTCCGGCCAGGAAATCGCTTCCATCTCGGCCGTGGCGTTCAGCTTCATGGTGCAGGAGCCCAGCGGGATCATGGTCCGGTCCAGCGCGAGGTCCCGGTCGCTCAGCCTGCGGATGTAGCGCAGCAGCTGGGTTTCGGAACGGTGCGTGTTGAACACCGGGTGCTGCATGAACTCGGAGGTGCGGAGCACCTCTGCGGGCAGGTCGAAGCCCTTGGCTTCCACGACGGGACCGGCACCGAAGGCGACGGCGATGGCGGAGAGGACCTCCGGCGTCGTGGTTTCATCAGCGGAGACGCCGATGGTGTCCTCGTCGATGTGGCGCAGGTTGATGCCGCGTGCTTCGGCGGCGGCGATGACCTTGGCGGCCTTGCCCGGGACCGAGACCGTGACGGTGTCGAAGAAGGTTTCGGTGGCCAGTTCGCGGCCGGCGACCTGCAGCGTGGTGGCCAGGGTGCGGGCATGGTTGTGGGTGCGCTCGGCGATCGCCTTCAGCCCGTCCGGGCCGTGGTAAACGGCGTAGAACGAGGACACGATGGCCAGCAGGGCCTGCGCGGTGCAGATGTTCGAGGTCGCCTTTTCACGGCGGATGTGCTGCTCACGGGTCTGCAGGGCCAGGCGGTAGGCGGGCAGGCCGGCGTCGTCCTTGGAGACACCGACGAGGCGGCCGGGCATGGAGCGTTCCAGGCCCTTGGCCACGGCCATGTAGGCCGCGTGCGGGCCGCCGAAGAACAGCGGGACGCCGAAACGCTGGGTGGAGCCGACGGCGATGTCCGCGCCCTGTTCACCGGGAGGGGTGATCAGGGTCAGGGCGAGCAGGTCAGCGGCGACCGTGACCAGCGCGCCGCGTTCCTTCGCCGCCTTGATGACCTCGGCGTGGTTGAAGACGCGGCCGGAGACGCCGGGCTGCTGCAGGACGATGCCGTTGATGACACCCTCGGGCAGGCCCTTGGACAGGTCAGCGACCTCAACTTCGAAGCCGAGGGCCTCGGCGCGGCCCTTGACCACGGCGATGGTCTGCGGCATGACGTCGGCGTCCAGGACGGTCTTGCCGTCGTGGGCTTCCTTGTTTTTGTTGGCGCGGCGCATCATCAGCACGGCTTCGGCCACGGCGGTGGCTTCGTCCAGCAGCGAGGCGTTCGCGATCGGCAGCCCGACCAGGTCCTGGACCATCGTCTGGAAGTTCAGCAGGGCCTCGAGCCGGCCCTGGGAGATTTCGGGCTGGTACGGGGTGTACGCGGTGTACCAGGCCGGGGCTTCGAGGACGTTGCGGCGGATCACAGCAGGGGTGACGGTGTCGTAGTAGCCCTGGCCGATCATCTGCACAGCCGTCTTGTTCTTGCCCGCGAGCTTCCGCAGCTCAGCCAGGACCTCAACCTCGCTCAGCGCGTCCTTGAGGGCAAGCGGCCTGGCCTGGCGGATGGAATCGGGGACGGCAACGTCAACGAGGCCGTCAACGCTGTCATATCCGACGGCCTTGAGCATGGTCTCGATGTCGGCCTGGCGGCGGGCACCGATATGCCGGTCGGCAAACGTGGTGGGGGACGACTGAACGGTCATGAAAGGAACTCCATAATTCAGGTGGCGTCCGCTGGGTACGCCACATTGATTCGGGTTCCTCTCCGCTCTGTATTGGACCTGAGAGTTTCCGCTCCACCTGCTTTTACAGGATGGCGCTTGCACCGTCGGTGAGCCCGTTTCCGGACTGCTTTCCAGAGTTGCCTAACCGCGGCGGTACGTGGGCCTGAGAGATTCCCGGAGAGGATTTGCTCCTACGGCGCCTGCGTAACGTACTGGCAGGACTCTCCCGCCGCAGATCAAAAGCTGCATCACCTCGTCAGTGACACGCCTCACAGCTTACCCGGTTTGCCGGCGACCCGCAATTTGCCGTCCCGGGATTAGGGTCACAGTCCCCTCCACCCAGGCCGGGACCTCGGCGGCCAGCTGCTCATTCAAGATGCCCTGTCGGTTGAGACGCCCAGCTCACTTGAGACGGTCCGCGTGGTTTCGAGTAGCGCGGCCGTGACCTTGTCCATCTCAGCCCTGTCCACCTCTTCGGCCGGAAACACCACGGTCATGGTGAGTGGAAGCGAATCAACCGAGGAGAAGACGGGAGCGGAAACGGAGGAAACGCCGGGAATAATCCCGCCGGAGGTGACTGCGTAGCCGGCTGCCAGGACTTCGTTGCGCTTGCGGCTGATATCGGCGTCCGAGTACGCCTCAGCCTTGAGTCGCGCCCGGTCGGCCTCCAACGCGGCCGATGACATGGATTCAGGCAGGTAGGCAAGAAAGACAAGTCCGCCGGAGGAGGTCAGCATGGGAAGCTTGGCGCCCACCCGGACGTTGAAGGGGAGCACGTGCGCGCCATAATCCCAGCGGACTACAACAGGCCCATCCTCGCCCCACACAGCGAGATTGACGGAGTGTCCGCAGGTGTCGCGCAGCCGCATGGCATAGTCCGAGGCCACTGAGACTTCATTTGTCCGGCGCAGAGACTCTGCGCCCAGGCGGCGCATGGCTGGCCCGAAGTCGTACCTGCCCGTCTTGGGCGACTGTGAGGCCAGACCGGAGCGAACGAGGCTGACCAGATACCGGTGAGCCTTGTTGGGCTGGAAACCGCTGCGCTCGGCGATCTCAGAGAGTGACATCGGCCCGCCGCCAGCCTCAAGGGCCTGCATTACACGCATGGCCAATTCAACGGACTGAATGCCTTGACGCTCGGTGGCTGACTCTTGGTCCAGGTTGCTCAAATCGTTACTTCCCTCATGCTTGCTTCGTAACCGCGCGCACCACTGGCCACACCCCGGCGCGATGCCGAATCGGGGTGCGGCCAGTGTACTTGGCGGGCAGGGATCTTGTCCGTGCCCTAGGCCCCCGGCGCCGGGATTTGTTCCCGAACCGAGCCGGATGCTGCCGGCGAACCGACAGCTTTAACCTTCACTTGAGGCACAAGGATTGAGGCCGCTGCGCCGATAACGGCCGGAATAGCGAAGGCGTAGAAGTTCCACTCGACAGCGAGTCCCGACGTCATGACCCAAGCACCGAGCGAGGGTCCGACGATGGCACCGAGCCGCCCGAAGGACAGCGCCCAAGCCAGTCCGCTTCCCCGAATGTCATCGGGGTAGCGGGTCAGGATGAACCCGTTGACGAGGATCTGGGAACCGATGAAGCCAACGCCACTGAGGAACATAAAGAGGAACAGTACAATCACATTGGGATTCACGCTCATGACTAGCAGGCTGACGGCGCCGGTCAGGAATGCCACAATGACCACCGGCTTCGCCCCGATTCTGTCCGCAATCCGGCCGCCGATCACCACTCCGACGCCAACACCGACCCACATAGCCGCGGTCTGCAAGAGTGCAGAACCCAGGGAGTAGCCACTGGCCTGCATCATGGTCGGGAGCCAGGCCGTGATGCCGAAGACGAGCAGCAGGCCGCAGAAAGTCATCACCCAGAAGAGGAGCGTTGCCCGGGCCACTCCTGGAGCAAACAGCGGTCCGATGCCGGCAAAGTGCCGTTTTCCGGCCGCAGTCAGTACCGGAACGGGCAGGCCCATGGACTCGCTTAGACGGTGCGCTTCGTCGGTTTGTCCGGTGCGGAGGAGGTGGACCGGCGGGACCGGCAGCAGTTTCCAGGCGAACGGGAGGATGATGACAACCGGGATGACACCGATGATGTACAGCCACCGGTAGGAGGCGGCCGGCAACATCATTGCCCCGAGCAGGGGTGCCGCAAGCCCGCCGACAGCATAGCCGGCCATGACGATTCCCGTGTTCCGGTTGCGGTGGTTAGGGACAGACAGGTCGGCCACATACGCCAGCAGCGTGGGCAGCACGACGCCGAGGCCGAGGCCGACAAGTGCCCGGCCCACTCCGAAAACGGCAACATTCTGCGCTACCGCCGACAGCACCATGCCAGCGGAGAAAATGACACAGCTGGCCAGGATCAGCCGGAGGGCTCCAACCCGGCGCATCAGGGCACCGGCGAGCGCCGCGCCGATGAGCATGCCTGCTCCCACGACGGAACCCAGCACGCCTGCAGAGGCCTTGTTCACATTCAGTGATGCGTCGGCCAGCAGGGCCGGGACGGACACCCCGTAGATGGCCAGGTCGTAGCCTTCAAGCGCGGCGATCACGAAAGCAATGGTCAGAAGGGTCCGTTCCGTGATGGTTCGGAACGGCCGTTGTCCGGCAGTTTTTCGAGTTGTTGACATGGCCTACACTCCTACGGATGCTGTAATGCTGCTCGGCGTTGAGCAGGCACTGTGATACTCATGCAGGAGCGCAGCGTACTCATCGTTCGTGCGCGCGGCTCCATACACATAGAAATCGGGACGGACCAGAACGGCTGAACAGTCGTTGGTTTCGAACCACTTCAAGTAGTTGCCGTTCACGTCTGTGAACGACCCGCTGACGCGTCCCGTCTCAGGATCGATAACGACGACGTCACCTGGGATGTTTGCGTCGGTTGAGTTGGTCTCTCGGTACCATTCTCCACTGCAGAGCAACCTGAACCCGTAGCCGAAGACGTCATCGAAGCGTCCCGAGACCGTGCCGGCGCGGACCTCGTCCTGGATGAACAGCTGTCCGTTTGCGGGGTGGGACGTGGGTGCGATGAAGCCCGGCCCCAGTCCGGGGAATTTCAGCTTCTCCGGCTTCAGGTTGTTCCGACGGTTCGCGATGAACTGCTCATCGCGCTGCCGTGCTTTCTCCGGATCGCGCATCGTCTGGACTTTGCCAAGTTCTATGCCCTTGTGCACGACAGCCGCCACGTGGGGTTCGCGCTCGCTCTGATAGGTGTCCAAAATGTCCGCCCCCGCCTTGCCCGCAAGCAGGAGATCGAGTTTGAACGCGAGATTCTGAGCGTCGCGGACGCCGGAACACATCCCCTGGCCGAGGAAGGGTGGCATCTGGTGGGCAGCGTCACCCGCCAGGACAATCCTTCCCTGCCTCCAGGGGCTGGCGATGAGGGACCGGAACGTGTAGGTCGCAACCCGGATGAGCTCGGCTTGGTCCGGCACGAGATATTCCTTGACCCGCGCCCACACCCGCTCCGGATCACGCTCAGTCAGGAAGGCTTCTTCAGAGTCGAGCATAAAGCTGAAGCGGTGGTGATCAGGACCGAGCGAAATGATGGACTGCGGCTGCCTCGGATCACACACCTGGCGGGCCAGAGGCACCTCGACCTCGCCGGTGAGCCGGAAGTCGCACACCAGCCACGGCTCGGAGAATCCAAAGTCCTCCAACTCCGCGCCCATCCAGCCGCGGGTGAAGCCGTTCCCCCCGTCACAAGCGACGACGTAGGACGCTGTGACGGTCCCGCCGGGAACCGTGATGTCCACGCCGTCGGCAGATTCCAGGTAGCCCTCTACCGGCGAACTGAATCGGACCGTGATATTTGGCATGGAGCGGCACAGGCGGTCGAGCGCATCTTCGAGGTCCGGCTGGTACATCATGTACCACTCGGACCAACCCGAAGCCCCTTTCAGGGCGAATTCGTGCTCGATCAGCAACTCGCCGTCAGCGTTTCGCCACTCGTAATTCCGCTGGGCGTTGACCTTCGGCAGCAGTGCCTCGGCGATGCCCAGCCGGGCGAAGGTCCGCATGGTCTCGTCGTCGAAAATCGCGGCACGCGGCAAGTTATAGAGCCCGGCGTACCTCTCCAGCACCACAACCTTGTGGCCCGCCTGGCCCAGCAGCGCCGCCGTTGCCATCCCTACAGGGCCGTAACCCACTACGGCAACATCAAATTTTTCCATCGTCATCCTCAGGTCTTGGAGCGGACCACTCCTGTGATCCTTGACACAAGGCCAGCGTATGATTCATTATTAGTGAAGTCAATGCATATTGGTGAATTGATTTTTTACGGCCAAAGGAGCTCGTTTTGAAGAAGATTGCCCTCGAAGAACACTTCGTCACCCCGGATCTTGTGGGATATGGAAGCAGCACCAGCTCCATCGCCCAGCCCCAGGCCTGGGCGGATGCCTCGCGGCGCCTGCTGGACTTCACGGAAGAACGCCTTCCGGAAATGGATCTCCACGGGATAGACATGGAGGTGCTCTCCCTGAACTCCCCCGGCATCCAGGCCGAGACGGATCCCGGAACGGCCATCGCCAAGACCAAGACCGTGAACGACTTCCTCGCCGGCATCATGGTCGAACGGCCCACCCGGTTCTCCGGCTTCGCCGCACTTCCCCTGCAGGACCCGCAGGCGGCGGCCAAGGAGCTCGAGCGTGCTGTCACTGAACTCGGCATGAAGGGCGCCCTCGTCAACGCCCACACAAACGGGATGTACCTGGATGATCCGAAGCTGCGCGTGGTCTGGGAAATGGCGGAGGGCCTCGATGTGCCGCTGTATCTGCACCCGGCCAACGGCGTGGACACCGCCCACGTGCTGGACGGCCACCCGGAACTCGTCGGCCCCATGTGGAGCTGGGGCATCGACACCTCGACCCACGCGCTCCGCTTGATTTTCGGCGGGGTCTTCGACGACTTCCCCAACGCCAAACTGCTTCTGGGGCACATGGGCGAAGGGCTCCCCTACGTCCTGTGGCGGCTGGACTCCCGATGGGACTTCCACAACCACCACGGCATCGAACTGGCCAAGGGCAAGCCGTCCGAATACCTGCGGGACAACCTTTACATCACCACCAGTGGCGTCTGCTCACCAGCGCCGCTGCTCTGCGCACTCCTGGCCGTGGGGGCAGACCACATCCTCTTCGGAACCGACTACCCGTTCGAGACCATCGAAGCGGCCGCCCAATTCCTGGACAATGCCCCGATCAGCGAAGCGGACCGCGAGAAGATCAGCTTCCGCAACGCCGAGAAGCTCCTGCACCTGGGAGATCACGCCAGTGCAGTACCGGGCTTGGTTACGGCATCACGCTAGCTTGGCCGGTCATCCGGCTGCATCGTCTCAGGATGCAGCCGGATGACCTTGACACCTTCAAACCCGTTTACAGAGGAAGATCAGACAATGGCAACGAACGTTGACGCCGACGCCCTCACCGCGGAAGTGCTGCAGAGCTTCTCCGCCACCCCGAATGAGCGGACCAAGGAAATCCTGGGCAGCTTGACGACCCATCTGCACGCCTTCGTCCGGGACATCGCACCTTCCATCGAGGAGTGGGAGCAGGCCATAGATTTCCTCACTCGGACCGGGAAGACCTGTACAGACGTGCGCCAGGAATTCATCCTGCTGTCCGACGTCTTGGGTGTCTCGATGCTGGTCGAGACCATCAACGGCCAGGAGACCCCGGACGCGACGGACTCAACTGTCCTCGGCCCGTTCCATATGGTCGAGTCGCCTGTCAGGGCGCTTGGAGACGACGCCTCGCCAGAGAGTGAGGGCCCGCGCTGCGTGGTTAGCGGCAGAGTTGTCTCGATCGACGGAACCCCCATACCGAACGCTGAGATCGATATCTGGCAGGCCGACACCAAGGGCTTCTATGACGTCCAACAGCCGGGCATCCAGAGCATCGGCAACGGGAGAGCCCTGCTGCGTTCAGACTCCGAGGGCCGTTTCCATTTCCGGTCCGTCGTCCCCATGTACTACCCCATTCCCACCGACGGTCCCGTCGGGGAGCTCCTGGACGCTACCGACCGCCACCCCTACCGTCCCGCCCACATCCACTTCCTTGTTACGGCCCCCGGTTATCGGGAGCTGACCACCCACATCTTCATCGGCGGCAGCGAGTACATAGAGTCCGATGCCGTATTCGCCGTCAAGGAATCCCTGGTCAAGGACTTCACCGAGAACACGGACCCCGGGGAAGCCGCCCGCTACGGGGTCCAGACCCCGTTCCGGCACGGCCGCTTCGACATCGTGCTTCACCCCGGATCCTAGGAGAGCCCGCCATGAGTACCCCATTTTTTTACGAGTCTCTGCCGATGCGCGTCAGTTTCGGCGCCGGCTACCGGTCCAAACTGGCCGATGAGGTCAACAAACTTGGGCTGAAGAGGGTCCTGGTGCTCTGCACCGAATTCCAGAAGGACCTCGCCCAGGAGATCTCTGACTCCCTGGGCGAACTGAGTGTCGGTGTCTACGCCAAGGCCGGAATGCATGTCCCGATCGAAACCGCCCGGGACGCCCAGCGCTTCGCCACAGAAGCCGGAGCGGACGGCTGCATAGCAGTTGGCGGCGGTTCCACTACCGGCCTGGGCAAAGCCATCGCCCTTGAATACGGCACACCTATCATCGCCCTGCCTACAACCTACGCCGGCTCTGAAATGACCCCGGTCTGGGGCCTGACAGCCGACGGCGTGAAGAAGACCGGCAAGGATCCCCGGGTCCTGCCCACGAGCGTCATCTACGACCCGGAACTAACGCTGTCGCTTCCAGTCGGCATGTCCGTGACCAGCGGCTTCAACGCGATCGCCCACGCCGTCGAAGCCCTCTACGCCCCCGACGGCTCCCCGATCATCTCCCTCATGGCCGAAGAAGGCATTAGAGCCCTCATTACGGCATTGCCCAACATCGTGGCCGATCCGGAAAACATCAAACATCGGAGCGAGGCGCTCTATGGCGCCTGGCTGTGCGGGGCGACTTTGGGGGCCACCACTATGTCGCTGCACCACAAGCTCTGCCACACCCTTGGCGGCACGTTCAATCTCCCCCACGCCGAAACCCACACCGTAGTACTCCCCTACGCACTCGCCTACAACGCACCGTCCGCTCCCGGCGCCGTGGAAGCGCTGCGGCGTGCCACGGGAGCCTCGGACCCGGCAACGTATCTGCGCGAACTCAGCCTGAAACTGGGTGCGCCGGCGTCGCTTCGGGAACTCGGCCTGACTGAACAGGACGTCGAAGCGGCCGTGGACCTAGCCACCAAAAACCCCTATGCCAACCCCCGCGAAATCACTCCAGCGGGCATCCGCCGACTGCTCACGCGAGCCTTGAACGGAGATCCCGTTGACGCCTGACAAGGTCCCACTTCCTTAAACCCAACGCGGGGTCACTCCACGCCCGATTCCGGAGGGATATCGGGCGTGGAGTGACCCCGTGTTGCTGTCGGCGGCTAAGCGTCGGTGCTCTTCCGCCGCCTTCTTTCGTTGTGCCGCAGCTGCAGGATGCGCGCTCCACCGGCGATCGCTACAAGGATCCCGCCCCCGACGGCAGCTATGAAGAAAGCCACCCCCTGCGCAAGGCTGCCCTCCCAGCCGAGAAACCGGACTGCGACCATGTCCTGGTTCTGGATAAAGAAAATGATCAAAAGCACCAAGACCACGAGGCTGACCGCCACCGCACTCCAGATGACCGCGGCCCTGGTTGTGCGGGTCCTGTCAGCCGCACTCTTCGCAGCTGGAGAGGCAGGCGCGATGGGTTGGGACGGCGCGATCGGTTGGCCCGCGGGTTGGGACGGCGGGATGGGTTGGGACGGCGGGGTGGGTTGGGACGGCGGGGCGGGAGGCAGGTCTGAAGGTCGCAGCGGTTCTTCTGAGCTCATACCGTCATTCTGCCCCTCCATGAGGGCTTTCGGGGCCAACCGGGCCGGTGACCCGGGGACTCATCGATTGCTCCCTACGGGCCCTTTTGAGGCGCCAAAACGGCCGTTACGGAGCAATCGATGCGAAACGCGGTCAGGCCGTGGCGTCGGCGGCCAGCCGTTCACCGTTGTAGAACTCGAGGCGCCAGCCGTCGTTCACGTGGTGGTGCGCGAGGTTGAGTACGGCGTTGTCGATGCTGTGCAGGGTGCGGCCGGTCGCGCGGCTCAGGCTCACCCGCAGGAGTGTGCCGTGGGCGACCACCAGGACACGGCGGCCGCGGAACTCCTCAGCCAGAGTCTCCAGCGCGGTCAGCCCGCGGACGGCGGCCTCGTCCTCGCTTTCGGCGCCCTGGAAACCGCCGGGGATGCGCAGGGCCTCCAGTTCAGGACCGGCCTGCATGCCTTCCGCCAGCCCGAAGCTGCGTTCGGTGAGCTCCGGGACGTGCCGGGCGACGCTGAGCCCGAGCCCCTCCGCAATCAGGTTGGCCGTTTCCGCGGCGCGGCTGAGCGGCGAGGACACCACGGTGTCCCATTCGTGGGCGGAAAGGTTGGCGACGGCGTCGCGCGCCTGGCCGCGGCCGACGTCGTTCAGTGGAATGTCAGTGGCACCCTGGAGCCGGCGCTGGGCGTTCCAGTCAGTCTGGCCATGGCGAACGAGGGCGAACGTCGTAAGGGTCATGCCTTCCATTGTCCCCGACGGCGGGTGGGAACCGGACATGGCGGGGCAGCGCCCGAACTACCCGGCTTCAAGCGGCGTCGGTTACGGCGGGCCTGGCCGCGAGAGTCCGAGCCGCGGATAGAGGACTTCGAACCCCTTGTTGAGGCCGCCGTTCAGCGCCCCGATGACGTGGCCGCCGTTGGGAACCTCATAGTTGGTGACGGTCATGCCCGCGGCCGTGGCTGCGGCCCCCAGACGGCGGGACGCCTCCAAGTAAACGGGGTCGTCGGTGGATGCCGTGAAGATCGCGTCCGTGTCAGGGTACGTCCGCTGTTTCAGGATGTTGATGGGTTTTACCGCGTCGTAGGCTGACTGGCTGCCGCCAAACATTTCCCTCAGGTTGGTCTCGGGCTCCTCGGCGCCCGGGTATTCCTCACCGGATATGTCCAGCACGTTGCCCCAGACCGAGGGGTGCTTTGCGGCGAAGGAAATGGCGCACTGTCCACCGTGCGAGTATCCGGCGATGGTCCAATATTTCCTGTCGTCGATGATGTTCAGATGGCTCCGCGCCCAGTCCACGACATCGCGGTTGATGAACGTCTCGGGGCGCCCGTGGAGGGGCGAATCCAGGCAGAGGTTGTCCACGTAGGGGTCGCCCAGCTGGTCTGCCACGATGACGATCGGCGCCAGTCCATCGTGGTGCGAAGCGTAGTTGTTCAGGACAGCGGCGATAAACTGCGGGTCCGGAGTCCCAGGCTGCCCCATCATCAGCACCACCAGCGGAAGGGCGGGCGGGTTGGGGACCTGCGCCGCAGGGGGAAGGTATAGCCCCGCCGGACGTGAGGCGAAACCGGAGATCTTCGGCGGAATGACCACCTCGGCGGTGGTTCCTTCGGCCGGCAGGTCTGCCGGCGGCTTCCAGTTCTCCCACAAGGGCGCCTGATGCTGGACCGGCGCGTGGGGTTGGACGGGGTCCAGGTCCACCTTCGGGGCGAGGGAAATTCCCAGGAACGAGGCCACGGTGGGGTGCAGCCCGTAAAACGCGTTGATTCCCAACGTGGCCGTGGCGGCGAAAAGCAGGGCACCCACGACGGCCAGGGCTTTCCGCCAGGGACGTGATCTGCGCAGATTTGCCCCGCAGACCCCCAGCCCGGCGAACAGGAGAATGACCCAGATCCTCACATGCCATCCAAGGGGGCCGCCAAACGCGTGCATGAACCGTTCCGTGACCACCAAAACCGCGGCCCCGGCGAGGGCGCCGGCAACCCCCGCCAGCCACGAAACAGCCGCCACGCGCCGCGGACGGCGCAGCAGAAGGGCCACGGCGCAGAGGGCACTGAGCACGTAGCAGACGACGATCACAGGCCCCTCAACAATATTGAGGGCCAGTACGGATGAATCCATGGCACCTATTGAAGCGTCGGGCGGCCGCCCGCCCCTGCTCCCGGGCCTTATACCTGCCCGGGCGTCCGCGGGGTTTGCCGGACCGCTGAACCAAGACCGGGCTACCCACCCGGTCACCCCGCCGATGATACCGGGTGGTCAGCCATCCAACGACTGGCACGGTCAGGATGGGCAGATCCTCAGCGGGCGCCGCCGGCCGGACCGTTTCCCACCAGCGGAACCACGGTGACCGAGCCGAGGTTGCGCAGCGAGCCGCGAGCCTCCGCCTCCAGTTCATGCGCGACGGCGGCGAACTCCCCCAGGTGCGTACCGCCCGTGGCCGGGACGGTGATCTCCGCGTGCAGCCGGTGCCCGCTCCACCGCAGACGCGAGGAACTTCCCTCCGGCGCATTCTCGGCGACCAGCGCTGCGAGCCGGTCCGAAAGGGCAGGGTCGACGCCGTCCAGCAGCCGCCGGCCGACGTCGCGGACAGTGCCCCACAACAGGACGCCGATGGCCGCGGAAATGAGCAGGCCCACGATGGGATCCGCCAGCGGGAAGCCCAGCCAGATGCCCACAACCCCGGCCATGACGGCCAGCGACGTGAAGCCGTCTGTCCGGGCGTGGACGCCGTCCGCGAGCAGCGCCGCCGACCCGATCCGGCGGCCCACCCGGATCCGGTAGATGGCCACCAACTCATTGCCGGCAAAGCCCACCAGCCCTGCCGCCAGTACCCAGCCCAGGTTGTGCACGGGCTGCGGCTCAAAGAAGCGGCGGATGGATTCGACGGCGGCAACCACCGCAGAAAGGGCGATCATGGCCACGATGAACAGCCCTGCCAAGTCCTCGGCCTTGCCCAGACCGTAGGTGAACGTCCGGGAAGCCGGCCGCCGGCCGAGCACAAACGCTATCCAGAGCGGGACCGCCGTGAGGGCGTCGGAGAAGTTGTGGACCGTGTCCGCCAGCAGTGCCACCGATCCGCTGATCAGGACGATGGCCAGCTGGAAGAGCGATGTCGCACCGAGTCCGAGCAGGGAGAGCTTGACGGCCCGGATGCCCTGGCTGCTGCTCTCCAGGGCATCATCCACGGAGTCCGCGGAGTCGTGGGAGTGCGGGACGAACAGGTTCTGAAGCCAGCCCTTGAGTGCGGAGGCGTGGTGAGGTTCGTGACCGTCGTGACTGTGGTCGCGGCTGTGGTGCCCATCCTCCGCACGGTGAGTCCCGCCGTCGGGCGTTTCCGGCTGCGCGTGCGGGTGACTTTCGGCATCGGCTTGCTTGCGGCTCATTTCCCGGCCTCCCGCGGCATGGGTGCCATGCCATGGGTCGGGGCTGTACCCATGGAGTGCTCCGCCTGATGGATCGCGTCGGCCACCAACTGCCAGGCGTGGCCGTTTTGCAGGCGGTAGAAGACCTTGGTCCCCTCCTGGCGGGTGGCGACCAGCCGTGCCAGCCGCATCTTGGCCAGGTGCTGGGAGACGGCCGCAGCCGATTTTCCGGCAATCTCGGCGAGCGCATTCACGGGAAGCTCCCCGTCACGGAGGGCCAGGATCAGCCGCACCCGGGTGGCATCGGCCAGCATCGCAAAGACTTCCACGGCCAGCTCCACGTACGGGCTGCCCGGCGTCAGCTGACAAGCCTGCGTATCTGCATTCATACGCAGATACTGACACAGCAGACTGGTTGGTTCAAGTAAGGGGAAGCGCTGGCTTGGCCTGCCAACGTTCTATGTCGAGGAAGGCTGCGAACTCGGAAGCTGCATTGTTCCCCTCCCCTGGCTGACTCTTGTGTCCCCAGAACCGCATCGTACGCCCCTGGGCTCCTGCCGTCATGAGCTTCACGACTCGATCAAAACGAGCAAAATGGCAAGTGGGAGCCCTCAAAGGAACGGCTCGCCAGACTCTGGAACGTCACCGCCGGGGGCGGCGAAGGTGCACAGCTGGGCCAGCAGCAACTCCCAGCGGACAAATGTCCCATTGGTCCACGACCATCCAAACGGACCCGCCTCACGCGCAGTGATGAGCTGCACCGAAGCGATGCGCTCCTACGTATACCGATGTGCCCGGTCCAGGCCGGCGCCAAGCTCGTCCTCGCTGATTCGCCGTATTCCCCTGCCCCTCGTAGCAGGGCCATCTGTAGGGGGCAGAATACTCTTGACGCATATACCCCCCAGGGGTATATTTGAGGTGTTGTCAGTGAAGTGGTATGTCCAGGCCGGTGCCCCGCCCCGCCGTCACAGCCGTTCAACCCCAGCGCCCATCACTACGTCGCGAAGGAAGAGATCTGACATGTCCGGATCCGGGAATGACTCCCACAACCACCGCCCCGGCGGGGTAGGCGTCCATAGCCACGGGGACGCGGCCCACGACCATGCAGGCCACGGCGCTGCGGCGCACGGCGGCCATAACCACGGCGCCGACGACCACACGGTGCACACTCACGGTCAGCATGCCGGCCACAGCACGGCCATGTTCAAGAACCGGTTCTGGCTCACGCTGGTCCTGTCGGTGCCTGTTGTCTACTTCAGCCCCATGGTGGGGCACCTGCTGGGCTACATGCCGCCTGAGTTCCCCGGTTCGGCCTGGATCCCCGCCGTGCTGGGTACGTTCATCTTCTTCTACGGCGGCCAGCCGTTCCTGCAGGGCGGCCTCCAGGAGCTGAAGAACCGCCAGCCCGGCATGATGCTCCTGATCGCCATGGCCATCACAGTGGCGTTCGCAGCGTCCTGGGTCACCACCCTGGGAATCGGCGGCTTCGACCTAGACTTCTGGTGGGAGCTGGCCTTGCTGGTGGCCATCATGCTCCTCGGCCACTGGATTGAAATGCGCGCCCTCGGCTCGGCCCAGGGCGCCTTGGATGCCCTCGCCGCACTGCTGCCGGATGAGGCAGACCGCGTCACCGACGACGGCACGGAGACGGTGCCCGTTTCGGAACTTCGGGAGGGAGACGTTGTCCTGGTCCGTTCCGGCGCCAGGATGCCGGCCGACGGAACAGTTGTGGACGGCCAGGCAGAGTTCGACGAATCGATGATCACCGGCGAGTCCAAGACGGTTCCCCGGACCGTGGGTGACGCTGTGGTGGCAGGAACCGTGGCCACGGACAACAGTGTCCGCGTCCAGGTGACCGCAGTCGGCGAACACACTGCCCTGGCCGGGATCCAGCGCCTCGTGGCCGAAGCCCAGGCCTCCTCCTCGAAGGCACAGGCCCTGGCCGACCGCGCCGCGGCATTCCTGTTTTACTTCGCGGCCGGTGCCGGCATCATCACTTTCATTGTGTGGACCCTCCTGGGCAGCGTGCCGGAGGCCGTCACCCGCACCGTCACCGTCCTCGTGATCGCCTGCCCGCACGCACTGGGCCTGGCCATTCCGCTGGTGATCGCCATTTCCACTGAACAGGCGGCCCGGGCAGGCGTGCTGATCAAGAGCCGCATGGCGCTGGAACGCATGCGCACCATCGATGTGGTCCTCTTCGACAAGACCGGCACGCTGACCACGGGCGAACCTGACCTGAAGAGCGTTGCCGTCGCGCCGGGCGCGGACGAGGACAGCCTGCTGGCGCTGGCCGCCGCCGTCGAATCCGACAGCGAACATCCTGTTGCCCGGGCCATCGTCAGGGCCGCCAACCAGCGGAACCTCGCACTGCCGCAAGCCACAGGCTTCAGCTCGCTGACCGGACGCGGCGTCCGCGCCAGCGTGGACGGACGCACCGTTCACGTCGGTGGGCCCGCCCTCCTGCGCGAGCTCGGCGTCGTCGTCCCCGTTTCCCGGGCGCGCTCCACCCAGGGCTGGATGGACCGCGGCGCCGCCGTCCTGCACGTGATCGACGGCGACACTGTACTCGGGGCGGTCAGCCTCGAAGACAGCGTCCGGCCCGAGTCCCGGCAAGCCGTGGCGGCCCTTCAGAACCGTGGAATCAAGGTGGCGATGATCACCGGAGACGCACATCAGGTGGCCCGGGCCGTGGCGGAGGAGCTGCACATCGACGAGGTGTTCGCAGAGGTCCTGCCCGCGGACAAGGACAAGAAGGTCGCCGAACTCCAGGCCCGCGGCCTGAAGGTGGCGATGGTGGGCGACGGCGTCAACGACTCCCCCGCGCTCGCCCGGGCCGAGGTGGGAATCGCCATCGGCGCCGGAACCGACGTCGCGATGGAATCGGCAGGCGTTGTCCTGGCCGGAAACGACCCGCGGGCGGTGCTGTCCTTGGTGGACCTCTCCCGGGCCAGCTACCGGAAGATGTGGCAGAACCTGGTGTGGGCCACCGGCTACAACGTCCTGTCCGTCCCGCTGGCCGCGGGCGTCCTGGCCTTCGCCGGCGTAGTGCTCTCGCCCGCCGCCGGTGCGGTACTGATGTCCGCCTCCACGATTGTTGTGGCACTCAACGCCCAGCTCCTGCGGCGCATGAAGCTGAATCCCGCGGCCGCCCAATGAAACGCTCTCTCACTTACCGCGGGTTTTTCCCGGACGCTCTCTCACTTGATGCAGGTTTTTCCCAAACGCTCTTCCTCCGGGGAGCCCTGGCCGCAGGGGTTCTGGCAATCATCGCCGGGATCTTCGGGATGCACGTGATGACCGGCAACCATGCCGCCCACGGTGATCACGCGGCAGGGCTGCAGGCGGAACGGGGTCACACGGGCCACACGGACGCGGTCGACGCCGACGCTGACCACGCCGCGGTAGGCCACCCGTTGGTAGGCCACCCGTTGGTAGGGCACACGTTGGTAGGGCACACGGACGCGGGCCACGCGGTGGCCGCCGGCATCACCTCCTGTGCAGGGTCGTGCCACCGTGTGCACGAGCCGGGAACGTCCTGCGTACCGTCCGCCAAGGCAAGCGCGTTGGCGGTCTTCCCGCCCCACGAAAACGGCCTCGTCTTCCCGGCAGCACAAGGAGGCCGCACCGGTCGGGGCGTCAACCACGTCCACATTCCCCCCAGCCCAACACCCTGCGAACTGTCCATCAGCCGGACGTAAACCGGAACTGCGCCGCGCACAAGACCACCAGTTCCCCCTACGTTAAAAGGACCCTTCCATGAACACGAAGCTTCGAAGCATCTCGATCGCTGCCGCGCTGGCAGCTTCCCTGGGCCTGGCCGGCTGCGCAGCCGGTTCCGCCCCCGCCGGCGGAAACGCCATGTCCGGCATGCATGGCACCGCCGGCCCCACGGCGAGCATGATGCCGGACGCCAACGCCGACCATAACCAGGCGGACATCATGTTCGCCCAAATGATGGTCCCGCACCACACACAGGCGGTGGAGATGAGCGACATCATCCTGGCCAAGCAGGGCATCCCGGCCGAAGTCACCACCCTGGCCGGCCAAATCAAGGCAGCCCAGGCGCCGGAAATCAAGACAATGCAGGGGTGGCTGGAGACCTGGAACCAGCCCGCCGGCATCATGGGTGCCACCACGATGCCCGGCCATGGGATGGGCGGCATGGTGGACGCGGGCGGCATCGACAGGCTCAAGGCAGCCCAGGGGACGGACGCCGTACGGTTGTTCCTCGAACAGATGATCGGCCACCACGAAGGCGCCATCGATATGGCCCAGCAGGAGATCCGAACCGGGAAGTACCCGGCCACCATCGAGCTCTGCCGGGACATTGTCACTTCGCAGCAGGCAGAAATCATCGAGATGCAGGCCCTGCTGGGCACCCTCTGAGCACCGTCCCGTCCCGGGTTTTCGGCCCCCGGGGCGGGGCGTCCGGGCGGGGCGTCGGGACATCGCTGGGGCCTCTCGTGTTAAGTTGAAAGATGCCCGGCCGTACCCGGTCCGGCGCCCCGGCTGGAAAGAGAAGTTCCGTGGAATCCCCCGCACCTGCCCCCGACGCCGCCCCCGTGAGAATCCTGACCGTCTGCACCGGCAACATCTGCCGTTCCCCGGTAGCCGAACGGCTGCTGCAAGCAGGGCTGGACCAGGTGATGCCGGGCGCGTTTGTGGTGACCAGCGCGGGGACCCGGGCCATGGTGGGCGACCCCATGCAGCCGCTGTCGGGGGACATCGTGCGCACGTTCGGCGGGAACCCTAACGGCTTTGTGTCCCGCCAGCTGACCGGCAAGATCCTGCGCGGCGTGGACCTGGTGCTCACCATGACCTCCGGCCACCGCGGCGAAGTGCTTCAGCTGGACGCGTCCCTGCTCAAGCGCACCTTCACCATTCGTGAATTTGCCCGGATGCTCGACGTTCTGGACAACCGCACCGACGGCACCTCGGGTACGGCGGACCGTGCAGGAACGGCCGACGGCGGCGATCCCCTGGGTGCCAACACCGCCTTCTGGCGCGGACTGCCCGCCCGGGCCGCGTCGGTGCGGCACCTGTCGCTGCCGGCGGATTCCCTCGAGAACGACATCATCGACCCCTACCGCCGCGGGCCGGAGGTCTACCGCCAGATGGAAGACGAACTCGCACCCGCGATCATCTCCGTGCTGCGCCACGCCCGGCTGAACGCGCCCGCATAACCCGGCACGCCGGCGTCGTGCGTTCACTTGCCGGCGAGCAGAGCAACGCGGGGTCACTTCCTGCCGCTCCCAGGCCCCGGAAGGGCAAGGAGTGACCCGCATTGGGTTACGTGAAGCGTTAGGAAAACGAAACACGCCTCCCCATGGCGGAACAGTCCCCGGGGGCGGACACTAAGTCATGGTCACCCCAAGCGGTCCTGAGCGGATCGGCCCCGGCACTACGGGCCACGAAAATCTTGCCCCTGAGGGGCAAAAACGGCGGCGCCTGATCGCGGCCGTGTTGTCCCTCTTGTTGGTGGCGGTGGTGGCTGTATCGGCCCTCGTCTTCAGCCGCCCGCCGGCGGAAGTTGCTGCGCCCGCAGCCGCGGCCACGGAAACTCCTACGCCCACGCCGTCCGAGACGACACCGCCGCCTCCACCGGCACCCGCGCCTCCGCCGCCGCCCGAGCCCATCGCGGAGCTCCCTGCCGTTCCCATGAACATTCTGCTGATCGGCAGCGACAGCCGCGCCAACGCCAGGGACCAGGCGTCCATCACCCAGGCCACCGGCGAGTACCAGGACCAGCGGGCCGACTCCATGATGCTGGTCCACGTCCCCGCAGACCGGCGGAGCGTGCAGGTGGTCTCCATCATGCGGGACCTGTACGTAAACATCCCCGGCTACGGCGCCTCCAAGATCAACGACAGCCTGTCGGTGGGCGGCATCCCGCTGGCAGCACGGACCGTGGGCGAACTGACGGGCACTCCCATTGACCACACCGTCATGCTGGACTTCAACGGGTTCAGGGCACTCACGGACGCGCTGGGCGGCATCGACGTGGACGTCGCCGTGCCGTTCCAGTCCACGCACGACACCCAGCACGTGTTCACCCAGGGCGTCAACCACCTCGACGGACAGGCCGCGCTGGAGTTCTCCCGCGAGCGCTACGCCTTTGTGGACGGCGACTTCCAGCGGGTCCGGAACCAGCAGACGTTCCTCCGCGCCGTCCTCGCCCGGCTGACCAGCGTCGGCGTCCTCACGGACGTCAATGCCTTGCGGGGCCTGGTGAACTTCGCCGGGACCTACCTCACCGTGGACCAGGGCTTCGACCCTGTCAGCGTGGCCGTCCTGGCCTATGCGATGCGCGGCATCGACCCCAACAGTTTCGTATCCCTCACACTGCCGACGGCCGGCACGGGCATAGCTGCCGGCGGTGCCTCGGTGGTGTTCCCGGACTACGGCGGGATCGCCCAGATGTCCGCGGCCTTGCGCGAAGGCAGGCTGCCCGAGTACGCGGGAGCCCGCTGACGGGGGTGGCCGGCGCCGAAAACACAGATGGCCCCCGGCTTGCGCCGGGGGCCATCTGTGTTCAACTCCGGGTGGGGTCCGGGTGCAGGGGCGTCGGCCCCGGATCCGGGATGGGCAGCGGCCCGGGAGGCTCCGGCGTTGGTACGGGGCTGGGCCTGGCCGGTCCCGGGTGCCCGGGATGGGTGGGATCCGGTGTTAACGGGTCAGGCCCGGGCTCCGGCGGAAACGGCTCGGGTTCGTGCACTGGCGGGATGGTCATGAAGCTTCCCCTCTCACGCTGGGCGGATGCGCCTTTGCGTGATCAGGATACGCCCGCCAGCGTTTCCCGATCTATGGCCGGACGCTCTCTCACTTAATGGGCGAAATCCCCGGACGCTCTCTCACTTAATGCGGCAAATCCCGGAACGCTCTATCACTGCCGACGCCGGTGCACCGGGAAGTGATAGAGCGTCGGTGAAAAACCCGCGTTAAGTGAGAGAGCGTTTGGTAGGGCGGGCCGATGCCTTGCGAGCAAAACCCTACGCGGGGCGGCGCAGGTGGTGCGGTTGGTAAGCCGGGGCGTGGCTGATGTCGTCGGCGTCGTGCATGGCGCGGACGGCGAAGGCCACCACGAGGCGGGCCTCGGCGGCGTCGGTGGACCTGATCGTCAGGCTCCTGGTGCCGGCTGGCACGGAAGGGGTGAACACCTGCAGGTTCCGCGAGCCCACGCTGGCCGAATCCTTCAGTGTGTAGACCGTGCCCCAGTGATCCTCGATGGTGATTTCGGGGACCGCGGCTCCGGCAGCGGATTCCACATGTATATTGACCACCAGACAGGTGCTCCAGACCTCCACGGAGAGCACCGTGAAGTCTGCAGCCTTCGTCATGTGCAGCCCGAACGTGGGCGGCAGAAGCATCTGGCGGAGGGTGCCTTTCGGTATCAGGTTTCTCATCATTGACCCCAATTTACAAAGTGTGTTTTTAATTACCGCGCGGTAACGAAGCCCTGTCAAGGGTCTGGCCGCGTACTTTGTGGCAAGCCACACTGAGCGTTATCCGAAGCCCAAAGTGGGTACGCCTCCAGTAGGCTCTGCACCGGCAGGGACGCGCGACGATGGGGTGGTTTGTCTTGGAAAACAGCGGTTTGACGCAGGCAGTGCGCGAGGCCGGGGCGGTGGAGCTCATCCTGGTCCGGCATGGCGAAAGCGAAGGCAACGTGGCGGCCACGGAGGCCAGCCAGGCCGGTGCCGACGTGATCGATGTGCCCGCCCGCGACGCGGACGTCACGCTGTCCCGTACCGGCCAGGACCAGTCGCTCGCGCTGGGCAGGGCCCTGGCGTCGATCGAGGAGGAGCTCCGGCCCGACGCCGTGGTGTCCTCCCCTTACGTTCGGGCGCATCAGACGGCCGAGATTGCAGTGGAAACCGCCCGGTGGCCTGTCAAGGTCCGCACCGACGAGCGCCTCCGAGACCGTGAACTCGGCATCCTGGACATGCTCACCCGCCAGGGCGTGGAGCGGCGGCTCCCGGACGAAGCCGAACGCCGGCGCTGGCTGGGCAAGTTCTACTACCGCCCGCCCGGCGGCGAGTCCTGGGCGGACGTTGTGCTGCGGCTGCGCTCCGTCCTTGGCGAACTGAACAACCTGGGCAGCGGGCAACGGGTGATGCTGGTGTGCCACGACGCCCTGATCATGCTGGTCCGCTACGTCCTGGAAGGGATGACCGAAGCCGAACTCCTGGACCTGGCCGCCAGCACCTCGGTCCTGAACGCGTCCATCACCCGCTATGTGCGCCCCCAGGGGCAGGGCCCGTGGACGCTGGAGAGCTTCAACATGGCGGACCACCTCACCGCCCAGGGCGTCGAGGTCACCGAACACGCCGGGGATGCCGATGTCCACCCCCGGTAGCCCGCCTGCCGATGGCCCTTCTGCCGATGACGGGGCAGGTTCTGGCGGCACCGGCTCCGACGGAACGCCGGCGGCCGGCTCGCGGGCGACGCCGGTCACGCCGTCGCTGCTGCGCGGCTGGCCGCTGCCGTCGGCCGGGGAGGACAAGTACTCCCGCGGCGCGGTGATGGTGATCGGCGGCGCCCGGGCCACACCGGGCGCCGCCCTGCTGGCCGGAATCGCATCGCTCCGGGCCGGGGCGGGCAGGCTCACCATGGCCGTCGCCGAATCTGTGGCCGCCCAGCTGGCTGTCAGCTTCCCGGAGGCCGGCGTCATAGGACTTCCGGAAACCAGGGACGGCTCCGTGCGGGGCTCCGGCCTGGACCCGATTTACGGCGATCTTGAGAGCGCCGACGCCGTTCTGATCGGGCCCGGACTGGACGATGCGGACCGCACGGAAGATTTGCTCAGGACTCTGCTGGAAAGGGATCACGACGGCGGCAGTAGCGACGGGGGCTCCGGAACCGGAGGTGCCACCATCATTCTGGACGCCTACGCCCTGGGCTGCCTGCCCCGGTTGGGCGATGCGCTGGAACCGTGGCATGGGCGGCTGATCCTCACCCCGAACCCGACGGAGGCGGGGATTCTGCTGGGCCGGGAGGTGGACCAACTGCAATCGGCTGTGCGCGACATTGCGGGGCAGTACCAGGCGGTGGTCAGCTGCCAGGGCTTCATCGCGCGTCCGCCTGACGGGCAGGCGCCGGAGGGTCCCGAACTCTGGGAAATCACCACCGGCTACGGCGGACTGGGTACGTCCGGCAGCGGGGACGTTCTGGCCGGTACCATCGCCGGGCTCCGCGCACGGGGTGCCAGCGACGCCCAGGCCGCGTGCTGGGGAACGCACCTTCATGCCGCAGCCGCCGACAGGCTCGCCAGCAGGCTGGGCCCGCTGGGATTCCTGGCCCGCGAACTGGCCGATGAACTGCCGGCGCTCATGCTGGAGCTGGCTACCTGATCCCGGCTTTTTCCTCAATGCCCGCGGGCGGGTTGGCTTCGGCCACGTCTCCCTCGGCACAGTGATGACCCCCGGACCGGCCGGGAGTCATCACTGTGGGAGCTGCGACGGCGGGCTACGACGCAAGCTGGTGCTGCGGCTCCTTCGTCTCGATCTCGATTTTCCGTGGCTTGGCCTTTTCGGCGACCGGTATCCGCAACGTCAGCACACCGCCGTTGTACGTTGCCTTGACGTGTTCCACGTCCAAGGTGTCACCGAGGATCAACTGACGGCTGAAGGTTCCGCGCGGTCGCTCGGAGGCGATCAGCTCGACGTCCTTCCCGGCAGGCTCGGGGCGCTGGGCCTTCACGGTCAGGACGTTTCGTTCCACGTCGAGGTCAACGGAGTCCGGGCTAACTCCAGGCAGGTCGAACGCCACAACGAATTCCTGGTCGTCCCGCCACGCGTCCATGGGCATCGCCGCAGGACGCGCGCTGGTTCCGAGGACCTGCTGGGTCAGCCTGTCCAGTTCGCGGAACGGATCGGTACGCATCAACATGATTTTCCTCCTCGTAAGAGCTGGTTCAACATACTGGAATCAGCTGATCTGTATTGGCTGATATAGATTTTTTATAGCACCAGTACCTGGTTCCGCACAAGCAGGGTTGACACGACTTTCGATGACTCCGGCCATGACAGGGCGGCCAACTTTGTTCCCGTAAACAGCGCGGACAACTGGCTGCACCTGATTCTGGGCCGGGCATGATTGCGTTGGCCATTCTCCTGTCCAGGAGCACCGACCCGGCGCGGGCCACGGTCCGCGGCAGCGACCGCGGTACGACGCGCTAGCCGCTCATAAGGATGGCCCCCGGCGAGGCCGGGGGCCACCTTATCGGAAGGGTCACCCGCAAACTGCCGATGCGCTATCTGGCGCTGTGGCGTGCCCAAAAGGCTAGCCGCCCTCAAGAGGCAGATGAAAAAGAACGCGTCCGGATCCTCCCGGTAATGCCGTTTTAGCACCGCTCGGGGGACCGTTCAAGGGGTTCCCGCCGGTAACTTTCTCAAAGCCTCTACGTTGCGGCAGCCCCCGGATCAGCGGCCGGCGCGGAGTATCCCTCCGGTTCACCTGGCCGCGGGGTTTCATGGGACCCGGAACTCGTCGGGCCCTCCAACGCCGAGTGTCCTGCGATTACGGGAGAAACGATTGCGGGGGCAATTCCCAGCAGGGCAAGAACGAGGATCAGTTCCAACGTACTGAGCCCGAAATAGAGGCTCTGCAGCCAGGAGTATCCGATGATGGCCACCTCGGTGAAGATCCAGATGAGCATGGCGAAGCCCGCAACCGCAGCCACCAGCAGAGCCCGGGGACGCTGCCTAACCAGCGCAAACGCGGCGGCCGCGTGCGTACCCCCGACGACGATGCCCAGAATGAGCCCCAAGCCAAGGACGGACGAGAACCAAGTGCCCGCGAGGTGCTCCAACGGGACCCCCGCGCCGCCAAAAGCAATGGCCAGTACTGCGCCCCCAAAAGCTGACAGCGCGTTGAAGATCAGGAGGGCGATGAGTCCGCCCGAGAATGTTTTGCTGGAAAGTGGGAGACTCACGTTGCAGACCTTCCGTTGGTCGCGATAAGACCCAGGCGCCATCTAGGAAATCCAGATCATCGGAGCCTCAGGTCCTCGTGGGCTGACTGTAGTCCCCCATACGAATGACCAACAGGGCTGAATTCGCATCCGAGGTGGTGGAACTGACCGAAGACACGGTGTTGGGAGAGGCATCCAGGAGTTGTGGGCTCGCCCGCCCGCGTGGTGCGCCAGGTCCCCACGTGAACCACGCAGCCTAAAGACAGCAACTGCCAGAGCGTTCCGGAAAAGACCACATCAAGTGAGAGGGCGTCCGTGGGGAGGGCGGCAGCTACCCCGGTAGCGAACGGGCGTGCCGTTTGCTGGCGGGGGTATCTATATTGAAGGAATGACTCAGACTCCGCTGCAGGATTCCGCCAACTCCTCCCCCGCTTCGGCCGTCACTTTCCCTGACGCCGCTAGCACCAGCAGTCTCACGCCGCCGGTCGCCAAGAAGGTCCCGCACGCGCGGACCCACCACGGCGATACCTTCGTGGACAGCTACGAGTGGCTGCGCGAAAAGGAATCTGCCGAGGTGGTTGAGCACCTCAAGGCCGAGAACGCCTACCAGGAGGCGGTCACCGCGCATCAGGAGCCGCTGCGGGAGGCCATCTTCCAGGAAATCAAGGGCCGCACGCAGGAGACAGACTTGTCTGTCCCGAACCGCAAGGACGGCTGGTGGTACTTCAGCCGCTCGGCGGAGGGCAAGGAATACGGCATCCAGTGCCGGGTCCGCGCCCGGGACACCGGCAACCCCGTGGCCGACTGGACTCCCCCGGCGGTGCAGGCCGGCGTCGAAATCCCCGGCGAGGAAGTGCTGCTGGACGGCAACGTCGAAGCTGAAGGCAAGCCGTTCTTCTCCGTGGGCGGCTCGGCCGTCACCGTGGACGGGAACCTCTACGCCTACGCCGTGGACAACGCCGGCGACGAACGCTTCACCCTGCACATCAAGGACCTGCGCACGAGTGAACTGCTGCCGGACGTCATCGAAAACGTCTTCTACGGCGTCAGCTTCTCCCCCGACGGCACCCGCATCTTCTACACCGTGGTGGATGATTCGTGGCGCCCCTACCAGGTCAAGTCCCACGTGCTGGGCACGCCCGTCACCGACGATGAGGTGATTTACCAGGAGGACGACGTCGCCATGTGGCTGGGCTTTGAGCTCTCCTCTGACAGGCGTCACCTCGTGCTGGGCATCGGCTGCTCCGAGTACAGCGAGACGCGGCTGCTCCGCTTCGACGATCCGACGGCGGCGCTCACCACCGTGATTTCGCGGGACGAGCGCGTGCTCTACGAGGCGGAGCCGTTCCTCCTCGAAGGCCCTGACGGCGAAAAGTCCGAGCGGATCATCATCACGCACAACCGGAACGCCGTGAACTCCATGGTCTCCCTCGTTGACCCGGCCGAGCTCTCCAAGCCGCTGGCCGAGCAGCACTGGAGCACCGTCGTCGAACATTCCGACGACGTCCGCGTCAACGGTGCAGGGGTCACCTCCACGCACCTGATCGTCTCCGTCCGCAAGGACACCATTGAGCGGGTCCAGGTGATGGGGCTTTCCGGGCTGGGCACCGCCGCGCAGGAGCCGCCCGTGGAACCGGCCTTCGACGAGGAGCTGTACACGGCCGGCGTCGGCGGATCCGACTATGAGGCGCCGGTCATCCGGCTGGGCTACACGTCCTACTTCACGCCGTCGCGCGTGTACGACTTTGTCCTTCCCACCGCGGCACAGCCCGCCGGCGAGCTGCTGCTCCGCAAGGAAAGCCCGGTGCTGGGCGGCTACTCCGCCGCCGACTACGTCGCCACCCGGGAATGGGCCGCCGCCGCGGACGGCACGCGGATCCCGCTCTCCGTCCTGCGGCACAAGAGCATCAAGCAGGATTCGACGGCGGCGGGGCTGGTTTACGGGTACGGCTCGTACGAGCTGAGCATGGACCCCGGTTTCGGCATCGCGCGGCTGTCGCTGCTGGACCGCGGCGTGGTGTTTGTGATCGCCCACATCCGCGGCGGGGGCGAGCTGGGCCGGCACTGGTACGAGGACGGCAAGAAGCTCACCAAGAAGAACACGTTCACGGACTTCGTGGCCGCCACCGACTGGCTGGCGGACTCGGGCTGGGTGGAGCCGTCCCGGATTGCGGCCATGGGAGGCTCCGCGGGCGGCCTGCTGATGGGCGCCGTGGCCAACCTGGCGCCGGAAAAGTACGCCGCGGTGGTGGCGCAGGTGCCCTTCGTGGACCCGCTGACGAGCATCCTGGACCCGGAGCTCCCGCTGTCCGCCCTCGAATGGGAGGAATGGGGAAACCCCATCACGGACGCTGAGGTGTACGCCTACATGAATTCCTACTCGCCCTACGAGAATGTGCGGGAAGTGGCATACCCGAAGATCGCCGCGGTGACGTCCTTCAATGACACCCGCGTTCTCTATGTTGAGCCCGCCAAGTGGGTCCAGGAGCTGCGGAACAAGACCACCGGCACGGAGCCGATCGTCATGAAGATCGAAATGGAAGGCGGCCATGGCGGAGCATCGGGCCGATACGTCCAGTGGCGCGAGCGGGCGTGGGACTACGCGTTCATCGCCGATTCCCTCGGCGCGGTTGAGCTGTTGCCGGGGGCTGGCCTGCGGTAATCCAATCGACTGCTCCGTAACTGCCCTTTTGGGCGCCCATAACGGCAGAGGGCCCACGCCGGTAGGGTTCCCTGGCCGAGCTTGCGAGGTGAGGGAACCGGTGGGGATCAACCGATGACGAAAAAGGTAACCAGGCTTACTATTGTCTGATGCAGTGCTGTCCGCTGGGGGCAGATCAACCCCCTCCGGACGTGAGGTGACGTGAGCATGGTTCCCCAGCAGCTGGTGACGCGACTCTGGCGTAAATTCCGCGGCAAGGCGCCGCAGCATGTTGTGGCCCTGACGGCCGCTGCGGCCCTTCTGGCCGGGCTCACGGGGGCATGGGGAGGCGACGGCGAATCGTACCGTCCGGTCCAGCCGTTAGAGCGGGTAACGCTGGCCGACGCCACCACGTCAGTGCCTGCGCAGTCCGGTGCCGCGCTACGGCCCGGAAACGCCGGGAGCACCGTTGAACCGGCCCTGCGAATTGCACCTGCCGGCTGGGAACGTCCCGCACCGGACTGGGTGTTCCCTTTCGACCCGCCGGATGAACCGGAAGAGGACGGCAACCAGGCCCTGGCGGTGAACACCACCGACGGCTCGGCGGCCTACAGTGTGGAATTCTCTTTGGTCTGGGCCGAAGACGGCGATCCTGTGGACACGACCAATGAAGCGTACGCTTTTGCCCACTGCACGGGCTGCGCGGCGGTGGCCGTGGGATTCCAGGTGGTACTGATAGAGGAACGACCCGAAATTATCGCTCCGCAGAACCATTCCGCGGCCGTGAACTACAACTGCCTCGAATGCCACACTAATGCGCTGGCCAACCAGTTGGTCCTGAGCGTGGGCTGTGGGCTGAGTGATGACCGGATGGATCAACTGTCAGCACTGTGGGACGAGATCGACGCGTACGGCAGGAACCTCGAGTACAGCACAAACCTTCAGAACGTCCCGCTTTCTGAAATCCAGTCCCGGCTGGAGGCGTACAAGCAGCAGATCATCGCCATCGTCCAAGCCGACCCGAGTGCCACGCCGGCACCCGCCGCTGAAATGCAGCCTGCCGGGACTTCCGCCTAAGGCACACAGCCCATCGATTGCTCCGTAACTGCCGTTTTGGACGCTCATAACGGCAGTTACGGAGCAACCGATGACGGAGAAAGCTAACCATGCTTACTATTGTCTGGCGCGGGCTGCCCGCTGGGGGTAGACCAACCCGCGCCGTACTGGAGGTTGCGTGAGCATGAACCCGGAAATGCGTCCCCTGACTGACGATGAGCTGCTGCTGGAACAGACCACCGCCCTGCCGGACAAGGAAGTTGCTTCCGTCCTGGACCTGAACGCGGACCTCGATCTCGGCATTGACGCGGCGGCCCCCATCGACCTGGCCGTGGCGGCCAACGCCAACGTGGCGGCACCGATTGACGCCGCGGCTTCGGCAAACATCCTCTCCTTTGGTTCGGACGCGCAGGCCTTGGCGGACCAGGGCGTGATCATCGACCAGGGGATCGCGGCGGACGCGAACGCCGATTCCGCCCAGGACAGCATCATCAGCCAGGGCACAGGAACCGACACGGCGCCGGAGACCCCGGCCGGAACCGCGCCGGACGCATCATCGCCGGATGCCTCACTGCCGGACCCCACACTGCCCGACGTCGGTGCGCTGCCGGCTGATCCCGCCGCAGCCCTCGACGGGGACCTCCTCAACGTCAACGTGGACCTCGCGGCCGACGCCGACATCGCCGCACCGATCAACGGTGCCGTCGCCGCAAACGCCAACGTTGCTGCTCCGATCGATGCCGCCGTGGCCGCGAACATCGGCTCCATCGACAGCCAGGCGTTTGCCGTGGCCGATCAGGACGCCATGATTACCCAGCACATTGAGGGCGCTGCCAACGCTTCGGCCGATCAGCAGTCCGACCTCGAACAGTAAGCACAGATGACCACAACGTACGGCGGCCCGCCCGGACAGGCGGGCCCGCCGTCGTCCCCTGCCACCGCGGCCGGGCACCGGCCGCACGTTCCCTCTCGGGCCGAAGGAGTGCAGCTCCTCGGCCAGTCGGAGGGGTCGGGCTACCGCGAGCCGCCTTCCCTGGTCCGCCGGGCGGATGGCCAGACCCTGCAGTTGACGCCGCTGCTGTATCTGGTGCTGGAGGCCACCGACGGGACCCGGAGCCTGGCCGAGATCGCGCAGCACGCGAGCATGGGTTCGGGGCGGCTGGTCAGCGCGGAGAACGTCCGCACGCTGATGGATTCTCAGCTGCTGCCCATGGGCCTGCTTCAACTGGCGGACGGATCACAGCCGGAGGTGCGCAAGGCCGACCCGCTGCTGGGCATGCGGTTCCGCTACACGGTGACCAATCCGGAACGCACCCGCAGGCTGACGGCCCCCTTTGCCGCCCTGTTCAATCCGCTGATTGTGGTGGCGGTGACGGCGGCGTTCCTGGCGGCCTGCTGGTGGGTGCTGATGGTGAAGGGCCTCGGCTCCGCCACCCACGAGGCGTTCGCCAACCCCGCCCTGCTCCTGCTGATTTTCGCCATCACCATCCTGTCCTCCGGCTTCCACGAGTTCGGCCACGCGGCCGGCGCGCGCAAGGGCGGCGCCACGCCCGGAACCATGGGCGCAGGCCTGTACCTGATCTGGCCGGCGTTCTTCACCGACGTCACCGATTCCTACCGGCTGGGCCGTGGCGGACGCCTGCGCACGGACCTCGGCGGCCTGTACTTCAACGCCATCGTGGCGGTGGCCATCATGGGCATCTGGTGGGCCACGGGCTTTGACGCGTTGCTGCTGGTGGTGGTCACCCAGATCCTGCAGATGGTCCGTCAACTGCTTCCCCTCGTGCGGTACGACGGGTACCACATCCTCGCCGACACCGTAGGCGTTCCGGACCTGTTCCAGCGCATCAAGCCGACCCTCCTCGGCCTGCTCCCCTGGCGTTGGGGAAAGCCGGAAAGCCGGGTCCTGAAGCCGTGGGCGCGCGCCGTGGTGACGCTTTGGGTCCTGGTTACCGTGCCAATGCTGCTGTTCAGCCTGGTCATGATGGTGCTCGCCCTGCCGCGGCTGCTGGCCACCGCGTGGGACGGCGTACTCAGGCAGCAATCGTTACTCGCTGAAAGCGCCGCCGCCGGGGACCTGGCCGGGGCCGCCGTTCGTGTCCTGGCCATCGCGGCCGTGGCCCTTCCGGTGCTGGGCATGATCTACATCCTGTTGCGGCTGCTGCGGCAGGTGGTGACCGGCCTCTGGCGAAAAACCCGCGGCAAGGCGCTGCGGCGCGGCGCCGCCATGGCGGCCGTTGCGGCCGTTCTGGCCGGACTCGCGTGGGCGTGGTGGCCCGACGGCGGGACGTACCGTCCGGTGCAGCCGTACGAACGCGGGACCCTGGCAGACGCCACCGCTTCCGTATTTCCGCAGTCCCGCACCGTGCTCCGCGAGGGGCAGCCGGGCAGCACCGTGGCCCTGTGGCCTGCGGGAGCGGCCCTGCCCACTCGGGAGAACCCGCAGCTGAGCATGGTCCTGGTGCCCGCCGGTTCCGCTGCGGCCACCAGTTCCGCGGGCGCCCGCCCGGGCGTGCCTTCGGCCCCGTCCTGGGTATTCCCCTTCGACCGGCCCGCCGCTCCCGAGGCCGGCGGCAACCAGGCGCTGGCAGTGAACACCACCGACGGATCGGTGACGTACAGCGTGGCCTTCGCCCTGGTCTGGGCCGAGGACGGCGAACCGGTGGACGCCACCAATGAGGCCTACGCGTTCGCCAGCTGCTCGGGATGCGCGGCAGTGGCGGTCGGCTTCCAGGTGGTGCTTATTGTGGGCCAGGCGGATGTCATCGTCCCGGAAAACCTGTCTGCTGCCGCCAACTACAACTGCCTGGAGTGCCTCACGTACGCCCTGGCGAGCCAACTGGTCCTCACCCTGGACGGCCCGCTGGGCGAGGACAGCATGGCACGGCTGAATGAACTCTGGGCCCAGATCGCCGCTTACGGCAGGAACATCCAGAACGTGCCGCTGTCCGAAATCCAGTCCCGGCTTGAGGCGTACAAGGAACAAATCACCGCGATCATCAAGGCCGACCCCAGCGCCACGAAGGCCGGCACCGCAACGTCCGCTGAAACTGCCAGCCCGGGCCCCACGCCGGGCCGGACAGCGCCGCCCTCCCCCGGTTCCACGGCACCAGCGCCGGCCCCCACCGGCAACGGCGCGGCCTCTGCGCCGCCGGCTGTGCCGCCCACGACGCAACCGACGCAATCGGCTCCAGGCGACCCGCCGCCGTCGTCCGCTCCCACCGCTGAGGCGCCCGCACCACCGCCGGCGCCCGCACCGCCAACAACGGGTGCCGGCGGAACGGCACCCGCGGCCGGGCAGCCAACCCCATCGATTGCTCCGTAACGGCCCTTTTGGGCGCCGAGAACGGCGGTTACGGAGCAATGGATGGGGGTCCTGGAGCGATCAGGGGGGCTCGAACCCGTGACCCGCGATACTAACCATGCTTACCATTGTGTGCAGCCGGTTTCTCACGCCGGGCCAAAGGAGCAGACATGTCGCTACGCAAGGGAACCTCCGTGGAATGGAACACGCCCCAGGGGCCCACGCACGGCAAAATCGTGGAGAAAAAGACGAGCGACTTTGAACTGGACGGGAACACCCACCGGGCAACGGCTGACGAACCCCAGTACGTGGTGGAGTCCGCCAAGACCGGGGCGCGGGCGGCCCATAAAGCGTCGGCCCTGACCGAGAAGGACTGAGGCCATGTCTGACGCCGCGCATCACGAGGTCCTCATCATTGGCGGCGGCAACGCAGGTATTTCGCTGGCGGCACGGCTGCACCGTTACGGCGTTGCTGATATCGCCGTCGTCGAACCCAAAGACCACCACCTGTACCAGCCGCTTTTCTCCCACATTGCCGGCGGCAGGGCCAAGGCCGCGGAGGCCATCCGTTCGCAGGCTTCCGTCACTCCCCCGGGAGTGGAGTGGATCCGGGACGGAGCCCTGGTGATCAATGCCGTAGCCAACACGGTCACGCTGAACTCCGGCGATCAGATCACCTACGACCAGCTGGTGGTCTGCCCGGGCCTGCAGCTGGACTGGGACAAGATCCCGGGCCTCGAAGCCGCGGTCCATTCGCCCTTCGGCGCCTCACATTACGAGTTCGCTCTCGCCCCCAAAGCCTGGACCCTGCTCAGCAGCCTCACGTCCGGCACCGCCGTGTTCACCATGCCTGCCGGACCGGCCAAGTGCGCCGGCGCGGCCCAAAAGCCCATGTACCTGGCCTGCGACTACTGGAAGGAACATGGAGTCCTCGATGACATCCGGGTGGTCATGGTCCAGCCCTATCCCACCGTTTACGGCGTCCCCGGCGTTGATGACGAGCTCAACCGGAAGATCGCCGAATACGGCATCGAACTGCGCCTGAACAGCGAGCTGACAGCCGCTGATCCCCTCGGGCGGACCGTGCTGATCCGCGATAACGCGGCGGGTACCACCGAGGAGATCCGCTACGACGTCCTCAACGCCGTCCCGCCGCAGTCGGCACCGGACTGGCTCAAGGCCACGGACCTGCCGGCACCGGGCAATGGCGGCGGGTTCGTGCAGGTTGACCCGGAAACCCTCCGGCACGTCCGCTACCCCAATGTCTGGTCCCTGGGGGACGCCGCCGCAACCGCCAATTCCAAGTGCGGCGGCGCGCTGCGCAAACAGACCAAAGTCCTGGCCAAGAACCTCATGGCTGCCCGGAAGGGAGCGCCCCTGACCCAGAAGTACGACGGCTACGCGGTGTGCCCGTTCACGGTCTCCCGCTCAACCGTGGTGTTCGCCGAGTTCGACGCCGACTACCGGCCTAAGCCCACCATCCCCAAGGTACCCACGTGGAAGGAAAGCCGGGCGTCATGGGTGGTGGACCGCGACGTTTTCCCGCAGGTCTACTGGAACCTGATCCTCAAGGGCCGGGCGTAGGGCGGACGGCGGCCCTGTTCGGATGGCAGCGTGATTTCCGGCATGGAGTGAAGGCTGCGCCATGCCCGTCAGGCTCGACCGAAACTGTCAGACTGTCTGTGTGGCAAAGGGAACTCATCGCATATTTCCGGGCGCGGCTCCCGGCGTGGGCAAGACTTTCACCGTGCTGCCCAAGGCCGCCGCCCCGCTGACGCTCGGCCGCGCCCGGACAACGGCCGGCTTCATTCTCGCCGTGCTCCTGCCGGCACTCGCCACGTTTGTCCTTTCCCTGGCCCCGGATCTGAACCTTGCCACGCATGTGCTGGTCCATCTGACCGGGGTGATGGCAGTGGCCTTCGTCGGAGGGCTGTGGCCGGCGGTGGTGGCTGCGCTGCTGGACTCCCTGCTGCTCAACTACTTCGAGACGGACCCGGTGGGGACGTTCAGCGTCAAAGATCCGCAGAACATTTTCGCGCTGCTGGTATTCCTTGGCTCAGCGATTGCGGTGTCCCTGCTGGTCGGACTCTCGGCCAGGCGCGCCCGCGAGGCCGCCCGCGCACGGTCCGAGGCTGCAACCCTGGCGGATCTGGCCCGGGAAGCGCTGATCGAGGATGATACGGTTCCCGCTTTTCTTAATAAGGTCCGGAAGACCTTCCAGGTCCAGTCCGCAGGGCTGTATACCCTGCCCGCGGATACCCTGCCCGCGGATACCCTGCCAGCGGCTACCCGCGGGGACTGGGTGCTTCAGGCCTACTCCGGCCAGGCGCCGCCCGCGTCCCCCGGCACCGGCGATCCCGCCGCCGGTGCCCCCGCCGCCGGCGCCGTTGAACTGGCGGACCCGGCGACTGCACTGGTGGTCGCCGGGAGGGACCTGACCGCGGGAGACCGGCGGCTGCTGACGGCCTACGGGTCCCACCTCCTCCTGCTGCGGCAGCGTCAGTCACTCCAGCTCAAGCTGCGCGAGACGGCAAAGCTGGCGGAGGGCAACAGCATTCGGACGTCCATTCTGCGCGCCGTCAGCCACGACCTGCGGACACCCCTGGCAGGAATAAAGCTTGCCGTCACAGCCCTGCGGCGCCAGAACGTGCGGCTCCCGGAGGAGGTCAGGGCCGAAATGCTCGAAACCATCGAGTCGTATTCAGACCGCCTTGAGTCCCTGGTGGGCAATCTTCTGGACATGTCCCGGATTTCGAGCGGTTCCGCGGCACCGCTCACAGCGCCGGTGACCTGGAGGGATGCCATCGAAGAAGCGCTGCGGGGAATCCCCGCCGGTGCCATCAGGGTCGATCTCGCCCCGAACATGCCCGTCATCGACGCCGACCTGGGCATGCTGGAGCGGGTCATCGCCAACATCGCGGAGAACGCTTTGAAATACGCGCCGGGCGCCGACGTCGTCATCGTGGGCCCCTCCAGCGGCTCTGCCATGGCCACCCTCAACGGACGTCCCTGCGGCGAACTGAGGATCGTCGATCATGGCCAGGGAGTTCCCGCCGCGAATGTCATCACCATGTTCGAACCCTTCCAACGCCTCGACGACGCCCCGGACGGCCTCGGAATAGGCCTGGGACTGGCGGTCGCAAAGGGTTTCACCGAGGCAATGGGCGGCGAACTGTCCGCCGAACCGACCCCCGGAGGGGGCCTGACGATGGTCATCCGGCTCCCGCTCTCCCCAGGACCCGAAAACGCACACCTCATCTCCGCGGATGACGGACACTCCACAGAAGACGGCGGGCGATGAGAACAGTCCTCGTCGTCGACGATGAAGCCCAGCTCCTGCGGGCGCTGCAGGTCAATCTGCACGCGGAGGGGTATGCGGTGCTTACCGCCCTGGACGGAGCCACTGCCCTCCAGCACGCCGAAAACAGCCGGCCGGACATCATCGTGCTGGACCTTGGCCTGCCTGACATCAACGGGGTGGACGTCATTACCAGAATCCGCCGGTCCAGCAACACACCAATTATTGTGCTGTCTGCCCGGCACGGATCCGTGGACAAAGTCCGGGCCCTCGACGCGGGAGCCGATGACTACGTGACCAAGCCGTTCGGGCTGGACGAACTCCTTGCGCGGTTGCGGGTGGCCGAACGCCGGCTCAGTTCCTCCGACGGAGGCGCGCAGGTGAGGACGGTCGACGTCGGGGACTTCCAGGTGAACCTGGCCAGCCAAAAGGTGACCCGCGACGGGGCACCGGTACGGCTTACCCCGCGGGAATGGGCCATCCTGCAGCTGCTGGTCCGCAACCCGGGACGGCTCATAACGCAGCAGCAGATGCTGACGAAGATCTGGGGCCCGGGCTATGGCAACGAAACCCACTACCTGCGGGTGTACATGGGGCAGCTGCGCCGCAAACTTGAAGCCGACCCGGCCCGGCCCAGGCACCTGCTCACCGAGGCCGGCATGGGGTACCGCTTCGAACCGTAAATGATTCGTCAATAATTTCGTCTTTCCCGGGTCGGCATTTTCCGCCGGTGTTAGCTTCGGAGTGTGATCGCGGGTGCGTGTGTATGCACCCGGAAAGGACTCCATGACCACGTTGAGCAGGACCCCGACAGACCCGTCGGCCCCGCGTCCGCACGGCAAAACTGCCCTGCGAAACTGGCTCCTCTTCGGGCTGCAGGACAGCAAGGGCACGCATCAGGGCCCGGGCGGGGTGACCACCGCCCACGAGAAGAAGCACACATGGTGGCAGGTCATGTGCCTGACCGGTGTGGACTACTTCTCCACCCTGGGCTACCAGCCCGCCATCGCGGCCCTGGCCGCGGGCGTCATCTCCCCGCTGGCCACCATCGTGCTGGTCCTTGTGACGCTGCTCGGAGCGTTGCCCGTCTACCGGCGCGTGGCCGGGGAAAGCCACCGCGGCGAGGGCTCCATCGCCATGCTGGAGCGGCTTCTGCCCCGCTGGAGCGGCAAGCTCTTCGTCCTGGTCCTCCTGGGCTTCGCGGCCACGGACTTCATGATCACCATGACCCTGTCCGCCGCCGACGCCACGGCCCACCTGATCCAGAACCCCCTAGCCCCCGGTTGGCTGGCGGGACAGAACATCACCGTCACCCTCTTCCTGCTGGCGCTGCTCGCTGCGGTGTTCCTGCGCGGTTTCAAGGAAGCCATCGGCGTCGCCGTTGTCCTGGTGGTCCTCTATCTGGGCCTCAACGCCGTCGTCGTCGTCCTGACGCTGTTCGAGGTGTTCACCCACACCGCTGCCGTCGGTGACTGGTGGCAGGCACTGACCACCTCGCACGGCAACCCGTTCATGGTGATCGGCATCGCCGTGCTCGTCTTCCCGAAGCTGGCGCTCGGCCTATCGGGTTTTGAAACCGGGGTGGCGGTCATGCCGCAGATCCGGGGAGCGGAAACCGACACCGAGGCGAACCCCGCGGGCCGGATCAAGGGCGCCCGGCGGCTGCTGACCACGGCTGCGGTAATCATGAGCGCGTTCCTGGTCACCACTTCCTTCATCACCGTGGTGCTGATCCCGCAGCAGGAATTTGAACCCGGCGGCCAGGCCAACGGCCGGGCCCTGGCCTTCCTGGCGCACGAATACCTCGGCGTCGGCTTCGGCACCGTCTACGACATCAGCACCATCGCCATCCTCTGGTTCGCAGGCGCTTCCGCCATGGCCGGGCTGCTGAACCTGGTCCCGCGGTACCTGCCGCGCTACGGCATGGCGCCGGGATGGGCCAAAGCCGTCCGCCCCCTGGTCCTGGTGTTCACCCTGATCGGGTTCCTCATCACCTTCCTGTTCAAGGCCGACGTCGATGCCCAGGGCGGCGCGTACGCCACCGGGGTGCTGGTGCTGATGACCTCCGCCGCCGTGGCGGTCACCCTCTCGGCCCGGCGCAGCCGGCAGCGCAAGCGCACAGTCGGCTTCGGGATCATCGCTGTGGTGTTCATTTACACCACCATCGCGAACATCTTCGAACGCCCCGAAGGCATTCGGATCGCCGCCGTCTTCATCGCCGGGATCATCATCATCTCCCTGCTGTCCCGGATCCGCCGCTCCTTTGAACTGCACGCCACCCATGTGCACATGGACCGGCAGGCACTGGAGTTCATGTCAGAGGTGGTGGACGGGCCGCTGGCCATCATTTCCCACGAACCGCTCAGGACCAGCGCTGCCGCGTACGAGGACAAGCTCACCTCGGCGATCGAAGTCAGCCATCTTCCGTTGAACCACCAGGCGCTGTTCCTGGAAGTTATCGTGGACGACTCTTCGGACTTCGAGACCGAACTGCACGTCCGCGGCGTGGAGCGGCACGGCTACCGGATTTTGGAAGTCCACGGCCCCGTGGTCCCGAACACCATCGCCTCGGTGCTGCTCCACATCAGGGACGTGACCGGGCTGATGCCGCACATCTACTTCCGCTGGACCGAAGGGAATCCGGTGACGAATCTCTTGCGGTTCCTGTTCCTGGGCGAGGGTGAGATCGCTCCCGTCACCCGCGAAGTCCTGCGGGAGGCCGTGCCGGAGGTCACCAACCGCCCCTGGGTCCACGTCGGCTGACCGGAACTGCACCATGAGTTGGCGTGATGTGGGCGGAGAAGGCGGGGTCAGGTTCGATGCTCCGGCTTACGAGGTGGTGGGTTACCAGGGCCGCGGCGTGGACGGCGCCGCGTATTTGCCGAGCGCCGGCATCGTGTTCCTGGACGCCGCCGGGGACCCGTGGTGGATCATCTTCCAGGAATCCCCCGGCGTAGATTCCCGCCGGGCCCAGGTTCGCGGTGACGTCCTGGCCTGCAGCGAGCACCACGATGAACTCGTCCACGTGCGGATCCTTGCCGCAGATGTGCTCCGTGTCGACGCCGATGCCGCCTTCCGGCAGAACGCACCAGTCAGCTTTGAGGAAGCCGCCGAAGTCGCCGCCCGCATCCCCGGCCCCGTTGGCTAAACCTCATCCACTGCTCCGTAACCGCCGTTTTGGGCGCCCATTCGGCCCTAGGGCCCACGCCGGCAGGGTTCCCTGGCCGAGCTTGCGAGGTGAGGGTGCCGGTGGGGATCAATGGATGGGGTTAGTGCTGCCGGGCGCGCCATTCATCTTCGAGGATCGCATAGACCAGCTCCGTGGCCCACTGGCCCTTGTACCGCCATTTGTCCACCAGCCGGGCCTCCAACCGCATGCCCAGCCGTTCGCAGAGGGCGGCGGAAGCCGTGTTCAGTGCGTCGAGCCGCGCCTCAATCCGATGGAAGCCCAGGTCCTCGAACCCAACCCTCAGCACCGCATCCGCGGCCTCTGCCGCATACCCTTTGCCCCTCGCCGCCGGTGCCAGGCTCCAGCCGATTTCGGCCTGCCCGGTCCCCTCCAGCCACTTGAGCACCACCTCGCCCAGCAGTCCGGGCGAGTCCTGGGCCTCGACAGCCAAGGCCAGCCAGTCACCCTCCTTCTCGAAGACAAAGTTGGCGTATTTCCCGACGTACTCCATGGACTGGGTATAGGTCTTGGCTTCCCGTGGCAGGAACCGGGCCGTCTCGGGCAGCGAGTGGTACGCGTGGAAGGCGTCCAAATCCGCGCCTTCGAAACGCCGCAGGACCAAGCGGTCAGTGCGGATCGGCAAAGTGATCTCAGGCATGGACTGAACGCTACCCGCACCCCCATCCGTTGCTCCGTAAGCGCCGTTTTGAGCGCCCAAAAGGGCCGTTACGGAGCAGTGGATGGGTGGACGACGGCGGCGGTCGCCTCCGCGATGGCCTGTTCCTCGTCGGTGGGCACCACCAGAACAGGAATTGCCGACTCAGGTGTGGAAATCACGCGCGGTTCCTTGGACCGCTGACTGTTCAGGCCGGCGTCGAGCTCTATGCCCAGCGCGCCCAGCTTGTCCGCCACCAGGGCGCGGAACTGGTACGAATTTTCGCCGATGCCCGCGGTAAATACGAGCGCCTTCGCGCCGCCGACCGCCACGTGATAGCCGCCGATGTACTTGGCCAGCCGGTAGGACGTGACCGCGAGCGCCATGGACGCTTTGGCATCGCCCGCCTCGGAGGCCTCCACAACGGAGCGCATGTCGTTGTTGCCGGCCAGGCCCTTCAGCCCGGATTCACGGTTGAGCATGGTGTCGATGTCCTCCGGCGTCCAGCCGGCCCGCCCGAGGAACACCAGGATGGAGGGATCCAGGTCGCCCGAGCGGGTGCCCATCACCAGGCCTTCAAGCGGCGTGAAGCCCATGGACGTATCCACGGATTTGCCGCCCCGGATGGCCGTGACGGAGGCGCCGTTCCCGAGGTGGGCGATGACGCCGTCGAACTCGTCCACCGGAACGCCCAGCAGCCCGGCGGCCCGGTGCGTGACGTACTCGTGCGAGGTGCCGTGGAAGCCGTAGCGGCGGATGCCGTGGTTGGTGTACAGCTCGTCGGGGACGGCGTACCGCCAGGCGTGCTCGGGGAGGCTGCGGTGGAAAGCGGTGTCGAACACGGCAACCTGCGGCAGGTCCGGCCATTTCCTGGTGATGGCGCGGATGCCCAGCACGTTGGCGGGGTTGTGCAGCGGGGCCAGCGGGTTGAGCCGCTCGATGGCGCGGGTGATCTCGTTGTCGATCAGGACGGGCTCGGCGAACCGCTCCCCGCCGTGCACCACGCGGTGGCCAACAGCGCCCAGCTCAAGGTCGCCGAGTTCGGCGTGGATGGCCGCGCCCACCTGCTCCAGCGCCTCCGCGTGGTCCCGGGGACCCTCGATTTCGCCGTCGCCATCGCCGCCGTTGCCCATGCCGATCTTCTCGATCAGCCCTTCGGTCAGCACACTGCCGGCGGCGACATCGCGCACCTGGTACTTGAGCGAGGACGAGCCGGAATTGATGACGAGCACAAGCATGGGGGCCTCCTGAGCCTTGCTGGCGTGGTTACTGCCACTATATGTACTGCCAGCCCGTGTTGGGCGGGACCACCAGTGGTGATGTCAGCCCCCCGCGATGTCCCGCAGGGTCTGCAGATGCTCTTCCCATGCTGTCCGCCCGGCCGGAGTCACACTCGCCGCGGTCCGCGGCATCTTGCCTGCAAAGCTCTTCCTGATCCTCACATAGCCGGCCTTTTCCAGGACGGCCAACTGCTTGCTGAGGACGGAGTCGCTGACCTGGATGGCGTCCCGCAGGTCCTTGAAATCCATCGATTCCGCGCCGGCCAGGGCGGCCATGATGGAGAACCGGACCGGCGCGTGGATGAGGTCGTTGAGCCGGTGGCGGGGATGGTCCGCGGCCGTGCTCATGCCCGCAGCTCGCGGAAGGCCCCTGCCAGGCCCACTCCTGCGAGTACGACGGCGGCGCTTGCGTAATACCAGAGGTTTCCGTCGCGGAAGAGGCTGACTCCCGCCCCCAGTGCGATGCCGTAGAGAACCATGTAGGCACCCAAAGACGTCAGGAACCGCTTGGTGAATCCGGCCTTGGTGGACCGCTGGAACATGGGCCAGATGCAGGCCGTGGCCGCGGCCCAGATTCCTACGGCGGCGGCGAGCATGGGCGCACCGTACCCGGTGTGGGACACGATGTGCATGCCGACCATCAGCATGGAGCCCAGGATGGCGAGGCTGGTGAACACCATGGCAACGGGCCACGCGGCAGCGTTGATGGAGGTGGCACCGATTGACTGCGCCTTCGCCAGGAGCTCCTGCGCCTCGGCAGGGGTGGGGCTGCGGGTTGCCTCGTCCATGGTGTTGCCTTTCGGTGGCGGTGGCGGTTGCTGCGTCCAGTCTAGGAAAGTACTTTCCATTGCGTCAAGTACTTTCCACACCGCGTTACGTCAGCGGCCCGTTGCGTCAGCGGCCCGAGCCTGCATAGAGTCGGCGGACACGTTGCACTACGCAGAGAGGGACTTCCATGCCGAACGACACCACTCAGCCCGACAACTCCAACCCGGACGCCGAGACCGCGGATTCCGCCAACACCGGCGGAACGCAGGACCCCACCGGCGTTGAAGGCGCCAACCCGGCCCTGGACGACACCGGAAAGCCCAAAGCCGCGGAAGTGGGCGATGCCGCGGAACAGCCAGAAGATCCGCAGAACCTGGACCTCACGCCCGAAGGCCTGTCCGATGAGCCGGCCAAGCAGGAGGACCCGGACAGCCTGGCCAAGCCAGAGAACAGCTAGGGCCTCTAACCTCCACTGATCTTCCCCGAGATGGCATTTCGCGGCATTGTCTTCGCCGAACGTTGCCGCGAAGTACCATCTCGTTGCTCACCGTCCCGGACTTTGGCCTTCGCATCCGCTCAGTCCACGGCTTCCAGGGGCTCCACCGCCTCCACCGAGATCAGCACAATCCCGAGGTCCCGGACCTTTGTGAGCACGCCAAACAGCGCTGCCTGATCCGGGACGACACCGCAGAGTTTGGTGGTGCCGTCGCCTTCCTGGCTCAGCGCGAGGTCATCGAACCAGGCCGACCAGCGCTGGTCCAAGTGCCCGCCGATACGGATTTCGTATCGGGTGGGCACCTCATGCTTTGGGGACGCTGTCATGATGCACCGGCTCGCTCGGCCGTCCGGATGCTCACTTGGCTCGTTCCGGCTGGACCGGGGAACCTTCCCTGCCGGATACCGGCAGGGAAGCCGCCGGGCGGAGGCCGCTCCACAGGGAATACCCGAGGCCGATCAGTGCCACGCCGATGGGCACGGCGAACAGCCTGTCGTTTATTTGCGGCAGCAGCGGGAGGAAGAGGGTTGCCACGGACCCGGCGGCGAGCAGCGCCGCGGCCCACCGGGCAAGCACCTTGGCGCGGAACAGTGCGATCCCGAAGACCAGCCCGCCACCAAGGAACGTGACCGCCGACGCGAGGTTGAGGACGAACATCAGGCCGATGTCGCCGCTGACGGGATCCCCCATGACCGTGGCGAAGACGTCGTTGACGTACCTGGGCGTGGTGCGGGCAATGGTCGGCAGGACAACCGCCCCGATGACTTCGACGCTGAACATGATGAGGTAGCCGGCGCCAAAGATGAGGTAGCCGATCAGCCCGAGCACCCCGGCCTGGGTCACCTGGCGGAGGTACATGCCGGTGACGCCGACGAGCGCCAGGCCGGACATCAGCACCTTCAGGGATTGGCGGAGCGTGTACTCCGTGGTGGTGGCGAACTCTGCATCCAGGTGGGGGTGGTTGATCTGGACGCCGATGAACAGCAGGCCCGCGGCGGCTGCGGACAGCCCTGCCCAGCGGGTGAGTTTGGTGGTGGTGATGGACATCTCCGGCTCCCTGACTTGTTGGTTGCAGCAGCGTGGCGCTGCCGGATAACTCCAAGGTAGGGACAGGCGGGGTGAGCGGGCGTCACACCATGATGTGACCGGGAGGGTGAATCTCCTCAGGCCGCGGCCGGGGCGTGAACGGGCGGGCCGGTTACAGCAGGCCGCGGTCGCGCGCGCGGCTGACCGCAGCCCGGCGGCTGGAGACGCCGAGCTTGGTGAAGATGTGTTTGGTGTGTGTGCGCAGCGTGTTGTGCGAAATGAACAGCGCGCGGGCGATCTCCGGACCGCTCAGTTCACCGTCGAGGAGCCGCAGGACCTGGAGTTCCCGCTCGCTCAGGGGGTCAACGTCCGACGCCGGATGCTCACCCTGGTGCCCCGGTGCCCGGTGCGCGGGTGTCGTGAGCGCAGGTGCTGGGTGCGGGGGCGCGCCCAAGGTGAGGAGACGTTGTGCGTGGGCGGCAGCGCCGCCGTCGTGCGTTGCGTCATGCGCAGGGTCGCGCGTGACTGCTCGAAGCAACTCGATCATGGGCTGCCCTTCGTCCAGGAACAGCCGCACATGTTCTTCCGGTTCGGGCGGTCCGGCAAGCGCAGCACAGAGCTCCACATGTGCTTGGCGGTGCCGGCCCAACGCCTCGTAGGCGAGAGCCTGGAGCATGCGGATTTCCGCCACACTGCCCTCCCGTCCGGACGCGGTGGCGCTGGCGAGCAAGCGGTCCAGCAGGCCCATCACGCCGTGGGCGGCGTCCCCGTCCGGCCGGGCCCGCTGTTGGGCAATCAGCAGCCGGACCAGGGTGAGGTGGTTGTACTCCTGCATATAGCTGGCCTCGTCTGAGACGGATGCACCCGCAGCATGTGCCCAGCCGGCGCCGCCGGACAAGTTGCCCCGGCGCACCCACGCCCGCGCTTTGATGGCCGGAACGGGGCGTACCTCGGGGAAAAACCCGGGACGGAAAAGCTGCTCCGCCTGATCCAGGAAGTTGACGGCGGTGTCCGGGTCGCCCTCGTCCTCGGCCACGAGCGCGCTCGCAACGAACCACCGGTAGCGGCTCTCGGTCATGGGCCCTTTGTGGACGAATTCCGCGGCGGCCTCGAGGTGGTTCCTGGCGCCGCCGAGGTCCCCGCCCTGCCGGCAGATCTCGCTGAGTGCCACGTGCAGCTCGGCGCTTGCCCGCAGCATCGAGGCTCCTCCGGCGTCAGCTTGCTGCAGGGCACGCTCACTGATTCGGCGCGCCTCGCCGGGCCGGCCGGCAGCCAGCCACATGTCCGCGAGGATGACGGTGCTGCTGAGCTCGTCCAGCAAGTTTCCGGCTGCGTGCAGGCTGGCAACGGCCTCCGTGAAGGTCTGCAGCGCTTCCGTCACATCGCCCTCCGCCCAGGCTGCCAGCCCCAGGAAGGCGCCCGCTGCGCCGCGCGCAAAGTGGTGGTCCGGCGCCGCCAGCTCGAGGGCCCTCCGTGCGTGGGCCGACGTGCCGGCCACATCGCCCATTGCCTGCGCCAGCGAGGCACGGTACATCGCGATGGTGGCCGGCAGCATCCGGAGTTCCTCGACGGCAGGCCCCTCAGGTCCGGCAGACGCCGCCGCGCGCTCCGCGTCGTCGAACCGCTGCTCCACGCCGGCGAGGTCACCAGCCGCCATCAGCATCCCGCCGTAGAAGACACTCAGCAACGGACTGCGCCGGATGGCGGCGTCCGGCAGTGCCTTCAGCCAGCCGAACAGCACGGCGTCCTGGCGGTTGCGCCGGAGCACCGGCACGGCCAGTTCCGCCAGGTGGGCTGCGCGGTCAAAGTCACGGCCCCCCAGGGCGTGCCGGACAGCGTCCTCAACATGTCCATGGGACTCATACCAGCGACTGGCACGCTGATGCAGCAGCGGAATCCGGCCGGGTTCCTCGCCGAGGAGGCGGCCGCGCAGGACGTCGGCAAAGAGGTGGTGGTAGCGGTACCACTCGCGCTGGTTGTCCAGCGGGACGACAAAAAGATTGGCGTGTTCCAGGGTCAGGAGCATGGTGCTGCCGTCGTTACGGCCAGTGACGGCATCGCAGAGCGGGCCGGTGAGCCGGTCGAGGACGGCTGTGTGGAGCAGGAAGCTCCTTACTGCGTCCGGCTGGTGCTCAAGCACTTCCTCCACGAGGTAGTCCACGATGTAGCGGTCGTTCCCGGCAAAGCGTTCGATGAATCCGGCGGTGTCGCCGCGCCCCTCGAGCGAAAGCGCGGCGAGCTGGAGCGCGGCAACCCATCCCTCGGTCCTTTGGTCCAGCGTGGCGACCTGCTCTGCCGCCAGGTCCAGTCCCGCCACGTCATTGAGGTAGGCCGCGGTCTCGTCGGGGGTAAACCGGAGGTCGGCGGCACGGATTTCCACCAGCTCTCCCCTGACCCGCCACCGGGACAGCGGCAGGTCAGGGTCCGATCTCGTGCTCACCACAACATGGACCTGCGGTGGAAGGTGCTCCAGGAAGTAGGCCATGCCGGCGCCGATCGCCTGGCTGTCCACCGTGTGGTAATCGTCCAGGACCAGCCACACATCCTGGGGCACCGCGTCTTCGGACACCGCCGCGAGGTCGTTCACGAGGGCGGTGAGGACAAGCTCGTGTGCCGGCGGCGCTGACCCGAGGAGTTCCAGCGCCCCGGCACCAACTCCCGGCACCGCGGTTCGGAGCGCGGCAACCACGTAGCTCCAGAACGTGACCGGCTCGCTGTCCGCCGGATCCAGCGACAGCCACGCCACGCGCCGGTCCTGGGCAGCGGAGTCGCTTACCCAGTCAGCGAGCAGGGCCGTCTTTCCGAACCCCGCCGGGGCGGACACAAGCGTCAGTCCGGACTCCGCGCCGAGGCGCAGCTTCTCCCGCAGCCGGGGGCGTGGCACAAACCCCCGGCGCGGCGCGGGGACATACAGCTTGGTGGCAATCATCGAACGTTTCACGTTCTCCCGTTCCAGCCTCGGCGACGGCGGCACCCAGCCAGGTGCCGCCGTCGGACGTTTGGGCCTGTAAAACCCCTAACCCCAACGCGGGGTCACTCAATGCCCAAAAATCCCTCCGGAAGGGGCATTACGTGACCCCGCGTTGCTTACGGAACCGGCACCTGCGCCTGGATGGCCGTGATGGCCACGGTGTTCACGATGTCCTCCACGGTGCAGCCGCGGGACAGGTCGTTGACCGGCTTGCGGAGCCCCTGCAGGACAGGCCCGACAGCGACCGCCCCCGAGCTCTGCTGCACCGCCTTGTACGTGTTGTTGCCGGTGTTCAGGTCCGGGAAGATGAACACGGTGGCCTGCCCCGCCACGGACGAACCCGGCATTTTGGACTCCGCGATGGACGCGTCCACGGCGGCGTCGTACTGGATGGGACCTTCGACGGCGAGATCCGGGCGGCGCGCGCGGACCAGTTCGGTGGCCTGCCGGACTTCGTCCACGGCCTCGCCGGAGCCCGAGCCGCCGGTGGAGTAGGACAGCATGGCCACCCGGGGCTCCACGCCGAACTGCGCGGCCGTCTCTGCCGAAGCCAGGGCGATGTCCGCCAGCTGCTCAACGTTGGGGTCCGGGTTCACGGCGCAGTCACCATAGACCAGCACGCGGTCCGGCATCAGCATCAGGAACACCGAGGAGACGATCTTGACGCCGTCGCGGGTCTTCACGAACTCCAGCGCGGGCCGGATGGTGTGCGCGGTGGTGTGCGCGGCGCCGGAGACCATGCCGTCCACCACGCCCAGCTGGACCATCATGGTGCCGAAGTAGCTGCCGTCCTGCATGGTCTCCAGCGCCTTGGGCAGATCCACGCCCTTGTGCGCCCGCAGCCCGGCGTACTTCTCGGCAAACTTCTGGCGCAGCTCTGACGTGGCCGGATCCACGATATTGATTCCGGACAGGTCGATGCCGTTGGCCGCGGCCAGCTCGCGGACGTCCGATTCGGGCCCCAGCAGGGTGAGGTCGCAGACGTCGCGGCGGTGGAGGATTTCGGCGGCGCGCAGGATCCGCACGTCAGTTCCCTCCGGCAGCACCACGTGCCGGCGCTGCCCGCGGGCCCGTTCGATGAGCTCGTGCAGGAAACGCAGGGGGGTCATCCGTTCCAGGCGGGGCAGGTGGAGACGTTCCACCAGTTCGGCCTCATCCACGCGCTTGGACCAGAGGCCCAGGGCCGAGGCCACCTTGCGGCGGTGCCCGGACCAGATTTCGCTGCGGACCTCGGAGACGCGCTTGGCCGTCATGTATGTGTCCTCCCGGGAGGCAAAGACGGGGAAGGGAGACTGGGCCAGGAGGGGGAGGATGTTGGCGTCCGGGGCGAGGCCGCCGGTGAGGATCAGCGCGGACGGCACCGGAAATTCCGGTGAGAACGACGACGCCAGGCAGGCCACCATCACGTCCGCCCTGTCGCCGGGGACGATCACCAGGGCACCCTCGTCCAGGACGTTCAGGAAGTTGCCCACGTTCATGGCCGCGACCTTGATGTCCTTCACGTCGCGTTCCATGTCCGCACGGCCGGCGATCTGCCGCACGCCCAGGGCCGCGGCCACCTCGCCGGTGGTGGGCCGGGCGATCTCCTCCAGCTCGGGCAGGACGTAGACCGGCCGGCCGGAGGCGCCCACCGTCACCTCGGCGGCGATCCTGTCCACGAGTTCCGGATCGGCGCGGTTCACCATGATGGCCAGCAGCGCGCACTTCTCCGCGATCAGCTCCTTGCGGGCAACCTCGACGGCGGCGGCCGCCTCCGCCACGCTGAGCCCCTTTGCGCCGACCACGGCGACCACCGGGGCGGCGAGGTTGTTTGCCAGCCGGGCGTTGAGGTCAAACTCGACGGCGGCGTCCTGGCCGGTCAGGTCCGTTCCCTCCACGATCACCACGTCGCAGTACTTGGCGATCTCGGCGAAGATCTCCACGCAGCGGGCGTCGATCTCGGCCCGTTTTCCGTCTGCGAGGAGGGCGCGCACCTCGCCGGACGTCAGGCCGCCGCGGCACCGGTCGTCGTCGAGCCCGAAACGCGCTTTCATCAGGGCCACCATCGGGTCGTCCGCCGCGTCCGGGCCGTGGACCACCGGCTTGAAGAAACCGATCCGGTCCGCGTGCCGGTGAAGTGTGTCCGCGAGGCCCAGGGCGACAAGCGATTTGCCCGAGCCCGGAGTGGTTGCGCTGACGTAAATGCCTTTGGCCATGGTCCGCCCTTTGCTGTGCTGGTGCAGGTACCAACCATCCTTGCACTTGAGAGGGCGGCACAGGTCAACCCATCCAGGACAAACGCTCTCTCACTTAACGTCGGTTTTTCGTTGACGCTCTCTCACTCAACGCAGGAAAGCTGCAAGCGCTCTCTCACTCTCTTTAGGAAAGTGAGAGAGCGTCCGGGAAAAACCCGCATTAAGTGAGAGAGCGTCGCAACGGGGGGGTGCCGAAACTCCCTGTGGAAGCCCTTGGCAACAAGTTGCAACTTTGTCGCAACCGATTGCCAAAAGCTTGTTTCCTCCTATACGGTGGTACCGCGTCGACGGAGCTGTGGGCGCCGTCTCAGAACAGGAAAAGCAATGACGCAAAGCCCCTTGCCTACGGGCGCAAAGACACACGGTGCCGTTTACCCGGCCGCCGCCAATAAGACCGAACTGCGCCGCGCAGGCTGGGCGGGCTTCATCGGCACCGTCCTGGAAAACTACGACATGGTTGTTTACGGTGTTGGCACTGCCATCATCTTCAACACCCTGTTCTTCCCCAATGTCTCCCCCGCAATCGGCTTCATCGCAAGCTTCGGAGCTTACGCCGTCGGCTTCATCGCGCGGCCCATGGGCGGCCTGTTCTTCTCCCGCTACGGCGACAAGATCGGCCGCAAGTTTGTCCTCGTGGCCACGCTGGCCCTGATGGGAACCGCCACCTTCGCCATGGGCCTGCTGCCCACCTACGAATCCGTGGGCATCCTCGCCCCGATCCTGCTGACCGTGCTGCGCTTCATCCAGGGCTTCGGCGCCGGCGCCGAAATGGCCAGCGCCGTGGTGCTGCTCGCCGAGTTTGCTCCCAAGGGCAAACGCGGAGCCATGACGTCCCTCGTCTGGGCGGGTGCCGCCGTCGGCTCCGTCTTGGGTTCCGGCGCCTGGATCCTGGTCCAGATGTTGCCGCGTGAAGACCTCGAGTCCTGGGGCTGGCGCCTGGTGTTCCTGTCCAGCGCCCTGGTGACGGTGGCGGCCTACCTGATCCGCCGCAACATGAAGGAATCCCCGGTCTTCTCCGAACTGAAGAAGGAGCACGTGGAGGCCGCTTCCCCGGTTTCGGAAGTGCTCAAGAAGGGCCGCCGTCCGCTGCGCCAGGTCTTCCTCATCAACATGGGCACGCACGCCCACTCCTACATCTACCAGGCGTTCCTGGGCACCTTCCTGATCTCCGTGGTCAACATCGATAAAGCCCTCATCCCCCAGATGCTGGCCATGGGCGGCCTGTTCGCCATTCCGGCAGCACTGATCGCCGGACGCGCCACGGACCGCTGGGGCCGGAAGCCGGTGAACGTCTTTATCCTCGCGTTCCTCTTCCTGTTCTCCTTCCCCGCGTTCTGGCTCAGCAGCACGGGCAACGTCTGGCTGATCGCACTCGTATATGCCGTGGGCTTCACCTTCGCCGTCGAGGGCGGCATCGCGGCCCAGTCGGCCATGTATGCCGAACTGTTCGGCTCCAAGTACCGCTACGCCGGCGTGGCGATCGCCCGCGAGTTCTCCGCCATCTTCGGCGGCGGCATCGCACCCATCATCTGCTCCGCCCTGCTGGCATGGGCCACTAATTCCTACTGGCCCATCGCCGTCTACATGATGATCATCGTCGGCATCTCGCTGTTCCAGGCGATCAAGGCACCCGAGACCAGGGACCGCGACCTCACGCTGGAGGAAAACGCCAGCTAACCGCGCTCCGTCACGAAGCGGCGGACCACCCCGGGGGTGGTCCGCCGCTTTTGTTTTGTCTCCGACCACATGGGACTACGGTGGAAGGACAGAGCCAGCCACAACCGAAGGAAGGCCAGTTATGAGCGACCAGAAAGAGCCGGATCCCGGATTCATCATTCCCGACCCCTCCACCCTCCGGGAGGACAGCCCCGGCGACGTCGGTGACGAGGCAAACGTCATCCGCTTCAGCGAAGAGCAGGCGCTCATCGAGGAACAGCTGCACGGCATCCGCCCGGACACCTACAGCGTCCCGCGCGGCGGACCCACCATGGAGGAAGCGCGCGGAAACATGGACTTGACCGACACCGGCACCGGCCGGTCGGATGACAGCAGCGACGACGGCCTCCACGGCGGCGCGGAAGCCTGAGGACGCCTGCCCCCGCAGGCTGTTTTCGGGGCTGGCTTAGTTTTAGCGGGCTGGCTTAATTGACCGCCTCAGAGCTGGTAGTCGGCCTGGGCTCCCAAGGTTTCGTGGACGCAGAGGATGTTGTGCTCCGTGTCCATGAACCAGGCGCACTTCTCGGAGTCCGTGGTGCAGATATGGTTTTCGGTCCTCAGGTTGGGCAGGTCGTAATCTTGGAACCGGACGCCCCGGGCCTCCATGTCCTGCACAACGCGCTCAATATCGCGCACCTCGAAACTGAGGGCGGTGTGCTCGGAGTGTTTTCCATCCGAGACTGGCTTCAGCTGCAGCATCGGGCCGCCGTCGGCACCGAGCAACTCGCTTCCATCCTCTGTCATTCCGCGGCGCGGCAGGCCCAGTTTTTCTGTGTAAAAACTGTGGGCGCGCGCTACGTCATCAACGGGCAGGATGGTTGTGGCTGTGTTCAGGGCTAGGTTCATTTCGCCACCTCCTACGGGGAAAATCTTACGCCTGGCCGCCCCGGAAAGACCCGCCCCGACCCCCTGTACCCCTCCCCATATCAGACGCTCTCTCACTTGATGTAGGTTTCTGGCCATCCCTCTCTCACATCCCCCGGCGAGCAGAGGCCGGAGTGGTAGAGGGTTCCGAAAAAACCCGCATTAAGTGAGAGAGCGTCCCGGGGTTGGGGCGGGGGGCTGCCGCTTCCGCCGCCGGAGCACCGCGAGCAACACACCGCCGACCGCGAGCGCCGCTGCCGCAAGGCCTGCCGCCAGGAAGAGCCCGGACGCGCCGGTTTTGGCCAGAGCTGTGGGGGGCTCGTCTGCGAGCGGACGTACGACGACGGCGGCGCCAGTCGCGGGGGCCGGCGCACCGTTCGCGGCGGTCACCTGAGCCGGAGTTTCGGCGGGCGGTGAGGCTGCGGGCGGGGCGGCGGGCTGTACGGCGGGCGGGGTGACCGGAGCCGGAGCCGCCACCGGCGGTACTGCGGCGAACTCGAACGCGACAGGTCCCGAGGCGCTGAAACCGTTCACCGTTTCGGCCGTGAAGTTCAGGCGCCCGGATCCGGCGGGGGCCGTAAACGACCACGCCCCGTCGCCGTCCACGGGCACTTCAAAGGGCGCTTCCCCTGCCAACGTGACCTTGACTGTGGAGCCGGCCGCGACTGCCGAGGCCGGCGCCGCGGCAACCGTACCTGTGATGGTCTGGCCGGCGTCGAACGTTGCACCCGTGGCGGGCGCGGTGACGGACGGCTTGTTGAGGAAGAGATCCAGCTGGACTCCGCCGGGGATGCTGGCGAGGGAGTCCTCGAGGGTGGCTGCAATGGCCCGCGTCTGCACGCCGTTGAGAATTTCCGCTCCGGTGTGCGTCCCCACCGCATAGTTGCCGCTGATCCAGGGGCCGCCTGAATCACCGCCCGCCGACGTTACGGACGTTGAGTCGAAGGCCCGGACTGGACGCAGGTCGTTGTCATAGTCCGGCGGCGCGCTCTTTGACCCGGGCATCATCAGGATCGCAATGGAATCGATGAAGCCACACTTCCACCCTGTGGTCCGTCCCGACCGGCACACGGGTCCGCCCAGCACGGGCGCGGCGGCCCCCACAATCTTGACGGGTTCCGGAGTCTCTGCATCGTCCCAGGTTGTGGCGGCCGGCTGAAGATTGAGGCCCGGGCTAATGTCCGTGATGACCGCAATGTCGGTGCCGACTGGAGATCCGTCCGCTGTTGCCGCCGCGTTGTTCAGGCCGCCGAACTGGCTGAACCCAAAATTGCCGAGCGGGGCCAGCGGAGGCAACGGCCACGGGGTGGGAGTAGCGCTCCCACTGGCCGGAGCCCAGCCGAGCGGCTCAAGGCCGGCGGCCTTCGCCGAACCGTCCTGAGTGCAGTGCCCGGCTGTCAGGATCAGCGGAAGTCCCGTGGGGTCAAACGCGCTGAATCCTGTGGAGCACCGGAGCATGTTGTCCACGAAGAATCCTTGGCCGCCGAAAATGTCGTCCTCGGTTTTGACGGCCGCGCCCTTCTCCAGTTGGACATTCGCGTAGCGGGACACGAACTGTGCAGGTGTCAGCTTGCCGGCAGCGGCCGATTCGCTTGCGGTCGCCTGCGCGGTGAGCTGTCCGCTCACGGTCACGGGGACGTCGGCTTCCGCAGTGTTCACGGAACCGGTGCGGATCACAAAATGCCCGGCAGTGTAGGCAACGGCCTGCAGGCCCCGGGTCCCAACGTCACTGACGTAGGCCTGGAACAGTTGATCAATATCGTGCGCCACCAACTCCGGTGCGGAGGCAGCGGGCTGGACCTCGGCGGCGCCGGAGGTGGCACCTGGCTCGGCGGCGGGCGAGGCGGCCGTGGGTTCGGGCGTCCGGGAGGACTGCGCAGGCGGTTCAACCGTTGACGGCGCCACCAGCACAAAATTTGCAGGGCCGGGCTGGTTCAGCTCAGCGACTTTGGCCTGGAGGGCCGGGCCCGCACCTTGAACCAGGATTTTGCCGTTCTTCAGGCTGACGCCCACAAAGCCAGGAAGCCCCTGCAGGGTATCGAGGGCGCCGGCAGCCTGCCGGCCAAGCTCCCCGGCGGCGTTGAATTCCGCAACGCTCATGCCCAGATCACGAAGCACCGCCTCCGAAAGACCTGCCTCGGATGGCCCGGTTGAAGGACGCGCAGCTGTTGAAGGACGCGCAGCTGTAGGAACGTCGACTGCCTGACTGGCAACACCGCTCGCGGGAAGCTCCTTCGACCCCGAGAGACCCCAGGCTGCGCTTTCCGTATGGACAGCTCCCGGGCCGGCCACGGCCGGGACTACACCGAGTCCCAGCGCCAAAGCCATGCCGGCTACTGTCCCTGCGGCAAAAACTCGTTTCATTCGGATAGCCGTTCCGCTCAAGTACGCCAAATTCCGCCCGCGAGTGGTAACCCCTCCCCACGCGCATCGCCACCACGTGCAACACTGGCCACGTACGTCACAAGGGTACCCGGCCTGCAGCGAGACGCTGAATGTCGGCGATCTCTTCAGCAGTCAGTCCGTTCTCCTGCAGGAACGCCCGGGTATCCAGTTCCCTGACGAACTTCACCACCGTCCGGCCGCGCACTTCCAGCAGGGGCGCCAGTTCGGCGTCGGCGAGGTACCGTTCCCGTGCGTGCGGAGGCCCGTGCGTCCGGTAACGCCCGTTGATGCCGCGGGCGGCCTTTGAGTAGCCGTCAGCGATGAGCTGGTCGGAGTGGCCGGCGAGATCCTGGATCATGGCCGCCACCAATCCGCTGCGGTCCCGGCCTGCCGCGCAGTGAATGACGACGGCGCCCGTTGCGGCAGCCACCGCGCGGAAAACCGCAACAAGTTTCTTCGGATACAGCCTGACATTATGCAGATAATGGGCGGGATCGTTGAGGTAAGGACCGCACACGGCAGTGAACCGCGGATCGTCGGGCTCTTCGGTGGGGGCTATGACGATGTTCACGCCCGACCATGCGTGGTCAGGCACAACAGGGTCCGTGTCCCGGCGCAGCGCCTCGCGGGGGTGACGCAGATCCACCACGGTGCGGATGCCGTCGTCGTACGCCTGCTGCCACCCCGTTTCGGTGAGCCATTCGCGCCGCCCCATGCGGTAGACGCCGCCGGCGACGTGCCAGGCATTAACGGCTCCGTCCCACCCGACGGCACACCCTTGTTTGTCCACGCGCAAAGCTAATCACAAAGCCGCTCCCGGCTGCACGCGGGTGGCAGTATTCACGCGTGACCGGAAAGGGGAAATCGAGTACCCCAACTCAGTGACGGGCGCCTGCTTGGGGCGTACGGTGACACTACGCGCCTGCGCAGCATTGTTACGGTGATCAGAAAAAGGGGAATCCGATGGCAACGACAACAGTACGACGGCGGTGCTCGGCTTTTGCAGCCGGCCTCGCCACTCTGGCGATGACCCTGAGTCTCGCGGCTCCTGCCCAGGCGATAGACAAATACGACTACTACGTGGCCCTGGGCGACTCCTACGCCGCCGGGCAGGGTGCGGGACCGTACTTGGGCACGGACCGTTGTTTCCGCAGTGACAACGCCTACTCCGAACTCGCGGATGCACTCAAAACGGTGAAGGTCACCACGAACGCGGCTTGCAGCGGTAGAACGACGCAGAAGGTCGTGGAAGAGCAGCTCGGCCAGCTGAACAGGAAGACCGAACTCGTTACCATCACCGCTGGTGGCAACAACCTCGCATTTGGGACAATCACCAGCTCCTGCCTCACCGCCATCTTCGATTCCAGCAACCCCGTCGCACCTCAGGTCTGTGCAGAGTCCGTCGCAACCGCCTACGCCCTCATTGGCGATGGCAGAGGAACTCTTTACAACGACGTGAAGGCGATGATTAAAAGCGTGAAGTCCGCCGCACCCAACGCCAAAATTGTGGTGACCGGCTACCCCTACCTCTTCGAACCGCTGACCTCCGATCCAACCGATTCCCTGTCCATGTTCAGGGGCCAGGCCACTCAGTTGGCGTACGGTCTGAATGGATCCATCGCCAACGCCGCACTCGATACCAGGGTTCAATACGTCGACGTCAGAACTGCCTTCGCCGGCCATGGCGCCTTATCAACATCGGGCCTCCCCTGGATCAATTTCGACCTTGGCGACCCGGACAGCCTCCTGCACCCGAACGCTGAGGGCTATAAGGCGTACTTCGCAGCGCTGCGGGCTGCTGGGGCCTATACGCCTTAAGGCCGTTTAGCCAGTCTGTGGTCAAGGCCGTTACGGACCATGGGCCACTCGTGTTCCAGGATGGAGAACACCACGGTGTCCCGGAGTACGCCGTCGCTGGTCCGGCGGTGGCTTCTCAGCACGCCGTCCTGCTTGGCGCCGAGCCTGGCGATGGCCTCCCGGGACTGCTGGTTCATCCAGTGCGTGCAGAATTCCACCGCCACGCAGCCGATTGTCTCGAAGGCGTGGCGCAACAGCAGCAGTTTCGAGTCCGGGTTGGTACCGGTGCCATGGACGGACGCGGCATTCCAGGTGTAGCCGATCTCCACGCGGGGTGTGGCGGCATCGAAATTGCAGTACGTGGTCATGCCGATAATCCGGCCCGGGCCCCCGGTGGCCGGATCAATGAGCCGGGTGGTGAACGGCAGCATGGACCCCTGCTCCTGCATCGCCAGCCTGCGGTCAATCTCCGCGGTCATCCCCTCCGGTCTGGGAACGGACGTGTACCAAAGATTCCACAGCTCACCATCGCGCGCTGCCGCCGCCAGCCCGTCGTGGTGCTCATAACTGAGCGGCTCAAGGATGACGTGCCGGCCGGTCAAGGTGATGGGTTCGAGAAAAGTCACAGCATCAGCCTAGGCCCGTCAACAGCTGGCAGTTAGTCTGGGGACACCACCAGGACGCCGAGCCGAGGGAGTTACCGTGACAGGACCTAACCCCGATCCGCAGGACGACAAGATCACCGGCCTGGAACCCGGCGGCGGTGTTCCACCGGGCGAGACACCGCCCGGTGAGGGTTCCGTGGCGGGAACGCATGAACCCGTGCTGAAGGGGTCCGGAAAAGGACAGCAGGTCTTCTGGATCGCGGCCATCGCCGGTGGCGTCCTGCTGTTCCTGCTGTTTTTCATCGGCTACATCGTGGGTTTCTTCGACTGACCGGCTCTGGACCGGAAGCCGTTACACCACCCGGATACCCAGATGGCCGGCCAGGAGCGGGGACAGCAGGCTCAGCTGGTAGTCATCGATCACCAATCCGGCAAGGCTGCCCAGGCCGCTGATGGTCCGGAAATCGCTGCCGCGGAGGTCGAAGTCCTTCAACCGCGCCCCGGTGAGGTCCAGCGTTCCAATGGTGCAGTTCTTCAACACCACCCGCGTCCCGGCGGCGGACCCCAGGTCCAACTCATTGATGATGCAATCAGTGATCAGCACGTCGGTCAGCTTGGCACCCCGCAGGTTGAGGAAGTCCAGTTTGCCGCCGTCGATCCGCACGGACTGCATGCCGCTTTCATAGAGTTCGGCCGACCCAAGCCTGGGGTTGTTCAGGTGCACGTCACGCCACGTGGACCGCGCTGCCCGGAATACCGGCGCGTACAGCTCGGACAGGATGCAATCGCGGAAGCCTGCCCCGCGAAGCTGGGTGTCATTGAACGAGACGCCCTGGAAATCGCACTCAGCGAAGTCCGTACCGCTCAGTTCGAGACCGTCGGCAGCCACGCGGCTGTACCGGACGCCGTCGTACTTTTCACCGCGCCGGAAATTCGGGGCGGCGTCATCGGTCAGGTCCTCCAGCCGGACCTCGGTGAGGCGGGGACCGACGACCTTGGGCAGCTTGGCCGCCACTAAAGCGATTCCGCTTTGGCCGCGATTTCTGCAAGATCCTTCGCGAGGGCCTTGCGGGTGATGCTCATGCCGATCCTGCCGAACAAGGCCATGGTGACCTTGCTGAGCACCGTGGGCTTCACTATGTCGGCGCCGAACGTCAGCGTAAGCTCCGTTCCGCCGTCGCGCCCGTCAAGGCTGAAGCGGGTGGTGTAGTCGGCACCGCCCTGATGCGCCTTCACGGTGGTGCTGCGGGGCGGATCAACCTTGGACACCCACATCTCCACCGTTTCCGCCCGGCCCAGCATGGTCCGGGTTTCCTTCCAGCGGGTCCCCTCGCCGTAGGGCCCTTCAGTGAGCATCTGCACGGCGTTGATGCCGGACAGGGTAGCGGCCGAGCCCGGGATGTCCGAAACCACCGCCCACACCTTGTCCGGGCTGGCATGGATGTGCTGGGTCAGGGTGGTCTTGTGCTCCATGCATCGAGCCTAGCCGGGGCCGCGGACATTCGACAGGCAACGCTCACAGCAGGCCCTTGAAATACTAAGCATGCTTTGTGTTAGGGTGAAATGGCAGTGTTTGATCAACAGGAAACGAAAGGCGGCTAGCGACATGGGCCTCGGAGACAAGATCAGTAACGAAGCGGAAAACCTCGGCGGTAAGGCCAAAGAAGCGGCCGGAAACGCCACGGACAATGACAGTCTGAAGGCTGAAGGCCAGACGGATCAGGTCAAGGCTGACGCCAAGAAGGTCGGCGAAGATATCAAGGACACCTTCAAGAAGGACTAGTTCTTCAAGACCGGACGGCGGCGGATTCCCATGGGGATCCGCCGCCGTCCGTTTGCCCTCCTTACCCATCAGCTGCTCCGCAACAGCCCTTTTGGGGCCCATAGGAGCAATCGATGAAGCGCGGCGGCTACCCTTGGCCCATGACGTACGCCGACCTGAGCGCCGAAAGTGCCGCAGCCGGAGGTTCGCCTTCGCTGGGCGGCTACCTCGCCACACCGTCCGGAACGGGACCTTTTCCCGCCGTCCTGATGATCCACGAAGCGTTCGGGCTGAACGACCAAATACGCGCACACGCGGACAGGCTGGCCCGGGCCGGCTACCTGACACTGGCGGTGGACCTCTTCAGCGACGGCGGCGCCCGGCGCTGCCTGGTCAGCACCATGCGGAGCATGATGACGGGCAGCGGCCGGGTCTTTACCGACCTCGCCACAGCCCGGACCTGGCTGGCCGCTTCGCCGCTGTCCACAGGCAAAACCGGCGTGATCGGGTTCTGCATGGGCGGCGGCTTCGCCCTGCTGGTGGCCCGCGACGGCTTTGACGCGGCCTCGGTCAACTACGGCCGGCTGCCCCGCGACCTGGAGGGAGCCCTCCGCGGGGCCTGCCCCATCGTGGCCAACTTCGGCGGCAAGGACAAGACCCTCAAGGGCGCCGCCCGCAGGCTCGAGACTGCGCTGGACGACCTGGGCATCGAAAACAGCGTCAAGGAATTTCCCACCGCCGGCCATTCGTTCCTCAACGAAACCGACGAGGGCCCGGCACTGTTCCGGCCCCTGATGCGCGTGATGGGCATCGGCCCGGACCCGGCCTCCGCCGCCGAAGCCTGGCAGCGGATCGAGGACCACTTCGCCCGGCACCTCAAAGGTGTGGGCGCAAAGCAACCCCCATCGACTGCTCCGTAACGGCCCTTTTGAGGCCCCATAACGGCGGTTACGGAGCAGTCGATGGGAATTAACGACGTCGGCGGGCCGCCCCCGGGAGGGCGACCCGCCGTCGTCGTACTACTTAGCGTCTGCCGGGGCGGAAGCCCCTAACTGAAGAGCTCGCTCTTGGGCTCGTTGTGCTTGACCTTCTGCCAGCCCAGCCAGAGCACCAGGGCGAAGAACGGGATGGTGGCGAGGGTCCAGAGGCCCAGCATGAACACGTCGCCGGTGGCCTTGTCGGTCATGGTGTCGAAGCCGATCAGCACGGTGATGGCCAGCAGCGCGATGAGGCCCGCCCAGCTGGTCCACGGTGCACCGGGCATGGGCAGGGAGGAGACCTTGCCCTTCTTTTTCCGCAGCGCGATCTGGCTCGCGAAGATGGAGCCCCACGTGAAGATGACGCCGATGGAGGCCGAGTTCAGCGCGAGGTCGAACGCGTGGGAGCCGCCCAGCCAGATGTTCAGCAGGATGCCCACGAGGTAGACGGACGCGATGGCCAGGATGGCTGCGTACGGCACGTGCCGGCTGGACATTTTGGTAAGCCATTGCGGGGCGTGCCCGTTGTTGGCCATGGTGCGGAAGATGCGGCCGATCGAATACAGGCCGGAGTTGCAGGACGAGAGTGCCGCGGTGATGACGATCATGTTCATCACATCGCCCATCCAGGCGAGGCCCATCTGGCCGAACACGGTGACGAACGGGGATGTGCCGGCGACGTACTGGTCTGACGGCAGGAGCATGGCCAGCAGCGTCACGGAGCCCACGTAAAACACCACGATGCGGAACACCACGGCGCGGATTGCCTTGGGGACTTCGCGTTCCGGGTTCTCCATCTCGCCGGCGGTGATGCCCACGAGTTCGATCGCGTTGTAGGCGAAGATGACGGCGTTGAGCACCAGGATCATCACCAGGGCGCCCTTGGGGAACATACCGCCGTCGTCGTGGAAGAGGTTGTTGACGGAGGCATGGCCGTCGCCCACCTTGGCGTTGGTGACCACCATGAAGGTGCCCACGGCCAGGAAGATGACAATGGCGGCCACCTTGAGGCAGGAGGCCCAGAACTCGAATTCGCCGAACGCCTTGACGCTGAGCAGGTTCACGGCCACCAGCAGCACCAGCGCGGCGATGGCGGACAGCTCAACGGGGACGTTGGGGAAGAAGAACTGGAAATACAGCCCGATGGCGATCAGTTCGGCGATGCCCGTCATGGCCCAGTTGATGAAGTACATCCAGCCGGACAGGAACGCGCCCTTTTTGCCGAACATTTCGCCCGCGTAGCTGACGAACGAGCCGGACGTCTGGCGGTACATGATCAGCTCACCGAGCGCACGCATCAGCAGGTACGCGATGACGCCGGCGATGGCGTAGGAGAAAATCAGGGCAGGTCCGGTGGAGGCCAGGCGTCCGCCGGCGCCCATAAAGAGCCCGACGCCGATGGCGCCGCCCATCGCGATCATGGTGACGTGGCGGCGGCCCAGGGTCTTTTTGTAGCCCTCGGCGCTGAGGGAAGAGTCGACGGCGGCGGATGGTGCCGTCTGGCTCTGAAGTTCTGTGGGGGTACTTTGAGGCACAACAATTCCTTGTGGGGTCGGAGGTTGGCCGGCACCGGACACCGGGAGCTTTTGTCCAGATAATTCGCGTTTATCACCCGTTTAGGGGAATTATGTGGACAAAAACTCTCAGGAAGTCGAATTTGCGCGGCCTATCCATCCTACAAGCCCGCGTCGGCCGATCGTGACGCGGGCTACATTCAGCGGGAGTTAAGCTGAATAATTGCCAGCCCCTTGGATGCTTTGCAAAATAATGTTCTGCGCTGGGTCGATCTGAATGTCGTAGGTGCGCAACGATTCGGCCCCCGTGGTGGAGCAGCCTGTGTCCAGCTCGAAAGCGTGCTGGTGGAGCGGGCACATCACCACCTGCCGGTCGATGGTGCCGTCTGCGATGGGACCGCCTTTGTGCGGGCAGACAGCCGACAATGCCCGCAAGGACCCGTCGCGAAGCCGGAAGACGGCCACTTGCTCGCCGTCCACCCCGAAGGCCCGGCCCTCGCCGAAGGGGATCTGGTCCACGGGGCCCAGGTTGTGGCTGGCGGGCATCGGACGTGTGCTCATCGGACCGGCGCTCATCGGACCGGTACCTGCGGCAGGACCGTGAGCGGCAGGGACGTGCGGAACTGGCCAGGCGTCAGCGGATCGTCGCGTTCGCTCCACGGATCCACATAGCTGTCCACGGACGCCTGCATGGCGGCATCCAACCGCCCCGCGCTGCCCTCGGAATCCTCCACAATCACCGCCCGGAGGTGCTCAATGCCCACCCGCGGCACAAACGCGTAGGTCCGCTCCAGCCAGTTGGCCTGCTCCCTGTAGTACTGCATAAAGCGGCCGGTGAGGAGCTTGACCTCCTCGGGATCGTCCACGGTGGCCAGCAGGTCGCCCTTGCGGATATGGGCGCCTGCCGCTCCCCCGACGTAGAGCTCCCAACGGCCACCTTCGACGGCCACCACGCCCACGTCCTTGACGAGGGATTCTGCACAGTTCCGCGGACAGCCGGACACCGCCAGCTTCAGCTTGGCCGGCGACTCGATCCCCTGGAACCGGGACTCAATCTCGATGCCCAGCTTCGTGGAATCGCCCGTCCCGTACCGGCAAAAGTCCTTGCCCACACAGGTCTTCACCGTCCGGAAGCTCTTCCCGTACGCGTAGCCGGAGGGCATGTCCAGGTCAGCCCAGACCTGCGGCAGGTCTTCCTTGGGGATCCCCAGCAGGTCGATCCGCTGCCCGCCGGTCAGCTTGATCAGCGGCACGTGGTGCTTTTCCGCAACGTCGGCAATCCGGCGCAGCTGCTGCACGGACGTGACGCCGCCCATCATTTGCGGCACCACGGAGAAGGTGCCGTCCCGCTGGATGTTGGCGTGGACGCGGTCGTTGATGAAGCGGGCGTCGCGTTCATCGATGTACTGGTCGGCGAGCATCATCTTCAGCAGTGAGGCCAGGCCCATCTTGGACTTCGCGTCCTCGGCTTTACCGGGGGCCAAGGCGGAAAATACCTGGGAAACGGAGCGCAGCCCCTGCTTGCGGATGGCCGCCATGAGGGCCGGCTTGTCCAGCGGAATCCCGGGCACGTAATAGCTGGCGGCCGGATCCTCCTCCACAGCGAAGTCCGCCGCCCATTCCACCACCTGCTTGACCAGAAGCTTGCAGGAGCCGCAGCCCTTGCCGGCCCGGGTGGCGTCCATGGCGCCGGAAACCGACGTGCAGCCGCCCTTCACGGCGGCCACGAGTGCCCCCTTCGAAACGCCGTTGCAGTTGCAAACCTGGGCGACGTCGTCGAGCTCAGCCACACCCACGTCCTCACCCGGCCCACCGACGTCGAACATCAGCGCGATCCGTTCCGCCGGCAGGGGCAGCCCGCGGTCGTAGGCCTGCGTCAGGTAGGCCACCTTCCGGCTGTCGCCCAGGAGCGTGGCGCCCACCATTTTGTTGTCGCGGACCACAATGGACTTGAAGACGCCGCGGCTGGGCTCCGAGAAGACGATGTGCTCGTCCGTGTCGAGTTCCGGGCCGTGGAGCCCCATGGAGGCAACTTCCACACCCGCCACCTTGAGTTTCGTGGCTGTCCGCGAGCCGAGGTAGGCCGACGACGTGTCGGCGCCGGTCACGTGGTTGGCGAGCACCACGGCCTGTTCCCACAGCGGCGCCACCAGGCCGTAGACCTCGCCGCGGTGCTGGACGCACTCCCCTACCGCATAAATGTCATCCTCGTCCTGGACGCGCAACTGGTCATCGACCACGATGGCACGCTCCACCGGCAGCCCGCTCAGCACGGCGAGGTCCACGTTGGGCCGGATCCCCGCGGCCACCACCACCATGTCGCAGGCGATGTCCTCCCGGTGCCGGAGGCTCACGCCGCTGACCCGGTCCATGCCCAGGACGGCGGTGGTGCGGCTGTTGGTGTGGACGCGGATACCGAGGGCCTCCACGCTCATACGGAGCACCGCACCGCCGTCGGGCCCCATCTGCGCGTTCATGAGATGCCCGCCGGAGTGCACCACCTCCACCTCGATCCCGTGGTTCTTCAGTCCGTAAGCCGCCTCAAGGCCCAGCAGGCCGCCGCCGATCACCACGGCGCGGCGGTGGTGCTCCTGCTGGGCGTGCTGGACCATCCTCCGCGTGTCATCGATGGTGCGGAAGCCGAAAACGCCGTGCTTCACCGACCCGGCAGGCGTGTAGAGTCCGTCCATCGGCGGCATGTGGGAGCGGCTCCCGGTGGCGATGATGAGTGTGTCGTAAGGCGTCACACGGCCGTCGTTGGAGAACACATGTTTGGTGGACTTGTCGATTCGGTCAACCCGGACGCCAGCGTGCAGGGTGATGCTGTTCTCGCCGTACCAGGAAAGTGAGTTCAGGAAAATGTCGGCATCACTTTCCTCGCCGGAGAGGACGTGGCTGAGCATGATCCTGTTGTAGTTGCCGTACGGCTCGTCCCCGAACATGGTGATGGTGAACTGGTTCACGCCTCCCCGGGCAAGGATCTCCTCAACCGCCCGGGCGCCCGCCATCCCGTTGCCCACCACCACCAGCCGACGGCGGGGCGCGCCGCCCAGGTGCCTGCCCTGCGGCCGCTCCATCACACTGGTCATCAGTGTTCCACCATGCCCAGGTCCACCACCACGAATCCCGTCACCCCGTCCGGGGCCGCGAGATGGAGCTCAATCACGGAGCCGCCGTCGATGTCCTCTACCACACGCAGCGGCACGTGGACCTCACTCTTGGCACCGATGGGAAAGTAGCGCATGGGCACGCCGTTCCGCATCAGTACCACCGTGATCAGGTCACTGGTGGAATTTCCGCCCCTGAAGTAGAGCGTCTGGTTGATGACGCCGTCCGGAACGTAGTGCGACAACGCGCTGTGGATCAGGACGGGTTTTTCCAATCCAGCCCCCTCAAACGGGAAGATGCCCTGCAGGAAGAGGTTCTTGGTGATCACGGACAGATCCTTTCGGCCGGCGGAAAGACTGGCATGGGCCAATCCTCCGCCGCCGATGTTTCCACCCGCCGGTCCGTGCGTAACAGTTCCTTTGCGCAAAACTCACCGTTTTCCGGGGAACCGTGGAGCAGGCGGCCTGGATGCAAGATTTATGCCGGCCGCACCGAGACAGACCCGGGCGGGGCAGGCAATCAGGCCCGGGCCAGCACCCCGTTGTCCATCGAGTAGCGGATCCAGCGGCTGGCCTCGTCAGTCCGCGATTTTTCGCTCTTCTTCGCGTTCCGCGCAAACCAGTCGCGGAGGGCGCGGTCGTGGCTGACCATCACGAGGGTCCCGCCGAAGTCCGCGAGCGCTTCCTCGAGCTGCTCCACCAGCACGGGCGCCAGGTGGTTGGTGGGTTCGTCCACGATCAGCGTGCTGAAGCCGCCCAGCAGCAGTCGGGCGAGGGCGAGCCTGCGCTGCTGGCCCGCGGACAGGCTGCCCACCGGGACGTGGAACTCGCTGGTGCGGAACAGGCCAAGGCGCAGCAGAGCCTCGGCATGTTCATCGATGTTGCCGCCCAGGCCTGCCACGAAGGCCGGCAGCAGCCGCAGCGAGGGCCGTTCCGGCAGTTCGAGCTCCTGTTGGAGGTAGCCGACGCGCGCCGGGCGAATCACGCTCCCCTCGGCAGGTTCCAGCGTGCCGGCCAGCACGGAAAGCAACGTGGACTTGCCGGCGCCGTTGGGACCGGTGATGAGGATCTTGTCGCCGGTCCAGGCTTCGAAATCCGCGGGGCGCAGGCGGCCGGGGACGCTCACGCCACGGACTGAGAGCACCGCTGAGGGCTCAACCAGGCCAGCCGGCGCCGGCGCAGTTTCCGGATCCACCGCCAGGTCCGCGTTCAGGCGCAAGGGAACCGGCGGGCGGTCAACCGGGCTGGCCTCAAGCCGGCGTAATCGCTCCTGGGCGTTGCGGACCTTGCTGGTCGCCGCCTTCTGCCAGGTGCCGGCTTTGAAGTCGAAGCCCATCTTGTCGCCGTCGCGTTTGCGAGCGTAGCCCATTTTCCCGGCCACGGTGTCCGCCTGCCGCTGTTCGGCCTCCATCGCGCCGATCCAGGCGTGGTACTCCTGGACCCAGCGCTGGCGTTCGGCGGTCTTCTCGCGGAGGTAACCGTCATAGCCGTTTCCGTAGCGGGTCACGGCACTGCGCTCAGCATCCACTTCGATGATGGTGCTGGCCACCTTGCGGAGCAGCACACGGTCGTGGGACACCAACACCACGGTGCCGCGGTGCGCAGCCAGGCGGTCCTCCAGCCACGCCGTTCCCCGGGCGTCCAGATGGTTGGTGGGTTCGTCCAGGAGCAGGATGTCCGCAGGATCGGCCAGGACACAGGCCAGCGCCACGCGTTCCTGTTCACCGCCGGACAGCGAGCCCAAGAGCCGGTTTCGGTCAAGACCGCCCAGGCCCAGCCGGTCCAGCGCAGCCTCCACCCTGGATTCCGCCGCGTAGCCTTCGCGCAGCTGGTATTCGGTCTGCAGCCGGCCGTAAGTCTCCAGCTCTTCATCCTCGGCATCGGCCAGGCCCGCCTCCCGCCGGTCCAGCTCGGCCTCGAGGGCCCGCAGCGACGCCAGGGACGCGTCAATGGCGGCACCCACGGTGAAGGATTCCGGCAGGCCATGGGTTTGGGCAAGGTAGCCCACCCGGCCGTGAATGCTCGCGGCGCCTTCGTCGGGAGCCTCGAGGCCGGCCAGGATCCGGAGCAGCGTGGATTTGCCGGCGCCGTTCTCACCGACGATTGCCACGTGCTCACCTGCGGTGATGACCAGGCTGACGCCGTCAAGCAGGAGCCGGTCGCCGTAGCCATGGGAGACGCCCGAAAGGTTGAGGTGTTCAGTCACGAGAAGTCCTTGTTTTCCGCAGTGTGACCGCCGGAGCTGACTGAGGTGCAGGTGAGGCTCGACGGCGGCCGTGGATTCGGGGGTGCAGTCCGGTGTGACCCGGCTGGTGTTTAGGACTTCATCGGTCCAGCCTGCCTTGGACGGGCACGCAGGTCAATGTGGGACTCCGAAATAAATGTTTTCGGTGCGCCTAAATTACGCTATCTTGGTGGTATCAGTTCGCCCCCGATGACGAGGAACAGAATGGCTATACGAACACTTCAGGCACGCCCCGCGGCGGGGCGGCGATGGTCGCGTCTGCTGCTGATGGGGCCGGCATTTGTTGCTGCCATTGCCTACGTGGATCCCGGAAACGTTGCCGCCAACCTGACCGCGGGCGCCAGCTACGGGTACTTGCTGGTCTGGGTCCTGGTGGCGGCGAACGCCATGGCTGTCCTGGTGCAGTATCAGTCGGCGAAGCTGGGCCTGGCCACGGGCATGAGTCTTCCCGAGATTATGGGCAGGCGCCTGGGCAAGGGCCGCAGGCGGTTGTACTGGGCCCAGGCTGAAGTTGTGGCCGGGGCGACCGACATGGCCGAAGTCATCGGCGGTGCGGTGGCGCTGAACCTGCTCTTCGGGCTGCCGTTACTGGCCGGCGGCATCATCATCGGTCTCGCGTCGATGCTGCTGCTGGCACTGCAGTCCTCCCGCGGTCAGAAGTCTTTCGAGTACGCGATACTGATCCTTCTGGGCGTGATAGCTGTCGGTTTCGTGTCGGGGCTTTTCGTGAACCCCCCGGATGCCGGAAGTGCCTTGAACGGCCTGATTCCCCGCTTTGAGGGAACGGATACGGTTCTTCTCGCGGCCAGCATGCTCGGGGCAACAGTAATGCCGCACGCCATCTATCTGCATTCGGCGCTGGCCCGGGACAGGCATGGCTTCTCGGAGGATCCTGCCGTCCGGACACGGCTTATACGGGCTACCCGGTACGACGTTGCCGGGGCCCTGATGCTCGCCGGGGTAGTCAATATCGCGATGCTCCTGCTGGCCGCGTCCAGCCTTCGCGGCATTGAAGGGACGGATACCATTGCCGGTGCTCACGCCGCCGTCAGCTCAGCTCTCGGTCCGGTCATTGGTGTGGTGTTCGCGATCGGGCTGCTGGCTTCGGGCCTGGCCTCAACATCGGTCGGCTGCTACGCAGGTGCCACCATCATGGGCGGGCTGCTGAGGGTCCGCGTGCCGCTGTTGACCCGCCGCGTGATCACCCTGATCCCGGCACTGGTGGTCCTCGGGGCCGGGATCGAGCCGACTCTGGCCCTGGTTCTGAGCCAGGTCCTGCTCAGCTTCGGCATTCCCTTCGCCCTGATCCCCCTGATCCGGCTCACCGGGAAACGCGACGTCATGGGCATCCACACGGACTCAATGCCGCTGAAGATCGCAGGCTGGACCAGCGCGGCGCTGATCGTTGTCCTGAACTGCGTCCTCATTGCCCTCACCATCGCGGGGCAAGCCTGACATCCCCCGCTGCTCCCACCAACTGACCTTGCCCCCTAAATGGCACCGAAAAGCGATAGAGCAACGAGGCGGAAGTTAAGCTGAATGCATGACAACCACGCACCGGCGACCACCCGCTCCGCAGCCTGAGCTGTATCGGTTTTCCCCGCTGGATTTCGGCACCGTGGGCCTGTACGTCGCCGTGGCCGGACTGTTCGCCGTCGCCGGTGAACTGCTCGCTCCGCTCCTGCGGCAACTGGCCCCCAGCCCCGCCGCTGCGTCCTATGGAGTGAACCTGATCTTCTACGGGTCCGTCGGGATCCTGGCGGTGACTGCCGCCCGCCGCGTGATAAGCCGGGACCTGCGGGTGCTGGCCACCCGGCCCTGGTTCACACTCATGATGGTCCCCGCAGCGGTAATAGCCATGATGATTCTCACCGCGCTGGTGGTCTCGGCGGCCGGCGGGGTGCAGACCTCCGCAAACCAGGCCGGGTTGCAGGAACTGATGCAACAAGTCCCTGCCTGGCTGATGGTGCCGGTGGTGGTGATCGTGGGCCCGTTCGTGGAGGAGTACATCTTCCGGCACCTGCTGATCGGCAAGCTCAGCCGCCGGCTCAACATCTGGCTGTGCTGCGCCCTGTCCGTGGTGCTTTTCGCCGCCCTCCACATCGTGGGACAGGAGGCGATCACACTCCCCGCCCTGCTGCCCTACCTGGCCATGGGCGCCACCCTGGTGTTTGTGTATGTGTGGACCGGGAAGAACCTGATGTTCTCCTATTTCGTGCACGCGGCGAAGAACCTGCTGGCAGTCATTTTCATCTACGCCATTCCGCCCGAAATCTTCGAGCAACTCCAGCAGGCCCAGCCCTAATCCCGGCGAACAGGGGGCGGCCTCCCCTATCCCACGGCCCGTTGCCGCGCGTAGGTTGGTGGCATGGGACTGAAGATCCAGATGGTGGTGGACAGCAAAAACCCGCACGAGCTCGCCGACTGGTGGGCGGAAACCCTGGACTGGGCCGTGGAGCCGCAGGATGAGGCCTTCATCCGCTCCATGATCAGCCAGGGCTACGCCACGGAAGAGGAAACCCTCACCCACCACGGCAAACTTGTGTGGCGGACAGGACAGGCCATCCGGCCGGTGGAGGAGCTTGAGGCAAAGGCACCTGCCCACCGCGTCCTGTTCCAGTCGGTCCCGGAAGGAAAAACCGTCAAGAACCGCGTCCATTGGGACGTCCGCCTGGACGGTCGGGACAAGGACGAAATCCGGAAGCAACTGGAAGCCCGCGGGGCCACCTTCCTCTGGTCCGCCAACGAAGGCCCGCACGGATGGCACACCATGGCCGATCCGGAAGGCAACGAGTTCTGCATCAGCTGACCCGATTACTAGACTTGTCCGGTGAGCAACCAAATTCCCGCCAAGGTGTCCGACGTCTTTGACCCCACCCGCTGGCGCACCGTGTCCGGTTTCGATGACTTCCAGGACATGACCTACCACCGCCAGGTGGAACGCTCCGCGGACGGCACCGTGACAAGGGACCTGCCCACGGTCCGGATCGCGTTCAACCGACCCGAAGTCCGGAACGCGTTCCGCCCCGGCACCGTGGACGAGTTGTACCGGGCCATGGACCACGCCCGCATGACGCCGGATGTCGCCACGGTCCTGCTCACCGGCAACGGCCCCTCCCCCAAGGACGGCGGCCACTCCTTCTGCTCCGGCGGGGACCAGCGGATCCGCGGCCGTGACGGCTACCGCTATGCCGACGGCGAGACCCAGGAAACCATCGACCCCGCCCGGGCCGGCCGCCTCCACATCCTGGAAGTCCAGCGGCTCATGCGAACCATGCCCAAGGTGGTCATCTCCGTCGTTAACGGCTGGGCAGCCGGCGGCGGGCACTCCCTGCACGTCGTCTCCGACCTCACCATCGCCTCCCGCCAGCACGGCAAGTTCAAGCAGACGGACGCCACGGTGGGAAGTTTCGACGCCGGCTACGGCTCCGCGCTGCTCGCCCGCCAGATCGGCCAGAAGTCCGCCCGGGAAATCTTCTTCCTCGCCCGCGAGTACTCCGCCGAGGACATGGTCCGAATGGGCGCCGTGAACGAGGCCGTGGACCACGAACGCCTCGAGGAAGTGGCCCTGGAATACGCCGCGGACATCGCCCGCCAGTCGCCCCAGGCCATCCGCATGCTGAAATTCGCGTTCAACCTCGCCGACGACGGCCTGGCCGGCCAGCAGGTCTTTGCCGGCGAAGCCACCCGCCTCGCCTACATGACGGACGAGGCCGTCGAAGGAAAAGAAGCCTTCCTGGAGAAACGCGACCCCGACTGGTCACGCTTCCCGCACTACTTCTAAGGCAGGACGGCACATGAACATCGGAGCCCAGCACCCCGGCCCCCTGGACATCGAACCGGCGCTCACCGCACTGGCCGCCGCCCTCCGCGGCGAGGGACCCGCCGTCGAACTTTCCGTGAACCCGGACGGCGAGCTCGTGGTGGGGCACACTGAGACCCCCGGCTGCGATGACGCCGTGGCGGTGGTCCGCACGTCGGGCTCAACCGGCGCGCCCAAGGCCACGGTCCTGACCGTCGAGGCGCTGGCGGCCTCCTCCATGGCCACCGCGCTGGCCCTCCAAGGTGAGGGCCAGTGGCTGCTGGCGTTGCCGGTGCAGTTCGTGGCCGGCGTGCAGGTCCTGGTGCGGTCGCTGTTCGCCGGCACCCGGCCGTGGGTCATGGACATGTCCGGCGGCTTCACGCCCGCAGCATTCACGGCAGGTGCGCTGGAACTGACGGACCCCATCCGTTTCACGTCGCTGGTGCCCACCCAGCTGCAGCGGCTCCTGGAGTCGCCGTCACCGGACACCCTCGCCGTCCTGCGCCGCTTCGACGGCATCCTGCTGGGCGGCGCACCGGCGTCGGCCGCCCTGCTCAAGGCAGCCCGCGAGGCCGGCCTCCGGGTCACCACCACCTACGGCTCCGCGGAAACCTGCGGCGGCTGCGTGTACGACGGCGTGCCGCTCACCGGTGTGGAGGTCCGGTTAGCCGAGGACGGGCGCATCCTGCTGGGCGGCGACACCATCGCCGCCGGCTATCTCGACGCGCCCGAGAGCACGGACACGTTCTACGAGGAAGACGGCGTCCGCTGGTACCGCACCAACGACCTTGGCACCCTCGACGCGGATGGCCGGCTCACGGTGCTCGGCCGCGCTGATGACGTCATCATCACCGGCGGCGTCAAGGTCTCCGCCGCGCATGTGCAGGAAGAGCTGGAAAAGTCCGACGGCGTCGCAGCGGCTTTTGTGGCCGGTGTTCCGTCCGCGGAATGGGGCCAGGCCGTGGCCGCCTACGTGGCGCTGTCCGGCGGCAGCGCCACGCCCGGCGGCAGCGCCACGCCCGGCCACAGCGCCTCCAGTGACGGCGCATCCGGTGACGGCGCCTCCCCCACAGGGGATCACGCCGTCGTGCTTGAACGGGACTGGCACCAGCGGCTTGGCCTGCTGGCACCGAAAACGGTGCTGGCCGCGCCGGAACTGCTGATGCTCCCCAATGGCAAGCCGGACCGCCTGGCCATGATCGAGCGGCTCAACGACCTGCATCAGGGAAAGTAGAGTAGAGCTGCACCGTCGCCTATCGGCGGCCGGTGCGCTACCGTTTCACCGTTCTCCCCAACCCAACACGAGGTACTCACCGTGGCCACAGCCGCACAATGGATCCAAGGCGCCCGCCTCCGCACGTTGCCGGCAGCCATCGCCCCCGTGCTGATCGGTACTGCCGCGGCCTACGAGCTGGATTCGTTCCGCCCCGTCAACGCCGTGCTGGCCGCCCTGGTGGCGCTGCTCCTGCAGGTCGGCGTCAACTATGCCAACGACTATTCCGACGGCGTCCGCGGCACCGACGAGGACCGAGTGGGTCCCCTGCGGCTGGTGGGTTCGGGCGCCGCCCTGCCGGAGCACGTCAAGTACGCGGCGTTCGGAACGTTTGCCCTGGCCATGCTGTTCGGCCTGGCCCTGGTGGTGATCACCCAGAGCTGGTGGCTGATCCTGGTGGGAATCGGCTGCGTGATGGCCGCCTGGGGCTACACCGGCGGGAAGAACCCCTACGGCTACATGGGCCTGGGCGACGTCTTTGTCTTTGTCTTCTTCGGCCTGGTGGCAACCCTCGGCACCACGTACACGCAGGCCGGACAGATCAGCCTTCCGGCCGTCATCGGCGCGATCGGCACCGGCCTGATCGCTTGCGCCCTGCTGATGGCCAACAACGTGCGCGACATCCCCACGGACATCCAGGCAGGCAAAAAGACCCTCGCAGTACGCCTCGGTGACAAGCACGCCCGCGAAAGCTACGTGCTGATGCTAGCCGTGGCCATCCTGCTGGTGGTGATCCTTGCGCCCGGACGGCCATGGATCCTGATCGTGCTGCTCCTCATCCCGGCCTGCCTGATGCCGGCGTGGCTGATGATCAACGGCCGCAAACGCAAGAGCCTGATTCCTGTGCTCAAGCAGACCGGCCTGATCAACCTTGGCTACAGCCTGCTGTTCTCCCTCGGGCTGGTACTCAGCCACGGATTCTGAGCCGCCCACCGGCGCCCCGGACCGCGGTGACCCGGCCCGCGGCATTCCGCCCGTGGCACCAAGCTCCCGGCGCACGGGATTTAGGCGTCGGGAGTCTTGGGGGTGCTGGAGCGGATGGTGACATCAGGGTTCGTGTCCAGGAGGCTGTCCTCCGCGTCCGCGTCGGCAACCTCGCCTGCGCCGCGCAGCGGCTTGGCCTTGCCGGAGAACCGGTGGTGCAGGGAGGCGGTGGCGTCGTCGCGCTGCTTCTGGAAGAACAGGTAGCTGACGGCAAAGGCAATCAGCCCCGCACAGATCACTGACAGCACCGCCCCCAGCTGCAGGAACATGAACAACACAAAGAGCGGCGCAAACAGCGCCAGCCGGATCAGGGAGTATTTCAGGAAAGCCACCATCCAAGTTTAGCCGCCCTGCCTGAACGCCGGCCGCCTGCGGACGATAGACTTAATGGCATGCTCTTCCGTGTGGTTCTCGCCGTCGCAGTACTCGTCATCTTTGTGTATGGACTGGTGGACGTGATCCGCACTGATGCCCGCCTGACCCGGGGCATCTCCAAGCCCGCCTGGATCATCGTGATGATTGTCCTGCCGGTGATCGGCGCCATCCTGTGGCTGCTGGTCGGCCGTCCCAGGAACACGACGCCCGTACGCCAGCAGTACAGCGGTCCCACAGCTCCGGATGACGATCCCGATTTCCTCCGGAACCTGGAGATGCGCCGCCGGAACCAGGCCGAAGCCGCCCGCCTCAAGAAACTCAAGGATGAGCTGGAGTCAAAGGGTGACGACGGACCTGCCGGCACCGGACCCGAGGGCACGGGAGACGCAGACACCCATGACACCGGCGACGTGAAGTAGGACCCATGCCCCAGCACCCCGACGGAGAACACCAACTGCCAGTTGCGCCCGCCGGGGCCGCCACGTCCCCTCCTCCCCCGCCGCGGCCCGGCCTGTCCTACGCCGCACCGGCGCCCATCCTTGTGATTCCGCCAACTCCGCGTAGCATCAGCCTGGCACGGGGCCTCTGGCTGCTCAGCCTGGTTGCCGGACTGGCCGTCGTCATCGGCTCTTTCCTTACCCGCGCTTCCCACCTGGAACGGCTCCGCACCGTGGTGGACGGGATGGCGCCCGGCGGGAATGCCGACGCTGTGACCACGTCTACGGCCATCGTTTTCTGGGGCAGCCTCAGCGCCTTGCTTCTGCTGATCCTGCTTCAGGCGGCGTTCCTGGCGGCTTTCTCCGGACGCCGGGGCGGGGCCCGCTGGGTGCTGATCCCCCTGCTGGCCGCCCAGGTGGTGGTGATGGCGGTTGTGGCAGCGTTCCTTGTTCCGGAGGGCGACGCCGGCACTTACGTTGTGCTCCTGTGGGGCGCCCAGTTGCTTCTGGGCTTTGCCGGTTTGCTGGCGCTGTTCATGCCTTCATCCGGCAGGTGGTTCAAGTCGGGCCGTAAACGTCCGTAGCGGACCGCCGTTCAGGCGGGCTGCCGGTGCAGGTGCAGTCCGGCTGACTCGGCCAGGACGCCTTCACAGCTGCGGACCACTACGCGGCAGACCTCAAGTGCCGATCGGTCCGTCAGGGGATTCTCGGCTACCAGCCGCCAGCGGTGCAGTACCAGGTGGGCCGCTGCACTGATGTCCTCCGGGGAGGCTTCCGGTGGCAGGCCCAGGCGGACGTGGGCTGCCACACCGTCACCCCCCACGAGCCGTTCTGCTTCGGCCGCCAGTTCGTGCCGGAGCGTGACGCCGGTGGTCCGCAGGATGGCCAAGAGGCGCAACTCACGGAACTCGTGGGCATTGATCTGGAGGCGCTCCAGTCCGGCGGCCAAATGCCCTGTTCCTTCACGCGGGGAGTTTCGGAGCAGGGTTTCCACACCCACCAGGGCGGTCCGTGCCTTCAGGGCGTCGGCGCGGGCATGGAACTGGCCTGCCAGCATGGACAGCAGCGGGTCCAGTCCGCTCCGCCGGGCAAGCTCGTTCGCCAGCGGTGTGGGGTCCGTGAAGCCGGCCCGGAACAGGACGACGCCCAGCCGGATCCCGAACAGCCCGAACCGCTCCAGCAGCTGCTCCCTCGCCTCTGCGGTGAGCCCTTCCGGATCAGTGGCGCGCAGGAACCTGTCCGCGGAAAGCATCAGCCGTTCCCGGTCCGCCCGGTCCATTGCGGCGAGGAGGGCCAGCGACTCGTAGTCTGACTGGCGCATGCTCCGGGCGCTCTGGGCCAACAGACCGGCCACCGGGACCACCCCCAATGCCAGCTTGCGCAGGCTGGGGTCCCGACGATAACGCTCGGCAATGTCTCCCGCGGAGAGCATTGAATCGATCCGTCCCGCTCCTATCTCGTCGGCCCGGGACAGGACGGCCACGGCGTTCACGGTGCCGGAGCGTCCTGCCTCGGTGTCTTTAAAGGACTCTAAAAACCTGAGATCGGCACCATGCATGTGCCGCATCAGGTAGACAATGGCGTCGGCTTCCGACGGAGAATCGGCCGGCGTGAGGAAACTGACGGACCGGGCAGAGACATCCTCGGACAGCGAGGCGATTCCCGGAGTATCAATGAGGGTGACGTTCCGCAGACTTTGCGACGGCCACTCGACCACTAGGCGATCCACCTCCTCCGACCGGTCCGCGCCCAAATCAAAAACGAGCCGTCCCTTGACCCGTTTGAGGGGAAGCAGGCGCGGTTCTCCCGCGACGGGGTACAGCGTGATGCGGGGCGAGTGGGCGAACCGGTACCACGTGACGACGCGGGTGCACTCGCCGGTGTCGGTGGGGGCGATCTCCTCCCCGATGATGGCATTAAGCAGGGTCGATTTTCCCGCCTTCACCATTCCCGCCACGGCAATCCGCAACGGTTCGGCCAGCCTCGCGGCATACCCCTTCAAAGCTGTGACGGCAGCGGGATCATCGTTGTAGGCGGCGAGTGCCTCCTGAATCAGTTTCGCTGCTCCAGAGACGGTTGGCGCCTTCATCCGGCCGCCACCACCGCCGGTGCCCGCTGGGGCGTGGTTGCGGGCCCGCGTGCACTTCCTGACGGCGCAGGCTCCTTCTCCACCAACCCCCTGGCCGCTTGTTGCAGTGCGTCCACGCGTTTGAGCTCCGCTTTGATATCCCGGATGCGGATGTCCTTTTCGAGCGTGTACGTGGTGGCTGCTTTCTGCGCGGCTGCAACGGAGTCCGAAAGCGAGCGGTGGTGCTCCTGGGCAATTTCGGTGAAGTGGTCACGGGTGGTCCGCTGGACCAGCCGGAGCCTGTCTTTGAGCTGCTTGCCCACCTGGAAGACCACATCGTCCAGCTGGCGGCGGACCAGAGCTTTGGCTTCTGCCTGACGGCGCTTAAGTCTGGCTTCCTTGTCCTCCCGGTATGCCTTGCGTCCCAGGAGGAGACCGGCGCCGAGGGACAGCGGATTGATCAGGGCCATTCCGAAGAGCCCCGTCAGGAGGCCGAACATCAGAACGCCTCCGTAGGAGCCCCGCATGCCGATAAGGACTTTTTGCACGGAGTTGATGCGCCCGTCATCCAACCCGGGCATATCGTCCACGGGGTCCAGGGCGTCCCCGGTGTCGGAGACGCGCAGCACAGGAAGGGCCACCTCATCCTCGGAGAAGTGCTCGGCAACCTGGGTTGACAGCCACTGCGCCCGCTCACTTGTCCAGACAAAGGTGTCTGAAATGGCGGATGCGGCGCACTCTTCGAGCCATTTTGTGAACTCGGTCCACGTTGGTCCCGGATCGCCCAGGTCGATTGCCGTCTCAGCCTCGCGCTGGATCCGGCGCAACCGGTCCCGCAGGTCGTACTCCATATCGGCAATCAGGTCACCGATGCCATCGTTGAGGGTGATCTGCCAGCGGGCGGACCTCTTGCGGAGGTCGTCCGCCTCCAGTTTGGCCGCTTCCAGGCCGGCGATCATGGCCGGGGTCCCTTGCGGGTCCTCCAGCGCAGCCAGTTCCGACTGCAGCGAAAGGCGAAGGTTATCCGCGACGGAGAGCAGATCCTGACTCACCGAGCGCCGCTGGATCCGTTCGGCCTTGCCCACAATTTCTGTCCGGAGGTGGCCGACCAGGCCGGGGAAGCCCGATTCGTTGTTCAGCTCCCCGTCCTGCTGCCGCGCGGCTTCGAGCCGGAGATCCGAGGAAACCGGAAACAGCGGGATCTCCGGCGACACCTGGGCGAGGTGTCCGCCGTCAAGCTCGGCTACCCGGCGCCAGTCCGGGTACAAATCCGTCTTGGACAACACGCCCACGACGCTTGGCGTAATGCGCATGGCCTGCCGGAGGAACCGGATCTCGGGCTCGGTGTATTCCTGGGACGCATCGGAGACGAGGAGCATGGCATCTGCCGTGGGCAAGGCCGTCAGAGTGGTGAGCGTGTGGGTTGACCCCAGGCCGCCGACCCCGGGCGAATCGACAAGTGTCAGGCCGCCGGCCAGCACCCGGCGGGGCAGGAACACCTCCGCTGCCACCAGCTTCTTGGCATTACCGGGATTTCCGCGTTCGGAAACGTACGCTGCAAGGTCACCAATATTGATGGGCAGGCGCTCGAGGGCTGCTTCATCAGTGGGTTCCGCATCCGCGCGCGGCACCAGGACAGAGGCCGACGCCGGATCACCGTGCCGGACGACGGTAGGCACCGACGTGGCGATGTCGTCATCGACAGGGCAGACCGGCGCGTTGACCAGGGCGTTAATGAGCTTGCTCTTCCCTTGCTTGAATTCGCCCACCACGATCACGCGGATACTGGGATCGTTCAGCCTGCGAAGGGTCTGGTCGAGGCGTTTGCGCAGATCGGCCCGCTCGCCCTCGCTGACGATTTGGATACCCTGCTCAACAAGTTTTACCAGTTGGGCCGCCGTCGCGGGCGCCGCCTGCCTCGCGGGCCCTGAGGGGTCTGCCGTCATTGCTCGATCCTCCGGTCGTTGCGCTTGAACCACAGCCAGTCCTTTGCGTCAGGTCGAAAATTGGACATTGGGGTAAGCCGGGAAGAGCCCGGCAGGAGATTGTGGTCTCCTGCCGGGCACTGCCTGGATACCGCGGACGTGGCTAGGAGACTGCAGTTGCGTCGTCCCCGGCCAGGGCCACCGTGTTTTCGATCTCGGAGTTGTCCTGGAACGAGTCCGCCACCGAAAGCGAGTTGTCCGAGTTGTCCTGGAACGAGTCCGCCACCGAAAGCGAGTTCTCGGAGTTGTCCTGGAACGAGTCCGCCACCGAAAGCGAGTTGTCCGAGTTGTCCTGGAACGAGTCCGCCACCGCAAGCGAGTTGTCGGTGGTGGTGTTGCCGACGTCCTGAACATCAATGGCGTGGTTGGAGCTGTCCGAGTTGTCAGAGTTGTCGACGCGGTTGTCCGAGTTGTCGGAGTTGTCCGAGTTGTCGGAGTTGTCCGAGTTGTCGTTGTATGAATCGGCAACGTCGAGGTCCACGTCGGTGTTGAAGGAATCGTCAATGTCCGTATCGGTGTTGCCGACGCTGGCGTCACGGCCGGCATTGACGGAGTTGTCCGTCGAGCTGTCGTTGGAGTTGTCGGTGTTGTAGGAGTCCCTGATGTTGTTGGAATCCTTCATGTCCACGTCATCGCCGGCAGCCACTGCCCGGTCACCGGACGCGATAACGGCGTGGTTGTCAAAGTACTGGGTGACATCGCCGTCAGCCCAGATGTTCTGGTTGACCGACTGGTCGGTGATGGTGTCGCGATCGTCCACCGTCGAGGTCCAGGAGTAGTTGTTCACAACGTTGTGCAGCTGCTGGACAGCGTGTGCGTGGTCCCCGTGGTCATCGTGGTCGTGGTCGCCGTGGGATGGAGGAGGCGTGACCGCGACTGCTCCGCCGCCGGTTGCAGCGCCGTTGCCACCCGTGTTGTAGGAGCGGTCGAAGGAGGACGCGTTGACGGTGATGGGGGCGAAGTCCAGGATGACCGGCAATGCCGCGTCAACATCCGCTGAGCAGACGCCGCCGAGACCGGCGTCATCCAAGGCGCGCTCAGGATCATCCAGGAACTCCTGTGTTGCCTCGTGGTTTCCGAAAAGGCTCATCAGGAACTGGACGAGGTCGTTTGCGAGTGTAGGCATTTGATGGTCCTCAATCTTCTCTGAGTCGTGGGTTGCCCGGCCTCACTGCCGGGCGTGAATCAAACGTAAGGTCCCGCCCCTGGACCGGGCATCGGGTCGTTTCCCCCTACCGGCGGAGCCCCTGCCGGGGGTCCGGTTCCCGTGCCGTTAGGGGTATTAGGGGATCACTCATGCTGGGGGGCATCGGGTCCCAGGGCAAGCCTCAGCCTGACCAGGAGATCCGAGCGGTTTTCAGCGCCCAATCGGCGGCGCATCCGGGCGATATGGTGCTCGGCGGTCCGCGGGGAGATGTAGATTGTTTCCCCGATTTCGCGGTAGGTTTTGCCTTCCAGCACCAGCCGTGCCACCTCTTTTTCGCGTTCACTCAGGATCGAGGCATCGGGCTGGCCGGTGCCGTTGACCTGGTCCGCGGGACGTCCGCTGCGGACCTCCGGCTGCCCGTTGGGGCTCGGCACGGACGAGTTTCCCTGGGGATGGAGGTCCCGGGCGCAGGACAGGAGGCGCACCATGTCCTTGCGCTCATCTGCCCGTGCTGCGGCGTGGCCGGCCAGTCGTGCCCCCTCCCAGGGCATTCCGACGGCGTTCAGCCCCCGGGCGGCAGCCTCCACGTCCGCAGCCTGGAACTTTCCGGCAAGGACCGATACCCATGCTTTGCCCGCAGCAGCCAGCCGCGACGCAAGATGGCTATGGTCTGCCGCCCGGACCAACGCTGAGGCGTGGGGGGCCAGGTCGCTGGGACTCTCATTCAGCAGGGCTGCTTGGACCGCAGCCCAGTGCAGGGGCAGGGACCATAGCGGCGGCTCCCCCAGGTCCCGCAAAAGCTTCCACGCTTCGTCAAGGTAGTGCGAGACGCGCCTGGTTTCCCTCAGCCGGGCAGCGGTGATCATCAGTTCCCCCCACGGCAGCAGGCTGTACAGGTCAACAGTGGTGTGCAGCATTGCCTCGCGGGCGCGTTCCCAGGCCAGTACCAGGTCGTGGACTTCACCGCTCCTGCGGGCCAGGCCCACTTCCAAAGCCGCGCAGAGGAACTCGTCACGGGGCACCAACGGCCAATGGTTAGCTTTGGAAGCCTCGTTGATGGCGAGTCTGGCCTCGTCGGGGTTGTCCTGTTGCATGGCCGACCACGCCTGGAGCAGGAAAAGCCGGGGCTTGGCCGAATCGCCTCCCTGGCCCGCCGCAGCCGCGGCCCGCGCAATGGTTTCCGCGAGGTGCGGTTCGCCGCTGTGCAGGGCCACAAGCGCCGCCAGGGCACCGGGTGTCTCCGGAACGGGCAGTGCTGCTCCCGACGCGTTCAGCATGTCCGACGCGTGGATGAGGGTGGGAAGTCCTTGATGCGGATCCCCGGACAACGATTCCACAATGCCATGGGCTGTCTGCGCTTGTGCCACGGCCAGGAGTGTCGGCGATTCCGCTGCAGAGCCGGCCGGGAACATTGCCTCCGCACCCGAACGGTTCCCGCAGCCGATCATCGCAACCGCGGCAGCCGGGCCGGACGGCCCTACCCTTGCCGGGCCCAACCAGGTGTACACGTCGGCACCGCGTGCCAGCATGCCCCGCTGCGCCCAGACAGCGGCCGCCACATCCACTCCGAGACGGAGGTCAGGAGGATCAGGGCTCATGAGCAGCCCATCGATGATCCGTCCGGCAGCATCCAGGTCCCCCGTGGCCGAAGCTGCCTGGGCGCGGCGGGCCGCGGTGCCCAGCTCATCAGCCCCCGCGAGAAGGGCCTCGCCGTACAGCTGGGAGGCCAGGCCCGGATTGTGCTCCAATGCCCTGTCTCCGGCTTTTTCGAGCTCGGCTGCAACGCGGCGGTCCGCCAACCCGCTCCGGGCCAGCTCGCGCGCAAATTCGCCGAGGGGACGGCCGTCCGCAGCGAACCGGCCCACGAGTTCGCGCTGCAGTGCATGCACCCGTGGAGTGGGCGTAGACGTCAAAAGGGCGTGTTGGGCGGTCCCCACCACAGTGCCGTCGGCGTTGAGAAGCCCGGACGATTCAGCCCGGGCCACCAAGGCTTCGAGGCTCTCCACCTCACCGTCGGCGACCCTGCGCTCAAGTTCCTGCGGCAACGGTCCGGGGAGGGTGAATCCCACCGACAATGCCAGCAGGAGTTCCCTGACTACGGCGTTTTCCGCGTGGAGCTGGTCGGCCACACGCTGGGGGTTGGCGGGCGCTGTCACTTCCTGTGCCGACGCGGTCTGGCGGGGTACCATGCGTCACCCTGCCGGAAGTGTCGTCGGATCAGTGGCCGGCGCGGGCGACGCCGCGCTCGTCTCGGGCGCAGGCGCCGCGCTCGTCTCGGGACCAGGTTCCGTCGTTGCAGGCGGCGTCGTGGCAGGCGGCGTCGTTACAGGCGGCGGTTCCACCGGCGGCGTCGTGGCAGGCGGGGGCTCCACCGGCGGCGTCGTGGCAGGCGGCGGCTCCACCGGCGGGGTCGTGGTAGGCGGCTGCTCCACCGGCGGCGTCGTGGCAGGCGGGGTCGTCGCAGGCGGCGGTCCCGCGGCTGGGGTCGTCGCAGGTGCATCCGTCGTGGGCGTCCCGGGCGTTCCCGGCGCGGCCACCTGGGCGGGATCACTTGATGTCCCCGCCCCGCCTGGCGTGGACCCTGCTGCCCCACCGCCCGGCGTCGGGCCGGGCGGGGGTGATGCCGACTCGGAGGGCTTGCTGGTGGGAGAGGCAGCCGCGTCGAGCCCGGCGGAACTGGCAGAAGTATCCGCAGGCTTCGCGCTTGCCTCGATGCCTATCACGGGCTCCTGCGCCTCGCCCGGGGCTGCGGCAGGAGCCTCCGCCGGGCCACCGCCGCCCGGAGCGGCCTCGGCTGGCGCGGCCGGCGGAGCGAACATCGCGCTGAGGTTTCCCAGACCCTCAGGGCTCCCCGCCGCGGTGGCGGTCAGGATGGTGAACAGGGCGGCCCCGGCGGCCACTGCCGTCAGCCGTATGGCCGGCCGAGGGGCATGTGCTCCGCCCCTCGTCGTGTGGGCGCGGCCGCCGGCATGTGTATGGCTCGCGGCAACGCCCCTGGCACCGTCGCCGGCGGCGGCGGCAGCGTCGGTGCCAGTCAAGGAGCCAAACGCTGCCGCGGATTTCCGGGACCAGCTGGCACGGCGGTCATCGCCGTGCGGCCCAACAGCTACATCTGCCGGCGCGGGGATTTCAGGGACCCCATCACCGGTCTCAGCGGGCGCTGCCACAGCGGCCGCAGCGGCCCGGAGCGCAGCCACTGCCGCGCCGAGGCAGATGGAAGATTTGGGATCGGCGTCCACGGCGATGGGCCGGTCCAGCTGTTCCGAGATCAGCTGCGCCACCAAGGGAATCCTTGACGAACCACCTATCAGGAGAACCGCGGTCAGGTCAGCCGGCTCCAGGTCAAGTTGTTCCAAGGACCGTTCGAGGGCCTCCACGGTTTCGCGGATAGGCTCGTCGATCATCGCCTCAAACTCGGAACGGACCAGCCGCACCTGCTGCTGCGCGCCGGGCAGGAAAACCGAAATGCTCGCCTCGCTGTCGGCTGAGAGCGCTTCCTTCGCCTCCACGCATTCACGCTTAAGCCGGGCCAGCGCCGCCAGGGCACCAGGCTCTTCCGGGTCAAGGGCTGCCAAGGCTTCGCCCGTGTGCGCTGCGACGTGGCGGAACACCTCGGCGTCGAAGTCGGCGCCGCCGAGCCCTTCGATGCCTTCCGGGCTGCCCAGGAATTCGAAGCGGCCGTTGCCGTCCTTCCGCAGGACTGCCGTGTCAAAAGTTCCCCCGCCGAGGTCGTAAACGGCGATGGTGCTGCCGTCCTCCACACGCACCTGGGAGGCATAGTGCAGTGCCGCCGCTTCCGGTTCGCTGATGAGCGTGACGTTGTGCAGTCCCCTGGCGGCGAGTGCTGCCAGGACCGCCGAGGTGCGGTGTCCGCCCCAGGCCGCAGGGTGCGAGACGATGATTTCCGACGGCGGGGCGCCCTCGCGTTCTCCGGCCCTGTCCACAACCCACTGGGCCATGGTGGCAAAGATGTCTTCAGCCTGCAGTGAGAGCGCGCCCACGGCCAGGGGGACGCTGTCACCGATCCGGCGTTTGAACTCACGCACCACCCGGCCCGGATCGTCCAGGCCGCGGCGCTCTGCAGCCTCCCCCACCAGGACGGGGCCCTCTTCGGGGTAGTACACCACAGACGGGACCGACGTACCGCGGAGCCCCAACGGCAGGCTCTCCGGAACTGACTGGGCGCCCTGGTCATTCTTGGCAATGGCGGCGGCAGTGAAACTGGTCCCGACATCAATGGCGAGAACGTAACTCATGGGTACCTCTGAAGAACGCAGCTGGCCGGTCCGCGAGCTTCATCACGGACGAGCTTCAACCAAGGTAGCATCACCGTCTGCCGGGCGACAGCCTCATTTGTACACCGATTGGCGAATCACCCGGCCGCCGTAAGGGACCGCGCGCAAGAAACTCCTGCTCAGAGGCCCGAGTAGGAGTGCAGGCCGTTGAAGAACTGGTTAACTATCGTGAAGTTGAAGACGACACAGAGGTACCCGACAATCGACAGCCAGGCAGCCCGGGTCCCGGTCCACCCGCGGGTGGCACGGGCGTGGAGGTAGCCGGCGTAGACCACCCAGATAACGAACGTCCATACTTCCTTGGTATCCCAGCCCCAGAAACGGCCCCAGGCTTTCTCGGCCCAGATGGCGCCGAACATGAGGGTGAAGGTCCAGCCGATGAAAGCGATGGCGTTGATTCGGTAGGACAGGTTCTCCAGGCTGAGGGCCGACGGCACCAGGCGCATGAAGCCAAGCTTGTCGGCTCCCCCGCCGGCAATGGTCTTTTGCCGGTGGGACTGGACCAACTGCAGCGCGGACATGGCAAAAGTCAGGGTGAACAGCGCCGAGGACATCACGGCGATGGAGACATGGATGACCAGCCAGTAGCTCTGCAGGGCCGGGACGAGGTGGCCTACCGGGGTCCAGTAAGCAACGGAAGCGGCCACCAGCATGATGATCGCCAGCCCCACCACGAACGTGCCCAGGAACCGCAGGTCGCGGCGGATCAGGACCAGCAGGAACACGGCCACCGCCACAAAGGCGCCCGTGGTGAGGAACTCGTACATGTTGCCCCACGGCACGCGGCCGGCACCCAGGGCGCGGGTGACAACGCCGGCACCGTGGATCAGGACACCGAGAACGGTCAGGGCGACAGCCACCCGGGCCGGAACCCGGCGTTCTCCTGCGTAGCGCATGTCGGCGTCGGCGGTCCGCCCTGCAGCGGAGCCCGCTCCGGCCTGCTTGGCAGCGGACGACGACGGCCGTTCAGCCCGTCCGGCTGGCCCGGCCAGGTGCGAATCCACACGGTTCGCTCCCGCGCCGGCGTCAAGGGAAGTGCCGGCGGACGCACCTACTCCGGCCGCCACCGGAACCTTGGTCCCGGCTACAGTCCCTGCAGCCTCCGCCGCCTTGAGGTCGACGGCGCGCAGGACCTTGCTGCTCTTGGCCAAATCCCAGGCGAAGGCGATGAAGGCCACGGTATAGGTACCGGCGGCGAGCAGCATCAGCAGTTCGCTGTATGCGCCCATGGTTTCGTTGATGACGAAAGGCATTACTGGTCCTTTGTGGGTCCGGCGGAACCGGTGGGGATGGTGACGGAGTCTGCGCCATTATGACCCTGGCGGCTGGGAGTTTGCTGGGTGGGGACGGAATCGGCGGCGCCGGCCGGGTCGGAAACACCCGGGTCGGAGACACCCGCGTCGGAGCCGCCACCTGCGTCGCCGTCGTCGGCCGCAAGCTGCCACTCTTCCGTAAGGAGCTTACGGATGGACTGCGCCTCGGCGGCCAGTCGGTGGTCCTCACCGCGCGCCAGGAGGCCGTACTCCACCATGGTCCGGCCGTCCGCATGCGTCCCGGTGCGAACCCAGACGCGGCGGCGGTTGACGTACAGCGAGACGATGAGTCCTGCCACGGCCAGCAGGGCGAAGATCAGGGCGGAAACCTGGCCGGGGTTGTGGTGGATGTCCACACCGACGTACCGCTTCACGCCGTCGAAGCTGATGCTGCCCTTGCCGTCGGGCAGGGTGTAGGTGCTGCCGGGTGCCAGGGTGATGCCGCCGGCGGCCAGGTTGCGGTTGTTCAGCGGGGTGAGGTCCTTGACGTCCAGTTCGAAGACGTTCTGCGGTGCACCGTTATCAAGGCCCAGATCCCCGAAATAGGAGTTCAGGGTCAGCTGCGGGTTGAAGAGGTCCGGATCACCGCTGAAGGAAATACCCGCGTCGGTGATGAACGCGGTGGGCAGGAAGAACCCGACGAAGCCCAGCTGCTCCGGCCGGGCATCGGGGACCTTGATGACCACGGAGGAGTAGTAGTTCTCGCCCTGGAGCTTGGCCACCACGGGACCCTGCATGGCCACGTTGCCGGCGCCGTCGCGGATGGTCACCACGGGGGCGTAGCCGTTGCCGGTGAGATAGATGCTGGTGCCGCCCAGGGTGACGGGGTCGTTGACTTTAAGGGTTTCCTGCTTTGCGGGCGCGTCCGGCGTTTCCTTGGTGGTGACCTGGGCGTTGAAGTCGATGGGCTGGCCGAACTTGCCCGGGGATTCGCGGTCGAAGGTCACGTCGAATTTGTCCAGCTGGATGGAGTAGGGCTGCAGCTGGCTGGACTGGAAGTTCGTGCCGGGGGTGAACTGGTCGTAGCCCACCAGGGTGTTCACGAACGTGTCGCCCTCAACGAGGATGCGCTGGCCGCTGTAGCCGAACAGGCCGCCGATGGCCACGGATACCAGCACGCCGATCAGCGAGGTGTGGAACACCAGGTTCCCCACCTCCTTGGCGAAGCCGCGCTCGGCACCCAAAGACGGCCGCGCGCCGTCGTCGTCCCTCACCTCAACGCGGTAGCCGCGCTTCCGGAGCAGCCCCGCGGCACTGTTGATGGCGTCCGACGCCGGGAGGCCGGCGTCGGCGGGCACCACCAGGGTGCCGTACTCGGGGAGGCGGGAGAGCCTTTTGGGGGTCCGCGGCGGCTGCGAGCGCATGGCCTTGTAGTGGGCGATGGCGCGCGGCACCACGCAGCCGATCAGCGAGATGAAAAGGAGGATGTAGATGGCCGAGAACCACGCCGAGGAGTACACGTCGAAGAGCTGCAGGGTGTCCAGCAGTTTTCCGTAGTCCCCGTTGTCCTTGATGTACTGGGTCACCACAAAGGGGTTGGCCGGGCGCTGCGGGAACAGTGAACCGGGCACCGCGGCAACTGCCAGCAGCAGCAGGAGGAACAGCGCCGTGCGCATGCTGGTCAGCTGGGTCCAGGCCCAGCGCAGCATGCCCAGGGGCCCCAGGGCGGGGAGTGCCGCTTCAGCCTTGGCAGCGGCTACGGGGGCCGGGGACTTCTTGTTTGCTTTCACGCGCTCGCTCATCAGATCGGCAACTTCACATCAGTTTGGAACCAGTACTGCAGTTCGGTGACCCAGGTACCCCAGACGCCGCTGGCCATCAGCAGGCCGAGCACCACCAGGATGCCGCCGCCGATCCGCTGGATGGCAAGGCGGTGCTGGCGGAAAAAGGACATCACGCCCATGCCCCGACGGACGGCGAGGGCAATCAGCAGGAACGGGATGCCCAGGCCCAGGCTGTAGACGAACGCCAGGAAGGCGCCCTTGGCTGCGGACGAACCGCCGGACAGGCTCAGCAGCTGGACCGCGGAGTAGGTGGGGCCGATGCACGGGGCCCAGCCCAGGCCGAACGTGAGGCCCAGCAGGGGCGCCCCCCACAGGCCGGCCGGCGGTTTCGCGTGGATCTTGGCGTCCCGCTGCAGCCAACCGAGGCCGCCCATGAACACCACACCCATGATGATCACCAGGATCCCCAGGAACTGGGTGATCCAGGCGTTCTGGGAGCCTGTGATCAGGGTGCCGAGTTGGCCGAAGGCGCCGCCCAGCAGTACAAAAATCACCGAGAAACCCAGCACGAACAACCCGATGCCCGCGAACATCCGGCCGCGCTTCTGCTTTTGCAGGTCCACCCCGCTCAGGCCGGTCACGTAGCCAAGGTAGCCGGGCACCAGGGGCAGCACGCAGGGCGAGAGGAAGGACACCAGGCCGGCGAGCAGGGCCACCGGAATGGCAAGCAGCAGCGAGCCGTTCAGGATGGTTTCAGCGAAGGGGCTGTTCACGGTCCGGGGCCGCCGCTACTCTGCCACAGCGGCGGTAATGAGGGCTTTAAGGGTGCCCTTCTGGATTTCGCCGAGCACGCGTGAGGCTACCCGGCCCTGCTTATCCAGGACCAGCGTGGTGGGGACCGCCCCCGGCGGGACAATCCCGGACACCGCCAGGAGCACGCCGCCGTTTTTGTCGTCGAAGCTGGGATAGGTCAGGTTGAAGGTCTTGTCGAAGGCCTCGGCCGTGGCTTTTTCGTCGCGGAGGTTGACGCCGAAGAACTGCACGCCCTGGTCCTTGAACTCCTGGTGAAGTTCTTCCAGGATGGGCGCTTCCACCCGGCACGGCGCGCACGCCGCGAACCAGAAGTTCAGCACCGTCACCTTGCCCTGGAAATCTTCGGGGGTGACGGTGGTGCCGTTGAACAGGGTGCCGTTGACGGCGATGGCGGACTTGCGGTCTCCTGCCGCGAATTCCGTCACGGAGCCGTCCCCGGCGATGTAGTTCTTGTTGTCGCCGGCCTTGGCCTGCTTGGCGAGGGCGTCCTCCTGCGCGCAGGCGGAGAGACCCAGGGTGAGGGCGGTCAGGGCGGCGCCGCCGGCGGCGAGAACGGCACGGCGGGACATCGGGCGCGGGGTGTTTCTCATCTCACGCCCCCGGGGTGGTGGCGGCACCGGGAAGAAGGGCGGCAGCGGGCTCACTGTACTCAACGCGCAGGAGGGAGCCGTCGTCGTCGAACACCAGGGAGGTGATGGATGTCAGCGTGCACTCGCGTTTGCGCGGGTCATGCCACAGCGGGCGGCCTTCAGCACTGAGGCGGGTGGCCCAAATGGGGAGCTGGTGGCTGACCATGATGGCCTCGGGGCCATTGGTTCCGCAGTCCCCGCCGGCAAGTTCGATGGCCCTGAGCCTGGCATCATCGACGGCGGCGCGGACGCGTGCAGCCTGCGCCTTGTAGGGCTCGCCCCAGGAAGGCCGCAGCGGGTTGACCAGATGCGGCCAGTGCTTCGGCTTGCGGAGCTCGGCCTTGGTGACCTTCATGCCCTGGAAGTAGTTTTCCGCCTCGATGATGCGCTCGTCCGTGTGGATCTCAAGGTGCAGCGCCTCGGCGGTGGGGGCAGCAGTTTCTTGGGCCCTGACCAGCGGCGACGCTGCCAGGTAGACGATCCGGGCGCCCTCGGCGGCGCGCTCAGCGAAGTGCGCGGCAAGGGTCTGCGCCATTTCCCGGCCCAGCTCTGAGAGGTGGAATTCGGGCAGCCGTCCGTACAGAACGCCGTGGGGATTATGGACCTCGCCGTGGCGGAGCAGATGGACAGTTGCGTGGGGCATGTGTACCAGTTTCTCAAAGATGGCGTGCGATCCGAAATCTTCTACATTCCGTAGAAATGAAACTAAGGGAAAAAGTTCCGTAACGCGGAACAAAACATGCAAATGCATGCTTATAGTAAAGGCAGCGGATAGTTGATATTTCAATGATCGACCTATCCGGAAGTACCACCCGACAAACCCAAGGAGAAACACCATGGCTCTTCCCGCAGACGTCACCACCGGCACCTGGACCCTCGACAACTCACACAGCGAAATCGGCTTCACCGTTCGCCACGCCGGCATCAGCAAGGTCCGCGGCCAGTTCAAGGATGCAGCAGCCACCCTGGACCTCGCCGACAACGTGGCCGATTCCAAGATCAGCGCCACCATCCAGACGGCCAGCTTCGACTCCGGCGACGCCAACCGCGACGGCCACGTCCGCGGCGAGGACTTCTTCGACGTCGAGAAGTTCCCGGAGATCTCCTTCGTTTCCAACGGCCTGGTGGCTGCCGGCGACAGCTACGAGCTGACCGGGGACCTCACCATCAAGGGCATCACCCGTCCGGTCACCCTGGAGACCGAGTTCAACGGCGTGGCCGTTGACCCGTTCGGCATGACCCGTGCAGGCGTTTCCGCCGAGACCACCATCAGCCGCAAGGACTTCGGCCTGACCTGGAACGCAGTGCTCGACGCCGGCGGCGTGCTGGTCAGCGACAAGGTTGCCATCAACCTGGAGCTGGCGTTCATCGCCCCCGCAGCCTAGTTTTCTTCAGCAGCTGAGAGCGTTCGTCAGTAGCTGACAGCGCGGCGCCCGGCCGTCAGGATCGCACCCCGATCCCGGCGGCCGGGCGCGCGGTGTTTAACGCCGTGTTTAGTTCCTAGATCCAGCAGGGCACGCCGTCTACAGTGAGAGCCATGAGCAACCCTAGTGAAGTCCCGCAGCCCCAGCAGCCCGGCGCCCAGCCGCCTGCCGGCAACGTTCCTCCCGCCGGCTACGAGCCGCCGCAGGGTTACCCTGACCCGCAGGGCCAGCAGCCGCCGCAGCAGGACTATCCGCAGCCCGGCCAGCCGGTCCCGCCGTACGGCCAACAGGGCCAGGGTTATCAGCAGCCCGTGCCGGGTTATCAGCAGCCGGGTGGATTCCAGTTCCAGATGCCCACTGACGGTCCACGCAGCTTCAACGACGCCATGCCCAAAGGTGGTCTTTCCGGCATGTTCAGCGTGACCGGGCTGCCCACCGAGCTCAAGGTCTCCTACTGGATCTGGCTTATCGGCGGCATGCTGGGCGTTCTCGGCGGCTTCTTCGGCCTGCTTGCCACCCTGGCCCTGTTCACCGTCGCCCCGGGATTGGCCGCGTTGCTACTCCTTCTGGTTCTGGTGGCACTCGCCCTGGCCGCCGCCCAGATTGTCCTCGCCCTGAAGATGAAGGAAGGCAAGGAGTGGGCCCGGCTGGCGCTCACCATCGTTGCCGGCGTCTCACTGGTCCTGGCGTTTATCAGCGGCAGTGTTGGGGAAGGCATCGGCAACAACTGGCTGGGATTCCTGATCAGCGCCGCCGCAACAGTCCTGATGTGGCTTCCCAACTCGCAGGCATGGTTCACCGCGGTCAAGGGCCGCGCTTAGGCGATCCGCTTCGGGCAGGGTCCCAGCTGTCCGCCCGGGAGTTCCGGCAGGTCCGGCGGCTCCCTTCCGGCTTCCGGCGCAGGCTCCCGGTGCAGGCTTCCGGCGCAGGCTTCCGGCGCAGGCTTCCGGCGTCCGGCGCAGGCGGGAATACCTCTTTGGAATGACTCGCCGTGGGACGGCCTGGGGGTACGGTTGAAGTAAGCCGTACTGGGGGGCAGGGCCAGTGAACTGCACCCAGCAGCCGAACTGACTTCCAACCTGCAAAGGACAGCTCATGAGCACACCAGTCCCGCCTCCCGTCCCGAACGAGCCTGAGCCCGGCAGCCAGCCGACGGCACCCCGCCATGGTGATAACAGCCCGCAGCCAGGCCAGAACACACCGCAGTATGGGCAGAATTCACCCGCTGCCCCACAGTACGGCCAGAACGCACCGCAGTACGGGCAGAACGCACCGCAGGCACCGCAATATGGGCAGAACGCCCCACAGTATGGCCAGAACGCCCCGCAGGCACCGCAGTACGGGCAGAATCCTCCGCAGCTCGGCCAGCCGAATCCCCCGGCCTACGGCCAGCAGCCGTACGGACAGTCCCCCTACGCCCAATACCCCTCGGAAAAGCCGCAGGCCACCGGCTCCAATGGCGTTCCGCAGCTGGTGAATATCTCGTTCTGGCTCCTGATCGGCGCCGCTGCGGTGTTTGTCATTTCCATGCTCATGGGCATCACGATGCTCGACGACCCGATGATGCGCAGTACCTTCGAGGATGCCATGCGCAGCAGTGGCGGTACCGGCACTGAGTTCAACTACGAGGATTTCAAGAGCGCCCTCGCCGGAATGTTGGTGGTCCTGGCCATCCTGGGGGCCGGGATGTACCTGCTGGTGGCCTTCTTCATCCGCAAGGGTAAAAACTGGGCCAGGATCCTCGGCACCGTGTTCGCCGCCCTTTCCGTTCTAAGCCTCTTCCAGGTGCCGAACATCGGGACCTTGGGAACTCTGGCAGGCATTGCGGCGATCGTTCTGCTGTACCTGCCAGCCACCGCTCCTTACTTCCGCAAGCAGCAGCCGTTTGCCAGCCCTTACACCACCCCGGGTAACCCGTACGGGCAGTAGCTTCCACGCAGTAGCCCACACCTCAACGGGCGTGGACTCCACCAGCCGCCGAGCGACAGCCTAGGCGGTCTGGTCCGGGGTCTGCGCCCGTTGTGCGTGGTAGGCCAGGATCTGCAGTTCGGTGGCCATGTCCACCTTGCGGAGGTTGACGCCGTCGGGGACCTGCAGCATGACGGGAGCAAAGCTCAGGATGCTGTGGACGCCGGCTGCCACCACGCGGTCGCACACCGCCTGCGCCACCGCCGCCGGCAGCGCCAGGACCACCATGTTGGCGCCAGTTCGGTGAAGCACTGTTTCCAGGTCCGCGACATCGCTGACACGCAGCCAGCCCACCTCGTTTCCCACCACGAGCTGGTCGGCGTCGAAAATTGCCACCACGTCGAAGCCCCGGGATTCAAAGCCGCCATAGCGGGCCAAGGCCTTGCCCAGGTTGCCGGCGCCAACAATGGCAACCTTCCAATCGTGGGTCAGGCCGAGGGCAGCGGAGATGTGGCGGCTAAGGTACTGCACTTCGTAGCCGACGCCGCGCGTGCCGTAGGAGCCCACATAGGACAGGTCTTTGCGGAGGGTCGAGGAGCTGACGCCCGAGGCTTCCGCCAGGGACTCCGAGGAGACGCGCTCAACGCCGTCGGCCAACAACGTGTTCAGGGCGCGGAGGTAGATGGTCAGTCTCGCCACTGCAGCGGGCGGAATCTGTTTGGCGATCTCCCCCGTCGGCGCCGCCTCTGTACCGTCCACGGCGCGGGGAGATGAATCCAGCGAACTCACTTTCCCCTCCATTGCCTCGCGTTGTGACTCCACTCTAGATCCCCGCCACCGTTGCCAACAAAGCCGGCGTCATGTTGTGCAATCGGTTGCCTAGTGGCCCAAGGCACGTTGGAGGACGCGCTCCAAGCGAGCTTCGTCGATCTTCCAGAAGTCGCGCTGGACGCCGTTCACCAGCACTACCGGGATTTCCTCGGCGTACTGTTCACGCAGTTCGGGCAGCTCGTCAACTTGCTGCTCCGTCCACCCAAGTCCCAACGCGGATGTAACCCGTTCGACGGCGTCGCGCGCGTCTGCGCACAGGTGACAGTCTGCTTTGGTGATAAGGACTACCTCCGGTTTTGCCATGCATTAACCGTATAGCCCTTTAGGTGCGGCCAGCGCTGCGCACTGTCCCGCCAGCCCCTGCGCTGGAATCTGCGAGGCCGACTATTGACTAGACTCGTGGACATGCCCGAGGAGAAGTACGTCGCTGTAGTCACCCAGCCGGATGCGGTGATGCAGACCAGCGATGCGGCCTTCTTCGACGTCGACAACACCCTCATGAAGGGCGCAAGCCTTTTCCATGTCGCCCGCAAGATGCACCAGCGCGGCGCTTTTACCCTGGTGCAGGCTGCCGGGTTCGCATGGAAGCAGTTCAAATTCGTGGCCCGCGGGGAGAACATGGACGATGTCCATGCAGTCCGCGATTCGGCGCTTACCCTCGCAGCTGGCATCACGGTGGACGACATCAGGGCACTGGGCGAAGAAGTGTACGACGAAATGATCGCCTCCAGGATCTGGCCCGGAGCGAAGGCCCTGGCGCAGCAGCACCTGCGCGTCGGACGGCGTGTCTGGCTGGTCACGGCCACCCCCATCGAAGTGGCCACGGTCATCTCCACCCGCCTGGGCCTCACCGGGGCTCTGGGCACTGTTGGCGAGGTTGCCGACGGCATGTACACCGGCCGGCTGGTGGGTGACATCCTGCACGGCTCAGCCAAGGCTGTGGCAGTCCAGGAGCTGGCCGACGCCGAAGGGCTGGACCTCAAGCGGTGCTGGGCCTACAGCGACTCCTACAACGACATCCCGCTGCTGACCCTCGTCGGGCACCCAGTGGCCATCAACCCCGATTCCAAGCTGCGCAGCCACGCCCGGGACCACAACTGGCCGGTCTACGATTTCCGCTCCGGCCGGCGCGCCGCCACCCTCGGCCTCAAGGCGGCAACAGCCGGCGGCGTTGTCTACGGACTCTGGAAGGGCTTCGCCCGCTTCCGCGGCCCCCGCATCTAGGTAGCAGCAGATGTCGTTATGAGCGCTCATAACGACATCTGCTGCTACCTAGTTGGGCCCAGGCAAACAAAAATGCCCGCTGCCGGGAAGGCAACGGGCATTTCACGCTTGCGAAGTATCTCTACTTCTTATTGCGGCGCTGGTGACGGGTCTTGCGAAGCAGCTTGCGGTGCTTCTTCTTGGCCATACGCTTGCGACGCTTCTTAATAACTGAACCCACGAAAGTTCCTCACAAACTAGATGCAGTACCTGTCTGATGGAAAAAGTCCGTGGACAGAGCTACAGACGAAAACAACTGACAGATTCTTACAATGACGTAAAACGTTCCTTAACAGGGTACCGCTTCTTTGCGGCGGCCACTGACCGTAGCCGTCCCATAAGCCGAAACGGTGCTTAGGCCGTCTCGGTGTGCCCGTCCACTACAGCGCCCTTGAGGTACTGTTCGACGGCACTTTCCGGCACCCGATACGACCGGCCGAAACGCACCGCGGGCATTTCGCCGGAATGAACCAGCCGGTAGACGGTCATTTTGGAGACGCGCATGACCTCGGCCACTTCGGCCACGGTCAGGAACTTCGCGTTCGAGAAGTTCTGTTCTGCGGACATTTCCCTATTCCTTTGCTGACGGATGACGACTAACCCCAGCTGTGTTCCATTGCGGTGTGCCGATGCTGAGCCATCCACCAACCATGTGATAGATACTCTAGAGGTTCATGGGGCTGTAGTGAAAGTCATTCGGGGTAATCGCTAGGCAATACGGCGTTTCCGGGCAGACGCCGCGAGCTGGTCCAGCACCGATACCGAGACGTCCCATTCCATACACGCGTCGGTCACGCTCTGCCCGTACACCAGCCCGGACGTGCCCGCGGCGTGCTGGGCAACATCCAGGTTTTGCGCGCCGCCCACAAGGAAGCTTTCCAGCATGACACCGGCGACGGCCTGTGCCGCGTGTCCGCCTTCTTCGAGCTGGGCACCGATTTCCAGCGCCACCTCAGCCTGCCGGTGGTGGCTCTTTCCGCTGTTCGCGTGGCTGGCGTCGACGATGAGGCGGGGGTTGAGGCCTTTACTCCCGAGCTTGGCAGAGGCGCTTTCGACGTCGGCCGCCGAGTAGTTGGGTCCCTTGCGTCCGCCGCGGAGGATGACGTGCGTGTCAGGATTCCCGGCGGTGGCCACCAGCGCAGCGCGGCCGTCGCCGTCTATGCCCAGGAAAGCCTGGGCCGCCGCGGCGGCGCCGCATGCGTCGACCGCAACCTGGAGGTCGCCGTCGGTCCCGTTCTTGAATCCGATGGGCATGGACAGCCCCGACGCAAGCTGGCGGTGGATCTGGCTCTCGGTGGTGCGGGCTCCGATGGCTCCCCACGAGATCAGGTCCGCCATGTACTGCGGGCTGATGGGCTCGAGGAATTCGGTGGCGGTGGGCAGACCCAGCGCGGTGACCTGCTGCAGGAACTGCCGGGCGGTCCGGAGCCCGGTGACCATGTCGTGGCTGCCGTCCAGGCGGGGATCGTTGATCAGGCCCTTCCAGCCAACCGTGGTGCGGGGCTTCTCGAAGTAAGTCCGCATCACGATCAGCAGGTCTTCCTTGTGCTTTTCGGCCTGGCTGACCAGCCGGCGGGCGTATTCCAGGCCGGCCTTGGGGTCGTGGATGGAGCAGGGGCCAACGATGACCAGCAGGCGGTCGTCCACGCCGTCCATGATGGCGCGGACCTCATCGCGGCCGCGTTCGACGACGTCGGTCACCCTGGCGTCCAGCGGCAGCTCGGCGATGAGCTCCGCCGGCGTGGGCAGCGGCGTGAATTCGCTGACGCGCAGGTTGGACGTGGATTTTGCGGGAGTGGCTGTTGCGGGGCTCATGCTCGGGGTCCTGTTCCAGATAGGAAGCGGGCCCAGATCAGAACCCGCCGGAGAAATGGCGAAGGGCAGAGAATGATCTCTGCCCTGTTGGCTCTGAAGGAAGTTGGATGCGTGTCAGTTAGACGCGGGCTCCTCCAGAGCCAACGAAAAATACGCATACCAACGGTTTGTCATAGGCACACCATAACGGCCCGCTCCGGGCTCCGCAAAATCGAGGCGTAACACCCGGCCCCGGGAGCACCGCCGCCCTCGCTGGCCCCAACTAGGTAGCAGTAGATGTCGTTTTGAAGCCTCAAACCGACATCTGCTGCTACCTAGTTGGGCTGACTGGGCGGTTCGGGTCACCCCAGGAGCTTGCGGAGGTACTGCAGCTGCTTGATCCAGTGGTGCTCCTGGCCGCCCTCGTGGTTGTTGAACCGGTAGATCTCTATCTCCTTGTCCGCCCCGGTCGATGCCCCCGGCCCCGACGAGTTGCCTGGCCCCGAACCGTAGGCGTTGAAACTGGCGAAAACAGTAGACGGCGGGCAAACATCGTCCATCAGCGCCACGGAGTACAGGGCCGGCGCAGTGGCCGCCCGGGCGAGGTTGACGCCGTCGAAATAGTTAAGGACCGCCAGCATCGGCTCGTACCGGTCCCGGTGCCGGCCCAGGAACGAAGCAATTTCCGGATAGGGCCCGCGGGGTGCGATGTCGATGGCCCGCGGAAAGTCCTGCAGGAACGGGACGTCGGGCAGCGCGGCTATGACGCCGTCGAGCCTTCCGGCTACCAGCCCGGCGACCGCCACCACAATGCCGCCGCCCTGGCTGATTCCCGCCAGGACCACGCGCAACGCATCCACCTCCGGGTGGGATTGCGCAGCTTCCACCGCGCGGAAGGCGTCGACGTAGACGCGCCGGTAGTAGTAGTCCTCGCGGCTGCCGGCACCGCGCGTCATGAGCCCGGCGTACGCCACATCCCCCGCGGACGGGTGCGGGTCCGGGGTTTCGCCCACGATCCCGCCGAATCCCTGGCCCCTGGTGTCCATCATGAAGTGCGCGTAGCCGGCCTGCGCCCACTTCGTGTCCTGATTAACCAGGCCGCGCCCGCCTGAGTAACCGACGTACTGCACGACGACGGGCAGCCGGCTCCCAGCCTGCCGGTTCGCCGGGAGGTGCAGCCAGCCCTTGATCGGCGCGCCGCCGAAGCCCGCGAACGTGACGTCGAAGGTGTCGATCACGGACAAGTGGTTTTCCACCTGCTCGAACGTGGCCCCGAGCGGGTATGTGCGCGCTTCCTCGATGGTTGCGTCCCAGAAGTCCCGCAGGTCCGCGGGCGCTGTGACGCTTGAGGTGTAGCCGCGGAGCTGCTCAAGGGGCAGGTCGAAGAGGGGCATGGTTTGCCGGTCCTGTCTCGTCTGGAATACCTCAGGAGATCCTATGTCATACGACCGCGCGGTGGCAGCCCCCGGCTCATAACTTCGCGAGCTGCGGCGCGAACGTCCGAAGCTGATGGGATGCCGCCACCAAATGGCGTAGATCCATGAGCCCGCCGCTGACCCGTCCAGCTGCCCGGGCTTGCACGAGGACGTTGCCCAGCGCCGTGGCCTCGACCGGGCCGGCAATCACAGGTTTGCCTGTTGCGTCGGCGGTGAGTTGGCAGAGCAGCGTGTTCTGCGATCCGCCGCCCACGATGTGCACGACGTCCACGGTGCACTTGGCCAGGCGTTCCGCGGCAACGATGGTTTTGGCGTAACCGGCGGCGAGGCTGTCCATGATGCAACGGGTGATGGCTGCGGGGTCGTTGGGCAGGATGTCGCCGGTGTGGCGGATGGCGGCGCGGATGCGTTGGGGCATGTTGTCCGGTGCGATGAAATACGGATCGTCCGGGTTGATCTGCGGGCCGCCCGGTGGCAGTGCCGCGGCGGCGGTCAGCAGGGCGTTGAGTTCCGAGGTGTAGCCTTCCTGGGCCCAGGTGCGCTGGCATTCGCTGAGCAGCCAGAGCCCGCCCATATTGCGTAGGTAGCGGATGGTCCCGTCCACGCCACGTTCGTTGGTGAAGTTCGCTTCCCGGCTGGCTTCGGTCAGGACCGGATGTTCCAGTTCCAGCCCGACGAGTGACCAGGTGCCGGAGGAGATGTAGGCGAAAGTCTCCGCGTTGGCCGCAGATGCCGCGGCGGGAACGGCGGCGACGGCGGAGGCGGTGTCGTGCGAGCCGACGGCCACTACCTTGGTTGCCTGGTCCAGTCCGGTCCTTGCCGCGATGTCCGGCAACAGTGAGCCGACGGTTTCGCCGGGCTCGATCAGCGGCGGGAACAGGTCCTTGGGCAGGCCCAGGGCCGTGAGCAATTCGGTGGCCCACTCCCCCGCGACGGCGTCGAACAGCCCCGTGGTGGAGGCGTTCGTGGCTTCGGTGCGGCGCTGTCCCGTCAGGAGGAACGCGATCAGGTCCGGGATGAGCAGCGCCTGCACACCGTCCAGGTCCGTCTCGGTGGCGAGCTGGTAGAGCGTGCTGAACTGGAGGAACTGCAGCCCGGTGGCGCCGTAGAGGCGTGCCGGATCGAGTTTTTGGTGGACGGTTGCGACGGCGGCGCGGCCGCGGTCATCGCGGTAACTGTACGGCTGGGCCGTCAGTTCGCCCGCCTTGTTGACGAGGCCGTAGTCCACCGCCCAGGTGTCGATCCCGATGCTGGTGACGGTTTCGCCGCGCTCCCCGGCGACGCGGGCCGCGGCAGCCAGACCTGTCAGGACCTCGGCGAACAGGGCGTCGAAGTCCCAGCGGAGGCCGCCGTCGAGCTCCACCACACCGTTGGGGAAACGGTGCACAACCTCGAGTTCGGCGCCGCGTTCAGCTCCATCCTTGATCCGGCCGAGGATGACGCGGCCGGAGGACGCGCCGATATCGACGGCGGCGAACACACCGCCGTCGGCATCAGTTTTTGGAATGCCGCTCATCGGAGGAAGGCTGCGGCGACGCCGGCGTCCACGGGGATGTGGAGGCCGGTGGTGTGGGACAGTTCGGCGCTGGTGAGCACGGCGGCGGCGTTGGCCACGTGCTCGGGCAGGACTTCGCGCTTGAGCAGTGTGCGCTGGGCGTAGTACTTGCCCAGTTCCTGCTCGTCCACGCCGTAGACCGCCGCGCGTTTGGCGCCCCAGCCGCCGGCAAAGATACCCGAGCCGCGGACCACACCGTCGGGGTTGATGCCGTTGACGCGGATGCCGTATTCGCCCAGTTCGGCTGCGAGGAGCCGGACCTGGTGTGCCTGGTCGGCCTTGGTGGCGGAGTAGGCGATGTTGTTCGGGCCGGCGAAGACCGAGTTCTTGGAGGAGATGTAGATGATGTCGCCGCCCATGTCCTGGTCGATCATGACCTTCGCTGCGGCCTTGGACACCAGGAACGAACCCTTGGCCATGACGTTGTGCTGCAGGTCCCAGTCCTTTTCGGTGGTGTCCAGCAGCGGCTTGGAAATGGACAGGCCGGCGTTGTTGACCACCAGGTCCAGCCCGCCGAACGCCAGCACGGCTTCCTGGATCGCGGCGGCGACCTGGGCTTCGTCGGTCACGTCCGCCTGGACACCGATGGCGACGTCCGCGCCGCCCAGCTCTTCGGCGACCTTCTGCGCGTTCTCAAGGTTCAGGTCGGCAATGACGACGCACGCGCCGTCGGACGCCAACCGGGTGGCAATCGCCTTGCCGATGCCGGACGCGGCGCCGGTCACCAGCGCGATGCGCGTCGCGTGGGACTTCGGCTTGGGCAGGCGGGCGAGCTTGGCCTCCTCGAGTGACCAGTATTCGATCCGGAACTTCTCGGATTCTTCGATCGCCGCGTACGTGGAGATCGCCTCAGCGCCACGCATCACGTTGATGGCGTTGAGGTAGAACTCGCCGGCCACCCTGGCGGTCTGCTTGTTCGCCCCGAAGGAGAACATGCCCACCCCCGGGACCAGCACAATGGCCGGGTCCGCGCCGCGCAGGGCCGGCGAGGCCTCGGTGGTTGAGCTGGCCGGAACCGCGTGGCGGTCGTAGTAGGCCTGATAGTCCTCGCGGTAGGCGGTGTGGAGTTCCTTCAGCCGGGCGATCGAGTCCTCGACCGGGGCATCGGCCGGCAGGTCCAGGATCAGCGGCTTGACCTTGGTGCGCAGGAAGTGATCCGGGCAGGACGTGCCCAGCGCACCCAGGCGCGGGTGCTCGGCAGCTGCCAGGAAATCCAGGACGACGGCGTCATCGCTGAAGTGCCCCAGCTGCGGCCTGTCCGTGGAAGCCAGCCCGCGGATCACCGGGGCGAGGGCGGCGGCTTTCGCTTTCCGTTCGGCTTCGGGGAGCGCGCCGTAACCGGGCAGCTGCGCGCCGAAGGGCTCGGCCTTGCCGTTGTCCTCGATGTACTTCTCGGCCTGTTCGATGATCCAGAGCGAGTTGGCTTCGGCTTCTTCGGACGTGGCGCCCCACGCGGTGATGCCGTGGCCGCCCAGGATGGTGCCGATGGCCTGCGGGTTGGCGTCCTTGATCGCGGCGATGTCCAGGCCCAGCTGGAAACCGGGCCGGCGCCAGGGCACCCAGAGGACCTTGTCGCCGAAGATCTTGGTGGTCAGTGCCTCGCCGTCCACCGCGGTGGCGATCGCGATGCCGGAGTCCGGGTGCAGGTGGTCCACGTGTGCGGCGTCCACCAGGCCGTGCATGGCGGTATCGATCGACGGCGCTGCACCGCCCTTGCCGTGCAGGCAGTAATCAAACGCGGCCACCATCTCGTCTTCGCGGTCCACGCCCGGGTAGACGTTCTTCAGCGCGTTCAGCCGGTCCAGTCGCAACACTGCGAGGTTTTGCGCCTTCAGCGTGCCCAGGTCACCGCCGGAGCCCTTGACCCAGAGCAGCGGGACGTCCTCGCCCGTCACCGGGTCCTTCTCCGTGCCCTTGGCCGAGGTGTTGCCGCCTGCGAAGTTCGTGTTCCGCTTGTCGGCGCCGAGGCGGTTGGAGCGGGCAATCAGGTCTTCAACAGTCGAGTTGGCTGTGTTCTGCGTGGCTGCGTCCTGCGTACCGATGGTCTGCGTGACCGCATTCTGCGTGTCAGTGCTCTGCGTGTTGTTGTTCTGTGCACTCATTGCTTAGGCGCCCCATCCGGCTTGCTGGCCGCCTGCGCGGTCCTCGTTGATCTGTTTCTGGTAGCCGCTGGCCTTGAACGCGGCCATCGGATCCGCGGGCAGGCCTCGGGCTTCACGCCATTCGGCCAGGATGGGCCGGACGTCGGTGTAGAAGGCGTCGTTGAACACGGCGTTGGCGGCGAGGACATCGCCGGTGCGCTGCGCCTCGCCCAGCGCGGCGGTGTCCACCATGAGGGCGCGGGCTGTCATCTCCTGAACATTCAGGACCGACCGGATCTGGCCGGGGATCTTCTCCTCCAGGTTGTGGCACTGGTCCAGCATCAGGGCCACGCCGCTGTCTTTCCCGAACCCGCCGCCGCGGATGACCTCGAACATGATGCGGAACAGCTGGAACGGGTCCGCTGCGCCCACAATCAGGTCATCGTCGGCGTAGAAGCGCGAGTTGAAGTCAAAGGAACCCAGCTTGCCCAGGCGCAGCAACTGCATCACGATGAACTCGATATTCGTGCCCGGCGCGTGGTGGCCGGTGTCCAGACAGACCAGTGCCTTCTCCCCCAACGCCAGGGTCTGCGCGTAGGACGTGCCCCAGTCCGGAACATCGGTGTGGTAAAAAGCCGGCTCGAAGAACTTGTACTCCAGCACCAGGCGCTGGTCCTCGCCCAGGCCCGCGTAGATCTCCTGCAGCGACGCCGCCAGCCGGTCCTGGCGGCCCCGCATATCGTCCTGGCCTGGGTAGTTGGTGCCGTCCGCCAGCCAGATCTTCAGGTCCTGCGATCCCGTGGCGTGCATGATCTCGATGCAGTCCAGGTGGTGATCGATGGCCCGGCGCCGCACGGACTCGTTCGAGGATGTCAGGGAGCCGAACTTGTACTCGTCGTCCTGGAAAGTATTGGAGTTGATGGTGCCCAGGCCCACGCCCAGGCCCGCCGCGTACTCCTTCAGGGCCGCGTAGTCGTCCACCTTGTCCCACGGAATATGCAGGGCCACCGTCGGAGCGAGACCCGTGAGCTCGTGGACCTTCGCGGCGTCCGCGATCTTCTCCTGCACCGTCCGCGGCGTGCCCGGCGTGCCGAACACCTTAAACCGCGTCCCCGAATTTCCATAGGCCCACGAAGGGACCTCGATGGCAAGCTCCCCGAGCCTGCCCAGCGCCGTTGCTACGTCATTCATGATGGTTCTTCCTGGTCTTTCGTGCTGTGGTCGGTGTGATGTGGTCTTTCGTGCTGTGGTCGGTGTGATGTGGTCTTTGGTTCTGTGATCTTTGGTTCTGTGATCTTTGGTCCCGCGGTCTTTACGGGCCGCCCAAAGGCCCACTGCGTCAGCTGCTGGTGGCCGCCGCCGCAAGCTGATCGTCAAGGTTAAAGACTTCCTCAAGGACCAGAAAGCCTTCGTCGGGCGCCTGATCCGGATTCTCTGGATTGTCAAAAAGAGTCGCCATCTCGGCCTGCCAACGCGCGTTCACGTCCGTCAGCGTCATCCGCGCCTTGGCGGCATCGAAATCATCGCACTCGAGGTAGCCGATAAGGAGCCCGTCCGCGCCGAGGAACAGCGAATAGTTGCGCCACCCCGCCGCTTGGAGTGCGCGCAGCATTTCCGGCCACACCGCCGAGTGCCGCCGTCGGTATTCGCCGATCAGCTGCGGCTGGACCGACGAGCGGAAACACGCTCTCATCTGCACTCCTCCTGAATTTCCTCGTTTTTGAATCGTTTCATTAGTACGATTCAAAGTACTCTTGAGCCAGGTAGGTGTCAAGCAACTTCCCTGCCAGCTCGCTCAACCGGGGCCGGCGGCTGGCGCTGAAACCGGAAAAGTAATGCACGCGCCAAATCAGCACGGAGGACCATGAATCGCTCAGCCAGTATCAAGGACGTCGCCAATCAGGCCGGCGTGGCTGTGGGAACAGTGTCCAACGTCCTCAATTACCCGGACAGGGTTTCCCCCCGGACCAAGGAGCGGGTGCAGCAGGCCATCGAGGAGCTGGGGTTCGTCCGCAACGACGCCGCCCGGCAGCTGCGCGCGGGGCACAGCAGAACCATTGGGCTGATCGTGCTCGACGTCGGCAATCCATTCTTCACGGCGGTAGTGCGCGCTGCCGAAGATGCCGCCGCGCTCCTGGGCAGTGCAGTTCTGCTGGGAGACAGCGGCCACGACGCGAGCCGGGAATCCAACTACATCGACCTGTTCCAGGAGCAGCGGGTGCAGGGCCTGCTGATCGTTCCTGTCGGAGACGTCACCGGCCGTATTGACCAGCTCCGTGAACGCGGCGTCCCCACCGTCCTGGTGGACCGGCTCGCCGACGAGAGCAAGTACAGCTCCGTTTCAGTGGACGACGACGCCGGCGGTTACCTCGCTGCCCGGCACCTGCTGGACTCCGGCCGCCGTCGGCTCGCCTTTGTGGGTGGCCCCGCTTCCATCCGCCAGATCGCAGACCGCCTTCAGGGCGCGCAGCGCGCCGTGGGAGAGGAACCGGGCGCCACCCTGGAACTCCTTGATTCCGACGGCCAGACTGTCTTGGCCGGCCGCAGTGTGGGCGACATGCTGGTGGAGCGGGGGCAGTTGCCGGACGGCATCTTCTGCGCCAATGACCTGCTGGCCCTCGGCGTGATGCAGTCGCTTGCCATGACGCACAGGTTGAGGATTCCGGAAGACGTTGCGCTGATCGGTTACGACGACATCGATTTCGCCGCCTCCGCCGTCGTGCCGCTCTCTTCGATCCGCCAACCCACACAGGCGCTGGGACGCACCGCCATCGAGCTTTTGGTGGAGGAAGCTGAAGCCGAAAGCCCTATCCACAGGGCGGTCATCTTTACCCCGGAACTGGTGGTACGCCAAAGTACGGGCGCAGCTCGAAGTACAGCCGGCGCGGCTGGGAGTAGTCCGCAGGGCGGGCGCCTTTAGCCGCGGCTTCTCCGGCCGTCTACGCGTCCGTCCGCGTTGCCAGATTCCCCTTGTCAGGCTCCTGAACCTGTGGGACTCTGCTGGAAAAAGCTAGAGGCCGGTGAGTCAAGTGACACAAGGCACGGAGATCGACGGTACTGCTGTCGACGAACTGCAGACAACCTTCCGGGGAGAAATCGTCCGCCGCGGTGATGCAGGCTACGACGAACACCGCAAGGTGTGGAACGGATCGATTGACCGCCGACCCGCCGTCATAGCCCGCTGCACCGGAGTCGCGGACATTCGCGCCGCTATCAGGCTGGCCAGGTCGCAGGGGCTGCTGACCGCCGTGCGCGGAGGCGGCCACAGCTTTCCCGGATTGTCCGTTTGCGATGACGGCATGCTGATTGACCTCGGTCTCATGAAGGGTATTCGAGTGGATCCCGAGGCGCGGACGGTACGCGTCCAGGCGGGCGTACTGCTTGGTGAGCTTGACCGCGAAACGCAGGAGTTCGGGCTGGCCGTTCCCTCGGGAATCGTTACCCATACCGGGGTGGCGGGCCTTACCCTGGGCGGCGGCATCGGCTGGATCATGCGCAAGCACGGGCTCACCATCGACCAGCTGCTGTCCGTAGACCTGATCACCGCCGACGGCGAGCTGGTCACGGCAAGCGAGGAACATAACGCCGACCTTTTCTGGGGTGTGCGGGGCGGTGGCGGGAACTTCGGCATCGTCACCGACTTCGAGTTCCAGCTTGTCCCGGTGGGTCCACAGGTGATGGCGGGGCCCGTCTTTTGGGCCATGGAGGACGCCCCGGAAGTACTGCGGTTCTATCGTGATTGGATCGGAAACTGCCCCGACGAGCTCATGACCGCCGTCGTACAGCGGAGGGCACCGGCGCTGCCAATTGTGCCGCCCGAGCTGGTGGGCAGGCACGTTGTGTCCGTCGTCGCCTGCTATGCCGGACCCGTTGAGGAAGGCGAACGGGTCATGCGGCCGCTCAAGGAATTTGGGTCGCCGGTACTCGATTTTTGCCGGCCAAAGCTGTTCCTGGAGCACCAGAAGATGTTCGATCCGTCGTTCCCCCACGGCTGGTCGTATTACGTCCGGTCGTGCGACGTAGCCGGGCTGAGCGACGACGTCATCGACATCGCCACCGAACACGGCCTGCGCATTACCTCGCCTGTCACCAGCGTGGCCATGTGGCAGCTGGGCGGGGCTGTGGGGCGGATAGACGACGACGCCACGGCGTTCAACGGGCGCAAGGCCGGGTTCACGTTCAACATCAACGGCAACAGCAAGACCGAAGATGGTTTCGATGCCGAGCGCCAGTGGGCCCGGGATTATTGGTCCGCCCTGGCCCCCCACCACACCGGTGTCTACGTGAACTTTCTCATGGAGGAGGGCGAGGAGCGCGTCAGGCAGGCATACGGGGCCGCCAAGTACGAAAGGCTTAAGGCCCTCAAACGCCAGTACGATCCCACGAACTTCTTCCGGCTCAATCAGAACATCAAGCCCGGCTGATGGCTGGCCACCGGAAGGCTAAAGACACTCTCCGGAAGCCCTGTTAGGCGGCCAGTGGCATCCCAAATAGTTCCTCGGCTCGCCTGACCAGATGCTCCGGCACGTCCGTTTCCCCGCGGTATTCATCATTTCCAAGGAAGACGGCACATCCGCGCGCGGCTCCGGCCAAGTCGAGTCCGCGATCATAGGTTAGCTGCGCTGCGCGCAGGTTCAACGGAAGGTTCCGGATCATACCTTCGGCGTTGAGGTAGACATGCCAGTCGCCGCGCGTGATCGACTCAATATCGCCCTCAACCAGTTCCCGAAGGTTCTTCAGAGTGGCCTCGATCGGCTCGACGCGAACCGGTTCTGCGGTGCGGGCCGGGATTACTAGTGCTGTAAATAAGGTGTTCATTTTTCGTCCTATCGCGTTAACTACCGCCGGGATCCGGATGTTCCCCGCCGATGGAGAACGCCGGGCCGCACAGCGTCCGGCAGAGCAAGGGTGCGATCATCGCTCAAGGATCTGGACGTAGTCTCCAACGGCCCGGTTTCGGTGATCGCGGAGGGTGGATAGGGGGCATTCGCGGGCTCCTCGGGCACGGCGGAAGGGAAGCTCGACGGCGGCGACAATGATGAAGTCATGTCCACCTTCGCAGGGCGTCAGTCAGAACCCAGAGCCACACCGCAACACATACCAAATCCATCATTACTGTCGTACCCTCGCGGCAGAGTGTTCCTATGGAGGCTTTGA
>NZ_JACXBW010000010.1 GCF_014712225.1 Pseudarthrobacter sulfonivorans
GGAACCCGCCCGGAACCACCCACGCCAGCACCACGCCCCGTGGCCCCGGAACGCGGGCCCCACACCCCTTCGGCACCCCGCCCCGGCACCGCCCCGGAAACCCGCACCAACTGCCAGAGCGTTCCCCGGGAACCCGCATCAACTGCCAGAGCGTTCCCCGGAAACCCGCACCAACTGCCAGAGCGTTCCCCGGAAACCCACAGGAACTGTCAGAGCGTTCCCCGGGAACCCGCATCAACTGTCAGAGCGTTCCCCGGAAACCCGCACCAACTGCCAGAGCGTTCCCCGGAAACCCACAGGAACTGTCAGAGCGTTCCCCGGAAACCCGCATCAACTGTCAGAGCGTTCCCCGGAAACCCGCATCAACTGACAGAGCGTTCCCCGGAAACCCGCATCAACTACCAGAGCGTCCCCCGGAAACCCGCACCAACTGCCAGAGCGTCCGGATAGGCCGCGTAGAGTTGACGTCCATGGATAACCTTTTCAGTCACTTGGACGATGCCGTGCCCGTACCTCCAGAGCCGGCGGAGAGCCTCGAGCCGGTCGTCTGTACGGTGACGGTGCCAGTCCCGGTGGCGCAGGCGTTTGCCGGGTTCACGGACCATACCCACCTGTGGTGGCCACTGGAATCTCATGGCGTGTTTGGTGCCGGCTCGTATGTCGAGTTTGAGGAAAACCTCATCATGGAAACGGCTGACGACGGCAGGACAGCTGTCTGGGGCACCATCGATGACTGGCAACCGCCGTTGTCCTTCCACGCCTCCTGGTATCCGGGAACGACTGCCCTGTGGTCCACCGAGCTGAGGCTAGCTTTCAAGGCTATCCCCGAGGGGACCGAAGTGCGGTTGGTGCACGACGGCTGGGAGGGCGCCGAGGACCCGGCTGCCACTCGGGCCTCCTATGCCGCGGGCTGGCGTGGGGTGTTGGACCGTTTCGTGAGGTTCATGGGCGGGAACGGCAATGACGACTCCGCCGGCAAGTGACGGCGTGAGCTTCGTGGGCGGCTTAATCGAAGACCTCGTTGAGGCCCTCGGCACCGGGCATGTCAGCACGGATGCGGCGGCGCTGGCTAGATACGCGGTGGACCAGGCCCCCGTCCTGGACTTCCAACTGCCTGAAGCCGTGGTCTTCGCCCGCACGGTGGCCGACGTCCAGGCCGTCCTCAGGCTGTGCGCCAAACAGGGCGTCGCAGTTGTGGCCCGCGGCGCCGGGACGGGTGTTTCCGGGGGTGCTCACGCGAGCCGGAACTCCATCGTCCTGTCGATGGAACGGATGAACCGCATCCTTGACCTGAACGCGGACGACGAGACCGCCGTCGTCGAGCCCGGCGTCATTAACGCCGCACTCAATGAAGCGGCAGCTCCCCACGGCCTGATGTATGCGCCCGATCCGGCGAGCTTCCGAACGTCAACCATTGGCGGCAACGTTGCTACTAACGCAGGAGGACTGCGCTGCGCCAAATACGGCGTCACTAGGGACTCGGTGCTGGCACTGGACGTGGTGCTGGCGGACGGGTCCCTTCTCCATACCGGGCACCAGACGTTCAAAGGTGTGGCCGGCTACGACCTAACGGGCCTGTTCGTCGGCTCCGAAGGGACCCTGGGGATCGTGGTGGGCGTAACAGTGCGCCTCAAGTACCTCCCCCGTGACGTACACACCATCGCCGCGTTCTACCCTGACTTTCGGCAGGCCGCAGCGGGTGTCCTGGCCGTGGGCCGGGCAAGGGTCCAGCCAGCCATCATGGAACTGCTCGACGGCGGTACGCTGGCCCAGCTGGACCACCTCCACGGCTCGGACCTGAGCTCCCGTGGCGGTTCGCTGCTCCTGATCCAAACGGACGGGTTCGGCGCTGGGGCGGAGGCCGACGTCGTGCGTTCTGTCCTTGCCGCCGGCGGAGCCACGGTGAGTACCGAATCCACCGCGGAAGCAGAACAGCTGGTGGAACTCCGCCGGAACAGCCGCGGTGTGGAAGTGGACGACCAGTACCGGGTGGGCGAGGACGTTGCCGTGCCGCGGTCCCGTCTTGTGGACTACGTAGCGGCGCTTGAAGACCTGGCAGTGCAGCACGACGTGAATTTGAAGGTGGTGGCGCACGCCGGGGACGGCAACCTGCACCCCACGTTTTGGATTGACCGGGCGGACAGCGCCGTCGACGCGGGCGCAATGGACCGGCTGAACCTCGCCCTGGATGCCTCCGTCATAGCGGCCCTCGACATGGGAGGCACCATCACGGGGGAGCACGGGGTGGGCCAGTACAAGCTGCGTTGGCTGGGCCTGGAGCAGCCGGAACCGGTCCGGGAGCTCCAGCGGAGGATCAAGGAACTCTTTGACCCCGCCGGCATCCTCAACCCCGGTAAGGCCATCTAAGGCCGCCCGCACGCAACTGGGTAGCAGTAGATGTCGTTATGAGCGCTCAAAACGACATCTGCTGCTACCCAGTTGGGTTGTGTTAACACAGCCGTGCTGCGACCCCGGGCTCTTAGTCGTCGACGTCCGGGTACTCGTCGATGGACTCCTCGTCTCCATAGCGGGATTCCTCGGTCTCGACCTCGAGGATTTTGATCATGTCAGTGTCCGGGTTGAGCATGATGGCTGCCTCGTCGCGGCGGTGGCGCAGGACCGAGTCAATATAGGACTGCACAGCCTCGGCGAGCGGGATGTGGCGCGCCTGGTCCTCGGACATGTACCAGCGGTGCTCCAGGACCTCGTGGACTGCCTCCGCCGGCTCAAGCTTGCGGGACAGGTCCCGCGGGATGGAACGGACGATCGGTTCGAAGACCTGGCTGACCCACAGGTGCGCGCTGTATTCCTCGTCCATCCCCGGGTTGTTGTCTGCCCGGAAGGTGTCCATGTCGTTAAGCAGGCGCCTGGCCTGGTTCTCTTGGGCGTCAAGGCCGGTCAGACGCAGCAGCCGGCGCATGTGGTGGCCCGCGTCCACCACCTTGGGCTGGAGCTGGATGGTGGAGCCGTTCTGGGTGGTCTTGATGGCGTATTCCTCGACGTCGAAGCCGAGTTCGTTGAGCCGCCGGATGCGGGCGGCCACGCGCCACCGTTCGCCGAGTTCGAAGGATTCCTTCTCCGTCAGTTCCGCCCAGAGCCGCCGGTAGCTTTCCATGATGAGCTCGCTGGTGGCAACGGGGTCCACCTTCTCCTCGATCAGGCCCCCATCCAGGAGGTCCATCAGCTCACCGGCAATATTGACGCGCGCGATTTCGAGATCGTACTCACGCTGGCCGGTGGAAAGGTCGGGGTAAAGTTCGCCGGTCTCGGCGTCCACCAGGTAGGCGGCGAATGCGCCCGCGTCACGGCGGAACAACGTGTTGGACAGTGAAACGTCGCCCCAGTAAAAGCCGACGAGGTGCAGCCGGACCATCAGGAGCGCCTGGGCGTCGATGAGGCGGGTCAGGGTGTCCTTGCGCAGCATCTGGGAGAACAGGGCACGGTACGGCATGGAGAACTTCAGGTGGCGCGTGACCAGCACCGGGTTCAGCGGCCGTCCGTCCAGGGTGGTGCGGCCGGTGATGACTGCCACCGGGGTGACGCAGGGGACGTCCAGGCGGGCCAGCTTGCGGAGCATGTGGTATTCGTGGCGGGCTATATGCTCGGAAGTTTCCTTGATGGCAATGACGGAGCCGCCCAGGTGGGCGAAACGCACGATGTGCCGCGAGATACCGCGGGGGAGGGCCGCGAGGTTCTCCGCCGGCCAGTCCTCCAAGGCGATGTGCCAGGGCAGATCAAGGAGTTCAGGATCCGCCGCCGCAGCCGTGATGCTCAGAGAACTTGAGGCCGCGGCGAGTTTGGAGTCGTTGGCGCTTGCCGCCTCAAACCGGGGCAGTTTGCCCACCTGCGCGTAGTCGGTGGGCTCGTCGTGCCACTGGGCGCTGTTTTCATCGGTCATGAATCAATTCTTCCGTACATTGGGGCCGCAAGGGCAAACTGCAGAAACGCCGACGGCGGCCCTCCCGAAATGGGGAGAGCCGCCGTCGGTCAGGGCGAGCTTGGGCCCACGCCGCCAGGGTTTCTTGGCCGAAGCGGAGCGAGGTCAGGGCGCCGGTGAGCTCGGTCAGCGGTTGGGCTAGTCGCCCAGGCGCAGGCCGGTCTTGGTGTCGAACAGGTGCACATGGCCCGACTGCGGACGGACGTAGATGGACTCGCCCTTCAGCGGGGGGCGGCGGCCGTCGACGCGTGCCACGATGTCGTGGTCCTTGCCGTCCAGCGTGGTGTGGCCGTAGACGTATGCATCGGCGCCGAGCTCTTCAACAACGTCAACTTCAACCTTGAGGCCTTCGCCCTGGGGCGCGGTCTCGAGGTCCTCCGGACGTGAGCCCAAGGTGACGGTGCTGCCGTGGGCCTCTTCGAGGACATTGCGCGGCACGGGGTAAACCGTTCCGCCGAACTGGACACCGCCGTCGACGACGGGCAGTTCAAGCAGGTTCATGGCGGGGGAGCCGATGAAGCCGGCAACGAAGACGTTCTTGGGCTTGTCGTAGAGGTTGCGCGGGGTGTCAACCTGCATCAGCAGGCCGTCCTTCAGCACTGCGACGCGGTCACCCATGGTCATGGCCTCGACCTGGTCGTGCGTGACGTAAACCGTGGTGACGCCCAGGCGGCGGGTCAGGGACGCGATCTGCGTACGCGTCTGGACACGCAGCTTGGCGTCCAGGTTGGAAAGCGGCTCGTCCATGAGGAAGACCTGCGGGTTACGCACGATGGCGCGGCCCATGGCAACACGCTGGCGCTGACCGCCGGAGAGTGCCTTTGGCTTGCGGTCGAGGTACGGCTCAAGGTCAAGAAGCTTGGCTGCTTCACGGACGCGCTCGGCACGCTCCTCCTTGGAGACGCCGGCGATCTTCAACGCGAAGCCCATGTTGTCCGCAACAGTCATGTGCGGGTAGAGCGCGTAGTTCTGGAAAACCATCGCGATGTCGCGGTCCTTCGGCGGAACATCGGTGACATCGCGGTCGCCGATCAGGATCCGGCCGGCGTTGACGTCCTCGAGGCCTGCGAGCATGCGCAGGGAGGTGGACTTACCGCAACCGGAGGGTCCAACGAGGACCAGGAACTCGCCATCGGCGATTTCAATGTTGAGCTTGTCAACAGCGGGCTTCTCTGTGCCCGGGTACAGACGCGTAGCGTTATCAAAAGTAACTGTAGCCACAGTTATCAATCCCTTCACCGGCAGGTACGTGCCGGACGATCCGTAGTGAATGGTTCATGTAATTCAGTTATCCACGGCATTGCAGCCGTGTACTCCCCGGCCGAAGCCGAGGAGTATCGCGTGACGCCGCACGGTTCTGTGCGCCACATCACAAACAAGAGTATGTCAGAAGAATGCTGAATTGGTGCAAATGTTACGGACGTCACACGTGAGGTTGGACATAGGGGTCATTCAGTGAGGGTCCCTCACTGGGTGGCGGGGCCCTCCTCGGCCACCACCAGGCTCCGCTCCTGAAGAAGGGTCTCCAGCAGTTCCGCCACGTGGACGGGCGCCTCCACCCGGAACTCGGCCTGGGTGAAGTCCAAGCCAACCTTCACGCCCACGTCGCCGGCCTCGAGGCGGCCCAGGGCGTCCTCGTCGGTGACGTCGTCCCCGGCGAAAAGGACCGCAGTTGCCCCGGTGATCTGGCGCAGGAACGTGAGGCCTTCGCCCTTGGAAGCGTTGACCACGGAGGTTTCCAGGACGCGTTTGCCGTTCTTCAGGAAGACGCCTTTGCGGTCCTGGAGCACCGAGCGGGCCGCGGCCACCGCATCCTCGGCAACATCGTCCTCAGCGAGCCGGGTGTGCAGGACCACGCCGGCGGGCTTGTCTTCCAGGAGTGTTCCCGGCGCCTGCTCCACGATGTCTTCGAGGACACCGCGTACCTCAGCGAGGAGGACGCGCTGGCCCTCGTCGAGGGTCAGCTCCGCGGAGCCCGGGCCCAGCCAGGCTTCGGCCCCGTGGCTGCCGATCAGCAGGGTGTCCACCGGCGGCGAAGCCACCGCACGCAGGGAGGCGAGGGCGCGGCCGGAGAGGAGCGCCGTCGTCGTCCGTGGGAGGGCAGCCAGTCCCGCGAACGCGGTGGCGGAGCGCGGAAGCGGGCGGGCGTCTCCGGCGCGGTCGACGATCGGGGAAATGGTGCCATCGAAGTCCAGGGCCACCAACAGGTGTTCGGTCTGGGCGATGCGCCGCACGGCCTCCCGGAGTTCCGGGGACAGTGCTAGCGGTTGTTTGGCGTGGCGGCCCTCAGGAGTCATCGCGGACAACCTTTTCGTTCAGGGCCGCGAGAAAATCTGCTGACCAGTGGTCGACGTCGTGCTCCAGGATTTGCTTGCGCATGGCGCGCATGCGGCGTGCGGCGTCCCTCGGGGACATGTTGACGGCGTGCATGATGGTGTCCTTGAGGCCGTCGATGTCATGCGGGTTCATCAGCAGGGCCTGCTTCAGCTGGTCGGCCGCACCGGCAAACTCGCTGAGCACCAGGGCGCCGTCGTTGTCCTTGCGGGCTGTGACGTATTCCTTGGCCACAAGGTTCATGCCGTCCCGCAGTGCCGTCACCAGCATGACGTCCGCGGCAAGGTACAGCGCCACCATCTCCTCGACCGGGTAGCTGTGGTGAAGGTAGCGGACGGCTGTGTTCTGGATGGTGTCGTAGGTGCCGTTGATGTGGCCGACCGTACCCTCGATCTCTTCACGCAGGAGCCGGTACTGCTCCACCCGTTCCCGGCTGGGGCTGGCCACCTGGATCAGCGTGGCATCTGTGACGGCCAGCTTGCCTTCGTCGAGGAGCTCTTCGAACGCCTTGAGCCGGTGGCGGATGCCCTTGGTGTAATCCAGCCGATCGACCCCCAGCAGGATGGTCTTGGGGTTGCCGAGGTCCTGGCGGATCTGGCGGGCGCGTTCGATGACCTCCGGCTTGTGGGCCAGTTCGCTGATCTGGGCCACGTCAATGGAGATGGGAAAGGCCTGGGCCCTGGCGATGTGGGTGATTTCGCCGTCGCGGCCCTTCACATGCACCTGCTGCTGCTTGACGCTGGCGCCAAGGAACCGGCGGGCGGAGCGCATGAAGTTGCCGGCGTCGCTGGGACGCTGGAAGCCTACGAGGTCAGCGCCCATCAGGCCGTCGATGATGGCCTTGCGCCACGGCAGCTGGGCGAAAATTTCCGGCGGGGGGAAGGGGATGTGGTTGAAGAACCCGATCCTCAGGTCCGGCCGCGCCTCGCGGAGCAGCCGCGGCACGAGCTGCAGCTGGTAGTCCTGGACCCACACCGTGGCGCCCTTGTCCGCGTGGTGTACGACGGCGTCGGCGAACCTCTGATTGACCTTGCGGTACGCGTCCCACCAGGTCCGGTGGAACTCCGGCGGGGCGATGACATCGTGATAGAGCGGCCACAGGGTGGCGTTGGAGAACCCCTCGTAGTAAAGCTCAACATCGTCCGTGCTCAGCTGGACCGGGACCAGATCCATGCCGCTGTGGCTGAACGGCTCAACCGTTTCGTCGGGAGCGCCGTGCCAGCCAACCCACGCGCCGTCGGTCTTGGTCATCATGGGTGCGAGGGCCGTCACCAGTCCGCCGGGGGAGCGGCGCCAGCCGGAGCCGTCGTCTCCGCTCTCACCGGGCGTGCTGCGGTCAACGGGCAGTCGGTTGGATACCACCATGAAGTCGTACTTGGTGGGCGTATTGTGGCCGTGCGCGGCCGGATGGCCTTCGGGTACGGCTGTTGGTTTTTCTTGGACGGGTGTTTGCATTGCGGCCCCCTGGGGTTGCTTGTGCCTTTAAGCCACCTTAATAGGATGGATACTTTGGGGCCATTCCTCCGTGCGTTATCGGGGGCGAATACTTGAAAAGGCAAGCTCTCAGGTTTCTGTCCTAAAATGGGTGGAGTCGCCACAGAGTGGTCCCCCTATGTCGATCGACCCTAGGAACACATGAGCCCCGCAAATGAAATACGTAAGTCCAAGGCTGAGCGCACTTCGGAGGCGCGCGAGAAGGCCCGCCTGATCCGGGAGGCCCAGCTTAAAAAGGACAAGCGCAACAAGCTGCTGATCGGCTGGGGCATCGTTGTGGCCGTGGTGGCCATCCTTGCGGTGGTGGCCCTTGTGGTGACCACAACCATGCGGCAGAACGCCCCCATTGCCGACCAGGGACCGACGCCGGCCAACGGCAACGTCAACGGCGGCATCACCCTGCTGGCCAACGCGGACGTCGCGAAGCTGCAGCCGGCCACCGTTGACGCCGCTTCCGTGGGAGAGCCGCCGCAGACTGCCCCGGCAGAAGTGGTTGCGCCCGGCGCCGAGGCTGAAGCCGGCAAGCCGGTCAAGGTGGTCCTCTACATCGACTTCATCTGCCCGGTCTGCAAAAACTTCGAAGCACAGTACAACGAACAGCTGACGTCACTGCGCAACGAGGGCAAGATCTCGGTTGAATACCGGGCCCTCGGCTTCCTGGATAGCCGCTCGTCGACCAACTACTCCTCGCGTGCAGCCAACGCCGCCGCCTGTGTTGTGAACGAGTCCCCGGAAAAGTACGCCGAATTCGTTGATTCGTTGTTCGCCAAGCAGCCTGCCGAAGGCGGCGCCGGTCTCTCGGACAACGACCTGAAGAAGATGGCGACAGACATCGGCGCCAAGCCCATCGACACCTGTGTGGATGAGAAGACCTACCGCCCGTTCGTGAAGTTCACGACCAAGCAGGCTGCCGCCATCGGCGTTACCGGCACGCCCACCGTGTTCGTTGACGGCCAGCAATGGGGCAAGGGTGCCAGCGCGCAGACCCCGTTCCCGGACTTCCTGCAGGCTGCCATCGCCGCGAAGGGCTAACCTGCCCTAGCCTCTGCTGACATTGCAGTGATGGCCCGGTCCCGGATTCACTCCGGGGCCGGGCCATTTTGTTTTTCCATGCGCGGTTGCCCGCGTTTTTACCAGCGGGCGGTGCGCCGCGTTTTTACGAGCGGGCGGACTTGGGCTAACCTTATCTAGCGCCGTTCAGGCGCACACCCGGTAAGGGTGCGCCTCCTTAGCTCAGTTGGCCAGAGCACCGCTCTTGTAAAGCGGGGGTCGTCGGTTCGAATCCGACAGGAGGCTCCGATTGTGGGGTTTGACCTGCTGTTTTAGTGTTTTCGCCAAGCGTCATTCGCACTATTTACCCAGAGACTCACCCTTTACTCACCCCTATCGTTTTCGCCCTCGGCCGGTGCCGGACCTTCTTTTCCCGGGTTGGTCGCATTGAAGGCACCCAGTACGGCGCGCGTGTCGATGGCTTCTTTGTACTCCTCGACGTAGTGTTTCCGGGTCATGGACACCTTGGAATGCCCAACTTGATAAGCGGCTGCTTCTGCACCCATCGTTCGGGCAATAAGCGTTGCATTGGCCTTTCGGAAGGTTTTCAGCGTTACCCAGGGGTAGCCGATGGCGTCCGCGGCTTTGCGCCATGTCTTGCCGACGTTGTTCTGATCGCAGACAGTGCCTGTGGACGAGGGGAAGACCAGCCCCATTGGATTCGGCGCGCCGCTGCTTTCTTGCCTGGCACGTCGGGTGCGCAAGGCCGCGGCGAGATATGGGGGCACTGTCACATACCGGATCCCGTGCTCGGACTTGGGATGATCCTGAATTGTCACACCGCCGACGGATGTGCGAATGACGGTCGAGTGAACATGGACGGTAGGCGGATCCGCGTCGAGATCTATGTCTGTCCAGCGCAGTGCAAAAAGCTCGCCGGTGCGCAGCCCGGTGTTGACAAGGAAATCCGCGATTTCGTGAAGGTCTTGGGATCTGTTGCGGCCAAGCGCCGGCTCCTGTTCCCATGCGATGAGTTTTGTTCTCATGTCCAGAAACTGCTTCGGATCCAGGGCCTGGGGCTTTGCCGCATGACTCTTCGGAATGGAAATTCCAAGAACGGGATTGATGCTCACGGCGTCGTGGCGGAGCGCGATCTTGAACATCCAGGACAGCACTGCCCCGCAGGTGCGAGCCGTAGCCGGGCCTGCTGTATCGACAACGTTTCGAATGAAATGGTCAACAACGCCGGGCGTCGCCTCACCGACGCGAATCGATCCGATTCCCGGGGAAATGTACTTCTTGACTGTGAAGCTGTACTTGTCTTTCGTCCGGGCGGCCTTGTCCGACCTCTCCAGTTCGGCCAGGAAGACTTCGGCCAAGTGACTGATTTTGCTGGTTGAGGCGACAATTGCGTTTCGTGGAGTCTGTCTCTTTTGCAGCTTGATCTGCAGGTTTCTTGTTGCCGCTGCGGCCGACGGTCCCCGGGCTTCGACCTTGCGTGTCGTCCCATCGAGGTCTCGATATTTCGCCCGCGCCCGCCAGCTTCGTGCCGTCGCTTTGTCAGTGCGAACTAGGCCCCACGTGCCTAGCGGCAGGGGATACTTGCTCATGATCAGGTGCGGCGGCTATTGCTCTGCATGCAGTGCGAGCCATGCGATGAAATCGCTGTGACTGATACGCAGATGCCGACCAATGCGATAAGCGGGCGGCCCGACACGCTTGGCGCGCCACTGGTAGAAGGTTTGCTCCGGGATTTGGAGCTGGGCGCAGATGTCTTTCGGCGTGAGCCATGTTTCGTCGGTGGATTCTGCGGTCCGGCCGCGTTCTGGAAGCGAGGTCATTTGGGTCTCCGTCGTGTCGCCTCGTTCGTGCCAGCACGAATGCCAACTCTGTTCCTAGCTCATGGAATCCAAGCGATCAGACGGCATGACGGTGGCGTGGAAGCTCGCTGCGAGGGCCTCCAAGTGGTGCTGCACGTGTTCGGGGGAAGTGCTGAAAAAAGCCGATGAATGTTGCACCAGTCCGGCGTCCCGAAGCAAGTGGAGGTGTCGGCGGACGTTCGACGGCGACGCGTCGAGATGGATGCCGATCTGGCCGCAGGTCGACGGGCCGTTCCTGAGGAGGAAGCGGATGATTCGGCTTCGTGTTCGGTTCATCAAGATGCTCGACATGGAGGCCACAACCTGAGGAGTGATGAAGGACTTGCTTCTGTAGACGGGTCTACACCTGCAGGGTACTCCCCTTGGGCGTCATGTTGGAAGAGGCCGGCGGCGGAAATGATCGCCAAAGGACGGGAGGAGATTGCCATGAAGTACTACCCGCAGATAATAGCTTTCAACAAAGCAGCCTCGACGCTGGGTGCTGAACCGTACTGGGACTACGGCTCGACAGACGAGCGCGTCGAATGTCTGCGGGCGCTTGGCGACGTGCTGACCGAGGTCTCGTACCACCTACACGCGAATGCGGTGCTGCCGCCGGCGACCCTGGAGGCATGGCAGAATGTGGCGGATCCAGGGATCCGGGAGCTACGGCTGCCGCCGTCGTCCGGGTCTGTTCTGATGTCTTACCTGGACCGCCGGATTGAGCAACTGATTGCAGCGCCGGATGACGCACGGAATACTGGGGCGATAGGGATCACCCAACCTAACCGGGCGGATGGCCTATGAAACTGCTGAAGGGTAGGCCATGCGGACGGACGAGACGGGGCCTGGTGACATGTTGTCACTCCAGGCCCAGCTTGCCCGTCGTCTGAACCTGTTGCTCGACGTCGTCGTTGCTGAACGCGGCAAGCCCGTGACGTTCCGGGAAGTACAGGCCGAGCTCGAGGCTAAGGGCATCAAGTTGTCCCGCGCGCGCTGGTTCTACATGAAGGAGGGCACTGGGCGTTTGGTCAGTGATCCGGTGCTATTGGCTGGGCTCTGCAACATCTTCAACGTAGACCCCTCCTACTTGATCGGTGACGACGCCGAGCTGCCTGAACGCATCGATTCGCAACTCGAGTTCGTGAAATCACTCCGTGCGGCCAGAGTGAAGTCCTTTGCCGCGCGTACGTTGGGTGACGTATCGCCTGAGACGTTGAAGGCCATTTCTGAATACCTCAACAGGGACATTGGGCGCCATCCTGGAGCGGAAGCGGCTGCTGCTAGTCCTCCAGAAGATACTGAAGATGAGCGGCCAACAGCTCCTTGATCCTTGCCGAGTTAGCTGAATACCGAGGCGACCGGCCATGCCGCCGGCCCGGTTCGACGTCGACTATGATGGCGCCAGACTCCTCCAGCGCAAGAAGGTGTTTCGCCACGCTGGGCTCGCCGGCACTAACCCCTTCCACGATGTCCCCGCGGGTTGCCGGACCGTGCGCTGAAAGATAACGCAGGATCTCATTGCGGGACCTGTTGCCGAAGGTCGCGACGGCGGCTTCGACGTCGGCCGACCATGCGGCGTCGTGAGGCTGCGTAATCCTGGGCATGCAACCATTCTTGCCGAAGGCCAGTCGAAAAGTAAGACCGGGAATCTTGACGATACTTTAAGTATCCTTGACAATAGTTTGCATAGCCTTCGTGTAGTCGTGTTTGGCGCCCTGTGGGCGGTCACTTTAGCGGCCAGCAGTGCTGGCCGCGGACTTATTGGAATCGCGAATTGAAGCGGTGAAGACCATGCCAGTCGAAGCCCGGGCGAATCAAGCCCAGCAAGAACAAGTCAACCAAGGAATCATCGATGTTTCCCTGCGCGCTGCCCCAGAGTCCGCCATGCGTTCCGTCCCGGTCGACCAGATCATGGTGGCCGTGGACGGGGTGCAGCGCTACGTCGTCTCGCACCTGTCGCGCATCGGGCGTGCGTGCGATGTGGACGACGTCATGCAGGACATCCGCGTCGCCGTCTGGGATGGAGTGACACGAGGTCATTACCGGCAGCTACCCGGGGTACCGTTCGGTGCGTGGGTCCAGGGCGTGTGCGCGAACGTATGCGCGGCCCACATCCGCCGGGAGATGACCCACCAGACGCTACCGCTGCTCCTGGAGCCAGAGGCTGATGATTGTCTGTCACTCGACGCTGTGACGCTGCTTGGTATGGACCGTGGGGCTGATCGAAGCGCTGAGAAGTTTGCCGACCAGCAGTGGGCGCGAACCATTATCGAACTGACCCGTGAGAGCGTTCCTGGGGGAGTGTGGGAACTCGCCGTTGACAGTCTCACCGGGCCGCGGCAGTACGGTCCGCCGTCGCCGCAGGACCGCCGACGGTGGCACGCGGCGACGGTGGTCCGCCAGACGGCGAGGACTGTTCAAAGCGCTCTGGAGGTTGATCATGCCCGCATCCGGAACATCCGGGATGTCTGCGAGCAAGCAGCAGAGTGCTTGCCTACGCCGGTGCTCCGCCGCACGGCGGCAACGATAGTTCGTCCAGATGTCCGCGGCCCGGAACGAACCAGGGCCGTGGCGGCACTGGCCGCCGAGCTTGGCGTCACGGAGCGCTATGTGGCCGTCCAGATCGGCTTTGCCCGGCGGCTGTATCAAACCTCGTGGAGGATTCTCCGGGCCGGAATGCGTTCAGCTCCCTGAGTCACGTCCTTATCGGCCGTTCATGACATGAACGGGCGTGGAGCGTGGAAAATTGTTCTCTTTGAAAAATGCACTGGCGAGTCTGGGTCGACGCCGCCGATGGTGGTTTCTGGCAATGGTCATCTTGGGCGTGGCCGTGGCGTTGTGGACTCTTGCACGGCCACCGTCCGGGCCCGCCGCCGAGTCGGTTGCGTCGCCGTCGAGCGGACCGGCCGGAGATAGTCCGGTTACGTCGGCCCCGAGCCCGGAACGGGAAACCCCGACGGCGGCTCCGGCCATTTCGGGGCCCGTTCCTGATGGTGCCCCGCGAACCACCGACTTCCGGCAGTTGGCTTTCGCGGCAGCAACGGCGATCTATTCGTGGGACACCCGCTCGTCGTCGTACTCTGAGGTCTACTCGCGGGTCCGCGCATGGTGGCATGTGCTGCCGGACGACTCCAATCCGCTGGCGGTGCTGGTGCAGGAGTTCGAAGCGACAGGCGTCAACGCCGCATCATTTGCGTCCTTGGCCAGCCAGCAGGCATACCGCTCGGCCAGCGTCGAGTCGTTGGCGTGCGACGGCGAACTGGCCAAGGTACGCGAACAGCCTGCTCCTTGGGTGGGGCTGCACGTGTGCACCGTCTTCCTAAAGGTTCTGGAACAGTCGACGGCGACCCGGAACTCTTACACGGCCCCCGTCAGCGTGATGGTGAACTGCCCGCCCGCCTCCACGGCACCGCAGGATCACTGCGCCATGGTCGCCTTCTACGCTTCGCCAAGCAGGATCGTGTACTGATGCCTGCCGCTGTTGTGCTCGCGGGGCTTGCTAGACGTCGGGTTATTGGGCGGGCAGTGGCCGCAGCGGTCTCAGCGCTGTTTCTGGCGGGTGCCCTTGCGTTCTGCGCCGCGGTGGCGGTGCTCGGGGCCAATTCAGCAAAAGCGGCGTCTGTCTGCTCCCCAGCGTCCTTGGGTGGTCCGCCAGGTGCCAGTGCCCCCGCTACGGTTGTCCGCGCTGGCAGTCAGACAACCCTGAACCTGACCGCACGACAAGCGGCCGTGGCCATGGACTATATTTCAATCGGAAAGCAGCTGGGAGTACCTCGGGATGGCCAGGTCATCGCGATCATGATGGCTCTCCAGGAATCCAGTCTGAGGGTCCTGGCCAACGCGAACGCGCCTTCGTCGCTCAGTTACCCGAATGACGGCGTCGGCAGTGACCACGATTCTCTGGGTAGTGCCCAACAGCGACCGGCCGCCGGATGGGGGACCATTGAGCAACTGATGGACTCCGCCTACGACGTGCGGGCTTTCTACGGCGGCCCAAGTGGTCCCAACCACGGGAGTCCACGGGGGCTGCTCGATATCCGTGGATGGCAGTCGATGACCAAAGGCCAAGCTGCCCAGGCGGTCCAAGTGTCCGCTTTCCCGGAACTCTATGCACGGTGGGAAGAGGAAGCGACGGCGATCGTCCTTGCTCTCGATGACGGGACGGCACCGGTTCTGTGCAGGGGAGCGCTGAACCTCCCGCCGGTGATCCCAGACCTCGCAAATCTGAGTGAGATCCGCAAAGACATCTTGCGGTTTACCCTGGAAGGCGTCGGCGGCACGTATGTATGGGGCGGCACAGCATTCAAAGCATGGGACTGCTCCGGCTACGTTCAGTGGATCTATCGGCAAGCCGGCATCGACCTTCCGCGTGTGGAGCAATGGCGCGTCGGTGTGAGAACTGAAAATCCCCAGCCAGGAGACCTGGTCGTCCAGAACGCCCAAGGGCCGAACAATTGGGGACACGTTGGAATCTTTGCCGGCGACGGCATGATGTGGAGTGCGCTCAATCCTTCGGTGGGAACGTTGCTTCATCCAATAGCCTGGAACTCGGACACAGCATACTTCGATCTTCTGGCCTGACAATTGGCGCAGGAAAGGATGCTCGAAGAGATGGCGCTGTGGCAGAACCGGGCGCGTTCAGGTTGCGCCACTGTGAGACATTGGCTAAAGAGGCGCGTGCGGCTTTTGGTTGCTCCCGGCAGTTTAGGTGACGGAGGTTGACCCAGTTTCGTTGTCGATGAGCCCGAATGGCTGGACCTCAGGATCTCGCGTATATCGCACTACGACATGTTCCTCCACTTTGTCCGGAGGAGTGTTATCGACGACGATGACCTGTGCACCGGTACCGGCAGTCCCGAGCCACCCAACCAAGTGGGCATAGACCCTCTCGACCAAGTGAATGTCTGCGAACTCTGCGTCGTCGGCCGCCCCGCCTAGATTCTTTTGGGGCGTGTCGATAAGCAGAACTCCTGGGTGCGCCGCGTTCAGTTCATAGGCAATCTCAAAAACTGAAAGCATCCACGCTAGCGATACGAGCACCTGGCCGCCGCTGCTTGCCTCCCTGAAATGTTGATTTCTGACGTAAGGAACCAGTTTCTCGTCCAGATAAGGCGGCAGCACACCGTCCTGCATCACTTTGGGGTATTGGATCTCCACCAGGATTTGTGCGTATCGTTCCGAGATCTGTCGGAGGACTGCATCTCGGTCTGGGCGCTCCTTCTTATCCCGTTGCTCCTGGCGCAGGATGTCGAGATTTCGCCGGGATCGATCCAAGTTTGTCAGCCGCGCTTCAAGCCCAGTTCGGAGCTTTATTCCGTTCGTTGCTTCGCTCCGCAAGACGAGAGATGCTTGGCGCCTTCGCTGTAGCTCGTTGCGTTCCCCGAGGAATGGGGTCAGCGCGGCGTGGGTAGCCTCGTCAAGACTGGAACCAGCCTCAGCCTCGGCCAAGGCGGCAGCCTCTGCGTTCCGGTGAAGCGTCGGCAGTTCGTCGTTGAGACGTTGCCAATAATCATCCAGTTCTTTGTAGCGGCGCTTCCCAGCCCGCAACTCTTTGCGGGCATGCTGCTTCGAATCGTCCTGCCGAATCGACGCTGCTTCTTCGGGCTCGTCGAGTTGAGGAGGCGCGCTCTGATGGCAGAGACTGCAAGTGCCGTTGTCTTGATTCGGGGCGTCGAGCAGAGTATTGAAGCAGGCGGGGCATACCTCCACAGATAACTGGTCGAAAGCGTTCTCGGCCTCAACGAACAGCGTGAGTTTGCGTACGTCGTCCGCATACTGCGCACGCAGGCTGCCGAATCGGTTAATCAATGAAAGCCGGTCCCGCACAAACGCATCCGTCTTCGCGGCTTGGATCGCCAGCTCGGCGTGCCGTTGGCGAAGTTCCGAGGCGAACGCTGAAGCTGCAGCTTCGCGCCTGCCGAGTGCACGGAGCTCTTCGTCGATCCCACGGAGCTCTTTGTCGAGATCTTCTGCTTCGATTTCGAGCGCTACGAGTGGTTTGGGTTGCTGTTGTGCGACGAACTCCTGTAGCAATTCGACAGCTTGACGCTGGTTGTCCAGAGCTGCTTGCGCTTCCTTAATCCTTCGTGCCAGCTCGGCCTGATCGTTGTCGTGAACACCATAAATGGCGTCGACGACCTGGCGAAGCTTCAGCTCTTTCATAAAGTTGCCGGAGTGCAGAAGCTGCTGACTTCCCACGCGCTCATTAAGGTAAAGGCAAACCCCCATGACGTCCCGAAAACCTAGCCTGTCGGTGCCCGACTCATCTTGGGTGGGGGATTCCTTGAGTTTGACGTCCTGCAGTCCGACGGTGGCTAGCAGCAGTTGCGAGACACTGTCTGGGTGGCCGGTCGGATCGATTACGAAGGTGGACGCCGTGACTGCATCGGAGCTGTCGATATCGGACGGATAGAGAATGGCATTGTTTCCGCCGAGCACTCGCTCGAGGGTGACGATGCCGTCGGGAGTCTGCAACTCCAGAGCGACCGATCTGACTTGACGCAGCACTTCGCTGTGATTAGGGAACGTCTTTGCGCCGAGCGCATATTCAATGAATCGAAGAACACTTGTCTTACCGGTATTGGTTCTTCCGGCGATGATGCTAAGGGGGCGGGACGACCCGTCAGCCTCACGAAAATCGATATCGAACGAGCGAGTGGAGCCAAGCAATCGGAGGCGCCGAATGCGTATTCCTCTTCCAATAGTCATAAGGGGAACCGGTTCCTTCGACGTAGTCTCGTGGCTGGAATCGTTCCCGTTCTCGTTGGCTTGGGTAACGGGACGCATGCTTCCACTTCCCGTGCCTTCGGTACTCAAGATAAGTCACGTCCATCCGTGTCGGATACAGGTTGTGCGGACACGAAATTCTCCGCTGGGACGTCGACTACTCCATATAGATCGAGTAATAGCGATGGTGTCCGTAGCCAATCGCGGACCGCGGCCGCGAGTTGGCTGTCAGATAGCCCTTTAAACCGCCTGTGTACGACCCTGACGGAATCTCGGTATTGATCGGCGTACAGGGCGGTTAGAGAGCTGGCGAAGTCGTTGCCCTTGTCACTGATCCCGTATCCGGCGCCACGCTGCACGGCTAATCGGTATGCGACGAGCAGGGCTACGTCGTGTTGCAGCCGCTTTCGACGGTTGGCAAATCTTGATCCAGTCGATGCATAGGACAGTTGACGCTCATCGAATGCTGCTCGGTGCAACTGTGCTTGCTCAACCGGGTCTTCTGCGCCGAAGATCGCGAACGGATTGGCGGAAAAAAAGTCGTAGTATCCGAGTCGTTCGAGATCGAGCCCCTTGGCTCCGAGCGGTGCAATTTCGTCCAGTAGGATGACAAGCTGAGCGAGCCGGAACGTGGTGTGATCCTCCGGTGAACTCGCGGATAGGCGGCCGAAACCGTCACTGTCCGATTGGCCTTGCTCGTGGTCCAGGCTCATATCGTTTCCCCGTCAGCTTTTGGCAAAGCCGCTGCTGGCACAAGCGTTGGGGCACCGTCCAAGTCTGCGGTTACATCGGATCGGTCGATGACATGATCTTTGGCGATATCGTGCCAATCATGCACCCAGCCGGCCCGGCCGTCTTCGACGATTCTGTGCATGAGGCCGCGCGTATGAACCGGCCGGAGTGGTAGCTCAATCGGTGGCTGGACAGCCCTCGTCTGCTTCATGACGCTGGAGAAAAGTTTGCGTGCAGACAGTTGGTAGTCGTTAGCGTTTGGCGTAGTATCCGGGTCTGCAACGGCATCTTCCCAGTTGCCGAGCAGTGTTGCGTCAATTTCGCTAATCGCCGCAAGTTGATCCGGCATCGCCCGTGCGCTGACATCCCGAACTAACATGTCGGCATTGAAGAACGCTTTGCGTTGGGCATCGATAGCACTTACCCCTGCGACAGACATTTGTTTGACGAACAGGGCACTTTCGTAACTAGGAGTCTCCTCAAGCGATATGGGCGGCGCGGGTTGTGTCACTCCTTCGGCGTTGGCGGCTGCCCGCGCCTCAATTACCTCTCGGTTGGGTCCGTAAAACTCGGCCCAGACGTCCTTGGCGTCTGGTGACATCAGCTTCCTTCGCAGGCGAGGTGCGTCCCACAGATCGAATTGCACTCCGTCATGGAGTTTCTTCCACTCTCTAACCTTCATATCCCACCATTTGCGTTCTGGTGCGCTGACCTCGCATGCCACGCAAAGCGTCCAGGTTTCAACCGTGTAGCCTTCATTCTTCGCATTTTTCATTGCGGATGCGAACGATTCGCGAATCTGCTCTTTCTGGGAGTCCCCAATTTTGTTGTAGAAGTATTTCGACTGCCAGACCGAGACTGTGCCCACTAGGCTGCCGACGAAAACGTCGATGCCCCAGTCACCAGGGTCGGCTCGAACGTCAGTAGCTGTAGGGTGCGTGATGCCGACCAACGCGGAAAGCATCCGGTGAAAATCGACCCTGCCTGCGTCGTCGCTGCCGGTCCGCACCGCGTGGATTCGAAAGTCGATCAGAGAAGGTATCGTCACTGCATCCTCATGATTCTTCTGTGCGGGGTCGAGAAGGCAGGTCGGCCTTCGGCATGCACCAGGATGTGAATCGACTGCACAGCTGTCTTTCCCCCGTCCCCCTATTCCGCTCATCGTATGACATTCCTCGTCCACCTTGATTCCGAAGCTTCGGGCATCAATGCAATATCCACGTTGCGACGCCGGAGCGAGGCCGCGCAAGCGACGGGGAAACCGTCAATACGCCCTGTTACCGCAGCGCTGGCCCGTCCCCTCCTCGACCACGCATGTTTGCCCGCACAAGCAAACGAAAGGGAACCAAGTCGTCCGCCGAATCAAAGACGCTGCCGTGGCCATTAGGAGGGTGGCGAAAGCCGCCGCCGCTGTGGTTTGGCTGCTGGGGAGTGCGCAAGGCCGCCGTATGCGCTATTTAAGTTGCCTACCAGGTGGGATGGTGGCCCGCAGCTTGTCCGACGTTCGAGCTCACTAATTCAAGGGCGTCGAGCCGCGACTGCCGCGGATATCTGACTCTCTAATATTTCGGGCCACGGAATGGCGGCGGCCTTCGGGACGGAATCCCCTGACGATACGTCTATAAACTCACTCGGCCCGTGGGGCACAGTTTGGTTTCGGTCAACGAGGCGTTCCAGCTGTATGAGGTCAGAGCGTCCAAAAGCTGCCCCGATGGGTTGCCTTGTTCGGTGGCATATGTATTGAAGTCCTAGCGGGCCTGCGTGATTGGAATCAGCGTCAGTCATGTCGCCCCATCCCGCCGCCTCCATGAAGTCGTGAACCCAAACCTCTCACGCCCTCGAAGACAACAAATGGAGCCCCGATGTTGATGGCAGCAGTAGACCCCGGAATCACCCCCAACGCCAGCTTTCCCTTCCTTGAATCGCTAAAGCAGATCGGCGGCGGCATCTTGGTCGGCGCATTCATAGTGATCGCCATTGTCGCAATCGTCGGCGCGGCGATGTTACTGGCGGGGAAGCTGAGCCAATCGTCGCGGCTGGCTTCCGGCGGCGGCATGATCCTGCTCTGGACTGGCCCTGTGGCCGCGATCCTGGGTGGCATCAACGGCTACATTCTCTGGTCCCAGACGGCGTTCAACCTCGGATTCTAGGCCCGGCCTGTCATGCCCGTTCAGTGTGATCTGAATGGATGGTGGCCGCCCGGGTGTGGTCTCGTGTCCCAGGCCAACGACGGTGTTCAAAGTTCCATCACGTCGTTCTTCGCGAACATTTTGCAGAATGTCGCCGCCTGGATCTGGTCGTTCATCACGGGCGCTTTCAGTGTCTCCAATGTAGATGATTCGCAGTGGACCGCCATCGAAGGACTGACGAATTGGTGGGTCGTAGTCATGCTCACGCCGCTCGTCGTCGTGATGATCCTCCAACTGCTCTCCGCGCTGATCAGCCAGCAGCCCCGCCGCCTGGTGCGGGCGCTCGCGGGCGGCGCCGCCGCTATCCCCATGGTCGCGGGCGCCGTCTACCTGGTACGCCAGCTCACCAAGGTCAGCGATGAGGCGTCGACGGCGCTGCTCGGCTCCCTGGGTACGGACCCCTACGTGCTGTTCATGCGGCTCTTCGGCTTCGAGAAAGCTCCCGCCGGCTCTGGCCGGGAGTGGAACGTCGTGGCACTGGCTCCCGGGTCCACTGGCGGCGCAGCTGGGGCGGTCGTCGTCACCGCCTTGGCCGTCATCGTGGTCTGGGCCCTGGCCTTCATCCTGATGTGCTCTATGATCTTCCGGTCGTTCGCGCTCATCGTGCTGGCCGCCGTCGCCCCGGTGGCGCTGATGCTCATGCCGTGGGAGAAGACGAAATCATTGACGCGCCGGTGGACAGAGGTCGTGGTCGCCCTACTCTTGGCCAAACCGCTGGCCGCGACAGTGCTCGCGGTGGCCATCAAACTCTTTGCCGAGTCGAAGTCGTTCGCCGGTTTGGCCGCGGGGACCGTCGGGATGGCTCTGGCGTGCGCCGCGCCCATGATGGCACTGCGCCTGGTGAGCTTTGCCGGTGGCGAGCTGGCGGCAGCCGCCCAGACCGCAGGTGGCGGCCACGTGCTTTCCCGGAGCTCTGGCTTCGCTGCCCGGCAGATCAGCCGGCAGACGGGAGGCCGCTTCACGCTCGCTGCGTTGGCCAGCCGCTCAGCCATGAACCGCCCCATCCAGTCCAGCAGGCCGGTATTCCCCACCAGGACGCTGCCGCCCCGTGTACCGCTGCCCGGGATCGGGACAGGCCCGGCGCCGTCGCATACTTCCGGCGGTGGAGGCACCGCTGTGATGCTCGACGCCGGGCCGTCGCCTTCCGAAACCATGCCGCCGCATGCGCATGCGCAGGAGCACGAGACAACGGGACCGAAGGCGCGCACGTCGCCAAGCGGACTGACGCCCGGCGCGAACCTCGAGCCCGCGCGGCCGCCGTCGACCCCGTCCGCACCTGATCCCGGCGCCGTTCCTGCAGCGGCGCCGCCAGTGCGGCCGCTGAAGCCGCGGCATCCTATCGTCCAGCCACCCAAGGATGGTGATTCCCGTGTCTGAGAACTCCCGGGCCCTCGAAGCCGTCAAATTTCCTAGGTATGAGCGACGCGGCTTGTTCATGGGTCTGAAGTGGTACCAATTGCTCTTCCTCGCTGGCGGTGTCCTGGTGGCCAGCGCGGCATCGGCGGTCAGCGGCCCTGCCGGCCTTTTCGCCTCGGGACCGATGTGGCTGACGCTGCTACTCCTCGGGTTACTGCAGTACTCACGGATTCCCTACCCGGTCTGGGCCAGCCACGCTGTCCTGTTCTTCGTCAGGCTAGCCACGAAACAGACCCGCTTTCTCGTGAGGCCTGAATGGGCTGCCCTGGCCGGGCGGCTGGCGCTGCCCGGCGGATTGGGGAACCTGGAGGTGCGCCGGACGTCCAGCGGCGAGGCGTTCATCGTGGACGCCCGCGGCAGGGAAGCCATCGCCGTGTTGCGGTGCAGCACAAGATCATTCGCCCTGTTGGACTCTGACGACAAGGCGTGGGCTGTGCAGTCATGGTCTCGAGTGCAGGCAGGTTTGGCTCAGCGCAGCAGCGTTGCGAGAATCGCAGTGCAGGATTACACGGTCCCGTATCCCTCGTCAGCTCTGCGCGACTTCTATGACCGGACAGTCACGAACGCGGACCGCGATGGGGAACTCACCTGGGGACAGCGAGCCTACGAGGACCTGATCTCCGCAGCCGGCTCGGCGATGAGCCATGACCTCTTGCTCACCCTTGTTGTGGACACCGCCAAGGCCCGACGCCGTATCAGAGAGAGCGGCGGGGGACTGGTCGGCGTCGAACGTGTCCTGCGGCTGGAAGTCGAGGCCATGACCACCGCGCTGGGCACTCACAATGTCAGGGTGGAGGAGTGGCTTCCCGAGGCGGGCATCCTCGGGGTCATCCGTGGTGCCTTCGATCCCTCCGCTGTTACGGACGCCGTTTCGGCGCCTGACCACCAGAACGACGGCGACCCCAAGGTTCAGAGCCTCCCGGCGGGACCCATGGCAGTCGAGGAGCACTGGACCTACCTGCGCACGGACACGGGCTTTCATCAAACCTTCTGGATCGCCGAGTGGCCCAGGCAGAAAGTCTTCCCTGGATTCTTGCATCCGCTGATCTATGTCGGCGATTTCCGCCACACGGTGACCGAGGTGATCCGGGCTGTGCCCACAACTGAGGCACTGCGGGACATCCGATCCGCCCAGGAAGCCCACGAAACCCGGCGACGCATCAACACGCGCTTCGACAGGCCGCTCACGCGTGAGCAACGCGCCGAGGAGGAGGAAGTGGCCCAGCGGGAGGAAGAGATCGTCGCAGGTCACGGCGACGTCCGGCCTGCCGCCTATGTGACCATTACGGCGGTCACGTTCGAAGACTTGGCCAGGCACAGGCAGGAACTGGAGTCGGCTGCGGCTGGCGCGTTCGTGGAACTGCGCCTACTAGCCGGGCAGCAGTGGGCCGCGTTCGTCGCCGGGGCGCTTCCGTTCGGGAGGGGGCTCCGATGACACGGGCACGTCAATCGGTTCAGTTCGTGCCGGCCGGTGGGAGCCGACAGGAGCGGAAGGAACGACGCCGGCGCTCGGCTGCCGTGGACGGCCAACCGTGGGAGGGTGCGCTCCACGCCTTGGGAGAGAGGGCAGTTTCTGCACTAGACAGGAACGAACTCGGCGACTGGGGGAGCCGCGAACCGAACTCCCTGCGCGGTCCGCACCGTCTGCGCCCGGCACCGCACCGGGCGTCCACCATGACCTTCGCCGCTGCTTACCCCTTCATTACCGAATCCGGCCTGGGCCACGAGGGAACCTACATTGGCACGGACGTGTTCGGCTCTGGGGCCTTTGCCTATGATCCGTGGATTCTCTATGACAAGGGCGCCATCAGCGGTCCGTCGATCGTCGTCATCGGCACCGTGGGGACCGGGAAGTCCATGTGCGGAAAGTCCTTGGTGGCTCGGTCGATCACGCTGGGGCGGAAGGCCGCCGTCGCTTCTGACCCCAAGGGCGAGTGGGTCGCCGTCGCCAATGCCGTGGGCGGCAAGGTCATTTCCGTTGGCCCTGGCCGGGCAGCCAGGGTCAACCCACTGGACGCGGGACCACGCTCCAGCGCACTGAGCGAGGCGCAATGGCAGGCCGTGGTCCGGCAACGCCGCCGCTACCTGCTGGTGGCCCTAGTCTCTCTGATGCGGCAAGGGATGCCGCTAAGCCCCGTCGAACACACAGCCCTGGACATGGCTCTCATGGAGACCGTTGCTGAGAACTCGAATCCCACGTTGCCCATGGTGCTGGACCATCTGCTGAACCCGTCCAAGGAAACGATCGGGCTGGTCGGCAAGGATGGGGGACAGGCCGTCAGCCACTCGCTGCGGAGGACAGTGTCCGGTGACTTGGAAGGGATGTTTGACGCTCCTTCCACCGTTTCGTTCGATGCCGACGCGCCCATGATGGTGATGGACACCTCCGCGCTGATCGGCGCCTCGGAGCAGGCGCTATCGCTTGCGGCGGCGTGTGGCGCCACGTGGCTCGAGGCAGCAGTCACCAATCCCGACGGCGGCAAACGGCTGGTGGTCTACGACGAAGGCTGGCGAATGCTGGCAGACCCGTACATGCTCGCCAAGATGAGCGAGCAGTGGCGGCTTGCCCGTACCTACGGCATCGCCAATCTGCTGATCATGCACAAGGTCGCTGACCTCAACGAAATTGGCGACAGCACGAGCGGCCATCGCCAAAAGGCCCTTGGCCTGCTCACCGAAGCCGACACCCGGATCATTTACCGGCAAAAGCACGACGCCATGCGCCTGACCAAAGAAGCCCTCGGGCTGACGGAAGCTGAGTGCGAGCACGTGGAGAACCTTCCCAAAGGCGTCGGACTCTGGAAAGTCGGAAACCGCTCATTCATCGTGGCCAACCGGGTTACCACCGATGAGTTGGCAGTCTTCGGCACCGACGACCGGATGATCTGAGGCCGGGCATGAACCGGCGGAATACTGACAACCCCTTGGTTACGGCCGGGCTGACGGCCGCGGCCGGCTATGTCAGTCTGTGTTTCCTTGTTCAAGCAGCCGCCCAAATCCTGACGCTCTGGCGGTGCGGCGACAGCCCGCCGTCACCCTTCAACCCGGGAGCCGCCGTCGGACTCCTCGTCGGCAGGATCGACTGGATCGTTCGGCAGCCACCGGGATGCGACGTCGGCGCCGGCAGCGTGGGGTGGGTGGTCGGCCCTGTGTTGATTCTGGTCGCGGCGCTCGCCGTCGGCTGTTATCTGCTGTGGAGGCGGTGGAAGCAGTCAGGTGCGTGGCTGCGCCAGGACATCCTGAAGCGTGAGGGGATCGCCCAGCGCGCCGAAATCCTCCACGATTTCGGCGCCCGAGCCGTCCGGAGGCGAGGCAAATTCACTAGGCCAGGCTTGGTGAGACCCCGGATTCAGGACGTTGCGTGGACCCTGGGCCGTTCGCGCGGGGTCACGATCCATGTCTCCACGGAGGAGTCGATGGTCATTCAGGGAGCTCCGCGCTCGGGTAAGGGCCTCTACGTAGTCATCAATGCCATCCTCGATGCGCCGGGCGCAGTGGTTACGACCTCCACCCGGGCTGACAACCTTGTGGTCACCATGACGGCACGTGCCAGCGGCGCTAGACCCGTCACCGTATTCGACCCGCAGGGCATGTCCGGGCTCCCGTCAACGCTTCGCTGGTCTCCGGTGAGAGGCTGCCAGGACCCAGACATCGCAACCCGCCGGGCCCTCGTCATCACCGCCGACACGGAGATGAAAGGTGAGAATGCCGCCTGGCAAAAGCGCTCGGTGATCATTCTGCAATGCCTCCTGCACGCTGCAGCGTTGTCCGGGGATGGCGTCCGCGCCTTTCGACGCTGGTCATCGAGCCCCGTATTGGCACGCGAGGCCCTGGAGGTGCTCAGCCGGCCCGGCGCTGCACTGGGATGGCAGGCCGATCTGATGGGAATCCTCGAGGACGATCCCAGGAACACGTCCAACTCGTGGATTGGGGTCTCGGCCGCCGTCGCGCCGCTGTCATCCCCACGAGTGCTTGCCGCCCTGGACCCCGAGGATGAGACGGTGGAGTTCGACCCAAAAGCGTTCATCCGCGACCGCGGCACGCTTTACCTGATCGGCACCCGCGCCGGAGCAGCCGCAGCTGGGCCTTACCTCTCGGCACTGATCGACGACATAGACAATGCCGCCCGCGAGATGGCCTTCGTCGCACCCGGAGGGCGGCTGGATCCACCGTTGTCGCTGATCCTGGACGAGATTGCCAACCTGGCCCCGTGGCCAGGGCTACCCATCGCACTCTCTGACGGTGGTGGCATCGGCATCTCCACCTTGGTGGTCTTGCAGTCGCTGTCCCAAGCACGGACGGGTTGGTCCATCGATGAGGCCGCAACCATCTGGGATTCGGCCATCATCAAGGTGATTTTCGGCGGGGGTTCCGACGAACGCGATCTTCGGTCGCTGGCCGGCCTCCTGGGAGAACGGAGCCTGACCCTGAACACCCGTTCCTGGTCCGCGCAAGGCCGCCAGGACGGCGAACAGATCAGGGAGAGCCCAGTCCTGCCACTGCATGAAATCAGGCGCCTACCGGCTGGCACAGCCCTCATGCTGGGGCGCCGAACCCGCCCCATCCTCCTGGATCTGCGCGAATGGCACAAGCGAAAAGATGCGGCCGAACTCGGGCGCTCAAAGCTCGAGCTCGAACGGGCCTTGGCCGATGGCCACCGTTCGCGGCAGCAAGCAACGGAGGAGGTGAGCGATGGTCAGCCGTGACGAGGTTGAACGGTTTGAAATCCCGTCGGCCGGAGCGGACGACGACGACTTGACCGCTGAGCTTTTCCGATCTGCATTCCGGCAAGCGGCCCGGGTAACGGGCGTGACATATCGCTGGCGGGAATTGACCGACGCCCAGGCTGGGAGTGTGTGGAGCGCCCTGGCTAACTGGGTCAGGTGGTTTGTGGCCACGTACCAGCTTACGACGTCGGTGGTCCCGGATTGCTGGTGGCGGCACTCGGAGATTGTGGCCGAGCTTTATGCGCTGCAGCGGGCTGAATTGGCGTCCTACGCGAGTGATGATCCGGGATTTGGGCCGCTGGCCTTTCACGAACGGCTGCCACACGCCGTCGAACGCCTGCGGATGCACACCCGGACTGCCGGCTGCGTCGGCCTGCAGGCGCACAAGGAACCGGTGGTGAGAATCCTGCGGCTCGATGACGCGGGCTTCGTTAGGTGGCAGGCGGCTACCCATCAGCTTGCGGACGAATTCTGAGGTCATGCAGTTTGACGCGTGCAGGACATGAATGGGTATCCGCAGGGTAGTTCCGGCGGTACCCGGAAGTATGGAGGGCGGCTGTCGTGGCCCCTGAAGCTGAAAACGTATCGAGCGATATGGCGGCAGAGGCCGCGCCCGCCCTGGCTGACCCCGGCACTGTCCGCATGACACCGGAAGAGCGCATCGCCGCACTGACGGATGGTCTCCATACGGTCTTGGAGCAGGCCATTGAATCGCCATCGCACTGGCAGGTGCTCCTGGACGCTTCGGCAACGCTTTGGCGCTACTCAGGTGGCAACGTGGCTCTGCTCATGATGCAGATGGCCCAGCGCGGCACAGAGGAGCCCACCCTGGTCGCCGGGTACAAGGAGTGGGAACGCCACGGCCGCACCGTTCTCCGGGGCGAGCACGCACTGTGGGTGATCGCCCCGCGCACTTCACGGGTCCAACAGGTGACTCTTCCTGACGGTACGCGGCAGCAGGTTCCTCTCGGCGAGAAGCAGCCGCGCGGTGCTGTCGACGATGGAGAGAAGACGATCATCGTAGGTTGGCGTGGTCAGGCAGTCTTTGACGTCTCACAAACACAAGGGACCCCGCTATTGGTACCCCGCACCACCGCCGGACCGGAAGCGGACGCCGCTGAGCTTTGGCGGTCCCTCTCAGAAGTGGCGAGCCGGCACGGCTTCAGGGTCGACGTCACAGATGCCCAGTACGGGCTGACGAGTGGCTTCACGGATTTCACGCAGCGCCGAATCCAGGTTGGTGCCTGGCTGGACTCTGGGGAGCGTTCGGCCGTACTTGCCCACGAGCTTGGGCATGCGCTCCTTCACGGGCCAAACGACGAAGTCGGGCGGTTGTATGGCAGCAGTGCGGACCATCGCGGGCTTGCCGAAATCGAGGCCGAATCCGTCGCCTATACAGTGCTGAAGGCCCATGGGATCGACCGCGGAAAGCAATCAGCGTTGTACTTGCTGGGATGGGCAGACTCTGTAATCCGAACTCAGCGTTCCGCGTTCGAACAGGACATGTACAGCCCGCAGCCAACGTCCCGGGTGGACGTGGCCAAGTCGGTCCTCGGCCGCGTCACCGCAGCCACCAAGGGCATCCTCGAAATCACCAATCCGCCAGGATTCGGCGGCAAGATTTCCGCCATTGACGCGGACCCACGGTTGAACCCGTCGGCGGCAGCATATGCGGACTTCGGACAGCCCAGGCCGTCCACGGGCGGGCCGATCATGGCCGGTCCGTGACGACGACGCAACTATCGGTTCGGTGGGACAGTCCCGCCTGCTATGGAAAGGACAAGAACAATGAGCACCAAGATCCCGGTCAGCATCGCCGGCAACCTCGTGGCCGATCCAGAACTGAGTTTTGGTGAAAGCGGAGTGGCCCACGCCAAGCTGCGCGTCGCCGTCAACCAGCGAATCCAGGGAGCCGACGGCGCCTGGCACGACGGGGAAACTGTCTTCCACAATGTCTCGGCATTTCGTGCGTTGGCGGAGAACTCCGCGAACTCACTAAAGAAGGGTGACCCGGTCACTGTCGCGGGGGAGTTGGAGTTCCGTGCGTATGAGAAGGACGGCGAACGCCGTGAAGCCCGCCGCATCGTCGCCGACACAATCGGCCCGGACCTTCGCTTCGGCACAGCGCTCTATCAGCGCTCGTCCCACACCGCGGTAGCGGGGCCCGACGCTGACGTTCATGCTGGCCTCGAGGCGCCAATAGCGGCAGAAATTGGTTCGCCGGCCTACAACATCACCTCCAAGAGCCCGGTGGTGATGCCCCCTTTCGGGGTGGTAGCCGGGAATGAGATGAGCTACTGAACCCGCGAGGCGAGACTGAAAGTTCATGCGCCGCGCCAGACCTCCTTTGCACTCCGGCCGGTAAGGCTATCTTCGCAAAGTGGTCCGACTGCGGAACCTGCGACGTCACAAGAGTGCTATCAAGCCCAACGCGGCAAATAACCCGGGAAATCTGGGGCGGACGCGTGACAGTTACCCCATGACCGTATGGTGGAGGCGCGCCCAGTGGGCCCTGAATGCCAGTGCCTCGACCCACGACACGATGTACTCCTAGGGCATCGGGATCCTTAGGGTTCTGGCCAAGAGTGATCTGGCCGCTCTGAGGAAGCGTCACTGTTCGATGCTGTCTGGGAAGAGTCCTGCACGAAAGTGCGGGATAAAGAGGTCCGGCAACTCCTGGAGCAACTCCGGGACGCCGCCCGGCAGGATAAGGGCGGACCGTTGAGTGGGCACTCTTCCAAACCAGAATTAGGCCGCCCAGGCAATGTCAACGATCGCCGGTATCCGGAGAGAATGGAACCACCGAGGACGAATCTCATGGGTATCCCCAGGACACGACCCGACGCGCAAGGAGCAGGTATTCGCTGCATTGTGCCGCGAAATCCTCGCTGCGCGCCTGAAGGTCACCCCCCGACGAGCAGTTGAACAGTGAGACTTCCCCGACCGTGAAGGCTCTAGCCGAGATGAAGATGCCGCCGATCGTGAGGCCCTACTATCGCGGCGGTGATATCTAGGCTGTTCCAGCCTGGCCCCTGCCCCTTCGGAGTAGACCGGTCGTTTGAAGACGGTGTCCTGAAGATCAGCGCAGATAGGTCAGCTGCAAGAGATGTTAGGCCAAAGCCAGGTCAGCCGAAGCCTATATGATGCCTGAATACACGGCCCGATAAAGGGTCTCGTAGCAGCCTACGAGCGCGCCTGTTGGGCCGACTCCGTGTGCACCGCACATACAATCAGAGGAAGTCCCTGGGGGCTTCCTTATTCATATCCGCACCATTTTTGGGGAACCGTGACCACTACGTTTGACGAGCTGCTTGGCACCTACCGAGATCTTTCGGATTCCGAACGGATGAAGGGCAGCTACCTCGAACAGCTCGTCGAGCAGTATCTGGAGAACGACGGTGTTCACGCACCTCAGTACACAGACGTGTGGCTATGGCGGGACTGGCCGAACCGTCCCGAGAGCTTCACCAATAAGGACAACGGCATCGACCTGGTCGCGGCCCGTACCGACGGCGGACTGACCGCTATACAGGTGAAGTTCTACGCGCCTGGCTATAGGATCCAGAAGCACGACATCGACTCATTCCTTTCAGCGTCCTCGAAGAAGCCCTTCACAAACGCCGTCGTCGTGGACACCACTGAGGGCGACTGGTCGACAAACGCGCTAGAGATGCTCGACGAACGTCACGTGCCCGTGCAGCGCATCGGTTTGAGCGACTTTAGGCACTCAAACATCGACTGGTCGACCTACGATCTGACGGCACCCACCACGCCCAAGTTGTTCGACAAGCAGGTACTGCGCCCGCACCAGCACAAGGCTGTCCAGGCCGCGTTGAAAGGCTTCGAGGACAGCGATCGCGGCAAGCTGATCATGGCCTGCGGCACTGGTAAGACTTTCACGTCCCTGAAGCTGGCCGAGCGGTTCGCTGAAGACTTGGGCCACGCCCGGATCCTGTTCATGGTCCCGTCCCTGGCACTGATGTCGCAGTCTTTAAAGGAATGGTCGGACGAAACCGAGCAGCCCATGCACGCTTACGCGGTGTGTTCAGACAACAAGGTCGGCCGCGTCAAAGACACAGATCTAACCGACGTGGCGCTTCACGACCTGCAGATCCCCGCCACGACAGACGGCGCTCGGCTCATTGAAGCGATGAACACCCGAACGCTGGACGAGGGCATGACTGTGGTGTTCTCCACGTACCAGTCGATCGACGCTGTGCGGGCGGCGCAGCAAGCCGGCCTGCCTGACTTCGATCTGATCATCTGCGATGAAGCGCACCGAACCACGGGCGCCACTCTGGCCGGCGACGGCGAATCACATTTTGTGAAGATCCATGACAACCACTGGATCTCCGGCAACAAGCGTGTCTACATGACAGCGACGCCGCGGATCTTCAACGACAACACTAAGGACGCAGCCCGGGAGAAGGACGCCGTCCTATGCTCCATGGACGACCAGTCGATCTACGGACCCGTGTTCTATCGGATTGGATTCGGCGAGGCAGTCGAGCAGAAACTCCTGACCGATTACAAGGTGTTGGTCCTTGGAGTTGATGAGACGCAAGTGCGGACCACTTTTCAGGATCAGTTGGCCGACAGCAACAGCGAACTGAACATCGACGACATTGCCAAGCTGGTGGGTGTCTGGAACGGCTTGGCCAAACGGCGGGCGGGCGAGTTCCAGGACGGCTTCGGCCTTGACTGGCAGCCCATGCGCCGGGCAGTGGCGTTCAACCGTTCCATCAAGGCTTCCCAGGTCATCGAGTCTGAGTTCCAAGACCTAACGCGCCTGCACCTCACCGACCTGACCAACGACGATCCTACAGATGACTTGCGGGTCGAGGTGAAGCACGTTGACGGCGGTTTTAACGCTGTTCGCCGCGGGGAACGACTTGACTGGCTGAAAGCCGATGCAGACGTCATCCTGGTTGATGACCGGACGGCGCCGCGGAACGCCGACGGTTCCTGGCCGAAGAAGGAACAGCCGACCTGCCGTATCCTCACTAACGCGCGCTGCCTTACTGAAGGCGTGGATGTCCCGTCCCTGGATGCTGTGTTGTTCATGAACCCGCGCAACTCCATGGTCGATGTCATCCAAGCCGTCGGCCGCGTCATGCGCAACCACGTGAACGCCGAGACCGGCGAGGTCAAGAAGTTCGGTTACATCATCCTGCCGATCGCCATCCCGGAAGGTATGTCGACCTCGGAGGCACTGAAGGACAACCAACGCTACAAAGTTGTCTGGCAGGTCCTTCAGGCGCTGCGCGCGCACGACGAGCGCATGGATTCTTCGATCAATCAGATCGAGTTGAACAACAAGGCTCCGGAATCCATCATCGTCGACAAGATCGACTTGGCACCGAAGAAGAAGGGGCCCCTTATTGACCCGACTCCGACGCCGGATATCGAACGAGGTCCCGGGCCTCTGGATCCTGGAACGCAAACGACCCTGACGTTCCCCGTGGAGGAGTGGAAGGACTCCGTCTATGCGAAGATCGTGGACAAGTGTGGGAACCGCATGTACTGGGAGGACTGGTCCAAAGACATTGCCTCCATCGCCAAGAAGCACATCGACCTGATAAACGATTTGCTCGAAGATGCCGATTCCACCCACCGCGACGCTTTTGACGGATTTGTTGCGGGGCTCCGGGAGAATCTGAACCCTGAGATCGACGACGCACAGGCCGTGGAAATGCTGGCCCAACACCTGGTGACGAAGCCGGTGTTTGACGCCATGTTCGCCGACTCCAACTTCACAGAGCACAATCCGGTCTCCCGCGCTATGCAGAGCATTCTCAACAAGCTCGGTTCCAATGCCGTGTTTGAAAAGGAGAGCAAAGGCTTGGAGAAGTTCTACGAGTCGGTCCGGGCTCGCGTCGTTGAGATCGACAATGCAGCTGCCAAGCAGGCCATCATCGTGGAACTTTACGACAACTTCTTCCGTAACGCCTTCCCCCGCGTCGCCGACAGGCTCGGTATCGTCTTCACCCCAGTTCCCGTGGTTGACTACATCCTGCGTTCGGCCGATGCGGCCTTGCGCCTGGAGTTCGGCAAGTCCCTCTCCGACGAGGGGGTCTCCATTCTGGAGCCTTTCGTCGGAACGGGCACGTTCCTGACCCGACTGCTGCAGAGCGGGCTGATCAAGCCGGAGGACCTGCACCGCAAATACACGCAGGAGATGTTCGCCAACGAGATCGTCCTGCTCAGCTACTACATCGCAGCTATCAACGTCGAGACGGTGTACTCCGAGGTTGCGGCAAAGGCAGGTGCCGAAACTGCCTATGTGCCATTCGACGGCATCGCATTGACGGACACTTTCCAGCTCAATGAGAGCGACGGCCGGCTGGAGACCACAGGCATTTTCCCGGAGAACAACGAGCGTGTGAAACGCCAGAAAAACGCGCCGATCCAGGTCATCGTGATGAACCCGCCATACTCTGCCGGTCAGACGAGTGCGAACGACAACAACCAAAACCAGAAGTACCCCGTGCTGGACGTAACCATCGCGGACACCTACGCGAAGCAGTCAACTGGGACGCTCAAGAACAAGCTCTATGATTCCTACATCCGCGGCATCCGCTGGGCCTCAAACCGCATCACGAACGACGGAGTCATCGCCTTTGTCTCTAACGGAGGCTTCATCGACAGCAATAACGCCGACGGCATCCGCAAGACCTTCGCGAATGAGTTCAGCCGCATTTTCGTCTACAACCTCCGAGGAAACCAGCGCACCTCGGGCGAACAGTCCCGCAAGGAGGGCGGCAAGATCTTCGGCAGCGGATCCCGCACCCAGGTGGCTATTTGTGTGTTGATCAAGAACTCAGCCCAGAGTGGTCCGGCGGACGTCCTGTACCGGGACATCGGTGACTACCTCACCCGCGAACAAAAGCTCGACATCCTAAATGTCGAGCAGTCCCTCGAAGGCACCGATTGGGAACCCATCACCCCTAACGAACACGGCGATTGGGTCAACCATCGCGATGAAAACTACGACACGTTCCAGCCACTGGGTGACAAGGCTTCAAAAGGCAAGGCCCACACAACTGCGCTCTTCGAGACCTTTTCGAGCGGACTCGTCACGAGCCGCGATTCATGGGTGATTAACTATTCGTCAATTCGGCTCTGGAACAGCGTCTCTGCCATGACAGAGACATACAACCAGTCCTTGACACACTTCAATTCGGCAGTGGCCTCAGGGATGGAACCGCGCATCGCTGCAGAAGCAGCCGTGACGTCCGACCCTGCACGAATTAGCTGGTCACGGGGACTCAGAGACCGGCTCAGGCGCAACAACATCCTTGAAGTCGACCGGTCAAACGAGGTTTTGGTCGCATACAGGCCCTTCAACGCTCAGCGTGGCTATTTCGGTTCAGGCGTCGTGGAGAATCTCAGCCAGCTCCCTCGGATTTTCCCAACGCCAATTCACAAGAATCTTGCCATCATGATTCCGCAGGGCGCCTCCGCTGCGGCGTTTTCCGCTCTTGCTGTCCGGCATATACCTGCGTTGACTCCCAACGGCGGTAACCAGTCATTCCCGCTATACACCTTCGAACCCGTTTCAACTGAAGCCCAAGATGACCTTTTTGCTGAGGCCGGTTCCGACGTTGTGGATGGCTACCGGCGCAAAGACAACATCACCGACACCACGCTGAACACCTACCGTGCATTCTACGAAGACACTGCCATCAGCAAGGAAGACATCTTCTATTACGTCTACGGGCTACTGCACAGCCCGTCGTACAAGGAGACGTACAAGGCTGACTTGACGAAGATGCTGCCGCGGATCCCAAAGGTCAAGGACTTCTGGGGCTTCAGTTCGGCTGGACGAGATTTGGCGGATCTGCATCTGAACTACGAGAGTCAGCCGCCCGCAGTGCTGGCTGAAGCGCGCCGGACGGAGCCGCCGGCGGACGTTGAAGCGCAGTACGACTATTACCGCGTCCAGAAGCTTTCCTGGGGTGCCCGGAAGGACCGATCGCGGATCGTCTACAACGCGAACGTCACACTGGAAGGCATTCCGGCCGAAGTGTCCGACTACCAAGTCAACGGCAAGTCAGCTATCGAGTGGATCATTGACCGCTACCAAGTCACGACGCACAAGGACTCGCAGATCACCAACGACCCGAACGACTACTGCCTCGAAGTCGCCGATCCGCGCTACATCATCGACCTGATCAAGCGGATCGTCACGGTGTCACTGGAGACCAACAAAATTGTGGCCGGACTGCCCGCGCTGGAGATACTGCCGGCCCTGGAGACGGCGGAATAGGCGGTGGTTGACGCCGGATGACCAAATGGGAAGCAGCGGAAGCCCCCAGGAAGCGACGTCGCATTTTTCCAGGGGCGCTCATACGTGCAACAACTCGGCGTTGAGCTCCAACAGCCTGTGCAATAGGTAGATTTGCTGAATCACTAGTGGTGCTATCGAGGGGGACACATGGAAGAGCTTGTGGAATTACCGAAGTTGGCGGACAGCGGCGGTTTCGTCGTAAATAACGCCAGCTATGTCATAGATCCGGAAGGTGACGACGGCTTGGTCCGAGTGGGTTCAGTCGCGCAGCTTATCAGCGTTCTGACGTGCGTGATGGGGCGCTCTGAGCGGGAGATCTGGTTCCGAGGCCAACGACTCCGGTCGCGACGTCTGGAGCCAACTTATTTCCGAAACACTAAACGGCGAGATGCGGGAAATTTGACAGCCGCGTATGACGCTGACGCAATAAGTCAGCCTCAGCACGATCTGGGGGATCTGCACGCCTTGCTCGCTGTTGTCAGAACCGTTTTTTTGAGGCATGGATTCCAGGACCTCACTGACATGAAAGTCCTGCTGCTCGCGCAGCACTACGGCGTGACGACACCGCTGGTGGATTGGTCTACGAGCCCGCTCGTCGCGGCGTGGTTCGCGCTCGAGAAGTTTCCGAAGCTCGACTCTGAAGATCCACCGACCCTCTGGCTTCTCGACCCGCAGTTCGTGAATACCGGAGTCCCGTACGCGATACCGGCCCGCCTCTCCAATAGTCCAGGTCTCGACATTGTGGATGTCGCCGAGGTGCTCTTGAGGTCTGCGGACACGCTGCGGAACAATGAAACTTCTCAGGACTTCCCACTCGCCCTGTACTCGGGCAGCGACTTCTCCGCTCGGATTGGGCGTCAATCCGGCAAATTCACTTTTTCCGGCCCGAACCTGCTCTTCCGAAATGTTGTCACAGGAAGCGCGACGCTCGGCGAGAACGGCGAGCGACCTTTTGCGCCAATCCTGCTGGATCCTGGACGCGCCGAGGATATGCTTCGAGAGTTGCGCTTGCTGGGGATCAACGAGCTGACAGTCTACGGGCCGCGTGACCTGGATAAGGCAATAGCGGACGAGTTGGCGCGCGAAGGACTTAGTACTGACGGCAGACGCAGCAGTTGGCTACGAGTTCCATCTGCGGACTTGGCTTGACTGACATCGATCGACGCATGGCGGGATAAACCTTAGAACTACCGTCTTCACGCCACTTGGTGTCTAAGGGGTCTACCAGCAGGAGCGGTCTGGAAACCCTCCGTAACTCTGCCAAAGGTGGTGGCTCACGATAACCCGCTGCGAGACTCTCCGGATTGCGGCGTGAAGGGATTGAGTTGAACACATCCACACTTCTCGGCGGCTGTGAAGTCACGGGTCGATTCAATCACCCACTGGGGGAATGTAACCGGATGAGCGACAAATCTGCAGCGTATTACAATCACTTAAAGTCCCGTGAACCCGACCTTGAGGGGTGGAGGATCCGTGCAGGGAGGCACGAGAATCCACAGGAGGGTAGCGAGCTTCATAAGGACGATGCTGTCTTCGAGTCCCATCCCATCAGCGAGGCCGCACGCATCTGCCTCATCTCGGCCGGTGAGCATCTTCGCCTCGCCTGGACAGCCATCAAAGCAAGAGAGGTTTACCCAATAGCGCATTACACCACTCTGCGTGGCGCTTTACTGGCAGGGTCCCAGGCCGTCTACATTTTGGGACCGGACGATGCTGAGATCCGCAGGGGTCGCGGACTGGCTGCGATCGCTGAATCGTATAAGCGTTCAAGGCAGTTCCACGAAGAGACTCTGAAATCTCCAGGCCTCACAGGTGATGAGCAGCGGCGGGTCCGGGCGCAGGTGGAATGGCTGACAGGTCGGATGGAAGAAGCTCGACGGGCTGGTGGGGACAAATCTCTGAATGTTTCAGATGCGGTAATCCCATATGCCGCCGGGGTGACCTACAGGACGAACGCTGACTTGCAGAACGAGGTGAATCTCCTGTGGCGCCAAATGAGTGGAGACGCGCACGCCTTGACTTGGGCTTTGGCTCAGCGAGCTGTATTTCAGTCCCCTGTAAAGGGGCAGCCGCTCAGCACGGGCGTCGCAGGAGGATCCTTGAAAGAAATCGCTCAGCCTTTCGAGGCGTCATTCCAAATCTTGAAGCGAGGATGGGCACTCTACGATCGCCGCTGCGAAACGCCATAACAAAGGAGTTCCGAACGCCGAACCTAACCCGACAACATCTAAGCGACTCCTGTGACCTGCCGGTCTCCGCACGGCCGTTGACGGAGTACCTGCGCGCGGAACGACCTGTCGTCTCGGATCCGGGCCGTAGCCCACCGGTGATTGCCATCGACAAGGACGATCCTGCCATCACGAAGCTGAACCGCAAGGGGACCAAGGGCACCCCACGATGAAGGAGCCTCATCATAAGTTCGTTCTGGCCCTGCTATATAGAACTCCAAAACATCCCGTCGCAGCACCCCCTGAATACTCGCGTTGATATCCGACAACGGAACATCTTCTTGTGCATCAAGCTCAAGTAGTCCGTGATGCCATTCCCGAAGCAAGGCTGTGGCTTCGGTGTCATCGTCAACGGATGCCTGCGGCAGTCCGAATTCCTTGGTGGATATGTAGTGAAAACCTTCATTCTTGTCCCACTGACCCATGAGACTGATATCGCTCATGCGAACCCCTAAATTTGCCAAATACTGTCCTGAAATCTTTTGTGAATCTATACACCATAAACCCACACACCATAATGTCGGTTATGGTGTGGACGAGTGAGTCAGTGACTCGCTAATAACATTGCACCGGACACGAACCCGGAACGAAACGCCCATGCTATTCATGGGCCTATCTTTCGGAGCGGTCAAGGTCTGGCCTAGTACAAATCAGGAGTAACGCCCATTGGGTTTCCCGTTAAGGACCTGATGAATAAATTGACCTCGAGATTGACCCGGAGCTGTGAACTCCTCCCAAACGTCTGGCGTGCACCCGCCGTACCACCACTGAACCCCACCTCTAGGGAATTCCACATAGATCGTCTCGACGTCAGGATCATAGCCCTCCGCCACAATGCGTGCGGATTCCACAGGCTGCCATTCAAACGTCATTGTTTCTCCATCTCATAGATACCCCGCCATCTGGCCAGGGCAGGTGCAGTATCCCGTGTTCCGTGGCCATTCCGCCAAGATTCCAAGGATGGATCCTCGGCCAAAGGTAGTGGGTCGGGGCGATCCAACAAAGCTCGCGTGGGCAGAACTAGTCCTTCTCCACTTATTATCGCTTCACCTGTTCGAAGGGAGGGAAGTGTCTCTGCTAGTCCGGCCACGCTGTCCGGCAAAGCCATGCGAATCTTGCCCTGATCGGCACTGTTACTCAGTCGCAGTGCAATAATCGTCCCGCACTGAGCCAATGCCGTATCGGGGAGGTCTGAGGGCCTCTGAGTGACTAACATCAAACCAATGCCATATTTGCGCCCCTCGCGGGCGATCTTGTTCGCCGCATTCCTAGCAATTGGGGCGGCACCATCACCCAGGTATCGATGAGCCTCCTCGAGCACGATCAAGACTGGACTTGGGCGTCCGATTCCCACAGATCCATTCGGCGTACGTATTGCCACATCAAATAGCAGCTTTAATATGACCCCTATAGCAAGTTCGGCGGCGTCATCGGGCACACCATTGAAATCAAGAACAGACAGGGGCTTAGACCCCCCAATCCAGGAATCGACCGCATCAACCAAAGGATCGGGACCTTCCGGAGTACCTGAGGGCTCCAGAAGGAACGCTAGCCGTGGGTCCAGCAGCCCGAGCCTCAGTAGCTCAGGAGTACTCCCGTGTGTCCCGAACATGGGGTTCTGCATCGGTGGTTTTCCGCCAGGACCGTGGGGAAGGTATGCGTTTGGGGTGAGTGTCTCCGCGCTCCCTTCTTTGTCCAAGCAAACCGTCGACGGGTCTTGCTTGTCTCGACGAGTCTCCCGATTCTCGGAATCAAGCCGGAGCCATGCTTTCCGAATGTCAAAGGGCACTGGGGTGTCAGCAGTCACTGCACTTGGATTAAGGTGAAGCCACGATGCACTAAGCACAAATTCGCGTCTGGCATCTGCGACCAAAGTTGTCCAAGTTTTCTGGGTGGTCGGCCCACCTGAGGAGCCGGCAAAGGCCCGCAGGATATCTGCTGCGGGGAGAGCCCAAAAGGGGACGTGCAGTCGCGTCTCCCCGCTGCCGAGCACTGATCGTATCGAGGCATGTTGTGCCAAAGCGTGTCCGTACTCACCGTGACTGTCAATAACGACAATGTTTGCGGCTGGCCAGTGTCCGTTTGAGAAACCTTGGAGCAAAGATGCGACGGCACTGGTTTTTCCTGACCCAGTCGAACCAACGACGGCCGAGTGGCGCACGACGAGCTTGTTAACATCAAGAGCCACAGGAATGGCCTGAGAAGACGATAGGCGACCAACCCGTATGTGAGTCGTAGAAGGGTTGGGATAGACGGCTTCAAGTTCTTCTGTCCGCGCAAAATGTACTTGATCGTCAAGCCCGGGGTAGGAACCGACGCCGCGGCGAAACTGTCGCGTACCTCGGTCGACTTCACCTAGAAGCTGTACTTGTAACCATCTCTCGCCCACGGGTGACGTTTCCTGAGGACCAAGACCAAGCGTGAGCTCTGAAATACCCACAAGAGTTACGGTGGCAATGAGGTCAACCATTCCTTGTGGGAGGCGGACGAGCGAGCCGATTTGACCTACTTGTTGAAGCTGTCCCTTATAGATTGGGGCAATGCCCGCCAATTCAGGATCCAGAGCTACGGTAATCTGCGAGCCGAGCACATGACGTACGCGTCCAATATAGGTTTCATCTTTAGATCCCATTGAGCCCACCAGCATCCGTGAGCTGCGTACTGGCGGCGGGCGCGGACGAACTCCGAGCGAGGAAGGTCGCCAGCTGAGCAAAATCGCCCAGATGGCATCGGTCGTCGTTCCAGACATCTACCGGCATCATCGCAGTCGATTCTGGACTGCACCACGGCGCTCGGATCCCGCCAATAATGGCCTCTTTCTGAGTTATCACTTGGAGGTTGGGGGTTTTGAGAGCCGTATCAGCAAGGGTAGGAGGTATCTCGGCATAGCAGAAAGCCACAACCTCCGACCGAGGTCGACGAGACACAGCATCGAAGATCAGTTCGTTAAGATGATCGTCGGCCCAAGAGTAGCCTGACACCAGAAACAGTGTCTCCGGCTCGTTTAACGCGCGCCGCATTCGGTCTTGAAGAACCACGAAAGGCATGCGGCGGGATTCCTCGTACTTCGCATCCGAAGGGAAAATGGCAGCCAGTTCGCCAGCAGGAATGGCCGATCCCAACCTGACAACCTGGTCCATCGGACCGTCCGTGTCCCAGGTCCAGTTCACGGATCCGTGAAGCTTCCAAAGACGTGCATAGAAGGACGGAAGCCACACGTCAGTGTCTCCGGAGGTAGCCTCTACCATGTCCGTTCGGAAACGGGCTCTAAAGGAACCAACGAAACCATCGAAGTATGGAACACCCTGCGCCTCAAGAGCTTGCTCAAGCAACGAATCATAATTCACGGTGAAAAGCTCGATCGGCTTCACATAATCCGCTCGCGCAACCCAGGCCGCCAAGTTACGGACGGGATCAAGGTCAACCTTTGTCGTCGACAGCTCAGTAATAATTAGTCGGCAGATAGCCGTATCTAAATCTTTTGCCTGACTCCCGGTCAAACCATCGACGACATCATCGCCTTCAACCACGGCTTGAATCCTCCGGAGGCGGCTGAGCGCCTGTTCGAGATTTCTCACTGAAGTGATTCGGTTGAATGCTGCCAGCTCATCGCCCTTGAGCTGTGCCGTTATTCGCGCCTGCAGTGTGGCTACGTCCGGCAAACCGCATGCTTTCGAGGTTCCAGCGCCTAAAAAGCCGCAAACATGGCGTGATCGAGTTGCGAGTTTAGCGCTCAAACCGCCTGCAAATAGGGCCGGGTCATGGGTAGTCATGATTCTGACAGTAACGAACTTTTACCTGGGGCTCGGTCATTTGTCGGAAGTTGAGCAAGTCCAGAAGTTGGAAGTAGCTTGCCACACGTCAACTCGGTACCGTGCTGGAGAGCCTTGCTGTACTTGGCCATGACGTTGGTGACATAACCCTTGAACTGAGGAGGGCCCACGGTGTTTGAACCGTGCCGCAGGGGTTCCTGACCAACCTTTCGCTGATCGTCGCCCCGGCGCGGCATCGCGCCCCCGGGCTGCCTGCGCCCCCTCAACGGATATGTCATCCAGCCACACGCTGCTTCGCACCGGCGATCCGAGGGCCATCGGGCTGTGGCGTGTTCGCCTTTGTCCTCTGAGCGGTCGACCGGAGCCGGGTGTAATCCAGAAAATAATCGCCCCATGCGGCCAAGGCTTCTTGGGAGACTCGCTGGTGTTGGCGCCGGTGGTGGCTGAGTATTTGGCTTCGAGCCCCGGTCCTGGCGACGGCTGAGCACAGAGCTCCGCGAGAGTTTCGTTACCAGTGCGTTACTGTGGGCGGGATTTGGGGGCAAAGCAAAACCCCTACTTCCTTTTGTTCATAAGGGAAGCAGGGGCCTTACTACTTGCCTGGCGGCCACGGTGGGATTTGAACACATGGTTCGTGTGTAAGCGGCATGACGGCAACTTCGATGGCAAAAGGATTCTGCTACGGTCAGACCAAGCTGCTTGTCGGCGCGACGCAGTCAGTGCCATCTGCGGCCAGATTTTGACTGCTGTCCACATCCCAAATCTCCCCGCTGCTCAAAAGCCGAGACGATGGGATGCGCGATGACGCAGTATAAAGCCCAGCGATAGGTGGATCGATGGCAGGCTTTGTACCGCCAGTCAGGGTTGCGATGCCTGTGCAATCGTCCGTCTGCATTGGGGGCCGACACCGAACGCTGAAGTAGGACTTTTGAGCCTATCTAACTCCCCATCGCAGAGCCGAAGGAATTTAGAAGCCAAGCGTCTGGCTAGCCGTGAGGCCTTAGCCTTTTTTGAGCCACGCTGCCTGGTGCCCAAGCGAGGCAATGCGAAGCCTCTATGTAGTAGGTAGTGGGCCACGGCGAACCGGGCGCAACTTGGGCCGGGTCCGGTGCAATCAACAATATTGACCCGGGCCAGATTGGGTCATGCAACGCTTCCATCCAAGCGCTCTGAACATGTTCGAAACGGTCCCACCTGATTGTGATCCAGGATCCGGTTGGCTGGAGGGAATCGACACTTAGAACGGTGACCTCTGTCGTGGTTCCGTGGGTTCGCTTCATGTCGTCGAAGTGGTTCCACTTCTCACTTGCTGCTGCTTTCCAGGCACGAAGTCGGCGGGCTCGGGCGAACCAGATCATGCCGACAATGCCAGCAAGAAAGACAGACGCCCAAGCCGCCAGGAGCAGGAACAATGTCGGCTGCCAGTTGGCGGCAATTGTTCCGGCAAGGGAGACGACGCAGACGAAGACGACCGCGCTGCTGAGGATAAGCGCAGGTGTCGCATGCTTCGGTTTCAGGACTGGGTTCGTATCCATGGATTGCCTTCTTGCCCAGTTTAGAGTTGCCAACCGACATTGATAAGGCGGTTTTTTGAGCTATCCAGGTATCTGCTCCGCTCTTCCGCCTGTACATGCCGGGGGGACGAATGCCTGGCCCGATCCATGAGACGCTCAATATTTGCCCGCTTCTCCTGTTGTTCCCATTCATGAGAGGCCGGAACTGGTCCTACTGGAAGGGGCGAAGCACCGATGCCCCACCTGTCCCTATATAAGGCGGCGTGGCGGATGACTTCCATCGCATCCTCCGGAAGGACGTTGGGACCCAGGGCCTCCATCAGGGTCCGCTTCCAATCAGTGTCTTGCACGATTGCTGTTCGGCCGACGTGGTCCATCCTGTTCTGGAAGCGGATCTGTACCTGGTGGATCAGGCCAGCCAGGTCGGGTCGGGCAGTAGGGATCGCCTCGGCTATGGAATCCAGTCCGCCATCCGGCATCCCGGAGAGGTACCGCCGGAGCCGGGCATGGACCACGGCCGCTGTATCTTGCGCGCCTGCGCTCGTTTCCAGTGCGCCGAGCACCAGCCGTTGTGCGCTGGGACGGCTGACTTCAGCGGATCGGCGCCATGCCGCGACGGACGCGCCCCACGATGGTGATTGCTGGAGTTCAGCGGCCCTGCCGGGCGCGTGACTATCAAGGAACGTCGACAGGTCCTCAGCGGCAGCGATCTGTGAGAGGTAGTCGTATTCAGCGCTGAGGCGCTCCAGACTGTCCGCCTTGGACTGTTCGGCCTCGCGGACTTCGTGGGCAGTACGTTCGGCACCCTCGGCGGCAAGCACCTCACCCAGGATCTGGCGCCACGAGACTTGAAGGGCTGGGTCCAGTGGCTCATCGTCCATGGGACTGTTTTCGCTAACGTACGCATGGTTTTCCGCGCGACCCCGGGTCATACTCACGTACAGCAGTTCGCGTGTCAGCCGTCCCTGTGTGACCACGGTGTGTCCTGTGTGCACAGTGATGCCCTGCGACCGGTGGGCTGTTGTTGCATATCCCAACTCAACTGAGGCCTCAACGTAGTCGCGATGCAGAGTGACTGTCGCGCCGGTATCTCGGCGAACAGCGGTCAGTGAGCCGTCGCGCCTGCCGGTACAGACGACGTCGAGCATTGTTCCGTTCCGGATGAAGTCACCGCTACTGTCCGCGATGTGGCGGTCATTGCGGCGGGCGATGACCGTATCGCCCGTGCCGGCTCGCGAGCCGTCACTGAGCGGTACCGTGTGTTCGGCGTCCACGGAACCTTGGATGACTCGATCGGCCTGAGCGCGTTGGTTGAGCATGTTGACGGTGTCGTTATCGGCAGCGATGAGAATGGACGACTTGCCGTCGCGGATGTCCGACTGCCAGCTTTGGTATGCGCGACCCACCATGTCGAGGTACGAGCCGTGTTGGATGCGGCGGTACCGCTCGTAGTCACCTATGGCCGCAAAGTCCCCGGCACGGAGCTTCAGTGAAGCCGCCTGCTCCCACACCTGCTCGAACCGCCATATTGTGCTCAGCCGCACCGTCTTGCCCTGCCGGTCCAGCCACCCGAGTACTCCACCGGCGTCAATGGCGTCCAGTTGCCCGGGATCGCCGACCAGGAGCACCTTGGCCCCGGCATCCCGGGCTTGCTGCACCAACGCCGACAACTGAAGGGTGGAAACCATGGACGCCTCGTCGACGACGATCAGCTGGTTGGGATGAAAACGCCACCTGTCCTGGTCAGCAGCGAGGCGGGCGGCCTTCTGTGCAAGCCGGGTGGACTGCGGGCCGGAACCCGTCGTTTGCGAGCGGAGTCGACGCTCGGCGTCGAAGAACTGTGAAGCTCGGGTGCCGGCTCCCTGGCCGACGGACTCGTACAGCCATTTGGCCACGTTCTCCGCGGCCATCGCCAGCTCGCGTCCCAGGACCTCGGCACTGGCCGCTGCAGGGGCCAACCCGACCACACTGCCTGCCCCGAATTCGGTTTCCCAGACAGCCTTGACTGCTCCGAGGGTGGTGGTCTTGCCGGTTCCCGCGGGACCGACGACGGCGTCCAGACGGTTGCCGCTCAACAGAACCTGGGCCGCTGCTGCACGCTGGTCGCTGTGCAGCACGAGCCGATCACGGCGTCTGTAACTGGCGAGTGACTCCATGGCGACGGCCGCGCTCACGGTCGGGCCGCCGTCGTCGTCCCTTGCCTCCATGACGAGGTTCTCGTTGGCGAGCGTCCCGGCGTCCGTGTAGAGACGGGAGCCGTGAAAGTCGAAGATGCTGCGTTTCGCGAAGCGGAGATCGGGCTGCGCGTTGACGGGGACGGTGTAGCGGTACTCGTTGAGGGGGACGGACTGGCTTTCGGCGGCTGTGGCTACAGCGTCGATCATGGTGTTGCGGTCTTCTGGGGTGAGGCAGCGGATGTCGGCGCAGACGCGCTCGGCTTCCGCGAGAAGGTTCCACCGGTTCCAGGTGGCCCGTTTGGCCGCTACGCGCTCGCGTGTCAGTGAGCCGACGGCATCGATCCAGTCGGGAGTGAAGTCACCAGTGCGGAAAGGGGTTGCGCGGGAGCGCCGGATGGTGTTTGCGAGTACGTCTCCGGGCTCAAAGCCTTTGGCGGCCGCGCGCGTGCGCCACTGTGCGGACAGCTGGTGGAGAGGGATGGCTGTTTCCGGTTTCGCGGTGCGGGTGGAAAGGGTTGCCTGTTGGCGGAGCTTGATGGTGGTCGTAGCGGTTGGGGGAGTGCCGTGGCTGGCGGTCCATTCGGCGACGAGACGGTCCGTTTCCAGATCGATGAGGCGGGAGCGGTTGGAGAATTCGCGGATCAGCGCGTCGTCGATGCCGGTGAGCTGCTGAGTGGGATTGTGCGTATTCGCGGCTGGTTCGCGGATGTCCGTGTCCGTGCCGAGGTTCCGGTGGAGGGCATCAAAGAGGAGACCGTTGTAGTGCTCGCTGGCGGCGACCGCGGCCTTGTAGATCGTCCGCGAGTCCGGGGTGACCCATGCACCGTCGGTGATGCGCTGGACACGGTTGGCGATGACCATGTGGGTGTGCAGTTGCGGATCTCCAGCGCGGGACTCCCAATGGTCGAACGCGGCCGCGATGGCGCCACGCGTGCTGAGGTGGGCGACGCCATTCCGCCCGGCCCGCGTATGGATGACATGCTCTTCGAGCCACTCAAGGGTGGCGCTGACTGCTTGGTGGTGGGTATCGAGGATTTGGTCTTGAATGCTCCGTGGGCTGAGGGCCCAGAGGACCGACACCGATTTTGGGACACTGAAGGTGAGATCGAAGCCGACGACGGCGTGGCGGGTGCTTACTTGTCCGTGGCTGTTTTGGACGACCGTGGGCTGGCCGTGCGGACGGCCCAGGGGAGCGCCTGTGTCTGGATGGGTGGCGTGGTCAAAGATTGCTTTGGCGTCAGTTTCTGTGACTTTGTCTTCGCTGGTGCGGTTGATGCATTGTAGGCCTTGGCCGAGCCAGCGGCCCTGGGGAGTTCCTGCTTTCATGTAGTAGGTTGTGGCGTCAGCGGGGGTGACCGTCAGGTCATCCATCATGGTGGTTTTGAACAGGTACTTCAGGCCGGACTGGGCCGAGAGCCTGGCGATGGACATCGTCATTGCTGCGCGGCTTGCTGGCTGCGGCTGGCGGACGACCAGCCGCGACGGCGAAGGAGCTGTTTGGTGCTGTTGTCGAGTTCTACGCCGACTGCTCGGATGAGGGCCAGTAGCTTGCCGGCGAGATGGAGCAGGTCCTGAGCGTCGGTTTGCTGGACTGTGTGGAGGCGTACGACGTCGGCACGGAGGGTTTTGATGGTTGCCCTTTGGTCAGCGTTCTCGGCTTCGAGGCGGTCGATGTCTGTTGCTTGGGAACGGAGCTGACGGAGGACGAAGTCCAGTGCCTGGTTGCCAGCGGGACCGGGGGCTGCCGGGGCAATCGAGGAATCTGGGGCCGCGGCTTGGGGTGGGACCTGGCGGGGAAGGGGTTGGCGTCGCGGTGAGGCGTGGCGCCGCCGTCGACGGTCACGCTGTCGGTTGGCGCAGCGCGTGGAGCAGAACCGTTGCGACGCGCGCGAGGGTATGAAACGTCCTCGACATTCCTCGCAAGTTTTCCCGCTCACGACCGTTCATCAGCGTCGACGTATCTGGCGACATGACTGGTCGTGAGCAGGCGCTCACGGCGACGGCCTTGGATGCCAGAGGTGTGAGGTTCTTGGTGGCTTGGTGCGGTCCGAGGCCTGAGCCGTTGGAACCGGCATGCCTGGAGGAGTCGGCGGGATAGTTGCTCTGGACATGTCCAGAGCAAGGGCGTTCAATGGAACTGAGGCGCCTCTTGATGTTCTTGGAGGAGCGGACCGTGAATCAGATGGCGAGCGTACGACACAAGTCGGCGGCCGCATGATGGGGGTTCCGATGGACGGCACAACATCCGCTAAATATTCGCCGGCGCGATCCGCTGCAGAAGGTTTCCTCGCACTTAGTTTGCCGAGTCGTCTCTCGCTGGAACGCTTGATATCGATTGTTGAGATCCTCCGGCATCGGCGGATTGAGATCGACGTTTCCGAGTCCTTGAGCGGGGGATCGGTCTGCGGGTTGTGGTTGTCCACGGAGAGCACGGAGGTCATTCTGCACGCGCCGACGCCGTCGGCACTCCACCGGCAGCAGTTCATCCTTCACGAACTGGGCCATATGGTGCTCCGACACGATGAGCTAGTGGTGTCTTCAAACTATGCGGAGACGTTGTTTCCGAATCTGTCCGGCGAGAAGGTGTCGCGGATCCTGGGGCGGAGTGACTTCCTGGACCACATCGAGGCCGCTGCCGAAACCTTGGCAGATCTCTTTGCCGCTGCCATCCGGGACAGCAGCCCCGAGCCGCGGTCGTTTGAACGGATCTTCGGATGATTCAGGACATTGCTGCAGCCGTGATCTGGTGTCTGGCGCTATGCCTCCTGCCGGATCTGAAGCGGCGCAAAGACAAGAGCATCCTAGTGGCGGCACTAACGATCGCTACGGCACTCACGCTAAACATTGACCGGATCTACGTCGCGGGAGACCGCGTACTCGGTAGCCGTAATTTCTTGGACCTCATAGCCAATATCTTCATGGTTGTCGGTATCTACTTCCTGTCCCGTGCGATCCTGCGCGCCGCCGATGTCAGTGAAACGGCGGACGCACACAATAGGGTAGGGCTTTCGGCGCTCGGGGTTGTGGTTGGGGCCCTCATTGTTAGCTTCAGCCTGGTTGATGCACCGCGGACTTCCACCTCCTTCATGAGGGATTTTGGAAGCCAGTGGCCAGCGGCCGCATACTCGGGTGTTCAGTTCCTCTACATCGGGGTGGTGGTGGCCACCACCGGCATTACCTGTTTCAGGTTCCGCAGCGTGATGGCGAGGCCGTACTTCCGCGTCGCTTTTGTGTTCATCGGCGTGGGCTGCGCTCTGGCTGTGGTGATGGTCCTCACGGTGCTGGGGATGGATGTCCTCCATCTCATGGGCGACCTTGAGGCCATGACACGTCTCTCCTACGTCTACGACGCCGCGGTGGTGGGCGCCATGGTCTTCCTTTGCGTGGGTCTGGCCTTGCCGCCCGTCGCCCGTCGTCTGGAGCGGAGAGCTGATGCCCGGTCCGCAGCCATCCTTGTCGAACGACTTGCTGGGCTCTGGGAACGAAGCACGTCGAGGCGATCCGAGATCCGCCTGGATTTGGCTCAAACTGCGATCGACCGCCACGATGCCCCGAGGCGCCGACTGCACAGGATGTTGGTGGAGATCCAGGACGCGCTGTTCGTGGACCCCCACCTTGCCCAATCGCTGAGTCAGAATGATCTAGATGTTCTCCGAGAAGCGGAGCAGCATCTCGGTGCGCGGTTGGCAGTGCCCGAACATCGAGGACCGTGGTTGTCGCGGAAAGGGGACTCACATCCGTGACCGATATCGACGCTGGGATTCCCGAACAGCCGCAGGCGAAACTCGCGCGGAAGCTAAATCTGCTTCTGGATCTTTTTGAGGCCCAGGGTTCAGCGCCCCTGACTTATCCGCAGATAAGCAAGCACATGTCTGACCGCGGAACGCCGTTGTCCCGCTCCCGCTGGGCCTACATGCGTGCCGGCGACAGTTCCATGGCGACTGACCCGGAGCTCTTGAAGAACCTCGCCGAATTCTTCGGCGTTGATCCCAAGTACTTATTGGACGACGACGGCGACGTGCCCGACTTGGTGGATGCGCAGCTTCAGCTACTGCGGACACTTCGGGAAAACCGCGTGAGAAACTTTGCTGCAAGGCAACTGCAGGGGATTTCTCCGGAGACGCTCGTGCGCCTGCGTAAAGCAATCGACGAACGCCTTAAAACTCCCGAGGACGACGCCGGTGCGTAGTGCCGCTGCAGCTGTCGCCACAGGCTGTGGCATTGTGGGCGCTGCGTCCCTTCTCGCCGCGGCCTACTTTGCCCGGCAAGTGGTGGTGCCCAAAACGCAGCGGAAGGAGGACCTGCAAATCCGTCGTGTGTTCCGCGATGCTGACGAAACGTTGATGGTGGAGTTACCGGCGTCGGTGCGTACCGCGGCACCAGGCCGTTACAGCATCTGGTTTGCCAACGGCAGAGGGCATGCCTGCATTGGAGAGATCGTGTCCTCTGACTATGCGGCCGGGACGGTAACCCGCCGCGTTGAACGGGTTGACTCCGGCGATCTTATGACTGCCAAGGCCGGCATTTGGAGCGGATACGTCTATTCGACGCCGGAGGCCTTGGGGCTGCCATACTCTAACGTCCAGATCCCAGTCGAGAACGGAGTGGCGCCCGCCTGGAAGTTCACACCGACGCAGCCATCCGGAGGCTCTTCCCCGTGGGCCATCCACATCCATGGCTTGGGTGGTTCGAAAGCCGGCGCCCTCCGCGGTGTGCCCGTTGCGGACGGACTGGGATACACATCCTTGGTTGTGTCACTCCGCAACGACCGCGATTCTCCTGCATCGTCGGATGGCAGGTATCACCTGGGGCAGACCGAATGGCACGACGTTGAAGCGGCGGTTTCGTATGCCGTTGGGCAAGGGGCACGCCATATAGTGCTTTTCGGATGGTCTCTCGGTGCCTCAATCGCCCTTCAGCTGGCGGCATCTTCGGAGTTTCGGGACCGCATCTCTCGGCTCGTGCTGAATGCCCCCGTTATCGACTGGAGCAGCACGCTGGTGGCCAATGCGCGGTCCAGCAAGCTTCCTGGTTGGGTTGCCCGGCTTGGGCTGCAGATGCTTTGTTCCTCCGGAACGCGCTGGATCACAGGCTTGGATGCGCCCTTGAATTTTCCGGCCCTGGACTTCTTAGCCCGGGCGAACGAACTCAGTGTCCCCCTGCTTGTCATCCACAATGAAGGGGACCGTTCGACACCGTTTGCCATTTCCCGCGAGTTCGTCACCCGGCGCCCCGACCTGGCAACGCTGCTCACTTTCCCTTCCGCGGAGCACACGCAGGAGTGGAATTCCGACCCGGACGGATGGGATGCGGCGGTGGAGAACTGGCTCCGGAACGCCCCGCCGTCGTCGTCCGTATCCCTATAACTGCGGGGCTTAAGACGCTTCGAGTCCCCGATCCCGGTAGGCAGTGCCCTTGTCCATGCTCCAGCCGGCGACCATTCCGGTTCCGATCATTTGGTCGCTGAGCCTAGCCAAACGATAGTTTGGGTCGGCGTCGAGGGCGAGTTCCAGGAACTGGTGGGCCTTGCTGCCTCGGCCTTCCCACCAGTTGATGAAGGCGATGGCGGTCAGGGACGGAGCAGAGTGAACTGTGGCACTGTGCGTGTACGCGTGGACCAGTAATTGCTCAGCCCACTCGACCCGGGACCACTGCGGCTTGCCGTGTGTTTGGGCAAGGAGGATCCGGTCCATGGGTTCGTCGATTCAGGGGATATCGGCCATGAGTTGGTCGCGGATGGCGGGGAACTGGAGGTTCGCGATCAGTCCGATGGTCTGCTCGTCATCCGGGTATGTCTTCGCTTCGAGCATTTTTGTCCACAGCGTCCTGGCCTGCTCCATCGCGTCCCAAAGGCTCAGGCCTTGGATTGCGGCGACACGGTGTTCGACGGCATCCAGGGCCTGGGATTCTTTGGTCGATGCCGGCAGCGTGATGCGGTTGGTGGTTTCGATGGTGCTGCCGCGGTAGACGAATTCGGCGTTGATCTCGCTGGATTGGGTGGCACTCAAGGGGAGCCGGACGCCATTCTCAGGATCGCCGTCGTACTGTGACACCGTCTGGTCTCCGACGAGGAGTCCTTCCCTAATGGTGAGTCCTCGCTCGGCGAGGGCGCCGGTGAGCGCGGCGATGGTAGCCGCGTGTGGCTTGTGATCGCCGTTCCTGGGTTCGGAGGTGTAGACGGCGAAGAGCACACCTTCGGCGCTGGTGTCGTGGCTGAGGTATCCGGCGACCATCTTTGCGTAGCTGATTTCGGTGCCTGGCTTGGGCAGATCGACGCGGAGGGTTGCCCCTACGTGGTTGTTGGCGAGGGTGATGCAGACCAGGCTTTCTTTGGGCCAGAAGCCCAGGGTGTGGCCGATGAAACTGAGGACGTCGGCAGGGGTTTTGATGGTGAGCGGTTCCATGATCCTTCTCCTTCAGCGACTGGCCGGCACAGGACGCGTCAGTCAGATGTGTGCGTCGTTCTGATAGAGGAGTCACCGCTGGGTACGAGGGGCCGGAGTGCAACTTGGGGAACCGGGAGCGGGCCAAAATTTCGCGAGGAAATAAGCGACGGAGGAGCGCCGAACGAAAATTTGACCCGCGCCGGCGCATCGCTCCTTGGTTGCGCGGAGGACCCGCCCAGCGATGATGGGGATCAGAATGACAAACAGCGAAGTTGCTTCTGGCCATTCATGGAGGATTTTGGCCGGCGCGGCATGACGGCATGCAGAGTTTCGCATCGCGCGAAGGATGAGGCTTCTACCGTGTGCCAGCGTGCCTTTCGAGGGCGTATTCGGCGCGTTCGACGACGGCCCGGTCTTGGGCGCTGAGGTGTCCGTTGGTGTCGGGGCTGGCCACCTCGCAGTCGCGAATTTCGGCAATACGTCGGTGGAGTTGGGTTTCAGGGTGCCGGGACACGGCGACGAGCTTGTTGGGGCTTGGCGAGGATCAGCTGGTCCTGGCCGGTTGCCACTCGAGTCCAGATAGGCGCAATTTGCAGGAGCAGGAAGCGTGCGCGGATTCCGAAAGCGCCGTGATTCAGGTGAAAGGCCAGACTGGGGAGCAGCAGGCCAGCACTGACCGTAAGAACGGCGAACGTTTCCCCGATCCAGTAGAACGTTGTCAGGGCGACGGCCGACAGGCTGTTTGTGCCTTCGACGCTGATCACGTACCCGTGGAGGAGCCGGTCGAGAAGAACCAGGGCGAACAGAATGCAGCCCGCGCGATCAATGTGAAAGCTGCCCGGAAGGCAGTCGCGTGCATGTTCCGAACGTTGGTGTGGGAATTCGAGCGATATCGCCACAGATCCACATGATGAATGCCGATCCCGCCCACAGGAATAGTGCCACGCCGGGCTGGTCACCGTAGGTCAGCGGCACGTTTGGGTCGGGGACATCCACCCGACTCGTCAGAAACGCTAGCGTCACTGCTCCGCAGGCGATGCCGCAGCCCACCGACCAAAAGTGAGCTGCCGCCGTCGTACGTTAACGTCCGTGACGGCGGCCAAGAGGATTGCTGTTCGAGATTGCCAAAACCCGAGGAGAAGGGACATAAAGGTGGCCAGTCCGACACGGTTTTGGCCGAGCAGCGGATCGAAGCGGCAGTAGATGGAAGGGATCTAAAGCATGCAGGCCATAGCAGCCAGGGCGGTTGCCCGAAAAACGCTGCCGCGGCGGGGATCGAGGGCGCCAGACAGCCATAGGACCGTCAGGATCCAGAGCACAGCTGCGGGCACGAACTCCTCAGTCAAACACCTCGGGGATCGATGCAGCCGCGCTGGACGCGATCGAGATGGCTGTCCACCTTGAAGTGGACATCCACTGTCACGGTTCCTTGCCCAACGCCGTCAAAGAGGCTTCGGCGAAGTATTTCACGGTCAATGACCGCATCTCGTCCCTGGACCGGTTGCCGAGATGTGCGGGGAGCTGAACCTGGCTGCCGTAGTGTTCACCATGGACCCCCGCATCCAGCTCAGGCACGAACCAAACAATATTCTTGAACTGACGGCCCGGGGCCCCGCGGAACAGCGATGTGCCGATCCCGTTCGGCACCGTGGACCCGCGCACGGGCCGAGACGCGATCAACGACCTGAAGCACCAAGCCGCCGAAGCCGGCTATCACCCGCCTGGTTCAGCCGACGGGCGGTCCACGATGGAGTCACTCGACGCGCAGCGTCCGCCGCACAAAGCGCCATCGGTGGCCGTCCCAAGCGACGACGTCCGAATACATGCCAGTGGTCATCACTGATGGGGAACCTGACTCGCGGTCGCGAGCAGATACCAGCAGCGCGCATTCACCGACAACGCGGTCCCCCTCGCTGCTAAGCCGGATATCTGAGTTCCAATGCCGCAGACCGGTCACTGGTTGTGCAGCGGCGCCCGCGGCCCGCTGTCGAACGAAGGAAGCTAGCTCCTCACGCCCCTTGTAAGTTCTTGCCGGGTGTTCGAACACACCGTCTTCGCACCAGACCATCGCCCACGACTCTGCGTCCCCCCGGTCGATGAAATCGTTGTATCCCTCGTAGAGTCGCCGGATCGCCAGCTCATCTGTCGAATCAAGCGACGCCGCCACTTCGCTCCGCTGGGTCATCGTGACGGATTCCCGACGGGGAGAGCAGACTGCACCTCGGCGATGGTAAGTACTTTTGCCTGCTTCGGGAAGATCTTTTCCATGAGGAAGGAATGTATCGTCTCATCCGGATCCGCGCATGCATCTGACAGGACAATCACGCGATAGTCCAAATCGTGTGCCTCACGCACAGTCGTCAGGACAACTCCGCTCGTATGAACGCCCGCCAGGATCAAGGTCGTGATTCCAGCATTCGTCAACTGCTCGTGCAGATCGGTCGTCGAGAATGCACTGACACGGGTTTTCCGCACGACGATGTCGCCGTCTTGGACGTTCAGTGCTTCGTGCAGAGCAGTGGTCGGAGAGTCGGCATCCATGCCGGGACGTCCAGCTTTCACTCGATCTCCCATAATATGGCCGTCGGGGAACCCCACATAGTCTTCGTCGGTGAATCCCACGCGAACGAAGCCCACGGCACCTCCTCCTGCGCGGACCGCAGCAGCCACGTCGGCGGTAGAGGAAACTAGCGGCCTAGCTTCGGCTAGGAAGCCCAAAGTTGACGCTTGGTAGTCCATCAACAGAAGGGCAGTGTTCTTCGGATCCAGCTTGGGTGTCATGATGTGTGCTCCTTTGAGATATTTTGCGCTCGGCATAATGCCGATCGCTGCGGCAGGCTGCCGAACACGGTCAGTGTCCGGTAACTGACAGTAAGAGGTTGGTGGGGTCTGCCGGCAACGCGTCACCGCGCCATGCGACATGTCCGTCGGGGCGGATTAACGTCAAACGTGTTTGATAGAAAGACCCAAGTGATGCCGGAAGCACCTCCCTGCGTAGGGGTATTCCACGGGACGCGGCCACATCGAGCAATGCTTGCAACTGAGGGTCTCTCGCTTCTGCGTCCAGATCGACGAGGACAAATCCGTCGCCGAAGAGGTCCAAGGTTGATCGTCCGTCCTCCAGCCAGGCATGTGGTGCTCGATGTCCGGCACGGTTGGTGGGCTCGTAGACGCGGTAGTCGTCGGCAGGCTTCGGAGAGCCGTCAGCGATGCAGATCGGTGAATCCTCGTACCGGTAACCCAAGATGACTCCCTTGGACTCCCACTCGGCGCGCGTGCCCGCCATGAGTTCCTCTCCTACCGAGCTCCGCAGACGAGCCCCCGCCTCATCCTGATCCAAGAGTCCGGTCAGATCAGCGTCGCTGAACCAGCCCTTGAAGTTCCGGGTTGCGGCGGAGCTGTTCCGGACTGCGATGGGACGGCGCTCGCTCTCATATGAATCAAGGAGTTTGTCGCCTCCCCATCCTCGGAGCACAGCGTCAAGCTTCCATCCCAGATCCACGGCCTCACCGATGCCGGTGTTGGAGCCAAAACCACCAGTGGGAGACATCGTGTGGGCCGAGTCGCCGACCAGGAACACCGATCCCTTCCGAAACTCGTTGGCCACTAGTTGCGACCTGCGCCATGGGGCAACGGACAGGATATCGATTTTGATCTGATCACCCAGAACCTCGCGCATGGTCGCCTCGACGTCGTCCTCCTTGAGATCGGGACGGCTGTCGCCGACCATATAGGTGTAGCGCCAGAGGTCGCCTCCATTGACGACCGTCAAATTGCCCACCGGTCCATCCGGCGAGATGAAGATGAATCGCGCGGCCGGGTCCTGCTTGCTGGCCTCGAGCAGGTTCGGGGAGCGGAAGAACACGCCGACGGAGTAATTGAGCAGGGGAATGCCGCCCATCTCGACGCCGAGGGCGCTGCGAACCCGGCTGCCGGCACCGTCACAGGCGACGACGTACCTGGCATGGATGAGAAATTCCTCGCCCGTTTGGGTGTCGGTGCAGCGGACGACGGCGCCGCCGTCGGAGTTCTCAACCACCTCGTCAGCCCGGGTGTGGTAGCGAACCTCCACCGACGGCTGTTTCGCCACAGCTTTCGCCATGATGGGGTCAAACCACAGTTGGGGACACCGTTGACGGCGTTCGGGGCTCTCCGGCGGGACCGGCATCTCACCCAGGGACGGGTAGTGCTCCCGGATCAGGTCATATCCCTCAAGCCCTGTGCTGAAGACGATGTCCAGCGGATAGTTATCAGGAAAGCCGCAGTTGCGCACATCGTCGACGATGCCCCATCTTCGGCAGAACTCCATCGTGCGGATCGAAAGCCCGCCAGCCCGAGGGTGGTCAACAGCGCCATCCCCAGCCTCCAGAACTATCACCTCTTGGCCGCGGAGTCCGAGCTCTAGCGCCATGGCTAGCCCTACCGGTCCTGCACCGATCACTAGTACGGATGTCTTCTGCATCAACGCCTCTTTCATAAAACTGTCAACAGCTGACTGTTTACGCCTACAATAGAGGGCGAGCCGCTTCATGGCAACAATTTACTAACCCATTGACAGATACCTGCCGACTGTCTACAGTTGGCAAATAGTGAAGGGTAACGATGCGCTCAAACCGCCGCACATCCCGCCCTGAAACAGAGAGGAAATACCTTGCCCAGACTTAGAGAAGTTTCCAGGGGTGAGCTCACCTCAGAACGAGTCCTTGAGACCTTCCAGAAGCACTTCGGTGATCGAGACCCTGTAAGGGAGCCTGGCACCCTTTCTGGTACGCCGGGAAACTGGTGGACTGTTTTCGCCCTTGACGAGGACCTGTTTACGGTGATGCTCGACCGTCAGGCCTGGCAGTTCAGTGCCGAGCGTCAGCTGGCCCCGACCCTCCGCGAGCTTGCACTCGCCCGGGCCGGATGGGTTGCCGGGTCCTCGTTTGTCTTCACGCAGCATTGCAAGCTCCTGCGTCGACTTGGGTTCCCCGAAGATCAGGTCAACTTGATTCCGTCGTGGGCCGCCGAGTCCACGTGGTCGCCGACTGAGCGAACGGTGCTCGCTTACACCGACAGCCTCGCTGCTGGTGGGCGGGTGCCTGACGGGCTCTTCGAGCAAGTCAAAGCAGTTTTCTCGGACGTAGAAATCCTGGAGCTGACCTTCATGGTCACCACGTACATACAGTCCGCGACGATATGTCGTGCCCTGCGCCTGGAATTCGACGATCGTCCGGACCCGGTCGTCGATGCGAAGCCGTCCCCCAACTGACACCACACTAATCACACCCTGTGTAGATCGGAGAGTTCCATGACAACCAAAACTGGATTCGAGTTCAAAGGACTGGATCACGTAGCACTGATCGTCAGCGACATGGAGGAGACCGTGGATTTCTATCACGGGAAGCTCGGCATGCCCATCCTTCACACGCTGGAGTACTTCGACGAGGACGAACAGTTGGTCGGCCAGCACTGGTTCTTTGGGGTCGGAGATCCCAGTAACCCTGATGCCCACATCGCCATGTTCTGGTGGAAGGACGGCTATCAGACGCTTCCTGAGGAAGTCGTGACTCCGACCGCTAAGCCCGCAAACCACCGTGCCGCTCCCGTGGGCAGCATTTTGCACTTCAACCTGCGTGTGGATGCCGACCGGATCGAGGAATACTGCAACCGTCTGGCTGAAATGGAAATCCCGTTCCGTCATGCAATTCGCTACTTCAATCCGGATCGTCCGCACGCCATGCGGGCCGTGGAATCGTATGACAAGTACATTCCGGAAGAAGAGGGCGCCCTGATGACTTCGGTGTACGTGACCGACCCGAGCGGCAACCAGGTCGAGTTCAATGCCTGGCTTCCCGGCTGGGAATCCTGGCCGAACGATGCTGTTGCGCAGGCCGATGACAAAAAGGTGCTGTCGCGTTCCTGAGGGATTCCGTCGCGACGTTGAGTCCGGCAGCACCCTGCGGAGCCAGGCGTCCCCAGCACACTCATCGTGGGATTGCTGGGGACCCCGGCTTTCCGGCCAGCCACGTCACGGGCATTGGCGTCGCCCACACATGTCTTGCGAATCAGAACAATATGCCCGTCACCAGCTGGTACCAGGCAGAGAAACAGGAATGCGATGAAAATGCACCAATTCCAGTTGGTGTCCGGCCGAGAACGGCGGGTCGGCAAATGACCTTGCTGCTCTCAGCTGTAGAGACACTTCCGCCTCATTTGGACGAGTTGCGCGCGGATGTGCGCACTTTCCTCGACCGCGAAGTCGCGGAAGGGCGATTCACTCCCGAATCCGATGCATGGTTATCGGGAATCGACCCCGAATTCAGCCTGCGGCTGGCCGAGCGGGGTTGGGTCGGCATGACGATCCCAACGCAATACGGTGGCTCTGGCAGATCGGACCTTGAGCGTTTCGTCGTTACCGAGGAATTGCTCGCTGCAGGCGCTCCCGTTGCGGCTCACTGGATCGCTGACCGGCAAATGGCACCCGGCATCCTCCGCAACGGGACGGAGGAACAGAAGCGCACTTACTTGCCCGGGATCGCCCGTGGTGAACGCTACTTTGGGATCGGCATGAGCGAACCCGACGCGGGCTCGGACCTGGCGGCGATTCGTACCAGCGCTATCAAGACTACTGACGGGTGGCGGATCAGTGGAACCAAGCTGTGGACCAGCGGCGCTCACATCGCGACCAACATGGTGCTCTTAGCCCGGACAGATGCTTCCGACGACCGACACGGCGGGTTCTCGCAGTTTCTGGTCGATCTTCCCCACCCGCAAATCGATATCAAACCAATCATCACCATCGATGGCGGTCACCATTTCAACGAGGTAGTCTTCGACGACGCACTCGTACCCGCCTCCGCCCTGCTCGGCCAGCGCGGTGACGGCTGGCGCCAGGTCACCCAGGAGCTGGCCAACGAGCGATCCGGACCCGAACGCATCCTCTCCACCCTTCCACTCCTGCGGGCCTGGGCCCGAACGGACGCCGTCCAGACCGACGCGGCGGTACGTTCCGCCCTGGGACGGCTCATCAGCCGCATGACTGTCCTGCGCCAACTGTCCATATCGGTAGCACAGGAATTGGCAGCGGGTCGAAACCCGGCCGTCGAGGCCGCCATGGTCAAGGACCTCGGCACCGTCTTCGAGGGCGATGTGGTCGAGACCATTCGCGCCCATGCAGGGATCGAACCGGATCCTCATGGCGATGAATTTTCCGTACTGCTCGCGAAGTCGATCTTGCACACGCCGGGTTTCACCCTGCGCGGCGGCACGAACGAGGTCCTCAGGTCCATTGTTGCAAAGGCGGTGCTGTAATGTCGGAACATTTCGACGCGATCAACGATTCGGTACGAGCTGCCCTGGCTGTATCGGCGTCACCCACGTTCGTGGATGTGCCGTTCGACGACCGGGCCTGGGCAGAACTCGACGAGTCCGGTTTCACCACTCTTGCCTTACCCGGCGAGCTCGGTGGCTCGGACGGCGACCTTCGTGATGCTGCGGTCGCTTGCCGGGCCGCGGCTCTAGCCGCGATTCCACTCGCAGAGGCCAATTTCCTCGCTGTGCCGGCCCTTGCTGCCGCTGGTGTCGCCTGGCCCGGAGGTGTGGTGACCGCAGCCCCCGGCCCGGAAATCCGACTGGCGGGAATGGGAGACGAGCTTGTGTTGACCGGGCGGGTGGCCCGTGTCCCTTGGCTCCGCAATGCCGACCATGTGGTCCTGCTGCTCACGGGCGGTTCGAGGCCACGGGTGGCTGTGGTCAAGACGACAGTGGACGGTTTCGCGGTCTTGCCTGGGACCAACGTCGCCGGTGAACCCCGCGATGAGGCTGTGCTCACAGGCGTTCGTCCGCTGGTTGTCGGCGACCTACCTCCCGAGTGGGACGACTCTCGCGTTGCGCAGTACGGGGCCGCCGCACGGGCGACGCAGATCGCGGCTGCAGCATCGGAAGCTCTGGCACTCGCCACACAGTACGTCTCAGAACGAGTGCAATTCGGACGTCCATTGATTAAGTTCCAGACCGTACAGCATCAGCTCGCCCGATTAGCGTCCGACGTGGTGACGCTGCAGTCTGCAGCCGACGCCGCCGTGATTGCCTTGCGTGATGGTAGCCCGACGCCCCTGCTGGTCGCTGCGGCGAAGATCGAGGCGTCGGTCCTCGTTAGCCGCATTGCCGCTGTGGCCCACCAGCTGCACGGGGCCATCGGAGTCACCACCGAGCACCGCCTCGGTGCATGTACCACCCGGATGTGGTCATGGCGGGAGGAATTTGGCAACGAGCTGGTTTGGCAACATACCGTGGCCGATCTGGCGGCAACTAGGGGTGACGACGTATGGGCCTTGCTGACAGGGCTGACCCTCGACATCCGAGCGGAGGCACACACGTGAGCCCGGACCGATCTTCCGCCTGGCCCGATGACGAGAGCACTGAGGGTATTCTCAAAGGCCTAAAGGTCCTCGACCTCAGCCGGGTGCTTGCCGGACCGTATTGTGCCCAAATGATGGCCGATCACGGCGCCTCGGTTCTGAAGGTAGAGTCTCCTGCGGGTGATGAGACACGCCAATGGGGAACGTTGTCGGACGATGGCACTACTAGCAGCTACTACTACGGACTCAACCGCAGCAAGCGGAACATTGAACTCGATCTGACCACGCCGCTCGGCAAGGAAGCGCTTCGGCGGTTGCTCGACGAAGCGGACGTCGTGGTGGAGAACTTCAAGATCGGCACAATGGCCCGCTGGGGATTCGACTACACTCATGACCTGGCGCCCCGCAGGCCGGAGCTAGTGTACTGCCGGATCAGCGGATTCGGTGCTGACGGCGTCATGGGGGAAATGCCCGGCTACGACGCGGTGCTACAAGCCCACGGCGGACTGATGAGCGTCAACGGCTACGCGGACCGTGGGCCCCTCCGGGTCGGCGTGCCGATCGTCGACATCGTCGCGGCGAATCTCGCCTTTAGCGGCATCCTCCTTGCACTGCAGGACCGCCACCGGACCGGACTGGGCCAGTTCGTCGACATCTCCTTGCTCGACTCGGTGGTGTCCCTGCTGGTCCCGCATTCGGCCAACTGGGCCATGACCGGAAAGACGCCCCGACGCACGGGAGGTGCGCACCCCGCCGTCGCACCTTACCAGACGTTCGATACGCCGGCGGGGGAGTTCTTCATCGGCACCGGAAACAACCGCCAGTTCCGTTCACTGATGACGGTACTGGGTCGTCCCGAACTCGCAGACGATGAGAAATTCGCGACAAACTCGGACCGCATCGCGCACATCGATGAGCTTGCCGCCATCATCACGGACCTGGTCCGGGCACGAGACCTTGACGTCCTGGCCCGCGAACTCAGCAAGGTTGGGGTCCCGTCCAGTGCTGTCAAGACGGTGGAAGAGGCGCTTACCGATGCCCAAGTGGTGCATCGGGAGCTGTTCATCGACGACGGCGACTATCGCGGTGTCGGTGTCCCCATCAAGCTGAGCAGGTCGAAGACGAGGAAGCCGATTCCGCCAGCGGCTAAAGGCACCGACACCGAAGCAGTTCTTCGAAGCCTCGGACTGCTTGATCCCGTAGGGAATGATCAAAGTGCAGCACACACGGCTTCGGTGACGGAAAACTGGGCGGACAGGGGCGATGAACGTGTCGCCACGCTGATCTGACGAACCAGCCAGTGCGCCGCACGAGTCCATCGACAGCTGTGACACCAAGGGCCGGTTCACTGGCCCGTTGTCGCAATTCGCGGTGGGGCTGGCGGAGGAACTCGCGCGGCTTGGCTACACGACGACGTTAGCGGTGGGTGTGCTGCAGCTGGCAGCGCATCTGTCGCGGTGGCTGTATCCCGAGGACATAGAGCTGGGTGACGTCAGTGGCTCGGTCATCCAACGGTTCCTGGCCGCCCGCCGCGTCGCCTACACCGGCCACTATTCGTTGGAGGCATTGGAGGGCCTCGTGCTCGGCTACCTGCGCCGTGAGGGGCTGGAGTTCGTGGGACCGGTACCGATGCCGTCATCACCGATCGAGACGATGTTGGTCCGATATCGCCGGTATCTGATCGACATCGCGGGGTGAGCTCCCCGGTCGCTGACGCCTACTCGCATTGGGCCACCCCGTTCTTCCAGCACGTCTCCGTCACAGAGACTACTGCCGCGGGGCTTGCAAGCGTTAGCGCCTTTGACGTCACCGAGTTTCTGGCCACGCATCTGCCCTCGATGACGCGGAAGGCGGCGCAGATGACCGCGTGCGCGCTGCGGTCATTCCTTCGCTTCCTGCACTATCAGCGGATCCTCCAGATCGCGCTGGCTGACGCTGTCCCGGCTGTCACGCACCGCAGACTGTCGGTCCGCCTCAGCCGTTGAACCAGGAGCAGGTCTTCGTGTTGCTGGACTCCTGTGATTCGTCGACCGCGGTGGCACGACGCGATTTGCGGGTGACCGTGCTGCATCGGGTGGTCTGCGTTGCGGGGAGCTTTCGGGGCTGCGACTGGACGACGTGGACTGGCAGGCCGGCGTCCGGACCATTCACGGCAAGGGGGACCGGACCGACCAGCTGCCGTAGGGAGGGGCTGAGTGCATCGTCGCGCGGGCAGCGCAGCGCCCAGGGCTGGGGCACGATCCACTCAGATCAGCCGGTTAGGCCGGCCGAAATGCGGAATGCCATGAAGACGGACGCGGCGCCGGCCGTGGCCCACGGCCACCACACGACTTCACACCACCGCCCCTGGAGCAGGAAGCAAAGTGTCGACTTACGGACTCATAGGCTCGCGGCCGAGTGGATTCGAGGCTGGTTGGGTGGAAGTCCAGGGTTTCGGCGGTCCAGGGTCCGGCGTGCTGTTCGTGCGTAGTCTGGAAGTTACATGAGTACGGATGTGACACAGTGACAGGCTTGCGTGGGTTCGTTAGGGGCTCGGCGTTGGATATGCGGAGTTGACCGCGGATCGGCGGCCAGCGGGCAGACCGACATGGCGTGCCCATGCTCCAGGTATGCGGAACATCAAGATCGGTCTCGTTGGTTGCGCCGCCATGGTTTACAGCATCTACCACCGGCTGCATCTGTTCTTGCCCCATAAGTACGTTGCACAGCCCGGTAAATCTGTCGTCTCAGCGTTGCCATGTATGGGGCTTGAGGACCAATGCTCGGGAAAGTCACGCTAAGCCGATCTTCAGTGGTAACGATGGTAGCCCTGGGTTGCGAACACTCGATCCTTGCTACGCGGAGGTTTTCTATGGGTCATCGCGGGATCTGGCACCCGGGGGCAGACAAGCGTAGCGTTGAACAGGCGGCGTCCGTCAGCTGGATTGAGGAGTCCGCTGGACGCGGCCCTGTGTCGTTTCCGTTGAAGGAGTCTCAGGATGGCTGGATGGAATGCCGACACGGCGGCCGGGCCGTTAGGGGCCGGGACGGTCACTTTGGTGGAGGGATCCTCCTTCTGTATTTCCTTGCCGAACGGGGATATCCATCCCGAGTATCCGCACGGGGTTTTCCATGAGGACACGCGCACCCTGTCCCGCTGGAGCCTGGCTATTAACGGCCACGCGCTGGAGCCGCTGGCAGCGGAGACGAAGGAGCCGTACCGGGCGCTGTTTGTCGGGCGCGTGCCCCGATCAGACGGGCACGCGGACAGCCCGCTGATTGTGGAGCGGCTGCGAGAAGTGGGGGCCGGGATAGTGGAGGAGATCACGGTCCGGAACTACTCCTTGGTCGCCGCTGAATGCGTGATCTCCCTCAGCGTCGAATCGGATTTCGCGGACCTCTTCGAGGTGAAGGAGGCGCGAATCCAGCAGCGCTGGGAAGAGACCCGCCAGCCCGACGGCAATTCGCTGGCCATCCTGGCCATCCTTGCCGTCTGGCAGGACGCGCGGAAGGGCGTCATCGTGAAGGCAGACGGCGCAGACGTCGCAGCGGACACCTTGACGTACCGGCCGGTCATCCCGCCGCACGGTCAGTGGAGCACCGTCCTTAGCGTGGTGCCCACCGTGGACGGAGAGGCTCGCGGGGCGCCGTTCGCCCATCCGGCGCCGGGCGAAATGTCTCCGCGCGACCGGCGACGCCAGGAGTGGGTGGCGAAGATTCCTAAGCTGCAGATGGGCAACCGCTCCATCGAACGGACCCTGCGGCGCAGCTACGACGATTTGGGCGCGCTGCGCATCGAGGATCCGAACCATCCGGACCGGGTGGTGGTGGCCGCCGGGGCGCCTTGGTTTATGACCTTGTTCGGCAGGGACTCGCTGTGGGCTTCCGTCATGGCGTTGCCGGTGGATCCGTCCCTGGCCCTGGGCACCCTGCAGACGCTGGCCGACCGTCAGGGAACCGTGGTGGATCCGATGACCGAGGAAGAGCCGGGCAAGATCCTCCACGAGGTCAGGCTCGATGTCTCCAGCGGGCTGGCACTTGGCGGCAAGTCCGCCTATTACGGCAGCGTCGACGCGACGCCGCTGTTCGTGGCCCTGTTCGGGGAGGTCAGCCGCTGGGGCTTTGCCCCGGAGACCATCGCCGCCCTGCTGCCCCATGCAGACCGCCCTCTGAAGTGGATCCGGGACTACGGGGACAAGGACGGCGACGGATTCGTCGAGTACGAGCGCCTCAACGACCGGGGCCTGGTCAACCAAGGCTGGAAGGACTCCTGGGACGGAATCAACTTCGCGGACGGCAGCCTGGCCGAGCCGCCCATCGCCTTATGCGAGGTGCAGGCCTACGTCTACGGCGCGTATCTGGGCCGCTCGTGGATGGCGAGCGATGTCGGTGACGCGGCCTTGGCGGCCGAGTTCCGGGACCGTGCAGCACAGTTGAAAAGACGGTTCAACGACCAATTCTGGATGCCAGACCGCGGCTACTACGCCATCGCACTGGATGGCAAGAAGAGGCAGGTCGACGCCTGCGCGTCCAATATGGGCCATTGCCTGTGGAACGGCCTCATCGATGAGGACAAGGCGCCGCTCGTGGCTGAACGCCTGATGTCTCCGGAAATGTTCAGCGGCTGGGGAGTGCGCACCCTGGCCAGCGACATGGGAGCCTACAATCCCGCCAGCTACCACAATGGGTCCGTGTGGCCCCATGACAATGCGATCATCCAGGCAGGACTCCTCCGCTACGGCTTCGTGCAGGAGGCGCAGCGGCTCTCCACGGCACTGCTGGAAGCGGCCGAGTACTCGGACGGACGGCTGCCCGAGCTGTTCTGCGGCTTCCGCCGGGACCGCTTCGCCGCGCCCGTACCCTACCCGACGGCGTGCTCTCCGCAGGCATGGGCCGCCACAACACCGATCCAGCTGATCAAGAGCCTGATGGGCTACTATGCGGACGTTGCCCGCGGGGGGCTCTGGATGGATCCCGTGCTCCCGGAATCCTACGGCGACCTGCACATCACCAACGCGCCCATGGCCGGCGGCCGGATCACCATCGACATTTCCGGCTCCACCGCATCCATCCAGGGACTGCCCGAACGGATGGTGTTTCACCACGGGATCCGGCCATGGGCGGCGGACCTGGTGGAGCGGGGGCACCTTCCGCCGACGCGCTGACTGGCCCAAGTTACGTCTGTCGGAGAGGGACTGTGGAAATAAAGGTGCATCCGGCTCGACACGCCGGGCGGTGAGGAATCCGAGATCGCCGCAACACTTGAGGCTGTGCCGCGTACCAAACCATAGGAAAACTGATTCTCCGGCCGTGCCAGTCGGTAACCCGGCGCATGGCGCAGCGCAAGGTAGTCAGCCCATTCCTCACGCAGAAGCCGGCTCACGACACACCCCCGGCCGGGTCGACGGGCCGGGCGGGCCAGTTATCCCCGTAGAACGCCCGGTCATAGGCCCGCTCCAGGACTTCGAAGAGTTGCGCGAACACGCCGTTCATTTGGTAGGTGTACGACAGGGTCGCCGCTGGCGGACCCCGCATTGATCAGATGCAGTGCGATCGGGGCGGGTAACGGCTCATCGATGGGGTTGTTGACAAAGTGCATCACCTCAAGAGCGCATATCCGGAGCGAGCGGTCGGAACCCCAAAAATGAATTGGGTAAGCCCAACAATTCGCACCGGCAAGGCAGGCACAAAGGGGACGCTTCAGAAACGGAAAAAAATACTACGCCAACCCTTGGCCAGTGGTGGTAATGGCCTGAACTTGCCTGTGCGGACCCCGGCCGCCCGCATAGGACCAGCGCGTTGATCGGCAGATGTCAACTGCCTGGAGAATGCGGACACCTCACCTGACTCATCGGTTACGGTCGGCCCACGTGGGAGACGTCTGTTATCCCGGCTGATGGCGTACTCCTTCGCCGAACGCGCGGCACGGGGCTGCTTCCCCGCCTTGCATCAGCGGCGGACCTTCCTGTTCAGACGAGGGAGCTTGCGTCCAGCGGTGCGCGGGCGTCGGACGGGGCCGGAACGCCGGTGAGGGCTTCCTCGTAGAGCCGAAGGTGTTCGGAGACCATTCGTTTGGCGCTGAAGCGAGTTGCGGCCACGCCGGCATCCGTTGCGGTCCAGGGTCCCGCCTCGTTGAGGGCTGCCGCGAGTTCGCCGATTCCGCCGCGCAGGAACCCGGTTGCGCTGTCGTCGATGATTTCCAGGCGGAGCCCCGGGGTGTCGCGATCACCGGGGTGCCGGCGGCCAGGGACTCGATCATGACCATGCCGAAGGGCTCGGGCCACTGAATGGGATTCAGAAGGGCCGCCGCGCCTCCGAGCAGCGCGTACTTGTCCGCTGTGTTCATTTTGCCCAGATACTCCGCGTCCGGCCCGAGCAGCGGCTTGATGACGGTGCGGAAATACTCGTGCTCGTCCCTGTTGTGCATTTTCGCCGCGATCCGCAGCGGCATCCGGGCAAGCGGTGCGGCCCCGATGCCCAGGGGCAGGCCCTAGCCGGGGTGCATCCGGCCCAGATGCATACGTAGCCCCCTCGCCGCGTCCCACCGGAACCGCGCCGGTGGGCATGCCGTGGTGGATGACCCGGCTGATCCTGAGATCTGGGGCGGAGCGGGCCTGGTGGTGTGAGATGGCAATGAGCGAGGCTTCGGCAGTCATGGCGTGGTAGATCCCGCGCACGCAAGGTGCTTCCGGAGTAGGTGGTGCTCTTCTTGGATCTCCTCGCCGGGAATCACATCGCGGTCGACGAAAAATCCTTGACGCCAACTTGCAGCCCGACAGGTAGCGGGTAGAGCCGTCCCCGTGCGCGCTCCGAACTACGAATAAGTCAAGGTCTCTTTGACAAGGTGGATTAGTCGCTACCTATTCAAAGAAACCCTGACTTCCGTCTTCTGCGGCCATCCGTACTGCTCCAAACCCTGAAACGCGGCTGGACCGAACCATGCTTAGAGGCGAAGGGTCGGATTGCCTCATCACCGACCCTGACAGGGGCTGCCCGAGCTGCCGGTGTTGGGGCGGGCGTTCCGTGGAACACACTGACCGCCGCCTGGCAACTTTGACGGGCCTCCGCTCCGCTGAGCAGCAGCCTGCGACCCCAAGGCGGTACAAGTGCCCGTCGTTAGTTTGAGATGTTCGCCAGGAACTCTTTTATGGCCTCGTTCACGATCTTGGGATGCGTGAGGTTGGGACTGTGGCGTGCGCCATCGATCTTCACGAAGGTCTTCCGCCCGGGGAGGGCGCGGAACAGTTGTTCGGCATGGACCATGTTGATGGCTTCATCTGCAGTTCCGTGCACCTGCAGCACGGGACAGGTGATCTCGCCAAGGCGATCGAGGACGGAGTCGCGTTCCATTAGAGTGACGTTTGCGCGAGCAATTCGGCGCGGATCCATTGCCTCCCACCTCTTAATCCAGTGGGCCTCGAGCGCAGGGTCTCCGAGCATCTTGCCGGCAAGGGCAGGTCCGTTGACACCCGGTCCGTTGGCGATCCAGTCCTTGAAACGTTCGACACGCCCCACCTTGTGTTCATCAGGCATATCACGGGCCTCGGTGTTGAGCAATATCAGGCCGAGCACCCGCCCGGGGTGCGCGAGGGCGATTCGCTGGACGACGAAGCCGCCCTGCGACATGCCTACGAAAGCTGCGCTGCCGATACCGAGATGGTCGAGCAGTGCAATGGCATCGTCGGCGAGATTCCAAAAGGTGAACGTCTCGTCGGACTCCTGAGTCCGGCCATGGCATCTTTCGTCCAGCGTTATGCTGCGGAAAGTGGCTCCCAAGGCGGCTACCTGGAAGTCGAACATGGTCCCATCCATGAGGAAGCCGTGAAGGAACACCACAGGGATGCCATCACCTCCGGTGTCAGTGAACCAGAGTCGCTGTCCGTTTACTTCGACAAAAGGCATGTGCCGATCCTTTCTCGTTGACTACCCGTCATCGTTCCACTATGAAACACCAGTTACAAGTCAGCAGAAAACTGTTGACAGTTGAAAGATTGAGGTGCATGCTGGAGGAAATAGCTACAGTACAGATGCAGGAGAACGCCCACGATGAATGAGCAGAATGCCTCGATGTTCCAGAAGGCACAGGAGTGGCTCAAAGATTTTTCGTCCGCTCTGGAGCAGGGGAACGCACTCGACCTAACGGAACTCTTCTTCGAGGAGTCCTTCTGGCGTGACTTGGTAGCTTTCACGTGGGACGTGAAGCAGGTCCACGGGTTGAGCGCCATCAGCGAGGAACTCTCCCGGGCGGCGGTTGCCGTGCGCCCTCGTGACTTTGCCGTACATCCGGACCGCACGCCGCCGCGTGTGGTGCCCGAGACAGATTCCCGTCAGGCAGAGTTTTTCTTCCGCTTCGCCACGGACGCGGGGCATGGCGAGGGGTATGTGATCCTGCGGATGGACCAGCAAGCCCGCCACGGCATGCGCGCCTACATGTTGGGGACCAACCTGACTGACCTGGTAGGTCGGCCGGAGAAGGTTCCGGGAAGCCGGGAGCAGCTGTTCGGGTTCGAGCCCACGGAGCCTGGCCAGAACTGGGCCGAGTACGTCGAGAAGCGGTCCTCGTTTGATGACAGGGACCCGGAGGTACTGATCGTCGGGGGAGGCCAGGCGGGCCTCTCCGTCGGGGCCGAGCTGGAGCGGCTCGGAGTCGACTACCTGATCATCGACAAGGGCGAGCGACCCGGCGACAGCTGGCGTGAGCGTTACCACTCCCTCAGCCTGCACACGGCACTGTCGCGCAACAAGCTTCCCTACATGGACCTGTCTGCCAATTTCCCCCCGTATATCTCGAAGGACAAGTGGGCCAACTGGGTCGAGTCGTACGCGCGCACCATGGATCTGAACTACTGGTCCTCGACGGAGTTCCTTGAGGGTTCATTCGACGACGAGACAGCAAGCTGGGTAGCACAGGTCAGATTGGCCGATGGTGTCATCCGCACGATGCGGCCGAAGCACCTGGTCATGGCCAAGGGGATCGTCGGGCGCCCCAGGATCCCGGACCTCCCGGGTCTCAATGACTTCGCGGGCGAGATCGTCCACTCTTCGCAGTTCAAGCACGGGGAGGACTACCGGGGCAAGAACGTCATGGTGGTCGGCGTCGGGACGAGCGCTCATGACATTGCCCTGGACCTGTACAACCATGGTGCGACCACCAAGATGCTGCAGCGGGGTCCTGTCACCGTGGTAGACATCGCGGTGGCCAACAGGGCGTATGATTTCCACGTTCCTCGGATGACGGTCCCCGAGGCCGACCAGCGCACCGACGCGATGCTGGTCCTTCCGGTGTTCACGGAGAACATGAAGGCCTACACCCAAAAGGCGAATGAGTGGAGCGCTGAGCTGCATGCGGGGCTGAGGAAAGCCGGCATGAAGATCTCCGGAGCCGAGAACGAGACCGGGTGGCTGTACATGGTGTACAGCAGCCGCTCCGGCTACTACCTTGACCAGGGGTGCTCGCCGGTCATCATTGACGGTGGCATCAAGGTCCTGCACATGGAGCACGTCGACCGCTTCGTGCCCGAAGGTCTCCGTTTTATCGACGGTACCGTGCTGCCGCTGGACGCGCTCGTTATGGCGACCGGATTCCAGAACCTCCAGGTCGAAGTTGAAGCGATGGTGGGCTCAGAGATCGCAGAGCGGGTCGGCCCGGTGGGTGGATTTGGCGAGGATGGTGAGGTTCGCAACTTCTGTCGCCCCACTGCCCAGCAGCAGTTCTGGATCGTCTTCGGTGGCGTGATGGACTGCCGTAAGGGTGCAAAGCAGATGGCCTTCCAGATCAAGGCGCAGCTCGGCGGCCTGGTCCCGGCGCTGTCTCGGAGCTCCGACGGGAGGCTGGATCCGTGTCCGTATGACGCGATTGTCCAGGCCCGTGACGTGAGCTTGTTGGTGTAGGGCCTGCCACATGCGGCCGACGACGACAGTCGATAACACTACCGGGGCGCAGGCCCAACAAAACGTTCGAGACCAGGAGGTTGTAATGACGCAGGAATCAGTGACGCAGGAAAGAGTGACGCAGGACGCGATGGATGTGCAGCCGTTCCCGCTGCCCCGCCCCTCGGGATGTCCGTTTGACCCGGCCAATGAGCACCGGGCACTTCACGAGCAGGGCCCGATTTCACGTGTGGAGATCTGGAACAAAAGCACGCCTTGGTTTGTCACAGGGCACGAGGAGCATAAGGCGCTGCTTAGCGACCCCGCGCTGAGCTCCGACGTCCACCGGGCTGGGTTTCCCCACTTCAGCGAGGCGACCAGCCATCGCCAGACGGATGACGTGACCTTCCTGCACATGGACGATCCGGAGCACGCGCGACAGCGACGGATGCTGATGCCGCGGTTCACCAAGGCCCGCATGGAAATGATGCGGCCCGGGATCCAGCAGATGGTCGATGAGCATATCGACGCGATGCTTGCCGGCCCGAAGCCTGTCGATTTCGTGGACGCGTTCGCACTGTCAATCCCCTCACTGGTGATCGCCGAGCTGCTCGGCGTACCCCACTCGGACCTTGAGAAGTTCCAGGACCTGACCCGCGTCCTGGTGACACGGACCACCGGGGTCGACGACGCCCGTAATGCCCAGAACAACCTGCTCGACTACCTCGAGGAACTCATCAACCGGAAACTCGAGGCGCCTACCGACGACTTGCTTTCCCAGCTCGCCGTGGACCGGGTCCGGACCGGTGAGCTGACGGTGCGCGAGCTGGCAACGACAGGATTCCTCGTCCTCGTCGCCGGACACGAGACCACCTCGAACATGATGGCGCTGGCCACCTACGCCTTCCTTCGCGACCAGGAACAGCTCGACAAGCTGCTCGGCATGGACGATCCCAAGCAGATCGCGGGGGCGGTTGAGGAGTGCCTTCGCATGATCCCGATCTTCCAGATGGGCCGTCGTCGCGTCCTCAAAGACGACGTGGAAATCAACGGTCTCACGCTTAAATCAGGCGAGGGGATGATTCTCTCCTCTGAGCTGGCAAACCGGGATCCGAAGGTCTTTGAGAACCCCGATGTCTTCGACATCGAACGTGACGCCAGGCGTCACGTGGCATTCGGGTACGGCGTTCACCAGTGCCTGGGCCAGCCGCTGGCGCGCGTGGAACTACAGGTGGTGCTCGGGACGCTGTTCAAGCGGATCCCCACCCTTCGGCTCGCCGTCGACGAGTCGAAGCTCGAGTTCAAGAACGACGGCCTGTCCTACGGACTGGTCCGCCTGCCACTGACGTGGTAATCATCCAAACCAGAGAAAGTGAGTTCACCATGAAGGTCAGCATTTGCGAAGCAAAGTGCATCGGTGCCGGAGTATGCGTTGACGCGGCCGAGGAGGTGTTCAGCCAGCGTGACGAGGACGGAATCGCCATTGTCCTCGACGCAGAGCCCCGGGCGGAACTCCACGCAGCAGTCCGGGAAGCTGCAGTGAACTGCCCGGCCGGCGTTATTGAAATCCAGGAGTGACGGGCAGCCATCAGGTTAGTTCGGACTCAACAGCCACAACCAGCAAGGTGACAGTAAGATGACAGTCTTCGACGTCAATGAGGAAGAGCTTTCCGCGGTCAAGGCCGGATGTGCGGAACAACGAGGCGGCATAGACGTCAAGAACGTCGTGATCGTGGGTGCCGGCGTCGCCGGGGTCCGCACCGCCGAGCGGCTGCGAAGCAGGGGCTTCGATGGCCGGATCACGCTGCTGTCGGCTGAGCCGCACCTGCCGTACGACCGTCCGCCTCTGTCCAAGGACGTCCTGAGTGGCGACAGGGGCCTCCCTGTACTCCGAGCTGAAGAGGACTACCTCGACCTCAAGGTCGAGCTGCAACTGGCCCGCAGAGCACTCGGAGTCGACACGGACCGGCGCATCGTCCACACGGACGCACACGACCTGGCGTATGACGCGCTGGTCATCGCCTCCGGCGCCATTGTCAGACGGGTGCCCGGGGTCGACGGGCACGTGCTGCGGACCTGGGACGATGCACAGCGAATGCGTCGACTCCTCGGCCCGGGGGTGCGCGTCGGAATCATCGGCGCCGGACTGATCGGCTGTGAACTCGCTGCCAGTGCGGTCGCCCTGGGCGCAGAGGTTCATCTGGTCGACATCCTTGATGAACCGCTGATCAGGGTGGTCGGACCGGAGTTCGCCCAGATCTTCGCCGACATGCATCGCGCGCGGGGCGTACACCTCCATATGGGCCAGGCTGTCGAGGCTGTTGACCCGGGGGGCATCTCCTTGGTGGGAGGAGTGAGGATTGCAACTGACATGGTGGTCGAGGCCATTGGCGTCATTCCCGATGTCGAATGGCTGGCGGAGAGCGGCCTTTCCCTTGTCAACGGGGTAGATTGCGACGACGCAGGCCGCGCCAGCGCTGACGGCGTCTATGCAGTGGGCGACGTTGGACGGTGGGATGGTTCGCGTGCGGAGCACTGGAGCAGTGCGGTGTGGCAGGCGGATCGAGTTGCAGCAGACATTGTCGGCGGAGCCGTACCCGAACCGGAGATTCCCTACTGGTGGAGCGACCAGTACGACGTTAAGCTTCAGGGGGTGGGCACAATCGCCGACGCGGACGAGATCCACATAGGCAGTTTCGGTACGGCCGGCCGCCCGCTCGCTCTCTACGCGCGAGGCGGCACGGTTATCGGCGCCGTTGGCGTCTCCGTACCCAACGCCATCCGTAAGGCTCGCAACGCCATCAAAGCCGGTGCGATGCTCGAGGATGTGCGGGTCCTTCTGGACATCTGAGCTGTGCGTGAACACGTGCGCCTACAGCGCTCCCGTGACGGCCGGGCGCCGGATCAGTTCGGTTGCCTGGAGTCCAGGCTTTCAAACCAGCTCGCCACCTGCGCTCGGGTATTGAATCCCAGCTTGACGAGTATGTGATCGACATGTGACTCGGCAGTCCGCTGCGATATTACCAGTCGATTTGCGATCTCCCTGTTGGTCAATCCTTCCGCAATCAACGCTGCTACTTCACGCTCTCGGCGGGTCAGGGTTTCCCGGCGCGGCTCCACGGAGCGCTCCGTCTGCTCATCAGCACCGGACTCGTCCAGGCCGAACGCGATCCGGGCGTCCTGGGCCAGCCCAAGGCCCTTGTTCACCAGTTTGTGCATTTCCTTAGGGGACAGGGTCGCTCGCAGGGTCCGTTCGCATGCTTCCAGTCTTTGGCCACGTCCAGGGAGTGCATCGGAGGGAACCCCGATCGCGGCGTAGGCCGCGCGGGCGCTTCCTAGCAGGACCGCAGCTCGGTGGGGATTCGACGAGGTGGTGATTACTGCCAAGGAGTCCAGACACATCGCTATGCCAAGGCGGTCGTCCAGTAGAAGCTTGAGCCGAAGACTATCCTGGACATGTCGGGCCGCTTGTATAGGTTCGCCGTTGTGGAAGGCGAGAAGCCCCGCAGTGGCAAGTGAGAACGCCCGGAAGTACACATCGGCGGTTCGCTCTGAGACTTCCATGCATTCACGATGAAATGCCATGCCCCGGTCGATGAGCCCGGCCAGGTCGTGGGCTACTCCAAGCGGGCCCAACGTTTGCAACAAATGGTAGTCGTCGCCCTCGGCACGGAACCCGGCTGCCGCTTCCTCCAGATATTCAAGGGCCCCACCGAGGTTGTCGGAATACAAGGCGTGGATACCACGCGCCTGGACCGCCAGGGTCCGCGCTGTACCGTCCAGTAAGGTGTCTAACTCTTCCATTTCGTGCAGATACCGCCCCCCCCTTTCATGGCCACCGCTGATCGAATGCAGCCACACCACTGCATGGAGGGCCTCGAATCGAGGGAGGGTTGGATCCGGGGAGGCCGCAAGGAAGCGTTCCAACCACGCGATTCCTTCGCTGACAGGACCGAAAGTGGACCACAGATTCAGCAACCGAGTGGCCATCACCATCCCTGCCTCGGTTCCATCTCCGGAGTCCAGGCAGAAGAGGAGTGCCGCCCGGAAGTTCGAGTGTTCGCGGTGCATCCGGTGGAACCAGCTGAGCTGCTGGCCTGGGAGCCCCTTCGAGCGGGCGCCTGCCGCCAGGCCAGCATAGAAGTCGCGATGCAGCCGCTGCAGGGCGTCCCGCCGTTCGGAGGTGGCTACCTTTTGCTCCGCGTACTGCTGAAGCATCCCCAGCATCTGATACCGGACTTGACCGGATTGCTCTTCGCGGATGAGGATCGATTTCTCGACCAGCGACAGCAGGCCGTCAACTAGTTCTTCCCTGGATTGGTTCGGGTTGATGGCGTACACGGCGTCGAGTTCGAATCCGCCCGAAAATACAGCGAGGCTTGTCCATAGCTCTTGCTCACCGCGGGTGCACAGCTCGAAGCTCCAGTCGATACAGTTCTGTAGCGTACGCTGGCGTTCCGCGCCGCCACGAGGCCCGCTGGTCAGGAGCTGGAATCGATCCTGCAGAAGTCGCAAGATCTGGGCTGGCGCCAGGCCGCGGAGGCGCACGGCGGCGAGTTCCAGGGCAAGCGGTATCCCTTCGAGGTGGCGACAGATCGCCACCACGTCGTCGACGTTATCTTCGGTGAGATTGAACTGGCCGGTGGCTGCCCGTGCTCGATCGACAAACAGGCTCACACTCTCCGTGTGCATCGAGGCGGCAACAGTGGCAGGCCCGTCGTTGGGTACTGAGAGCGGCGGGACGGACAGGACATGCTCGCCGGCGCAGCCGAGGGCTTGTCGGCTGGTGGCGAGGATGCGCAGGTACGGGCAAGCCCGAAGAAGCGTCGTGAGAAGCTCGTTGCACCCGTCGATCAGGTGCTCGCAGTTGTCAAGGACCACCAATACCCGACGCTCGGAGAGGAAATCCATGAGGGCGTGGAGGGTGTCCTCATGTCCGGTGCCGCGAAGTCCGAGAGCCTTCGAGACGGTGCTCACCAGCAACGCGGGAGTTTTCAGCGCGGCCAGTTCCACGAACCACACGCCGTCAGGAAACGCGTTCCGGGCGCTGTTTGCGGCGCGAAGGGCTAAACGGGTTTTTCCTACGCCTCCAGGTCCTGTTAAAGTCACCAGCCTCGCGGAGGTCACCATGCTCTTCAGGTTTGCGCCGATTTGGCGCCGTCCAACGAAACTCGTCACATCCGAGGGGAGGTTGGAGGGTCGCGGTGCAGCGGCGTCGGGAAGCATCGACATGAGTGTACCCGCATAAGCGCCCGGGCGTTATGGAGATACGTAGCTGTCTCCGTATCCCCACCGATGCCACAAACTGCCGGACCTAGTTGACTATGACTTACATCACGGACCGAATCTGTTCATTGGAGAATGGCATGCACCGTACCGCCCCCGACCACCCCAACCTCTTTATCGGAGGGAGGTGGGTCGCGACCTCGTCAAACGATCGTTTTGAAATTGCACCTAACCACACCGGCAGCGGGACGGTCTCGTACCTGCTCCCGTCGTTCCTTGACGTCGAGGATGCGGTGGACGTCGCTCACCTTGCGTGCCATGGAGCCGCGTGGGTTTCGGCGTCGGCGTGCGAACGGGCCGCAGTTATCACCAAATTGCGCGACACTTGCCATCGCCACAGTCTCCGATGGGCGGGGCCGGCATTGGTGGCGGGTGACAAAGGTGCATACGTCTCGGGGGGTGCGGTCGTACGAATGCAGCCCGGGACCGCCGGGGACTGTAAGTCCCTTGCAGTCCCCGGCGGTCCCGGCGTCGTGGTAGTCGTTCCAACGCCCGGCACCCCGACGATAGATGTGGTGACGGCCATCGCCGCTGGCCTCGCGGATGGATGTGCAGTGATCGTGAGCATGCCCGCCGAATCAGTTCTAACCGGACGGCAGATCGGCGACGTACTGGCCGAGGCGGGCGTTCCGGAAGGTCTCGTCAGCGTCTTGTGTTCTACGAGATCAGTGAGTCGGTATCTGCAGACCCACCAGGATATAGATCACGTAGTCGTCGTTGGTGCCGATACCAGCAGGCCAACAAGCTTGGTGGCATGAATAGGCATTTAAAAACCCAGCAAGTTGTGCTATGAAAACCCAGCAAGTTGTGCCAGGGAAGGAAGTTTCATGGGAGTCCACATAGATTGGCTGGATTTGGTGGGCAGCCAGGTTCGGGTTCAAAAGGAAGGGCGAACTATCCGGACCGGCCGCGTCGAGGACGTAGCAGTCTCTGCGGGTCTACTCTGGCTGGAAGCCGACGGGATCGAATCGCGCGCTCTTTTTGGGGATGCACTTGGCCATAAAATTCTGCCAGTACCTGAGCCGGTCGGCAGCCAGCCATGAGGCCCCTCACCTTCACGGAACAATTCGACCAACCAGCCTGACGGCTGCGGTCATTGTTTTCACTCTCTCCGCATTTAGGGTCCATCTGACGGCAGGCACCCCTTATTAGCAGGCATTCGCGGTGACTGTCGGCGAGAGGCTGTCGGCTGGTAACAACTCTGAGTAGACTGTAGACAGGGCTACGAGGGCGCGGCCCATCGGAAGGATGAGGAAAATGCCGGCGAGAAGCACAGTAGCTGCGAATTCGACAGACTTGGTCGCGCGGGTCAGTCTGCGGGATCAGGCCGTCGACTTACTGCGAGGCTGGATCGTCCGCGGCGAGCTCGAGACTGGAACGAGGCTCAACGAAGTCGAGTTGGCCGCGAAGATGGGGATCAGCCGGGGCCCGCTCCGTGAGGCGATCCAGCGTCTCAGTGCAGAAGGACTGATCGATTTGCAAGGCGGCCGGGGTGCTTTTATCCGAGAGGTCAGCGGTGATGACGTCCGTCAAATGTACGAACTACGTCAGGTGTTGGAAGTGGCGGCGGTGAAGTTCGCCGCTGAGCGCATCAGTGACAATGATATTGCCAGGATCGAGGAGATGATCTCGGATATGGACCGTCGGTCCAAGGAGGATCCGCCCACGGCCCATACGGTTGATTCCGATTTCCACCTGAACATTCTTCAGCTCGCGAAGAATTCTTATTTGGAGCAGACCGGAGGTGAGCTCCAGACGCAGTTCCGGATTGCGCGCCTTCGCACGGGAGTCTCGCCGGGGCTGACGCGGGAGGCGCGCGATGAGCACCGGGCCATCCTCGTCGCCGTAGCGGCTGGGGACGTTCGAGCCGCGGGCAAGGCAATGACATTGCATCTGCGCAAGTCACTCAGCCGATTTACTGCCATGTCTGGTGATGTCGACTAGCGTCTATGGCGTTTACTCCTTCGAATGGTCGCCTGATGGTGAAAATCGACGCTGCCCTGACCTAGCCCTCGCCGGAGACGCTGCCCTGACCTAGCCCTCGCCGGAGTGGTGCGTGTGGTTACGGAGGTGTCTCACTGGTGCCGTGCCACGCTTGATGCCTCCTGAAAGCCCTCAGGTGCGTCTGCCGCGGGTTGCTCGAATAACGGCAACGCATCAGTATCCGCCCCATCCGCCCAGGCAGAATTGTCCAGCTGGATCAGCCGAGCGCACTGCACCCGGAAGGCGCCTCATGCGGGCGGATCCTCCTCGGCGTTCGTCGGGCAGTGGGAGGACATAAAGCTATGCTCTGCCTCCTGCCCTCTGCTGCTGGATGGATGCACTCTTCTGAAGCCGCCGTGCCAGCGAGCGTCAATGTACCTAGGCACCCGACTCATTCGGCAGTTTTCAATTAACTGTTGACAATACCTCTTCGGACTGACATTCTTCTGCTGTGCCGTGAATCACAACAGCTAGCTACATCGCTGACCAGGACGGCGCCTTAGCCGCCTCGATGCAAACGAGGATCATAGAAAGAAGAAGTCGATGACGACTAAACGAGCACAAGAGCGAGCAACCAGCAGTTGCGGCACGTTGGAGATCTTTAGCTGAACAGCCCGGCGTCTGGACGTCGCAGCGGGGCCGAAAGTTGTCGGACCTGGCGCTCCGAAATACAAAAAGAGCAGATCCCGCCACGGGCTCGTGGAGCAAAACCCGCGCTCTGAATGTCCACAACTCACAATCGGACCCCGGCGTCGACGGGTGGCACCCCTATGGCTGATGCCGTCACTAGCGACGAAATGTGTGCAAGTGAACTCAGGCTGGTACAGCCACCGCCCTTCAGTCAAGCCGTCCCTTACCCCATCTGGAGAGATTAGTGACCATAGAATTAGAACAAACCGGAGATCGTGCAGCATCCATGAAAATGCGCCGCAGGAGCAGCGTCGCGGCCATGCTGGGTACCATGATTGATGCCTCCGATCTTGTGATGTATGCATACCTGACGGTCTACACAGCACCGTTATTCTTCCCGAATCAGAATCCGCTGGTTTCGGTGCTCGCGACTCTTGGGGTCTATGCCGTCGGATTCCTGGCTCGACCTATCGGTGGCATTCTCTTCGGACGAATGGGTGACCGCCGTGGTCGGCGGGCGACCCTGGTAGCCACGCTTTTGCTCATGGGCGGCTCGACACTTCTGGTGGGACTCATTCCGTCTTACGCAGCCATCGGAATTTTCGCTCCGATACTGGTGTTGCTCGCCAGGATTGCCCAAGGCATCGCGGCCGGTGGTGAGGTGATGGGTGCAGCTACCTATGCCTTGGAGTCAAGTACGCCTGGGCGGCGTGGCTTCTACAGTTCAATGACGCCGTTGGGGTCGATCCTTGGCCTGGCCGTGGCTCCTACCGTGATCGGACTAACGACGCTCGCCGTCGGACCTGAGGCGATGGCCGCATGGGGTTGGCGGATCCCGTTCGTCGTTGCCGCCATCATCACCTTGGGTGTTCTGACCCTTCGGCTGAAAGTCGAGGACAGCGCCGAGTTCGTCGCCCTCGAAAAGACCGGTGGCCTTTCCCAGACTCCGCTGCGGGAAACCTGGCGCAGCCATAAGGCCACCATCGGATGGACCATCGTCATGGGGGCCGGTGCACTCTACATCGTGTATGCGATCCCCGTGTACCTTCCTATCTACTTCACGACATCGACCGAACTATCACCTGCTACAGTTCCGTGGATTACGGCCGGTGTCATGTTGCTTACCGCTCCAATGGTGGTTGTAGGTGGGCTGTGTGCGGACCGGTTCGGTCGCGTCCGTTTCCTCGTCACCATGCTGGTCATTTTGGGTATCGTCGGCTATCCATTGTTCCTGGTTCTTTCGAGCCACGGGGCGGGGACGATGACGATCACACTCACCTACTTTGGGGCGATGGTCCTGTCCAATCTGGCGCTCGCAGCCCTCTACCAAGCGTTTGCCGATGTTTTTCCGGCACGAATCCGATACACAGCAGCGGCCATCGGCTATAACATCGGCAACATGATCGGCGCGGGATTCGGTCCACTGGCATCGACGGCGCTGATCCAATCAACGGGTAATTCGAGTGCGCCCGGCTTCCTTTTCATTGGAGGTGCCATCCTGGGCATCGTAGGACTGGTAGCGGTAACTCGACTCCACAGGGCGCAGCCGCAAACCGAGCCCGTAGGTGAGCTCAACGGCGCCCGCTAGACAATATGAAGTGGGGCCACGTACGGAGAGTCGGGACTGCAACTTCGCATTCCGACAGGCTGCGTAGGTTGCGGGTCCTGTTTCCCTTCCTCGACCACAGGGACACAAGGGCGCATTGACGTAAGAGGGCCTCACGGTGAGGTGTGGCTTGCTGAAGGCTGCACGAATTGCCGGAGGCCCTCTGGCCTCCCAGCATCATTCAACGGCCATGACGACCTCAGAGGAGCAGCAATATTATGGATAACAATAAGAAAGCGAAAGTGATTCACGGATCCACCATGGCGTACGTCGAGTCCGGCCAGGGTGACCCCATTGTCTTTATCCACGGCAATCCGTCGTCGTCCTACATCTGGCGGAACATCACACCGCATGTTGATTCTCTCGGACGGTGCATTGCTCCGGACCTCATTGGGATGGGCGATTCGGACAAGCTGGAGCCGAGCGGACCCGATCGATACACGTTCGTGGAGCATCGCGACTACCTTGATGCGCTTCTCGAAGCCCTCGGGGTCGACCAAAACGTCACTCTTGTTGGACAGGACTGGGGCTCAGCGCTCGCGTTCGATTGGGCGAACCGCAATCGTGAAAAGGTCAAAGGGATTGTCCACACAGAAGCGATACTTCGGCCCTGGACCCCTGGCTGGATGCCCGGAGCCGAATTTCCAATCGAGGGAAACCTCGAAAGCTTTCTCGCGCTCCGGACGCCACTTGGCGAGCAACTCATTCTCGAACAGAACGTCTTTGTAGAGGGAACCGTAGTTGAAGGAACAATGCGCAAACTTGGGGCCGAGGAATTTGCCGAGTATCGTCGACCCTTCGCTGAACCTGGCGAAGGACGTCGGCCGACCCTGACATGGCCGCGGCAGATCCCGTATCAAGGGCAGCCGGCTGACGTCGAGCAGATCATCTCCTCTTACGCGCAATGGCTGCCCAACTCAGACGTCCCGAAGCTATTTATCAACGCCGAACCCGGGTTCATCATCGATGAGAACACCCGTGAATGGTGCCGGACCTGGAAGAACCAGACCGAAGTGACAGTCAGGGGTAAGCACTTTGTGCAGGAGGACTCACCTTCGGAGATTGGAAGTGCAATCGCAGATTGGTACCGATCGCTCAATTGATCGTTATAAGAATCGGCAAGTGGAGGCGAGATTGCGTCGCCCAAACCGGGCAGAGGAAATCAGACGCACCCGGCGTGGACCAACAGGCCTTCCGCTCTTCATCGTTCGTTCCGTGCTGACCGAAGGGGGAGGTGTTGTGAATCGTCCGGGCGAGTAATTCCAAGGGGTGCAGCCTGGCGCGGCTTGACGCATTGTAAGCAAAAGGGTGTCCGGAATCAGCGCAATCGTCGTCGACCTGGGGGCTCACGTGGACACCGATCTGGACATCCTTGCAGATGATTCCCCGGGAAGACCGCTGACCTGCTGGAGGCACATCCCAAACGAATTCGCCTGTCTCCGGATCTGTATCGCGCTCAAGATCAGAATCTTGGTCTGCATCGGCGCGGCTGCCCGTTGGGTTCACTCACCGGGGTAAAGCCGAACCTGGCTGTTGGGCCCAGTCCCGGCTGCGGTGGGCATCGCGTGTTCGACCGCGACGAGGGCTTGGACGGTCCACGCCGGGAGCGATGCGCAGGTATTCAGCGGAGAAGTGGTGTTGTTCGATCTCGCGGCTGCGGCGATTGTAAGCGGCCATGAAAAACTGCCCACTGACGGCCACGAAAACTGCCCGTTGGTGGCCATGAGATCTGCCCACTTGCTTTAGTTAGCCCTGCTGTTTAAGCGGCGGGAGCCTCTTCCCGGGGTTTGATGACGGTGTCTAGACGCACCAAATCGCCCGGGAAGAGGCCCTAATGAAGTTTGACGGAGAATCATGGAAATACTTGCTGCCTATGATCTGACCGGATCGTTGCGCGCCGCCGCAGAACTCGCGGGCTGCTCGCACCACACGGTCGCCAGGCACGTCGCTGCCCGGGACGCGGGCCAGCCGATCGCCGTGCCGGTCTACCGGCGCCGGGTCACCGATGCGTACTTGCCCAAGATCGAGGAGTGGATCGAGCCTTCCAAGGGCAAGATCCGCGCCGACAAAGCCCACGAGAAGCTTCGTGCCCTCGGTTATGAGGGCTCGGAACGCTCGACCCGCCGGGCCGTAGCGCAGGTCCGCGCCGCCTGGCGGCTGGGCCATGTCCGGGTGCACCGGCCTTGGGTGACCGAGCCGGGCCAATGGATTCAATACGATTTCGGCGACGGCCCCCTGATCGAGGGGAAGAAGACCGTGCTGTTCGTGGCGTGGCTGGCATGGGCACGGTTCCGGGTCGTGATCGCCCTGCGAGACAGGACCGCGCCGAACGTGTTCGCGGCACTGGACCGCACGTTCCGTGGTCTGGGCGGCGCCCCGACCTACGTCCTGACCGATAACGAGAAAACGGTCACCGTTTCCCATGTTGCCGGGGTCCCGGTCCGCAACCAGCAGACGGTCGACTTCGCCCGCCATTACGGGGTGACGGTGTTGACCTGCCAGCCGGCCGATCCCGCGTCCAAGGGCGGCGTGGAGTCCTCGGTGAAACTCGCCAAGGCCGACATCGTTCCCAAGGACACCAACCTGCGCGCCGAATACGCCTCGTTCGGCGAGATCGAGGCAGCCTGCGAGGCGCTCATGGACGAGGTCAACCACCGTGAACACCGGGCCACCCGCCGCAAACCCGCGGTGATGCTGGCCGAGGGAAGCGCCGCGGTTGCACCGGATCCCGGACACCGCACACACCGTCGCGTTCGGCCTCTCACGGGCCGTCCCGGAGAACACTCCGATGGTCCACCTTCGAGAACGGCCAGTACTCCGTCCCGGCATATCTCCTCGGCGCGCGGGTCTTCGTCAGATCCCACGGCGCCGGACCCGACGAGCAGGTCATCATCGTCCACCACGGCAGCCAGGGGCCGGTGGAAGTCGCCCGGCACCGGCGCGCCCGGCCCGGCAGCCCGGCAATCGACGACGCCCACTTTCCGGACCACCGGCCCAGGATTCCGGGCGATTACACGGCAAAAGCCAGGACGGCCGCGGAAGCGGAGTTCCTTAGCATCGGTGACGGCGCCCGCACCTGGTTGCTCGAGGCCGCAGCGGCGGGCACGGCCCGGATGAACGTGAAGATGGCCGAAGCGGTCGCTCTGGCCAAGATCGCCGGGCAGGCCGAAGTTGATCATGCTTTGGGGACCGCGGCCATCCACGGACGCTTCGCGAACAAGGACTTGGCCTCGATCCTGAACGCCGCGGGTTCACGCACTACAAACCCATGCCGCCGGGGAAAGCCGGTCCCTCACCCAAGGCACCGCGGGGTGGGCGGCGATTGGCCGCCCACCCATAACCGCCCATGCAGCTACCGCTCTGGAGGAAAGCGCATGAGCCCGGTCCCGGCCACCGCACCGGCGTTGCCCGCGGAGCTGGAGGCGCTGATGCGGCAGTTGAAGATGCCACATGCGCGGGCGCTGGCGCCGGAACTGATCGCGACCGCCCGCGCCCAGCGCTGGGAACCGGCCGAGGTCATCCAAGCCCTCTTCGTCGAGGAAGTCGCCGGCCGGTCCCGGTCCATGCTCGCCACCAGGCGCAAGGCCGCGGGCTTCCCGACCGGCAAAACCTTCGACACCTGGGACCCTGCAGCCTCCTCGATCCCCGCCCCGACACAGCAGGCACTGCGGACACTGGAATGGATCGGAAGGAAGGAGAACGTCGTGATCTGCGGCCCCTCCGGCACAGGCCAAACGTTCTTCCTCGAAGCCCTCGGCCAGCAGGCCGTCGAGGCCGGCATGCGCGTCGCATGGTTCGGGCTCGAGGACCTCGGCGCCCTCATGCGCGCCCACCGCTCCGATGACAGCGTCACCAAAGTAGTCGCCCGGATCCTGCGAGCAGATTTAGTGGTGGTCGTTGACATCGGCCTATTGCCCGTCGGCACCGACGCGGCCGAAGGCCTCTACCGTCTCGTCGACGCCGCCTACGAGAAACGCTCCATCGCGGTCTCCTCAAACCTGCATCCCGCCGGCTTTGACGAGCTCATGCCAAGGCTCCTGCACCACGCGCACGTATGCCAAACCTGAGGGGAATCAATCCGCCTCAGCCAAGCCCTGGCCGGAAAAGGAGTCACCCCGATGAACTAAACCAAAAACCCAACATGGCCAACGCCGCCGCACACCTGGTGGGCAGATCTGGTGGCCATGAGTGGGCAGTCTTCATGGCCGCCAGCGGGCATTTTTGCTGGCCGCCTGTGGGCAGAACGTAATGGCCATTGACAGGCGATGGTGGTGCTGAATCCTGGGATGCTCAGGTGGCCATCCATCCAGCCGCGTCCGGGATGTTGTTTTGCGTTCCGGGACGTTCCTGGCACCGCGGGCGCTGACCAGCATGATGTCCAGCCCGCCGTCCTGAATCGGTTCCAACAGAAGGTGCCTATGTTCCCGGGCGGGCGGATAAACAACACCTCTGACATTCGTCCTCGACGGAAACAATCCAGTACTCGAAGCCCGTGTTCATCCCGCCCGCCCCGATACGCCGGCTTCGGGACCTGACCCTGTAGCAATTCGACCTTTCAGGGTGCGGACGGTCTGCTGGACGTCGCGTTTTTTAATGACGTGGTCGCCTCGTTGGGTGCGGGCGGCTGCATCCCCGTGGGCGTGACCGTAGGCCTCGTCTAACCTCGGCTAGTCGTGACCGTGGCCGTCTGGCACAACGATTGTATGGACAAGCCGTCCGCTGCCCACTGACCGCCTACGACACTGACCCCTTGGAATTACTCGTCCAGGCAACCGCCGCAAAGTCATGCCAGCAAACTGTGGGTCCCAGGGTCCAAATTGATGGTCTTAAGCTCGAAGTAGGCCTCGACCCCCTCGCGTCCAGTGTCTCGACCAATGCCCGAGGCCTTGACCCCGCCAAAGGGTGCCTCTGTGTTGTAGGCGAAGGCATTGACACTGAATGTCCCCGTCTGGACGGACTGGGCGACATGCAGAGCTGCCACCGGATCCTGGGTGAACACGGCGCCGTGAAGTCCGTAGTCCGAATCGTTTGCTATAGCGATGGCTTCTTCGAGGGTGTGATACGGCACCAGGGCGACAACCGGGCCGAAGATCTCCTCGCGGCAGATGCGCATCGAGTTGTCGGCCGAGCCGAAGATTGTCGGCTGGACGAACCATCCACGCTCTTGATCGCGAGGCCGTCCGCCACCGGCAAGAAGTTTCGCGCCCTCCGACAGACCGGAGGCAATGAATCCCTCCACAATGTCGCGTTGTCGCCGACTTACAAGCGGGCCGGTAGTCGTGGCAGGATCGAACGGGTTCCCGACGTGTAGCTTGGCAGTTTCCGCCACCAGCGCGTCGGCCACCTCGCGGTACCGGTGCGTTGGGATCAGGATACGGGTCAGTGCCGAGCAGATCTGCCCCGAATTCGCGAATCCACCGATTACAAGTTGGGGGATTGTGACGTTGAGGTCCGCGTCTTCAAGCACGATGGCGGCGGACTTCCCTCCGAGTTCAAGTTGGACGCGGGTGAAGTTTCGTCCGCAGACTGCCCCAATCTCTCGGCCCGCCGCGGTGGACCCAGTGAAGCTGACCTTGTCGACCTCGGGATGGGCGACCAGCGTCTGGCCGGTCTCGCGGCCGCCGGTCACTAGGTTGAATACCCCGTCCGGCACACCAGCCTGGCGCAGCGCCTCGGTGACATGGAACGCGTCGAGTGGGGATTCCGGTGCCGGCTTGTACACAATGCTGCACCCGGCAGCCAAGGCTGGGACGCTCTTCATCAAGATTGAATTGAAGGGGCTGTTCCATGGCGCAATGGCCGCGACGACGCCGACCGGTTCGCGCACTACTGCCGCGACGACCCGGCCCTGGCGAATCTCGGATCGTGGGAGGGCGCCCGCCTGCTCGACGAACCAACGTCCCCGCGCGAGGGAGTCCGGGACCTGCCGGGCTGCAGCGGTGATTGGCAGTCCCATCTGGGCGGTCACGAGCTGGGCAAGGTCGTCGACCCCTGCATCCAGTATGCGGAATGCCCGCTCCAGCACTGTGGAACGCTCGTCGTGGGAAAAGTTACGCCAGTCCCCATGGGCAAACGCGGCGCGCGCGGCTCCCACCGCGCGGTCGACGTCGGACTGTCCGGCAGCTGGCACCTCCCCGATGATCTCCTCCGTTGACGGGCAGACGACTTGGATGCGCTCGACGGACGCCGGCCGAATCCATCTCCCATCTATGAAGTTTTGATCGTGGCTGGCGACCATAGATTGCCCGGCCATCATCGGTTCATGTATCCAGCGTCGACGGACAGGGTTACGCCGGTGATGTACTTTGCGTCATCGGAGGCGAGGAACACCATCGTCTGACTGACGTTGATCGGATCCAGGGGCGGCTGGTGCATGGGGTTCTGGAACTTGGGACCGGCAGCGATTTCCGGAAACTCTTCCACGAATGCGCGGTACCCGTCGTTGATGACCATCGGCGTCGCGGTCCCGCCGGGGTGGACGGTGTTTACGCGGATGCCATGCACGGCTAGCTGCGAGGCATATAGCCGCATGAGGCCGACGACGCCGTGCTTCGCTGCGCTATACGCGGCCTGCCCGGGCAGGGTGTTCAGTCCGATGCTACCCAGACCAGCAGCGGAGCTCGTAATGAGAATCGAGCCCCCCTGGCCGCGCGCAATCATCCCGGGGAGGGCGACTTCCATGGTGTGCCAGACGCCGGTGAGCATGGTGTCGATTCCGTCGAACCAGGCCTGGCGTTGCGCACCCTCGTTGATGACGGGCATGATTCCTGCATTCGCCAGAACCGTGTCGACGTGACCGAACTCGGCAATGCCGAGCTTGTAGGCCGCCTCAAGCGCATCCCGGTCCCGCACGTCGGCCACCTCGGCTATGATCCTGCCGCCGACACCCCGCACGAGCTCGACGGTTTCATCGAGGTCCTCCTTGGTGGACATCGGGTAAAAGACGCTGGGTATTTGATCGCAAATGTCGACGGCGATGATGGCCGCACCCTCCTCGGCCATCCGAATTGCGTGTGAGCGGCCCTGGCCGCGTGCAGCGCCAGTGATAAACACGACCTTGTTGTCTAGTCGTCCCATGGTGAGTCCTTTTCTGCAGGTTTCAGATATCGAATACGAGCCCCGGGTGTCCGGTGTGTGGGACCCATGCGTACATGATTTCGACGGCGGTCGGTTTGTCGGCAATGTGGATCAAGACTGCGATGTTGGCCGTCAAAGTTGGGCCGTTGGTGGCCTGGTTAGGTTCGTAGCTGACCAGTCCCTGTGGAGCGGGGTGTGATTCAAATGCTATGTTGAGTACTGTAGAATGTCAACAGTAAACAGAAGAGTTGAATGACCAACCTGCTGTTGTCAATTTACCTTCGGGCTGGGAAGCCCCGAGGTGCGGATTGAGATCTCACGGCGGGGTTGGTTAACAAAGATGCGCAGAGCGAGGAGTAGGGCATGGAGCAATCGGACCACGGCAAGGCCCCAGCCATTGGCATGGCGGCCATCAGAGATGCACGGCTCGCCGACAAGGTAATTTTGATTACCGGTGTCGGCGGGGCCATTGGCCGGGAGGCAGCCCGGCTGTTTGCTGCGCACGGCGCCACCGTGGTCGGGTGCGATCTGGATTCCGACGCATCCGCGGAAAGTGTGCGGTCGTTGTATGCCGATGGCCTCGATCTGGATGCGTCCGCGCCGGTCGATCTCCGGGACCGGAGGCAGGTCTCCGCTTGGCTGCAGGCCGCGGTTGCTAATCATGGCCGGATTGATGCGGTCTACAATAATGCGGTTCGCGCTCGGAAACTGCCGTTCGAGGGCACCAGCGATGACGATCTCGACTTCACTTTCGGCAACCAGTTTGGGTTGACGTGGAATGTTTGCCAAACGGTGTGGCCCCACTTCGTCGAAAGGGGCCGTGGCACGATCATTAACTCGTCGTCCGTGTCGGCGGTGCTGGGGTCGAAGGGGCTGCCCTACTCTGCGCATGGCGCCGCCAACGCCGCCATCCTGTCCCTCACCCGACAGCTCGCGGCGGAGGGTGGCCCCCACGGCATCCGCGCGAATAGCCTGACCATTGGAATCATCGGCACGCCTCCGGTGTTGCGGCTGACCGCCGAGCTGGGGGAGACTTCTCCCTACGCTGGCCTCATTAACGCGACGGCCACCGGCGTCGCGGGCACTCCGCTGGACGTTGCCTACGCCGCCCTCTACCTGGCGTCCGACGAGTCGCGCTGGGTTACCGGCACCAGCCTGACGGTCGACGGCGGGGCGACGGTTCTGTTGTGATCCCGCGAGTGCCAGCGGAACCTTGGCGCCGCAGGCGAAGCGAGGAAGCAGACGCTTGGGCCAAGCCGCCGTTTGCTGGAGCATGCCAGTGTCGTCGATGGTTCGGTGGCCTGCCGCAGTGATTTGAAGAACCGGGATCCCGCGCAGGGGTGTCTGGTTCCACGACATAGTTCACAGGTGAAACTTCACCGGTGAGTCGGGGACATCGTTCACACTGTCGTGGTCGAGCGTGATTCATGTCGAAGCAGAAAGTCATCGTCCTCGCCGTCCGTAGTCAGGGCCTGGGAGTCACGGCCGCAACCGGCCGCTGCGGCGTCAGCCGCCGCTGGGTCCACGAACTGCTCAGGCGCGAAGGAGAAGGGGGCATGGACGCGCCGTCGAGCCGCGGCCCAAACGCTCGCCGAGCAACCCGAAGCGACCACCGAAGCCGCTACCAACCGAATCCTGTCTCTGCGTATCGAATTGGCCGCTGCCGGACTGGACGCCAAGACCCGTCACCATCGCCTGGCACCTCGAACGCGAAGGACTGGGCCCGCCCTCGACCTCCACGATCCGCCGGATCCTTCACGCCGCAGGCTTCATCACCCCCGAACCGAAGAAACGACCCAAAGCCTCCTTGGACCGCATCGAAACAGACCGGCCCAAGGAGACCTGGCAATCGGACTTCCCCCCATTGGCCCTCGTCGACGCGGCCGACACCAAGATCCCGAACTTCCTTGGCGACCGCTACCCTTACCTACTCGCCTGCACCACGTTCAGACCCGTCACCACCGTCGTGGCCACCGCCGCGGACTGAGGCCTCCCGGCTTCCACTCTGACCGATAACGTCTACACAACCAGCCTCGTCGGCCGGAGCGAAACAGGGAGACCACTGGCGCCAACGCATCAACGGCTTCGACAAATTCGGGCAACGCACCCTCCACCACGCCGGCTAGTTCCGCCACATCGGCATTCGCTGCACCCGTGCCAGCAAACACGTCCTCATGCTCATCCACGACGCCGACGTCACCGTCAGCGATGCTACCCCCCGAGGGATCATCCGCGAACTCACCATCGACCCAAATCGGGACTACCCAACCCAGAAACACGGGCAAAAGAAAAACACGCAGGTCTGAAGACCGGGGTGTTACTGATGACTCGAGTCGTCCGTGAGGATGTCGGAAGCGTCCCGGGAATCATGCCGCCTGTTTGTTGGCGGCGTCGTCGGGTAACGAGCCGATTAGTAGATCGTAGTATGTCTGTTCATATTCCTCGGGTGTCTGGTGTTCCAGGGCGGAATGCAGGCGTTCGTTGTTGTACCAGTGGACCCATTCGAAGACGATCTGCGTCACGTCGGTTTCGGTCTAGAACGCCCCGGCGCGGAACGGTGAATTTTTCGCAATGGCTTCGTTTTTGAACAGCCCATCACGGTCTCGGCGGCGGCATTGTCATAGGCGTCGCCGACGCGGCCGATGCCCTCCAGGGCCAGGGTGTCGGTGTATCGGATGGAGGTGTACTGGCTGCCGGCGTCTGAGCGATGGATCAGTCCCGCCGGTTGCCGGGCGGCCGGTGTGTTCGCGCCGCCACAGGGCCATTCGCAGGCAGTGGACGAACGCGGTGTCCTGACGGTGGACGTTTCCCAGCCGACGATCGCCCGGGAGTACAGGTCGATGACCAGCGCGACGTGAAGGGATCCGGAGTAGACCGGGACGTAGGTGAATCAGTGACCCAGATCCGGTTCGGGGGGCCTCGGCGGTGAAGTCCCGTTTCAGCAGGTCGCCGGCGCGGCGGCGTCCTTGCCGGGGATGGTGGTGCGCGTCTTGCGGCCTCTGATGAGGCCGTTCATCCCTTCTTCGCGCATGAGCCGGTCCACAGTGTGTTTGGAGGCCTCCGGGAAGCCGTTCCGGCGCAGCCACTGCGTCATTTTCCGCCGCCCGTAGATGATCTCGGGCGGCGGACGTCCCTTCGCATCTGGAACTTTCTGGCTGCGAAGCGTGTCGGTGATACGCGCGTCTTCGATGGTGCGCAGGGCCGCCAGGCGTTTCTTCCACGCCCGGTAGGTTCGTGCGGCGACCTGCACGCCCTGCTCCCGCAGGACGGCACAGATGACTCGACCGCATAACCAACAGCGCGCATTTCATCGATGAATCGACAGATCAGCGGCGGCGAGGGTCGAGCTCCCTCGCGAAGAAAATCGAGGCCTGTTTGAGGATCTCGTTGGACTCCTTCAAGTCCCGCACCTCCGCCCGGAGTCGCTTGATTTCCTCCAACTCATCATTACTCGGTCCGGTCTTCTCCCCGGCATCGACCTGGGCCTGGACAACCCAGCGGCGCAGCGATTCAGGGCCGACCCCGAGCTTCGGCGCCAAGGCCTTGCTGGCAGAATAAACAGACGGGTACACGGACAATCGAGCCAAGATCATGCGCACGGCACGGTCACGGACTTCGGGCGGGAACTGCTTGGGCATAGTCACTAACTTTCAAAGAAGATAGCGGCATCAAGCCCGGGACGGTTCAGTCTCGAATCATCACAGGATTCGGCGGGGTACTCGTCACCGCGCCGATCGGACGTCACAAGACCTATATACAGGTTGTGCCTCACCGGCTCCTGCCCAAACGGAATCTACTGCTGCTCTCGACCGGACCACTCCTTTTGCAGTTCACTGTTATGCGGCATCAACACCATGCCTCGAGCCGATTCGCGCGCGCTAGAGCGAGGCGACGAACCGGGAGGGTTTCAACTTCCGGTCGCGGGGGTGCGAGGCCGGCATCGCTGACAGCAACGTCCGCGTGTATTCGTGCTCCGGATTCTGGAAAAGTTCCGCGGTGGGACCGGTCTCCACAAGTTCACCAGCCTTCATCACCGCCACTCGGTCGGCAATGACTTGCACTAAGGACAAATCATGGGTGACGAAGAGATACGCGAGATCACGCTCGGATTGAAGTTCGCGGAGAAGGTTGATGACCTGTGCCCGGACCGACATGTCAAGTGCGGCGACGGGCTCGTCACAGACGACGACCTCCGGGTCGGTGGTGAGCGCTCGGGCGATCGCAACGCGTTGCAATTGCCCCCCGGACATCTCGTAGGTGTACCGGTTGAGATGGGCTTGGGTTAGCCCCACACGCTCAATGAGCGCAGCGACTTTCGCGTCGCGCTCGTCCGCGCTGTAGGTGCCTTGGGCCAACATCGGCTCGTGCATCGAGTAGCGGATTGAACTGCGGGGATCCAGAGACTTGAAGGGGTCCTGGAAAATCATGGTCGCCCTGGCACGAATTTTCCGCAGCGCACTTCGCGACAGAGCGGTGATGTCCTCTCCCAGGAGTGAGACTGTGCCCCCCTCGGGCTCCACGAGTCGCAGGGCCATTCGGCCGACTGTAGATTTCCCCGCTCCGGATTCCCCGACCAGCGCCAGCGTCTCACCGTGAGCGATCGAAAAGTCCACGCCGCGGACGGCCTCATGCCGTGCAGTGGCGCGTCCGAGAAGATTCCGGCGAATGACAAAACTTTTCTTTAGCCCTGACACTTGGAGGGCTGGAGTCGTGCGAACGTCTGATTCAGTCATAGAAAGCCTCCGATAGATCAAGAGTGCCGGACCGGATGCACCGGACCTGGCCGCCGCGTGGTGTTGGCTGCAGCGGCACGAAGCCGTCCAGACATTCCGGGGCGGCGTAGGGGCAACGAGCCGCGAACCGGCAGGCGCTGATGAACTGATCTGGCTGTGGCACTACGCCGGGGATCGCACCCATCTTTTTTTCGTGGCGGACCACGTCAGGCATGGAGTGGATCAGCCCAGCCGTGTAAGGGTGTTGAGGATTGTCGAAGAGATCGAGCACGGGGCCAGACTCGACGATGCGACCGGCATACATGACTATGGCCCGGTCACAGACCTCAGCAACTACGCCTAAATCGTGGGTAATCAGCAGGACCCCGATCCCAGACGCCTCTTGTATTCGGAGGATCAGCTCAAGAACCTGTTTCTGAACGGTGGCGTCCAAAGCAGTCGTGGGCTCATCGGCTATGAGCATCTTCGGATCGCAGGCGAGTGCCATGGCAATCATTACGCGTTGGCACATGCCGCCACTAAGCTCATGTGGGTATTGGTGGGCGCGTTGGGACGGATCATCGATTTCCACGAGGTCCATCAAATCGACGGCCCTCGCCCACGCTTCCTTGCGCGATGCCCCCTGATGTTGGCGCACGGATTCCGCAATCTGGTCACCGACGGTGAACGCAGGGTTCAGGCTCCGGCGCGGTTCCTGAAAGATCATGCTCAGCTCCACACCGCGGACCTTCCCAAGTTCCCTCCGCGACATCGTGGTGAGTTCCTTGCCGTCGAGTCTGACTGAACCCGACAACTGAGAGTTGTGCGGCAGCAGCTGCATGACTGACAGCGATGTAACAGTCTTTCCAGATCCGGATTCACCAACCAGCCCGACGACTTCCCCGGCGCCGACCGAGAACGAGACATCGTCGATCAACGTGACGTTTCCATGGGGCCCCTGTACCTCCAGGGAAAGATTCTCCACCGTTAAGAGCTCCTGAGTCATGAGAGGGCCCGCACTCCTTAGTGTCATTGCTTCCGACATGTCGACTCCTTATCGTCCCGTGGCGTCACGCAGGCTGTCACCAAGCAGGGACAGCATCAGGATTGCCAGAATGAGGATCGTTGATGGGGGAATGATGATCCAGCCGTTCTGGGCAAGCCGGTCAAAGCCTTCCTTGGCCATTGATCCCCAACTGGGGTCCGGGGGCTGAATGCCGAGGCCGATAAAACTCAGACTTGCTTCCGCGACAATCGCAACCGACGCCGCCAGGGACACCTGGATCACGAGCGGTGCAACGATGTTTGGCAAAATGTGGAACCAGACGATGCGAAGTGGTCCCGCCCCGGAACTCCGTGCGGCCTCCACGAAAGTCTCGTTCTTGACCTCGACTGTTGTAATGCGCGTTAGGCGGAAGAACCGTGGCAGTAGCAGGATGCCTATGGCGATCATGGCATTTTGCAGGCTCGGGCCCAGCGCGCCGACAATGCCGACTGCGAAGAGGATCGGCGGCAGCGACATCAGTACATCGGTTAGGCGGCTGAGAAGGCCATCCAGTGGACCCTCCAGATACCCGGCAATGAGACCCAAGCCGACGCCGCCGATAAGCGAAATGGTCAGTGCAAGCACGCACGAGGCCACGGCGGTCCAGGTTGCACACATAAGCCGGCTGAAAATATCACGTCCAAGATTGTCGGTGCCCAGCCAGTGAGCCGTTGAGGGCCCTTGCATGCGGGCCAGCAGATCTTGTGCCGCTGTGTCGTAAGGAGTCCATATCAAGGACAAGACGCCGAACAACACGATGGCAATCAACAGCGCCAAGCTGGCTAGGCCAACCCGGTCGGCCAGAAACCGCTTTGTTGTCCGACCCATGGGTCGTTTGCGCCTGGCCTGTGGCCGTAGGGGAGTGGTAGAAGCAGAAGTGGTCATTGAGTACGCGTCCTCGGATTCAAGAAGCCGTACGAAATGTCGACGGCAAGATTGGTGATGATGACTATCAATCCGCTGACGAGGACAACCCCCTGAAGGATTGGCATGTCGCGCTGGAGCACGGCTTCTACTCCGAGCTGCCCGAACCCACGGATGTTGAAGATTGCCTCGACGATCACAGCTGCACCAATTATCCTGCCTACCTGAAGACCGAGAATCGTGATGAATGGGATGGCGGCGTTCTTCATTGCGTGTTTGCCCACGATTCGTAGGCGGTTCAGGCCTTTGGCGTTCGCCGTTCTGATGTAATCCTCCTCCAAGGTATCGACCAGCGAGCCGCGCATCATCCGAGTCAACTCGGCAAGGCTGATCGTTGCAATAGCCAAGGCCGGGAGAGCCGCGTACTTGAACCATTCACCAAAGCCCTCACTCATGGGCATGTACCCCGTCGGAGGAAAGATACGCAACCCACCCAGGGCGAACCAGCCCACCAGTATGGCTGCGAATACGAAGGGTGGTACGGCCAATAGGAAGACGGCGAGGCCGGTGATTCCGCGATCGAGCCACGATCCCTTGTTGAGCGCTGCGATGATGCCCAAGGGGATACTCGCGACCACGGAGACGATCATTGCGAGGACTACCAGCGATAGAGTGCGTGGCAAGCGACGAGAGATGATATCGGTGACGGACTCCTTCGACACGTAAGAGGTTCCAAGGTCTCCCCTCACCGCGCCGGAAATATAGCTCACCAGACGGTCGAGAAAAGAGCCATCCAGCCCGAGGCTCCGGCGGACCTGTTCGACGGCCTCGGGCGATGCGTCAGGGCCCGCCGCTATGGCTGCAGGATCTCCCGGGGCCAACTGAACCATCACGAAGACGATGAGGATCAGCAGGAACAGCAGCGGAATCAGGGAAATCACCCGCTGCGACAAAAATCGCAAAGTCATAGTTTTCCTAGAGTTGAGTGTTGGGCGGCTGCCGGCGGGGACCGGGAGAGTTTCGGCCCCCGCCTGGCCTGTCAGTCCTTGAGGACCGACACATACCGCATATCGACCGGGCCGTGAGTCGGCGCGAAGTCGGCCTTATCGTTCAACCCCTGAACTTTTTTGTCGGAGGCCCACAGTGTGCCAAAGCTCGAGAGGGGCACCGACCACGCATTCTCTACGACATACCGGTCGATTGCCCGATATGCCGCCTCGAGCTCCTCCGCCGAGGCCCCGCTGTTCGCCCCTGTCATCAGCGACTGGAACTTCGGCGTCACCCCGCCCGGGTTGAATGACGGCCGCAGCCAGCGATACTCCGATCCTGTATATGGCGAGGTCCCGGAAGTGACAAAGGTGAGCGCGGCAACGTCTTTGCCCTTCGCGAACCGAGACAGGATTCCGTACACATCCACCGTCTCCAGCTTGGCGGAGATTCCAGCCTCGGCAAGCTGCTGCTGGACCACTTCGGCCACGCCAGGTGTTGAAACGGAACTGACCAAGATGGTGCCCAAGTCGATGCCGTCAGGGTGCCCGGCCGAGGCCAGAAGCGACTTTGCCTTCGCCGGGTCGTAGGAGTAGGTCTGCCCGACACTGGGATCGTGACCGGCCAAACCCTCACGGTTGTACTGCCACTTAGGTTTCGACTTTGGAAAGAAGGCCTGGGTGATGGTGTCCCGGTCGAGAGCGTAATTCAGGGCCTGACGCACCAGCAGATCGTCGAGGGGTGATTGCTTCCAGTTCAACACCAGGTCTTGGCCCTTGCCCTGATCGATTTGAATGGTGTTGAGGTTGGGGTCGCCCTCAAGGTCGGCGAGCTGGTTCGGCATATACTGACCAATGTCGATCTGTCGGCCAAGCAACGCGTTGGTGAAGGCTTTGCTGTCACCGATCCCGACGAACACGAACCGTTTGACCTTAGCCGCCTCCGGGTCCCAGTAGTGGGAGTTCTCCCGTTCCATCGCCAAAGATTCGCCGGGCACGAATGACGACAACTGATAGGGGCCCGAACCATTGACCTCGGTGGCCGGGTGGCCATGGGCGATAAGATCCGGGTGCATGATCATCCCGGCCGTCTCGGCCAGTACGGCCGGGATGGAAGGCACGGGCGAGGAGAGCGTCAGGGTGACCTCGAAAGGGCCGGTCGCCTGCACATCATCGACCATTGCCAGACGCGACTTCACTACAGGTGAGTTCAGGGTTCGCGCACGATCAAGGTTCGCCTTGACCACCTTGGCATCCAATGGGGTCCCGTCCTGGAAAACCACGTCCTGACGCAGCTTCATCGCTAGAGTCGTGCCGGCCGCCTCGTAGGACCAATCCGTCACGAGGTGCCCCTTCACCTCACCGTCGCTACCGATGTGGAACAGGCGGTCGTACAGACCCCAGAGGCCGAAACGTGATGACGAGTCCTCGGACACCGCCATGTGGGGGTCGAGGGTGTCGGGTGCGCCGGCGTAGCCGACGCGTAGGGTTGCCTCGTTATCGATTGCGCCCGGGTCGGCGCCAGTCGAGCCGCCGCCGCCACCGCACGCCGCGAGTAATCCCGCCAGTGCCAATGCTATTGCCGTGATCAGTCCCATCGTCATCCGACGCCAGCGGACTCCCGCATACCGATACCGTGTCACTTTTACGGCCATGAGGTGCTCCTGTTCTGTGGTTGCTTTTGTGGCGGGGCCGGCCGCATCGCCGCCGAGGTCGCGAAACCGACCTGTCCTAGGGTTCACGGGAAGGGGTAGCCTCCGCTCCCTGACATGATCTACGACACATCAGGACCAGTCACAGTAAACGCTAGTAAGCAGTTATCTGTCAACAGATAACTGCTTACTAAAGCCACTATCGTTGCGAATATAAAATGGGGGCTGTGGATCTTCTGCCGCGTCTTATGGAGCCCGGTTGGGCCGACCTGGATTGACTGCCCGGGTGAGGCTGTAGGGACGATGGCAAGCACCTGTTCAGTGGCAGGGTTGTGTACCATGATCGGCGTCCCGAGGCCCTAGACGGTTTCACCGTCGATACTCATATCCAGGCACCACTCAACGCGGGCCGGATCAATTTTGTGCAATGCCGCGGTCATGCGAGGTCCCTGAGGGGGGGCTCGGTATTTCACGCGGCCGGGGATCCGGTTCGCGGCTAACGGGCTAGCCCGAGGTGTCTGTGGCCGGTGATCAACTGTCGGAGGCTCAGCGCGCGGCCCATCCTCAGTGACCGGCAGACGCCCTCGTCGACGTCGAGACAGGCAAGATGATCGGCACTAAGGGTGTGGAGCTCCAATTGGCCCCGATAATGTCGACCTCGTCGCGTTCGGATACCTGCAGCAACTCGTGGGCTGGATGGACGCCGCGCATTTCCGTTGAGGTACCTCCCGACACGATGGCCGGCCGTCGTTCCAGGAGGGGCCTCGATGATGTTACGGCCCTGGGCGCGCTGGGGGTAGGCGACACCGCGATGGAGGAGTCCCCGCCGATAAAGCCCGGCCCTGTCCGTTGATTGGCCGGCTTAAGTGACTTTGGTCGAGAACAGCTCTTGTTGCACGTGCAGGAAGTCGCAGTATTCGCGAATCTCGATGATCTGACCGCCAGACAGACGAATAGCGAAGTGGAACAGGTTGTTGTACTGCCGCCCATTGGGAAGATTGGCGAAGCATTCGGTCTCCACCGCAACCCAATCATCCTCCGCGATCATGCCGCAGACCTTGTGCACGATCCCTTCAGGAAGCACTTGGCTCATGCCAGGGAACAGATCGAGATATTCGTGCTTGGTGTAGCTCTCGGCAAACGGAAGACCAGAGGCCCGAGACATCAGCATGATCTTGGCGTCTGAGTGCAACAGTGGCTCGGACGTGACGCCGGTAAGGTCCGAGTAGGCGGCGATGTACTGCGTGACCACCTTCTTGTTGACAGCAATCGAATTAGCTGCGGTATCAGCGACGTTCGGGACTTCGTTCATGGGAGTGCCTTTCGTGGCGAAGTGGGTAGGAGGGCTGGGGGTGTCGGGGGCCGAGGGGATGCTGGCGACACAAGCTAAGAACTAAGCGGACGGATCCGCCGGCTTGAGCACCGCGGTCCCCGTCGACATGTCGACCGGAACCGAGAGATGCTGGTGCGCGAGCAGCCAGCGGTCGCCTTCCTTGACGAAAAGGTCGGTCTCGCGAAACACGAAGGTGAGGTCCGGGCCTCCAGTGGGGTTGTCGGCAACAAAGTTCTGAATGCTGAACGCCCACCCGGTGGATTGCTCTGCTCGTACGCAGAGCTCGAGGACCTGTGTGCGCAGGTTAGTAACCCCCTTGAACTGCTCTTCGATCTCCGCCCTGGCCTCCTCCCGGCTCCGGTAGACTCCGGGGCCGAAGTCGAAATATACGGCGTCCTCTGCCCAGTGGTCTGTGATCGAGTCCACTTCCTGAGCCTGAGACATAGCCCTCTCGATCTCGATGATCGCTGCCTCGTCACTGCCGGCGACGCTGGTATCGAAGACGGAAGGGCTGCTGTTCTTGATCGTCATGATGTTCCGTTCGTTAGGGAAGTTATTTTGTCGTTCGACGTGCCTGGGGGAGGCTCTGGTCTGCCGGACTACTGAGTTCGCCTGGTATGGTCGGCGAGGCGATCGTAGAAGGGCCTGCGGAGGGAGTGTTCGCGTTCGCTCCAGGTGGGGTGGCAGGCCACTTGAGCGGAGCTATTGAGCATGGTAGTTATGCAATGATGCTCACGGCCAAGGAAAAGCTGGCGTACAGCTCGACGTAGTCAAGTTCTGCTTTTCGGGGCCTTCGATGTGATGTCTAACACTGTAGCGCAACTGCCAACACTTCACAATCATCAGTATTTTGTTGACCGCAAGGCGCAGGAATCGCCACAAAGGCGATGGCTTGCAAAGGGCGCCAATCAAGCGTCGACGTGCACGCAACAAGTCGATCCACCCGCGCAAAAATCATGTTTTGCTCGAATGCTGACAATCCCACTGCAAACCGGGTCCCATTTGTGCGTCTGCGAACCAGCTGACGTGCGAAAGTCTGCTGTTGCACTGGCGAAGAGGGAAGCGGTGGGCGACTCATTCCGAGGACATGATGGACAACCGGACAAACCACTCCGGGGACTCCCATCAGTGGAACAGAATTTCGTTACCGGTGAGCCGGAACATAGTTCGGTGGAATTCGATGTCGGTTACAACCCGTTCTTCCAAGGATGCTCGCTTGGCCAGGTCCATGGCATCGATTGCCAGGTGCAGGGACCGGACAAACGCCTGCGGTCAGGGAGCTCGCAGAGGGCGACCGCAGCCAGAGATTCCAGCGCCACGCGGACGGTAAAAATGTCCTTGGTCTCCTTCTCGTCAAAGTGCCGGACGGAGAGCTGCCCTCGAGGGCAGGTCGAGGAGACCTTCCTGTACGAACTGGCGGAGGGCTTTCCGAAGGGTGCCGCGGCCTATCTTGACCCTCTCAGACAGTTCCGTTTCCACCAGATGCCGGCCCGCTTCCACTTCCCCTCTGGTGAACGTCGTTGTCACCGCGCAGGACCTAGACCTTGCCGAGTTCGAACGTTCGCAATATTCGTCCATGACGGAGGGCACAGCCGCAGGTAGGGGGCCTCTGAGGGGGTGAGATGGTGCCCGGCCTGTTCGATTTCGATCGAGTCGCAGAGGTCCGCGATGGTCAGGTAGGGCATAGCCTTCTGGCTGGCGACGGTTTCGATTCGTGCTCCGACGGCTTTTCGCGGCCGTGCGCACGTCGAGGGAGAACGGGCCGACATGACGCCGGTCAGGGGACTGTTCGCTTCGATCCAGCAGCCATTCCTGTGGTTCCGGACGTGAATGGACTTGATCCGGTAAGGGCCAAAGCGGATCTTCGAGAGTGCCGCAGCGGGGGACGACAGCCTTGAATAGGCACCCCGACATTCATGCATTTAAACGGACAAGCGAGACGCCGGCTTTTGGCGGAAATGCTCGCCCTGGGCCAAATCACGGAGGTGCGGGTCCCGACGCGAGAGCAGGAGGACCTGCAGGATTTGTCCCGGCTGCGGGCCACGGCGGCGAAGAACCTGGCCCATGCCTGCCAGTACGTGAATGCGATCCTGTTCCGCCACGGCATCAGGTATCCCAAGGAGACGAAGTGGACCTAGGAACACCAAGCGTGGCTGCACAGGCAGCGTTTCGACGCCCCGGTGCTGCAGTTCACCTATCAAGCCGACGTGGAACAGGCAGAACTGCTCGCGGCGCACTCCCATCGCATTGACCAGCGCATCGCGGCGGTCGCCAGGGACTGTGAGTACACGCCTGTGGTCGACGGGTTGATGTGCCTGCGCGGCATTCAGGTCACGACCGCGTTCGGGCTCGCCGTGGAGATCGGCGACTGGACACGCTTCACCGGCGCCACCATCGGCTCCTACTTCGGTCTAGTGCCTAGTGAGCAGTCCTCGGGCCAATCCCGGCATCAGGGCCCGATTACTAAGGCCGGCAGCAGATACGCCCGCAAGCTCCTGGTGGAGGCAGCCTGGCAGCACCGGCGCCCCTATGTCACGCCCGGGCTGCGTCCACTGCGGCAGCTGGACCTGGTCGGCCCGGCCACCCGCATCCGCGCGCTGGAAGGCAACCACAGGCTCCACCACAAATGGGAAGCGTGCGACGCCCGGAAGAAAAGATCCGCCACGGCCAACACCGCGGTCGCTAGGGAACTGGCCGGCTAGTGCTGGTCCCTGGCCGCACCCCTCCAGCAAGGCGACCACGGGCAAGGGGAACGCATGAACGCGGTTTAAAGAACGTGTCGGCCGGATGCGTGGCGGGCGTGACGTGGCAGCACTTTGGGGCTAACTCGAGACCCAACTATGAGCACACGGCCCATGCAGTTGACGCCCGAAACATAGACAGCGATAAGCCCCAGCCGAACAATCGTCATGCGGAAACCAGCCCGCGAAAATCAATCTGACACTGCAGTCGAATACAAGACTCGCCAGCACGACCGCCCCACCCTGACAACACCCGAACCAGCGGCGCCCACCAAAGAAGTTGGGAGCCGTTCAGCAATGCCCTTTGACGTTTCCATATATCAGACGGGGCACCAGTCCGGGTCGGCGCCATGTTGGTGGGACCTTGTGAAGTGGACTGCTGGACGAGACGCGTCGGGAGGAGCTTTGCGTTAGAACGCTTTGAGGATGTCTTCGACGCGGGTTTTGGCGTCACCGAAGAGCATTTGGGAGTTGTCGCGGTAGAAGAGAGGGTTTTGGACGCCGGCGTAGCCGACTGCCATGGAGCGTTTGAAGACGATGACGTTTTCGGCCTCCCAGACGCGGAGGACGGGCATCCCGGCGATGGGGCTGCCGGGGTCTTCGGCGGCTGAGGGGTTGACGGTATCGTTGGCGCCGATGACCAGGACCACTGAGGTGTCGCCGAGGTCGTCGTTGATTTCGTCCATTTCCAGGACGATGTCGTACGGGACCTTCGCTTCGGCGAGGAGCACGTTCATGTGCCCGGGCAGGCGCCCGGCGACCGGGTGGATACCGAACCGGACGTTCACACCCTTCTCGCGGAGCTGGTGGGCGAGTTCGGCGACGGGGTACTGGGCCTGGGCCACGGCCATGCCGTAGCCGGGGGTGATGACGACGGACGAGGCGTTGGCCAGCATTTCGGCGGTGGCCTGGGCGGTGATTTCGCGGTGCTCGCCCTGATCCGCGTCCCCCTTGCTAACGGGCGCGGCGATGCCGAAGCCGCCGGCGATCACGGAGATGAAGGACCGGTTCATGGCCTTGCACATGATGTAGGACAGGTAGGCACCGGAGGAGCCGACCAGGGCGCCGGTGATGATGAGCAGGTCATTGTTCAGCAGGAACCCCGCCGCTGCCGCGGCCCAGCCGGAGTAGCTGTTCAGCATGGACACGACCACGGGCATGTCGCCGCCGCCGATGGAGGCCACCAGGTGCCACCCCAGGCCCAGGGCCAGGAGGGTGACGACGATGAGGAGCCAGAGCTGGGAGTCGTTGACGTACCAGACGGTCAGGGCGATGAACGCGGCGAGGGCGCCGAGGTTGATCGCGTTTTTGCCCGGCAGCATCAGGGGTGAGGACTTCATCCTGGCGGAGAGTTTCAGGAACGCCACGATCGAACCGGTGAACGTCACCGCGCCGATGAACACACCAATGAAGACTTCGGCGTGGTGGATCGCCGTCAGGTCCGCAGGAAGGGCCGGGGCTTCGAGGTGGCCGTTCCAGCCCACCAGGACCGCGGCGAGGCCCACGAAGCTGTGCAGCAGCGCGATCAGTTCAGGCATCCCGGTCATTTCCACGACCCGGGCGCGCCAGAGCCCGATCGCCCCGCCGACCAGCACGGCGGCCACGAGCAGCACCAAACCGGTCAGGCCGGCGCCGGTGCCCCAGGCCCCCTGCACGGTCAGCCAGACCGTGGCGGCGAGGGCGATGACCATTCCGGTGATGCCGTACACGACGCCGGCGCGGGCCTTTTCGTGTTTGCTCAGCCCGGCGAGGCTGAGGATGAACAGCAGGGCCGCGACGATGTACGCAGCTCCGGCGATGGAGTCGGCGGTCAACGGACCGGAGACGGTGTCAGACACGGTAATGCTCCTCGAGACGATTCGGGCTGTTGCTTCGGGTACGGCGCTCATTTACGGGCCCCGTCTCCGCGGGAGAACATCGCGAGCATCCGCCGGGTCACGGCGAACCCGCCGAAAATGTTGATGCTGGCCAGCAGCACAGCGACCGCGGCGAGCACCTGCATCACGAGGTTGTCCGAGGTGACCTGCAGCAGCGCACCGACGACGATGATCCCGGAGATCGCGTTCGTGACGGACATCAGCGGCGTGTGCAGGGCGTGGTGGACTTTCCCGATCACATAGAATCCGACGACGACCGTAAGCATCAGCACCGTGAAGTGCTGCGGCAGCGGCGCCGGCGCGACCGCGTTGACCAGGAACAGGGCAGCGATGCCGGCGGCAAAGAGACCTGCCTTACCGGCCGGGCTGAGGCCTTCCTTTTTCTTCGGTGCAGGGGTTTCGGCAACCTCAGTCTGGGTCTTGGCCGCCGGTGCGGCGGAGACCTGGACCGGTGGCGGCGGCCAGGTCTTTGCACCGTCCCGCACCACGGTCACCGAGCGCTGCACCACGTCATCAAAATCAATCCGGAGCTGCCCGTCCTTGTCCGGGGTCAGCAGTTTGAGCAGGTTTAGCATGTTCGTCCCGTACAGCTGGGACGCCTGGGCCGGCAAGCGGGCCGGAAGATCCGTGTAGCCCAGGATCACCACACCGTTGTCCGTCACGATCCGTTCTCCGGCGACGGAGCCTTCCACGTTCCCGCCCTGCCCGGCGGCCATGTCCACGATGACACTGCCGGACTTCATGCCGGCCACGTCCTCGGCGGTGAGGAGCTTCGGTGCCGGACGCCCCGGGATCAGGGCCGTGGTGATGATGATGTCGACATCCGCCGCCTGCTCCGTGTACATCTCTGCGGCGCGGGCGTTGTACGCCTCACTCGTGGCTTTGGCGTACCCGTCGGAGGACTTCATCTCCTCGGCTACCTCAACCTTGAGATAGGTCCCGCCGATGGACTTCACCTGGTCAGCGACCTCAGGCCGTGGGTCCGTGGCACGCACAATCGCTCCCAGGCTGGACGCGGCACCGATCGCCGCCAGACCGGCCACGCCGGCGCCGGCGACCAGGACCTTCGCCGGGACCTTTCCCGCAGCAGTCACCTGACCGGTGAAGAACCGGCCGAACTCATGGGCGGCTTCAATGACGGCGCGGTATCCGGCAATGTTCGCCATCGAACTCAGCACGTCCATGGACTGAGCGCGCGAGATCCTCGGCACCGCGTCCAGCGCCAATGCCGTAATCGGCCGTCCCGCCAGCGCCTCTACAAGATCCGGCCGCAGAGCCGGACTCAGCGAACCGATCAACGTTGCGCCGTCGGCGAGGCGGCCGATCTCGTCGTCGGTGGGCGGATTAATCCGCAGCACCACCTCAGACCCCCACGCCTCATCAGCGCCCACGACCAAGGCACCCGCCGCAGCATAGTCCTCGTCACGGAAGGACGCAGACTCTCCCGCACCCTTCTCGACCACAACGTCGTAGCCCAACCCCAATAACTTACCTACGGTGGCAGGCGTCGCCGCCACCCGTGCCTCGCGACCCAACTCGGCCACAATGCCAATACGTGTCACGTCTATCCTCTTTCATTCATCAACGTGCCGGTGCGGAATTCCGCTTCCGCGCACAACCGGCATTTTGTACAGGAGCGCTGTCAGCACGACGCGGACGGCCAGGGTTCCATTTCGTGTACCCACACCCCGGGCGAATAAGCCGGAAGGGCGCGTGATTACCTTTGCCGACCAACTTCGGACGTTCCTCACACTCGTATCGTTACTCCCCTCGCAGGGCTGCCCGCCGTGCTAACGGCGCTTCCAGCCAAGCTCCCTACAACCCTGTAGAACTGGATGTAGGGAGCGACACTCGATCTGACCGCGGTGAGGCACCGAATTCGTTGCGATAGGTGATGATCCGAGTGACCATCGGGTGCCTCACCGCAGACTAGTGTCCGCGCTCCCATTACTGTTCCTTGCCGTCATGGGCGCTCGGGCAAATCGTTGTGTTGGATTCGAGCTGTTCCATGATGTGAGCGGTCCAGCGCATGATCCCGCGGCATCAACGCCGTCAGAGTCAAGCCAGCTGCCTTCCGGCTGTTCGACCTCCCGGGCACGAGTTCCTAGTCGACCGTGTCTTGACTGGTGGCGGGCCAAGCGACAAACTGCGTCTCTAGGAACTCCATGATTCCGTCCTCGCCGAGTTCACGACCAATACCACTGAGCTTGAATCCGCCTCCGGCCTTGTCCTGCCGGGGGAGCCAGCCGTTGATCATCACTGTTCCCACGCGAAGTTTCGGCGCAATGATCTGGGCTGCCTGGGGATCGCCGTAGATGGTCGCAGCCAGCCCGTACGCCGAGTCGTTTGCCATGTCGATCGCTTCCTGGACCGTCGAGTACGGCAACACGACGCCGACCGGACCAAAAAGTTCCTCACGGGCAATCTCTGCCTGGTTCGTGACGCCTCCGATGAGGGTGGAGTTCATGTACCAGCCTTTGTCCATGCTGGGACGACCGCCTCCCGCGACGATGCTGCCACCGTTATCGAGCGCACGCTGAACGAACCCCTCGACGGTGTCACGGTGACGGCTGCTGATCAGTGGACCCGCCACGGTGGTCGGGTCCCAGGGGTCACCGGTCTTGATCCCGGCCAGTGCACTGCGGCTGAGGTCGATGAATTCGTCGTATCTGTCCTGGTGAACCAGGATCCGCGTGGGTGATGAGCAGCCTTGCCCGGCATTGCGCAGGTATCGGGCATGGACCTGGGTGGTGATTTGCTGAAGGTCCGCGTCTGGCAGCAGCAGAGAGGGCGATTTTCCTCCCAGCTCGAGAGCTACCCCCTTGAGGCCCGAAGCAGCCTGCGACATCACCAGTTTGCCGACTCCGACCGAACCAGTGAAGCTCACCTTGTCGACCTCGGGGTGCGTCGTCAGGGCCTTTCCCGTTTCGGCCTCACCCACAATGAAGTTGACCACGCCCACTGGAAGGTCGGCCTCCTGCAGGAGCTTCCCGAGCAGCAGGAGCGCCAGGGGTGCCTGGGGGCTCGAAAGCAGCACGGTGGTGCAACCGGCAGCCACCGCGGCACCGATCTTGATCGCAGCGAACAGTATCGGGTAGTTATAGGCCGCGATGGCCGCCACCACACCGGAGGGCAGGTAGCGGATAAGCCCCTCACTAGGAGGAGGCCCCGCGGCGTACCCCAGGTTGCGGGTCCGATCCCTGACCGTCAGCTCAGCAAACTTTCGCAGGACCGCAACCGGCTCGCCGATCTGCAACGACTTCGCCAACGTCACGGGCGTACCGACCTCGGTGACAATCGCGGCCGTGAGGAGTTCAGCGTTGCGTTCGATTGTTTCGGCGATAGTTAGGATGACCTGCTTCCGTAGGTGCGGATCCAACCATGACTCCTGCTCGAATGCTCGGCGGGCAGCTCGGACGGCGCGGTCCACCTGCTCTGGCGAGGCTGTAGGGACGATGGCAACCACCTGTTCAGTGGCAGGGTTGTGTACCATAATCGGCGCCCCGAGGCCCTTGATTGGTTCACCGTCGATACTCATATCCAGGCACCACTCAACGCGGGCTGGATCAATTGTGTGCACTGCCGTGGTCATGCGAGGTCTCCTGAGGGGTTCGGTATTTCACGCGGCCGGGGATCCGGTTCGCGGCTAACGGGTCATGATGCGGCCGCCGTCGACGACGAAGGTCTGGCCTGTCATGAAACCGGATCCCTCGCCGGCGAGGAAGGCGATCACGGGGACCAGGTCCTTTCGGACGTCCCCGAGACGGCCGCCCATCGGGATGGTGCGTGCCATCATTTCGTCGTGTGCGGACAATTGCTCGGGCGTCATCTCGGAGCGGGTCTTGTCGTACATCGGCGTCCAGATCATCGGGCTCACCGCGTTGACACTGATCCCAAAAGGCCCCCATTCGACGGCGCAGGTACGCACCCAGGCCAGAACAGCACCCTTGCTCGCTGCATAGGCACCCTTTCTGGGGTAGCCGTTCATGCCAGCGCCGGACGCAAAATCTATGATGCGACCACCGTGGCCCTTGAGGTGCCTGAAAGCCGCCTGGTTGGTTAGGAAGGTGCCGCGGGCATTGATCCGCATCACCCGGTCCCATAAGTCCGCGTCGGTTTCGATTGCCGTGGCGGTCGGGGCGATGCCGGCCAGATGCACGAGCACGTCGAGCCCACCCATGACGTCCACAGCAGCGTCGAAAGCGGCAGTCACCGACTGCTCGTCGGAGACATCACACCTGACGAAGGTGGCGCCCGCCTCGGCAGCGATCTTGCCGCCGACGGATTCCTCTACGTCGAGAGAAACCACTGACGCTCCCATTTCGGGCAATGCCCGGACCAGACCCGCGCCCATTCCGCTTGCCCCCCCCGTCACAATAATGCGTCGTCCTGTCAAGTCACTCATGCTTTCCGTCTCCGATCCCAGGCGGCGACAATCCTTGCCGCGCACCGGCTGTCCTGTATTTATGGTCCAAGCCTATCCGGGTACAGCCAACTGTCAACTGTAAACTGAATCAAAGCCGGGCAATTCTCGCAACTGGGACCGAAACGTTCATTGTCGAAGACGAGACGCGCCGCACTCTGGGTATCGAAGTGCCCCGCGATCACCAACGACTCCTTCTCGGCTGCCCTGGCCAGCACTCGGTGGCGACTGCGGGCGGGTTCGTTTCCCCTTGTCGCACGCGCCGGCCGGTCAACCCGCGTCTACGTCAGCCTGATCGTAAGGCGCTTGTGTCAAGTGTTGACAGTTCGCAGTTTACGCGCAACGATTAGTGTGCTTGGAATTCAACCTGTTTCACCCACCCAAACCGGAGGCACGCTTGTGACTGCAACCTCGTTCGATCCGCGTACCGGGACACAAATCAGCACTGCCCCGGCCACCTCTGAGAGTGAAGTCCGTGATTTGTTGAAGCGGGCGAGCGCCAGCGCCGAGCGCGTGGCACAGGCAACCCCGGCACAGAGGAGGGACTGGCTGTATTCCATTGCGGATGCGATGGAATTTCAGGCCGACGAGTTGGTCGCGATTGCTGATAGGGAGACTGGGCTTGGCCGCGCTCGACTCGACGGGGAAGTACTGCGGACGGCAGCCCAGATCCGGTTCTACGGTGATGTCGCAGCGGAAGGGTCCTACCTCAGCGTGACACGCGATGAGGGTGCGGCCGGGACGGACCGCCTGGTTCGCGTCAATCGTCCACTGGGCCCTGTCGCGGTCTTCGGTGCCAGCAATTTCCCATTCGTCTTCGGGGTCCTGGGGCACGACACCAGCGCCGCCCTTGCAGCCGGTTGCCCTGTCCTCGTCAAGGCACACACCGCGCACATTGCCCTGAGTCACCGGCTGGCCGAGTTGGCGCAAACGGCACTATCGGAGGCAGGAGCCCCCGAGGGAAGTTTCGGGATGGTCGTTGGTCGTGCCGCTGGCGTGCAGCTTGTAAAGGCTCCGGAGGTGACCGCTGTCGCTTTTACCGGCTCACAGTCCGGAGGCCTGGCGCTTTGGCGGATCAGCAACGAGCGGGATCGGGTGATCCCCGTGTACGCCGAGATGGGAACAGTCAATCCCGTGGTGGTGACCGAGGCGGGCGCTACTGACATGCAGCAACTCGCCAAAGACTTTGTCGGATCGTTCACGCTCGGCTCCGGGCAGTACTGCACCAAGCCCGGCCTCATGCTTGCGCCCTTCGGATCAGATGCTGCTGCACGCGTCGCCAGCGCGCTCGAGACCCTCGACCCGCGGCCCCTAATGCTGACCGAGGGGATCGCAGGGTCCGTGAAGCAAGGCCTGGTCGAACTTCGTCACGCCGGCGCCCGGACAGTGGTCGAGCTTGGCGACGTGAACGTTGGATGGTCGGCGCCTGCAGCTGTCTTGCAGGCCGACATCTCCTCACTTTCACCCGGAAGTCGACTCCTCGAGGAGTGCTTTGGCCCGGTGGTGCTGGTGTGTGAGTACTCCTCGCAGGACGAACTACTCGCCGCACTTACAAACTTGCAACCCTCCCTTGCGGCGAGTCTCATCGCAGCAACTGAAGGCGCCGACCCGCAGGCACCGGCGCTGTTGCAGCGGTTGTCCGAACAGGTTGGGCGAGTGGTTGTCAACGGATGGCCGACCGGCGCTTCCTGTTCCTGGGGCCAGCAGCACGGCGGCCCATGGCCTTCCACATCCAATCCGGGCGTGACATCCATCGGGGCTGCGGCACTCAACCGTTTCGTGCGGCCGGTAGCCTTCCAGGATGTTCCTGACGAATGGCTGCCGCCGGAGGCCCAGCAAACGAATCCGTACAACGTCCCTCGCCGGGTGAACGGCATCTTGACGCCCGCGCCCAACTAACAAGTAACCAACAGTCATGAAGAGCAACAGGAGCGAGTCGTGCAACAACCGCAGGAAAACGATCAGCCGATCCTCGTCCACGTGGAGAACGGAATCGCCCGGATCACCCTGAACAACCCCCGTCGCAAGAACGCGATCACCATCAAGATGTCAGAACAGATAGAGGAGTTCTGCGATCTCGTCGATAATGACTGGTCCATCGGGGGTGTGATTCTGGATGCCGTTGGAGCCTACTTTTGCAGTGGCGCCGACACTCGTGACCTCGCGTCGTCGTCGGCAAATCCAGCCTCCACCGAGGCCATCGAACGCACTTCGGCAGTGTACCGAGCGTTCACCCGGGTGGGCAGCATGCCGGTGCCGTCCATCGCCCTGGTCGCTGGAGGGACAGTGGGTGCAGGGCTGAACCTTGCGATGGCGACGGATCTGCTGCTGGTCACCCCCGATGCAGTGCTCGACTCGGGATTCCTGGCGCGGCGCATCCACCCTGGAGGTGGGCACATCTCCCTCCTTGGCCGATCGCTGTCCCGGCAGCAAGCGATGGCGTTAGCCGTGCTCGGCGTTGCTGTCTCGGGTGTCGAAGCGGCGCGTATGGGACTGGCGTGGAAGGCGATCGAACAGGAGGCAATGTTGGCCGAGGCCTGTGGCCTGCTGCGGCTGGCCGCCGCCGATCCTCTGCTGGCGCGGAAGATCAAGCACAGCGCTGATCTTGAGCTCGGTCCGGGAGCCGTCCGCTGGGACGCCGCTGTCGAGCTCGAGCGAGGCGTACAGATGTGGTCGCTCGGTCGCAAAGGCGAGGCGGGTTGGGACAAGTAACCTCACTCAACGGCTGTGTCGGTGCACGGTCTTTAGCGCGGTAGGCCGCTAAAGGGCCCGGCCGCAGTCCCGACCAATTCCCCATTCTCCAGAAAGTCGGTGGTTCTCCTTGTCCACGACCCGAGTCGTATCTCCGGCACCAGCGCGTTTGTGGAGCCGGGACTTCATCCTGTTGGCCTTGACCAACCTGTTTCTCGCCATGGTGTTCTACATACTGATGACTGCCCTGGTCCTGTATGCCATGGACCGGTTCCAGACTTCGGATGTGATGTCCGGGCTAGCGGTTGGCGCCTTCGTCTTGGGGGCCGTGGTTGCCCGGCTGGCCACCGGACAGGCCATGGACCTCATGGGCCGCCGCAGGATCCTGGTCGTCTCCTTGGCCGCCGCCGCCATCACCTCGACGCTTTACTTGGTGGCCAACAGTCTAGGCCTGCTGATCGCCGTTCGCTTCGTCCACGGCTTCACCTTCGGCGCTGCCAGCACCGTCCTGGCCGCCGCCGTGATCAGCCTGATCCCCCCATACCGCCGCAGCGAGGGTACAGGCTGGTTCGGCACGTCCACCACGGCCGGCTCGGCCTTCGGTCCGTTAATAGCCTTCCAGCTGACAGATGCCTTCGGGTTCAACGCCGTGTTTCTGGCCTGCACTGCCTTCTCCATTTTCGGCCTCATGGCCGGTCTCCTGGTCAAGCTGCCCGAGCCGCCACGGCACGAAGACGAGCGCAGGGACTATCCTGCGGACACACGCTCTAACCCCCGTTTCTCCCTTCAAGGGATGCTCTCGCGCAAGGTCCTGCCCGTCTCGTTGGTCATCCTGCTGGCGGGCATGGCCTACTCGGGAGTGCTGGCGTTCCTCAACGGCTACGCCCAACAAGAGCGCATCAGCCCCTCCGTCGCGAGTTCCTTCTTCCTTGTGTATGCCGCCGTCCTCGTATTGACCCGATTCATCGTCGGCCCGATCCACGACCGGTTCGGGGACAACGCCGCAGTCATTCCGCTCATTGTGTCCTTTATGTCCGGACTCGCTGTGTTGTCCTTGTGGCCCACGACCCCAGGGATCTTGATCTCTGCCGCGTTGATCGCACTCGGCTTCGGTGCCCTGCTGACGAGCCTGCAGGCCATCGCCGTCACGGTGGTGCCACCGAGGCAGATTGGGGTGGCCACCTCCACGTACTTCTTAATGCTCGACATCGGTGTCGGCACTGGGCCCATCATCCTCGGCGCCCTAATACCGCTTACCGGCTACTCAGGCATGTACCTGCTGATGTCCGGGATGATGGCTGCCGCGATTGTCATTTACTGGCTGGTCCACGGCCACGGGTCTATGGCAGGACTACCCCGACAGGGACGTCGTTGTTCGGCGGCGCAACCGTAGACGCTTTATTGGTCTCACAATTCAACTACAGATTGCGTGGCAGCAGCCCGCAAACCACGAAGGTCGTTCGGTTTGGCGCCGGCGCTTCAGCCGACATCCTGCCTCACGCCTCGAAGGAGAAATATCCGATGAAAATCGCCGTTCTTGCCAAGCAGGTTCCTGACACCTGGTCCGATCGTAAGCTGGATCTGGTCACCGGGCATTTGGACCGGTCGGCTTCTGATGCCGTGCCGGACGAGATCAATGAACGAGCCGCTGAGGTGGCCCTCAAATATAAGGACTCCCACCCGGGGACTGAAATCGTAGCGCTGAGCATGGGGCCTGAGGACGCGGACAAAACCCTTCGCAAGCTGCTATCCATGGGCGTGGACTCCGCCGTGTTGGTGACCGACCCGGTCCTGGCTGGCTCAGACTTGGTGCAAACGGCCCGGGTGCTCCACGCCGCGTTGGAAAAGATCGGGGCAGACCTGGTGCTGGCAGGAAACGTCTCCACGGACGGGAAGTCCGGCGTCCTGCCGGCGATGATCGCCGAGTTGAGGGGCCAGGCACTGGTCCCCGGCGCGGACAGGCTGGCCATCACCGATACGGACGTCACCGCAACCGTTCAAATTGACGATGCGGTCCTGACGTTGGCCACGGCCCTGCCAGCCGTGGTTTCGGTGACGGAAAAAATTGCGGAACCACGATTTCCCAATTTCAAGAACATCATGGCGGCCAAGAAGAAGCCACTGCTGACGTGGTCGTTGGACGACTTGGGAATTCAGGCCGGCCCCGAAACAGCTACCGTCCGCTCAGTCATGGTGTCCGCGCAGCAGAAGCCGGCAAGGCGGGCAGGTCCAAAAATCCTGGACGACGGGACTGCTGCCAGCCAGCTGGCGGCTTTCCTTGCAGAGAGTCGGTTGATTTGACCACCGAGCACAGAAACCGAGCTTCGAACCAAAAGAAGGAAAGTAATGGACATTAGCCAGAACACCGTATTGGTCCTGATTGAGACCACCACCCGAGGCGTCCTCCAGCGAACGTCCTCCGGAATGCTTGGTGCTGCGTCGCTCGTAGGATCACCCGTTGCTGTGGTGGTCAGCGCATCCGGTTCAGGAGCGAAACTCTCACAGGAGTTAGGGGCACAGGGCGCCGCCCACGTGGTCGTGGTCGAGTCGGACCGGGCTGCCACGGAACTGGGAACGTTGACTGTCGCCGTTTTGGCCCAATTGATCGGCGAGTTCGCGCCCGTCGCTGTTATCGTTCCACAGACCGTGGAATCCCGCAGTGTGGCAGGGAGGCTTGCAGTGCGAAGTGGCGGCGGCGTATGTGCGGACGCCGTGGGCCTTCGGTTCCAGGACGGTGAAGTGATCGTCCAGCACTCCGTTTTCGGCGGGGACTTCGTCACCGAGTCCACTGTGGAGGGCGGCCCCTGCATTGTCAGTGTGCGCCCCGGAAGCATCGATCAGCGGGCGAGTGCCGTGGATGCTCCTCAGGTGTCCATACTGGATGGCCGGACCTTGGCGCTAGGGGCACCGGGGCCCGTCATCCAGGCCGTCAGCGAACACCCTCCGGCCGCCGATCGACCTGAACTGCGCACTGCCAAGACTGTGGTCTCCGGAGGTCGCGGTCTGGGTTCTGCTGAAGGTTTCGGGCTTGCCGGTGACCTCGCAGACGCGCTTGGAGGCGCAGTGGGCGCGTCGCGTGCAGCAGTGGACGCCGGCTATGCGGCACAGGAACTGCAGGTGGGGCAGACCGGCGTGACGGTCGCCCCAGACCTCTACATTGCGTTGGGCATTTCCGGAGCGATACAGCATAAGGCCGGCATGCAGACCTCGAAAACCATCGTGGCGATCGACAAGGATGCGGATGCTCCGATCTTCGAGATCGCGGACTTCGGGGTTGTCGGGAATGCCTTCGACGTGGTCCCCGCGCTGGTCGCCGAACTGCGCGCCCGACGGGGCTAAGCCAAACGACCATCAAGACAGCATCGACCGGAGGAGCCCCCATCATGACTACCGGCCCGCACAAGCAACCACCCGTCCCTGGCAACACGGCGCCCGAGGGAGAGAAGGTCCCCGCCTTGGCCTCGCGCCAGCGCCAGCGCATGGGCAGTTACACGCAGGCACCAGAGCCGGCCGCGCCGCAGAAGCAACGAATAGGATCGACACCATCGATCCATTTGGTCGCCGCCGTACCCCGGCAGCGGCTGGGCGGATCGGCCGGGGCGTCCGATCTATCCGCGGACCGCGCTGCTGTGGAACCAGTCCCGGCCTCGTCGAGTGGTACGCGATCTTCGGCCTCGGGCACTGCAGTCGAGGAGGGCGCGCTGGCGGCAGGCAGTCGCTCTCACTGGGTGCGCCCCGTCGTCGCAATACTGGGCACCGTCGTTGTTGGGGTGGTGCTGGTGGTGCTGGCCCGCTGGATCCGCACGATGCCGGCTGTGCAGGAGTTCATTGCGACCTACCCGGGGCATTCACGGCTCCCGGAAAGCAGTTCTGAAGGCATTCCCGCCTGGCTGGGGTGGCAGCACTTCCTGAACATGTTCTTCCTGGTGCTGATCGTGCGCACAGGACTTCAAGTACGGGGGGAGAAACGGGCGCCCGGGTACTGGAAGCCGAAGGTGAATTCTTTCTTCTCGCCCAAGGGGAACACCCCCAAGAAAGTCTCCCTGTCCCAGTGGCTGCACCAGGTGCTTGACGTGCTGTGGGTAGCCAACGGGGTCGTTTTTATCCTTTTGTTGGCTGTCACGGGGCACTGGGCCCGGATCGTGCCAACGAGCTTGGATATCTTCCCGAACATGGTGTCCGCTGCGATTCAGTACGCCTCCCTGGACTGGCCGCTAGAGAAGCGGTGGGTGCACTACAACGCCCTACAAATGGCTGCGTACTTCCTCACGGTCTTCGTCGCCGCGCCGGTGGCCGTCATTTCCGGACTGCGGATGTCGACGTGGTGGCCGGCCAAGGCCGGAACGCTGAATAGGATCTATCCGCTGGAGATCGCCCGCGCCCTGCACTTTCCGGTGATGCTCTACTTCGTGGCGTTCACCGTGATCCATGTCTTCCTGGTCTTTTTCACCGGTGCGCTGGGCAACCTCAACCACATGTACACCTCCCGTGACGTGGTGGATTGGTGGGGCCTGGGCATCTTTGTGGTTTCGATCCTCGTGATCGCTGCCGCGTGGTTCCTCACCAAGCCCGTATTCACGACTCCGCTGGCAACCCGGATGGGAACCGTGACCAAGAATTAGGTGCCGGCCGCCGGGCAATCTTATAAAGTAACTTCCGTTTTTCCGAAAGGCACTACCTTGAATCCAGAGAGCAGAACACCCGTCATTCTCGGCGGGGCACGCACCCCGTTCGGCCGTTTCCGGGGCGGCCTGGCCGCGCTGTCCGCCAGCGACCTTGGCGCACACGCCATCCGCGCCGCGCTGGAACGTGCCGGGGTGGCCCCGGAGCAGATCGAGGCGGTAATCGTCGGGCAGGTCATCCAGGCCGGTGCGGGGCAGGGCCCGGCCCGACAGGCCAGCTTGGGTGCCGGCATCGGTTGGGATGTGCCCACCGTGACGGTCAACAAACTCTGCCTTTCCGGGCTGACCGCGGTCATCGACGCCGCCCGGATGATTCGCGCCGGGGAGGCAGATATTGTCGTTGCGGCCGGTCAGGAATCCATGAGCAACGCCCCGCACCTGATCAAGGGGCTGCGCGCCGGCGTCACCATCGGCGACACCCCGATGGTTGACTCGCTGAACTTTGACGGGCTGCAGGATCCGTTCAGCGGGGAGCTGATGGGTGCCGCAACCGATGCCGGAAACGCGGCCCGCGGCATCAGCCGCGGGGACCAGGACGAAGTCTCTGCCCGTTCACACCAGCGCGCCGATGCGGCCCAGGCCGCCGGGATCTTCGATGCCGAGATCGCCCCCGTCGACGTCCCACAGCGCAAAGGTCGCGCGCTGACATTCGACGCCGATGAAGGCATCCGCCCCGGAACGACGGAGGAGGCCCTCTCGGCTCTCAGGCCTGCTTTCTCGACGGCGGAGAACGCCACTGTCACCCCCGGCTCAGCCTCCCCGCTCTCCGACGGTGCCGCCGCCGTCGTGATCGCGAGTAAGGCCGTGGCCGAAGCTGCCGGACTGGAATGGATCGCCGAGATCGGTGCGCACGGCCAGACCGCCGGCCCGGACGGCTCGCTGCATTCCCAGCCCTCCCGGGCGATCGAGGCCGCGCTCAAGCGCGAGGGCCTGGGCATCGAGGACCTGGACCTTATTGAGATCAACGAGGCCTTCGCCTCCGTGGTCATCCAGTCGGCCCAGGACTTGGGCATCAAGACGGAGCGGATTAACGCCGAGGGCGGGGCGATCGCCCTCGGGCATCCGATCGGCGCGTCGGGTGCCCGGCTCGTGCTTCACCAGGCACTGGCCCTGCAGCGCGCGGGCGGTGGGACCGGAGTTGTCGCCCTCTGTGGCGGCGGCGGGCAGGGCGAAGCCCTGATCCTCAAGGCTGTCCGGTGAACGCGGCCGTTTCCGGTGCTCCGGATGGCAGCGAGAGCACCAAATATTCGTCGCTGGAGGAAATTGAGTTACACGGGCTGGGAACCTTCGCACTGATCACGTTGACCGGTGCGCGCGACCGAAACCCGGCCACCTTCAGCCCCGAGTCATTGAACGAACTATGCACATTCCTGCGGCACGTCAAAAATCGTGCGGCGGCTGGTGAATTTGCCGGTGTTGGTATCACCGGGCAGGGCAGAAGTTTTGCGGCCGGCGCGGATCTGAAAGCCATGCGAGTACTCGCCGATGCCGGGGCAGCCCGCGGCTTCGCCGCCCTCGGCCATGAGGTCTTCGGTGTCCTCGCCTCTATGCCAGTACCGACCTTCGCGTTTATCAACGGTGCAGCAATTGGTGGGGGACTGGAGATCGCCCTCGCGGCCGGTTACCGCACCATCTCCGCCGCAGTCAGCGCCGTCTCCCTGCCCGAGGCGTACCTCGGCTTGGTCCCGGGGTGGGGCGGTGTGTACCGGCTGCCGAGACTGATTGGGCCGGCCAACGCGGTCAAAGTCATGATCGAAAACCCCCTGAGCAACAACAGGGTTCTCGACGGAACGACTGCCTTTGAACTAGGGATTGCCGACGCCGTCTTCCAGCCAGGCGATTTCCTGGAACAGTCCCTGGCCTGGGCGTCCCGGATCATCGGGGCCGATGCAGCCGGCCGGCGACAGCTCGACGAGCGTCGGGGGCGGAAGGCTTCGTACACGCCGGCGGACTGGGACGACGCCGTCGCCGCCGGCCGCGCCATCGTTGCTTCAAAGACTGCGGATGCGGCACCGGCGCCTGCGCGGGTTCTGGGCCTGCTTGAACGTGGCAGGAACCTCAACCAGGCCGAATCCGCCGAGCTGGAAATCGAGGCGGTTGTTGAGCTCCTTCAGACACCGCAGTTCAAGGATTCGGTTTACGCGTTCCTCGACGTGCTCCAGCACCGGTCCAGGAATCCGTCAGATGCACCTGATCCGGAGCTGGCCCGCCCGGTCAACAAGGTCGGCGTTGTCGGAGCCGGCCTGATGGCCGGCCAACTGGCACTCCTCTTCGCGCGGCAGCTGCAGATACCCGTAGTCATGACAGATATCGACCAGGCCCGTGTGGACCGAGGCGTTGGTTACGTCCACTGCGAGGCCGACAAGCTGCTGGCGAGGAAACGCATCTCTGCCGATGCGGCCAATCGTATCAAGACCCTGGTCAGCGGGTCGGTGTCCAAGGCCGCCTTCGCCGATGCAGACTTCGTCATTGAGGCGGTCTTCGAAGACCTGCCGGTGAAGAAACAGGTCTTCGCCGAGGTCGAAGCGGTGGTCTCCGACCAATGCATCATCGCCACCAACACGTCGTCGCTGTCCGTTACGGAGATGGCGGCGGACCTGCTGCACCCCGAGCGCGTCGTCGGCTTCCACTTTTTCAACCCGGTCGCTGTCATGCCTCTGGTGGAAATCGTCCGCGCCCCGAAGAGCAGCGAGGACGCGCTGGCCACCGTATTCGTCCTCGGCAAGGCTCTGAGGAAGACCACTGTGCTGGTCGGGGATGCCGCTGCATTCGTCGTCAACCGGGTCCTGTTGCGCCTGTTGACGGAAGTCTCGAAGGCCTTCGACAACGGCACCCCGGCCGGGATCGCGGACAACGCGCTCAAACCCATGGGCCTGCCGATGACACCATTTACGCTCCTGGCCATGATCGGCCTCCCGGTCGCCCAGCATGTCACCGAATCCCTCCATACTGCATTCGGTGAGCGGTTCACCGTTTCGGCCAACCTGGCGAAGCTCGTCGAACAGGGGATCGCCACGCTTTGGGTCACCGACCACGACGGCGGCCGGAACGTCCCGCAATCCACACTCGATCTCCTGGAGTTTGGCACGTCCCCGGCTACCTCCGCCCAGCTGCTCGAAAGAGTGCAGGACGCCCTTGCACAAGAGATTGGACTGTTGTTAGACGAGGGTGTCGTGGCCTCTCCCGAAGACGTTGACCTTTGTATGATTACCGGCGCCGGATGGCCGCTGCACCTAGGCGGCATCACCCCCTATCTGGACCGGACCGGCGCCTCGGAACGGGTCAACGGCATGCGCTTCCACCCTCAAAGGCGCTAGGTCGAACGGGGCAAAGCTGTCAGAACCCGTCCCGGGTGACCGCGATTTTTCCGAAATGGTTGCCTGAGTTGAGACGGCGGAACCCGTCCGCGAGTGTCTCGAAAGTGAAGGTCGAGTCGATGACCGGCCTGATCCCGATCGCGTCGAGGGCTTTGACCAGGTCCCGCTGATGGTGCCGGCTTCCCACACAGAGGCCCTGCAGGTGGATTTGCCTGCCGAGCATCCGTGCAATTGGCACCTTCCCGACAGCCCCTGCCCGGACGCCTACCATCGCGATGTGCCCGCCCACGGAGACCGCTTCGAAGGACTGCGTCAAGGTTTCTGCGCCGCCGATCTCAATTACGATGTCCGCACCGCGGCCATCGGTGATGTCGCGTACCTTCATGCCCCAGTCAGGGGTCTCGCGGTAGTTGATGAGGTGATCAGCGCCGAGGGCATGCAAGCGCTCGAGTTTGGTTTGATTTGATGATGTGGAAATTACGGTCGCTCCCATAGCCTTCGCGATCTGCAACCCAAAAACCGCGACGCCTCCTGAGCCCATGGTCAGAACTACGTCTCCGGCCTTCACACCTCCCTGCTGGAGAGCTCGCCACGCCGTTACCCCCGCTGTTGGCAACGTGGCTGCCTCGACGTGGGTCCAGCCGCTCGGAGCCCTTGTGAATGACGTTGCGGACCTCACGACGACCTCTTGTGCGTATCCATCGATTCCGTCGCCGGGAACGGTCCTCATATCCGGCAGGACAGGCGGGCCAGCAACCCACCCGGGCCAGAACGTCGAGATGACAGGGTCACCGGCGCGGAACTCGGTGACGCCTGCTCCGACATCTTCGACGATACCCGCGCCATCGGCAAGAGGAACCTGGCCGTCGTTGCCGAAGGTGCGCACGATTGCCAAATAGTCATGTGCGTTGAGCGAGTTGGCCTCAACGCGGACGCGGACTTGTCCCGGCCCCGGATTCCCGGGATCTGCAACCGTCTCGGTTGTCAGCCTTTTCAAGCCTGTTGCCGAACTCAATTTGACGGCCTTCATGGAGCCTCCTTTGGCTGTAAACGCCGCCGCGAAATGGGTCAAGTGCATGCCAAGGTGTCAGTCCTTGAGGTGTGTGGCACCAACAGTTCGTGGCTGTGATGGAGCAAGAACTCGTGGCGGGGGTGGAGACCAATCCACGGGCTTGCTGACAGGTCGTCAATGTTGATGGCCTGCCGGGATACCGCTGCTTCCTGTGCGGGTGGAGGCTGATCCGGCAGGCTCGACCCTAGCGGGCGCTGAACAGTGCGATTAAGAGACACTTCGCGTCTGGGCATGGTTTTTCTTTCGTTGGAGGATACAGGAGGATGTCGTTGATTTCACGTTCCCGCAAGTAACCGGCCCGGGCAATAAGCCACTGCCCGGGCCGGTTCGATTCATTACCTTCAGGGTGCTAGTTGGCGAAACTTTGACGGCCCCGGGAATTAGCGGGAGGTTGGGTCGCCGTTATCAGTCGTCGTAGACGATGAGGCCGCGGATGTTCCGTCCTTCGAGCATGTCTTTGAAGCCGGTGTTGATCTCATCGAGGGTGTACTTGCGCGTGATCATCCCGTCCAAGTCCATTTTTCCGGCGCGGGCCAGTTCCAGGAGCCGCGGGACGTCCACGCGGGGGTTGCAGTCACCGTAGAGGGTGCCGATGATCCGCTTCCCGAACAGGGTGAGCAGCGAGCTCGACAGGTGCATGTTCTCCTCGGCAGCGTCGTCGGCGACGCCGGTCAGGACGATGGTGCCGCCCTTACGTGTGAGGAAGAAGGCGTCGCGGATGATGTCCCCGGTGACGACACCGGCCGTGACAACGGCCACGTCGACTCCAACTCCGTTTGTGCGCTCCCAAAGATCCGCCATGGCTTCTTCACCGGAGGCATAGACGAAGTCGGCGCCCAACTTCTTTGCGAAATCCCTTTTGCCTTCCACCGGGTCGATCACCGCTACCAGACCCGCGTTCGTCTGTACTGCGGCGTTGACGGCGTTGGCGCCGATGCCGCCGCAGCCGTAGATCGCCACGACGTCACCCGCGCGCACTTGGCCGGCGTTGATAACCGAACCCCAACCGGTCGCCACACCGCATGTCACAAGTGAGACCCACTCCAACGGAAGGTCCTTGTCTACCTTGATCACTGAGCGCTGGTCGAGGACAGCGTGTTCGGCGAAGGTCCCGGTGGCTGCGATGGCGCCAACTGGCTGGCCCTCGTAGTGGAACCGGTAGCCGCCGTTGGCCAGCTCCCCAGACATCATGTTGGCCCCAAGATCGCACAGGTTCCCTTGCCCGGTGACGCAGAAGCGGCACACTCCGCAGCTGGGAATCCACGAACACGCGACATGATCACCTACCTCCAGTCCGGTGACGCCCTCCCCGACTGCTTCGATGATCCCGGCCCCTTCGTGGCCTCCGACCATTAGCGGGAGTTCAAGATGCTGCAAGTGTTCGTCGGAGTGGCAGAGTCCGGCTACCTTCAACTTGATTCGCACCTCTCCCGGGCCGGGATCGGCCAGATCGAATTCGAGTATTTCCCAGTCTTGGCCTACGCCGCGCAGGGCAGCAGCACGTGTCTTCATCGTTGAATTCCTTGCTTTTATCGGTGGTGGTGGTGGTGGTGCCGGGACAGACTATTGATATCGGCACTCAGCCGAGTTTGATCGCCTTGTAACGCAAGAACTCCTCGATGCCTTCAATGCCGTTCTCGCGCCCGAGGCCGGACTTGCGCGTGCCACCGAACGGGGCGAAGAACGAGATACCGGCAGAGTTGATCGCCACCGTGCCCGAATCGATGCGCAACGCGAGGTTCTCGGCGACGGCAGGATCGGAGGCGAAGACCGCAGCGGAGAGGCCGTAGTCGGTGCCGTTGGCAATCTCAATGGCCTCGTCTAGGTCGTCGTAGGGCATCACGGCCAGAACGGGGCCGAAGATCTCTTCCCGGGCGATGTCCATCTCGGGAGTGACGTCCGCGAAGATGGTCGGTTCGACGTAGAAGCCCTCGTCAAGGCCAGCGGGCCGCCCGCCCCCAGCTACGAGTCGGGCGCCCTGCTCGTGAGCTACCCTGATGTAGTTGGTCACCTTCTGGTACTGCATAGCAGTACCCAGCGGACCTAGCATGCTGGTTTCCGACAACGGTGACCCGATGGTCCACTGGCCGAACGCCTCGGCCAGACCTGCGATAACTTCCTCTTGGCGTTCGCGCGGCACCAGAACCCTGGAAAGCGCTACGCAGACCTGCCCCTGGAAAGGAAGGAAGCCAGGGACTATCGCCTCAAGCAGCTTGCCCAGCGGGAAGTCGCCGACAACCAGCGCGGGTGACTTGCCGCCGAGCTCAAGCGTAACGTCAGTGATATTTGCAGCACAGGATTCCATCACGGCACGACCGGCGCCGACACTTCCCGTAAGACTCACTTTGTCAACGTCCGGGTGCGAAACCAGGGCCTGACTGACCTCGACGCCACCGGGGACCACGGTGAGCACTCCTTCCGGGAGCCCGGCGTCGGACGCCATCTGCGCAATCACGCGTGAGGTGATCTGCGATTCCACGGCCGGTTTCATCACCACCGTGCACCCCGCAAGCAGTGCCGGGATCACCTTCGTGACGAGATAAAGACTTGGTCCGTTCCAGGTGGTGATGATGACCGCGACGCCCGTAGGCTCACGCAGGACACGCACGCGTCCGTCCGGCAGCTCCCGCACCTCGTCCAGTTCGATGGCTCCGCCCAGGGCAAGGGTGTACCGCCAAATGCCCGGAACGAAGGAGTCCAGGAGCCGGGTGTGGCTCACGGTCGGACCGCTTTCTTCAGTCCACGCGGCCCCAAACTCTTCGGCACGGGCCTCGTAGGCCTGACAGAAGCGCTCGAGGACCTCGGCACGCTCAGCCATGCTCAGTCGAGGCCAGCCGGAGTGATCGAAGGCCTTGCGCGCGGCAGCAACGGCGGTATGTGCGTCTTCGACGTTCGGCAAAGGGTAGGTCTTCACCACGCGCTCTGTGGCAGGTGAGATGACGTCGTAGGTTTCCGGTCCTGAAGCCTGGATCACAGCGGTATCGAGTGCTTCGTTGACGGGCGTGGTGGTAGCGGTCATGCGTCCTCCGAGGTGGTTTTTCCAAGCATCTGATGTGACATGTAACACTGTAATATAATTGTCAACACTTCACAATTGGCAGTATGTTGTTGGCAACGCATTCGCAAAGGAGGACATTCCGGTGTGAATTGCCCACACTGCGGTCACACGCCGCAGCCCTCCGAGGTGCAGCTCTAGACAGGAGAAATTTTCCATGGAATACATCAACCCCAGCATCGAAAAGGCCAGTGCGGACGGTGACGAGCTTGTCATTGAGGACCTTGTTGAAGACATCTCCATCGACGGTATGTGCGGCGTCTACTAGGCGCCCGGACAAGACCATGAAGATGACCAGCACAGACACCATGCTCGATGAGGGGTGGGTGCTGTCACCGGCTGTCGCGTTGCGGCCGGAGCCGTTCGGGGCGATGGCTTATCATTTCGGAAACCGCAAGCTCACCTTCCTTAAGCGACCTGATCTCGTCAGGGTGATTCGTTCCCTGGAGGACAGCCCAACAGTCCGGGACGCGCTCGTGCAGTCAGGTGTCCCCGAAGCCCAATGGCCGGCCTATGTCGGCGCGCTGCGCAGTCTCGCGGCCACCGACATGATCCGTGCCAGCGAAGGAAAAAACAATGACTAACGGCATCAGCACACCCGTGGCACGCCCGACCGGAGGCTCTCTGGTGGACCAGTTCGAATTCGGCCTCGACGCCCCGATCTGCCTGACGTGGGAATTGACCTATGCCTGCAATCTGGCCTGCGTCCACTGCCTATCGTCCTCGGGCCGGAGGGACCCGCGCGAATTGACCACCGAGCAGTGCGAAGCCGTGATCGATGAACTGCAGCGCATGCAGGTCTTTTACGTCAACATCGGCGGTGGAGAGCCGACCGTCCGCCCGGATTTCTGGCATCTGCTCCAGTACGCCGTAGACCACCAGGTCGGCGTGAAATTCTCCACCAATGGGATCCGCATCGATAAGGAAAAAGCGGCGTTCCTAGCGTCCACACCGTATGTGGATGTCCAGATATCGCTCGACGGGGCCACCGCGGAAGTCAACGACTACGTCCGCGGTCCCGGATCCTACGACACGGCGATTCGCGCCCTCGAAAACCTCAATGAAGCGGGTTTCAAGGATGCCAAAGTTTCCGTCGTTGTGACCCGTCAGAATGTGGGCCAGCTTGATGAATTTAAACGCATTGCCGATGACCACGGTGCCACTCTCCGGTTGACCCGGCTGCGCCCCTCCGGCCGGGGCGCCGATGTTTGGGATGAGCTGCACCCGCTGCCCGAGCAACAGCGCATCATCTATGACTGGCTGATGGCCAACGGAGACAATGTCCTGACCGGAGATTCCTTCTTCCATCTGGCGGCCTTCGGTGAAAGCCTGCCGGGCCTGAATCTGTGCGGCGCGGGCCGGGTGGTGTGCCTGATTGACCCGGTGGGCGATGTCTACGCTTGCCCGTTCGCGATCCACGAAACATTCCTGGCCGGGAATGTGCTTGACGAGGGGGGATTCAAGACGGTCTGGCAGGAATCAGAGCTGTTCACGGAACTCAGGTCCCCGCAGACGTCGGGGGCGTGCACTAAGTGTGCGTTCTTTGACGCCTGCCGCGGCGGCTGCATGGCAGCGAAGTTCTTTACGGGTCTTCCGCTGGACGGACCGGACCCTGAATGCGTCCAGGGCTACGGGGAAACGGCTCTGGCCGGAGACCGCAACCGGCCCCAGCCCAGCCAGGACCACTCACGTTCTGCCCTCCCGAAGCGTGCACAGCCCGTCATGGTCCAACTCAGCCTGACACGTCCGGACCCCGTAGCGCCGCCCGTGTCAGCCTGCGCCGCCAGCCCGCTGTCCGGATTCCACCCGTAGCGAGAGAACCATAACAGTTTCGAAAGGCAAGCATGTTCAAGAATCCCTGGGCACAGAACCCCTGGTTCGAGTCAGTGGCCGAGGCGCAGCGCCGGGCCAAAAAACGCCTCCCGGCGTCCGTCTATGCGGCCCTTGTGGCAGGCTCGGAACGCGGGCTCACACTCGATGACAACACTGCCGCTTTCGGTGAACTCGGCTTCGCACCCCATGTCGTAGGCCACCCCGCAGAGCGCGATCTGGCTACGACGGTGATGGGTCAGCATATTTCCCTCCCGGTCTTGATCTCCCCGACAGGTGTCCAGGCCGTCCACCCCGACGGTGAAGTCGCCGTTGCCCGGGCCGCCGCCGCGAGGGGCACCATCGTCGGTCTGAGTTCCTTTGCCTCCAAACCCGTGGAGGAAGTGACGGCCGCGAACGAGAAGACGTTCTACCAGATGTACTGGACCGGAACCCGGGAACAGATGGTCAGCCGCATGGATCGTGCGCGTGCCGCCGGTGCCAAAGGCCTGATCGTCACCACGGATTGGTCCTTCTCTATGGGTCGTGACTGGGGCAGCCCCGAGATCCCCGAGAAGGTGAACCTCAAGGCCGCCATCAGGCTTGCTCCCGAGGTGATGCTGAAGCCCCGCTGGCTGGCGTCCTTTGCCCGCAGCCTGCCCGACCTGACCGCACCCAATCTCGCCCCCGTGGGGGAGAAGGGCCCCACCTTCTTCGGCGCATACTACGAATGGATGCAGACCCCGCCGCCCACGTGGGACGACATCGAATGGATCGTCACCGAGTGGGGCGGCCCCGTCATGCTCAAGGGCGTTTGCCGCGTCGATGACGCGCTGCGCGCCGTCGACGCCGGAGTCACCGCCATCTCCGTCTCCAACCACGGCGGCAACAACCTGGACAGCACACCGGCCCCTATCCGCGTCCTGCCGTCGATCGCCAACGCGGTAGGCGATCAGGTAGAGATCGTTCTGGACGGCGGCATCCGCCGCGGCAGTGACGTCGTCAAGGCCCTGGCACTGGGCGCCCGCGCCGTCATGATCGGTCGCGCCTACCTCTGGGGGCTCTCCGCCAATGGCCAGGCGGGTGTGGAAAATGTCCTTGACATCCTGCGGGGGGGCATCGACTCTGCCCTGCTCGGACTCAGCGTCCCGTCAGTGCAGGATCTTCGACCAGAGCACCTGATTATTCCTCCGGGGTTTGTCCGGGAGTTGGGCGTTCCTGCCGCAGTCCGGTCGTGACTATCAGCCAACACGGGCTGGGCGGTCTTGCCTGGCCCGATGTTCCGCATAGACCCACGGTGCTCGTACCCGTCGGGTCTACTGAACAGCACGGTCCCCACCTGCCGTTGGACACGGACGCGGCGATAGCAACCGCAGTGGCCGATGCCGTCGCTCTGAAGGTTAAAGGGCAGGTGGTCGTTGCTCCGGCGGTCAGTTACGGTTCCAGCGGGGAGCACCAGTTCTTCGCAGGCACCGTGTCCATCGGGTCGGAGGTGCTGCGCCTTTTGATCGTCGAGCTCGTGCGCTCCCTCTCCACCTGGGCGGGCCGCATCGTCCTCATTAACGCCCACGGGGGTAACGTCTCGGCTCTGTCAGAGGCGGTGCTCCAGTTGAACGCAGAGCGGCACAACGTCGCGTGGTTGCCATGTCTGGTCCCGGGCGCTGACCTGCATGCCGGCAGGACGGAGACTTCCCTGATGCTTCACCTCAACCCGGCTGCGGTCCGACTGGAACGCTCCGTAGCGGGCGATCTGCGTCCCCTCGATGAACTGTTGCCGGAGCTGCTTACAGGGGGTGTCGCCGCAGTCTCATCCTCCGGCGTTCTGGGCGACCCAAGCGGGGCAAATGCTTCCGAGGGCGTCCGATTATTTGACCTGATGGTCGATGACGTTGCACGCCGAATTGCTGGGGCCGCGCTTGGCCGGAACGGAATGCTTGCCGTCAATGAGCGGCAGGCAATGGGTTGGACTCCGATCAAGCCGCGTTGAAGCCTCCCTTGACTGCTTTGCCTCGAACCATGTTATGCAGCTGGCTTCCGAAGAAGGGAATCCCCGTGTCGACTGAGTGGATGACGACCGAGCTCATGCCGCCGGAGAGCCCAGATTGGGCGACGCTTTCCCGGAAATTCGTGGAAGTTCGCCGCGGTAGCGAGATTTACCGCCATGGTCAGGTGGACGACACGATGGCTGACGGGTCAGGCCTGTGGATGGCAGCAGATGGCATCCTGGGCAGGGAACTCATCTGGCGGGATCAAGGATTCACAGTGGGCAAACTGCATGGGCCCGCTGATGGCGTCCAAGGTCAGCTGGACGCCGGATTGAGTTACGTACCCGGAGACCAGGAACAGTCTCGTATCGCAGGTGACCGATCGTGACTGTTCAGCGATCTCAACTTCCCAAGGGTTTCACGGTAAGACTAAACCGACGAGTGAAAATTGCTGGCAGGGGAAGGGAACTCGTCGGAGGTTCCCCCACGCGGGTTCTTTACATCACCGAACGTGCCAGCGGGATGATTCTGGACAGGACAGCAGTCGTCTCAGACACTCCTACGGGTTTGTTGGTGGACAGGCTATTGGAGAGCGGGATGGCCGATCCCGTGCTCGAATCGCTGCCTGACCTTGACCCTGCTTCCGTAACAGTCGTCGTCCCCGCCTTCGGGCGCCCTCTCGCCCTGGCCAGGTTGCTGACGAGCATCGGAAAACAGCACAGGGTTATCGTCGTCGACGACTGCTCCCCGGACCCTGCGGCAATCCGGGCAGTTGTAGAAAAGCACGACGCACACCTGGTGCGCCTCCCGTCCAACAGTGGCCCGGCCCAGGCCCGCAACGAGGGCCTCAAGCACGTAACTACGCCCTACGTGGCCTTCGCCGATTCCGACATTGTGCTCCACCCGGACACCATTTCGCTCCTCCTGAAACACTTTCATGACCAGAGCGTGGCTCTGGCCGGCCCCCGGGTCCTTGGCTGGGACGACGGAAACGGCATGAACTGGATCGAGCGATACGAAGAGGCAAGATCATCGCTGGATCTGGGTATCTTCCCAGCAACAGTCCGGCCCCGCTCCCCGGTTTCGTGGCTTCCAGGTGCATTTCTCTTGGCCCGAGCCAACGCACTGGGTGAAGGATTCACCTCCGGCAGCCGTGTAGGAGAGGACGTCGACCTCGTATGGCGCCTGGTCGAACAGGGATGGCGGGTCCGCTTCGAGCCCGAGGCAAAAGTGTGGCACGAGCACCGGCAAACCATAAGAGAATGGCTGTCCCGGAAAGCGTTCTACGGAACGTCGGCTCACGCCCTCTCCCTCCGGCACCCGGAGGCAATCGCGCCAGCCGTCTTCGCACCCTGGTCTGTCGCCGTCGTCGCCGCACTCCTGTGCCAGCGCACGTGGTCCATTCCGGCAGCAGGAGCGATTTCTGCCTTTGCCGCGTGGCAGATCTCCAAGAAACTCGGCCGCAGCACGCATCCGGTCCGGATTGCTGTCAGTCTGACTGCGCGTGGTGCACTCGCGGCACAAACGCAGACCATAGCCCTCTTTGTCCGCCACTGGTGGCCCCTGGCCATCGCGGGGAGCATCTTCTCCCGCAGGTTACGCCGGGCCCTCGTCGTGGCTTGCATCGTGGACGCAGTGTGGGAGTACCGCCGCACCCGTCCCCAACTCGATCTTCTTCGGTTTGCCCTCGCACGGCGCCTGGACGATCTGGCATACGGTACCGGCGTCTGGTCCAGCGCGCTGAGAGGCCGATCTCTCCGTTGCCTGCTGCCCGACGTCCGGAAAAATCCCAACTGAGCCGAATCTGCTCGTGGTCAAGCGATCATGTGCTACGGCAAGACCGATAGCCGACCTGGGAGTTCGTACCAGGGCACTGCCAAACTGTCGCAACTAACACCAGGTGTAAACAGGATGCGCGATGAGCTCAATTGGACAGGGATAAGGGTGCCGAAGTGAGATATGACGTCCTCGTGGTGGGAGCCGGCGCCGCTGGAGCTCCCTTGGCGGCGAGATTAAGTGAAGACCCGCGACGGACCGTGCTGCTGCTCGAAGCGGGCCCAGTCCCAGCGAACACGGAGGACTTCCCGCAGGAGCTGCTCAACGCCGGGACCGTGCAAGGCGCCATGCCGGGTCATCCCCACAACTGGTCACTTATGGGATATCTGACGCCAGACCTGCCCTACTCCATAGCCCGGGGCCGCATTCTGGGCGGATCAACCGCGATCAGCGGAACCTACTTTATCCGAGCGCCGAAGCAAGACTTTGACCGCTGGTCGTCCGGAGGAAATGAGGAGTGGGCCTGGGACAAAGTCCTGCCCTTTTACAAAAAATTAGAGAATGACCTGCAATACGGTGAGAGCGACCTGCATGGAGGCACTGGTCCAATGACCGTGTCCCGCCCGCCGCAAGAGCACCCCGTGACAAAAGCCTTTGGACGGGCCGTTAAAGAACTGGGCTTCCCAACCGAACGGGACAAGAACAGCGAAGATGGACCCGGCTACGGGCCCATGCCCTCAAACAGCGTCCGTGGACTGCGGATCAACACCGGAAGCGCTTACATCAACCCTGTCCGCGACCGCCAAAACCTGACGGTAGAGGGAAACTCATACGTGCGCCGGGTGCTGTTCGAGGGTACCCAAGCGATAGGGGTAGAAGTCCTCCGTGACGGGGCAATCATCACCATCGAAGCAAACGAAATTGTTCTGTCCGCGGGCGCCGTGAAGACACCCCATATTCTGCTTCTGTCCGGGCTGGGTCCCGAAACCGAACTGAACCGATTCCACATTCCCGTGATCAATCACCTGCCTGGCGTCGGCAAGGACTTCAGCGACCACCCTAACCTCGCCATTAGCTGGAGATCCAAGGTTTCGATAGTCGACTATGGCACGACACAATCCATGGCCGACGTTCTCAATTTCACCGCCAGCGGTTCGCACTGCTCAGGCGATCTGGAGATACTGCCGCTCCTCAAACCAATGAGTTACATGCTGACAGGAAGCCCGCCACATCCAGCGCATGGATCACAAACATCTGAACAGCTCCTACACCAAGGAGACGTCGCCCTCCTCGTATCACTTCAAGCAGCATCATCACGCGGTCAAATAACGCTGGAATCAGCAGACCCTGGAGTGCAGCCTCGAATCGACTTTAACTATCTCGCCGCCGAGACCGACCTCAGACGGATGCGCGAAGCGGTCCGCACCGCCGTGCGCCTGCTGCGGTCCAAGGCTTTCAGCCCGATTTTCCAAGAGCTCACGGAGGTAACCGAGCCGATCCTTCAGAGCGACACGCTGCTTAATAGTTGGATGCGCTCACATTTGGGAACAGCCATCCATCTTTGCGGCAGCGCGAAGATGGGATCCCAGAACAACCCTGACTCAGTAGTGGACCAATACGGCCGCGTCCACGGCGTAAAGGGGCTCCGCGTGGCCGACACGTCAATTCTGCCAACTGCACCCACCCGCGGCCCCGCAGCCACCGCAGTACTCATTGGAGAGCGCATGGCGGAATTCATGCGGGGCTGCGGCCCCTGACCCATACGACGAAGGTGGTTGGTACTGGTCGCGAACATCCACATGCATGAGTGGGGACCTCTCACGTCAGGCTCAGTTGACCCGAGCCTTTGGCAATTGGTGCGTCACGTAAAACAGGGTCGGCCTGCTCTTGGCATCAGTTCAAGATTTAGTTCAGCCGAGAGGAGCATGGCCACATAGAAGCAACTCCGCCCCAGCGAGCCTTGCCGCAGGTGGATTGGGCTCTGCGGTACCCAACATGTCTGCAATGGAGGCGCGGATAGTCGCCGAAGTGCACCAATGCATGGCTAGGTGAACCAGTTCCAGCTCTCCTTCCGGGCGCCGATAAGACACCTTTTCGTAAGGTAGAAGCGACGCGCCCTGTTCGGGAGGTCGTAGCAAAATGGCCGTCCCGCTGACCGCGGAAAGGGCGGCATGGGACAGGGGCGGTATGGCTCCTGAAAGGGTCTGCCTTCGGTCATGCGCTTGGCGCGAACATCTGTCAATGAAGGAGGAAGAGGGTCGCAATCTCTGATTGAGAGGAGGACTTTTCGCAAAGGGCAGGGGACGCCGCTAGAGCCGCCAGCAATTTCAACCGACTCACCCTTTACTCACCCCAATCAACGACAAAGGACAAGTATTCATCAGTCATCGAAGATCGCAGAAACCCCCAGATTCCGGGCAAAGCCGCGCCTTCCCTGCCTGCCAGTAGGCGTCCGGACCTAAAGCGGGGGTCGTCAGTTCGAATCTGACAGGAGGCTCAAGTTGTAGCTGTGACCTGCTGGTTTTACTGTTTCCGCCTAGCGTCATTCGCACTATTTACGCAGAGACTCACCTTTACTCACCCCCATCGGTCGCGCCCTCAGCCGGTGCCGGCGTTTCCGTTCCCGAGTGAGGCGCATTGAAGGCACTCAGCACCGCGCGCGTGTCGTGGCTTCTTTGTATTCCTCGACGTAGTGTTTCCGGGTCATGGATACCTTGGAATGCCCAACCTGATAAGCGGCCGTTTCGGCACCCATCGTTCGGGCGATAAGGGTTTCCTGGGCCTTTCGGAACGTCTTCAGCGTTACCCAGGAGTAGCCAATGGCGTCCGCTGCTTTGCGCCAGGTCTTGCCGACGTTGTTCTGATCACAGACGGTGCCTGTGGACGATGGGAAGATCAGCCCCATTGGATTCTGGGCGCCGCTGTTTTCCTGCCTGGCACGCAGGTTTCGGAGGGCCGCCGCGAGATACGGGGGCACTGTCACATATCGGATCCCGTGCTCGGACTTGGGATGATCCTGAATTCAGGTTGGCGTGACCGGCTACACGTGCTCGACGCCTTTGGCTGACGTTGGCGAATAGACAAACGTCGGCAACAAAGGGGGACCGACCTAGAGCCAACTTCGGTGCTCACAACCTGGTGCTGCACGTCCAGATGAAAGCCAGGCCCTAATCGCTTGCACGACGGCTTCGGAGCCGAAGTAGATGAGCACCACCAGTTGCCAGGCCGTGACTGTCACCGGGGTTTGGGAAGACCCAGCAGTCCGTGGCCCCGATAGCGAGGAACTCCTGTCCTTTGCTTCTGTCCGCAGGGTATCGGGCAACCTTAATTGCAGTCATCGGGTGCATAGAGGAACAGGATCCTGGTCGAGGTCGCTGAAGTCCAGGACAAGACGGCCGCGCAACCCTCCGACCTTGAGTCGGCGATGTGCTTCGCCAGCGCGAGAAGCGGGCAAGACCTGTGCCACCCTCAACGTGATGACACCGCTTTCTGCAAGACGGACGAGGTTCTCCAATTCCGTTGTGCGGCGGGCAGAGTCTCCCACGCGCACTGGCCGGACATCCACCTTCTGACTGGCTGATTCTGCCCGTGCACGAAGGGTGACGAGCCTGCCGCGAGCTGCCAATGCTGGAATGACTTTGTCATGCAACAGGGCTCCATCCACTACGCCCGGAACGCCTTGCGGAACGAGCTGCCTTACTCGGACGCCGAGTTCATCGCCCCGCTCCACAATCCTGTCGGCGCCCAACGACTCCACGAGCGCCATGTCCGATGGCTTTGCGTCTGCTATGACATATAGCCCGTCCTGCTTCGCGAGTTGGATCACATAACCCCCGAGGGTTCCCGCTGCACCGGTCACGAGCAACGTGTCACCACTTGAAAGCTGTGCTGCCTCCAAAGCGGCACGGGCAGTCATCGCGTTCATCAGTAACGTTGATGCGGCGAAAATACTAACCCGGACAGGTGCAGCGACCACCGACTCGGCAGGAACCACTACTTGCCCGGCATAAGCGCCGTTTGTTCCATACGGCGTCACCAGCGCAACCACGCTTTGACCGACGGCGAGTCGGCCATCCGCCCCTGGCCCTACCTGGTCAATGACCCCGGCAGCGTCCATACCCGGAACGTAGGGACCTTTTGGGGGCTGGAAGGGCCGGACTTGAGGAGCGCCAGAACGAACCAACGTGTCCGTCGGATTAACCGCTGCGGCCAGTACACGAATCCGGACCTCGCCGGCACCGGCATCCGGTGCCGGGAGGGCCAGAACCTCAAGCGCCTCAGGCCCCCCGAACGACCGAACCCCAATAGCTTTCACATTTTCCTCTATGGATCTGGGCCAAATCCTCAGCGAACGTGCCTTTTTGGAGGTACGGCACTGCTGAACTAGGCGGGCCGCGACCAGCGGGAAACGGGCGTCATCCCGGCGGCCCGTCCTTTGGCGCTGACAACGAGGGCCATTTTTCGCGATGCCTCGTCGATCATTTCGTCGCCCAGCATCGCTGCACCACGCGAACCGCCATCCGCAGACGTGTGCCAATCGTAGGCGTCGAGGATCTTCTCTGCCTGGTCGAAGTCCCCTTGCCGAGGACTGAATGTATCGTTGACGATGTCAACCTGGCTGGGATGAAGCACCCACTTTCCATCGAAGCCGAGGGCTGCGGACCGGCCGGCAACCGTGGCTAGTCCATCGAGATCCTTGATTGCAAGATACGGCCCGTCAATCGCCTGTTTGCCGTGGGCTCTCGCACAGATCAGGATGGTCATCAGGATGTGGTGGTAAGCGTCGCCGACGTCGTACCCTGGCGGCTGCTGGCCGACGGTAAGGGTTTTCATTTGGAGCGAGGCCATGAGATCGGCCGGACCCAGTATCAGCGTCTGCACCCGCGGGCTCGCTTGTGCGATGGCATCAATATTGCGAAGGCCGCGGGCACTCTCGATTTGAACTTCGATCCCCAGGCGGCCGTATTCAAGGCCCGCGCTGCGCTCGATCTGTCCGAGCAGCATATCCAGCGCTGCCACATGTTCTGCAGACTCGACCTTCGGCAGCATCACGCAATCCAGGTTGGCACCTGCACCCTCAACAACCTCAACCACGTCACGGTAGGTCCACTCAGTGTCCCAGCCGTTGACGCGCACGATCCTGATCTTCGCGCCGAATCCACCCTCGTTGAGGGCAGCGACGATAGTGCGGCGCCCGTTCTCCTTTTCCGACGGTGCGCAGGCGTCCTCAAGGTCCAGGAAGAACGCGTCGACATTCAGTCCCCGCGCCTTCTCGATCATGCGGGGGTTTGAGGCCGGCACGGCAAGTGTGGTCCGCCTCGGTCGGTTCGCTGTGGATGTCATGGAAGTCTCCGTTTCCCTGTTGATACATATCTTGATGTGCGGAATCACCGCAGTCGGTCATGGCCTCGACCGGGCTTATGCGTCCCAACGCCGGAGCAACGCCGCAAGCGCTTGGCCGCCACCGATACACATCGTGACGACGGCATACTCGAGGTCGCGCCGCTGCAGGTCGAGCGCGGCCCGCATCGTGAGAATGGCACCGGTGGCACCGACTGGATGGCCCAGCGCGATAGCCCCGCCGTACGCGTTCGTCTTCTCGGGGTCGAGCCCGGCATCGCGGATCACCGCGACCGCCTGGGCTGCGAAGGCCTCGTTAAGCTCGATCACGTCTACATCTGCGGCAGTAAGGCCCGTCTGCTTGAATAGGCGCGACAGGGCAAATACGGGCGCGTATCCCATCAGCTTGGGGTCGTTGGCGGCCGTGGCGACCGCTTCGATCGTCGCCAGACCCCTAAGCCCACGTGAGCGGGCGTCCGACTCACGCATGAGGACAGTCGCTGCTGCGCCGTCGTTGACGCCCGAGGAGTTGCCCGCCGTTACAGAACCGCCCTCTTGGAAGGCCGGTCGCAGCGCCGCCAAGGTTTCGAGGGTCGTGTCGGGGCGGGGATGCTGATCCATTGCCACGTCGACGGGTTTGCGGCCGCTTGTCGTGACCGGCACGATCTCCTCCGCAAATGCAGCCCGCGCGGTATCCGTCGCGGCCCGGCGCTGGCTCTCGACGGCGAATTCGTCCTGCTCTGCCCGGGATACCCCGTATTTCGCGGCTACGTTTTCTGCCGTGACGCCCATGTGCTTGCCGGAAAATGGATCGGTAAGAATCCCGACCGTACCGTCGACGAGCGTGCGGTCACCGAGGCGGTCGTTGAACCGCGAGTTGAAGTCGTAGAACGGCATCCGCGTCATGTTCTCGTCCCCGCCAGCCAGAACAACATCCACGCCGCCCCACAACAACTGTTGGGCACCCGACCAGATTGCCTGCAACCCCGATCCGCAGAGGCGGTTCACCGTGAAGGCGGGCGTGTTCATGGGCAGTCCTGCAGCCAGTGCCACCCGGCGGGCGTTGTACGCGTCGCCCGCGACCTGGCCAATGCATCCCATCACCACCTCGCCAACCTCATCCGAGTTGATCCCCGAACGGCGCAACGCCTCGGTTGCTGCGGCCGCACCCAACTCATGCGCCGCCGTATCGCGAAACACACCACCGAAACTGCCCACGGGTGTCCGCGCCCCGCCGAGGATGACGACCTTCTCGCCCATAACTAAGCCGCCTCTTCACCGCGGTTCAGCGGCGAGTTGATCTCGTCCCCGAACCTGGCCGCGACCATCTTGCTGAGCGGGACGCCAGCAAGGCCCTTCTTGAACTTGCTCGTGTCGGTCATGCCGGCTTTCCTAACTGTGGATCTGATGTACAAGAGGCTGATGCCCGTGGACCTTGTGGTTAGCGCTCCCGTCGAATGGAGACGGTCGCCAGGGTAAGCGGTCATCCGGAGGTCAGCGGCTCGTCACCTTGCCGGAGAGTTTCGCGATCGGGGCGAGCACCAAAGGCCTGGCAGCGAACCAGACGGCGACGATGATGAGCAGCGAAGCGAAGAAGATCCAGAACCCGGCCCAGTTCACGTCGTCGGTACCGCCATACATGTGGTTCAGATTCCGCAGCGCCCCGGTCGCGAACACGAGTGCGACGTGCACGACGATGAATGACACGAAGTACAGCATTACCGGGAAGTGGACTGCTCTCGCCCATTCGACCGGATAGACCCGGTTGAGCGTCTTGGTGTTCTTCGGCCACAGTCCCGACATCCGTACACCCGTGATGGCCGCGACCGGGGCGGCGAGGAAGACAGTGATGAAGTACATGATCTGCTGCAGGCTGTTGTAGTTTACCCACCCGTTCTCGGTCGGCCAGTCCAGTGAGATGTACTGCAGCAGCGCGGAGAGCGCGTTGGGGAACACTTCCCAACTCGTGGGCACGATCCTCATCCAGTGCCCGGTAACGAATAGCAGCACAATGAATACCAGGCCGTTGACGAGCCACAGGATGTCGAGCGTCTGGTGGAACCAGAGCGCCAGACTGATCTTGCCCTTGCCGTCCTTGGACCACTTTGGCGTCCAGTAGGCGTCCGGACGTTTCTCGGTGCGTACCTGAAGACCCGATCTGATGATCAGGACCATCAGGAACACGTTGAAAAAGTGCTGCCACTGTACCCACGCGGGGAACCCGGATGTCGCGCTGTCGGGCAAATGGTACTCACCAGGGAACGTAGTCAAAAAGTCGCTCATGAAGTCTAGGTTGACGAACCAGCGGGCGGCGATCACCAGGCCAGTCGCCGCGAGCAGCAGCCCGAAGACGCCGATAAGCGCGTAACGCAGCAGCTGCCCGGGGGTGCGTGTACCGAACCGCCCGGGCTCCTGCGCAGCTGCGCTGCGGGGACTGGCCTGGGCGGTGTTCACCGGCCGTGCCCTGGAGGGGCCGCCGGCTGCTGCCGCCGTCTCGGGTGGAGCCTCGGAGGGCGCAGGAGAGGACTTGCGCGCCAACCCCTGGCGACCGGATCTTGTTGGTGCAGGAACTCCGGTCGCCGAAGGGGACGCACTTTTGTGCGTGGGCGTCGCTTGGCCGGGTGCCGCGGATTGCGCGACACCCGATTGGCCGGCGGCCGCGGATTGCGCGGCAGTCGCTTGGAGGGATACCACGGGTTGCGTGGCATCCGATTCATTGGCTTTTCGTGGCAAGCCTTGGCGGCGACCCGGCTTCGTCGGAGGCGCAGCGGCCTGCCGGGCATTCACGGCTTCGCCCCCGGGGCCGTCGGCCCCCGCAGGACCGGTAGTAACGTCCGACGCTACCGAGGACTGTAGCTCGTCAGTAGTAATCCGGGGCAGACCCCTTCGAAGCCGTTCCGTCATGCTGGCTACTTCTTCCGGGCTTCGATTGCGTCGATCAGCTGCGGGACGACTGCGAACAGGTCCCCGACGACGCCGAAGTCGGCGATCTCGAAGATCGGAGCCTCCGCGTCCTTGTTAATCGCGACGATGGTCTTTGCTGTCTGCATACCGGCGCGATGCTGGATCGCGCCGGAGATACCGAGCGCGACGTACAGCTGCGGCGACACAGAGACTCCGGTCTGTCCGACCTGGCTTGTCTGCGGAATGTAACCGGCATCCACCGCGGCACGGGACGCGCCGACGGCAGCACCCAGGGTATCGGCGAGCTGCTCCACGAGCACGAACTTCTCCTCGGAGCCAAGTCCGCGGCCACCCGAAACGACCTTGGCAGCGCCACGCAACTCGGGCCGATTCGCAGCCACGGTCGCCTCGGTGTGCCCCGTGATCGTAGCGGCCGCAGCACCGCTCGACACTACCTCAAGTGCCTCGGCAACAAGCGGTTGGCCTTCGGCCCGAGCATCAATCGCACCCTGACGTATCGTAATTACGAGCGGTCCTGTACTTGCAGCGGAGTCAACGTTGTACGAGCCCCCGTACACCGAGTGATGGGCCACTATTCCCTCGTCATCACGTGAGACGTTCACTGCGTCGACGGCGAGGGCAGAGTGTGTTCGCGCTGCGAATCGAGCCGCCACGTCACGACCCTCGATCGAGTTGGAGATCAGCACGGCTTCAGGTGCAACCAGCCTTGCGGCGGCGGCAAGAGCGTCTGCGCCCGGTACGGTCAGTGATGTTGCGACGTCGGCTGCCTCTGCCACGAGGACACGTGTGGCCCCGAATGTTGCCACGATTGCGGCGGCATCGGCCGCCTGGCCGGGCGAGGCGACAACGAGTGCGATAGGACTGCCGACCTGCGCCGCGGCGCCGATGAGGGCCGCGGCACTCTTTTGCACCGTGCCGGTTGGCGATACTTCGGCGAGAACGAGGATCGAATCAGCGGGGAAATCGGACATATTCGTGCTCCTCACACCAGTCGGTTCTGAACGAGGAAGTCTGCGAGCTGGCTGGCCGCATCCCCCTCATCGATGATTTTGACGCCGGCTGCGCGCGCCGGCCGCTCCGAGACGGCTACGACAATCGAGCGCCCCTTTGATTCGTCCTCGGCGTTTATCCCAAGGTCGTTGGCCGTAAGCGTTTCAAACGGCTTCTTTTTCGCGGCCATGATGCCCTTGAAGTTGGGGAATCGCGCGTCCGGAAGGGCCTCGGTAATAGATACAACCGCGGGCAGGTCTGCCCTTACGTTCACCGATCCGTTCTCGACGGCACGGACACCGGCAACTGCTCCTTCGGAGATCTCAACCGAGGATAGATTGGTGGCGGCAGGCACGCCGAGCAGCTCCGCGACGATCGACGGAATGACGCCGCCCGATCCGTCCGTGGAGAGGTTCCCGGCCAGCACGAGGTCAAAACCCGTGCGGCGGATGGCTGCCGCGAGAACTTCGCCAGTCAGCCCGAGATCGGCGCCCATCAGGGCGTCATCCATCACGTGCACAGCACTCGCAGCACCCATTGCAAGTGCTTTGCGAAGGGTGCCGGGTACGGTGTTTGGTCCGACCGACATCACGACGATCTCTGTGTCGGCGTTCTTGTCGGCATAGGTCAGCGCCACTTCCAGGGCACGCTCGCCGATCTCATCGGGCACGGCATCGTTTGCCGCACGATCCGCGAGGCCTGTCTCCAGGTCCAACTTACGGTCCCCGTATGTGTCGGGGACTTCTTTCACAAGGACAATGATCTTCATTGAACGCTCCTCACCTCGGATTCCAGTGTGCCTTAATATTAGCTGGTTGACAAGCAAATTATGTTCCGCACATCTCTCGGTTCCACTCTCGGTGCCAGTGTCACTTTTCGCACTCCTTTGATGATCCATGAGAAATTGCTGGTTGACAATCTATGATTTTGGAGCATCCTTGATAGGAGTACCAGGAGCGCTCTGTGCAACGCCATAAGGGTTGTACGGGACGCCTTACGTATCCCTAATAGCCACGATCAGGGGAGGACCGCGAAATGGATCAGCTGACCTTCGTACATCGGATCGAGCAGACGGCGGCCCAACCGTGTTCTTGGCCACTAGGGCGCACAGACTACGCCGTCACGGATCCGTCGATCATGAATCGTGAGTTCACGCCTGAGCACTTCATGGCTCACTCCATAAGCCAGGGTTCAGTCGTCCACTTGCGGGGCTAATTGATTCGAAAATCGTGGTTGGGCCTAAGTCGGCCCAGCCCAAACATTGAGGAGCAAACATATGAGGGACGCAGTCATAGTTGACGCCGTTCGGACACCTATCGGCAAGCGAGGGGGTGCCCTTGCTGACGTACATCCCGCGGAGCTCTCAGCCGTGGTCCTCCGCGCGCTGGTGGAGCGCACGGGTATGGACCCAGCTTTGGTCGATGACGTCATCTGGGGATGTGTAAGCCAGGTGTCTGAGCAGGCCAGCAATGTCGGACGCAATGCCATTCTTACTGCGGGCTGGCCTGAGAGCGTGCCCGGTACCTCGGTGAATCGGGCCTGTGGATCGAGTCAGCAGGCGGTCAGCTTCGCCGCTGCCGGCGTAATCGCGGGTCACTACGACATCGCTGTGGCCGGTGGTGTCGAGTCGATGAGCCGGGTTCCGATGGGTAGCGCCGCTCAAGGCGCGCAGTCTGTTCCGACGGCGGTGCTCGAGCATTATGGCGTGGAAGCCTTCAACCAGGGTGTCGGCGCAGAGATGATCGCGGAGAAGTGGGGATTCTCCCGCACGCAGCTCGATGAGTACGCATTGCGATCACATGAGCTCACTGCGGCCGCGGTCGACGCGGGGGCATTCAACGCTCAACTCGCCTCGGTCGCAACTCTGAACGCGGACGAGGGCCTCCGCCGTGGCGGATCGTTGGAGAAGCTGGCGTCCCTGGCTACGCCCTTCAAGGAAGACGGCGTCATCCATGCCGGGAATGCATCTCAGATCTCTGACGGTGCTGGTGCCGTCCTCGTGATGACCTCGGAGATGGCCCGGAAGAATGGGCTCACCCCAATTGCAAGAATCCATACCTGCGTGGTTGCCGGCGACGATCCTGTCATCATGCTTACTGGCCCGATCCGAGCCACGGAAATGGCACTGCGCAAATCAGGCCTGTCGATTGATGACATAGGCGCATTTGAGGTCAACGAGGCTTTCGCACCCGTTCCTCTGGCCTGGCTTCAGGAGACGGGCGCCAAACCTGATCGCCTCAACCCGGTAGGTGGCGCCATCGCCGTGGGGCACCCGCTGGGAGGTTCAGGCGCGATCCTCATGACCCGTCTGGTGCACCACATGCGGGATAACGGGATTCGGTACGGCCTCCAGACCATGTGCGAGGCCGGTGGCCTCGCGAACGCGACGATCCTCGAACTGCTGTAGCCCCCTTCCGCCAGTTAGCACACAACGCCGGCGGAAGTTGAAATCATTCACGCTCGAAAAATGCTTGAACGGGACCAGCACTGGTCGTGGTCGAGCCGAGCACCCAAATCAGGAGACATTATGAAAATAGACGAATCAGTCATTGCGGTGACCGGCGGAGCATCTGGTCTAGGGTTCGCGACCGCTCAGCGACTCGTCGAGCTGGGCGCGAAGGTCGCACTCGTCGATCTGCCAGGCTCTGATGGTAAAGCTGCGGCGGCAACCCTGGGTGACCGCGCACTGTTCGCGCCGGGCGATGTCACTGATGAAGAGTCGTTTGGAGGCGCCCTGGACGCCGCTGAGGCGGCACTCGGCCCCTTGCGGGGGCTCGTTCACTGCGCGGGAAGCGGTCGCAAGCTCAGGCTCCTCGACAAGGAGGGAAACCCTGGTTCCCAGGCTGACTTCGAGTTCGTCATCAAATTGAATCTGGTCGGCAGCTTCAACGCGCTCCGTTTGGCAGCGGCCCGCATCAACAAGCATGATGCCATCGACGGAGAGCGGGGGGCCATCATTATGACGGCGTCCGTCGCAGCGTTCGAAGGTCAGATCGGCCAGATCCCGTACACGGCGTCGAAGGCGGCCGTCGTCGGGATGACCATTACGGCTGCTCGCGATCTCGCGAGCAAAGGAATCCGCGTCTGCACCATCGCGCCGGGCATCATGGACACCCCCTTGCTTGGCCGTCTGCGTGAGGATGTCCGGGAGAGCCTCGCCGTCAGCGTCCCGAACCCCCAACGTCTCGGCCGCCCTGATGAGTACGCGCAGTTGGCAGCTCACATCCTGGAGAACGCCTACTTGAATGGCGAGACCATCCGTCTCGACGGCGCCCTGCGCATGGCACCCAGGTAGGCCGGGTCATGGCCGATTTGGAATATACCGTCACCGATGGCATCGGGACGATCCTGCTGAACCGCCCGCAGGCGAAAAACGCCTTTACGCTCGAGATGATCGATCAGTGGGCTGATGCCCTCCGCTCGGCCAAGACGGATCCCTCCGTAAGGGTCGTCGTATTGACGGGCGCCGGTGACGCGTTCTGCGCGGGCATCGATCTGTCGGTTCTCGAAGCAGTGGGCGACGAGCCCATAGCCCTGAAGTCCATGCTGAGTGACGGCGTGCACCAAGTCGCACATGCCGTCGCAGAACTGGACAAGCCGATGATTGCCGCTGTCAACGGAGCAGCGGTGGGCGCCGGAATGGACATGGCGCTGATGTGCGACATCCGATTGATGAAACAGTCGGCACGCATGTCTGAGGGGTATATCAAGGTCGGGCTTGTCCCCGGAGACGGAGGGTGCTACTACCTCCCGCGCCTGGTCGGGATGGCCAAAGCTCTGGAGATGCTCTGGACCGGCGACTTCGTGGACTCCGCTGAGGCGCTGCGGATCGGTCTCGTGAGTCATGTGTATTCCGATGATGACTTCGAGAAATCGTACGGCGATTTCGTGGCCAGGCTCGCAAAACAGCCGCCGATCAACGTGAGGATGATCAAGCGCGCGACGTACCAGTCTGCAAGGTCTGATTTACGCACCGCGCTTGATCTGATTTCGTCACATCTGGCAGTGGTTCACGGGACAAACGACTCCCGTGAGGCGCGTTCTGCTTTCCAGGAGCGTCGCCAGCCGTCGTTCGTAGGTAGTTAAGGGCAGGATCAGGAAATGGAAAACGAGGAATCAGTGCTGTTCTCCGTGGAAGACGGAATCGCACGGATCACACTGAACCGTCCGGAGCGGAAGAACGCGATCGACGAGTCCATGTGGCGGTCACTCGCGGCGGTACTTGCTGACGTGAGGAACCATCCCGGCATCCGGGTTGTGGTGCTCTCAGGTGCTGGCGGCGATTTCTGCGCGGGCGCGGACGTGGCCAAGAGCGCCCACGCGGAGCACCCGGTTCCGCGTTTGCGGCGGATTGGTGACGTCGCATTGGCTCTGTTCGAGTTGCCCATGCCGGTCATCGCGAAGGTCGACGGCGTTGCAGCGGGGGCCGGGTGCAACATGGCCCTTGCCTGTGACTTTGTGATCGCGTCCACCAGATCACGGTTCACGGAGATCTTCACGCGACGTGGTCTCTCCATCGACTTCGGCGGCTCCTGGCTTTTGCCGAGGATTGCTGGAATGCAACAGGCAAAGCGGCTGGCGTTTCTCGCAGAGGTCATCGACGCTGAGGAAGCGTACAGGCTGGGACTGGTGACCTGGCTGACCCCGCAGGACGAGCTGGATGGGCTCGTTACCTCAACAGCGCAGCGTCTCGCCGCGCTACCGCCTATCGCGCTGGCCCAGACCAAGAGGTTGCTCAACGACGGTGCAGGAAGCAGCCTGCGCGATGCCATCGGCAATGAGTCAGCGGCGCAGGCTGTCAACTTCGCCACAGAAGATGCACCGGCGGCTTTCCGGGCGTTCCTAGAAAAGACCGACCCACCGACCTATTCCGGTCGATGGGCACTGGGCTGACCGGCTCGATGATGAGGAGACGTATTCGATGGACTTCATGACGCTCGAACCTGTGACCTTCCCCGATAACCTGGTGAAGCTTCGTCATGAGGTGCGTGAGTTCCTACGCAATGAGATCGAGAGCGGTCGTATCGAGTCGCACAGCGACCAGTGGCTCGCGGGGTGGGACCCGCAGTTCAGCCGTCGACTGGCCAACCAGGGGTGGATCGGCATGGCGCTCCCTAGTGAGTACGGCGGCTCCTCTGCGAGTCCGCTCGCCCGCTTCGTCGTGATCGAGGAACTCCTCGCGGCAGGCGCCCCGGTCGCGGCGCATTGGATCGCGGACCGTCAGTCTGGACCCTCGATTATGAAGTTCGGGTCGGAGGAGCAGCGACAGGCATTCCTACCTCGAATCGCGCGCGGTGAGTGCTTTTTCGCAATCGGTATGAGTGAACCCGACACAGGCTCGGACCTCGCATCGGTGCGCACCAAGGGTACGCGGGTCGATGGTGGCTGGGTCCTCAACGGCACCAAAGTCTGGACGAGCGGCGCCCATAAGGCGGACGCCATGATCGCTCTGGTCCGGACTGAACCGCTCGGACAGGACCGGCATGCCGGTTTGACGCAAGTGATTGTGGAACTGCCAGATCCGAACATCCAGGTGCGGCCCATCCGTTTGCTGACGGGTGAACATCACTTCAACGAGGTAGTCCTCGAGAACGTGTTCGTCCCCGATTCCAGGGTCCTGGGTGAGCCAGGTTCCGGCTGGAAGCAGGTCACGAGTGAGCTGGGCATGGAACGGAGCGGTCCCGAACGCATATTGTCGACATTCCCACTTCTTGTCACGGCCCTGCGGGCCATGGCCGCATCCGGAACCGCAATCGATCAGGTCGGTCTTGGTCGGCTGATTGCGCGACTGTGGGCACTTCGACAACTTTCGATCGCTGTCGCCGGAAAACTGGAGCTGGGGGAGGACCCCGCTATCGCCGCCGCCGTAGTCAAGGACCTCGGCACACAATTTGAGGGAATGCTGATCGACGTCGTACGCACACTGGTCGATGTGGAACCGGACCCCGGATCCGCCGAGCCGCTTCCGCGGATGTTGGCCGAGGCCGTGCTGCACAGTCCGGGCTTCACGCTCCGCGGCGGGACGAACGAAATTCTGCGAGGACTTGTTGCCAAAGCGTTGGGAGATGGGGCATGAACGACGTCACTGAAGCGTTGATAGAAGCAGTGGCCGATGCGTGCGAGAGGTACCCTTCGACGACAGAAGCCGGCGGGGACACAGTCTGGAACCTGGCACTGTGGGGTGCACTGGATCAAATCGGCGTAACTCTGCTCTCGGTCCCCGAGACCACCGGCGGGTCAGGGGGAGACCTGCAGATGGCTGTGGCTGTGCTCGAGGTGCTCGGCCAGCACTCGGCGGCTGTTCCCTACGCGGAGACCGCACTCCAAGCGGCGTGGATGCTGGCCGAATGCGGTGGGCCAATCCCGCCGGGACCTCTCGCGGCAGCCGTCGCTGGATCCGCCGTAAGCATGGTGGAGAACAGCGACTCGTGGGTGCTCAACGGGACCCTTCGGCGGGTGCCATGGGCACGGCACGCCGAACACATCATCGTTTTGATCGGTGGAAGGATTGTTACCATCCGGCGAGGCGATGTCACGATCGCTCAGGGCACTAATATGGCCGGCGAACCGCGTGACGACGTACTGCTGCAGCACATCACCGTCGCGGCAGACTGCGTGCGGGACGTGCCTGAAGCATCAGTAGTGTCCGAGAGTACATTCAATGCCCGCGGAGCGCTCGCCCGCGCAGCGATGATTGCCGGTGCCGCCCGCCGAGCGTTGGAACTCTCCGTACAGTACGCCGCCCAACGCCAGCAGTTCGGACGAACAGTTAACGCGTTCCAGGCAGTTCAGCAGCAGATGGCATCGATGGCCGGAGAGGTGTTGCTGTGCAAGATCGCGGCCGGGGCGGCCGCCCTGTCGCTTGATACGGATTCGGCAGGAACTGTGGCGGTGGCGGCGGCAAAGACCTCTACTGCTCAATCGGCCGGGACGGTGGCCAGGATTGCCCATCAAGTGCACGGAGCCATCGGATTCACCGACGAGCACCTGCTCCGCCTGAGCACTACACGCCTATGGGCATGGCGCGAGGAAGCTGGATCCGAAACCCAATGGGCGCGAGAACTCGGAGCCCTGAGTCTTGCAACTGGCGCCGACGGACTATGGCCCGCACTCGTCGATTAGTGCTCAGTTGGTGTCCCACCACCACGCCCGGACGGATCGGATCAGGGGGAAGAACGGGGGCGGGATTCAGCGACTGAAGTCTTTTGCTGACTTGGTTCTTTGAAAGAAATGAATTGATAGCCAATGGCAGTCGTGGCAGATCTTCTGCGCAGCTGGTTGGTTGGATGAGAGAGAGAAAACGTGACACGTATTGGCATTGTGGCCGAGTTGGGTCGCGAGACGAGGGTGGCGGCGACGCCCACCACCGTGAAGCAGCTATTGGGTTTGGGCTACGAGGTTGTGGTCGAGAAGGGCGCGGGGGAATCTTCGTCTTTCCGTGATGACGCTTATGCCGAAGCGGGTGCACTGATCGTCGGTGCGGACGAGGCGTGGGGCAGTGAAGTGGTTTTGCGGATCAGCCCGCCCACTGAAGATGAGATCGCCCGTCTCGCGGACGGTGCAGCGCTGATCGGGATGTTGAGTCCGGGGCTGCGGCCGGAGCTGGTGGAGGCGTTGGCCGCGCGTCCAATCACGGCGCTGGCGTTGGACGCGGTGCCGCGGATCTCGCGGGCGCAGTCGATGGATGTGCTCAGCTCCATGGCGAACATTGCCGGGTACCGGGCGGTGATTGAGGCCGCACATGAGTTCGGCCGGTTCTTCACCGGACAGGTGACTGCGGCGGGCAAGGTCCCGCCGGCGAAGGTCCTGGTCGCAGGTGCCGGTGTTGCCGGGTTGGCGGCGATCGGTGCCGCGTCCAGCCTGGGCGCGATCGTCCGGGCGACTGACCCGCGCCCTGAGGTTGCCGACCAGGTGAAGTCCATCGGCGGGACCTACCTCAAGGTCGAGGTCGCCGAGGAGATGAAGTCCTCTGACGGGTACGCGAAGGCCACGTCCGAGGCGTACAACGCCCGCGCTGCCGAGATCTACACCGAGCAGGCCGCGGATGTGGACATCATCATCACCACGGCCCTCATTCCTGGGCGCCCGGCGCCGAAGCTGCTCACGGCGGAAGACGTTGCGGCGATGAAGTCCGGCAGCGTGATCGTTGACATGGCCGCGGGCCAGGGCGGGAACGTCGAGGGCTCAGTCGCCGGGGAACGCGTGGTGACGGATAACGGTGTGGTCATCCTGGGCTATACGGATCTGCCGGCCCGGTTGCCGGCGCAGGCGTCCCAGCTGTACGGGACGAACATGGTGAACCTGCTCAAGCTCCTGACCCCGGAGAAGGACGGGGTCCTGCGGATCGATTTCGACGACGTCGTCCAGCGGTCGGTGACGGTGGTTCGCGAGGGTGAAAAGACCTGGCCGCCGCCCCCGGTCCAGGTCTCCGCCGCCCCGGTTCAGACCGAAACCAAACGCGCCGAGGAGCGGGCTGCCGAGGCGGCGAAAAAGATGGGCCTCAGCCCTGCCGGTAAGGCCGGGCTTTTCGCCGCGGGCATCGCGGTGTTGTTCGGGATCAACGCGGTGGCTCCGGCGCCGCTGCCGCAGCACTTCACGGTCCTGATGCTCTCCATCGTGGTCGGCTTCTACGTCATCGGTAAAGTCCATCACGCCCTCCACACCCCGCTGATGTCGGTGACGAACGCGATCTCCGGGATCATCGTCGTCGGGGCCCTGCTGCAGGTCACGTCCGACAACATCATCATGCAGGTCCTCGCCGCCGTCGCGGTCCTGCTGGCCAGCATCAACATCTTCGGCGGCTTCGCCGTCACCCGGCGCATGCTCGCCATGTTCTCGGCCGGGAAGGCACGTTCATGAGCGCCGCCACCGAAGCAGCAGCAATTCTATCGAGGAGCCTTACCGTGTCTGACACCGTCACCGGTCCGTTGACCGCCGACTCCATCGCCGGCGCCGCATACGTCGTCGCGGCCCTGCTGTTCATCCTGTCCCTCGCCGGGCTGAGCAAACACGAGAAAGCCCGCGCAGGTGTCATCTACGGCATCACCGGGATGATCATCGCCCTCGCAGCCACCATCTGGCTGACCGTCCAGGACGCCTGGGGCACCGGAGCCGGCCTGACCGGCCTGGTCTTGCTCGTCGCCGCGGTGATCGTCGGCGGGGCCATTGGGTTCTGGCGCGCCCGCGTGGTCGAAATGACCGGCATGCCCGAACTGATCGCGCTGCTGCACAGCTTCGTTGGCCTCGCCGCCGTCCTGGTGGGCTGGAACGGGCACCTTGAAGCCCCCGCCCTGTCCCCGGACCTGACGGCCATCCACCATGCCGAGGTGTTCATCGGCGTGTTTATCGGCGCGGTCACCTTCACAGGCTCGATCGTGGCGTTCCTGAAACTCTCCGCCCGGATGAAGTCCTCACCCCTGATGCTGCCGGGCAAGAACGCCATCAACCTCGGCGCCCTCGCCGCGTTCATTGCCCTGACCGTCTGGTACGTCAACGACTCCCAGCTCTGGCTCCTCATCGTCGTCACCCTCCTCGCTTTGGGGCTGGGCTGGCACCTGGTGGCCTCCATCGGCGGCGGCGACATGCCCGTGGTCGTGTCCATGCTCAACAGCTACTCCGGCTGGGCCGCCGCCGCGGCGGGGTTCCTGCTCAACAACGACCTGCTGATCATCACCGGCGCCCTGGTGGGCTCCTCGGGTGCCTACCTGTCCTACATCATGTGCAAGGCCATGAACCGGTCCTTCATCTCCGTGATCGCCGGCGGCTTCGGCATCGCCGCCCCCGCCAGCAAGGGGGACGCGGACCAGGGTGAGCACCGGGAGATCACGGCCGAGGCCACAGCGGAAATGCTGACGAACGCCTCGAGTGTGGTCATCACCCCCGGGTACGGCATGGCCGTGGCCCAGGCCCAGTACCCGGTCGCCGAACTCGCGCACCAGCTTCGGGAACGCGGCGTGAATGTCCGGTTCGGCATCCACCCGGTCGCCGGGCGCCTGCCCGGACACATGAACGTGCTCCTCGCCGAAGCCAAAGTCCCCTACGATATCGTCCTGGAAATGGACGAAATCAACGACGACCTGGGCGACACCTCCGTGGTCCTCGTCATCGGCGCCAATGACACCGTCAACCCCTCAGCCGCTGAAGACCCGGGAAGCCCCATCGCGGGCATGCCCGTCCTCAAAGTCTGGGAAGCCGAAAACGTCATCGTATTCAAACGCTCAATGGCTGCAGGCTACGCCGGCGTCCAAAACCCCCTCTTCTACCGCGACAACTCCCAAATGCTCTTCGGCGACGCCAAAACCCGCGTCGAAGACATCCTCAAAGCGTTCTGAGAGAGGACGCCAAGGGTCTTCCTTGATCGATATGACAACACCCGCCTGGCGTTTGGTTCGCGTCCGCAACCAGGGCCAGGCGGTGGAAACGATAGGACTGTCCGTGTTTAGACGCAGAGTTCTTGCCAATTTGCCTATTCGAGAGGCGTCCAGCTCGAACACGAGGGTCGGTGCGTCTTGCGCGGGGGAAGTACAGGCACTCTGCCAGGCATTCAACATTGATGAAATCTCTGCGTCCCCCTGGATTGGTCTCCACTACCGCCATGAGTTCTTGCTCCATCACAGGCACGAGCTGTTAGAGCCTGGCAAAGACTGATCCGCTCAAAGCCTGGTCGGCCTGTGACTTCGCTCCTGTGATCGCGGAAACTCAAGCGGGAAGTCGAGCATTTCTCCTTCAAATTGCAATTTCTGGTCCCAAAAGAAAGGCCCAACGATGTCCATTTCGTCAAAAGACGCAGCGAGCTCCGTGGCTGGCGTCGATCAGGCCGAGCTTTCCGAGCTGATCGCCAAACAGAAGCTTTACGAGAATATGGCGATTTACTGTCGAGGGCAGGACCGCAAGGATCTCGAACTTATGAAGTCGACCTTCTGGCCGGAGGCTACCGACAATCATGGAATGTTCGACGGCCCAGCCCATGAGTTCTGCGAGTGGTCTTATGAGAATCAGAAGAAGACCCTGCATCGTTCCCACCACTACATCACCAACGTCATCGTGGAACTCGACGGCGATCGCGCCAGGCGGGAGAGCGCCGTCGTGTACGTCATGGTGAAGCTTGGAGGTGAACCGACAGACATTATGGGTGGCCGGTACCGCGACTTGTGCGAACGCCGTGACGGTGCATGGAAGGTGCTTCGCCGGGTGGTGATCTTCGATCATGTAGCGCAGTTCCCCAACACGGGCGAACTCGGAGCAGTCTTTGGCGGCATTCCCGCGACCGCGCGAATCGGAGACACCTACCCTCGCGATCCGATCCACGATCTTGAGTGGTGATCTGAGCCTATTACTGGGTGCGTGAAAGAAAACGCGGAGGCGTGTTCCTGTCATGTCCGTCGTTGAGGGCGTGAATCCTCAGACTTCTGGCGGTATCGGCCGATCACGTAGTCGGCCGACTAGGGAGTGTCCTTATGCTTCTGGGGTGTCTTCGTTGAGTGTGCCGTGTCTGAGCATGGAGTGGATGACGTCGCACGGGCGTCGGGCCACGCAGATGGCGGCGGCGTTGTGTTTTTCCTGGGCCGGCTTCTTTTGGTAGTACGCCTTTGAAGCCGAGTGACGACAGCTGGCTATCCAAGCCGAAGTGAACATCGCGTTCTTGAGCTGTTTGTTCCCCGAGCGTGCTGGGAGTTCACCGCGGATCGAGATTCCGGAGCGCCGCATCACGGGGCAATGCCGGCGTAGGCGGCCAGGTGTCCTGCGGGCATGAAGGTGCCGGCATCGCCAATGGTCAGGAGTGTCGTGGCTGCGGTCTTGATGCCGACTCCGGCATGGACATCAAGGCCTGGGAAAGAGGGAAGTCACCGAGAAGTTTTTCGACTTCTTCGGCCACAACGGCGCGTTGGTGTTTGAGTTCCTTGGTCTGGGCGGCGACGCGTGCGATGACCAGTTCGACGGCCTGTGCCGATCACGGTCACCCTCTGCTCGCCCAGCTCCGAAAAGACCGCGTCGATGAGATTCACCGGGTCCTTCGGCTGTGGTTCCTGATCCAGCGGAGCACGTTGGACCGCCCGGCGGTGCGCAGTCCGGTGGGTCCGGAGTACTTGATGAACAGCTCCAGCACCAGGGATCGGGTCAGCACGGTTCCGGAAAAGACACGTTCCAGGGCGGGGAAAATCTGCAGCAGCAGGGACCGCAGGCCGTTGATCGCCCTAGTGCACTCATGGGTCAGATCGGCATTAACCCGGAAAGCACCTACAACGCCGCAAGCACTTCGCTGTCTCGGTCAACAGCCCGCAGGGTGTGCGGAAGCGCTCGGGCCGCCTCGGCAATGATGAATGCATTAGCGCGCGTCCGTTTTGGACTTGCCGGGATACAGATCGGATTCGCCAGCGGCGTTCAATGCGACGGCGTGATGCTCGGACTTTCCGACATCGAGTCCGCAGTAGACGTCATATCCTTTGTCCATCCGGCGATCCTTTTGCACCACGATCTGGCCGCAGTCCCGACACCCCGATGCTGGCACCACGTTTTACAAAGACCTGGTACCCGTGGAAGGAGCCGGCCGTGTCTCTATAGGTAGTCACCGCGTGCCTCCGAACTCGGCGACAACACCCCCGGATCATCAAGTGACAGGGCAAGAAAGTCATACCAGGCCCAGCGACCAAATCTCCGACTCTCGCGGACCCAATAAATTTAACGGCGCGTCCGCGCAAGATGGGCTGGTCCCGACCTTGAAGGCGCCGGACCGGGTGCAGGGGACGCCCAGCGGATGGGCGAGGGTCGAGGCGGAGACATCGAAACTGTGCAGCGCGCTCGTAAGCGACGACTCCCATGCAGATGTATGTCGAACAACGGAGAGATGTGCATGGCGATTGGGCGCTACCGTTGGTGTTCGAATCAATTTTAATCTCGATCCGTGTAATTTTCACGGTGGTTCAGCCTTGCTGGTACATAGCCGTCAACCACCGGTGGCACCCTCAATTGCTCGCGATGCCCCACTCAGCAAGGATCTCGTGGGCGTCCGTAACTTGGAGTGGCGGCGCTTTCGGAATGCCGGGATCACTGCGTGAAAAGCGGGGCGCGGGTGACGGCTGGACGATACCGTTCAGGTCTCTAACGATCTGCCGCTCCACCATATGTTCGTGCTTACTGGCCTCGTCGAACGAGAGCACTGGAGTGACACAGGCGTCGATTCGCTCGAACATCTCGATCCAGTGCTGACGCGGCTCGCGGAGGAACGCTGAAGTCAGAGCTGCCCGCAAAACTGGCCATCCGGTGCGGTCATACTGTTCCGGGAGGTCTGAAGGAGGCAACCCGAGGCCATCCAGGAGACGTGCATAGAACTGGGGCTCAACAGATCCGACTGCCATGTAGCCTCCGTCAGCGCACTCGTACGTATCGTAGTAGGGCGCACCGCCGTCGAGAATATTGTCGCCTCGGTTCTCATTCCACGCGCCTCCGCCGTACATCGACCACAACATGTGGGCCAGCACGCTTGCCCCATCAATCATCGCAGCGTCGACGACCTGGCCAATCCCTGACCTATCACGCTCCCAGAGCGCTGCAAGGATGCCCGTAATGAGGAACATCGATCCGCCGCCGTAGTCACCAATGAGATTAAGGGGTACAACGGGACGCTCATCGGCGCGTCCGACGGCGTTGAGTATGCCGGCGATGCTCAGGTAGTTGATGTCATGTCCAGCCCGGTCGGCTAGTGGTCCGTCCTGTCCCCAGCCGGTCATCCGGCCATAAACCAGACCGGGGTTGATGGCGTGGCAATCCTTGGGGCCGAGTCCGAGCCGCTCCGCCACACCGGGCCTGTTGCCCTCGATGAGCACGTCTGCCCGGGCCACCAACTCCAGGACAAGTTCCTGATCGGCGGCTGATTTTAGGTTCGCAGTCACGGTGCGTCGGCCCCGAAGCTGCTCGTTGCGTCCCTGCTTGCCAAGACCGAACGGAGCATCCGGGCGTTCCACCCTTACGACGTCGGCGCCGAGGTCTGCAAGCATCATTGCCGCATGGGGGCCTGGTCCGATGCTCGCCAGTTCGACGACGCGCATCCCCTTGAGCGGCCCGCTCATAACTTGACTTCCTGGAGGGCTGCCGGATCGGTGGCCAAGGTTCGTACCCATTGGTCGATGGAGAGCCTGAGTACCGCCGCGGGGTCGATGCTTTCCTTATCGAGTTGCCATAGGTATCCCACGCCGCGCAACGTGGAAACGATCACGGCGGCCTGCTGATCGGGGTCGATTCCGCGATCAATGGAGCCGTCTTCCACGCCAGTGCGAATGGTCGCGGCGATGCGCGATCGCAGGACCTGGTGGAAGGTGATGAACCGTTCGCGCAGGTCAGGTACAGGGCCAAGAGCTTCGAAGATCAACGCGTACAGTATGGTGAGCGACCGAGGATTGCGTTCGTAGGAGTCGCAAATCCCCCTCAGGAGGACTTGCAGCGCCGCGAGTCCGTTGAGTCCGGTGGCCTCCGCGTCGACCTTCTCCACGGTCCAACGGACAACGACCTCGTCTACGAGCGCCTCGAGCAGCTTACCCTTGGACCCAAACCGCGCCGTCGCGAGACTCCGACTGTAGCCGGCGCGCTCTCCCACGGTCGCAAGCGTCATCGACTGGTAACCGCCCTCCGCGACTAGATCACCTGCGGCGCGGATCAGCGCACGGGTGGATCTCTCAGAGCGAATCTGATGACCGTTGAGCTCTTCTTCTTTGGTTTCCACAACATCAATCCTAGTCGAACAACAAAGTTATGGTACAGGTCACCACGCGGAGCGCTTTCCGTTGCGCCCCGCGCGATGATCAGCGAAACGGAGTCGGCGGAAGTAGCCGATCGGAGATTAGGCGCTGCATGATTTCCGACGTGCCTTCGAAGATCTTCGTTAGCCGGGCGTCCCGCCAGTACCGTTCGATGGGGAAGTCCGTCGTGTAACCGGCGCCTCCGTGCAGCTGGAGCGCTTCGGAAGTGACGCGCTCAGACATCTCCGATGCGGAGTACTTGAGCATGGCGGCCCGCACGTCGGACATCTCGCCGGCGTCAACGTCGGCAGCGACTTCGTACATCAGCGCCCGGCAGCTCTCAATCTCCGCAGCCATCTTGGCGATCTTGAATCGGGTCACTTGGAAGTCGCCGATGGCGTGCCCGAACTGCTCACGTTCCTGGACATACTTGATCGAGTCCTCGAGGGCGCCCCGCGCCAATCCTATCGAGCGCGCAGCCGTGTGGATCCGGGGCGTGAGCATGCCTTCGGCGACGCGTTTGAATCCGCCGTCCTGTTGGCCGTCGGTCTGTTCGTATCCCAACAGACCATCGTCCGGGACGAAGCAGTTGTCGAAGGACAGCTCGAACGTGTGCCAGCCGTGATAGCCGATCTTGCGCACTGGCGTTCCTGTGCAACCGGCGGGCAACTCACCAGGCTTTTTGTAGACGATGAACCGTCGGATACCGTCGCGCCGGCGGGCAGGATCATAGGGTGTAGTGCGGGCGACGACGATGATCCCGTCGGACTGGTCAGCGAATGTGCACCACATCTTCTGGCCCGTGATCAGCCACCCGCCGTCGACCTTGTCAGCCCGTGTGCGGATGGAAGCGATGTCCGAGCCCGCTCCCGGTTCGGACATTGCGTATGCGCCCAGCCACTGTCCACGTGCCGCGAGCGGAAGGATGGCCGCGCGCTGCGTTGGATCGAGGGCGGCTGCAATTCCGGACCGCGTGATGATGCTGGCCACACTCATCCATGCCCGGGACAACTCCTCGGTGATGAGCGCGTACTCGAAGACGCCGAGGCCGAGACCGCCGTCCTCCTCTGGTACCAGGATTCCGAAGAAGCCAAGTTCGCCCATCTTCGCCCTAAGGCTGTCGGGGATGAGGCCGCGTTCCGGATCCAGCTCATTCGCCACCGGGAGCACTTCCCGCATTGCGAAGTCACGGGCCATCTCCTGGATCGCCTCACGTTCATCGGTACGGTAGATGGCCGGAATACGCGGACGCGGGTCGACCAGGGGCCGGCTCACGATGCCTGCTCATCTCTGGCGCGGCCTGCTCGGCTGATAGTTGCTTGGGGCACGGTCGGAACCTCCATTAAATAGTTTGTTGACTAGCAATCTACTTGATGTACGGACCCGGCACAACCCCTTGGCAGTGTCCGCCCAGCAGGCAGCGGTACCACTTAGCTGGTAACGCGCTCCATACGGATGGGGATGCCATTAAGAATGGACATCCCCGCGACGGCTTCGACGTCTTCATGGCTCACGAGCTCATTGCTGTTCGAGCCCCTGAACGCGTTGGCCCGCTGCCACGAACCTCCCCGGTGGCCCCAGCCGTTGGGCACGCTTACCACCCCCTGCCGCATTGAGTCCTGGATCGACACGGTAACCACGATGGAACCCGCCGCAGATACCAGGCGCACCTCGCCGCCGTCCTCCACGCCGCATGCGTCCGCATCGGCGGCGTGGATGTGGGCTGCGAAGGTATATCCATCGGGATAGACAAGGCGGGAATTGTGCATCCAGGTGTTTTGCGAGCCTTTCTCGCGCCGGCCTATCAAGCGGAGCGGCCAGGTGGCATCCGGCTCGGCATAAGCGCGCAAGCGGGCAACCTCCGACCGCAACTGCAATGAGTACAGCTGAACGCCCCCGTCCTCGGTTGGCAGGTTCTCAGTGAGCTTTCCGACGGGCAATGTGTCCCGCAGCCTGATCCCGTTCGGGTGATTTGCCACCAGCTCTTCGAACGTGAGCCCCTTCACAGGTCCCCTGGCGAGTAGGCGGTCGATGACCTCGGCGGGGGTAGGGCGCTCTCCGCGTGCCTCGGCGAGGGCCTGCAGCTCCTTGTCGGGACAGGAGCCGCCGAGACCCATCCGGCGGGATACTTCGTCGAACACCCACCAGGCATCCCGTGCATCGCCCACGGGAGAGATTACGGCGCGGGTCGCGTAAGCGGTCGGCCGCAGTTGCATGTTCCCTGTGGTCACCGGGTAGTCGTCTCGCTCGTACATCGTTGTCACGGGAAGGAGTACGTCAGCGTAGCGGTTAGTCTCATTCATGTAGAGATCCATGGCCACACTGAAATCGAGCTTTTCAAGGGCCGCTTCGAGCCGTTTCCCGCCGCCGCCGCTGGTCAGCACCGAATTGTTTCCGCGAATGACCAGTGCCCTGACGCGGTCGATTCCTGGGTGTGCGATATCAGCTGCGAGGCCAGCGCTTGGCAGACCGCCGCCGACCTCAGGCCGGCCCTCGGCTCTGCTGCGACGGGTGCCCGATTTTACGCCAGGTGTCTGCGGAGTCAGGTCGATCGCCGCCCATCCAGCAAGCAGTCCACCTGGTCGGTCGATGTTTCCTGTTAGCGCCAGGAGGGTGTCCTGCAGGATATTGGTCAAGGTGCCGAATCGCTGGGCACAGGTGCCAGTGCCACCGTAGACGACGGCGGATGCGGCCTTTGTGAAGGCGCCACCTACGTCAACGATTGCTTCGCGCTCAACACCGCACTTTGCTGCGCATTCGTCGAGATCGAAGGACTTCGCGAGGAGGACGAACTCGTCAATGCCTGAAATGGCCGCGCCGCGCTGGGCAAGCTTCGGCATCTGGTGGTTCTCGCAGATCACCTTGCATACACCCATGAGGAACCAGGGATCTGTGCCCGGCCGGATGCTGATGTGTTCGTACCTCTCGGCCGTGGCAGTGCGCCGGGGGTCGACGACGAGCACTCGACCGCCGCGTGCGACGACCGAGTCGAGTGCTTCCCGGGATTGGGGTTCGCTCACTCGTGTGCTGCGGGCGATCAGAGGATTCGCCCCGATGACCAGTGCGAGATCCGTATGCCAGAGATCGGGACGCGGAAACCGGTTGACGTCGCCGTAAAGGGCTTCGTTTGCTGTCAGTCGTGAGGCGCCGTCCTCTGCGTTGATTGTGTAGTTGCGGCTGATGCCGAGCGCTGCAGAGAACCCCAGGCCCCACAGAAATCCTGCTGATTCGAAGAAGGGCGGATTTCCGCGCAAGTTGGCGATAGCCTGAGGGCCGAACTCGTCTCGCACGGCCGACAGTTTGGCAGCGCAGATGTCAAGTGCTTTGTCCCATGTTGTGGGTGAGAATTCCCCGGGTCCACCGCTCCGCACCATTGGTGTGGTGATGCGGTCAGGGTCATAAGTGAGCTCCACCAGCCCCTGCGGTTTGTTGCAGGAGAAGCCACGCGAGTGTGCGTGGGCGGTGTTCGGCCGAACTCGGACCAGGCGATCTCCGTCCAATTCTGCAATGAGCCCACAGCATGCCTCGCAGATGCGGCAATACGTCGAGACGGACGTGGTCTTCTCCCGAAGGATGGGGTTACGGGCGACTGGCAGCGATGAAGGCATCGGGAGGGCCACCGTCGGCATTACTGCTCCCCGCGGTGGATGGGGAGCGAGGGGAGCGGTGCGTCAACCCGCACAGGAATGCCATCAAGCACCCCAGCAGCCCGCAACATGCTCGACACCTGGGTGTACTTCCGGCGTGGTCGCCGAACGGCAGACAGCTGGCCCGCATGCCTCTCCGCGGCGTCGAGGGCATTCCAGCCGTTCAGCGTCACAAGATCAGGCTGGCGGGCGCCAAGGATGTTCCCGAGCGAATCAGCGATGACAGCCTGTGAGGTCAGGCCGGAGCGCAAATCTTCGAGGACGGCCGACGCGGTCTCGCGCGAGCATACCCGGTTGGTCCCGATGACTCCTGACGGGCCGCGTTTCGCCCAACCCACGCAGTACAGTCCGCTGATGAGATCTCCGGTCTGCTCGTCAATAGCACGGCCGGCGACGTTCGCGATTGTCCGTGTTGATGCGTCAAACGGAAGCCCTGGCACGGGCGAGACGCCGTACCCGATGGCGCGGAGCACCAACCCCGCCGGGACAATCTCCGGAGCGGCGTCCTTGTCGTCGGTGCGTTGCAGGTGGACGGCTTCGGCCATATCCCCGCCCGCGATGTGCACCGGCTGCCAGCCGAACCTGAACGTGATGCGGCGGCCGCCCGGCGTCGAGGGGGAGCCGGGACGAGACATCTCGCGGAACGCGTCCACTTTGCGCTTTCTGTTTCCAGTCCACGAGGGGTCGTCGCCGCCGTCGACCTCGTCTGCCAGTGTCCGGACGTCGACCCCGGGCATCCGGTTCAGTTCGAGGAGTTCGGGCAGAGTGCAGGCGGCATCGGCCGGACCGCGTCGGCCAATGATCACGACTTCGCGAACGGCACTCGCGGCCAGTGCATCGATCGCGTGGTCCGCCATGTCGGTGGAGGCGTAGGCCTCAACCGGCCGGATGAGAGCGCGTGCGACATCCAGTGCCACATTTCCGTTGCCGAGCACGACGACGGTCTCTCCGGACAGGTTGAACTCTCGGTCTGTGAAGTCTGGATGGCCGTTGTACCAGGACACGAACTCTCGTGCCGAAAACGATCCCGGAAGTGATTCCCCATCGATGCCGAGCTTTTTGTCGCCGTTAGCGCCGCCGGCGTGGATTACCGCGTGGTGGCGCTCGCGGAGCTCCTCGAGGCTGATATGAGTGCCCACCTCAACGTTGAAATAACAGGTCACGTTGGGTAGTTGGAGTAGGGACTGGAAGTAGTCTGCGACGAGCTTGGTGTCGGGATGATCGGGCGCAACCCCCGAGCGGACGAGGCCGAAGGGGGTGGGCAGCCGGTCGAAGACGTTGATCTCTATACCGGGCACCTCGCTGAGCTCCGCAATGGCGTAACAGGCCGACGGCCCCGCGCCGATGATGGCAACTCTGGCCTCGACCGGCGCGGTGGCAGGCTTCGCCTCGATGTCGAGGAAGCGAGGCGTAAGGGGTTGGTCAAGGAAGTAATCCCGGTTAATGCCAGGGAAGTCACTGAGGTGCTGGGGAAGGTCATTTTCATCGTGAATGGCCGAAACCGGGCATGCGAACATGCACGCCGAGCACCCGATGCAGGATAACGGATCGATATACAGCTGTTCCGCAGTCTTGAACTGAGGGTCTCCGGGATGGGGCCGGATGCAGTCGACAGGGCAGACGTCCACGCACGATGCATCGTTGCAGCAGCCTCCGGTGATGACAAAAGCCACGGTGAGATTCCCTTCAAAGGCGGGTCTGGGTGTCCTGACTTACCTGGTCCCGCTGGTGAGTCAAGAACGTGGGGCTCGCTCCAGGCGTCGGACTCAGAGAAGTTGAGTCTCTCAAAAAACTTGCTTGTTGACTAGTCAAACTTGGGATACCGCTTGTCGGGAGAAAACTTGTTCGTTGACAAACTTCATTTCTTAGTCGAGATTGTACTTATGAACATTCAGACGAACTTAGGCGGGGAAGCCCTGTGAGCACTGGAGGGGCACCGGATCTTGACTCGTTCCCCATCGTGGCGAAAGGGAACAAGTACGAGGATTTCGAGCTGGATCAGGTTATGGCGCACCACTGGGGCCGAACGCTGACACAGGCTGATAACGTGACGTTCTCTACCGCCACCTGCGCATGGCTGCCATTGCATCTCAATGTGGAATACGCCCGCAGCCAGGGTCATCCCGACACGGTCATCAACCCGATGCTGATCCTTTGCACGGCAGTGGGCCTCTCGGTCGAAGACCTCAGCGAGAGCGGCGGGCCGTTCCTCGGCATCGATGACTGCTCATTTGTCCGGCCGGTCTACCCCGGCGACACGATCAGCACCACGTCTCGTGTCGTCGCGATGCGTACGTCGGCCAGCAAGCCAGGCGTGGGAATCGTCACATGGCGCACCACAGCCGTTAACCAGAAGGGCGAGCCCGTTGTGGAGTTCGTCCGAACAAACTTGGTCGCGGCGCGCAATGGCAGCGCTGTGGCCACTACCAGGAGGAAAGAAAATGCGTAAAAGCCGATTGCGACGGAGCGAGCTCTCAACGCCCGGGCACAGCCCCAAGATGATCGCAAAGGCTGCGGCAAGCGACGCCGACCTGGTCTTCCTCGACTTGGAGGACTCAGTTGTGGCGTCCGAGAAGGTGGCTGCACGCAGCAACATCATTGACGGCCTCAACAGTCTCGATTGGGGGAACAAGACACGGGCGGTGCGAATCAATCCAGTGAGTACACAGTGGTGCCACGGTGACCTCATCGACATTGTTTCGGCCGCGGGACGGAACCTGGACGTCATTATCATCCCCAAGGTGCTCGCACCGCGAGACGTGTGGTTCGTCGACGACCTGCTCACCCAGCTTGAAACCTGGAACGGGCTCGAAGTCGGACGAATCGGCGTCGAGGTTCTGATCGAAGAGACAGAGGCGTTGGCCCGGGTCGAGGAGATCGCTGCCAGCTCGCCGCGACTCGAGGCCCTCATCCTCGGGGTTGGTGACTTGTCCGCGAGCCAGGGAATCCGCCTCGGACACATTGGGGCAGCCGCCGAAGGGCAATACGGCTATCCCGGCGACGTTTGGCACTATGCGCGGAACCGCATGATCGTGGCAGCCCGCGCCAACGGTCTCGACGCGATCGACGGCCCCTTCGGGGCGATCTCCAACCCCGACGGCTACGAGCGTGAAGCTTCCTGGGCGGCCACCTTGGGTGCCGTCGGCAAATGGGCGATTCATCCAAGCCAGATCTCGATTGCCAACGAAATATTCGCTCCCACCAAAGCGGAGATCGAACGCGCCACCGCAGCCGTCAGAGCCGTTAAGGAAGCCGAGGCCGCCGGTCTCGGTGCAGCGTCTTTGGGAGGCATGATGATCGATGCCGCCACCACCCGAATCTTCGAGGCGGTACTGGATCGTGCCGATCGGTGCGGTGTGGCATGACCCCCGGCTCGCACCCAGGACCACTTGCCGGCGTCAAGGTCCTTGACCTCACCGCGATGCTGGCGGGTCCGTTCACGACGATGTTGCTCGCTGACCTCGGCGCCGACGTCGTCAAAGTCGAGCCGCTGACCGGCGACAGAACGCGGGGACTCGGCCCGTTGCGGCCGGACGATGATCCCGAGCGGGCGCTCGGTGGATACTTCCAATCGGTGAATCGCGGTAAGCGCAGCGTGGTGCTGGACCTGAAGGTGCCGGAAGACACTGCACGGTTCCTCGAGTTGGTACGCGTCGCTGATGTGCTCGTCGAGAACTTTTCCGCGGGCGTCATGGAGCGACTCGGCCTTTCCTACGAGGTGCTCGCTGACATCAATCCGCGGTTGGTCTACGCGGCACTGCGCGGCTTCGGAGATGCACGCTCAGGGGAGAGCCCCTACGAGTCGTGGCCTGCGTTCGATATCGTAGCCCAGGCCATGGGTGGCTTCGCCGGAATCACAGGCCCGCTGGGCGGACCGCCGCATAAGGCGGGTCCCGGTGTCGGGGACATCTTCCCGGGCACTCTGCTGGCGCTTGGCATCGTGGCCGCTGTACGTCATGCCGAGCACACCGGCCGAGGTCAATTTGTCGACGTCGCGATGTACGATGCCGTGCTTGCGCTGAGCGAGCGTATTGTCTACCAGCACTCGTACCTGGGTACAGTGCCGCAGCCGATGGGGAACGGCCACCCGCTGCTGGCGCCGTTCGATATTATGCAGACGCTCGACGGCTGGATCGCCGTTGCGGCGCCCAGTGATAACCACTGGCGCATTCTTGCCGAAACGATGGCCCGGCCCGATCTGGTCGACGACCCGCAGTTCGTGAATAACGCAGCACGCATTGTAAACGTCGACGCCGTTCGGGAGGTGCTTGGCGGTTGGCTTGCCGGCCATGCGACTGCTGAAGTGATCCGACTCCTTGGAGGCCGGGTTCCGATTGGTCCGGTCAACAATGCGGCAGACATCTTTAAGGATCCGCACGTTCGGCAGCGCGAGATGTTGGTCGACGTCGAGCAGCCCGGTTCGGACGTGCCAGTCACGATCGCCGGCGCACCAATCAAATTTAGCCGCACCCCGGCTTACGTGAGAGGTCGCGGTCCTAAACTCGGTGAGGACGATACGGCAGCAATCCTCGATGAATGGTCAGCCGCCCCACCTCAGGTGGTAAACCCGGCGATTTCCGCAACTAAGGAACGGTGGTGACGATGGTGGATGTCAGCGATTCGGTTCTCGGCATCTCCGGCTGGTTCGAGGACTTCGCGCCAGGACAGCGCATGCGCCACGCGCGCGCGGCGACGGTGGGAGAGCTCGAGGGCAGCGGACCTGCCAAACAGGTGATGAACACCGCTCAGGCGCACTTTAATGACCATTTCCTGACAGGGTCATCGCTTGGCGATGACCGCATCGTCTTCGGCTTGTCCACTGCTTCGCTCGTCTACGGGCTGGCCTCTCAGGACACGGCCGAGCACGCGGTCGCGGAGCTCGGCTGGGGCCGGCTGCGCTTCCTGGCGCCAGTCCATCACGGTGACACGATCGAGGCTTTCACCGAGGTAGTCTCGGTGGAGCCGGGCGATTTCCCGGACGCCTCGGGCGTAGTGGGATTCCGCCACTGGGGTCGGCGCCAGGACGGCGTGGTCGTATTCGAGGGCGAGCGGAAGACATTGATGCGACGGCGTCCAGTTGAGACCGGAGCCGGCACCACCGGTAGTGGAGGATGAGGGCGTGGCGGAAGTGACTGCTCCTGAGGACTTGCCATTAGACGACCGTGCGCCCCACGCGGCATCGTTGACCGATCAGCTCATTGAACGAATACGCGGTATCGATGGCCGGCATAAAGATGCTGTTGCCGGTGCAACCCACTGCATCCTGGACACGCTTGGGGTGGCCATCGCCGGTTCGCGGGAGCCGGTTTCCGCGGTGCTCCTCGCGAGTTTGCTGAGCGAAGGCAGCTCTGGTCAAGCAGGTGTTTGGGGAACAAACGAGCGTGTGTCCCGCACACAGGCGGCGTTCGTCAATGGCACCGCCGCGCACGCACTGGACTTCGATGACGTCAGTGCAGCTATGGAGGGGCATCCATCTGCTCCCCTCCTTCCGGCATTGCTGGCAGCAGCGGAAGGCTCGGGCATTAGCGGCAGCGAACTCATCACAGCCTTCGTGATGGGCTTCGAGACGGAGGCGATGATCGGCCGTCTAATGTCGCCGTCGCACTATGCCCGTGGCTTTCACACCACCGCAACAGTCGGGACATTCGGGGCAGCCGCGGCAAGCGCCCAGGTACTGGGCATCGAGAAGTCCAAGTGGCTGCATGCGTTCGGGATAGCAGGTTCCCAAGCATCGGGCCTGAAGTCCATGTTCGGAACAATGACAAAGCCCTTGCAGGTGGGGGCCGCGGCCGAAAACGGGTTGAGGTCTGCGCTGCTGGCCAGGGGCGGCGTCACGGCCCATCCCGATGTTTTGGGTGCGGCACAGGGTTTCCGAGATACGCAGTCGGACGAAGCCGGGGTCCCGGTTGAGTGGGGCAGGAGCACGCTGGCGATCAGCGACGTCCTGTTCAAATATCACGCCGCCTGCTATCTGACCCACTCGGCAATCGAGGGACTTTTAGCGATGCGCGAGGCAGGTCTTACGCTGGAGCAGGTTCGGTACATCCAACTTCAGGTGCCGCCTGGCCACCTGAAGGTCTGCAACATTCAGACACCGTCCACGCCGCTTGAAGGCAAGTTCAGCCTGCGCTTCGTCACGGCCTTGGCCTTGGCGAAGGGCGACCTGAGTGAAAGCGTGTTCGACGAGGGCTCGCTTCAGGACCATCGAGTGATGGGATTCCTGGACCGGGTTCACGTAGAGGCGAGGACGGGTGAACTTCGGTCGTCGATTGTCTCCGTAACGCTCAACGACGGCACCCAGCGTCGTGCCGACGTCGACGTCAACGAGCCCACTCCGTCCGAGCATCTCGATCGCCGATGGACGGGCCTGGTCAGCAAATTCCATTCCCTGGTGGACCCGGTCCTTGGCCGCGAGGCCGCCGAGGACATCGTTTCGCTCGTCGCAGGACTCGAGGCTGCCCCCAGCGTGGAACCTCTCCTGGAGGCACTCGGGCGCGCCCCTTCGTTGGCGTAACCCGAATCTGCAAGCGGCTCTGCCCGTCCGGCTGGACGTTCCAGGGGCGGCACTGCCCTCAGCACGCGGACTTTGTGCGCATACACACATCGAAAAATTCAAGTACGAAAGGCATCTCGTGGAAAACCACACAGAGTGGAACGATCTGGTCGGCCGTATGGTGCAGGTTCAGAAAAACGGGCACACTATTCGCACCGGGCAGGTGGAGGCCGTAACCGTGACAGCGGACGCTCTCTGGATTAGAGCCGTCGGGGCCGAACCCCGCGCCTTGTATGAGAAGGCAGAGGGCCATAAGGTCCTGCCCATATCGGCTTGATTCGAACGCAGTTATGCAGCTTCGCGGTCCCACGTCCCGTCGGAGGCGAAGTGGCGGTGGCCGTTCCACACGGTCTGCCATGGACGGACGGGTGTTGCTAATCGTCAGTGGTGGGCCTGGCCTGGTTCACGAGCTCTGTGAGCCATGGCCGGTGTTCGCGGTGGAATGTCATTCCTTCAGGCAACCCCTGCACGGAAGGTTCGGAACCCCTGATATCGATGGTGATTCGGCCTCCGGCCATGGGCGCGTTGGTGATGTGCAGGTCCCCGAAGGATTCCGGGAGTACCGGGTCCATCCAAAGACCACCTCGGGACACGTGCGCGTTGTACCGCATCAGGCTCGTGACCAGCAGGATTGGTGTGGTCGCTGCCCAGGCCTGCGGCGAGCAGGCCGTCGGGTATGGCACGGGCCCGGTGACTTCGTCACGGCTGAAGCCGCAGAACAGCTCTGGGAGCCTGCCGTCGGTGTAATCGGCTGCCTCGAACAGGGCGGTGGCGATTCGCTGTGCTTCTTCCACGAAACCGTAACGGATCAGGCCCGCGGCGATGATGGCGTTATCGTGCGGCCAGACCGAGCCGTTGTGGTAACTGGCGGGATTGTAGGCGCCCATGTCGCTGGCCAGGGTTCGGACGCCCCAGCCGGTGAACATTTCGGGGGACATCAGCCGTTCGGCCACCAATGGTATTTTGTCCTCATCGAGTATTCCGTGCCACAGGCATTGCCCCATGTTGGAGGCGCAGGCGTCGACAGGTCGTTTTCTTGCGTCAAGGGCGACGGCGTAGTATCCGCGTTCGGGCATCCAGAACTGCTCGTTGAACCGTTTCTTCAGCTGCGCCGCCTCGTCGGTGAGCCCGGCCGCCAAAGGCGCGTCACCGGCGTCGTACGCCATTACTGCCCGTGACAGTAAGGCGCTGTAGACGTAGGCCTGGACCTCGCAGAGCGCGATAGGCGGCTCGGCCAGTGTCCCGTCGGCGAAGTTGATACCGTCCCAGGAGTCCTTCCAACCTTGATTGATGAGCCCTTGACCGTTGAGGCGCGAGTACTCGACGAACCCGTCGCCGTCCTTGTCGCCGTAATTCCGGACCCAGTCCAGCGCGCGGTCGGCGTGGGGCAGCAGCGCGGCGATAGTGTCCTTCGCAAAACCCCAGCGGTTTACCGATCCTAAGGTGGAAACGAATAGAGGAGTGGCGTCAACGCTGCCGTAGTAGGCGGACTTGCCGCCCAACGCGAGGCCGCCGGAGACACCCAGTCTGACCTCATGCAGGATCTTTCCAGGTTCCTCCTCGCTCATTGGATCCACCATGCTTCCTTGCCTGTCGGCGAGTGTCTGCAAGGTGCCAAGTGCCAGGGAAGGGTCCACCGGCAGCGCCATTAGTGAAGCCCAGAGCGAGTCGCGGCCGAATAGAGTCATGAACCATGGCGCACCGGCGGCCACCACGATCCGTTCCGGATTGTCCGGGTCCTCAATGCGGAGTGCTCCCAGATCGTCGTAGCTTCGCCGCAGCGTCCGTTCGATGGAGCGATTGCCCATGTGTAGGTGGGGGATCTTCGCCAGCCATTCCTGGCGGCGGCGGTCGCTGCGAGTTATCTCACCTTCAGCCGGCCGAACGAAGGAGGCCACTGGGTCCCCGCTGCCGTTGACGACAGGCACCACGCTCAGCAACGTCTTCCACTGGCCGTGCGGCGGGATAACTGTCCGATACCTGAGGCCATCGGGCGTGACGTCGGCGCCGTCCCCCTTAACTATGACGCTCTTCGAGACGTCCTGCCAGACGCCGCTGATAGTCAGAGAGCTGCCGTCGGGTTTCCGGGATTCTTCCCATCGCCGTTGGACACGAGCCTCCTTTACTTCGAAGAGATCCGCGAAATCCGACGCCACGCTGAGGACAACGACACATTCTGCCGCCTCTAAGGAGTAATTGCGGATGGTGATCTCCTCCAGGATCCCCGCGCCTACTTCCCGTAGTCGCTTCACGATCAGGGGGCTGTCCGCATGCCCGTCAGCTCGGGGAACCCGGCCAATAAATAATGCCCGATACGGTTCCTTCGTCTCAGCCGTCAACGGCTCCAGTGGCTGGCCATTCACGGCCAGATTCCAACGCGACAGAATGCGGGTGTCCTCATGGAAAACCCCGTGTGGAGACTCAGGATGGATGTCCCCGTTCGCCAGGGAAATGCAGAAGGATGAACCCTCCACCAAGGTAACGGTGCCGGACCCTACAGGCCCCGCAGCTGTCTCAGCATTCCAACCAGCCATCCCCGACTCCTTCACAGCTAATGAACTGGGCAGCGCAATCCGAAGTCCGGGCCCATCCGTCGATCGCCGCCATCGTCCGATGGATAAGACGCTACGCTTGTCCTTTCCTCGATAGAAGGTGGCTGAACACCCAAGCTTTGGTCGGCTGTTCCGGCCATTCGGCTAAAAGTGGCATCATCGGAGAGGTGACTGGGCACAAGCGCACTGCTTTGCCGCGGGCATCATTATGGGGACCACGCAGACTTTCTCAATAAAATGCTGGTCAACCAGCTAGTATTCGAGGTACCGTCTTAAGCGGGGCACTGAGCGTTGCACATCGACGTGCTGACCTCACTCCCCGCGAAAGGTAAGGCAATGACGTCCCGTCCAACAATCGCCGTCTCTGATCCCACTGCTGTCGTATTCAGGCGCCACCGAGCGATGTCCACCGCCGGGGCATTCTTGTTCATGGTGATGGCGTCGTTGAATATGGCGATGGGGTTCCTGGTGCTGCCAGGATCTAAGTGGTTCGGCGTGACAACCGCAGAGTACTTGCTCTGGTACACCGTGTACATGCTCTCGAGCGCCGCCGTGTTCATTGCAGTAGGCAAGCTCATGGCAACGATCGGTGTGCGACGTGTTGTCATCGCGTCGGGCACACTCGTTGTGCTGTGTCTGTCCGCGATGGCATTCGCGCCTAACATCGTCGTCTTCTACCTGCTGTCCTGCCCTCTTGGGATTGGCTGGGCGGGAACCGCGGCGCTTGCGTCGAACTCCCTCGTCACGGGATGGCATACGGATAGGCGTGGCACGGTCCTTGGCGTTGTGGCCACGGGGATCGGCGTGGGCGGCTTCATATGGGGGATCCTCTTTCCGCCGGTTGTGGCCGCGTTCGGCTTCCGTGGAGGCATGCTTGCGTTGGCCTTTTTGGTGACCTTGTTGTCAGTCGTGCCTGGCATCCTTTTAATCAAAGACCCCCCGCGGTTGGCGGGCGGCAGCACAAGGCAGGAATCGTCGGGGAAACGCCACGGACTCCTCAAAGGTGTGGGCACAGCGGTCGCGTTGCTCGGTGCCGCGGCGCTGGTGATCGCGCTAGAAGGGACTTTCTCGCAGATCCAACCAGCGGTCTACGCCGCCTCCGGTATTGATCTGCAGCTCGCCGGCCTCCTTGTTTCCTACTATGCGCTCTGCGGGGTAGTTGCCAAGCCGGTCCTGGGGTACTTGTACGATCGATTGGGAACTGGCGTCCTCTTTGTTGCGCTGGGTGTGTTGTTTGTTGTGGGACTGCCTGGAATCGCACTACTGCGGGAATCGGGGATTTGGGTCTTCTGGATACTGATCCCGGTCGCAGCGATATCTCTCTCGGTTATCACCGTCGTGTTGCCGCTTCTCACAGTGCGTGCAGTGGGTGAGGACCGCTTTCCGGTCGCTTACGGCGTCGTGATGAGTGGTACGTGGGTGGGTCTAGCCGTCGGTCTGCCGCTGTGGGGATTGACGTTTGACATCACGGGCGACTATGACTTGGCGATGCTGCTGGCCGGAATGGCTGGACTGGTCGGCCTAACCTTCGCCTTTATCGCCTTGAAACTCGGCAGACGCTCCGAGCTCCAACCTCAGACCGAGGCCCAGCTCACCGTTCCGGTGTAGGTGCTGGTGCCCGCTGCGGGAAGTCGGTGAGCCCGCCACAGTCCGGGATTAGATGCCCTGGCGCTCGCGGCCCGGCATATCGGAAGAGGCCAGGGCCACTAGATAACTTTCCTAGTTTCATGCCGGCAACCACTCGACAAACCAGTCGAGGCGGCTGCGTCTGTTTCAGGTCACCTTCCCCACGCCTATCTCGGCCATGCGGCGCACTTTGGCGAGGTGTTCGGTGCCACGGTGTCCGCATGGTCTTGGACTGCCACGCTGTGCCCGCGAGGGTCTTCTCGCTCAAGCGCCATCCGCTCGGCTCCATGCTGAAGACATGTGGGGCTGAGCTGGGATTATCGCGAAGCTTGGTCCAGCAGCTTCCGGAACTGTTCCTCGGTGTTGCGGATGAGTTTTTCGCCGTTAAGGCAGAACGTCAGTGTGCCCGTAACGCCCAGGCCGGTGCCTCGGCGATGCCTTTGCGGATCCGTTCCCTGGTTTCTTCGGCGGTTACGGCGGCGTCCTACTTCTCCAGATCCAGATCCAGATCCAGTCCCAGGTCATGGGCGAGAGTGCGGAAACAGGGCTGCCTGACGCGTCCTGCTTTTCACCCACTGCGGCCGCGTGTCGAACATCTGAATGGACATCTGTGCGAATCCGTTGCGGACCCGGTCACCAAGCGCACTTATGTCAGCGCCGCCAAAGACGGGTGCGCCGACGAACACAAGAAACTCGGACTCAAACCTGCCGCGGCCGGCCGACTCCGCAAGGCAGCCATGCGAACCTCAGCACGACAAGGGCGGATGGCCCAGGCATGCGCCAGGGCGGCCCGCTCAAAGAGCGGACCGCACTGTCGCATCGAGGGGCCTCGCGACGACATTGGTGATTGGGGCAACTCAGAAGGCTACTGGACCATATCGGCAGAAAAGTGTGGCCCATTGCTGCTTTAAAACGGCGTAGCCGCCTGGCCCGTTTTGTCTGCTGCCCACGGAACCAGCCACTTCCCTAGCAGCTTGACCGATAAGGTCAACATCACGCCTGTCACGGACACCGTGATGATTCCTGCGTACATCTGTGCCGTAGCCAGGAGAGACCACGAACTCCAGATCAGCCAGCCGATTCCCTCCCGCGCTGACACGAACTCGATACTTACGACCATGAGCATCGCGACGCCGATGTTCAGCCGCAGCGCGACGAACATGGCCGGCAAGGCGGAAGGGAGCTCAACGTGCCATATTCGCTGAAATCGGGATGCCCCAAAGGACCGTGCAGCTTCTTGAAACCCGCGAGGAGTCGTGCTGAAAGCAGCCATCGTCTGCAGCCAAGTGAAGAAGAATATCGTGATACCGATCATCAGCACTTTCGGCGTTTCCCCCAAGCCGAAGATGAGCAAGAGGATGGGAAAGATCGCCAGCTTGGGGATCATGTACATAGCGGTCAGGACACCGTCCAGCGCCGCCCGTACAAGCCGGGAGAGACCCATGACCATCCCGATGATGGTTCCGGCGATCACTCCCATTATGAAGCCGAAGAGGACGCGCTGCAGACTCACAGACAAGTTGGACCACAGGACTCCTTCCGTAGCGAGTTGTGCAGCTTTGGCAAGGACGCGGGATGGTGCCGGGAAATAAGCGCGGTCAATCGATCCTGACTGTGCGGCAATCTCCCAACTCGCGAGGAATACGATTGGTGCGACCCATGCGAGGCCGGTCTCCGTCCAGCGCCTGCGTCGGCGGTACTGCTGAGGATTCAATTCCGCTGCCGCTGGCCTGATGACCTTGGACGTGGGCTCGGGCATCAGATCACGCTGTATCGGATTTCTTTGTACAACATCAGTCATCTTGGTTCCCCTCGTTCGGCTTCGGTAGTCTGCCGCCTACTTCGCTGCGCAGCAGACCCCAGATTTCTTCCTGTAAGGCCGCGAATTCAGCGGTTCCTCGGATCTCCGGCAGCCTGGGGCGTTCAAATGGGATCCTGAAGTCGGCTATGACTCTGCCCGGCCTCGCCGACATGACGATGACTCTGTCCCCGAGAAGGATGGCTTCCTCCAAGCTGTGTGTGACAAAGACGAGAGTTCGTCGATCTTTCTCCCAAAGCTCAAGCAACTCGTCCTGCATTACCAGCCGCATCTGCGCGTCTAGAGCTGCGAACGGCTCATCCATGAGGAGCACCTCGGGTTCGACGGCCAGTGCCCGTGCAATGGAAACGCGCTGGCGCATCCCGCCGGACAATGTTCCAGGATATGCATTGGCGAAGTCGGATAGGCCAAGGCGGGCCAGCAGACTTTCAACCCGCGCTTTCCCTACTTTCTTTGGGACCCGGGCCAAGTCAAGCCCGAAGCGAACATTGGCGGCAACCGACTTCCAAGGGAAGATGTTGTAATCCTGAAAGACCATCGCCGTCGGCACCTGTGCCGAACGTTTGCGAATTTCGATGGTGCCTTCAGAAGGACGAAGGAGGTCAGCCATGATCTTCAACAGCGTTGATTTTCCGCAACCCGATGGGCCGACGATGCAGACCAGTTCACCATCATTAATAGTGAGGTCGAGCGGTCCAAACGCCCTCATTGCGCCGTTAGCCGACGCAAAAGTCCGGCCTACTCCGGTCGCGATAATTTTAGGTTCCAGTCGTGGCATCGTACCCACACCTGACCCACCAATCGCACCAGTGTCTGGTTGCACAAAAGACCCCTTTTTCGAGATGGCATCATTCATCGGAGGACCGATTCCAAAACTTTGGAGTCGGTGATCTTGTCAACCCCGAGCGGCTTGTCATAGTTGAGCAGTCCACCAACACGGATCCAGAACTCCTCCAAGGGCACCACTGAGTCAAGCGGCGGCGCAAGATTGGGGTCGAAATTCCGAGGCACGCCGGCCTTCAGAACGGACTCCTCGACGCCGATGATTTTTGACAGCGCGGTCAGGACGTCTGGATCGCTGTAGTAATTGCCCTGAAGGTGTGTGCGGGCAGTCCGAAGCATCGCGCGGACAACCGCCTGGGCAACCTCGGGCCGGTCCTCAATGAGGTTGCCCATGATTGTTCCGATGATCCCCTTGTTCCAAGGTGCCACTAAGACGGCGTCACCGCTCTCCTTCAACGCCTTCGCGAACGGCAGGGCCACTGATCCCAGCTCAACGGCTCCATTTTGGAGTGCCTGGACAGTCTCGGGAGGTGTCAGTTCTACCAAAGTCACATCTTTGATCGAGAGTTCACATGAATTGAGGTAGGTGTCCAGCGAAACAGCAAGGGGATTTCCTTCGCCCCCAGTCTGAATTGCAACGCTCTTGCCTTTAAGATCGCAAGCAGAAGTGGTGCCATCACCGCCAGGGCGCTGCCACCACCCCGCATCGGCGGCCTTGGCAACTTCTCCTCCGCCGGTCACGAATCGGATGTTTGAGCCGTCAGCTGCTTGGTTGAACATGCCCGCGAAGGGGGCGGTGACGGCAAGGTCTAACCGGTTTTGGGCCATTAAGGCGAAGATCGTGCTGGCCGGGGAAACGACCTCGATCTGTACGTCGATGTTCTCCTTCTCGAACTCGCCCATCGCTTCTGCCAGGGTGAGGACGGCATAGCCCTCGCCGTTTCCGGCAGTTGCGGCTTTTAGCGTGACGCGCTCAGCGAGTGGGTTCGGATCCAAGCCCGGCTTTAGATCTTCCTTCGCCACTACTGACTCCGCCCGGTCCCGGGCGTCGCAGGCGGCGACCGTGAAAAGGAGAGCAGCCGCGACCGCGGCCGCGAGTGGCCGGCCAGCGAATCGGCTAACTGACGGTACAAAACCATCCTTCATGAATTGCCCTTTCTATAGGTTCAAAAGAGGAGAAAATAAGGCGTTATGCGGACTTCTGGCGGCACTTGCTGTGTCTGCTGAGGTGGCCGACTACGTCGTCATCACGACTCCCGCGCGTTGGAGCGCCGGCACGGGCGGCACATCACCAGCCTCGAGAGCCGGCGCGACGAAAGCTTCCGCGACAGCGGGGCCACACAGTGGGATGGTCTGTCCACGGAAGCCCCGCACCGGACATGCATCAGCCAATGTAGCTCGACTACGTGGCGTTTGAGGCCCAGGGTGAGGACGCCGAAACATGGCGAAGATGCGGTTCGCCCGATAGCCCGCAGACTCGCGGCATGGGCGGCTGGGTGTCGTTCCTCTGGACAGGGTCAGTCCAAGTAGGTGATAAAGCGTCTGACTACGCCGCCTCGATGAGCAAACTCTTCCCCTTCGTTGATGCCATCGAGGTCAATGGCGTTGGCGAGTAGGTGGTCCAGGTTGTACCTGTCTACAGGCACAACCTGGGCGAAGAACGGGACATCGACCTTGAAGTCCCGGGTAAGACGGTGATGGAGGCCACACTAGCAAAAATAACTGAACAGTCAACTACTTTCCGTCAGGCTGCTCGCTGAGGGCCATTCACTAAACTGGAAGACGCCAGCTAGCCATACACATAAACCCTTGACTAATGTTGCTGGTTGACTAACTATTAGGTGGGTAACAGGCGATGCACGCTTATCACGCCACTCGCCCAAGCCCTGCCGATGTTGTTGCCTCGCATCGGTAGCATTGCTTCCCGAAAGGACATTTATGGCCATCGATGCCTGCATTGTCGGCATAGGCACCAGTCATGCCGTTGGTCTGGAGCTCGGGCAAACGCCGCTCGCGCTGCAGTTCGAAGCGTTCACTGCGTCACTGGAGGACGCTGGTCTGGACAAGGACTTGGTCGACGGAATCATTACGGCCCGCGGCGCACCGTCCGGTGTCGATTACGACGAGTTCGTGGTTGCAGCCGGCCTGAACGTTCGTTGGGTCAGCCAAATGTGGTCGCACGGGCGGTGGACGGCTTCCGCGCTTTCTCAGGCAGCACTTGCCGTGTCTGCTGGCGTGGCGGACTATGTCGCCGTCACCAACTCCCACGTGTCGGAGCGTGGATACGGGCGGCACCTCACCAGCCTCGACAACCGGCTCGACGAGAGCTTCCGCGACGGCGGCGGACCGTACAGCGGATGGGCTATCCATGGAAGCCCTGGCGCCGGCACCGGAGCGGCATTGGTCACTCAGCAGTACATGGACAGATACGGTGCTACCCCTGCCGATCTCGCGGCAGTCGCGGTCGGCCACCGCCTTCATGCCGCCCGAAACCCATTCGCACTTCTGCGCGACGATCCGCTGACCGAGGCGGACTACCTGGCATCACCCGAAATCCTCGGCCCTCTTCGCTCACCTGACATCTGTCGCATGATTGACGGAGCGACGAGTCTTATCGTGACTACGTCTGACCGGGCTGCTGAGCTTGATGTTCCCTTCGTCCGCATCGCGGGGATTGAGGGGATTCGGGCCAGCAGGGACAACTACGTGTTCTTCTCACGTCCGGGACTCGGCTCCGGTATCAGCGCCCCATCGGACTACATCGCGCCGGATACATCTCCGGTCTACGAGATGGCGGGCGTTTCGCGCGCCGACATCGATGCGCTCTACCTGTATGACCCGTTCGCGCATATGGTGTGGATGGTCATGGAGCGATGGGGGTTCTGCAAGGAGGGTGAAGCCGCGTCCTATGTCCGAGAGAGGGGCATCGGCCTCGATTCACCATTGCCGATCAACACCAACGGCGGCCTCCTCGCAGAGGGGCACCTCTTCGGATACGGCCATCTCATTGAGATGACACGGCAGCTCCGAGGCACCGCCGGCGATCGACAGGTCACCGATGCCACCGTGTTGCAGTGGGCCAATGCTTGGGGCGACTCGCTCATCCTGACGAACCAGAGGGGCTAAACATGTCAACTAAGGAAGCCGCAGATCACTTGGCACTTATTCCGCTGAAGGGGCGCGGGCGTGGTCTTCCTCCGCTCGTCCATCCCGAAATTGCGCCGTTCTGGAATTCGGTTGCGGCCGGACGGCTCTCTCTGCAACGGTGCAAGGCCTGCGGGACGCTCAGGTTCCCGCTGGCTCCAAGATGCCATACATGCCTGAGCGCCTCCTACGATTGGGAGGTCATCGATCCTCGGGGTTCGGTAAACGTCGCAGTCCTCAATCCCAGCGCTCCTGAAGGGATGCCGCGGATCGGCCTCGAGCCCCCATGGCAGGACGTGACCCCCTACATTACCGGCGCGGTTGACATGGACTGCGGCATCCGGCTGCCAGGACGAATTATCTGCGACTGCAACCAGGCGCGAATCCCCGGAACTCGTGTCCGGGGCGTCATATTGGAGACAACGGATGGCACTCCCGTATATGGCTTTGCGCATACCTGTGTTGTTGAGGTTGACGCCCCAGCGTAACTATCACCGCAGGACCCGGATTCCTGCGCCCACTGGCACCTCGCAGGGCCGACTCTGTCCAGGGTTTTATTGACGAGGGCTGGGGTTTGCTGCTTACGAGAGCAAGCCCCAGCCACGGAGCAGATCCCACGTGCCTGGGCTATAGGGCTGGCCGCATGCGATACCGGTTTGCCGCCGCTGCCGACGTCGTGGGTGACGCTGGCGAACCCGAACAGGGGCGCGCCGTCTTCGCAGGATCCAGCGCGCCCAATGGTCTGTCACGTACCGGCGGTGAAGGCCAAACCGCATCAGACTGACTAGATTTCCCCTGATTTACCTTGGCGGCCGAAGGGTTGACAAGAAAGTTAGTTGGCTGTTCACTTATATTCGAAGTGGTCCGCATCACGAGTAAGTGATACGCCACAGTGTCCGTCGGAATGTCTTCGGACTCCAGCAAAGGAGCTACGGTGAAATTTGGCGCTTGTGTGGTTGGTCTCGGCACCAGCGAGGTGATCGGGAAAGATCCCGGCCGCAGCCCGCTGCGCTTGCAGTTCGAGTCGTTCCGCGCCGCGCTGAAGGATGCCAACCTCCAGAAGGCCGATGTCAACGGCATGGTGACCGCCTGGGGCGCTCCGCGCGGCGTTGACTATGACGAGTTCGTGGTGGCTGCAGGTTTAGACCTTACTTGGGTAAGCCAGCTGTGGACCCACGGCAGGTGGACAGCCACCGCGATCCAGCAGGCTGCCATGGCCGTGTCCACAGGTGTTGCCGACGTTGTGGCGGTCATCAACAGCCACGTAGCCGGTCAGGGTTACTCGCGCCATTTCGGCACCATGATCTCACCACTCGGCGGTTCCATGGACGAGGCGATGCGCGACGGAGGAGGCCCCTATGGAAACTGGACGGTCCACGGCACACCGGGCGCCGGTGCAGGGGCAGCATTGGCCGCGAGGCAGTACATGGACCGTTATGGTGCAACGGAAGACGATCTCGCCGTGATTCCTGTAACCCAGCGGGCATTCGCCGGCAACAATCCCCAGGCTCTCCTTCGCAACCAGCCGCTGACCACCGACCAGTACTTGGCAGAACCCAAGCTCTTCGGCCCGCTCCGGCAGTCGGACATGTGCGAAATGGTGGATGCCTCGACCTGCCTGATCGTGACTACGCCGGAGCGCGCAGCCGAACTCGGGCGGCCCATGGTGCATATCGCGGGGATCCAAGGCATCCGGGCTAATCGAGACAGTTATGTCTTCTTCTCTCGCCCCGGCCTGGGCGCAGGCGTGGGCAAGTCCTACGACTACGTCGCACCCAAGACCTTTCCGGTGTTTGAGATGGCCGGCCTCGGACGAGAAGACATGGATGGTTTCTACACCTACGATCCATTTTCGTCCCAGATCTGGATGGCTCTAGAACGCTGGGGATACGTGGGTGCCGGAGAAGCCGCCGCCTATTGCCGTGAGTACGGAATCGGCCTTGACTCTCCACTTCCCATGAACACTTCCGGGGGAAGCCTGGCAGAGGGCCACCTCTACGGCTACGGACACATGCTCGAGATGGTCCGACAGTTGCGCGGCGAGGCAGGTGCGCGGCAGATCGAAGGTGCTAAGGCGTTGCAATGGGGTACCCCTTGGGGCGACTCCCTGGTCATGACAACCGAAGGAGTGAGGTAACCACGTGAAGCAGTCTGAGAATCCAGTCCGATTCGACCTGGTTCGCGTGGATGCGGCAGCAGGGCCAGCACCGCACCTCCATCCGGACATCGCGGGGTTTTGGAGTTCGTTGGACCACGGCCAGCTCTCGCTCCAAAGATGCGGTTCCTGTGAGACCCTTCGTTTCCCGATCTCGCCCAACTGCCACGAATGTCTAAGCAGTGACTTCTCGTGGGAGCCGATTGAACCTCGAGGCACCGTCAATGTGGCCATCCAGGCCCATGAGGCCGTATCGAAGTTACCGGCCAGTGGAATAAGCCTGTCAGAGCCCTGGCGCGGCATGACCCCTTACCTATCCGGCGTGGTCGACATGGACGCGGGCGTGCGGCTTCCCGGCCGTATTGTCTGCCGTTGCGGCGACGCCCTCATCCCAGGCACGGAAGTCAACGCCGTGCTGCTCGATGCGGCCCAGGACATCACGATCTACGGGTTCCTGCATGAATGCGAAACAACGAGGAGAACTAAATGAGTGTCAGTGAACAGTCGGATTCGGGTAGGAGGCAGTTCTCGATCGGAATCGATGTCGGCGGAACGTTCACGGACCTCGCGTGCGGTGACGGAAAGTCCTTGTGGCGGGCCAAATCCCCTACGGATCCGCAGAACTTCGGCCGGGGCGTCATGGGCGCTTGCCAGCTCGTGGCCGAGCAAATCGGTTTGAGCCTCGACGACCTCCTCGGCCAGGTCGCACGATTCGGCCTCGGCACCACGGCAGTCACGAATGCGCTGGTTGAGAAGCATGGTGTCAAGGCTGGCCTGCTAATGACTGTGGGCTTCGAGGACACGCTCGACATGGCACGATCCCGGAGGGTGTCTTCCAACGGGTGGCTGATTCCACCGTGGAGCCCGATCGAACGTTCCGCTGTGGTGGGAATCAACGAGCGTGTGGACCGGGAGGGGGCGGTCCTCGTACCCGTCGACCTTGGCGAGGTCCGCACTCGTGTGGACGAACTCATCGCAGAACATCAGATTGAGGCCATCGCGGTCTCGTTCCTCTGGTCGTTCAAGAACCCGGCCAATGAGCTCGCAGTTGTCGAATACATCCGCAGGGAATATCCCGACATGCCGGTGTTCAGCGGCGTCGAACTCCACCCGAGTATCCGGGAATACGAGCGGACTTTGGTGGCGGCACTTAACGCGGTAACCAGCAATGCGCTTGACGGCATTGAGGCACTGGCCGGTGAGCTCAAGTCAAACGGTCTTCAAGTACCGCTCCTGCTGCTCCAGACCAGCGGTGGAACGGTAACCCTGGCAGAGGCGCGACGGTCCCCGGTGGTCCTGGTCGCTTCCGGCCCGGCCGCCGGCGTCATGGCAGCCGCCGAGGTGTGCGCGGACGAGGGCCTGACTGACGCCATCTGCGGCGACATGGGTGGCACGAGCTTTGACCTGGCGGTCATCGCCGGCGGGCAACCGCAGCGCTCAGAGCGCGGCGAACTGCACGGGATGATCATCGCCCAGCCTCGCATCGACACCCTTTCCATCGGCTCCGGTGGGGGCTCGATCGCGTGGGTCGACGGCCGCGGGCTGCTTCGCGTGGGTCCTCGATCCGCCCGAGCCTGGCCCGGCCCGGCCTGTTACGGCAACGGCGGCACCGACGCGACAATCACCGACGCCCTCGTTGTTCTCGGCTACATCGACCCAGCCAGTTTCCTCGGCGGCACGATGACCCTCGATCGCGCGGCATCAATGCGTGTGTGCGGTGAACTGGGGGCAAAGCTCGGTCTCTCCGCGGAAGACGCGGCGTGGGGCATCCGCGAGATCGCCCTCGCTGAGATGACCAAGGCCACAAAGCTTCACGCTGGCTCCAGCGGTCTCGATCCGCGACGGCTCTCATTGATCTCCTACGGAGGGAGCGGCGGCCTGTTTACGGGGAGTATCGCCGCAGCGGCGAACATTTCGACAGTGATCGTCCCTCCTGCAGCCTCGGTTCTGTCCGCTTTCGGCGCAGCATCCGCCGATGTCAGACGCCAGAGGATCAAGTCCGCCAGCCTGCTGCTGACTGCGGCGGATGCGCAGACCATCGCAACGGATCTGCGCAGTCTCGGGGAAAGTGTCTTTCAGGATGTCGGCGAAGACGGCGTGGCCGAAAGCGATCGGATCGTCACGTATGACGTTGGCGTCCGCTTCTACCGCCAGACGTCGGAAGTATCGGTGGCTCTAGCCGGTACTGAATTCGACGCGAGCGCAGTCCGCGACGCTTTCCTCGCTATCTACGCGAGCCGGTACGGTGCGGGAGCCGTTGGGCGCAACACGCCGCTCGAACTGACCTTCCTCCGGGCCGTCGCAACGGGCCGGCTCCCACGGGCAACTTTCCCGGTTGACACGTCGCCGAGATCGAGCGGCACGCGGGCGCCTTCGTCGTATCGCTCGGTCTATCTGGACCGCGATGGCGCTCAGGACCTGCCCTGCTACCGGACCCCCGACCTCGTGCCAGGTGATTGGGTAGAGGGCCCCGCGCTCGCCGATGATGTGGACACCACAGTGTTCATCCCACGTGGCGCCATCCTGACAATGGGGGAGCGCCGCTCCCTTAGGTTGGACATGAGCTCTTCACCGCTCGCGGACGACATCGATTCCACAGTGTTTATCCCACACGGCGCGACCCTTGCAACGGGTGAGCGGCGTTCCCTCAGAATGGACGTGACCTCCTCATGACGCTCGACAACATCTCACTTGAGGTCATGCGGCACCAACTGGAGGCCTTCTGCGCCGAAGGCGCCGTGACCATCCGCCGCACGGCAGTAAGCCCACTCGTGGTCGAGGGCGGCGACTACTCGTGCACCATGCTCGACGGCGTTGGCCGCCTGGTTACCGGTGGCGGACATATTCCGTACCACTTCTTCGCGGCCACCAACGCGATCGAGGGCGTCCTTAAAGAGCACGGCTCTGAGATCTACGACGGCGACGTCTTCCTGGCCAACGATCCGCACCGCGGAGGCGGACTGCACGCTCAGGACGTGTTCATCATGCGGCCGGTGTTCGCAGCGGGTCGGCTCGTCGCATGGATGGCTAATTCTGCCCATGTTGTGGACGTGGGTGGCATGGTTCCGGGCTCGTTCGCGCCAGCTGCCACAGAGGCCTACCAGGAGGCGCTTCGGTTGCCCCCCGTAAAGATCACTTCCCGCGGAGTTGAGCAGAAGGATATTTGGAGCATCCTGCTCAACAACGTCCGCATGTCAGACCTGGTCGAGATGGACATCCGTGCCTTGTGCGCGGGTGTCGATATCGCAGCCGCGAAGGTTCAGGAACTCGCCGAGGAAATTGGACCCGACGCGCTGCAGGCGGGCTTCGACGAGCTCAACCGTCGCACGGAGGCGGCAGTCCGGCGGGAACTCGAAATCCTGGAGGACGGGGTCTACCGGTCAACCAGCTGGACAGAGTGGAATGAAGAGCGGTTCCGTATTCCATGTACGACGACGGTAGCCGGAGACTCGATCCGGTTCGACTTCACCGGGGCTGCCGACCAGACCACCCACTTCTTCAACACCAAGACGTACATCGTCAAGGGGAAGATCGGGGTGGAGCTCCGGCGCATGATGGGGCGCGATCTTCCGCTCAACCAGGGGTTCTACGACGCTTTGGACGTGTACTGCCCTGAGGGAAGCATTGTGAACTGTACGCACCCCGCTCCCGTCGGTGCCGCACACCTGATGGCGTCACACGATGCGAGCGAAGCGGCCCAGCGGACCTTCCATCAGGCGGTCGCAGCTTCGCCGGAGAGCCCAAGCCGGCCGTTCCTGTCCAGTTCGCAGGCGATGTCGGCCAACACGGTGGTTACCTTTCACGGACAGGGTCTGACCGGGAACACCGATTCATGGATCATGGTCGACGGAACCGCCGCCGGGTCGCCGGCAGGCAACGACCGCGACGGCACCGACTTCAGCTTCTATCTGCTCGGCTCAACTGCCTCGATCGAGACGAATGATGTTGAGGTCAGCGAGTCCTGGTACCCGCTTCGGTTCACCCACCGCCGCCGTTCGACTGGGGTTAGCGGTGCTGGCGAGTTCCGTGGCGGTTCCGGAGTCGACCTGGAGTTCACCGTTGCTGGTTCCCCGCTTCTGACCGGTTCCAGCATCGGCGGGCACGGACTTGTCCCTCTGGTCGGAACGGCCGGAGGTGCGCCCGGACGTCCGACGAGGATCGAACTGCGAGATCCCGAAGGGGTAGGGGCGCGAATCAGCACCCTCACCCAGGGCTTCGCGCTGCCCGAAGGCCACAGCTACTCGGTGAGGGCCGCCGGCGGCGGGGGCTGGGGCGATCCGCTGGACCGTGACGTTGCGGCGGTGCTTCACGATGTGGAGACTGGACGCATCACGGCCGAGGAGGCCAGCGAGGTCTACGGCGTGGATGCTTATTCCCGCACGGCTTCCGGACGGCCGGAGCTACTTCAAGAGCGGCTGCGGCAGGCTGAGCCTGCTGCGGTTCAGCCGAAGGATGTTGACCCCGATGAATTGCGATCGGTGGCTTCCCACCCGATCACGCCCGGTGTGGAGCAGCGCGGGGGAGTAGCTGTCAGCATCCGGTCCGGCGCGGTGCTGGCACATTCACCCGCTCACTGGACCGAAGGTTGCCCTGTCCTCCGCGTACCCGTCGTCGACGGAGTGGAGACGCGAAGCTACCTGGATCCAATGACCGGTCACATCCTGCACACGGAAGTTGCGGTAGCCGGCGAGACCAGGAGCTTCGAATCAAGCCCCGCCCGCTGGACCGCCTGGGAGCGCTAACCCTCCTCGGTTTACTGAAAACCCAACGTCGGAAAGTATCCGCGTTCTACCAATATGCCCAAAAACTAAGGAGTAGTTCAATGAAGAACAAAACAAATAGTCGTCAGATTGGATGGCGTCGTCGTCTCGTTACGGCGATCAGCTTTATGGCTGTCATGAGTGTTGCAGCGACCGGGTGTGCGGCCACGAGCGCCAGCAGCACCAACGAAAGCGGCAAAGCGGATTTCGTCCTCTATGCCAGCCTGGGGCGCTCGGGTGCCAGCGCCAGCTTTGCCTCCTCGATTGAGGCCGGTATCAACGCAGCCGTCGCCACGGTCAACGACCAGGGCGGCCTGCTCGGGCGTCCGATGAAGCTGGAAGTTGAGAATAACGAGAGCGTGGCGACGAAAGCTGTCTCCAACCTGCAGAATCGCCTGCGCAATGGCGCACCGGACCTCGTCTGGGCAGGCAGCACAAGCTCTGAGACCCTTGCCATGCTCAGCCTCACCACTCGCGAAAAGGTCATCGCGTTGAACAACGCCTCGGCACCACAGATCGGAGAGGCTTCAACCTTCCCATACAGCTTCAGCGCCGGTGTAGGCAACGAGGCCCAGGCTCAATTCCTCCTTCGAAATTTGAAGGAGAAGGGGCACAAGACGATTGGTGTCCTGACCGCAAAAGGGGCCTTCGGTGAGGCACTGAGCAGTCAGTACAAAAAGACGTTCGAAGGGGCAGGACTTACGGTAATACCGGAATCCTACGAGCCCGACGCAGTCGAGATGGACGGCCCCTTGGCGCGAATCCGCGACAAGGGCCCCGACGCGGTCGTCTTCAACGACTTTGTGCACCCCGCCTACATCCTTGCGAGCCGCGTCAAGGCAGGCATGGGCAACGTGCCCTTCTACGGTGATGCCTCCACCACCATCAACGACATGTCGAAGACGGTAAGTGCAGATCAGAAGGAGGGGGTCACTCTCATGTCATACAAAGTCCAGACGACCGCCGCTGACCGTCCTGCCGTCAAAAACCTAATCCAGACGCTCAACAAGGCCAACGTCTCCATCTCCTCCGGCCTTTATCTCTACGCGCTGGCCTACGACACGGTCCTGGCCTATGCAAACGCCGTTGAGGCAACCAAGTCGACCGACGTCGATAAGGTCCGGACCGCCATGGAGTCCGGCGAGGGGAAGAAATACGCGCTGGCCCTTACCGACAACATCGGCTGGACCAAAGACGTGCACATCGGAGCGGGCGAAGACGCGGAACTGTTCAGCCTGATCCCAGTCTCGCCAATGGTCGCAGGCCAGTTCCAACTGCAGAAATAGGAGGGCATGACCATCGTGGAAACTGCACTACTAACAGGACTGGTTCTCGGTTCGATCTACATATTGGTGGGAGTCGGTTATAATATCGTGCTCATCACTTCGGGAGCCTTCAATTTTGCGCAGGCCGCGAAGGTCATGCTTGCTACATTTCTCGCGTACCAGTTCGGGGTGGTGGCGGAGCTTCCCACCCCGCTCGTCATGGTGTTCGGAGCCCTCATCGGTGCAGCGGTCGGGCTGGCTACCGAGCTCGTCGCCATCCGCCCCGTTGCGGGCAAAGGCCTTCACGGTGAACTGGTCACCACCGTGGGGGTCTCCACCATCATCACTGGCATCGTTGTCACGATTTGGGGCACCAACGTACGCCCGGTCAACGCGTTCGTCTCGGCTGAGGTCATCACCGTTCTGGGTGGCAGAATCACCGTCGATGCGTTGATCCTTGTGATCGTGGCCGTCGTCGTATGCGCGTCGGTCTGGGCATGGTCCCGCTTCACCCTGAGCGGGCTAGCTGCGCTTGCGATCTCCGAGGACCGCGTAGCCGCAACCCTTCGGGGAATCAACGTCAACCGCTTGTCGATCCTGGCGATGGCAGGCGCCGGTGCCATCGCCGGGGCGATAGGGCCCATCGTGGGAACCCAAACTCTCGCGGTATCGACCATCGGAGCCGTGGTAACACTGAAAGCCTTCCTTGTTCTCATTGTTGGCGGTATGGGCTCCTTCCCGGGACTCCTGGTGGGTGGCTTGGTGATCGGACCGATCGAATCTCTCACCGTCCGATACTTCGGGAGTGAATTCTCGACCCCGGTGCTGTTCGCGGTGTTGCTGATCGTCCTGCTGGTAAAACCCGAAGGACTCTTCGGACAAAAGATAGAGAGGACAGTATGAAGGTCCTGAATCGGGTTGGCCTGAATGGGCGGCGTCTCTGGATCGTCGCCCTGCTCGCAGCCGGAATCCTGATCCTGGCACCATGGCTCGGCGCCCGGCCCGGGGACCTGCGCCTGTGGATGCTGGTGGCAATCCTCGCGCTCTCTGTGAGCGGCCTCAATCTGGCCTGGGGCTACGGTGGAGAGCTGGCCATCGGGCAGCTGGCGGTGTATGCACTGGGAGCCTACGTCACAGGATTTATGGTGACGCAGGGATACGACCTTTCGATCGCCCTCCTGGTCTCTGCGCTGGCCGCCGCCGGACTAGGCCTGCTGACCTCGCTTCCCGCGTTGCGGGTCAGCGGCTGGGGTGTTGCAATGGCTTCGTTCTTCCTGATCATCATGATCCCCCAGATCGTCAAGCTGTTTCCGGAGCAGACCGGGGGGGCCGTAGGGCTGATCGGCATTCCGGGTCCGGTACTGTTCGGGATCGAGCTGAACGACAACCAGTTCTACGTTGTGGTGATGGTCTGCATGGTTCTTTGGCTCGCCCTGATGCGCAACCTGGTTACCTCTAGGCATGGGTCCGCGCTTCGCGTTATGCGGGAAAGCCCTGTACTGGCCTCAAGTCTCGGGCTGAACGTTCGCAGACTGAAAATTACCGCATATACGCTTGGCGCCATTCCGGCCGGGGTCGCGGGCAGCCTCTTCGTCTTCGTTGACAGGTTCATCGCTCCCGACTACTTCACCTTTGCGGCGGCTATTCTTATCATCGCCGCCGCTGTACTTGGCGGCGCCGAGACAGTGTATGGAGCAGTGGTCGGAGCTGCGATCATCACCGTGCTGCCCCAGCAGTTCGGGGCATTCGACCACTACGCGGAAATTGTGTTCGGTGGATTCCTCGTAATCGGTGGAGTGCTTCTGACGAACACGCGACTCAAGAACAGCGTTGACGCCCTGAAGCTTCGGATTCGCCACTGGGGTACCAAACCCGCTGGCGACCGGGACGTCGTTGAGCAGGCCGATGTCCCCGATCTCCCCAGGCGCTCGATCGTCGTCGACTCGATATCCAAGTCTTTCGGCGGAAACCGTGCCCTGAACGGAGTGTCACTCGAGGCGAAGCCGGGTGAAATCACGGCATTGATCGGAGCCAACGGGTCGGGCAAGACCACGCTGCTCAACATCGTTTCTGGCTTTTACCGCGCCGACGAAGGAGAGATCCGGCTCGACGGCGAACCTTTGCCGTTGGGGCGAGCGGCGAAGACCGCAAGAAAGGGGGTTGCCCGTACCTTCCAGACGCCCATCGTGCCTTCGTCCATGACGGTAGAGGAAGCAGTGGAAGTGGGGCGTTATGTCCACGACTATTCCGGCATTTTGCCCTCCATGCTGCGGTTGCCCGCCTATCGGGCCGTCGAGCGCCGCGGCATATCGGCGGCAATGACCTGGCTGGCAGCCACGGGGTTGCGCGGGCAGGCCCGTGCACTCGCAAGAAGCCTCTCGCTGGGTGACCGTCGCATGCTCGAGGTTGCACGTGCCCTCGCCACCGGTTCATCGGTACTCCTGTTGGATGAGGTCGCATCCGGCCTTGACCCGGCGGATCTGGAGCGGCTCAGGACGCTGCTGTTTGCAGTGCGCGATGCCGGCGGCACTGTGATTCTCGTCGAGCATAACTTCCGACTGGTCTGCGACATCGCCGACTCCATCTATGTTCTTGAACGCGGAGAACTGATTGCGCACGGAGATCCAGCAATGATCCAGCAGGACAAGGCGGTGGCCCGGAGTTACCTTGGGGAAGAGTTCTCCCACGCAGATCTGGCTACCACTGTCAGCGCATTCGAGGAGTCATCATGAACAACCCGTCCACCGTCCTCGAAGTATCCGGACTGGCCGCAGGGTACGGCGATATTGGAGTCATCTCGGATATTCATCTCGCCGCCCGGCAGGGCGCCGTGACTGCGGTATTCGGCGCCAACGGAGCAGGCAAAACCACGCTGCTGTCCACCATTGCGGGACTAGTTTCTGCGCGGGCCGGCTCAATTCAGCTCGACGGAAAGGACATCACGAAGGCACCCGCCCATGCCCGCTCGGCAGCGGGCCTGGCTCTGGTCCAGGAAGGCAAGCGGGTGCTGCACAAACGGACGGTCGATGAGAACCTTCAACTGGGCGGCTATCGGCTCCGCCGATCGGATCGCCGCAGTGCGATCAACGGCGCCTACGAGCGGTTCCCGATCCTGATGGACAAACGCGACGCCAAGGCCGGGTCGCTTTCGGGCGGACAGCAGCAAATGCTCGCCATCGCACAGGCGCTAATGTCTGGGCCCCGGGTCCTCCTCCTCGATGAACCCAGTGCGGGGCTTGCGCCGATCATCGTCGCAGAACTCTTGCGCAGCATCGAGAGACTCAAGGCAGAGGGCATGGCTATTGTGCTCGTCGAACAGCTGGTGGGCCAGGCGATGTCCGTGGCAGACCACGTGATCGCCCTCCAGCAAGGCGGTGTAGTCATCGATGCCCCGGCTTCTGAGGTCGACAACGCTCAGCTTCATGCTGCCTACCTTGGGAAGCAGGACTCTTCAACGATTCCCGCTGAACGGACCAGAAAAGACCTGAGCAAACGATGAGAATAGGAATTCTTGGAGCGGGCCGCATCGGCGGAACGATCGCCGCACGCCTGAGCGCGGCCGGCCACGCCGTGCAGTTGGCGAACTCGCGTGGTCCCGAGACGATCCGCGACCTCGCGGCGGCCGCCGGAGCGACCGCCGCGCATGTGCGCGCCGCCGTGACAGGGGCCGACGTCGTAATTACCTCGGTCCCCTTCCCCCAACTGCCATCCCTCCGCGAAGACCTTGCCTTTGCCCCCGGCGATGCCGTCATCATCGACACCTCGAACTATTTTCCGTTCAAGGACGGCGTCATTGCCGGGGTCGGGGCGGGTGAGGTCGAGAGCACCTGGGTGGCCGACCAACTGGGACGCCCCATTATCAAGGCGTGGAACAACATCCTCGCGGGAAGCTTTGCGACGAAGGCATCGGCGGTGGGTATGCCAGGGCGTATCGCGCTCGCGGTCGCCGGTGACGACGCGACGGGGAAGGCGATCGCCATGGATCTCGTGGAGGCCACCGGATTCGACGCCGTGGACTCCGGAGGGATTGCGGATTCATGGCGGCAGCAGCCCGGAACCCCGGCGTACTGCACAGAACTCGACGCCGCGGAACTACGACGTGCGTTGGCTTCCGCCGATCGATCAAGGCTGGCAGAGCGCCGTGACCTCATGGTCACGAGGATGCTGGGCCTTGGGGGAGAGGTCAGTAACGACGATCTTCTGCGCTTGAGCCGTGAGGTCTATCTGTGAGCGCCGCAACGACACCACTGGGCGGTGACGATGCCTCGGCCTGGGCAGCAGAACGGGAACAACTTCGCATCTTGATCGCCAAGCAGGAGCTTTATGAGAACATGGTCCGGTATTGCCGGGGCATGGACCGTAAGGAGCCCGATCTTATGAAGTCCACCTTCTGGCCCGAGTCCACCGAGGACCATGGCATGTACGTTGGCCTGTCCCACGACTTCTGCGAATGGGCGTGCTCGGTTCAGAAGGAGGCCTCCTATAAAGCCAGCCATTACGTCACCAACATGCTGATTGAGTTCAACGGCGATCAGGCTAAACGTGAAACCGCGTTCATCTACATGAAAGTTCTCACCGACGGTGGCCCAACAGACGTCCTCTGCGGGCGTTATCGGGATTTGTGTGAGCGACGTGATGGCGCGTGGAAGGTACTTGCGAGGACGTGCGTCTGGGATGCCGCCCAGCGGCTAGCTCCGGAAGCGGATTACGCCGAGTTGTTCGGGATCCCAGGGACGTCCAACTTCGGCGCCCTTTTCCCGCAGGACCCCACCTATTCTGATGACTGGCGGGCGGAGCCGGAAGACTCCACTCGAGTGAAAGGATCCCAATGGACAAGCGCGTGATTGTTGTCGGAGGCGCGAACGGCGTGGGTGCCGCCTGCGTGCGCTCGCTTACGGGCGCGGGAGCGTCTGTTTTCTCGCTCGACATGGCCGAAGAACCCGGCAGGAGGGTCGCCGAGCAGGCGGGCGCGGGCTTCCTCCCGTGCGACGTGACCAGCCGGGAGCAGGTCTTCTCGGCGGTGGACTCGGCAGCCAGTGAGATGGGCGGACTCGACGCGCTGGTCCACGTGGCAGGGATCCTCGTACAAGGTCCCGCTGAGGAACTCACTGACGAAGTATGGTCACGGGCGATGGACATCAACGCAAGGGGGCCCATGCTGACAAACCAGGCCGCCTTCCCGCACCTCAAAAAGGGCGACCGGAGCTGCATCCTGAACTTCGCATCCTCAGCGGCGCTCACCGCCTATCCGGGCGGTGCCGCCTACTCTGCGTCCAAGGGAGCTGTCACCGCATGGACGCGGACCATCGCTGTGGAGTGGGCACGTTTCGGCATCCGTGCCAACGTGATCCATCCCTCTGCCGCGACGTCTATGGTCGAGCAACACCGAAACAAGATGTCCGATGAGGAGAAGGCAGCGTACGCCGAGCTCATGCGGCAGAAGGTTCCGCTGGGCGGCGAGTTCGGCGATCCCGACCGTGACATCGCCCCGGTGATCACCTTCCTGGTGAGCGACGGTGCCCGGTTCATGACCGGGCAGAACATCCCCATTAACGGGGGCTACTACATCTAAGCAGAACTCGGGGCGCGGGCTAATTCGCCCGCCCCACGCGTTTCGATTTGCAGTTCATTGGCGGAGCGGCTCTTCGCATTTAAGAATGTTGGGCCGTTGATCCCGGTGGCCGCGGGCCAGGGCGAGGAAGATTTCGCATTCTGTCAGCGACTCTTCAACCCGTTTTTCGGCCCTGCGCCGAGAACGGCGGTGCATAGCGAGCAGCCGACCCGGCGGGCAGGGGGCAGACCATTTTTTACAAGCTGCTGGCCGGCGCAGCGGAGACGACTACCTGCCGCCCGCTCATCGCGGCTCGTTCCCCCACTTTTCGATGGTCAGACCCGGGGGAACGTTGCTGTTCAGGCGGGCTTCATAGCGGCCCGGGACGAGCCGCGTCACCGAGATGCCAACCTGTTCGGTAATCGCCGCGGGCTGCAGGAGGTCCACCGCTTCATCCAGGGCGGCGTCCAGTTCCGTCCGGGTTTGAACGGCTACGACGAGACAGCGGGGTGCTGCGTGCATGGTGATGAATCCTTTACTCTCAGGCGGTGATCAGTATTGAGGACGCCAGATGTTCTGGCGTCGAGGGGAGGCGTCGCAGCCCGCCGGCGTGGTCAACAGGAGCCTTGATTGCCGCAGAATGACGGTGGTTTGCTTCCGACAGCCCAATGATGGTGGCTTCAATGTCTTCCAGAGATTGCCGGATCCACGCGAGGGCGGCCAAGTCGTCGGAGCTTTGAACAGGGTCACTCGATGACGCATTCAGGAGCGCAGCCCGGCGGCTGATCGTGGCGGAAAGCTCAAGGATCAACGGCGGGATCATTGCGGGGGATTCGTCCCGCGACACGTGCGCGGACGCTTCCGTTCCAGCGAAACGGTGTGTGCCGGTGACCGTGAGGGCAAGGTCGGAGGAGATGGTGGTCATAGATGTGTCCTTCAGATGTTCAAATTCTTTGTTCTTTGGGATGCTCCAGGTACGCCGGAGGGGAGTCCGGGGTGGCCCTTCAAACCGGGCGCCCCTCCCGATAATTGCTGTCAGCTGCGAACGGCGTCTTCGGAGGCAACCTTCTCCACGCCCTCGGTGGCCCGGTCTTCGGTCTCAACAACACCGATCGCCAATGACCTCTGCCGGGCCCACAGACCAGGAAGGCTTAACTGCGAAGGGCCAGAAGCGGCGCAACGAAAGCGGCCCGGACGGGATCTCCCGCCCGGGCGACTATGCGTTGCTGCTCAGGCCACGTTCGAAAGGCTTCTCCGCGCCACCAATGTGAGGTGTTCTGTTTCATCGCCGAGCAGGAGCCGGTCGACTTTCGCCCGTCGCCAGTACAAGTGCGCGTCGTGCTCCCACGTAAAACCGATGCCGCCTAGCACGTGGACAAGCGTTTCGCAAGCGGTCTCGAAGGTGGCGGCACAGTAAGCCTTTGCCGCGGAGGCGGCGATAGGAAACTTACCGGGGTCGTGGTCGGCAGCCCAGGCGGCCCACCAAACCAATGAGCGTAGCTGGTTGATTGCTACCCAGTCGTCCACAATCCGGTGTTTGACCGATTGGTACGAGCCGATCGGACGTCCGAAGGTCTCCCGGCTCTTGGCGTGCTCAATGGCGAGCTCGACGACCCGCTCGGCGGCGCCCAGCCCTTCTGCCGCGAGGATCGTGCACGCGACAAGCTTCGCCTTCTCCCATTGAGCGGCAGATCCGACCCGGGCGGTTTCAGCCAAGTGCATGCCCACCGTGCCGACGCCCCGCGTAGCGTCGATGGGTTCGCCGACGCTGACAGTGCCGGGTCCGAGGATAAGGTCGTCGCCGTCCAGAGCGAGGAAGTGACTGGCGGACGTGACGTCCATTGACGGTGCGGAGGCCTCGGGTGAACCGTCCACGACGGCGACGGCGATGCGGCCTGTGGCGACGTCTTCGAGGAGATCGTTGCGGCCTTCAAGCAGCACAGCGACGCGGGCTGCCGTCGCGAGGGATGGTCCGGCCAGCTGGCGGCCCGCCTGCTCGGCGACCAGCGCCATGTTCAGCAGCTCCGAGCCGACTCCGCCCGCCTCCTCGGGAATCGTCAGTGAAGAGAATCCTAGCTCTGTGAGCAGCTCCCTTCCCGGGGAAGGTTCGCCCGGCTCGTCCAGCAGGGCCCTCGCGGCAGCAGTTCCAGCGTGCTCAGAGAAGAATTTGCGGGCGTGCTGGGCGAAGTTGCGCTGCTCGTCATCGATGTCGAAATTCACGGTGCTACCTGTCGTTCGTCTTGGCCGTCGCGGGTTCCTGCGAACGGGGCTTGTCAGGGGGAAGGCCCAGGACGCGTTCGCCGAGCACATTCCGAAGGACCTCGTCGGTGCCGCCGGCGATTGCGATGCCGGGAACTGATGCCTGGGACGTTGCCCAGCGCCAGTCGCCGTCGCGTGATCGGCTGAAGACCGCGTCTTCGCCGAGCAAGCGGAGCCCAAGGTCAGCTGTGGCGTGAGCGACCCGCACGGCAGTCAGCTTGCCGGCACTGGCCTCAGGTCCAGGGCTCGCCCCCTTTTCGATGCCGGTCTGGAGCCGGTAGCCGGTGTAGCGGGCAGCGAGCGATTCGACGAGAACGCGTCCCAGAGCCTCATAGGCGAGGGGGCGGCGTTCGGCGGGAAGCTGAGGAAGCCGGACCGCAGCATGCGCAATGAGTGCGTCGCTGCGGATTCCGATCTCACCACCGCCGCCACCCACGGCCATCCGCTCGTTCATCAAGGTCGTCAACGCCACACGCCAGCCATCGTCGATGTCGCCAAGACGTTCGGCATCATCGATCATGACGTCGTCAAGGAAGATTTCGTTGAAGCTTTCGTGGCCGTTCATCTGGCGGAGCGGCCGGACCGTCACCCCTGGTGCCGCCATGTCGATAACGAACATGGTTAGCCCGCGATGCTTGCGAGCTTCCGGGTTGGTACGCGCCAGCAGAATTCCGTACCGCGAGTGCTGGGCGAGTGTGGTCCAGACCTTCTGGCCCTGAATGCGCCAGCGGTCTCCCTCGCGGACGGCCTTGGTGCGCAACGCGGCCAAGTCGCTGCCGCTTCCCGGCTCACTGAACAGCTGGCACCAGATGTCGTCGGCGCGGAGGAGCCGGCGGATATAGCGTTGTTTCTGGTCTTCGCTGCCGTGAGCCAGGATTGTAGGTCCGCACATGCCGAGACCGACGTGGCCCACTGGGCCGGCGACCCTGGCGCGGTGCAGCTCTTCGTTGACGACAGCTTGTTGGGCATTGGTCCCGTCTCCGCCGCCGTACTCTCGCGGCCACGTCAGACCGATTAACCCGGCGTCGAACAACACGGCCTGCGTCTTCCGCAGCGAGTTGATCCGGTCGATTCCGGGCTCCTCAAGGTAGGCGCCGTCGCCGTGATCGAGCTCTGTTTCGTGTTCGGCAAGGAACGTTCGTACCTCTGTACGGAAACGTTCTTGTTCAGGGGTGTCCTCAAAATCCATGGTTCAACTCTCTTGCTGATCAGCTCTGACCGGACGGACATGTGGTTCCACACGAAGTCCGTCACTCGACACGGAGCGCTTGGCAGCCGGTCGAAGGCCGCGCAGATGTCGACTTCCTCGGGAAGCGACTTTCGGGCCCTCAGCCAGTATTACCTGACATTGTCGGTGAAGGGAAGAGAAACATTGTTGGTTGACCAAAAAAACTTTGTGGGGCATGCTGGGTGCATGTTTAGTATGACGATGAGGTCCCTACAGCTGGAGTCAGCCCAGTGAGCCGCCGCTACGATCACTGGATCGGAGGCCGAGAGCTACCGCCCGGATCGGGCGAATATGCAACGTCGACATCCCCTTGGGACGGCTCGGCCGTCGCGGAGATCGCCTTGGGCGACGCTTCCGACGTCGACGCCGCCGTCACCTCGGCGAAGATCGGCTTCTCAACCTGGCGTGCGCTCAAGCCCGGCGTTCGCGGAAAGCTGCTGTCGCAGATCGCGGATGCGCTCCGTGCCAACCGCGAGCTCCTCGCGCAGCTGGAGGGTGCCGAGGCTGGTAAGCCCGCTCCGCAGTCGCTTCGTGAGATCGAAGCCGCCGCGATGTACTTCGACTTCTACGCAGGGCTGGCGAATATACCGTCCGGAGAGGTCATCGATCTCGGCGAGGGAATGCACGGCTACACGCGGAATGAGCCATTCGGCGTCATCGGTGTAGTAACACCGTGGAATGCTCCGCTCAATCAGGCGGCCCGAGCAGTCGCCCCAGCGATACTCGCCGGCAACACCGTGGTGGTCAAGCCGTCCGAATTCACTTCGGCGACGACGCTCGAATTGGCGCGGATTGCCACGGAAGTGGGTCTGCCCGATGGTGTCCTGAATGTGGTCACCGGAACGGGAGTGGGTGCAGGCCAGCCCCTCATCGAGCATAGGGACATCCGCAAGGTGGCATTCACCGGTTCGCTCCGTGCTGGCAGGGAGATCGGCCGGGTTGCAGCGGACAGAGTGCTCCCGCTTACCCTGGAACTTGGCGGGAAGTCCGCGAACATCGTGTTCGCCGACGCCAACCTGCGTGACGCTGCGGCCGGTGCAGTCCGGGCCTTTACCGCCAATGCCGGCCAGATCTGCAGCGCGGGAACCCGGCTGTTGGTCGCCAACGAGGTCCACGACGAGTTCGTGCGACTCCTGCTTGAGCAGGTCGGCAGTGTTGAGCCTGGTGTGTCTTACGGCCAGATGACCACCGGCGACCAATACGCGAAGGTCCAATCCTATTTTGACGTCGCCCGTGAGGATGGAGCGACCCTTGCCGCGGGGGGTGCCGTAACCGGTAGCGGATGGCTTGTCGAGCCGACGGTGTATACCGACGTCACGAATGACATGAGGATCGCCCGCGAGGAAGTGTTCGGCCCGGTGCTGGCCGTGCTCAGGTTCAGCTCCGAGGAGGAGGCGATCGCGATCGCGAACGACTCGGAATTCGGCCTCGCCGCCGGCGTGTGGACCGGGGACGTCTCGCGTGCCCACCGCGTTGCGGCACAGCTGGAAGCAGGCCAGGTGTATGTCAACGACTGGCTGACCGGACTAGTTGAAGGACCCTTTGGAGGGGTAAAGAACAGTGGCTACGGCAGAGAGAAGGGCATGGAAGCGCTTCATCATTACACGCAAACCAAATTCGTGGCGGTAAAGCTGTGAGCGGGGCATTCCCCGGCCTCGAGGACCGGTACCTTGAGCTGCAGGCCAGGGCGCGGGACCTGGCAGACAAGTGCGCGCCGTTGGCTGAGCGCGCCGATGAGAGCGACTCCATCGATCCTGAAGTGCTTGACCTCCTCAGGATGAGCGGGCTCGCGGCCGTGCAGGTCCCAGCAGCTTACGGCGGACATTTCGACACTCCCGACTCGCTAGCCGTGACCGTCGTGCGTGAACAGCTCGCCGCCGGATCCAGCCATTTGGATTCGCTGTTTGCGATGCAGGGCATCGGCAGCTATGCGATCTCGGTCGGAGGTTCGGATGAGATCAAGAGCGCGTGGCTCCCGCGGGTCGCCTCGATGGATGCCATTGCCGCTCTGGCGCTGACCGAACCCGACGTCGGGTCCGATCTCAAGGCGCTCAGCACGACGATCGTTGCGGACGATGACGAGCTGATCGTGACTGGCCGGAAGAGTTTCATCACCAACGCCGGCGATGCCAGCTACTACTGCGTCCTGGGCAAGGAGGAGATCGACGGCGTCCTCGGATTCTCGTTGGTCCTGGTCCCGGCCGATACGGCCGGGGTAACCACCAGCCGTCCGCACCAGATCATCGCCCCGCACGTGCTCGGTGACATTGACTTCGACTCCGTCCGCGTGCCGGCCTCCCATAGGCTGGGCCTCCCCGGCAAGGGGTTCGGACTTGTGCTGGCGACCTTGGCGACCTTCCGGGTCTCGGTGGCAGGCGCCGCGATCGGCACTGCCCAGGCTGCTCTCGATGACGCGCTGGAGCACACCACCACCCGTGAGCAGTTTGGCGGGCCGCTGGCGCGGTTGGGGCCGGTGCCCCAGATGCTGGCAATGTCCTGGACCGAGATAGAGATGGCCCGCGCGTTCACCTATCAGGTCGCGCGTGCTGCGGCTGTCGACGCAACCGGCAGCCTCTACCTCTCGTCCATGGCCAAGATCGGCGCAACCGAGGTCGCGGGCCGAGTGGTCGACCGCAGCGTGCAGGTCATGGGCCGGTTCGGCCTCGTCCGTGGCGCCAGGATCGAGCGACTTTACCGGGCCGCACGCCCGATGCGGGTCTACGAGGGAGCGACCGAGGTTCTGCTGGACGCACTCTCCAAGCAACTGATCAGGAACCACGGCGCATGATCATCGATGCGCACTGCCACGTCTGGCCAGATGAGATCGCCCGCAAGGTGCTGGAGGACCGCCCAGTAGGCCTGGACCCCATGCACGACGGTACGCTCGAGGGGCTTCGTCGCACCATGGACGGGGCAGGAATAGACATGGCGCTGACGTTGGCGGTCGCGAACGTGGCGCGCACTGTATGGCGGACGAACGAGTTCATCGGCAAGGTGGACCGCACGAGATTCATCCCGTTCGGCACCGTCCACCCCGATCTCACGGTAGAGGAGAACCTCACGGCCCTGCGCGAGAACGGCGTGGTGGGGGTCAAGCTTCACCCGCTGTTCCAGACCGTCGACTTCGCCGGCCCGAAGACGCGGGAGATCCTGACTGCTCTGGCCGAGAACGACATCCCGGTGATCTCGCACGTCGGGTCAGGCGGCGACGATGAGCAGAATCGCCGCGGCGCGCCGGAACACCTCCAAACGCTTATTGCTGGCATCCCTGGACTTCGCTTCATCGCTGCGCACTTTGGTGGCTACCAGGTCCTGGACGAGGCCGAGAAGTGGTCGGTCGGCGCTGATATTCATTTGGAGACGTCATGGCCGCCGTCCATGGGAGACCTTCCGCGTCAGCGGATCCTGAGCATTATCCGCCGCCACGGCGCCGACCGGATCGTGTACGGCTCCGATTGGCCGATGACTGATCCCGCGACGGAGATCGCGGCGATCCGTGAGCTTGGTCTGACGGCGGAGGAGGAACAAGGTGTCCTGGGCGGCAATCTGGCGCGTCTGCTCAAGATCCAGCCGGCCGTAGGAGTTTCACGGTGAAGATCGACGGCGCGTCAATCCTGGTGACCGGTGGAGCGTCCGGCCTGGGTCTCGCCACGGTGAAGAGGCTCACTTCGCTCGGCGCATATGTCACCGTGCTGGATCTACCTGCCTCCAGGGGCGCTGAGGTTGCAGCTGAGGTGTCGGGGCAGTTCGTTCCTGCGGACGTGACCAACGATGGCCAGGTTAGGGCGGCTATGGCGGCGGCGGACAGCCGTGGCCCATTGCGCGCTGTGGTGCACTGTGCCGGCGGTCCAGGTAAAGCGGCAATCCTGGATGAGGGCGGCAAGGCTCTGCCTCTGGACGTCTTCAGGGCGACAGCAGAGCTGAATCTGCTCGGCACCTTCAATGTCCTTCGGCTGGCCGCTGAGACTATGGCGGCGGCCGAGCCCATCGACGGCGAGCGGGGAGTGTGTGTCCTCACTACGTCGATTGCCGCCTTCGAAGGTCAGATCGGCCAGGTTCCGTATGCAGCCTCCAAAGCCGGAATCGTTGGACTGACGTTGGCGTCAGCGCGCGAGCTCGCCAGCCGTCAGATCCGGGTCTGCACTATTGCGCCCGGCCTGTTCGATACATGGCTTCCATCCTCCACATTCGACCGGTTCTCGGACTCCATTCCACACCCGAACCGTTTGGGGCGGCCCGACGAGTACGGTCTCCTCGCCGCCCAAATCATTGAAAACCCCATGCTCAACGGCGAGACGATTCGCCTTGACGCCGCCACACGACTGCCCGGGAGCTGAAAATGACTACCAACACGCATGACCAGCCGCTCATTGTGACCGATCACGAGGGTGTCCGGACTATGACACTCAACCGTCCGGAGGCCCGCAATGCGATAAACCTTGAGCTGGCCGCCGCGATCGACGAGGCAATAACCGAGCTCGACGAGCGGTCGGACCTTACAGTCGCGATCCTTGCAGCCAACGGACCCACGTTCTGTGCCGGCATGGACCTCAAGGCATTTCTACGGGGGGAGCGCCCCATCACACCCGATCGGGGGTTCGCCGGGATTGCCCAGAAGCCTCCGCGCAAACCAATCATCGCCGCAGTCGGCGGGCCAGCGGTCGCGGGCGGCTTCGAGATCGTTCTCGCATGCGACATGATCGTTGCCACCGAGAACGCGTACTTCGCGCTTCCCGAGGTGAAGCGTGGTCTTGTCGCCGCCGGCGGGGGCCTGCTCCGACTGCCCAATCGCCTTCCGTACCACTTGGCCATGGAGTTGGCGCTGACGGGCAAGACGCTGTCAGCGGCCGACGCGGCGCGCCTCGGACTCGTCAACAGGCTTGTCCAAAACGGTGATGCCCTGGCCACAGCGACTGAGCTTGCCAGGGAAATCGCCGACAACGGACCGCTTGCAGTCGCGACCACCAAGCAGATCCTGCAGGACAGTCCCTCTTGGGCCGCCGATGAGGCCTTTCAGAAGCAATCGAAGCTGTGTGAACCTGTGCGGTCCTCGGCCGACGCCAAGGAGGGTGCCAGGGCCTTCACCGAGAAACGGCGCCCCGTATGGATAGGCGCATAACCGCTGGACCGGAAACCGCACTCTAGAAGTTCCCAAACGCGCGACGCGCACGATCTGAGAACCCGGCGCCGACGGCGCCCTGACTGACTAGGAAGAATGTATGGACCTGAACCTAAAGGGCCGCGGGGTCATAGTGACCGGCGCGAGCAAGGGACTGGGCAGGGCAGCCGCCCGAGCACTGGCTGCGGAGGGAGCAAACGTTCTCGCCGTGGCACGGAGTGAAGCCAGCCTCAAGGAGTTGTCCATGGAGGACTTCGCTGGCACGATCTATCCCCAAGTGTGCGACATGCGGGACCGCGCTCAGGTTGCCGCCCTGGCCGACCAGGCGGTGGACCTCCTGGGTCGCCTGGATGTGGTGGTGAACAACGCGGGCATCGCGCCGGCGGCGAACTTCCTCGAGATGGACATGGCGTTGTTCGACGAAGTTATGGAAGTAAACGTTGCTTCGCTCGCAGTCCTCTCACAGGCCGCTGCCCGGAGGTTCGTGGAACAAGGTAACGGTGGGCGCATCATCAACATCGTCTCCACCTCGGGCATACTCGGAAAAGCGACCCTCGCCGCCTACTCGGCGTCCAAAGGCGCTGCCATCCAGATGACGAAGGCGCTCGCGGCCGAGTGGGCGCGGCACGATATCCAGGTAAATGCCATCGCACCAGGCGCTTTCGCCACCGAAGCCCAGGCCTATGTCACGGGCAACCCTGAGGTCCTTGAAAAGCGGGTCAGGAAGATCCCTGCCCGTCGAATGGCTGATCCCGATGAAATCGGTCCACTCATTTGTTATCTGTCGTCGCCAAGTTCGAAGTTCGTTTCCGGGGCGGTTTACGTTATCGACGGCGGCGAGACTGCGAAGCAGTAACGGACGATCGGCGCGCCGATCGGAAGAGAGACCTGGTCATCGCGGCCCGGTCAGCAACAGTCCTATAGAGGGCCTGGCCGGACTGCACTTTAAGGGCTAGTTCAACCCGACGCGCTGTGGACTCCTGAATGGCCAGAACTTGCGGCTTGGACACCAATATCAAGCGGATCCGCGACGTTGACCGGGTTGGCGGCACACAGCGTGGACAACTGCCGTCATTCCTCATCCGCCCACTCAGCGAGCACAACGGGCATGAGCAGCGTTTCCGTGTAGCTGGCAGTCTTTGCTGCCTCTCAAATTCCGGCGGTGAGGTGTTGGATGATCACCCGGATCATCAACAATCGCAACGTTTAGGGCACCTCACCGCCGGTGCCAATCTTTCCGGTGCTGAGCCCAGCCAGTTTCGTTTGATTTCGAGAGCATACGAGGCCTGCGATAGAAGCTTGGCCGGAAAGACACAATGACCGAAACCGCTTCACAAGGAGCCGCCGTATGAGCGCCGCAGAATTCACCAAGCTCGCCAAACTCTTTCCGGACGAAACTGTGACGCATTCGTACGTCCAGGACATCGAGCTGCCCGCGGTACCGGGCCAGCCACGCCCTGGAGTCTTTGCGCTGATCACCCTCGACAACGGCCTGGACCACTCCAAGCCCACCACCCTGGGCCCGAACACCCTGGTTGAGCTGGGCACCGTCCTGGAGGGGCTAAAGGAGCGTGCCGCCCGCGGTGAGATCGTCGGCGTCGGCGTCACCGGCAAGCCCTACTTCCTCGTCGCCGGCGCGGACCTGTCCGCCGTCAAGTCCTTGGCGAACCGCGAACACGGCCTGTGGATGGCCCAGCTCGGCCACGATGTTTACGCCACGCTCGCCAACCTCGGCGTCCCCAGCTTCGCCTTCATCAACGGCGTGGCCCTGGGCGGCGGCCTGGAGATCGCCCTGCAGTCCACCTACCGCACCGTATCCACGGGGGCCGGCGCCCTGGCGCTGCCTGAAGCCTTCCTCGGCCTGGTCCCGGGCTGGGGCGGCGTCTACATCCTGCCCCGCCTGATCGGGCCGGAGAACGCGGTCAAGGTCATGATCGAAAACCCGCTCAGCAACAACCGCACCCTCAGCGGACCGCAGGCCTTCGAACTCGGCATCGCCGACGCCCTGTTCGAACCGGCCGACTTCCTGGAGCAGTCCCTCCTCTGGGCAGCAAAGGTCATCACCGGTGAGGTGTCTCCCGGGCGGGCCAACGCCGTCGATCCCGCCGACCCCGCAGTTGCCGCCCGCTGGTCAGCCGCGGCGGCAGGCGGCCGCGCGCTGGTGGAGGCCAAGACGTCCAACGCATCCCCGGCACCGGCCAAGGTCCTGGACATACTCGAGGCCAACCGCACCATGAGCCAGGCTGATTCCGCCGCACTCGAGTGCGAGACCCTGGCCGGGCTGATGCAGAGCGATGAATTCCGCTCCACGGTCTACGCCTTCCTGGACCTGGTCCAGAAGCGGTCCAAGCGGCCGGCGGGCGCACCCGACCGGAAGCTCGCCCGGCCGGTCACCAAGGTCGGCGTGGTGGGCGCGGGACTGATGGCAGGCCAGCTCGCCCTGCTGTTCGCGCGCCAGCTCAAGGTCCCCGTGGTGCTGACGGACATCGACCAGGCCCGCGTGGACAAGGGCGTGGGTTACGTCCACGCTGAGGTGGACAAGCTCCTGGGCAAGAAGCGGATCAGCCAGGACGCGGCCAACCGCACCAAGGCCCTGGTCTCCGGCTCGGTCTCCAAGGAAGCCTTCGCCGACGCCGACTTCGTCATTGAGGCCGTCTTCGAAGAGCTGAACGTCAAGAAACAGGTCTTCGCCGAAGTGGAGGCCATCGTCCCGCCGGAGTGCGTCCTCGCCACCAACACCTCATCGCTGTCCGTCACCGCCATGGCCGAGGACCTTCAGCACCCCGAACGGCTGGTGGGCTTCCACTTCTTCAACCCGGTGGCGGTGATGCCGCTGCTCGAAATCGTGCGTGCACCCAGGACCGACGACGCCGTGCTGGCCACGGCGTTTGAGCTGGCCCGGGGCCTGAAGAAGACGGCCGTCCTGGTCAAGGATGCGCCCGCGTTTGTGGTCAACAGGGTCCTGCTGCGGCTCATGGGCGAGGTGACGGCCGCGTTTGATGAAGGCACCCCCGCCGACGTTGCGGACAATGCCCTCCGCCCCCTGGGCCTGCCGATGACCCCCTTCACGCTGGGCGCCATGGTGGGCCTGCCGGTGGCGCAGCACGTCCAGGAGTCCCTGCACGCAGCGTTCGGCGGCCGCTTTGCGGTGTCCGCCAACCTGCAGAAGCTGATCGACAACGGTGTGAAGTCACTCTGGGCTCCGGCTGCTGACGGCAGCCAGGAAATCCCCGCATCCACGCTCTCGCTGATGTCCTTCGGCACGTCCCCGTCCACCGGAGCTGAAGTCCTGCACCGGGTACAGGATGCGCTGGCCGAGGAAATCGGCCTGATGCTGGCCGAGGGTGTGGTGGCCGGCCCCGAGGACATCGACCTCTGCATGATCCTCGGCGCAGGCTGGCCCATGTTCCTGGGCGGCATCACGCCATACCTCGACCGGGTCGGCGCCTCGGAGCGGGTAAACGGCAAGCAATTCCACACAACGGTGTTGCTCCCCGTGCCGTAGCAAGCCGCCAGCCAGTTGTTGGACCAAGGATGCACTTTTCGAAGGAGCAACATGATTGACTCGAGGCCAAGGCGGTCATCCTCCTCGGCCATCACCACCGTCCTGGCTCTCAGTGGCACCGTTGTTGCCCTTATGCACACGCTCGTGGTTCCGCTCCTCCCGGATTTCCCAGGGATCCTGGGAGTGACTGGCGACGACGCTTCCTGGCTTGTGACGGCGACTTTGCTTGCCAGCGCCGTGGCAACCCCCATCGTCTCCCGCAGCGCGGACATGTACGGTAAACGCAAAATGATGGTTATGTGCTTGGCCATTATGGTTGCGGGTTCGGTGCTGGCAGCGGTGGGCGGATCCTTCGTATGGCTGATCATCGGGCGTACACTCCAAGGCTTCGCAACCGCCCTGATACCGGTCGGCATCAGCATCATGCGTGATGAGCTGCCCAAGGAGAAGATGGGTTCCGCGGTCGCCTTGATGAGCGCCACTTTTGGAATCGGCAGTGCCATGGGCCTGCCCCTCGCGGGAGTCTTGTACCAGAACTTGGGGTGGGCAACAATATTCTGGGTTTGCGCAGCCGCAGGCGCTCTGCTGCTCGTTGCAGTGGTGGTGGTAGTGCCTGAATCCACGATCCGCACGCCTGGCCGCTTCGACTATGCCGGGGCGCTGGTGCTATCCGCGGCCTTGGTTGCCCTGTTGCTCGCCATTTCCAAGGGAGGCTCATGGGGCTGGGGCTCCGAGCCGGTTCTCCTACTCTTCCTCGCTGCCGCAGTACTGTTGGCCGCATGGGTCCCCCACGAACTTAGGGTTAGCCAGCCTATGGTTGACCTGCGGACCTCTGCCCGCCGCGCCGTGTTAATGACCAACGTGGCGACGCTGCTCATCGGATTCGCCATGTTCGCCAACATGCTTCTCACCACCCAACAGCTGCAGCTGCCCGCCTCCACCGGCTACGGTTTCGGGCTAAGCGCAATTACTGCCGGCCTTTGCATGGTCCCGTCCGGACTCGCCATGGTGCTGTTCGCGCCCATTTCCGGGCAAATGATCCGCGTCTTCGGTGGGAAGACTGCGCTGCTGTCCGGGGCAACCATTATGATTGCTGGCTACGTGGGACGCGTCTTCTTCTACGATTCAATAGCCTCGGTGGTTATTGGATCAGCTGTAGTCAGCGTGGGCACAGCCATCGCCTATGCCTCCATGCCGACGCTGATCATGGGCGCGGTTCCCATAACAGAAACGGCCTCCGCTAACGGGCTGAACAGCCTGGTTCGTTCTATAGGAACGTCAATGTCCAGCGCTGCGGTCGCCGCAGTCCTCACCTCAGTGACCATGACCATAGGGGCCCAACGTCTCCCCGCCTTCGACGCATTCAAGGACGTTTTTTGGATGGCAGCGTTGGCATCGGCGGCTTCCATGCTGGCGGCGGTCTTCATCCCCCGCTCCGCCACCTCAGGTCGCGATGCCCCCGGCGTCACTGCCGGCGAGCTCGTAGTCCGAGGACGTGTCCTGGCCCCCGACAGGCGTCCCCTAACTCCAGCAATCGTTACGGTCCTTCAACTCAGCGGGGAGCCGGTGGACTGGAGCCGGGTAGACACAGAGGGAAACTATTCGGTGGCGCTTCCCGGCTCAGGCAAATATCTCATGGTGGCCAATACGGCAGGATGGACGCCCATGGCCGAAGTTTTCGAGTTCGACGGCCTCACCCTAGAGCACAACTTCCTGCTACGGGACAGACTGAAGATCAGCGGAGCAGTATGCGTGGGCGGTGAGGCTATCGCCGGCGCAATGGTGACCCTACTCCAAGGCACTGGAGGCCATGTTGCCACTACTCGGACGGACGACGACGGGGCGTATGCTTTTCCGCTGCCCCCCGCGGGACGCTACCTCGTGACCACGCTCCATCCACCAACAGAGCAGGCCATGGCCCTTAAGCTCGCGGTGGACAACCATTCGGTCACCCTGAACCTCGTCGCGCCGCCAGCAAAGAAGACTCCGAGGATCCCGCGGGAATTCTGACCGGTGAGGGGCCTAATGGGGCTGGAGTTGTTCAAGTCGAATTTCAATCGGTTACGGCACAGTGGACCCCGCGGATTCTGAACCGGACTCCTTGGAAGTCGTCCGGGCGCTTGCCCTGGACATCATGAACCACGGCGGTTCTTCCGCACTCGGGTACGTCTTCCTGCGGAGTCAAGCCTGATCACGCTCAGACGTTGTCCTCGTCACTGCTGGTTCTTAGAAAATCAGTGGGTGGGCACGTTTAAGTCATGGGCCATAAGATGTGCGTCGTCATGAACAGCCATAGGGGTCACTGAGATTCGTACAGGGCAGGCGAAAAGCGCCCGGGTAGACCCGGGAGGACGAGCACTGCGATGCAGCCAGCAATTGCAGCCGTCCAGATGCCGCTTACGCAGAGCGGGCGGATGAATTAGGAAGAACGGGCTAAATCTTCGGTTCGAATCCTCCTGCCGACCCAACAGGCGGTGACCTGCGGGGTTACTGCCGTGGGCAGTCGGGAGAAGGCGATGCCCCCACGTGACTCACCTTTTACTCACCCTGATCGGGGTCCGGTGACTCCTCTTTCAACCCGAGATTGAGTGCGAGCTTCATGTCCAGATGAGTGAGTGGGGGCCGGAGGGCCCGGCTAACCCTTCACTCGCAGCGCCCGTTCGCGAATATTCCATTGGCCCGGCTGGGTGATCGAATCGGGTCGATGCACTGCGACAGCGGTTAATCATTCCCACGCGCAATGGGCAACGAGTGATGCCAGCGGCTCGCCTTCGATAAGGCGAGCCACCGGCGTCGTGCCTCTACGGGCCCAAGCATGATGTACTCGGTCCGCCGAAAGTCACCCGGCGGCGATCGCGGATTCCGCCTCCTGCTTGGCGATGAGCCGGAGGAAGGCCGGGAGTGTCGCGAGGGCCACGAGTCCGGCCATGACCACATAAATGCCTGTCGCGAACGATGTGAGCTGCACGGCCCACGTCATGAGCGCCGGGGTGAAGCCGGCGAAGAAGATCGCCGCGATGTTGTAGGAGAATGATGTTCCGGTCGAGCGGACCTTCGCTGGGAACACGCGGGCGAGGGCCGAGGGGATGATGCCCGCGAAGCCGGAGACCGCGATGCACAGCGCGATGTGGACCACGATGAGCACCGGCAGCGTCGGAACGGCGTGCAGCACTAGTAGGGCGGGAACGGGGACGGCGATGAGCACCCATGTCATCCATCGCAAGGTGCGTTCGGTGCCGAACCTGTCGGCGAGGCGGCCTGCGTAGACGCATGCGAAGATCATGAACACGTTGCCCACGAGCGAGGCCCAGAATGCCTCGTTCGGCGTGAATCCGAGGGCCACGGTCTTGGATGAGTAGTACGTGGGCGCGTAGATGACGAGCGCGTAGACACTCACGGTCCACAGGATGGCCATGAGCGCGGCCACGATGAGCTGCTTCGGGTAGTGCCGGAAGAGCTCGCGGATCGGTGAGCGCTTCTCCGCGCCCATCGACTCCTTCATGCTGAGGAATTCCTCGGTCTCGTCCAGTTGCTTGCGGATGTACACTGCGACCGGGACGATCAGGAGTCCGATGAAGAACGGGATGCGCCATGCCCACTCCGTGAGCTCGCTCTGGGAGAACGTGGATGTGATGACGACGCCGATGAGCGCCGACATCGCGTTGGCGAGGCCCATCGAGCCCTGCAGCCAGCCGGTCAGGCCGGCACGCCGCTCCACGGGGGCCTTCTCGACGAGGTACGCGGTCGCGCCGCCGATCTCGCCGCCCGCGGAGAAGCCCTGGAACAGCCGCCCGACGAGCAGGAGGATGGGGGCGCCGATGCCGATCGCCCAGAACGGCGGGGCGAAGCCGATGATGAACGTGCCTACGGCCATCAGCGAAACCGTCAGGGTCAGCGTTGCCTTGCGGCCGTGCGTGTCGCCATAGGAACCGAGGACGATGGCACCGAGCGGGCGGGCGAGGAACCCGACCGCGAAGACGAGGAACGTCGCGATAAGGCCGGACGAGGAGTCGCCCTGCATGAAGAAGTTGACGCTGATGTATGAGGCGAAGAACGCGTAGCTCGAGAAGTCGAACCATTCAAGGGCGTTACCGGCGGCAGCGGCGATAACGACCTTGCGCAGCGGATCCTTGCCGGGCCTGGCGGAGCCTGCTGGCTTCGCTTGGCCCATGGTGGGGGTTGCTTTAGACGGGAGGGTCTTGGACATAGGGGGTCCTTGGGGGATGTGTTGTAAACAGGATAAGGGGAAATTGAGTGACCTGCGCCGCTCAGGCGGCAAGGGTCTCGGCGCGGTCCAGCTCGGACAGGGTCTCTGCAAGGACGCGGATGCCGCGCACGATGTCGGCCGTGGGCGTGAATTCCTCGGCGCAGTGGCTGCGCCCTCCGGTGGAGGGGATGAAGATCATGCCCATGGGCCCGAGGTGGACCATGTGGGCCGCGTCGTGCCCGGCCCCGGACGGGACGGGCGTCCATGTGTGGCCGAGCCGGTCGGCGCTGGTTGCGATGACGTCCCGGATCGCGGACGCCGTGGGGACGGCGTCCTGGTCAGTGAGCCACTCGATCATGTGGGACACGCCGCGGCGGTCCGCTTCGAGGCCGATCTCCTGGGCGAGCCGACCCTTGGCCCCGGAAAGCCACTCCGAATCCGTGGAGCGGAGCTCGGCCCACAGCCGCGCCTCGGACGGGACCACGTTGAACGAGCCCGGATAGGACTCGATGCGGCCCGTGGTCGCGACGCCGTGCACGGGCGCCCCGCAGCCCTCGCGCTCGATCGTGAGCACGGCCGCCGCGGCGGCAGTGAGCGCGTCGAGGCGCGCGTCCATTGGGGTCGCGCCCGCATGGTCGGAGCGGCCGATGAACTTCGCCATGAGCCGGTCGATACCCGCGATCGCGGTCACGACTCCGATCTCGTGACCTGATTGCTCAAGCAGTGGCCCCTGCTCGATGTGCAGTTCGATGTACGCGTGCAGAGAGCCCGGCGCCCACGCATTTTTAAGGGCAGCCTGCGGGTCGAGGCCCACGGCAGTAAGGGTGTTGCCCATGCTCTGCCCGCTCGCGCCCGTCATGTCCAGGTGCTCGGGAAGGAGGATGCCGGCGATCGAACGGGAGCCGACGCAGGAGATGCCGAACTCGTTCGGCTCCTCGCCGAGGAAGTCCACCACGTAGAGGTCGCGGTTGAGGGTAACGCCTGCGCGGCGCAGTGCCTCGACGGCTTCGATCGCGCCGAGCACGCCGACGATCCCGTCGAACCGCCCGCCGCCGCGCACTGTATCGGTGTGAGACCCGGTCATGATCGGCTTGAGGGCCAGCCCGGACGCGGATGCGCGGCCGGGGAGGCGACCCACGATGTTCCCGCCGGTATCGTGCGTGACCTCCAGGCCGGCGTCGTGCATCCGCTTGGCGACGAACTCGCGGGAGGCGCGGTAGGGGTCGCTGAAGACCTGCCTCGTCCACCCGTCCTGGGTGGAGTCGACGTAGCCGGCGAGGTCGGCGATAGCCGCCTCGACGGATTGGGCGTCCGGCTCGATGAGCGTCTGGGTCATGATCAGTCTCCGGTTTCGGTGGGGTCGGTGGCGTTCCACGGCAGGCCGTCGGACGACGCCGGGAGGTGCTTCGTGAGGTGATCCGCGGCTTCGCGGAGGGTCGCCAGGAGGGGGTCGACGTCGGCGAACTGGGAGGAAGGCCCTGTGAGCGAGAGGCAGCAGAAGACGCTGCCCCGGTCGAACACGGGCAGGCCCAGGGCCGTCCATTGCGGCTGGATCTCACCATGGGAGAGGTCGTAGCCGCGCTGGCGGATTTCGGCCAGCTTGGCCGGAAGAGCCTCCGCCGTTGGCGTCGCGGCGGTGTATCGCTTGATACCCGAGGCAAGAACATTGGCGACCACTGCAGGCGCCGCGAAGGCGAGCAGCGGTGTCGCGCTCGCCCCGGCATAGAGGGTCCGGGTCGCACCGATCCGGAATACCGGGGCACCCGAGCTCCCCGCCGGGACAACGTCGAGGCACAAAGCAAGGGTGTGGACGCGGACGGTGAGGACTGCGGTGATGCCCGTGGCCCGGGCTGCCCGGATAAGCGCCGGCCGGGCATAGTCCACGAGGTGGGGGCCCTCCGTGGAGGCCGGTGCCATGGCGGCGCCGGCGTGGATGCGGCCGTCGTACTCGACGACGAACCCGGCCTCGCGGAGCTGGTTCACGATCCGGTATGTGGTGGCCAGCGGCAGCCCTGCACGTTCGGAGAGCTCCTTCACGCTCGCGCCGCTCGAAGCGGCTACGAGGTGCAGGAATCCCAGGCCACGGGCCAGGATTGACGATCCCTCCTGGCCCGTCGCGAGGATCCTCTCCAGTTCGCTGTCCATGGCTAGGCCCGCGTCACGTGGCGGCCGTAGCCGGCCTGCCCGAGCTCGCCGCTGGCGGAATCCCAGATGAGGCGGCCGCGCAGGAACGTTTTCTCGACGAACCCGCCCGGGCGCATGCCCGAGTACGGGGTCCAGCCGGCGTTGGAGTGCATTGCGTCGTCCTCGACGGTGTAGCCGGCGTCGGGGCGGAATACCATGAGGTCCGCGTCGAAGCCCGGCTCGAGGCGGCCTTTGCGGTCGCCGATGCCGAACCGGTCCGCGGGCCCGGACGTGAGAGCGGCGACGGCGTTGTGGAAGTAGGTGGCAGGGTCCTGGCTCCGCTTTAGGGCCCCTCCGAGGGTGACATTCACGAGGGTTTCGACGCCGGGAGCGCCCGAGGCGTTCTCGAGGATGTGTTCGTGGGACTTCATCGACAGGGGCCACGGGGCGTGGTCGGAGGAGATGATGGGGACGAGCCCGTCGCCGATTCCTTGCCAGAGGCCCTCCACATGCTCACGGTCGCGCAACGGCGGGTTGATCTTGAGTCGGGCGCCCTGGGCGTGCATGTCGTCCGCCGTGAACGTGAGATAGTGCGGGCACGTCTCCAGGGAGATGTCCGCGCCGTCCTCGTTCCACCAGGCAGCGAGCTTGACCGCGCGAGGGATGGACATGTGGCACAGGTGCAGGCGCGTGCCGCGGTCTTGGGCGATCTCCATCGCCGTCAGGACGCCTAGGGACTCGGAGACTGGCGGGCGGGTGCGTACATGGGTGAGCGGGTCGAGGGGGTTGGACTCGCGCTCAACGCGCTGGAGGTGCTGGACGATCTCGTTGTTCTCGGCATGCACGGCAAGAGTGCGCTTGACATCCGTGGTGGCAGCCATGATGTTGAGCAGCTCGGCGTCGTCGACGCGCGGGAAGCGGTTCGTGTCAGTGTGGTAAAGCGAGACTTTGTAGCCCACCACTCCGGCCTCGGCCATCGGTTCAGCCTCTCGCCACCCGCCGCCTGGCCAGAGCGTGCCCATGAGGGCGACGTCGGTGATGGCCTCGCGCGTGATGATCTCGCGCTTTCGGTTGACGAGGTCCGCGTCTCGGACGGGGCCGGTCCGGTCGAAGGGCATCTCGACGATGGTCGTGACTCCGCCGGCCGCAGCGGAGGTGGTCGCAGCGAGCATGCCCTCGCCCTCGTGGGAGTAGCAGTGGACGTGGGCGTCGATCGCGCCGGGGAGGACGTAGGCGTCGCCGACGTCGATGTGGCGGGCGCCGTCGAGTTCGGCTTCGCTTTGGGGGGAGCCGGAGGTGACACGGTCAATGGTCTCTCCGGAGATCCATACCGAGCCTTGGCCGTAGCTGCCGTTGGGAAGGCGCAGCGTCCCTGTGACGACGAGCGTGGGGCGTGGTGAAGAATTCATGATTCGAGTGTGACGGGGGCCTCTCTCGAATACCAAAGGGATTCCCGTAGATTGAGAATCTTACGTGGCTCGTACCTGCCGTTGGCCGACGCATGGAAAAGTAGACAGGGGGAGCCCTCGGCCGCAGTCCGTGAACAAGCTGCACCCGTCCTATGCGCCCTCGGCTCCGAGTTGGAGCTCAACGGGACAGGACTTACGACCGTGCATCTCGAGGATACTGCCACCCGTACTCAAGATTCTCGAAAACTCGTGGGCCGCGGCGCGTGACCGGCTGTCTACGTTACGCTGCGCCTTCGTTCCAAACGCTGTAAGCATCCCGAACCACCTCGTCGACCCCGGTGTATATTGACGGACGCATTCGGACGTAAGCCTTGAACATCTCATTGCGGAACCTCACGAGGCCTCGTTTTTGGATTCCTGGCACGAACAAAACGTCCCCGAACTCCGGCTTGCAGAGCTGTCCGCGATGGGTAGAGCTGCTACTGACGCCCAAGCTATTCTTGAGGATTTTGTAGACTTCGCCCGTGGGTATGTCGGGGTCGGTCCAATGGGCGAAGACCCTAAGCGTCTGCTCTCTAGCCAAGGAATCCCGGACTGCCGCCTGGTACATGTCCGAGAACTGCTGTGCCAACCTGCTATCTACGATTCCCTCGATGGCATTGTCCACGTGAGCTCGTTGGATCGTGTTGTAGCCGTGCCGGTCGGCTTCAATCACACACTGCTGTCCGAGAACGTGGACGAACCAGGGAAAGCCTGCCGCTACCTGGATCAACTTACCGATCGCAGCAGGGGAGAACTTGAAGTCGAAGTCTGCACCTTGCAGATAGTTCTGCTTTCCATGCGGTCTAGCTCGTCGACCACAAACAGGACGGGTTGAGCGTAGGTCAGTGTTAGCAGCTCGGAAAGCTGAACTAGTTTTTCCTCGAGATTCAAGTCTTGATAGCTCAGCCGCTGACTCTCGACCGCGTACTTCTTCGTGCTTTCCACTTCGACGAACTTCAGGGTCAAACATTTGCGCGTGACCCTGTCGATGAGTTGACTCGCATCGCTGGAACCGACTGATTCAACAGCTTCGGCCGCATTGACCAAGGCCTGCAGGTGGTCTTGGAAAGACTTCGTCGCATCTGTGCAGGTGACATATAAGGTGAGGTAGTGTCTGTCCGCTGGTAAAGCCAGACGTTCGGCATTCAGGATGCAAGAGCTCAGGATTTCCCATGGCAATGAGTCGGATTTGAGGGGCCAAACTCGATTTTCCGAGACCTCGGTCTCCATAAATGAGAGTGGAGCCTCTAAAATGCAAAGAACCAGCCAGTTCGCGTACCTGCTGGTTGCGCCCGGCAAAACGTTCAGGGTCATCCAGTTCAGTTGCCGGAAGGAACGCGTTCAGCATCACAGCACGGTTATTCATTTGGCTCTACACCAATTGTTCTTACGACTCTCAGACAACATACCTTCGGAAGTGAAACTGCAGTATTATGCCGCTAGCTATCGCGGAGGGCATAAACAAATTTGCTCGGTTGTCTCTTGCCGTCCGGGAATGGCTGTCCCAGCACGGCCGTCGCTGCCTCAGGCCCTTAGAATGGGTTTTTTCGTGCTGCCCTTAGTATCACTTGGTGCCGCGAAGTCCGCCGTTCGAAACCGCTGGCCGCTCCAAAAGCTCCTGGGAGCCTGAGCGAGTCGTCAAATCTCGTGAACTTCATCTGCCCTCGCTAACTGTGGAGAAAGCCTATGGGCCCCATAGGAGGCACTAGCGATCCGGTAAGGGGGTGCTACTTCAGCTGGATTGTGAATACGCCCGCAGGTCCGGATTCGTGGTCAATCTCGAACGTGTTCATCACGCGGCTGACCATCATGTAGAACCCGATGAGCAGTACGAGTTCTACGAGTTGGCTTTTGGTGAATCTCTTTTCCACTCGACGGAAGACGTCTTCGGGGGGAGTCGTTTCTCGGACAACGGCGTCAGTGAAGGCGATCAGGTCGAGTTCGGTATCGTCGAAGACATACTCAGTTTCCGGGTAGTCGCCGATGGCTTGAATCTTTTCATCGGAGAGCCCGACGCGGCGGGCTACAGCCGTGTGTTGCTTGATCTCATAGGAGGCCTGCGAGAGGTGGCCAACACGGAGAATCACAATCTCGCGGTCGACGTGGTCCAATGACGATCCGTGGCTCAGCCTTTGCCCAAGTGCCAATACCTCGGCGCCGGCGCCGTCGGAATTGGCGATCATCCGGAAGATGTTGATCTTCTTCTTTCCCTCCAGTGCCTTCACGATCTGGGGTGAGGCACTCTCGGGATCAAAGTATTCAATGCGGGCCATTCGGACTTCTCCATGTAGTTGATAAGGCTCGGTCAAACGAGCCGAAAGTGGTTGGCGGGTCGGTGGACGACCTGATCCCAAGGAGCCAAAGCGGCTCCTTGGGATCAGGTCGACTGTTAATGCAGAAGTCTTCTGGGGCCTAGGAAGCCAAGGCGACCCGTGCTGCCTTCAGCTTCTCGGCCTGCTCGGCCATCCACTCGGTGCGGGGCCGGGCTTCAGGATCCCGCTTCACGAGTTCGTCCGTCTGGCGAAGAATCTCCTCTTCGCTGTCTTCCAGGTTCAGCGGTTCACCCAGCGGCTGCTGTGTGTAGTAGTCGGAGTGTGTGTAAACCTCGATCATGTTGCCGTCCGGGTCATCGATGTAGATGCTCCAGGCGTTGCCGTGGTTCTTGACGACCTGCACGGGGATGCCTGTTTTCTGGACGTGCCGCCAGAATGCGCGCAGCTCGCTGAGGGTCGGGACGAGGAAGGAGATCTGCGCGGTGGTGGGCGGGGTGTCTTTGGCGCGTCCTTCGATCAGTGCAAGCTGGTGATGCTCTGAGGGATCGCCTGTGAGGAAGGCGCCGCGGCGCTTGATTCCGGCCTTGCCTGACTTACCGAGGCCGGAGTCGGAAATGATCATGCCGAACTCGCGGCAGTAGAACTCGACCATGGCATCCAGGTCCTTGCAGAAGATGCCGAGGTGCGCCAGCCGGGGGTTGAACTCAGTCTTCTGCGCGGCCGTCGTTGTGGTGGTTTCCGTCATCGTTCTTGTCCTTTGCTTTCTGTGGGATGCTCAGCGGCTTAGCTGGGCTGCGAGCTCGGTCACGTCGGTGACCTGCTCGAGGTTTTCAATCAGGTGAAGCGCGTGCTTGGCACGATCGTCGGAGACGAGGTTTGAGAACCGGATATTGCGCCAGTACTTATCGACTATGGCGTCGTAAGGGGCCGGAGTGTCGAGCCAGCCCGACGGATCTTCGCGGTAAGTCTCTACTACGCGCCCGTCCTTGAGGTGGATGGTCATCCGGATGGCGTGGTTTTTGCCTACGGGAAGGCCGGCCCTGAGCTTTACCCGGGCAGTCAGGTCCAGCACTGCGGGATCGTGGATTAGCTCCTCCGTGTAGTGCTCCAGCTCTGGTCTCCCGCGATGGAGCGCGTTGGCCACTGCGTAGGGGATGGTGAACAGGAACTTTGGCTGCTGGTCTTCTGCGGTGGCTACCTGGTTCAGGAAGTGATCGATCCGGTTGGGAGGCACATCGAGGAAGACCTCTTCCACTTGGTCGGCTGTAAAGCCATGCTCGTCGCGGAGCAGCATGGCGCATTCGATCGGATTATGGTTCCCGTAGCAGGAAGGGTGCAGCTTGTGTTGTCCCTTGACGTAGAAAATGGACCCTAGATCGGCCAACATGACATCCGGGTGGGGATCAGCGCAGTACAGGTTGAAGTAGCCCAACCGGCTCTCGAGCGCGTCCTGCACTCCGGAGAATCCGCCGACCGACAGTTGGCAGCTGAGAATGCCGTTGTACGCCGCCGCTGCGCCGGGAAGCTTGAAGGAGTGCACCCCGTCCCAGATGCCTTGGTAAGAACCTGCCATCAGGTTCAGCGCGATGCCGAAGGCGTTGCGGAGCTGGTCGTGGTTCAGTCCCATGAGACGGCCGGCTACAGCTACGGCACCGAACGCGTTGGAGGTTCCGCACACCTCGAAGTCGGCATCAAAGTTGAACGTGTTGGAGACGGAAATGCGCGCTGCGACATCACCTCCCAGGATCACTGCTGCGAGCATTTCCTTGCCGGTGGCGTGAGTGTATTCGCCCACGTTCAAGGCCAGTGGCTCAGTGGTACTGGCGACGTGACCCACCATTTTGCCCTTGTTGATCCCCTCGGGCTCCGGACCGCACACTTCAAAGTCGAAGGACCGCGTCTGCAGCGAATTCACCATCGCCGCATGTGGAAGGGGCAGCTTGGTCCCTGAGCCCAGGACGGTAGCCTGCGGAGCTCCACCCCATTCGCTGAAGAGATTGAGCATGGCATCGTTTCCCGAAGCGCCGGCTCCGGAAACAGTGCATCCTAATGCATCGATCAGGCGTTTCTTGGCCGCAAGGATCGTCTCCTCGTTGAAGGCCTCGAACGGAGTGTCGAGTACGTGCGAGACCAACTGGTCGACAATGGAAGGCAAAGTGGAACCTCCGGGTGATTGAAGCACGTGCGCGGGGGAGAGAGTCATCAGGCTATGCCTCCGCGTCCCAGGAGGGTGCCGAGCACACGTTCGGCCGTAGCAAGATCCTGGGCGGGGATCCCCCGGAGTTGCTCAACCGTGAACTGTTCGGCGCTGCGCCGCAGTGCGCCCCGTACTTCCCGTCCCTCATCGGTGAGGTCCCATTCGCCGCCGGGCAATTGAGCCACCTGGCCCTTCTGAACGAGCTCGGTTAGGGCGTCTTCCACGGCGCTTTCTCCCAGGAACGTTTCCAGCTCGAGAGTATCGGCGGCACAGGGACCCTGAGACAGGCGGTTGAGGATCCGACCGGTAGCGACAGTTACCCCGAGTTCCTGACGGTGTTCCTGAAACAGGGTGGACATGTGCTGATCGGCTGCCTTGACCAGGGACAGGAAGAGCGACTCCTCCGATTCCTGGCCGTCGTTGACGGTTGTGGAGGCGGATGCCGGAATGGCATCGGGGTGGGCGACCGGCACACCGTACTGGCCTTGGGCAAACAGCAGCGGTGCACCGTCGAAGCGAGCGAAACGCTCCACCCGACCGATCAGGATGTGGTGGTCGCCGCCGTCGACAACGGACTCGGTCACGCATTCGAAGTGCGCGATGGCGCCTTCCAGCAATGGGTCGCCGTGGCGTCCGGCGTCCCACTTTGCCTGGCCGAACTGGTTAGGCTGCGGGCGGCCGAACAGCCCGGAGACTTCCATTTGGTCTTCGCCCAGTACGTTGATGCTGAAGTGCCCGTTGTTGAGGAAGGAGGGCAGGCTCTTGGACTCTTTGCGTATGGACCATAGCACCAGGGGCGGGTCCAAGGAGACTGTGGAGAACGAGTTCGCGGCCATGCCGACCACCTCGTCACCGGCGCTGGTAGCTATCACCGTGACACCGGTGGCGAACTGGCCCAGCGCGCGCCTGAACGCGCGGAAGTCGTCGGCGGGATTGCCCTCCTCGACAGGGCCGGGGGAGTGCAACAGGTCAATTGCTTGATTCATCTGAATGGTCCTTTCACGGGTGCGGAAGCGGGCTCACGACGGCCCGGGACCTTACTTGTAGTAGCTGAGCGTGCCGAAGTCGGAGAACGGTGCCGGCGGCAGGCCGAAGAGCTCTTTGACGTACTGTCCGGCCGCGAGTTCCTTGCCCGCCGAGCCATGGTTTCGCGCCGCCATAAGGTCGCGCATGGTCTGCTGGAGCGGATTTGCGCTTGAGGATGCGGCAGCACCTGCGATCGGCCAGATTTCGGCGAAGGACTCGAAGCTGGCGGCAATCGCGTCAGCGGCCTCGAACCGGACGCGCATGCGTTCGAGTGGGCTGGCCTCCTGCCCCTGGCAAGCGAGATCAAAAAATTCGCGCCAGTTTTTCAGGTGACGATCCTTGACCGTGCGGACCCTTGTACGGGCTTCGGCGACCTTCAAGTGCAGGAACGGGTTCTGAGCAGCTGGTGCGCCAGTACCCTGGCGGGTAAGCCGGACCCGCGACTGCTCTATGAACGTCTCGATGCCCCCGGTCGCCGTTCCGATGGCTGTGTTGGCCGGTGTCGAATTGAAAAGCGACAGAAAGGAGACCCAGTACAGTGGGCGGTTGTTAACTTCCCACCCGGGGTTGGCATCGTTGTAGGTGTCAATCAGCATGTGCGTGCGGTATCCGGGGACAAAAACATTGCTCAGGGTCACGGACTTGCTGCCGGTGCCCTTCAGGCCCTGGACGTCCCAGCTGTTCTGATCAACGGCTGTATCACGGAGCGGAACGACAAATGTGCGGTCGCCGCCACCCAGGATGACCCACTGGGCGTGGTCGACGCCGCTGGAAAAGGTCCAGGTACCGTTGAGCCGGTAACCCCCTTCGACCGGTTCGAACTTGCCGACCGGCGCGTAGGAGCTTGAGGCGCGAGTGTCCGGGCTTTCGCCCCAGAACTCTTCCTGCATCCGTTCGTCCATGAGAGCGATCTCGAAGGAGTGGACGTTCAACTGGCCGGCGATCCAGGCAGCAGCACTGTCTGCCTCCGCAATGCGCATGATGCCCTCGAAGAACGACGCCGGGTCCATCTCCAGCCCGCCGTACTGCACCGGCGTGAAAGCACGGAACAGGCCCGTGCTGATCATTGCGTTGACGGAGCTGTCTGGAACGCGGCCTTCCTTCTCCGAAAGTGGACGTCCTGCCCGCACAACGTCAAGGATCCCGTCCACCGCGGCCAGATACTTCTTCCCCTCGGTGATTGCCCTGTTCCGGTAATCGCTCCAATCCTCGGCACGCGGTCCGAGGTAGTCATGGGCCTGTGTTGTGTGATCTTGGGCTGTGGTGTGCATCTGCATTCTCCTTGGTGCAAGGACTGGTGTTACCGGGAGCATATGCCGACAACCTGCACGGTCGCGAGGGCTGTCTTCCACATAGCGGAACGCTGCCGAAGGTTTTCCGGGCTCCCATTTTCGTTCATGACCACCCCTGTCGTAACTGGCCGAAATTCTGTGGACCAGTCATTCCATAATGCGGCATAAAACGATTCCTGTTTTCCAGGCTGGCCCCTAATGTGGGTCCCCATGCACCAGCGCGCCGAGAGGCGGCTCGACCTCGGCATCTTCGCCGTCCGGACTTACAGAAAGGAATCCATCATGACGGATACAGCGGACACACCTCGCTATCGCAGCGTATGGACTTACCTAAACACCGTTCCTCACACCATGGGCTGGGTGAACGCCGGTGAGGTCAGAACACGCTATCTCGAGGCTGGGAACCCCGATGGTCCTGTCATTCTTTTGCTTCACGGTACGGCGGGAAGTCTTGAAAACTTCTGCGCCAACTACGGGGCGCTGGCTGAGAGCCACAGAGTCATCGGCATCGACATGCTGGGGTGCGGCTACACAGACAAGCCCGACCGGCCATATCTGATTCCGGACTATGCCGGGCACGCGCTTGCTGTGCTGGATGCTTTGGGTATCCATGAAGTCTTCGTCATCGGCGTTTCCCTGGGCTCATGGGTCGGGGCAAGGCTCGCCCTGGACCACCCGGACCGGGTCACCCGCCTGGTCATGGTGGCCCCCGCCGGTGTCGTGGTTGACGCGGACGAAGAGAAGGACTTCGGCGCAGATGTGAGGCATCGCAGGCAAAACGCTGCCCAAGCACCCTCATGGGAATCGGTCGCCACAGCCATGGGCCGGTTGATGCTTAATCCTGAAGATCTCATCGATGACCTTGTGGGCGTCCGCCTGCGCATATACGAACAGCCGGAAATGGCCAAAGCAATGGGCCATCTGCTGGCCTTCACTGATGGTGGACAGCATCTTTCCCTTGAAGAGTGGGCGCGGCTGGAACAGCCGGTCATGGTGATCGCGGCGGTGGATGCCCCGAACATGTTCCTGGACAACGCACGGCTGCTCGGGCAGATCATCCGGAACGTCGAGGTGGTCGAGATGACGGGCTGCGACCATTGGGCACAATTCGAACAGGCCGACGAATTCAACCGGGTAGTCCTTGGCTTCCTCGGGGCCCTGCAGCGGGAGGATGCCCGATGACGGCGCTTGACCAGCAGACGTCTGATCTCCTGGCCCGTGAGTTGCATGAGGCAGAACAAAACCGGAAGCAGCTCCGGCATTTCTCGCAGCGATTCCCGCAGATGAGTATCGAGGACGGATACGCTGTTTCGCGGGCCTGGAGCCGGATCAAACAGAGGGAAGGCCAGCGCATCGTGGGTCATAAGATCGGCCTGACTTCACGTGCCATGCAGGTCAGCAGCCAGATTACAGAACCTGATTTCGGAACGTTGTTCGACGAGATGGTCTACGAGTCAGGCCAGGCAATCCGTGCGGAGCGCTTCATCCGCCCTCGAGTGGAGGTGGAATTGGCCTTCCTCTTAAAGACGCCGTTGGAGGGCGCGCACGTGACCATCAACGATGTCCTCAACGCAACCGACCGGGTAACTCCAGCCCTCGAGATCATCGACGCACGCATCGAACAAATCGACCGCGACACAGGTGAACCCAGGAAGGTCTTCGACACCATTTCCGACAATGCCGCCAACGCCGGCATTGTCATGGGTGGCACGCCTGTGAAGCCCGATGACGTGGACCTTCGCTGGGTCAGCGCACTCCTGTACCTGAACGGGGTAGTCGAAGAATCCGGCGTCGCAGCGGCCGTGCTGGGGCACCCCGCCAGTGGTGTCGCCTGGCTGGCGCGTCGGTTGCACGGTTTCGGTGAGCGGCTGGAAGCCGGGGAAATTATTCTCGCCGGATCGTTCACGCGGCCTGTGCCACTGGCTACCGGCGACGTCGTCCAAGCAGACTACGGGCCCCTCGGAACCGTGTCCTTCCAACTACTCTGAGCCCGGAGAACCATGTCCATCACGAGTAACACGCCGAGCAACCGGTTCAAGCAACGAATGGCGGCAGGCGAAACGCAAATCGGGCTGTGGTGCGTCCTGGCGGACGGCTACAGCGCGGAAATCATTGCCGGATGCGGGTACGACTGGCTGCTTCTCGATGCTGAGCACGGTCCCAACGACCTGCGTTCGGTCCTTGCCCAGCTCCAGGGCATCGCGGCCGCAGGTTCACTTTTGGGCGGAATGGCCCAAGACCTCTCCCAGCCCGTCGTGCGTCTGCCTCACGGGGACACGGTGCTTATTAAGCAATATCTGGAGGTGGGGGTGCAGAACCTGCTGATCCCGATGGTCAATACCGCCGCCCAGGCGGCCGAACTGGTCCGCGCCATTCGTTATCCGCCTTTCGGCATACGGGGCATGGGCAGCGGCCTCGGACGATCCTCCCGCTGGGGCCGCCTTACTGATTACGTCTCGGCCGCCGCCGACAACATCTGCCTCGTGGTCCAGATCGAGACCGTCCAGGCCCTTGAGAACCTTGGCGAGATCGCGGCGACAGAAGGAGTCGACGGCGTGCTGTTTGGTCCGGCAGATCTTGCCGCTGACATGGGATACCCGGAGCAACGTTCCCACCCGGAGGTCACGCGTGCAATTCAGGACGGCATAGCGACGGCCAAGAGTGCTGGCACTCCAAGCGGCATCATGCTCACTGACGTTGCCGCCGCCCAGGAATGGTTGCACAACGGCATCACCTTTGCCGGAGTGGGAGTGGACTCATCGCTGTTGGTCCGGGCGGCGGATCAACTCCTTGCCCACTTTCGCGACAATCGTGCTGGGTCACTGAGGGCAGTCAGCGCCTACTGAGCTCCATGGGTGGTCGTTGCCAGCCAATGATCCAACGGCTTAGTGAGCATGGGCACCAGGATGCCTGCTACCGCCTGGGGTGCCACTGTGCGCCCCAGCGCGGAGCCCAGCATCAGCCCTTCACACAGCCGGGCAACAGTCCACGCCAGATGAACCCTGATTGAGTTTTTGCCCTCGGCTTCGGGAAGAACTTCCTTGAACCAGTCAGCCAAGCGCTCTTCTGCCAAGGCTGTACCGGCCAGCACCGTGGAACCGCCCGAGGTTGGTGGGTCCCAGCGCTGGAGCTTCAGCAAGAGGCCGGCCTTCACGGTGTCGGGATGGTTAAGAACCTCGCTCATAAATGTTTCCAACGCGTAGGACAGGTCGTGCAGCCAGTCGTCGGTGGGGTTTGGCAGAACCAGAAATGGGGCCAGCAAGCCCACGAACGGCTCGGCGACAGCTGCCTTGATCAGCGTGTCTTTGTCCTTGTGGCGCCAATAGACTGAACTGCGCTTCATCCCAGAGGCCGCGCAGATCCGGCTCATCGTAGCGCCTTCATAGCCATGCTCCGCGACCAGCGCTCGCGTTACATGCAGCAGATTGTTGCCGCCTTCTCCGTCCGCTTCAGGAGTTGATCCCTCCGGTCTCGGGTGCTCACAAGGAGGCAGTTCGAAGGCCGCGGACGGCGGCTGGCGAGCCACTACATCGAAGGCGCCGGCCAATGCGTGCGCCAGAATGGTGCTGCGTTGGGCCGCATCCCTGTCGTCGGCCACGACGTCGGAGATGTAGTGCCCGTCGAGGAATGCCAGCGTCAGCCTTCCCATCCATTCGATCCCCGCCGAGCGGTCGCCGGTGTCTGCCGCTCGGGCGGAGAAAGCCCCGGCCCACCAGGCCTCGATGCGGCGTTGCGCGGCGGCACGCCTGCGCCGAAATGGCTCCTGCACCTTTGAATCGGCGGCGCTTCCCTCCAACGCGAGCATGATGCCCAGGCGCAGAGGATCCTCGGACTCCGAAGCGCGCAGTTCAGGCTCGAGCTCTTCGCGCAGTTGATCAAGGAGGGGCCGCTTAGGGCTGAACTCCTCCCAGGGGCGGCGCGATGGTGCCTGCTTCGAGTACGAGCTCTCCAAGGCTGCGGCAATGAGCTCATCCTTGTTCTCGAAAAACCAGTAGATCGAGCTTGCCGGCCGATCGGTGGCCTTAACGATTCGGGCAATGGTTGTGTTGTCGAACCCGTAGCGGCCGACCAGTTGCACGGTGGACTGAAGGATGCGCTGGAGACTCGCTTCCCCGCGAGCGTTTCGGCGGCTTGTGTTCATGGAAATCTCCCCTAGGAGGCGCGAGGACGGAACGCAACGCTGCCCACCATCGTACTTCTGCTGTCTCAGGACCACGGCATTGCCAGAATGTGGAACGCTCGTTACAATCAGTGTACCATTCACTACAGAAGTGAAACAGCTCACGGAATACTTTGGGGCTGATAAGGATGTTGCCCGGCCCCGTGCCGGCCCGCCCTGAATAAAAGTGGAGTCAACAATGACAGCAGTACTGGAAGAACAGCATGACCTCCGAGAGCGGCCCGGAGCCGATGTATCCAGAAGCGAACAGCAGGGGACGGCCTCCGTCCTGAAAGCTCTCCAGTTGCTGGACGTTTTCCGCGACGGTGGCCCGGTCCTGGGCGTCAGTGAGATTGCCCGCCGGGTAGGAGTTCCCACCTCAACGGCTTTCCGACTGCTGGCTTATCTGGTCGAGGGGGAGTTCATCACCAAGGAGGGCACCCGTTACCGTCTTGGCGACAAGCTCTTTCAACTCGGCAACCAGGTCTCCCTTTGCCTGCCCAAGGGGCTGCGCGAGCTGGCGGGTCCCCATCTGGGTGAGCTCTACGCCGCGACGGGCATGACCGTCAGGCTCGCCGTCCTAGAGGGTGCCGAAGTGGTTATCGTTGACAAAATTGTTGGCTTAAGGACGGTCCCGGCCGCGACGGCCATCGGCGGCCGAGTGCCGGCGACATGCACGGCGTTAGGTAAGATCATGCTCGCATTTCAGTCTGCGGGGGACATCGCCAAGGTTCTGCAGGCGCCGCTTCCACGACTGACGCGCTATTCCCCCTCCCAGCCCCGACTGCTGCACAAGCAGCTCATTGATATTCGCTCCACGGGTCTCGGTTACGACCTGGAAGAATCGGTGCTGGGTCAAGTGTGTGTGGCTGCTCCTATCCTGAGTGGCGGCGTGGCCGTGGCCGCTATTAGCCTGTCCGCCCGCACGCACCAGACAAACCTGACGCAGTCGACTGCAGCGCTGCAGCAGGCCGCAGGCCGAATTTCGGGTCTCCTCAACGCCCAATAGCCGCTTACGCCAACTAAGGTTTTGCGCCATCTGGAAAGGCGCGTTGCGCACCGTCAGGCCGCTTCGTAAGATTCTGTACCAAGCACTACATAAGTGATGCATAGCACAACATCCCGCTCACCATAGACCGGAGTTCCCCAATGCCCGTCATGACAAAAACTTCCTCCCCAGTCCGCCGCGCCACGGCCGCCGCAGCCGGTATTGCCCTGGCGTTGAGCCTCGGAGCCTGCGCTTCAGCCGCGCCTGCCGCGCCCGCCGCTGCCGACCAGGCCAAAGACCTCAAGGTCGGGGCAACGCCTACCTTGTCCGGTCTCGGGCTCCGTGTGGCCATCAGTGAGGGCAACTTCAGCAGCGATGGACTGAACGTGACCCCCGTTGTGAACAAATCAGCCAACGATGCCGTGCCCCAGCTCCTCAGCGGTGAGCTGCAGATAGCGCAGATGGACACCATCACGTTTATGCAGGCCCGCAGCCAGGGCCTGCCTGTCAGGATCATCGCCGTCAATGGCGAGCAGTCCACCAATGGCGAGGATGGCGCGATGTCCGCCGCGGGTGTCGTCGCCAAGGCGGATAGCGCGATCAGTTCACCGACCGACCTCGTTGGCAAGAAGGTCGGTGTGCCTGCGATCAAGACTCAGACGTGGATGAACATCAGGGCGTTCGTCGACGCCGCCGGGGGGGACTCTTCGAAGATCGAATTTGTGGAGGTCCCGTCCGCCCAGACCATCGACCTCGTGGTGCAGGGCACGGTTGATGCGTCCACCCCTGCTGAGCCCCTGATGTCGAGCTCGATTGCTGCAGGAAAGGTCAAGCTGATCCACAACACGGACGCGCCGGGCAACAAGGGAGTTCCCAGCTCTGTTTACGTAGCTACTGAGGAATTCATCGCCAAGAACCCGGACACCGTGACGAACTTTGCTGACAGCGTTTATGCGGCCGCCAAGGTAGTCAATGGCAACCGCGAGCTCGCTGCGAAGGTCGCCCAGTCGGAGCTCAAGTACACGCCCGAACAGCTGAAAAACGCCTTCTTCCAGACCTTTGGCGTCGCGGCGACAACGCCGGCCCAGATTGACCAAATCTCTAACCTCGCCGTCAAATACGGCATCCTGACCGACAAGCCCAAGGCCGAGGACCTCCTCGCTGATTCCAAATGAGCGAAATGACCCCCAAAAGTAACACGGCCGTCCTGGCCGGCGCCCGGACGAAAGCCCGGAAGGGTGGTTCCGCCGTTGCCGGGCGGCGGCGGGTTGGCATCGGTCCGAAACTGATCGCCATCGCAGGGGTCCTGCTCCTGTGGCAGCTTCTCTCCGTAAGCCCGCTGGTGGACAGTGACAGCCTTCCCGCCCCGGTGACGGTTTTCGCTGCGCTGCTCGGACTTTGGGGGACCGGTGCGTACTGGGCTGCACTCGGTACTACTCTGCAGGTGTGGGCCATCGGGTTGGCGCTCTGTGCGGTGATCGGAGTTCCCGCCGGGCTGCTGATCGGAGTATCCATGCGGGCAACGCAGAGCACGCGGTGGGTCATCGACTTCTTCCGAACCATTCCGACAATTGCTCTCCTGCCGCTTGTCCTCCTGCTTTTCGGGGCTACGAGCCGTATGGAGATTACGATGATCGTCCTGGCCGCAATCTGGCCACTGCTCATCCAGTCGATGTACGCGGCCAAACAGGTGGAACCTCTGCTGAAGTGGGTGTTCCGGGTGTTTCGGATTTCCACCATGGACCGTTTGCGTTTCCTCTGGGCGCCGAGTGTGACCCTGCTCGTCTCCACCGGGATGCGCCTGGCAGCCACCATGGCACTGCTCATGACCATCGCCGCCGAATACATCGGGGGGGCACCAGGACTCGGATTGGAACTGTCCCACATGGAACAGGCCTTCAAACGGCCCGAGGTCTTCGCGTATGCGATCACCGCCGGAATGATCGGCCTTCTGATCAACGCCGCCCTCGTCCTGTTCCAACGCCGGGTGCTCTGGTGGCACCCGATTATCCGAGGGGAGCGTTCCGAATGAAACGCCTCACATCTCTCGCCTGGGAAATCTGGCTCCCGTTAGTCCTTATCATCCTCTGGCTCGTGCTGTCGGCCGGCAGCAAATCCTTCTATTTCCCGCCACTAGCCAAGATCCTGGAGACAGTAAATCAACTGTGGTTCTTCGACGGGATCGTCGAGAACATGCTTCCGAGCCTGTTGCGGATCCTGACCGGATTCGGACTCGCCCTGCTTGTTGGCGTCATCGGCGGTGTCCTCTTGGGACTTCTGCCCCGTTTCGAGGAAGCGATCCGGCCGCTGTTGGAGTTCCTTAGGTCCACGCCAGGTGTTGCACTGCTGCCAATCGCCATTATCTTCCTTGGCATCGGCGACGGAATGAAGGTCTTCATGATCGCTCTTGCCTCCATGTGGCCGATCCTGCTGAACACCATCGACGGAGTGCGTTCGGTGGAGCCTGTGCTTCTTCGGATGGCCAGCAGTTACCGCATCCCGCTTAAGGACAAAGTCCGCTTTATTTACATCCCGAACGCGGCACCGCAAATATTTGCCGGTGCACGGGTAGCCCTGGCCATCGCCGCAGTTGTCATGGTGGTCACCGAGATGGTTGGCTCCCCGGGCGGCATCGGCTACTTCATTCTCGACTCCCAGCGCACCTTCAAGGTGCTGAACATGTGGTCCGGCATTGTGATGCTGGGCGTGCTGGGTTATCTCCTCAATTTCGGATTCCGACTGGTTGAGGCCCGGGTCCTGGACTGGCACAACAAGAAGAACGCTTAGGAGCCTGACATGAACAACTCTCAAACCCCGCTCGCGGGCCGCGTCCCGGCGCAAACGGACGAACTGCTCGTCGTCGAGAATCTCGGCAAAAGCTATGGCGACCACCAGGTGCTCGGTGACATCAGCGTCACCGTCCGCTCAGGTGAGTTTATGTGCATCGTCGGACCGTCCGGTGCTGGCAAAACTACCCTTCTGCAGTGCCTGTCGGGGCTTATCAACCCCACCAGTGGGACGGTGTCGCTCCGCGGCAAGGTGGTCACGGAACCACCCGCTGAAATGGCTATCGTCTTCCAGGATTACTCCCGTTCGCTCATGCCGTGGCTCTCCGTCCTGGACAACGTGATGCTTCCCCTGCGCTCAGCGACCAAAGATAAGGCCGAACGCAAAAAGAAGGCAATGGAAGCACTGATCGAGGTCGGGCTCAAAGACCACGTCGAAAAGTACCCATGGCAGTTGTCAGGCGGAATGCAGCAGCGCGTCGCCATCGCACGTGCCCTGGCCTATGCCCCGGCGATCGTCCTCATGGACGAACCGTTCGCCTCCGTGGACGCACAGACCCGAGGAGACTTGGAAGATCTGACGCTGAAGCTGAAAAACCACCTGGGCATCACGATCGTGCTCGTCACCCACGATATTGACGAGGCTGTTTACCTCGCCGATCGTGTTCTGGTTCTGGGTAACAAACCGACGCAGGTTGTCGACCTCATTGAAACCCACTTAGGTACGGAGCGCGATCAGATCAGTACCAAGGCGACCCGGGAATTCGCCCAACTCCGTACCCGGGTGTACCAGGAGATCCGGCACGGCGATATTCCCAGCTCCGCCGGGTCGGTGGCCGCACCGGCAGCCAGCTAAGACGAGGCCCCCTCACCTCGCGACCGGCAAATCTTCGAAAGGAACCCCCGTTGCTACCTCACGCCGAGCCGCGCCCAAATGCTCACCAGCGCCCGTTGGATGGCATAATCGTCGCCGACTTTTCGCGCGTCCTGGCTGGCCCTTTGGCAACCATGACGCTGGCGGACCTAGGCGCGCGGGTCATCAAGATCGAACGTCCGGGTGCCGGCGATGACACCCGAAGCTGGGGGCCTCCCTTCTCCCCAACCGGGGCAACCTACTTCGAAAGCGTGAACCGCAACAAAGAATCCATCTGCCTCGATCTCGCGGACCCGGATGACCAGGACACAGCGCGTGAGCTCAGCCGCAGAGCCGACATCGTCGTCGAAAACTTCAAACCAGGCGGCATGGCCAAGCTAGGTCTCGGCTACGCCGAACTGGCAGCAGAGAACCCAGGACTGATCTATGTGTCAGTCACCGGGTTTGGCAGCGGCGGAGGAGCGGACCTGCTTGGCTACGACTTCGTAGTACAGGCGCTTGGAGGCCTGATGAGCATCACCGGGCAAGCTGACGGCGACCCCACCAAGGCGGGTGTGGCACTCGTGGATGTCCTCACTGCCAAGGACGCAACCATCGGGGTACTGGCAGCACTCAATGAACGCAACCGCTCAGGGAAGGGTGCGCTGATAGAAGTCAACCTGCTCTCAAGCCTGCAGGGAGCACTCGCGAATCAGGGCCAAAGCTTCCTGGGCGCCGGAAAGGTGCCCGCCAGGATGGGCAACGACCACCCCTCGATCGTCCCTTATCAGTTGCTTCAATGCGCGGACGGCACCCTGGCAGTTGCCTGCGGAAACGATGGCCAGTTCGTCAAGCTCTGCGGCGCCCTGGGCCTCAGCAGACTGGCCGTGGACGAGCGGTTCCAGACCAACAACGCCAGGGTCCGGAACCGCCTGGACCTGATCCCACTGCTGGAGGATGCCCTGGCCCGCGCCGGTGCCCAATATTGGCAGGACACACTAAACCGCGCAGGTGTACCCGCGGGGCAGGTGGCCACCATCAAGGAATCGTTGGAGTTCGCAGAGTCGCTGGGGCTGGAGCCGACGATCCCCGTCCATGATGCCAGCGGCGAAATCACCGGCCGCCAGATCCGGCATCCGATCACGTGGACTCCACCGCTCGATCAGCGCCGGACAGCGCCCCCTGCTCTAGGCGAACACAGCGAATCAGTGCGGCGGTGGCTTACCAAGTCTGCGACCGGCCGCACTGCCTCTTCTGGCACAAAACAGGCAGCTGACGTATGACTCCTCCTGCCGATACCTCGAACCAGCCCCCCGAACACTGCACCAAAGGAAGACATGACTGACTCAACAGATCTGCTCAACTTCGACAGCCTGCTCAGCCCGGACGAGATCGCGCTCCGTAACTCCGTACGTTCCTTCGTCGACTCGACCATCAAGCCCAACATCGCCGCCTGGTACGAGTCCGCCGTCTTTCCGCTGGAAATTGTCCCCGAAATGGCCAAACTTGGCCTTCTCGGCATGCACTTGAAGGGCTACGGCTGCGCCGGCCGCTCTGCCGTCGAATACGGGCTGGCCGGCGCTGAGCTGGAAGCAGGCGACTCGGGCCTGCGGACCTTCGTCAGCGTGCAGGGCTCTCTGGCAATGAGCGCCATCTACAAGCACGGCTCCGAAGAACAGAAACAGGAATGGCTGCCCCAGATGGCTGCCGGTGAAGCGATCGGCTCGTTCGGGCTGACCGAGCCGACGGCGGGCTCGGACCCGGGCGCGATGAAGACCTTCGCACGCAGGGACGGCGAGGACTGGATCATCAACGGCTCCAAGCGGTGGATCGGTCTCGCCTCCGTTGCCAAGCTGACGGTTATCTGGGCACAGACGGATGACGGCGTCCGCGGGTTCATTGTGCCCACGGATACGCCAGGATTCACCGCGACGCCCATCGAACAGAAGCTGTCCATGCGGGCCTCCATCCAATGCGACATCGAGCTCACGGACGTACGTCTGCCTGCGGACGCAATGCTGCCTAACGCCAAAGGCTTGAGGGGACCTTTCGAGTGCCTCAACGAGGCGCGGTACGGCATCATCTGGGGCGCCATGGGTGCGGCGCGGGACAGCTACGCCACGGCTCTGGCCTACGCCCAGGAACGCCTGCAGTTCGACAAACCGCTGGCCGGATACCAGCTCACGCAGGAAAAACTCGTCAACATGGCACTGGAAATCAACAAAGGTTTCCTGCTCGCCCTGCACTTGGGCCGGCTCAAAGACGCCGGGATGCTGGAACCGCACCAGATCTCGGTGGGCAAGCTCAACAACTGCCGCGAGGCCATCAAAATCTGCCGCGATGCGCGCGCCATGCTGGGCGGAAACGGCATCACCCTGGATTACTCGCCGTTGCGCCATGCCAACAACCTGGAATCGGTCCGCACCTATGAAGGCACCGACGAGGTCCACACACTGATCCTCGGAAACAAGATCACCGGCATTCCCGCCTTTCGCTGAGAGAGCAAACCCATGACACCAGCCATCCAGCTTCAACACCTCATCAATGGGGCCTGGCAAGACGGGACCGCAAGTCCCCTGGCCAGCAGCAACCCGGCCCGCCCCGACGAGACCGTCGCCCACGGCCTCCAGGCAAGCGACGCCGAGGTGGACCGGGCCATGGCAGCGGCCACTGCAGCCAAGCGGGACTGGGCCCGAACCCCCGCCCATGAACGGGGTGCCGTGCTGCTCCGTGCAGCAGCCAGCCTGGAGGAGTCCGCTTCAGACCTGGGACTTGAACTGGCCCGCGAGGAAGGCAAGACCCGCCCTGAAGGCGAAGGCGAAGTGTTGCGGGCCGCCCAGATCCTCCGCTACTACGGGAACGACGGCGACCGCGCGGCCGGCGGAATCTATTCTTCACCCCGGCGCGGCGAAAAGATCCTGGTAACGCGAAAACCGTTAGGCGTGATCGGGGTGGTGACCCCGTTCAATTTCCCTATTGCCATCCCGGCATGGAAAATCGGCCCCGCCTTGGCCTACGGGAACACCGTGGTCTGGAAACCGGCCAGCACAGTGCCGCTGCTGGCCATGCGGCTGGCGCAAGCCTTAGGCGCAGCCGGCCTTCCAGCCGGGGTCCTGAATCTCCTGATTGGCCCCGGCTCCATGGGCAACAGCATTGTTGAACATCACGCATTGGACGGACTGACATTTACCGGGTCCACCGGTGTGGGCAGGAGCCTGGCCTCCAAAGCCGCCGGCCGCGGTGTTCCGGTGCAGGCAGAAATGGGCGGAAAAAACGCGGCCGTTGTGCTCTCTGATGCTGACCTTGACCTGGCCGTCGAACAGGTCATGCTTGGCGCCTTCAGGTCATCCGGACAAAAATGCACCGCCACATCCCGCCTAATCGTGGCCGAGAATATCGCCGACGAGTTTCTTGCCGAACTCGGGAAGCGGGCAGCCAACCTGCTAATAGGGGATCCGACGGCGGCCGGGACCGAGATGGGCCCCGTCATCAATGCCTCCGCACGCAAGTCCATCCAGCAGGGAATCGACACCGCACTCGCGCAAGGAGCCAGCCTCCTCGCCGGCGGGCACCCCTACACTGAGGGCGCCCTGGCCGACGGCCACTTCATTGCCCCGACCGTTCTCGAGCTGCCCGGCGACGGAACGCAGAATGTGTGGACCGAAGAGCTTTTCGGGCCAGTGCTGAGCGTTCGCCGTGCCCAATCAACCCAGGAAGCCTTTGAGCTGGCCAACGACAGCGAATTCGGCCTCTCGGCGGCACTGTTTACCCAAGACTTGACCACAGCCCTATCAGCCATGGATGAGATCGACGTCGGGATCCTGCACATCAACTCCGAATCAGCCGGGGCCGACCCCCACGTTCCCTTCGGGGGAGCCAAGAAGAGCGGCTACGGGCCGAAGGAACAGGGCGAAGCCGCCAGGGAGTTCTTCGCGCACACCACAACCGTCTACCTGCGCGGAGGTGCTGGCAGTGTCCAGTCCTGATCCCTCACGTCCTCAGATCCAACGCATCCTCGTTGTCGGCGCCGGGGCCATGGGCTCCCAGATCGCCATGGTTTTTGCCCTGGCCGGGCACGACGTCACCCTCCAGGACGTTATCGAGTCCGGACTGACGAGAGCCGGAGCCCAACTCGCCGACCGCATGGGCGCCGCCGTCGCCAAAGGCCGCATGAGCCAGGCGTGCGCCGAGGAAGCCCTGGGCAGGCTCAGTTTCAGCACTGACCTTGATCAAGCCGCATCAACTGCGGACTTCGTGATTGAAGCTGCAACCGAAAAACTGGAGATCAAACAACAGATATTCGCTGCCCTTGACCGAGCCGTCCCGGCCCATGCCATCCTTGCCACCAATTCCTCGACCTACGGTTCCTCAAAGGTGGCTTCAGTCACCAGCCGTCCGGAACGTGTCTGCAACGTGCACTTCTTCAACCCTGCACTGGTGATGAAATGCGTCGAAGTGGTCCGCCATCCGCAGACTTCACAGGAAACCATAGATGTGGTCATGGAACTTGTCCGCACGATTGGGAAGCAACCGGTGTTGCTCAACCAGGAAGTTCCAGGCTTCGTGGCCAACCGGCTGATGGGGGTACTCCGAGACGAAGCACTAAATCTGTACAGTTCCGGCGTGGCCAGCATTGAGGACATAGATGCGGCCGCGAAAACGGCGTTGGGACATCCCATGGGCCCATTCGAGCTCATGGATCTCGTAGGGCTGGACGTCAACTGCATGATTGCCCAAGCCACCTATGAGGAAACCGGCGACCCCGCAGACCTGCCCCACCCGATCATGCAGAAAATGTATGAATCAGGGAGGCTCGGACGCAAGAGCGGGATGGGCTGGTACAACTACGAAACCACTCGATGACAAGAGTGAGTGGCCCTTGCCGTCGGGCGTCCGTGATGAAACCAAGAAAATTGGAGCACCGGTTGTGTCTCGTCACTAGGCTGTCCCTGTGACTACAGAAATGCCCGCCAGCCCCTCGAGGACCGTTGGCTCCCAGACACTTGCCCGCGGACTGGAGGCCTTGAAGGCAATCGCCGACGCACGCGACGGGCTTGCGATCAATGACGTCGGCGAGCTTCTGGGTGTGCACCGCACTATCGCCTACCGCATCCTCAACACGCTGAGCGACGCGAAGCTGATACACCGAAGCGACGACAACCGCTACCGCGGCGCGGCAGGGCTGCTCCAGCTCACATCTGCAGCGCATGATGCGATTCGTGCCGCGGCCCTCCCGGTTCTGCACGATGTGGCCAATGACCTGGCATCAACGGTCTCGTTGCTCATTAGGGAGGGAAACGACGCGGTGGCGCTGGCCGTAGTAGAGCCGCGGGGCCCCTCGTACCATGTCTCATTTGCCCAGGGAAGCCGGCACCCGCTCAACCGTGGAGCCGCAGGACTAGCGATCCAAGCAAGCCAGCCACCGTTGTCCTCAGAAGCCGAAGAGGTCCGGATTGCCAGAGCCAACGGCTTTGCCATCACCTTCGGTGAAGTTGAACCCAACATGTACGGACTGGCCGCCCCCATCAAAGGTTCTGGACCGGAGCTCGCCGCCTGTATCAACCTCATCACGACCCGGAGGGAAGTCGCGGAAGGCGCCGCCACGGCCATTGTTGCCGCGGCGGAGCGTATTTCCAGCCGTCTTGGCTGAACTTGAATGGCCGAAAGACGTGGACTTCAGGACATTCCACTAGCCGGCAAGCTGCCATAGACACCCACGTCACCGCAGTGATTCGATGTCGTCATCGAAGTGCAATTATCGCCTTTGCGTGTGCGATAAATACACAATCTAGGGAGTTTAGCTATGACACCGCGTCCGTACACCAGCGTCTGGTCCGACCTTGCCCAGACTGAATTCAGCCAGGGCTACATCCAGGCCGGCCCGTACCGCACCCGCTACCTGCACGCAGGGGACTCCTCAAAGCCCACGCTGATCGCCATGCACGGCATCACCGGCCACGCCGAGGCATACGTCCGCAACCTCCAGCCCCTGTCGGAGCATTTCGATGTGTGGGCCATCGACTTCATCGGCCATGGCTACAGCGCAAAGCCTGAACACCCTCTGGAGATCAAGCACTACATCGAACAGGTCCTCGGATTCATGGAGGCAATCGGCGTCGAGAAGGCGTACCTCACCGGCGAATCACTGGGCGGCTGGGTCACGGCACAGTTTGCCATCGACTACCCGGAAAAGGTCGAACGCATCTTCCTGAACACCATGGGCGGGACGATGGCCAACCCGGTAGTGATGGAGCGTCTTTACACGCTGTCCATGGAAGCTGCCAAGGACCCTTCCTGGGAGCGGGTAAAAACCCGGCTTGAGTGGCTCATGGCCGACCCTGCCATGGTCACCGACGACCTGATCCGCACCCGCCAGGACATCTTCCAACAGCCGGGCTGGCTCCAGGCCTGCGAGGCCAACATGGCCCTCCAGGACCCCGAGACACGCAAACGCAACATGCTCACGGACGAGGCCCTTGCCCAGATTAAGGCTCCGGCTTTGGTGCTGTGGACAACCAAGGACCCCTCCGGCCCGGTCGACGAAGGACGCCGAATCGCCGGCCTCATCCCCAATAGTGAACTGGCCATCATGGAAAACTGCGGCCACTGGCCCCAGTACGAGGATCCGAACACGTTCAACAAAATCTTCCTTGACTTCATGCTGGCCCGCTAGGGCCCACCTGCAACGACGCGAAAGCACCGAAATGACAAGCAATAACTTCGATATTGAAACCGATGTCCTGGTGGTGGGCGCCGGTCCGGTGGGGCTCATGCTCGCCAACCTGCTCGGCATGTACGGCCAGGACGTCACCCTCGTGGAAAAGTTGCCCGAGTTGATCGACTACCCGCGCGGAGTCGGTATCGACGACGAATCCCTCCGCTCAGTCCAGACAATCGGCCTGACGGAAACGGTCCTGCCACACACCACCGCACAGCACATCATGCGGCTGGTCAACGGCCGGGGCAAGGTCATTATGACCAACGAGCCCAAGGCCGACGAGTTCGGCTGGCCCCGCAAGAGCGGCTTCGTCCAGCCCCTGGTGGACCGCGCACTGTTCGATGGCCTGGACCGCTTCGCATCCGTCACGGCGCACTTCGGCCACACCGTCGTAGACGCAGTGGAATCAGCCGACGCCGTCATCGCCACCGTTGAGTACAACGATGGTGGCACGCCTGCGGTCAAGCGGATCAAAGCCCAGTACCTCGTCGGTTGCGAAGGCGGAAAGTCACCGACCCGCAAAAGGCTCGGTACAACGTTTGAAGGCCAGTCGCCGTCGACCCGCTGGCTCGTGGTGGACGTCGAGAACGACCCCTTGGGTACCCCGAACGTCTTCCTCGGCGCGGACCCGAAGCGGCCCTACGTTTCCATCGGCTTGGCGCACGCGATCCGGCGCTGGGAGTTCATGATCTTCGATCACGAAACCGACGAGCAGGTCACAGACAAGAAGTTCATTTACAACCTGCTCAAGGACCACGTCCCCAACCCGGACGAGCTGGAAGTCATCCGTGAACGCGTCTTTACGCACCATGGGAGGATTGCCGGTACGTTCCGCAAGGGCCGCCAGATTGTTGCCGGCGACGCCGCACACCTGATGCCCGTCTGGATGGGCCAGGGCTGGAACTCCGGCGTCCGCGATGCCACCAACCTCGCATGGAAACTGTCGACTGTGCTGCGAGGTCAGGCGGGGGAGGGGCTCCTCGACACCTACGAGGACGAGCGCCGTGACCATGCCAAGGCCATGATCGACCTCTCCCTGACACTGGGCGCGATCATCAAGCCCACCAACCCGGTGGTGGTGGGTGCCCGCGATGCGACAGCAGCGGTCCTGAACCTGTTCCCGCAGGTGAAGTCCTATTTCTCGGAGATGCGCTTCAAACCGATGCCGCGCTACACCAAAGGTGTCGTCGTGGACCCCACCTCCGCTGCCGCCGGTACCGCTAGGGCACGGCTCACGAGCAAGCTGATTCCCGTCCTGACGGCCAATAACCTCAACTCGTCGGTGGGTGTGCAGTTCATCCAGCCCCGGGTCAACACCAAGGGCGCGCAGGGCATCCGGCTTGATGATGCCATCGGCAAATGGTGGACCGTGCTGGCGTGGGGCAATAACCCCAAGGGCATGTTCAGCGCCGAGGAAATTGCCCGGCTGGAAGCACTTGGTGCCACCCTTGTCGCCGTCGTACCCGAATCACAGCGCCGCTGGGCCGAGGAGCGCTACAGCCACGACGTGACCGTCGTCGGCGACGCCGAAGGCCGCCTCAAGAAGTGGTTCGATGACCGCCCCACCCCGGTGCTTTTCATCCGCCCGGACCGCTTCGTTGCCGGTGCCTGCCTGGCACAGGACGCACCGCGCACTCTCGCAGCCATCCTCACTGCAATGTCTTTCAAGGAAGGAGCCAGCCATGACGCTCGCACTCGTCTGCATGTCGCATAGCCCGCTTCTGGAGGTCACCGAACCGCCGGAAGAAATCCAGAACGACGTCGACGCCGCCTTCGCGGTGGCGCGCAAGTTCGTCGAGGACTTCGACCCGGACCTTGTAGTCTCTTTCGCGCCGGACCACTACAACGGCTTCTTCTATGAGCTGATGCCGCCGTTCTGCATCGGCTACGATGCCGTTTCCGTGGGCGACTACGGTTCCGAGGAAGGTCCATTGAACGTCCCCACGCAGATTGCCAGGGACCTCGCCCAAGCAGTCATCGACGCCGACCTGGACGCTGCGATCTCGCTGAAGATGGAAATCGATCACGGCGCCGTCCAGCCCCTGGAGGTTCTCTTCGGCTCCATCGCGGCCAAGCCGGTAGTACCGATTTTCGTCAACTCCGTGGCCCCGCCGTTCGCGTCGATGCGCCGCGTGCGGCAGCTGGGCACCGCCGTCGGGAATTACCTCAAGACGCTGGACCGGAAGGTCCTCATCATCGGTTCCGGCGGTCTTTCCCACGACCCGCCGGTGCCCCAGATTGCCACCGCGACTCCGGAGCAGAAGGCAATGCTGCTCAACGGCAGGCACCCAACGGCTGCCGCCCGCAACGCACGGCAGCAGCGTGTCATCGACACCGCCGCAGCGTTCGCGAAAGGTGAGGCCAGCATCATGGACCTCAACCCCGAATGGGACCGTGAATTCCTCGCCATCATCGCGTCCGGGGACCTGGAGAAGCTGGACGCCTGGACCGCCCCGGCCATGGCCGCCGCAGCCGGCAACTCCGCCCACGAAGTCCGCAACTGGGTGGCCGCCTACAACGCGCTTGCAGCAGCAGGCGATTACGCGGTCACCTCCGAGTACTACCGCCCGATTCCCGAATTTATCGCCGGCTTCGGCGTGACCACAGCGATGGTGAAATGATGAGCACACAGACCGAAACCGCACGTACCGAGCTGAAAGATCAGCTCGCCGCGGAACTGCTGGAGGCCACCGGCACTCTGGTACCTGTGGCACCTTTACGGGACCGGCTGCAGGACATGACCGTCCAGGACGCCTACGAAATTCAGACAGCCCAGCTTGAGCAACACGTTGCCGCCGGGCGGGTACTTGCCGGCCGCAAAGTCGGGCTGACATCCCTTGCCATGCAGCGGCAGTTGGGCGTTGATTCTCCGGACTTCGGGTTCTTCTTCGAGGACATGGTCCACCATGATGAGGCCCGGATCCCGGCCTCCCAGTTCATTCAGCCCAAGGTGGAACCGGAACTCGGTTTCGTCCTGAAGGAGCCCCTTCAGGGCCCAGGTGTCACCTTGGAGCAGGCGGCGGCCGCCATCGGCGCCATTTACCCCGCCATCGAAATCATTGACTCCCGGATCAGGGACTGGGACATCAAACTCGTCGACACCATCGCCGACAACGCCTCCTGCGGTGCCATCGCAGTGAGTGCCCACGCTCTGTGGCTGGATTCCGCCGATCCCACGGGGCTCCTGGATGTCACCTGCTCACTGGTGATCGACGGGGAGGTAACCGGCACCGGGACCGGCGCGGACGTCATGGAGCACCCCCTTGCGCCGCTGGCTTGGCTGGCCAACGTGCTGGGTGAGCAGGGCGTGGCGCTGGAAGCAGGCCAGCTGATCCTGCCCGGCTCCTTCACGGTAGCCATGCCGGTCGTAGCCAACAGCACCGCGACGGCCGATTTCGGCCCGCTGGGTTCACTGACTATTCACTTCACAGACTAAGGACACCACCATGGCAAAGAAAACAGCCGCCATCGTCGGCTCAGGCAACATCGGCACCGACCTGATGTTCAAAATCATGCGGCGCAGCAAGAACATTGAAGTCAAGTACATGATCGGCGTGGACCCGGCCTCGGACGGGCTCGCTCGTGCAGCCCGCCTGGGCATCACCACGTCCGCGGAGGGTGTTGACTGGCTCCTGGCCCAGGATGAGCTCCCTGACTTCGTCTTCGAATGCACCTCAGCCAAGGCGCATAAGGCCAATGCACCCAAGTACAAAGAAGCGGGGATCCACGCGATCGACCTGACCCCGGCCGCCGTCGGCCCGTACCTGTGCCCGGTGGTGAACCTGGACGCGCTCGAGGACGTCCTGAACGTGAACATGATTACCTGCGCCGGGCAGGCCACCACCCCGATCGTCGCCGCGATCTCCTCCGTGGTCCCCGTGGACTACGCCGAGATCGTCGCCTCCATCGCCTCCAAGTCCGCCGGTCCGGGTACACGGGCCAACGTGGACGAGTTCACCGAGACCACGGCCAAGGCCCTTGAGGAGGTCGGCGGTGCCAATCGGGGCAAGGCCATCATCATCATCAACCCGGTGGAACCGCCCATGATCATGCGCAACACCATCTACGCCGCGATCCCTGCCGAAGCCGCCGAACCCGGCCCGCTCCAGGACCGGATCGTCGCCAGCATCAACGAAGCGGTCGCCAGCATCCAGGACTACGTCCCTGGCTACTCGCTGCGTGTGGAGCCGCAGTTCGACACGGCCCGGGAGGACTGGGACGGCAACGGCCGGGTGGGTGTCTGGGTCCAGGTCAAGGGTGCCGCTGATTACCTGCCCGAGTACGCGGGGAACCTGGACATCATCACCGCCGCCGCCACCCGGACTGCTGACCTTCTGGCCGAACGCATGGACGCCGCCACCTCTTCAACACTCGTAGGAGCCTAACCATGACCCCCACCACCGAGACCACAGCACAGAACCTGAGCGTCCGGCTGACGGACACCACGCTGCGCGATGGCTCCCACGCCATGAGCCACAAATTCACCGAAGCCCACGTCCGTTCCGTGGTCCGCGCCCTGGACGACGCCAAGATCGAAGTCATCGAAGTCACCCACGGCGACGGCCTGGGCGGGTCCTCCTTCAACTACGGGTTCTCCCTCACCCCGGAACTGGACCTGGTCCGGGCCGCCGTGGACGAAGCGAAGAACGCCAAGATCGCGGTGCTTATGCTCCCGGGTCTGGGCACCATCCACGACCTGAACCAGGCGCACGAAGCCGGCGCGTCCGTGGCCCGCATCGCCACCCACTGCACCGAAGCCGACGTCTCCATCCAGCACTTCCAGCACGCCCGGAAACTCGGCATGGAAACCGTCGGATTCCTCATGCTCTCGCACCGGACTACGCCAGAAAACCTGGCCGAACAGGCACGCATCATGGCCGACGCAGGATGCCAGTGCGTCTACGTCGTGGACTCCGCCGGCGCACTCATCCTCGAGGATGTCTCCGACCGCGTCACAGCCCTCGTTGCCGAGCTCGGCAACGACGCCCAGGTCGGGTTCCACGGACACCAGAACCTCAGCTTCGGCGTCGCGAACTCCGTCTACGCCGCCCGCGCCGGGGCCAAACAGATCGACGGGACACTCCTGGCCCTCGGCGCCGGGGCGGGAAACTCACCCACCGAGGTCCTCGCCGCCGCCTTCGAACGCCTCAACATCAGCACTGGCGTGGACGTCCACGGCGTGATGGCCGCAGCCGAAGACGTGGTCAAGCCCATCATCACCCGGATGCCAATCATGGACCGGGCCTCCATCATGCAGGGCTACGCGGGGGTCTACTCCTCCTTCCTGATCCACGCCGAACGCGCCGCAGAACGCTACGGCGTTCCCGCCTGGCAAATCCTCGAAGAAATCGGCAAAGCCGGCTACGTAGGCGGCCAGGAAGACATGATCGTCGACGTCGCCGTCCAGCTCGCCTCCGGTGCGCGGGTCGCCTGAACAGCCTTCCACCCGGAACTGCGCGTCGCCCTTCCAGCCATCCGATATGGCGCAATCAGGTGAACGGCTGCCCTCAGATCACGGTGCTTCCGCCCCGTCACCCGTCCAAGGAGAAAAATGAACACCAGTTCAGATGTTGTCATCGTTGGTGCAGCCCGCACACCGCAGGGCAAGCTGATGGGCCAGCTCGCCCCGTTGTCCGCTGTTGAGCTAGGTGGTGCGGCGATCGCCGGTGCGCTGGAGAAGGCGGGGGTCCGGCCGGACGCCGTCGAAGCGGTCATCATCGGTCATGTCCTTCAGGCGGGCGCCGGCCAGAATCCTGCCCGGCAGGCCGCCGTCGCCGGTGGTATACCGCTCAGTGCCCACGCGGCCACCGTCAACAAGGTGTGCTTGTCCGGGCTGAGCGCCATCATCGAGGCAACCCGGCTGCTGCGGCTCGGAGAAGCCGCGGTGGTGGTCGCCGGCGGGCAGGAATCCATGTCCAATGCCCCGCACCTGCTGCCCGGTTCCCGCGCCGGGCACCTTTACGGCGACGCGGCGCTGGTCGACTCCGCCGCCCACGACGGCCTCACGGACGCCTTCGACCAGGAATCCATGGGCCTGGCCACCGACCGCGCCAACGCGGCGCTGGGCATCAACCGCGCCGATCAAGACAAGGCCGCCGCCGATTCGCATTGGCGTGCCGCTGCCGCCCAGGCTACCGGGCTTTTCGACGCCGAGATCATCCCCGTCAAGGTGCCGCGGCGCCGGGGGGAGGCCGAACTCGTAACAACCGATGAAGGTGTGCGTCCCAAAAGCACCGAAGAATCACTCGGCAAACTCCGGCCAGCCTTCTCCGTTACCGGCACGGTGACCGCCGGCAACGCCTCCCCGCTCAACGACGGCGCGGCCGCCGTTGTCCTGACCACCCGCGGCTACGCGGAAACGCACGGGCTGGAGATCCTGGCGACGGTCGGGGCCCCTGGACAGACCGCCGGCCCGGACACCTCGCTGCCGGACAAACCTGCCCGCGCCATCAGCAAGGCACTGGAAACAGCAGGCTGGGCCGTGGAGGACCTGGACTTCGTAGAGATCAACGAGGCGTTCGCCTCCGTAGCCCTGCACTCCGCCGAACAGCTCGGCCTCAGCGTGGACAAAGTCAACGTCAACGGGGGAGCCATCGCGCTCGGCCATCCGATCGGCGCCTCCGGTGCGCGCGTGGTGGTCTCCGCCGTGCACGAACTCATGCGTCGCGGCACCGGCAAAGCGGCCGTGGCACTATGCGGCGGCGGCGGCCAGGGCGAAGCGCTGCTCCTTTCGCGCTAACTACCGCTTTTTCGACCCTTGGCGTCTCCTTCACTCACAGCTACGGCAGAGCACCGATGTGAGTGAAGGAGACACCATGATGACACCCACAACCTGACGTCTGGGGAATCATGCGCTTCAAGAAACGAATCGCCATGAAGGACTATGTGGATCGCCGCGGTCCACCCGACGTCAGGTAGCTTTTTGTCGATTGCAGTCTGACGGTAAGCCACCAATTGCGACCGACTCACCCTTTACTCACCCCAATCAATGACAAAGGACAAGCATCCAACAGTTGCCGAAGACCGCAGAAACCCCTAGATTTTGGGCATAACAGCACCCTCCCAACCTGCCAGAAGGCGTCCAGACCCAAAGCGGGGGTCGTCAGTTCGAATCTGACAGGAGGCTCCAGTTGTGGCTTTGACTTGCGGTCTAAGTGTCAAGTGCAAAGGCCTTGGTGCCAAGCGGTTGATGCCTCGGGAAGCCA
>NZ_JACXBW010000011.1 GCF_014712225.1 Pseudarthrobacter sulfonivorans
ATTTTTACCCGACGCTCTCTCACTCTCCCGAAGAAAGTGAGAGAGCATCGGTGTAATTGGCGCATCGAGTGAGAGAGCGTTGCCAATTTAGTTGCATCAAGTGATAGAGCGTCCGGCTAGGTGGCTCGGGCGCCGGCGGGTCGCCGGCTTTGATCTCGTCGGAGTAGGCTGCACGTGGGCCATTGGCGGGCGCGGCTGCGGCGGCAGCGGGAGGCACCGTGGCCGCATGTTCGCCCGGCGCCGATGCCGACGGCGACACCGGTAGCGGCAGAGGGGATGCGGTGAAGCGGTACAAGTATCAGTACGGCGGGGATGCCAGCCAATGGGGCGAGCTCTTCCTGCCGGAACTGCCGGCCGACGGCGAGCACCGCGGCGTTGTAGTGGTGATCCACGGCGGTTACTGGCGCTCGCAGTACGGCGCAGAACTGGGCGAACCAATCGCCCAGGACCTTGCTGCGCATGGCATGGCCGCCTGGAACCTGGAATACCGGCGGGCCGGCAACGGCGGAGGCTGGCCGAACACCTTCTGCGACGTGCTGGCGGGAATCGACAAACTGCAGGACCTTGCGGCGACCCACGCCCTGAATTTGGGGCCGGTGGTGGCGCTGGGCCATTCAGCCGGCGGGCACCTGGCTGCATGGGCTGCGGGCCGGGCCAAGCTCGCCCAGCTGGGGATGCCGGAGCCGGACGGGCAGGTCTCACGGCGGCAAGATGCGACGGCGGTGCACCTCACCGGCGTCGTGAGCCAATCCGGGCTCCTCAACCTCGCCGAGGCGGAGCGGCTGAACCTCAGCAACGGTGCGGTGGGCAACCTGCTGGGCGGGCCGTCGTCGAAATATCCCCAGCGCCACAGATATGCGGACCCCATGACCACCCTTCCCCTGGCGGTCCCGGTCATCGCCGTCCACGCAACCGACGACGACACTGTCCCGCGGAGCCAGTCCGAGGCTTATGTCGACGCCGGTACGGCAGCTCGCATGGGGACGCGGCTGATCAGCGTGCCGGGCGACCACTTCGACCTCATTGACCCGAAAAGCCCGGCGTACCGGACGTGCCGGGAGCTGGTTCAGTCCCTTTTGGGATAGATTCGTCCCCTGCGGGTAAGAACTGCGTAATTGGACCGCCACTTCTAGACATTGGATGTCCCATCTCCTGTACTCTTGGGAAGTAGGACAAGTCGTCGCCCCTCGGCGCGGCAAGGAGGAGATCACGTGGCTATCGCATCCCAAGAAGTATCGCCCGCCCGTTTCAGCGCGCAGCTCCGTTCGCACGCCCTGCAGACGCGGATCATGGATCTCATCCTCGAGCGTGGGCTGGACGTCGGCGACGCCATGCCCACCGAAAGCGAGCTCTCCGCAGAACTTGGCGTGGGCCGCAACACCGTCCGTGAATCCTTGAAGGTACTGCAGGCTCTCGGTGTCATTGAAATCCGGCACGGGTTCGGCATGTTTGTGGCACCGAACAACTTCAGCGCCCTGGTGTCCGGGCTGACCTTCCGTGGCCGGCTTTCCCTCCGCCACAAGGGCGAGGAAGCCATGGAGCTTATCGACGTGCGGCAGGCCCTCGAATCCGGACTGATCGGGTCCGCCATCGACCTCCTCACGGACGAGCACCTGGCGGACCTGCGCGCCACCATGGAGGCCATGGAAGCTGCAGCCAAGAACGGGGAGCATCTTTACGTCCACGACGCCGAATTCCACCGCCGCCTGTACGCGCCCCTTAACAATGAGCTGCTGATCAACCTGATGGACGTGTTCTGGCAGGTGTACCGCAAAATCCACCAGGCCCTCGGGACAGGCCCCGTCAACCTCGAGCAGCAGACCCAGGACCACTGGGACATCTACGAGGCCGTGGCCAACAAGGACAAAGCGCTGGCCTCCGAACGCCTGCAGCGCCACTTTGATGGCATCCGCCTGAAACTCAAGGACGTCGCCGCCAGTTAGCTCGGCCGCCCGTCAGCTCGGCCGCCCGTCAGCTCGGCCGCCTGAACCAGCCCCTCCCCACCGCCTGCACAACCGGGCGGACTCAGCCCTGCCCAATTTTCGTAGAGAGTGCCTTTGCCGTGGAAATCTTCGTAGTGCCTACCGCCTCAGCCACCGGTTCCGTTGCCGCCGGGATCCTTGCAGCGGTCATCCGCAGCAAGCCCGACGCCGTCCTGGGCCTGGCAACGGGCGGCTCACCGCTGCCGATCTACGCGGCGCTCGCAGGCCACACGGTGGACATGTCCCGGGTCAGTGGCTTCGCTCTCGATGAGTATGTGGGCCTGCCGGCCGGACACCCCGAAAGCTACGCCGAGGTTGTCCGGCGTGAAGTGACTGAACGGCTGCAGCTGGACCCCGCCAAGGTCGCCGTGCCGGACGGCAGCGCCGCCGACCCCGAGCGGGCAGCTGCCGACTACGACGCCGCCATCCGCGCAGCCGGCGGCATCGACGTGCAGATCCTCGGCATCGGCCACAACGGGCATCTGGCCTTCAATGAGCCCGGCTCCGCCCTGGACTCACGGACCCGCGTGGAGGTCCTCACCGAGCGCACCCGTGCGGCCAACGCCCGCTACTTCAGCACGGCGGAGGAAGTTCCGCTCCGCTGCATCACCCAGGGCCTGGGGACCATCATGGAAGCCCGTCACCTGCTGCTGGTGGTCAACGGCGTGGACAAGGCGGGCATCCTGGCCGCCGCCCTGAACGGTCCGGTCACCGCCGACTGCCCGGCGTCCGTCCTGCAGCGGCACCCGCACGTGACCGTGGTGGCCGACGAGGCAGCCGCTTCGCAGCTGGCACCGGGCAGCGGCCGGGTGGCCGTGCGGGTGGCGGGCGCGCGCGCCGGCGTCTAAGGGACCCGGCGCGGAGACGATGCCGGCGCGCTGGACCTGCGTCAGTAGCTGGCGGGGGTTCCGGCGGCCTCAACTACCGGATCCTGCGGGATGTACCGGGCGGCAAGAGCCTCGGAGCCGCGGGCCAGGAGGGCCACGTCCGCGCCCACCAGGATGAAGTTGGCACCGCTGGTGAGGTAGTGCCGGGCGGTGGCTTCGTTGAAGGCGTTGACACCGGCGGGCTTTCCGGCCGCGTTCGCAGCCGCGAGGCAGTGTTCGACGGCGGCGCGCACCTCGGGGTGTTCCTGCTGTCCCAGCAGACCCATGGAAGCGGCGAGGTCGGACGGCCCCAGGAAGATGGCGTCCACCCCGTCCACCGCGAGGATGTCTTCGACATGCTCAACGGCCGCCGTCGATTCGATCTGGACCGTGACGCTGATGGTTTCCCCGGCCCGGGCGAGGTAGTCCGGGACCCTGTTCCAGCGGGCAGCGCGGGCCAGTGCCGACCCGACGCCGCGGACACCGTTCGGCGGGTAGCGGGTGGCCGCCACGGCGGCTTCGGCTTCGGCTGCGGAGTTGACCATGGGGATCAGCAGGTTCTGCACGCCGAGGTCCAGGTATTGCTTGATGATCACGGTGTCGTTGACCGGCGGGCGGACCAGGGCGTGGACGGGGTAGCCGTGGACGGCCTGGAGCTGGGCGAGGATGGATTCGAGTCCGTTGGGGCTGTGCTCGGCATCGATCAGCAGCCAGTCCAGGCCGGACCCGGCGCAGAGTTCGGCGATCAGCGGGCTGCCGGAGCACACCCACATCCCGGCCAGCGGCCGGCCTGCTTTGCCCTTTTGATCGGGCAGGGCGTCCCGGAACGTGTTCCCGTGGACAGCAGTCGCGGGTTCTAGTCGAAGCGGCATGTGACACTCCCCAGGGGTCCGTAGTCGGCGTGGACGGTGTCGCCTTTGTAGACCCAGAGCGGGCGGGTGAAGGAGCCGGCGAGGATGATGTCCCCGGCTTTCATGCCGTCGCCGTGGGCGGCGATCTTGTTGGCCAGCCAGTGCACCCCGTTGGCGGGGTGGTCCAGGACTCCCGCGGCCACGCCGGTCTCCTCGACGGTCTGGTTCTTGTAGAGGATCGCGGAGACCCAGCGGAGGTCCACGGCATCGGGCCTGACCGGGTTGCCGCCGATCACCATGGCACCCATCGCGGCATTGTCCGCGATGGTGTCCACAATGGTCCGGCCCTCCATCTCGATCCGGGAGTCCAGGATCTCGAGGGCCGGAACCACATAGTCGGTGGCGTTCAGGACGTCGAAGATGGTGCAGCCGGGGCCCTTGAGCGCACTCTTCAGGACAAACGCCAGCTCCACTTCAACGCGGGGATGCGTGTATTTGTCCCATTCCACCGAGCAGCCCGTTTCCATGACCATGTCATCAAAAATGGCGCCGTAATCCGGTTCGGTGATGCCGGTGGCGGCCTGCATGGCCTTGGACGTAAGGCCGATCTTGCGGCCCACCAGCTTCCGGCCGGCGTCCTCGTTGCGGTTCCGCCACAGCTGCTGGACGGCGTAGGAATCCTCCACCGTCATCTCCGGATAGCGTGACGTCAGGCGTTTGACGGGGGTGCGGGTCCGGCCGGCCTCCACCAGTTCGTCCGCGATGGCTTCAATGGTCCTGTCATCCAGCATGGCTACAGCTGCGCTCCCAGCTTGAAGCCCTCCAGCGCTGCGCCGGAGGCGTCCGACGGGCGGGTGTAGGAGAAGCCGTCCGCGCCCACGGTGACGGCCATTTCGCTCTTCTCCTCCCGGATGATGACGGGCTGGGGGTTCCCGTCGAGGTCCAGGACCAGGGAGGCTTCGGTGTACCAGGAGGGGACCACGGGGTTGCCCCACCAGTCGCGGCGCTGGTTGTCGTGGACGTCCCAGGTGATGGTGGGGTTGTCCGGGTCGCCGGTGTAGTAGTCCTGCGTGTAGATCTCGATGCGGTGGCCGTCCGGGTCCAGGATGTAGAGGTAGAAGGCGTTGGAGACGCCGTGGCGCCCGGGGCCGCGTTCGATCCGGTCGCTGATGCGCAGGGCGCCCATCTTGTCGCAGATTTGGATGATGTTGTGCTTCTCGTGCGTGGCGAACGCGATGTGGTGCATGCGCGGGCCGTCCCCGCCGGTGAGCGCGGTGTCATGGACGGTCTGCTTGCGGTGCATCCAGGCCGCGTAGGTTACGCCGTCGGAATCCTTGATGTCCTCGGAGACGCGGAAGCCGAGGTCCTCAAGGTAGGCACGGCCGCGGGGCACGTCCGGAGTGACCTGGTTGAAGTGGTCCAGGCGGACCAGTTCCCCGGCGGTGTAGAGGTCATAGCGCTGGGTGAGGCGCTCGACGTGCTCGGTCTCGTAGAAGAACTCGTAGGGAAAGCCCAGCGGGTCCTCGACGCGCACGGAGTCGCCGATGCCCTTGGTGAAGCCGTCCTTCCGGCGCTCAACCCGGCAACCCAACTCGCGGTAGTAGGCCTCTGCGGCGTCCACCTCGGCGGGGGACTTCACCCGGTACGCGAACGCTGCGGCGGCGGCCACGGGGCCCTTGCGCAGGACCAGGTTGTGGTGGATGAACTCCTCGAGGGAGCGCAGATAGATGGTGTTCTCGTCTTCCTCCGTGACATGCAGGCCAAGGACGTCGACGTAGAACTCGCGGGATTTGGCGAGGTCGGTGACAACAAGTTCCATGTAGGCGCAGCGGACGATGTCCGGTGCCGGAACGGAGGGGGTGGGGATGGTGTTTGTCATTGGATTCTCTCTTCGCTGAGGAGGGGCAGGGGAGGGGCTAGCTGTCGCCGGCGGCGGCCGCGTCTTCGATGCTGCCGAATTTCGGGGTGTGGACGCTGCCGAGGGTGATGTGCACGGCCTGCTGGTCGGTGTAGAAATCGATGGAGCGGTAGCCGCCCTCGTGGCCCAGGCCCGAAGCTTTCACGCCGCCGAACGGGGTGCGGAGGTCGCGGACGTTGTGGCTGTTGAGCCACACCATGCCGGCCTCGACGTTCTGGGAGAAGTTGTGTGCGCGGGTCAGGTTCTGGGTCCAGATGTAGGCCGCCAGGCCGTACCTGGTGTTGTTCGCCAAAGCCAGCGCCTCGTCGTCGTTCTCGAACGGGGTGATGGCGACAACTGGGCCGAAAATCTCTTCCTGGAAGATCCGCGCGTCAGGCGCGACGTCGGCAAACACCGTGGGTGCGATGTAGTTGCCTTCGGGGAGGCCTTCCGGGCGTCCGCCGCCAGCCAGCAGTCGGCCCTCGGATTTGCCGATCTCCACGTAGGAAGCCACCTTGGCGTAGTGCTCCGGGTGGACCAGAGCGCCGACCTCGGTCTTGGGATCGTGCGGGTCCCCGACGACGATGTTCTTCGCGCGGGCGGCGTACTTTTCGCAGAACTCGTCGTAGATGCCGCGCTCCACCAGGATCCGGGAACCGGCGGTGCAGCGTTCACCGTTCAGGGAGAAGACCCCGAACAGGGCGGAATCGATGGCGGCGTCCAGCTCGGCGTCGGCGAAGACCACGCAGGGGGACTTGCCGCCCAGCTCCATGGACAGGCCCTTGAGGTTGGCCGCCGCGTTCCGGAAGATGGTCTGGCCCGTGGTGGTCTCGCCGGTGAAGGAGATGAGCGGCACGTCCGGGTGCTTGACCAGGGCGTCGCCGGCTTCCTCACCCAGGCCGTTGACCAGGTTGAACACGCCGTCCGGCAGGCCGGCGTCCTTGAAGATCTGCGCCCAGAGCGAGGCGGAGAGCGGGGTGAACTCGGCGGGCTTGAGGACCACTGTGTTGCCGGTGGCCAGGGCCGGGGCGAGTTTCCAGGACTCGAGCATAAACGGCGTGTTCCACGGGGTGATGAGGCCGGCGACGCCGATCGGCTTGCGGTTCACGTAGTTGATCTGGGATCCGGGGACCTTCATGGCGTCGTCGAACTGCGCCACGATCAGGTCCGCGAAGAAGCGGAAATTCTCCGCCGCGCGCAGCGCCTGGCCCTTGGCCTGGGTGATCGGCAGGCCGGTGTCGAAGGTTTCCAGTTCGGCGAGCCGGGCTTCCTGGGCCTCGACGGCGTCGGCGATCCTGTTCAGGACGCGGGCACGTTCGCGGGGTTTCATCTTCGGCCACGGGCCTTTGGTGAAAGCTTCACGGGCGGCGGCGACGGCGAGGTCGATGTCCTCTTTTTGGCCGGCTGCCGCGGTGGCGTAGTTCGTGTTGGAGACCGGGTCCAGGACGTCGAAGGTCGCACCGTTCACGGAGTCAACGAACTGGCCGTTGATGTAGTGCTGGATGTGGGTAGGCAGGTCCTGCGGCACGTAATGCGTGCTGGCTTCTGCAGCAGTGAACGTCATTGTTGTTTCCTTAGCTACTAGTGCAACTCGGGGTCACTTCTCGCCCGATCGGGGCCGTTTATCGGGCGTTTAGTGACCCCGCGTTGCTTTATGGGAGGGGTTGAGCCTGCGCGAGGTAGGCGTCAAGGGTGGCGCTGCGGTGGCGTCGTGCTGCTTTTTCGATATTGTCGGCGCTGGCCCCGGTTTCGATGAGCCGGAGCAGTGCCTCGTGCTCGTCCACGGAATCGTGGGCGCGGCCGGGGACGAAGCGGAACGTCGAGGACCGCAGCGACGCGAGCCGGTTCCAGCCCCGGTGGACCAGGTCCAGGATGTGCGGGTTAGGGCAGTGTTCGAAGAGGACGCTGTGAAAGTCCTGGTTGAGCTGCGTGAAGCGGACGGGGTCGAAGTGTTGCAGGCACTCGCGCATTTCCTCGTTGACGGCCCGTGCCCGGGCAATGTCCGCCCCGCCGATCAGCGGAGCGGACAGCGCGGTGGCGGCACCTTCGACGATGCTCAGGGTCTGCATGGTGTACAGGTATTCGGTGGGGTCAATCCCGGCCACGGTGGCGCCGACGTTCCGCTCAAACTTCACCAGCCCTTCGGCCTCGAGCCGTCGAATGGCCTCCCGGACCGGGACGACGCTGAAGCCCAGGTCCTTGGCGATGACGGCCAGGACCAGGCGGTAGCCGGGCGTGAAGGTGCCGTCGACGATCCAGGCCTTCACGGCGGCGTAGGCCTGCTCTGACTTGCTGCCGGCGGCCGCTGTCGATTCAGTCACTGCAGTCTCAGTCATTGGCTTTGCCTGCTTCCCATTCCCTGTACCGGCCCTGCCACGCGGCGTTCATGGGATACAGCCCGTCGACGCTGTTGCCCTGCTGGACCATCTCGAAGATGAAGGCTTCTTCCTTTTCCTGCTGGATGCAGTCCTCCACCAGTTCTTCGGCGATGGCCGGCGGGATGACCAGGATGCCGTCGGAGTCGGCCACGATGATGTCGCCCGGCTGAACAGTGGCACCGCCGCACGCGATGGTGATGTCCGTGTCCCACGGGATGTGGCGGCGGCCGAGCACGGCAGGATGCGGGTTGGCGTAGTAGGTGGGCATCTCCAGGCCGGCCACGGCCGTGTAGTCGCGGACGCCGCCGTCGGTGATGATCGCCGCGGCGCCGCGGACCTGCGCGCGCAGGGCCAGGATGTCGCCGACCGTCCCGGTGCCCTTCTCGCCGCGGGCCTCCATCACGAGGATTTCGCCTTCGTTGACCGAATCGATGGCGCGCTTCTGGGCGTTAAACCCGCCGCCGTGGGTCTTGAAGAGGTCCTCACGGTTGGGGACGTAGCGCAGGGTCCGGGCCAGGCCAACCACGCGGCGGTCCGGCCGGGTGGCCTGCAGGCCGTCGATGCTGACGTTGTTGAGGCCGCGCTTGCGCAGCTGCGAGGACAGAGTGGCCGTAGCAACGCTTTCGAGTTTGGCTTTCAGCTCGGGGGAGAGGAGGGGCCCGACGGCGGCCGCTTCCGCGGGTGCCAAACCCGCCGCTTCGCGGGAACCGTACGCCTCCTCCCGCTGCAGGTCATCAACCTTGGGTGCGGCACCAAAGTCAGCGAACGGCGTCGTGCCTTCCTCTACCGTGGTGCGCAGGCGCCCCGTCGACAGGTTTCCGTCGGTGGTAGCCACCTCAACTTCCAGCACGTCACCCGGCTTGGCCACGGAGGCACCCGCAGGGGTGCCGGTGAGGATGATGTCCCCCTCTTCGAGGGTGAGCAGCTGGGACAGGTCAGCGACCAACCGGGCGAACGGGAAGAGCAGGTCCTCGGTGGTGTCATCCTGGACGAGCTCGCCGTTGTGCCAGGTGCGGATGCGCAGGCCGGCGGGGTCGACGGCGTCTGCCGGGACCAGTGCCGGGCCGACCGGGGTGAAGCCGTCACCGCCCTTGGACCGGAGGTTGGAGCCCTTGTCCGCGTAGCGCAGGTCATAGACGCCCAGATCGTTGCTGGCGGTCACCGCGGCGACGTGGCTCCAGGCGTCCTCGATGCCGACGCGCCGGGCCGCCTTACCGATGATCAGGGCTATCTCGCCTTCATAGCCGAGCAGTTCGCAGCCCGCCGGGCGTTCCACGGCGCTGCCGCCGAGGGAGAGCGATGACGACGGCTTGAGGAAGTAGGACGGCTGGGCCGGGGTGCGTCCCCGCTGCGCGGCCCGGCTGGGGTAGTTGATGTGTACAGCGATCACCTTGCGTGCCGCTGCGAGGATGTCACTGTTGACCTGCTCCAAAACCGTCTCCTCATCAAGTACGAAATCGTATACGATGACTATTGCGCACCGGTTGGGCCCTGTCAACCCTCAAGTGGAAGAGCTGGGGGCGGCGCCTCACGAGGTCAGGGCCGCCAGGCGGATTGCGAACACCCGTAGTAATCGTGCAGCCGGCATATTGCCGCCGGAGCTCCCATTCCAGCCACTTGTATGCGGCGTCACACGTGCCGTACAGTCTTGAACCAAGTCGCTGTTTTCTAATATCGAACCGCAAATTCTTATATAGAACACCCTGGGTGATCACCCATCCCACAGTGAAGTGAGGAAACGCCCCATGCAGTTCCACCACCACGGTTACGTGTCCGGAGACCCCCGGGTCCAGCCCGCCGCAGGTGCCGGCATCGATCGACCCGCTGAACTCCCGGACGAAGTTGACGTGCTGATCGTGGGCACCGGGCCTGCCGGGATGCTCGCAGCCGCGCAGCTGTCCCAGTTTCCGAATGTCACCACGCGGATTGTGGAGCGGCGTCCGGGACGGCTCGCCATCGGCCAGGCAGACGGCATCCAGGCCCGGAGCGTCGAAACCTTCCAGGCGTTTGGATTCGCCGAGCGGATCATCGGCGAGGCGTACGCCATTACGGAGATGGCGTTCTGGAAGCCCGACGTCACTGACCCTTCACGCATCGTTCGGACAGCACGCACGCCGGACGATCCTGCCGGGATCAGCGAATTTCCGCACCTCATCGTGAACCAGGCCCGCGTGCTGGACTACTTCGCTGAGTTCATGGCCAATTCACCCACGCGGATGAAGCCCGATTACGGCTTTGAGTTCCAGGGCCTTGAGGTCGCCAGCGAGGGGGAGTACCCCGTCACCGTCACGCTGCTCCACACGTCCGGTCCCCTTGAGGGCAGGCAGCGAACCGTCCGGGCAAAGTACGTCGTCGGCGCCGATGGCGCCCGCAGCAAAGTGCGTCAGGCCATCGGCTGCACCCTTGCCGGTGACGCTGCCAATCACGCGTGGGGCGTGATGGATGCGCTCGCCGTGACGGACTTCCCCGACATCCGCACCAAGTGCGCCATCCAGTCCGGCTCCGGCGGCAGTATCCTCCTGATCCCGCGCGAAGGCGGCCACCTCTTCCGGATGTACGTTGACCTCGGCGAAGTGGACCCGGACGACAACGGCGCGGTGCGCAACACCACCATCGAAGAAATCATTCAGAAGGCAAACGGGATCCTTCACCCCTATACCCTGGACGTGCGAAACATTGCCTGGCACAGCGTGTACGAGGTGGGGCACCGCCTGACGGACCGGTTCGACGACGTCCTTCCGGAGGATCGCGGCACGCGGACCCCGCGGGTGTTCATTACCGGGGATGCCTGCCATACGCACAGCGCAAAGGCCGGCCAGGGCATGAACGTCTCCATGCAGGATGGCTTCAACATCGCGTGGAAGCTGGGGCACGTGCTTGAGGGCCGCAGTCCCGAGGCCTTGCTCTCCACCTACTCGGAAGAGCGGCAGGTGGTGGCGAAGAACCTCATCGACTTCGACAAAGAGTGGTCCACGATGATGGCGAAGAAGCCCGAGGAATTTGCGGACCCCACAGAGCTTGAAGATTTTTACGTCAGCACAGCCGAGTTCCCGGCCGGGTTCATGACCGAGTATGCGCCGTCCCTGCTGGTGGCACCCGCCGATCACCAGGACCTGGCCACGGGTTTCCCGGTGGGAAAGCGGTTCAAGTCAGCGCCTGTTGTGCGGGTGGGGGACACCAACCCGATCCACCTTGGCCACCACGCCACGGCCGACGGCCGCTGGCGCATTTACGTTTTCGCGGACCAGGCACTTCCGTCAGGAGGGAAACAGGCGACGTCGTCTGCCACGGACCGGTTTGCCGAGTGGATCGCGAACTCGCCGGAATCACCGCTGGCCGCAACGCCGTCGGACGCTGATCCCGACGCCTGGTTCGACGTGAAGGTGATCTACCAGCAGGAGCACGCAGGCCTGGACATCGGGGCGGTTCCGGCCGTGTTCAAACCACAGGTTGGACCGTTCAAGCTCACCGACTACGAAAAGGTGTACGCCACCGATCCCGCAGCCGATATTTTCGAGCTGCGGGGCCTAAGCCGTGAGGGCGTGGTGGTGGTGGTGCGGCCGGACCAGTACGTGGCAAACGTCCTGCCGCTGACGTCGACGGCTGAGCTTGGGGCGTTTTTCGCTCCCCTCAGGGGCCCTCGCGTGCAGGCATCCTTGGTCAGCGGAGCTGTTCGCTGATCCGCCGGGCGGCTTCTTTGACCGAGCTTCCAACCTGCTCGGGTGGTAGTTGGGCGCTGGGATAAACCACCGCGATGGCGGCGGGCTGGAGTCCCTGCGTGAGCCTGAGCGGGACGGCCACGGAGGTAACCCCCGGCAGGACCTCGTGGTGGCTGACGGCAAATCCCAACTCGCGAACCGAAGCCACTTCCGGACGGCGGGGCTGATCCGGAGAAATCGCCTCCCACTGTGAATCGTCCAGCATCGCTTGGATGGCCAGCCCCGGCGCCCCCACGTGCAGCGAATGGCGGGTGCCGGGCCGCTGGACGACGGCGGCACGGCTGTGCCGCGGTTCCACGCTGGTCAGTGTGGTGCAGTCCCCGCGGTCCAGTACCACCAGGAAGGCGGTGGTGCCGAGTTCATTGGCGAGGGATGTCAGCTCCGGCAGCGCTGCCGTTTGCAGGTCGCGGGCAACGCCGCGGGCCAGCGTGGCGAGTCCGGTGCCCAGGGAGATGCCGCCGGCGCTGTCCCTGGCGACGAGTCCATGGTCTTCAAGGGTGCGGAGGATTCTGTAGGCAATTGAGCGGTGCACTCCCATCCGGGCCGAAATTTCTCCGATGCTGAGCGCCGTTGTTTCGTCGCTCAGGATTTCGAGCATCCTGATGCCGCGGGACAGCGTCTGCGAATGGGCCGGTGCCGCCTTCTCGCCCGGCAGTGGTGCGTTTCCCATTGCGCCCTTCCCGTCGTTTGCCTGGGCATCCTGCGTCCTGCCAAGCTGATGCGGATGCGCAGTGCAGCCACGCTTGGGAGGCGAGTCCCATATTAGAACATGAACTGCGGTTATCGAACGACCCCGGATCCGGCTGACCTTACGCAGCCAGCAATTCGCCCGCGCGCATGACCAGGACGCGCCCAAAGTTGCCGTCCACCGCCACGACGTCGGCACGCAGGCCCGCGCGAAGGCTCCCAATTTCATTCCCTTGACCGATAATGGCCGCCGGGACGGCTGTCGCGGACAGGACTGCAGCGGCGGGTTCCACCCCGGCGTCGATGGTCCGGCGCACCACGTCCAGCAGTGTGGCTGTGCCGCCGGCCAAGGAACCGTTGCTTTGCAGGCGCGCCACGGCGCCGCTGACGGAGACGGACTGGGGGCCCAGTTCGTAGTCGCCGTCGGGCAGCCCGGTGGCTGCCATTGAGTCGGTCACCAGAACCACGTTTTTCGCACCAACCAGCTCGAAGACCATCCGTGTGGTCTCGGGATCCAGATGCACGCCGTCCGCAATCAGCTCGACGGCTATTGTTCCCGCTCTGGCGAGGCGCAGGCAGGCCGCTACGGGCCCGGGGCTGCGGTGGTGCAGCGGCGGCATCCCGTTAAACAAGTGCGTGACCGTAGGCCGGGTCACGGTGCCCTGCCCGGATGCGGCCAGCAGTTCTGCCGCGTGGGTGAGGGAGGCCGCCGTCGTGCGGGCATCCGCATCGGTGTGGCCCAACGACGGCGTGACGCCGCGTTCCGCGAGCAGCTGCACCACGGCGTCCGAGCCGGGCAGCTCGGGGGCGTAGGTCATGGAGCGCAGGTGTCCGCCGGCGGCGTCCAGCATTTCACCGAGCAGGCCCACGTCAGGGTCGCGAAGGAACCGCGGATCCTGGGCGCCACAGCGCGCATGGGACAGGAACGGCCCCTCGGAATGGATGCCCGCGATGAGGCCTTCGCGGGCCAGCTGCCGCAGTGTTTCCAGTCCCCGCAGCAGGTCGGCCCGCTCAGCAGTCACAAGGCTGGCAAGCAGCGAGGTGGTGCCGCTGCGGTGCAGGAAGTCCACGGCAGTCCGGGCGGCCTGGGCGTCGCCGGTGGGGAAATCGCCGCCGGCCGCACCATGGCAGTGGAGGTCAACGAGGCCGGGCAAAATTATGCTGCCCGGCGGCACATCCAGTTCTTCAAAATCTGTCAGCGAAACGTCCAGGCCTGCGCGCGGGCCAACGTAGGCAATGCGGCCATCAGCGACGGCCACGACGGCGTTGTCCATCGACATCCCGTCGGTCAGGACCGTTCCTGCCAGGAGGTAGCTCCCGGGCCCTGCGGGACGCGGATGTGTCGGGTCCGGCTGTGCCTGTTTCGGCTGCGCCCCCGGCGGCGGCGTCACTTCAGGGCCTCGGCAAACCAGCCGGTGATGGTGGCCGGGTGGGTGATGGCCGTGCCAACGACGACGGCGAACGCGCCGGCGTCGAGCGACTGCCGGGCCTGCGCCGGGGTATGGAAGCGGCCCTCGGCGATGAGGGGCACGCCGAAGCCGGCCGCGGCGATCTGCTCAATCAGCTCCAGGTCAGGTCCGTGCCTTTTGGGGCGCTCGCCGGTGTAGCCCGACAGCGTGGTGCCGATCAGGTCAGCCCCTGCTTCGACGGCGGCAGCGGCGTCGTCGAAGGAGCCGCAGTCAGCCATGACCAGCGCGTGGGATTCGGTGTGGATGCCGGCCGCCGTCTGGGCGAGGGTCAGCCCGTCCGGGCGTTTGCGGCGGGTGCCGTCGATCGCCACGACGTGCGCGCCGGCGTTTGCTACTGCCAAGGCGTGGCGGAGCGTGGGAGTGATGAAGACGCCGTCGTGCCCGTCCTTCCAGAGCCCGATCACCGGAACTTCCACCGCGGAACGCGTGAACTGCACGTCGGCCAGGCCCTGGACGCGAATGGCGGCCGCGCCGCCGGTTACTGCCGCGGCGGCAATCTGGGCCATGGTGCGGGGATCGCGCATGGGCTCGCCCGGGTATGCCTGGCAAGAGACGATCAGTTGGCCGCGGAGGGCGTCAAGGGCTTCGGGGGTCAGGATCACGATCGGTTCCTCTGGAAGTTTGGCGGGCGGTTAGACGAGGTACTTAGGACGATGGTGTCAGGGCGGTGTGGTGAGGACCAGGCGCGCGGCGCCCACCATGGCAGCTGCGTTGCCGAGCTTAGCCGGGAGGACGGGGAGTCCGGCCAAGGCGGGCAGGAGTTCGGCCCGGAGCGCACGTTCCATGGGACGCCACCAGGGGGCTCCGGCGTCGGAGAGACCACCCGAAACCACCACCACTTCGGGGTCCAGGATGTTGGCGAGGCCGCCCACGGCCTGTCCCGCAGCGGCGGCGCCCCTGCCCACGGCTTGGATGGCGGCCGCATCGCTTGCCCCGGCGAGGGCAAAGACCGCCCGGGCGTCCGCCGCGTCCGAGGTGCCGCCCAACCGTACATAGGTCTCGCGGATGGCCGGACCGGAGGCGATCGCCTCAACGTGCCCGGCTCCACCGCAGACGCACGGAACAGCACCGCCCTCGTGGAACGCGTACGGCGATGCGAAATGGCCCACGTGCCCGCCGACGTACCGGTGGCCCAGGAGCGGCTGCCCGTCGAGCACAAAACTGCCCCCGACGCCGGTGCCAAAGGCGACCAGCAGCGAACTTGCCGTCCCGGCAGCGGCACCCGTCCACGACTCACCGAGAGCATGCGCATGGACATCGTTCACCGCCCGCACGGCCTCGGGATCCAAGCCCAACCGGGATGCCAATCCCGCTGTCAGCTCCGTGCCGGCCCACCCGAGGATCGCATCGGTAGTCGAAACGACGACCCCGCGCCCGGCATCAATCACCCCGGCAGAACCAACGCCAACCCCCGCCACGTCCAGGCCCGCTGCTTGAGCCCGGGACGTGAGGGAAGAAACCAGTGCCGCCGTCGCATCGAGGATCGCCTCGCCGCCGGCGCGGTTCAGCGTCGGAATGGTCTCCCAGAACAGCACCTCACCGGCCGCCGAAACAACCCCGGCAGCAGTCTTAGTACCCCCAAGGTCAACCCCGATCGCGTACTGCATGTGGTTCCTTCTGTCCTTATCTAGTTTCCGGTGGTTGAGTCAGTGGTGGCTTGGTCGCGCTGAAGGGTCCATTTTGCCGGCCCTTAGACACCTCCCGCCGGCGGCCTCCGTCGCTGGCGACGTTCATCCGCCTTTGGTCGGCGATGCGGGCCTACGCAAAACGCACCCTTCAGCGCTAGGTGCCGAAGTCACCCAAGGTGCGGTGGCTGCTTTCCGGGTAGGCGCATCGCCGACCAGAATGTCGCGTAGGTCGCCCAGCGACCGGAGAGGCATGGCGGGAGGTGTCTAAGCGCCGGCGGAACGCAGCTACCGTGCCGCCCCGACCACGACTCAGCCGAGGAAGCCTAGATCAGGCCGTTGCGTTCCAGGATGACCTTGACGGCCGCGGTCTCGTCCTCGTCCAGGGACAGCATGGGGGCGCTCATGACGTTGGTCTTGATGACGCCCATGAGCTGCAGGGCGGTCTTGAAGGCGCCCAAGCCCGCGGCGTTGCCGGACATGCGGCCGGTCTTGGGGGTGTAGACGATCTCGAAGACATCGGCCAGGCGGTCCTGCTCGGCTGCAGCCTTGGCCCAGTCGCCGGCAACGGCGGCGTCGTAGAGGCGCTTGTAGCCGGCCGGGTCAACGTTGCCCAGGCCCGGAACGACACCCTGGGCGCCGCCCAGGAGGGCACCGTCCACAACAACTTCGTGGCCGGTGAAGATGTCGAAGTTCGGGATGTCCTTGGCCGCCAGGAGCAGCTGGCGGAAGGAGACGTCGTCGCCGGAGGAGTCCTTGACGCCGGCAATGACGCCCTCGCGGCCCAGCTCGACCAGAAGGTCGGTGGGCAGCTTGAAGTGGGTGCGCACCGGCACGTCGTAGGCGAAGACGGGAACGTCGACGGCGGCGGCGATGGAGCGGAAGTGCGTGCCGTTCTCCTGGGCGTTGGAGATGGCGTAGTAGAGGCTGGTGGCCACGATGGAGTCGGCACCCAGCGCGATGACGCGCCTGGCTTCTTCAATGACGCGGTTGGTGGTCTGCTCTACTGCGCCCACAATCACGGGAACCTGGCCGGCGTTCACGCCTGCCACGGTCTGCACCACGAGGTCGCGCTCCGTGTTGGTCATGTGTGTGACCTCGCCGGAGGAGCCAAGCACAAACAGGCCGCTGACGCCGCCGTCGAGCAGGTGCTTGGTGACGTTTTCCAGCGACGGCACGTCGATGGCGCCATCGACCGTGCGGGGGGTTACGACGGGCGGAATGACGCCCTGGAAACGGGAAGCGACAGTAGTCACAGAGTTCTCCAAATATTGATGGTTAGACGAAAACTTCTTGGGGGAAATCTAGATGTGGAGCAGGCTCGGCGCGGCGCCCAGCAGCTTCTTGGTGTAGTCGTTGGTGGGGCTGTCGAAGACCTGCGCGGCGGTGCCCTGTTCGACGATTTTGCCGAAGTACATCACGCAGATGCGGTCGGACACGTAGCGGACAGTCTGGATATCGTGCGAGATGAACACCATGCCGAGGTTCAGCTGGGTCTTCAGGTCCGAGAGCAGGTTCAGCACCTGGGCGCGGACGGAAACGTCCAGGGCCGACGTCGGCTCGTCCGCCACGATGATGTCCGGATCCAGCGCCAGGGCGCGGGCGATCGCCACACGCTGGCGCTGGCCGCCGGAAACCTGCGACGGCGTGACCTCGGACGCGGACTGCGGCAGGCCCACCAGGGCCAGCAGTTCCTTGACCTTGGCCGCGCGGGTGGCCGCGGTGCCGATGCCGTGGATCTGCAGGGGGTCGGTGAGGATGTCCTGGACGGTCATGCGCGGGTTCAGTGCGGTGGCCGGGTCCTGGAAGACCACGGACACGGAGCGCCCGAATTCCTTGCGCATGTGTGCGTTGCGCTTGATGGCCGGCTTGCCGTGGAACAGGACCTCGCCCGACGTCGGAGTCTGCAGTCCCACAAGTACTGACGCGAGCGTGGACTTGCCGCAGCCGGACTCACCCACGATGCCCACGGTCTCGCCGCGGCTGATGGTGAAGTCGACGCCGTCGACCGCTTTGACGATATTGGGCCGGAAGAGTCCGCCGCCACGGGCGTGGTGGTGGACCTTCACGTCCTTCAGTTCGATGACCGGCTTACCGGTGGATTCACTCACTTTGCGTCCTCCTTCAGGTGGCTCGCCCAGAAGTGGTCTGCATTCTCGGCTCCGGCGGAGGAAACCGAGGTCAGGACCAGCTGCTGGTTGGGGTCGGCGTCGGACCGCAGCGACCGTGCCGCGAAGCGGTCACCCGGCGCGAAGTCCCGCGGGGACGGGACGGTGCCGGGGATCTGGTGCAGGCGGACGGCGTCGGCCTCGATGGAGAGGACTGCGCCGAGCAGGCCGCGGGTGTACTCGTGCTTGGGGTTCTGCAGCAGCTCCGAAGCCTGTGCGGATTCCACCACCTGGCCGGCGTACATGACCGTGATGCGGTGGGCAAGGGAGGCAACCAGGGCGAGGTCGTGGCTGACGAACACCATGGCGAAGCCGAGCTGTTCACGCAGTTCGTTGAGCAGGTCCACAACCTGCTTCTGGACGGTGACGTCCAGGGCGGTGGTGGGCTCATCGGCAACCACGATCTTCGGCGAGCGCGACAGGGCCATGGCGATCAGGACGCGCTGGCGCTGGCCGCCGGAGAGCTCGTGCGGGTAGCTGGCGAGCGTCCGGACGGGATCGAGCTTGACCAGTTCCAGCAGCTCGGCCGGGGTCTTCCGGCCGCCGCGCCTGGTCAGCTGCGCCATCTGGTCCTTGATCTTCATGGACGGGTTCAGTGAGCTCAGGGCGTCCTGGTAGACCATGGCGATCTGTTCGCCGCGCAGGCCTTGGTAGGCCTTGACGCTGCTGTGCTTGGTGGCCGGATCGAGCAGTTCCTTGCCGTCGAACCTGATGGACCCGGTGACCACAGCGGTCTTGGGCAGCAGGCCCATGACCGCGAGGGACGTGATGGACTTGCCGCAGCCGGATTCGCCCACGAGGCCCATGGTTTCGCCTTCGCGGACGGTGAAGGAGACGTTGTCCACGATCGCGGTGTCGCCGAAGCGGCCGGGGAAGCGGATGGACAGGTTCCTGACCTCCAGGACGTTGCGCGCATCCGCCGGAACCTGGGGGAGGCGGTCCGTGCGCTGGGCCTCGATGGCAGCGAGCAGTTCCAGTTCCCTGTCCAGCAGCAGGTGCGGGTTGGCCGCGGCCAGCTTCGGATCGGAGAGGATGGCGGCCTCGTTGTAGTGCTCTTCGGTGAGGACGTCACCGAAGGCGGCGCGGACGCCGTCGAGCTCGTGCGCCTCCACCACCGAAGGCTGGGCCACGGACGTGGCGATCTCGGTATCCACTGCGGCACCTACCGCTGCGCCGGCAACAACCGCCGACGCGCCGTCGTCGTCCTTGACAACAACTGGCTTGCGCAGCTTCGGGTTCACCATGGCGTCGGTGAGGCCCTCGGCGAGGATGTTCAGGGACAGTACGGTGAGCAGGATGGTCAGGCCGGCAAAGGTGGTGGCCCACCAGCCGCCTGACAGGACCAGGTTGCGGCCGTAGGAGATCACGTTGCCCCACGACGGTGCGGGGTCCTGGACGCCGGCGCCGAGGAAGGACAGCGAGGCTTCGAGGATGATGGCGTCGGCCACCATCACCGTGGCGAACACCAGCACGGGGGCGGCGGTGTTGCGGACGATGTGCTTGAGCAGGATGTAGAAACGGCCGGCACCGATCACTCGCTCGGCACGGACGTAGTCCTCGCCGTACTGGGAGAGCACGTTGGCGCGGACCACGCGGGCAAGCTGCGGGGTGTAGATGATGGCGATCGCGATGATGATCGTGGGGACCGTGTTGCCGAACGCTGCCAGCAGCACTGCGGCCAGGGCGATGCCCGGGAATGCCATCAGGATGTCCATCAGGCGCATGATCAGTTCGTTCACGGCCTTGCTGGACGTGGCGGCGAAGGAACCCAGCAGGGCGCCTGCCAGGATGGCCAGGAGGACGGCGCCGAGGCCGATCATCAGCGAGGACTGCGCGCCGAAGAGGATGCGGGAGAAGATGTCGCGGCCCAGGCGGTCGGTGCCGAAGAAGTGCTCGGCGCCGGGCGGGGTGGCCGGGATGAAGGTCTCTAAGGGATCATGCGGAGCGATGACCGGCGCGAAGACGGCGGCCAGCACGATGATGATGAGGAAGAGGAGGGCGATGCGGGAGCCCCAGGGGAGGGCTTTGAAACGGATGCCCGGGGCACTCAGCCGTTCAGCAAGCTTGCTGCGCATGAGCTATACCGTCCTGATTCGGGGGTTGATGAGCAAGTAGAGGAGGTCCACCACGATGTTCACCAGAACGAAGGTGACGGAGATGGTGAGCACCACGCCCTGGACCAGGTTGACGTCCAGATTGGTGATGCCGTTGAGGATCAGCTGGCCCATGCCGGGCAGGGCGAAGATCATTTCGATCACGACGGCGCCGCCGAGCAGGTAGCCCACGCGCAGTCCCAGCACGGTCACCGGGGTGACCAGGGCGTTCCGGAGGACGTTTTTGGAGACCACTTCGCGGTAGGGGACACCGTTGCCGATGGCGGTGCGGACGTAGTCGCGGTCCAGTTCCTCCACCATGGAGGTGCGGACCACCCGGATCAGCGAGGCGGACACGGGGATGCCAAGCGCGAGGGCGGGGAGTGCCATGGAGTTCAGCCAGCCGCCGAAGCCGGATTCCGGCGTCGCGATGCCGCCCGAGGGGAACATCGGGCTGGCGCCCAGGGCGAACCACTGGATCAGCAGGATGCCCAGCCAGAACGACGGCGTGGCGATCGCGGCGATCGAGAAGACGCGGACCAGCTGGTCCTGCCATTTGTCGCGGTACAGGGCGCCGAGAATGCCGAACGTCAGGGACAGGACGATGGCGATGAGGACGCCGAGGAAGGTCAGCTGCAGCGTCAGGGGGAACGCCGAGCCGATCATGGAGGCCACCGACTTGGCCGGCGGGGTGGTGACGCCGAGGTCGAACTGCAGCAGCTTGCCGAGGAAGCTGAAGTACTGGAGGACCAGCGGATCGTTCAGGCCGTTTTCCTGGCGGTACTGCTCTTTCGCCTCTTCGCTGGCACCGTCGCCGAGGGCGGAGCTTGCCTGGTCGCCGGGAGCGGCCTGCAGGACGAGGAAGACGAGCAGGGTGATGCCCAGGATCATCAATGGCAGTGCTGCGAGTCTGCGGCCGAGCAGACGCAATATCGTGACCAATTTGTTCTCCGGTTTGTTTGGGGTGCTGCAGTCTCAAGTTGTGAGGCCTGCCCTGCGTGCCCTCGGGGGGATGTCAGGGTGCAGGGCAGGCCTCACAACGCACGGGGCTGCTTAGGAGGTGCGTCCGACGTCGATGAAGGACATGCCGGTGGTGGGCAGCGGCTTGAAGCCGTTGAGCTTCTTGTCGTCCCAGGCGGAGGGCAGCTGGCGGTGGAAGATCGGGTAGAGCGGGAGTTCCTCGGAGACGAGGTCCACGATTTCGCCGGTGATCTTCTTGGCGTCTTCCTTGGCAGCCTGGGAGCCCTTGTTCATGAGCTCCTGCAGCTTGGCGCGCTCCGGGGCGGTCCAGTAGGCGCGCTTTTCCATCCAGGTGGCACCCGAGTAGAACCAGCTCAGGAGCAGGTCAGCGTCGTTGCCGAAGACTGACGGGTCGCCGGGGGCAGCAACCACGGAGTAGTCGCCGGCGCCGACGCGGTCCGTGTAGAGGGCGCCGGACTGGATGCTCTTCACGGTGACCTTCACGCCCGGAAGCTTGTTCCAGGATTCGAGGATCAGCGGTGCAACGTCCTTGACCCAGGCGGTGTCCGTGGTGAGCAGTTCGAACTCGAGGCTGGTGACGCCGGCTTCCTTGAGCAGGTCTTCAGCCTTCTTGGCGTCGTAGCCGTAGACATTCTTGGCCTTGACGTAGTCCGGGTGGCCTTCCTGGAAGTAGGAGGTGGCGGGTTTGGCGTTGCCGAACAGGGCCTTCTTGATGATGGCGTCCTTGTCCAGGCCGAAGTGCAGGGCCTGGCGCACCAGCTTGTTGTTGAACGGGGCCTTGTTGCAGTTGAACATCAGGAACATCAGTCCGAAGGACTGCACTGATTCAACCTTGACCTTGGACTTGAGGCCGTCGATGTCCAGGTAGGGGACGTCCTCGATGGCCTGCACACGGCCGGACTGGACGGCGGTGACCCGGGCTGCCGCGTCGGAGAGCAGGAGCCAGGTCATGCCCTTGGCCAGTGCCGGCTTGGGGCCGTTGTAATCGGCGAAGGCTTCGAAGACGATCTTGTCGTCCTTGACGGCGGAGATCAGCTTGTACGGGCCGGTGCCGACCGGTGCGGCGTCGAACGCCTTGAGGTCCGTGGCCAAGGCCTTGGGGACGACCTTGACCACGGAGATGCGGGGGCCGAAGCCGGGGAACGCGTACTTCAGGGTGAACTCGACCGTCTTGGCGTCGACGGGCTTCACATCCTGAATGAACGGGATGAACTGCGAGAACAGCGACTTGTTGGCCGGGTCCATGACGCGGGTGAAGGAGAAGGCCACGTCCTCGGTGGTGACGGGGGAGCCGTTGTGGAACTTGGCACCGTCCCGGATGGTCACCTGGTAGGTGGTGTCGTTGACCTTCTTGGGGTCGGCTGCGGCGAGGGCGTTGTACGGTTCGCGGGTGGCCGGGTGCAGTTCGATAAGGCCTTCGAAGATGTGCAGGTTGGCGGCCATCGGGGTGGCCCCGGAGGAGCTCAGCGGGTCAAAGCCGGTGGAGAGGGCGTAGGAGATGCCCGCTTCGATGGTGAGGTCCTTGTTCACTGCTGCCGCGCTCGCGGAGCCGCCGGTGGTGGTCGGGGCCGGGCTGCCACAGGCGGCGAGGGTGGTGGTGAAGGCTGCAGCGGCGCCCATGGCACCGGTCAGCTTGAGGAAGTTCCGGCGGCTGGCGTCATTGACCAGCGGCAGGTTTTTGAAAGTGTCGTTCATGAGGGCCTCGCCATTCCAGAAGGTTTATCGGATGTAGGACGTCCGAGCTCGTAGGATGACTGTAAGTCGGATCACAGCCTCCCGTCAAGCGCGAATTTCCGCCTCCCCCCGGACGCTCTCTCACTTGATGCGGGTTTTTCCCCAACGCTCTCCCACTTAACGCAGGTTCCGGGCCAACGCTCTCTCACTCGGACGCGCTGACGCTGCCGGTGCGGGTGTCGAACCGGAAAGCACGACGGCGGCGCACGCCAGTGGTGCCGCGCCCGGCTGTCACTTCGAACACGACCTCCGCGCGGCCGCGTGCCACGTCCGTCTCCGTAACGGTGTAGCCGGGGGTGAAGTAGAGGACTTCCTCGCCGGGGCCGAGGTCCGCGGCAGGGAAGGCCTCTGAGCCGGGGCCGGCCAGCCGGACGCCGGTTACCGGCAGGTCCCCGTCGTTGCGCGCCCGGCCGGTGAAGGCAAGGATGTCCCCAGCCTTGTAGCCCGGAATGATGGGGCCGTAGTTCAGGTCCTGGGCCTCGCGGGTCCCGATCACCTGCGCCGCTTCGGGTGTGTAGCCCTGGCCGATTTCCTTCCAGGTATGGACGCCCCATTCTTCACTGGCGGCGGGCATCACGTGGAACTCGCCCGCGTTCTGCCAGACGGACGGCCGGCCGGGGGTGATGGAGCGGAGCTCCATGTCGAAGACCAGGCCGGCGTTGCCGTCAGGGCCGGGCACGGAGGCGTCAGGCTCCGGCGGGAGCTCGCCGGCGGGTTCCGCGGAAACCCCGTTGTCGTCGTCCGTGCCGGCGTGCGTGCTGAGTTGCGCGGTGAGCTGCCCCGCCGGAACGGCAACGAACACAATCTCGCGGTACCCCTGCCGCTCGTACAGGACGCCGATGTTGCCGTCCGGCAGACGCGCGGCCGTGGAGTACGCGGAACTGCCGGGGCACAGCACCAGCTTGGCCGGCCAGCTGCGTCCGTCGTCCGTTGACAGGCTGAGGACGGTGTTCCGCCGCAGAGCCGTGTCGTGGTTGTTCGTGGCCAGCAGCCACGATCCGGTGGCACCCCCGGCGAGGGAGGTCACCGAAGGCAGGCCATCGAAGCGGACCAGCGATCCGTTGTCGCCCGGGTCCGGGAGGTCCTCAATGGGAACCAGGGCACTCCAGGTGGCGCCGCCGTCGTCGGACGTTGCGGCGAGGCGGTGCGGCGTCCCGCGGCTGTGCAGCAGAAGCCGGCCGTCCTGGAGCGCTGCCACCTTGTTTTCGTTGGGGCTGAACCCGTGCGTGCGGGCGCCGATCAGGTCCCCGAGCGTCCAGCTTTCGCCGTGGTCATCGCTGAACGCGGACGCCGCCATGATCCCGTCGCCGGCCAGGACCACAAACTGCTGCACCAGCCGGCCGCGGAACGGTCCGGTGTGGATCTGGATGCCCTGGCCTGCCGCGGCGAAGATTCCGGTGATGGCGGGCTCGCCGGGGCGGACGGGCGGCCGGAGCTTGAGTTGGGCGGTGAGCCTGCGGTGCTGCCATGTCAGTCCGTCGTCGTCGGAAAAACTCAGATCGCAGTGCTGGACCTGGTCATCCGGCGCCATCCCGGCCGCCGCCTCGAAGAAGCCCGCGTGCGTTCCGGCGGCGTGGAACATAAATATGCGGCCGGTGTCCACGTCCACCAGGAGGCTTGGATCGCCGTAGCCGTTGAGCCCGACGCCGGTCCGCACCACCTGCTGGGATCCCCACGTCCGGCCGTTGTCCGTGCTGCGCCGCAGCAGAAGGTCGATCGGATTGGGCAGGTCGTCGAGGTTGGGGCGCCCGTCGTAGGCCGCCAGCAGGGTGCCCTGCCGCGAGACGGCGAGGGCGGGAATCCTGTATTGGCGGTACCCGCCGGCTCCCCGGACGGCGAGGACGTGTTCGACGTCGGGGGTGGCAGCCGTTATCGGCAGGACATGGGATGTCATATATCCATGGTAGGCGATGGGTAATAAACCTGCGTGCCGGGGCCGCTTCTCTGGCAGAGTATGACCATGCTCACTGTAATTGGCGAGGGCCTCGTAGACGTTGTCCAGCGCGCTTCCGGAACTGAAGCCCACGTGGGCGGCAGTCCGCTCAACGTCGCGGTGGGGCTTGCCCGCCTGGACCATCCCGTGCAGTTCATCGGGCGCTACGGCCGCGACGCCTACGGGGACTCCGTGGCCGCCCACCTTCGCGCGAGTTCCGTGATGCTGCCGCAGGGGCCGGACGAGTTGCCTACCAGCGTGGCCACCGCACTGATTGACGACGACGGCGCCGCCACCTACACGTTCGATCTCGCCTGGGAGCTTCCCAACCTCGCGGACCGCCTCACCTTTATGCTCCAGGGCACCACCCTGCTGCACACCGGTTCCATCGCCACGATGCTGGCGCCGGGCGCCGCAGACGTGCTGGCCGCCGTCGAACACGCCCACCCGTCCGCCACCATCAGCTTCGATCCGAACTGCAGGCCCAGCATCATCACCGACGTGGACTATGCACGGAAGCAGGCGGAAAAGTTCGCGTCCCTGGCGGATGTTGTCAAGGCTTCGGACGAGGATCTCGCGTGGCTGTACCCAGGCGTCGACGTGCTGGAATCGGCCCGCCGCTGGCTGTCCCTGGACGGTGCGGAGGGGCCGGCGATGGTAGTGGTTACACGCGGCGCGGCCGGTCCGTGGGGGATTGCCGCCGCCGGCGAGGTGGAATGCCCGGCACCGGAAGTGGAAGTGGCGGACACCGTGGGTGCGGGGGATTCGTTTATGGCCGCGCTGCTCTCCGGCATTGTTGACCGCGGCCTGGACGGCGCGCAGAACCGGGAAGACCTCCGCGCACTTCCGGCCGAGGGCCTTGCCGAACTCCTGGCGCACGCCTCCCGGGCGGCCGCAGTCACCGTTTCACGACCCGGCGCAAACCCGCCCACCCGCGCGGAGCTGAACGCAATTCCGGAGGAGTAGGGCGGGAGCTGCCTCCAAGCAGGTACTGGCAGTACATGTAACAACAGGCACTCCCGCCCGTATCCATTCCCTGGTTGTCTTAAATCATGAACTCACTGCCAGCCATGAAAACCGTCACCCTGAATAACGGCGTCGAGATGCCGATCCTCGGATTTGGCGTCTACCAGATCCCCGAAGACCAGACCGAACAGGCCGTTACTGATGCTCTGGCAGCGGGCTACCGCTCACTGGACACTGCCGCCGCTTACCAGAACGAAGAATCCGTGGGCCGCGCCATCCGGAACAGCGGCATCCCGCGCGACGAACTGTTCGTGACCACCAAGCTCTGGGTCCAGGACCCGGGTGAGAGCAACACCAAGCGGGCTTTCGAAGCCTCGCTGAAGCGGCTTGGCCTGGACCACGTTGACCTGTATCTGATGCACCAGCCCTACGGCGACTACTACAGCCAGTGGCGCGCCATGCAGGATCTCCAGGCGGAGGGCCTGGTCCGGGCGATCGGTGTGTCCAACTTCCACACGGACCGGCTGATGGACCTGATCACGCATAACGACATCACCCCGGCCGTCAACCAGATCGAAACCCACCCCTTCTACCAGCGCCAGGCTGACCATGACTTCATGCGGGAGCACGGCGTCCAGCACGAGTCCTGGGGGCCATTCGCGGAGGGGAGGAACAACCTGTTTTCGGACCCGACCCTGACCTCCATCGCCACCGCGCACGGAAAATCAGTGGCACAGCTGGTGCTCCGCTGGCTCATCCAGCGCGACGTCGTCGTGATTCCCAAGTCCGTCCGGCCGGACCGCATGGCCGAAAACCTCGACGTCTTTGACTTCGAACTCAGTGCGGGGGAGATGGCCCTCATCGCCCCGATGGACACCAACGCCTCGCTGTTCTTCGATCACCGTGACCCCCGGATGGTCAGTTTCCTGGGCCAGCGCCGCGTCGACTAAGTGCATGCGCACAGGCGTGCACAGCAGCCCGTCCCCGGCGCAAGCGGTGGCCGGGTGCTGCCCGCCTGCTGCTGCCCTGAAGAGGCGGGATTCCGCATCGGTGGGTAGGCTGAATCTGCATCCCACACGCACGACGGACAGGAGACTCAGGTGGCCCAGACGACGGCGGCCGGAACGACGGTGGACGGGCTGATGGCCGAGCTGGCAGCGCTCGAGGATCCCCGGGCCCGCGAGGTGAACGCCAGGCACGGTGACGACCACGGGGTGAACCTCGGCAAGCTGCGCACGGTCGCCAAGCGGTTGAAGACCCAGCAGGAGCTTGCGCTTGAGCTGTGGAAAACGGGAGACACGGCCGCCCGGCTTTTGGCGCTCCTCGTCTGCCGCCCTAAGGCGTTTGATCAGGCCGAGCTGGACGCCATGCTGCGCCAGGCGGGCACGCCCAAAGTGCAGGACTGGTTGGTGAGCTATGTGGTGAAGAAGAGCCCGCACGTCGAGGCGCTTCGCCAGCTATGGTTCGCTGATCCGGATCCGGCGGTGGCGAGTGCCGGATGGGCTTTGACCACAGAACGCGTGGCGAAGAAGCCAGAGGGCCTCGACCTCCCGGGACTGCTGGACATTATCGAGGCGGAGATGCAGTCAGCGCCGGACCGCCTGCAGTGGGCGATGAACCACTGCCTGGCCCAGATTGGCATTGAGCACGCTGAGCACCGTGCCCGCGCCCTGGACATCGGGGAGCGCCTGGAGGTGCTCAAGGATTACCCCACGCCGCCGAACTGCACCTCGCCGTTCGCGCCCATCTGGATCACTGAGATGGTGAAGCGGCAGCAGCAATAACGCGGATCGAGCGGCGAGATCTCGATGCTAAGCGCGGGTCTTAGCGCTGAGAGCCCGCCACTCGACGGTCGTGTTGCTACTCCTTGCCCAGACCCGCGGCGGAGGTCTTTTCCCCGGCGACTTCGTTCAGGGCGGTCAGGTCGAAGATACCGTTGATGTCCGCCTGCTTGGTGGTTCCTGCAGTCACGCCGTCGGCCAGGAGCTTCTGGTAGGTTCCGGCCAGCGGGTCAACGGTGAATACGATGTTTTTCAGCGACCGGTTAATCACGTCCGCCTTCAGCTCTGCGCCGGCCGCTTCCTTCAGGGCGGCGTTGATGACGGAGGCCTTCTCGCCTGCCGCCGCGCCGTTCAGCCACTCAACAGACTTCACGTGGCCCTTCAGCAGCGCCTTCACGGTGTCCGGGTGTTCAGCGGCGAACTTCTTGTTCACGATCAGGATGGTGGTGGGGAACTCGCCCGGCTTGCCGGAGAGCGAGCCGTCCCACAGGTCCTTTTCATCCACTAGGACCTTGGCGCCGGCGGTCAGCACCAGCCGGGACGCCCACGGCTCAGGCAGCCACGCGCCGTCGAGCTTTCCGTCCTGGAACAGCTTCAGCGTCTGGGCGTTTTCGGTGGGGTTGATCGCGACGTCGCCGCCGCCGTCTACGTTGGTCTTGTAGCCCTGCGTGCTGAGCCACGCGCGCAGCGCCACGTCCTGGGTGCCGCCGAGTTGCGGGGAAGCGAGGGTCTTGCCCTTGAGGTCGGCTGCGGAGTTGATCTCCGGCTTGACCACCAGCTGCGCACCGCCGGCGGCAGCACCGGCGATGATGTTGATCGACTCGCCGCCGCTTTTGACGAACGAGTTGATGGCGGGGTTGGGGCCGATGTACGTGGCGTCGATGGCCCCGGCGTTCAGGGCCTCGATTGCGGCGGGGCCGGCGTTGAACACCTGGGTGGTCAGCTTGGTGTCGCCCAGCTCGCCGGCAATGTAGCCCTGGCTGACACCCACCAGCGCCGGGGCGTGGGTGACGTTCCCGAAGTAGCCCAGCTTCAGCTCGGCCGCGGCATTGCCCGCCGGAGCTTCCGCTGATGCGGCGGGGGCAGCGGCATTGTTGCCGGAGACGGCCGAAGCCACGGCCACGCCGCCGCCCACCAGGGCGAGGATGCCGGCCGCGACGCCGATCTTCAGCCCCAGCGGCCGCTTGGGAGTGGCTGACTGCCCGGCAACGATGCGCGTGGATCCTTGCTGGTTCTGTGGACTCTTGTCCGAGGGTGCGCTCATGGGGTTTTCCTTTGCTGGCGGAGGTGTTGAGAAGAGATTACGGACGGGCCTGATGCGCCACAACGGTTCCGGACACGGGCGTTCACCCGGCGTAGCGAAGGCTCAATACGGCGTCGCACACCGTCAAAGACCGTCGCGCGGCGTCACTTTCCCGGGGGACTTTCTACCCTTGCCACGCCACCCTGCCGGGCGTTCGATGGGAGCATGACGGCAGGAACTACCCAACTGCGCGGCCGGAACAGCGATGATGGCCACTTCATCCTGCCGCGATGAATAAGTTCCGGGACAGGGCCGACGCCGGTCGTCGGCTGGGGCAGCAGCTGAGCCGGTTTCGGGGGGAGGACGTCGTGATTCTGGGGCTGCCCCGGGGCGGTGTTCCGGTGGCAGCTGAGGTTGCGAAAGCACTCAACGCGCCGCTGGACGTCATTGTGGTCCGCAAACTCGGCGTCCCGTTCCGGCCGGAGGTGGCGATGGGAGCCATCGGGGAAGGAAACGCGCGCGTGCTGGACCAGCGCGTGATCTCGCTCGCAGGAATAACGGAAGACGACCTGCGGACCGTGGAACGGGAGGCGCGGGCACTTCTCAAATCCAGGGTGGAACGGTACCGCCGGGCACGGCCGCGCCTGGAACTGACCGGGAAGACGGCCCTTATCGTCGACGACGGCATGGCCACCGGATCAACGGCCCGGGTGGCCTGCCAAGTCGCACGGCAGCTCGGCGCGGCCACGATCATTCTGGCCGTCCCCGTGGCCCCGGCACACCTGCTGGAAACACTGACTGACCCGGATGAGGTTGTCTCCCTCATTTCCGCCCGTGACTTCCAGGCAGTCGGTCAGTATTACCGTGACTTCTCACCCACGGCGGACGAGGAGGTGATGCAACTGCTGGACGCGCTTGCCCAGCGTGATTCCACCAGCGATTCCACCGGCGGGAAATCCACCGGCGGAGGGCAGGACGCGGCGGATGATCAAGAGGTGGAGATTCCGGCCGCGGCCCTGACCCTGCAGGGCGACCTGCACTTGCCCGCACACTGCGAAGCGGTGGTCGTTTTCGCCCACGGAAGCGGCAGCAGCCGGCACAGCCCCCGCAACCGGTATGTTGCCTCGATCCTCCACGACGCAGGCTTGGGCACCCTCCTGCTGGACCTGCTGACCCCGGCGGAGGAAGCAGACCGCGGCAACGTGTTCGACATCCCATTGCTGGCGCAGCGGCTCACCGCCGCGACCCGGTGGCTGGCTAGCCACTACGGCCCCTCAATGCACGTCGCCTACTTCGGGGCAAGCACTGGCGCCGCCGCCGCGCTCTGGGCCGCCGCCGACGCCGGCAGCCAGGTGGGCGCGATCGTATCCAGGGGCGGGCGGCCGGATTTGGCGGGCCCGCGGCTTGCCGCCGTCCGCGCCCCGACCCTCCTGATCGTCGGAGGAGCCGATACCCAGGTCCTGGCCCTGAACCGCGCGGCGATGAATGACATGCGTGGGCTGACCCGTTTGGAGATCGTTCCGGGTGCCACCCACCTCTTCGAAGAACCTGGAACGCTCGCGCAGGCGGCGAAGCTGGCTGCCGGGTGGTTCACCCGTTACTTGCTGCCTGCCCGCGACGGCGTGCCCCTCCCGGAGGGCCTCCCGTGAACGGCAAGGCCCTCTATGGATCCACGTAGACTGGGAGGATGCGGCTCGTAGCAAGTGATATTGACGGAACCATTCTGGGGCACGACGGAAAAATCAGTGACCGCACCGTCCGCGCCTTCCACGCCTGCCGGGAGGCCGGCGTCGAACTGGTTTTCGTTACCGGCCGCCCGCCGCGCTGGCTGCACCCGCTGCAGGAGCAGCTGGGCCACACCGGCACGGTGATCTGCTCCAACGGCGCCGTGGTGTGGGACCTCGAGACGGACCGGCTGGTCTCCGCGCAGACGCTGAGCATTGATGCCGTCCGGGAGGCACGGCGGATCATCAAGGCCCTCCGGCCAGCTTCGCTGTTCGCGGCGGAGACCCTTACCGGGTTCCATCTGGAGCCGGGCTTTATCGAGAACGGCTCCAGTGAGTTGCTGGCCGAATTCACCCCCGCCCCGCTGGCGGAAACGCTCACAGCGGATGACGCCGTCGTGAAGTTCCTTGCGATCGTCAGGGAAGGCACCCCGGACGACTTCCTCGCTGAGGTCCGCCCCGCCGTCGCGCACCTTGCGTACGCAACGCATTCCGCCCCCAGCGTGGCCATGCTGGAACTGTGCCTTCCCGGCGTCAACAAGGCGGTCACCCTGGCCGAATACGCCAGGTCCCTCTCGATCGATGCCGCGGACGTGGTGGCGTTCGGCGACATGCCCAACGACGTCGAGATGCTGCGCTGGGCAGGCAACGGATACGGGATGGCCAGCGGCCACCCGGACGCCATCCGCGCAGCCGGGCAGCAGGCACCGCACTTCGACGACGACGGCGTGGCCCAGATCCTCGAAGCCAGGCTCGCGAGCCTCGGAGTAGGGCGCGCCTGACCAGGCGCCATAGTCTTTTTTCACAGCTACCGCTCACCTCGCGTTAACTTTCGCCCCCTAACGTTGGGGCGGACAAGCATCCACAGCTTGAGGGGAGCGTCATGGCAAGGAACGGCAACCAACGCAGGTCCGAAGCGGCATTGCACCCGGCGGAGCCGGCTGCGCACTGGAAGGTGCTGAAAGAGGGCGACCGTGTACGCGTCCTCCTCACTCCCGGTTACGAAACCGGCGGGCTCGTGGACGCCATCACCTCGGACTACACCTCTGTGTGGGTGAATCTCGACGGCGGGCTGGGGCGTACGATGCTTCATTGCAGCGACGGCGTGGAAATCGTGCCGCAGGAGGCATAGCGGGCAGGTTCCGGTACGCTCGCAGCGTGACCGAGCGGTACTTTGACTCTTCCGGTGATTCTTCGCGCCCGCCGCCCCCCATCGCCATGGCCCACCGCGGCTTCTCCCGGGAGGGCCTGGAAAACTCGATGGCCGCGTTCCGCGCCGCCGTCGAACTCGGATGCCGTTACGTCGAAACCGATGTCCACACCACGTCCGACGGCGTGCTGCTGCTCTTCCACGACGACACCCTGGACCGGGCCACCGACGGCCGCGGCCGGATCTCCGAACTGACAGCCGCCGACGTGGCTGCCGCCAGGATCGGCGGGTTCGAACCGGTGCCGCTGTTCGACGAGCTCCTCACGGCGTTCCCCGAAGTGCGGGTGAACCTGGACATCAAGGACTGGGGCTCCGTGCGCACGCTGGCCGCGGGCATCGAACGCCACGGCGCGCACGACCGCGTCCTGGTGGCCAGCTTTTCGGACCGCCGACGCCGGGCGGTGCTGAAGCTGCTGAGCCGGCCGGTTGCCTCCTCGGCCGGGGTGGTGACGAACGGGCTGTTTGTCCTGCTTGGCCCCGTTCTTCCGGTCCCTTTCCTGCGCTTTGTGCTGCGGGGCCCGTTGCGTGACGTCCAGGCGTTGCAGGTGCCGGTGCGGCAGGGGGTGATCCGCGTGGTCACGCCCGGTTTCATCCGCCGCGCGCACGCCCTCGGCCTCGGGGTCCACGTGTGGACCATCAACGATCCCGACGAGATGCGCCGCCTGCTGGACCTTGGCGTGGACGGGATCGTGACGGACCGGGCAGACCTGCTGAGGCAGGTGCTCCTGGAACGGGGCCAGTGGTCCGGCAGCTGAGCTGTGCTTTGCCGGGCCAGGGCCCCGAGGTCAGCTTCCGCCGCCGCGGAGTGCAGTCAGCCGCGGCCCAGCCCGGCGGAAGGGTCCTGATCGCCTTCGCCGGGATCGGCCCTCAGCTCGCCGGGGTCACCTTCGGGCAGGCCAGCCGGTCCGGGGACGTCACGGGGAACGTCCGGCGCGTCCGCTTCCGTAGGCTCTGCCGGCCCGCCGCCGCTCCCGCCGCTGCCTCCCGGCTGGGCAGGATTGGCGGACACCGGGCCGGTGGCGGAGCCAGGCTTCAAGCCAGGCGCCTTTTCCTTTTCGGCTTCCATGGCATTGGAACCCTCGCTGATGGACGAGTGCACCTCGACGTCGCTGTTGGGATCCGTCGGCTCCGGAACGTCTGTGCCGTCAGTCGGTTTGGACGTGCCGGCCAGGTCCTCCATGGCGTTTTCCGCTGCCTTGCTGATGCTGTCTCCGATGCCCATCTGACCGCTCCTTCTTGACGTTGGGGCTCCGGCGTCGCCCTCCGGTCCCGCCGGAACTGATCTTCCAGAATTATCAGCATGCTTACAATTAGTCCAGAGCTGGGGAACAGCCGCAGCCGACCCAAGGAAGGAAGCCGCATCATGGGCAGCAACTATCCGGAAGAAGACTCCGCAAAGTCAGCGAAGCAGTCCAAGGACCTTGCGGACAAGGACTCCGCCGGCTCGGCAAACCCGGACCCCGCCGAGGGCAACATCACCGGCCTCGAGCCGGGCGGGGGAGTGCCGCCCGGGGAAACCCCGCCCATGGAGGACCAGATGAGCGGGGACCAGGGCCACGACGAATAGCAGGTCCGTCCACGGCGGCGCAGCCGGTCACTGCCGGTCAGCGCCCCCGGGGCCTGGGAAGGAACGGCCGGAATCGGCGGCGAGGGGCCGGAGCTCGTCCGGGTCGAGGGGAGCATCCCAGGCGGCCCAGTCCATCGGCCGCACAGAGGGCCTGCCGAGCAGGTAGCCTTGCCCGGCGCTGAAACCCAACTCGGTCAGCGCCGCAAGTTCCTCGGCAGTTTCCACGCCTTCCGCCACCACGACGCTTCCGATCTGCGTGGCAAACTCCACCATGCAGGCGGCAACGGCATGCTGCGTCGGGTCCTGGTCCACGCCGCTGATCACGCTCCGGCCCAGCTTGATGAAGTCGGGGCGCAAATGGAGCATCCGGCTCAGGGTGCCGGCGCTGGAGTGTGAGTCATCGATGGCAATTCTCAGTCCGCGTTCCCGCAGCGGAGTAATTGCAGAAATGAAATGCGAGTATTGCTCGTCAAGAATTCCGTCCGTCAATTCAAGGACAATTCGCTCGATAGGCAACTCAATGTGGTCAAACAATTCCGCCAGGCGCGGGTCGAGGCACGATGCCGGCGAGATGTTCATGGCAACATAAAGGTGCTCAGGGAGATTCGCGGCGGCCAGCGCTGCAGAACCGAGCGCTGAGAATTCCAGGTTGGCGCCCAGGCCAACCGCGGCAGCCTCGGCAAACCAGAGTTCCGCACGTGCACCGTCGTCGCTCACAAAGCGGGACAGCGCCTCAACACCCACCACACTCTTGGAGTCCAGCCCGTAAATAGGCTGGAAAGCGGTCATCAGCATCTGCTGCTCCAGCAAGGCGCTGATCCTGGAGAGGCTCCGCAGCGAATCAACCCGCTCAGCGAGATGCGGCGGCACGGCACTGAGGGGTTGAAGGGTGCTGGCCGTGTCCCGGGTGCCCTCCTGCGTGGCATCCAACTGCCGGCGCTCCAGCAGATATTCCAGCAGAGCCCGCTCCGGTACACCGGGGTTTTCGCCCAGGCGATCGCTGAGGCGCTGGCGAATGGCCGCCCCCGCAGGATCCGGATCCGCCAAAACCGCAGCGATAACTCCCCATGCTTGCACGCGCACTGTCATTAGCGACGCCCCCAGTTGACGAAGTAATGGCCTCGTGGCCGTTTAGTTTTCAAATTTCCTGGCGCTTTCCAGAATTCGGTACTTCTGATTAGGCCGATCTCCTTACCGCGAAGAATCGGATACTGCAACTAGATCGTATATCGGGACATGCCAAAAGCGCAGCCCCCAAACGATTAAGCGCTATTACTTTGCGCCGAACGTCGGGCGAGGAGCCCAGGGATCTGTTCGGGCGGAACAGGTTTGCTGAAGTAGTACCCCTGCGCACTGAGACAGCCCAGGTTGCGCAGGTGCTCAGCCTGCTCCCCAGTTTCCACGCCCTCCCAGACTGCTTCGAGCCCGCAGGCCCGCACCAGCTGCAGGACGGCAGCCACCAGGGCGGGTTGGCTCGGATCAGTACCCAGGCCTTCGATCAGCGACCGGTCAACCTTGACGCGGTCCACGGGGAGGCGGCGCAGGTAGCTGATGGAGGAGTAGCCCGTCCCGAAATCATCGATCTCGATTCCAACCCCCAGGCCCCGCAGCCCTCCCAGCGAGTACCGGTCCAGTTCGTTGCCCCTGACGATCGCAACTTCCGTCAGTTCGAGGACAACCTGCTCCGGCCGGACGGCTGTTTCCCGGAGCACGCCGCGGACGTCCTCGATGAACCGCAGGCTTTGCAGGTCGGTGGCGGAGATGTTGACCCGCACGGAGAACGAACTGTCCACCAGCCCATCGTCAATCCATTGACGGAGCTGGCGCACCGCCGTCGTGAGGACCCAGAGGCCAAGCTCGGAGATCAGTCCGGCGTCTTCAGCGAGGGGGATGAATTCGTCCGGCATGATGAGCCCCCGGGTGGGGTGCTGCCAGCGGACAAGGGCTTCCACGCCTTCAATCCTGCCCGAGTCCAGCTCAATGACGGGCTGGTAATGGAGCACCAGCCCTTCGCCCTTGACCGCCGTCCGGAGGTCATCGAGAAGTTGGCTGCGGAGCCTGCGGACAAGAAGGAGCCCTGGCTCGAACACATGGAGCCGGTTCTGGCCCTCGGCCTTCGAGGCGTACATGGCAATGTCAGCCTCCATCAGCAGGTCGTCCGGCGACCGGCCCGGTTCGCCGATGCTGAGTCCGATGGACGCCCCGCAGCGGATGGTCCGGTCCGGCAGCTCGATCGGTTCCTTGAGGGAGGCCAGGATGCGTCGACCGACGGCGGCGGCCTGGTCGGCGCCCGTCGCAGGCATAACAATGGCGAACTCGTCTCCGCCCAGCCGGGCGACAACGTCGGTTTGGCGGACGGCGCTGCGGATACGCCTTGCGACTGTCGTTAGCACCTGGTCCCCGGCGGCGTGGCCCAGGCTGTCGTTGATGGACTTGAAGGCGTCCAGGTCAAGGAGCAGGATCACCGGCTGGCCGGCGCCGTTGTGGCCCTGGGCCGACTTCAGCGCGGTAAGGAGCGCCGACCGGTTGGCGAGGCCGGTAAGAGGGTCCTGCATGGCCATCTTCTGCATTTCGCGGTGTGCCTCGTGGAGGAGCTGGGTGCGGTCCTCTACGCGCTGTTCAAGTTCCTCATAGATGATCTGCAGGTCCTCGGCCAGGAGGTTGGTGCCCATGATGATGGCGTCGAGTTCGTCGCGGGCGGGCGAAACTGCAATCCGGGACTGGAGGTCGCCGGAGGCAAGCCGGACAATACCCTCCAAAAGTTGGGACAGCCTGGGGTCATCATCGGCGAACAAGGGGACCTCCTCTCCAAGGATCAGGGTTCTGCGGTTCAGGCGTTCTGTGGTGAACGGGTAGCGAGTGGGAGCCTCACTGTGACAGTGGTGCCCAGTCCCAGCTGGGAAGCCACCTCGATGCGGCCGCCGTGGCGATCCACGATGTCCTGCGTGATGGCAAGCCCCAGGCCGGTGCCGGGCACCGCCCCGGACATGGCGTTGGAGGCCCGGTAAAAGCGGGTGAAGACGTGGGCCAGCTCGTCGTCGGAGATCCCCATCCCGGTATCCGAGACCCTGACCGTTGCCCAGCAGGTGCCGTCGGCTTCGGTCTCGGAGACACTGCTGACGTCGATCCGTCCCCCGCCCGGGGTGAACTTGATGGCGTTGGAAACCAGGTTGGTAAAAACCTGCTGCAGCTGGACCTCGTCGGCCATGATGTCGAGGTCTTCGGCGTTGGGTGCCAGCACAATGCTGACGTTCTGCAGTTTTGCCAGCGGGGTAAGCGCGGCGGTGACTATCTTCAGTGTCCGTGCCAGCCGGACAGGCGTCAGCTGCAGCGGACTGAGCTCGTGGCCGTTGCGGGAAACGCTCAGCATGTCCTCGATCAGCAGGCGGAGCCGCTCCGTATTCCGGACCACGATGTCAAGCATCTGGTGGACCTCGGTGGACACCGGATCCGAGGTGTTTTCCTGAATCATGTCCAGGTACGCCATGATCGAGGTCAGCGGGGTGCGGAGTTCGTGGTTGACGGTGGCCAGGAAATCGGTCTTGGCTTTGTCCAGCTCCCGGAGCTGCTTGACCACCTGCTGCTGACTGGTGATTAGGTGGCTCTGGATCAGTCCGTGGGCCGCATTGCCGGCCACGTGCTGGATGAGGCCGAGCTCCGCGCGCGACCATTCCCTGGGGGAGTCCAGCAGCGCTATCCAGATCATGCCCAGGGACGAACTGCCGTCGCCGATCGGGACAGCAACATATGCTGCCGCGTTGAGGGCGGCCAGCTCGGCCGGAAGCTCGGCATCATCGGTGCCGCCCTGTACGAAGGCCCCGTTCGCGGTCAGGGGCTCTGCCCGTGACCAGAGGAGATCCGCTGCCGAGCGGGCCCCTTCCGCCGCCTCAAACAACGCCGCAGGCAGGGGCGCCAACCCGCGCCGGTGCCACTGGGCCGTGATCAGCGGCACCCTGTCGTCCTCGAACGTGGCCAGGCAGACCCGGTCGGCGCCGAAGGTCTCACCGAAACCCGTCACCACAAGGTCGGCGATCTGCTGGGGGTCGTTGGTTCCGCGAAGCGCCGCCGATACCTGCCGCAGTCGTTCGCGCAGCGTCTCGGCTTCATGGCGCGTCTCGGCCCGGCGGGAGACCAGGTTGATCAGTGCGGTGGCCCGGTGGATCAACTCCTTGGCCGCAGGTGGTTTGGCAACGCAGTCCCGCACGCCGGCATGCTCCACTGCCTTGACCTCGGACGGACTGTCCAGGTCCACGAGCGCCAGCACAGGAGCTGCAACGTCGATATCGGACAGGGAACTGTCCAGGACCAGGATGGAGGGCTTGGCGTCGCCCAGAATCGCGGACAGGTGGGCGGCAGTCCCGGCAGTGCGGACCGTGAAGCCCGCCGCCTCCAGCGCTGCCGTTACGAATTGCCGGCGCCCGGCATCCGGGTCCGCGACTACGGCCAGGTAGGGCACGGTTGCTACGTGTGGTGTGTCCGTTGGCAACCCGTCCCCCTCGATGTGGTTGAGCACTGTTCAGTCCTGAATGAGTACATTGTAGGGTGACGGGGCATAGCCGGCCCCTTATTAGGATGCGCGGAGGGTAATCGTGACGAATCAGCCTGCTGAAGGTGTGAAGGCGGACCTGACGTTGGACGGGCAGGGTGTCATCCAACTGAAGTGGCCCCGCGCGGTGTCCATCTCCCAGGCGGACGCCGAAGCTGCGATGCGCGGCGTGAATGAACTGTGCGGGGACCTCCGCTATCCCATGCTGGTGGACATGGCCACGACGGCGCAGGTCAGCCGCGGTGCCCGGACAGTTTTCGGCAAGCCGTGCCAAGCGTCCCGGATCGCGCTGTTGGGGGCATCGCCCGTGGACAAAGTGCTCGCAAACTTCATCCTCGGCATTAACAAACTGCCCTGCCCCACCCGGTTTTTTACCTCCAGGGAAGAAGCCACGGCCTGGCTGCTGAAGGACCAGCAGGCCGTCGCCTGACTCCACCGCGCTTCCCGGCGCAGGCGCAGGGCCTTCAGGGTCCTATATTTGAACGGTGTCCTCCCCCTCGAAACCGATGCGCCCCGCCTGGCGGAAGTACTTGATCCTGCCCAGGCTCATCCGGCTGTCCCGCTCCGCCCCCAAGGACCGGGCCGTTGCCTGGGACAAGTACTGGGCAGGAATCCTCCGAACCGGGACCAGTAGTGAAGTCCTCTGGGATTCCGGTTCTGACCATGAGTTGCGCGGCTACCGGGACATTCTTGCGCGGCACTTCGATCCGGACCTGCCCGTGGTTGATGTGGGCTGCGGCCACGGCGCCTTCAGCCGCGCCCTGGCGGCCTTTTCACCGCAGGTGATCGGCGTTGACGTGGCTGATCATGCCGTGGTCCGCGCGCGGGCCACGTCGGCAGGGGTGAAAAATGTCAGCTTTGTGGCATGCGACATGACGCTGCCGGGAGCGGGTGCCGGGCTGGCGGGACCGACGGACGCCAATGTCTTCATCCGGGGAGTGCTCCATGTCCTGGACACCGCCGATCAGGCCGCCCTGATGGAAAACCTCCGGCTGTTGGTGGGCGAGCGCGGCCGGGTGTTCCTGGCGGAGACGAACTTTCGCGGAAACCCGGTGGAATACGTCTCGCACCTGGGTGCCTCGCTTCGGAGGATCCCGGCGCCGCTGGAACTGGCCATCCGCAAGCTGCCCATGCCCGGACACTTCGGCCCGGACGAGCTGGCCGTCGTGATGCCAACGGACCGGTGGACGCTCGTGGAAGACGGCGCCGCCACCATCGAAACCAATCCGCTGATGGATGCTGACGGGGACAGCAGAATCCCCGGCTACTTCGCCGTCCTCAGGGGCAAGGCGCCCGCACAGGAGGGCATGTCCGCATAGCGGATCGGGCAAGCGCTTTCCCACAGTGGGCTGGCATGATTGAGCGCATGCGCATTCTCATTGCTCCGGACAAGTTCAAGGGTTCCCTCACCGCAGCCGAGGCCGCCGCCGCCATCGCGGAAGGGGCGCTGCGCGTCTATCCGGATGCCGTGGCCAACCAGTTTCCGATCGCCGACGGTGGCGAGGGAACCTTGGAGGCAGCCGTTTCCGCCGGCTACGAGGAGCGCCTCAACGCCGTCGTCGGGCCGATCCTTAAGCCCGTTGGCGCGGCGTGGGCCCTCCGTAGGAACGCTGACGGCAGCGCTGTGGCGGTCATCGAGACCGCGCAGGCCTCCGGCCTCGCGCAGATGGAGCCCACTGCGTCCAATGCGCTGCGGGCCCACAGCTACGGCTGCGGGCAGCTCATCGCCGCGGCCCTCGACGCCGGTGCCACCGAGATTGTGCTCGGCCTCGGCGGCTCGGCCATGACCGACGCCGGCAGCGGAGCCCTGCGTGCGCTGGGCCTCAAGCCCCTGGACAGCGCCGGAAACGTGGTCCCGTTGGGCGGCGGATCGCTTGCGGATGTGGTGGCCCTGGATACCTCCGGACTTGATCCGCGGCTGTCCTCCGTTTCGTTCCGGATCGCCGTGGACGTGCAGAACCCGCTGTTCGGCGCCACCGGCGCCGCCCACGTCTTTGGCCCCCAGAAGGGAGCCGACGACGAGGCTGTGGAACTGCTCGACTCCGGCCTCCGCAACTGGGCGTCCGTGCTCCGTGAAGCGACCGGCCGGGACGTCAACCTCCCCGGTGCCGGGGCAGCCGGCGGCTTCCCGGCGTCGTTCCTTGCCTTTACCAAGGCCCGGCTGGAAGGCGGATTTGCGCTGGTGGCAGGACTCACTGGACTCTCGGGTCAGCTCGACAACGCGGACCTCGTGATCACCGGCGAAGGGTCCTTGGACTCGCAATCGCTGACCGGCAAGGCCCCCATCGCGCTTGCCGATGCCGCCCGCGAACGGGGCATCCCGGTGATTGTGGTGGCGGGCCGGATTCTTGTCACGCCCGAGGACCTGGCCGGACACGGCGTAGTAGCCGCTGCCCAGCTGCTCGATGTGGCGGCCAGTCCCGAAGACGCCGTCGCCAACGCTGCAAAGTACCTGGCGTGGGCAACCAGTCAGGTCCTGGAAGGCGCCTGAGCCGGTTAGACGATGGTGGTGTTCCGGCGGCGCCGCCAGATCACGACAACCACCAGCGTAACCAGCACGATGGCTCCGATGACCCACGGCGCATAGTCCAACCGCGTCCCTTCCTGCTCGGCTGTTTCTCCCGTACCGGGGTTGGCCGGACTGGTTGACGCCGTATCGGAGGGAGTAGGCTTCGCGGCCGCAACAGCTGCCGATGCCGGTCCCGGGTCGGACTGGGCCCCCATCGCCTGAAAGGTGGCGGAAGCCGGCGGAGCCGCGGTGGCTGCTGTGGCGAACGCCGGGGCCCCGGCGAGCATCGCCAGGACCACGATGACGGCCTTCAGAATTCTTTTCATTGCATTCTCCAATCAGATCAGGGGCCGGATCGAGGCCTGACAAAAAATGTGGTGTGCTGCTTACGCTCCGGTCTCATAGTGCGGCTCGGCTACCGGCTTGGATTCCGGCGAGCCTTTTTCCCGCAGGTAAACAGAGGCGCCCACCAAAACGGCCACCGCCAGGAACTCGCTTTGCCAGTTCTGGAAGGACTCAAACCAGAATTGGCTGGTGCCCAGGTACTGCAGCACGGTGACAGCGGGCTGGCCGTGGCTCTGCTGCTCGTCGCTGTACGCCGAGGCCCCGCCGGCCGCATGCAGGCTGAAGGAGGCCAGGAAGAGCAGCAGCAGGAGGATGGAGAGCGAGTGCTCGTAGAGCTTCAGCACAAGGCCGCCGCGCTTCACCGGCCACGGCGTTGCGTCCTTGATGGTGGCATCGCGCGGGTCCTGGTCCTGCGGGGCATCCTTACCCATGGGCTTGGATTCGGAGGAGCCCTTCTGGAAAAGGAAGACGGTCAGGATCACATACATGGCCATCTGCAGGAATTCGGATTCCCAGTTTTCGAACGTGGCTTCCACAAAGTCGCCCGTCGACAGATACTCCAGCACGGTGACGCCCGGCTGCCCGTGGGCCGCCTGATCCTCGCTGTAGGCCGCCGCGCCGGACAGGATCATTCCGCCGAAAAACGCCAGGAACAGGCCGGCGTTCGCGAGCAACAGCCCATGTTCCTTGGCCCACTTACGCATGTTTTGCTCCTCTGTTTGAAGGTTTCTTCCGCCGCATTCCGGCGGGGTTGGCGGTTTTTGCCGTTCGACTAAGCTGCCTGGGCTAACGTCCCTGGGCGCGGCGGTTCAGCCGCAGGGGGACATAGATCAGCAGGACCAGGAGGACCGCCAGCAGGATGACGCCGGCGGTCAGCCCCGCCGACCGGCCGGCGGTTACGTCAAAAACCAGTGCCGCCGTCCCGACGCTGAGCATGCCAACACCGGCCAGGGCCAGTTTCGTGATGGTATCGGCGCTTGACACCAGCATCTCCTTGAGGCGCTGGCGGAACAGACGGCGGTGGACGCTCACCGGAAGCAGGATGAAGGCGGTGGTGAGGGTGGCGATAACGACGTTGACGAGATAGAGGGTGACCTGAAAATCGTCCAGTTCTTCGAAGCGCTGCTGGAAGGGGAGGGTCAGGAGGAAACCTGCCAAAATCTGCACCCCGGTCTGCAGGACCCGGAGTTCCTGAAGCAGTTCGGCCCAGTTCCGGTCAAGCTGTTCTTCCCGGGTTTCGTTCCGGCCCGACTTGCCCGTGAAGTCCTCCACATCCGACATTGCTTCTCCTTGCTCCGGGGCGTGGCCACCCAAGCCGTGTGCTCTCAAGCTAGGCCGAAGTTGCGCCGAGATCAAGAATTGCTAAGGTTGCTTATTGTTCGTGTCGAACGGTGGACTTGCTCTGCCGGGCGGGATAGTTTCGAAGGGCTGGTGCAGCATGCGCCCTTCGAAAACCGATTCAGTGAAGAGGTGGACTATGAGCGATAAGCAGAAGCAGACGGAACCGCCCGCAGACCCCCGCGGGAGCTACCATTCCGGCGGGTTCCCGAGGCAGGAGCAGGAGCAGCCTGGGCTTACGGCGCCCATGGATCCCAAGCCGGACCATGGCGAGCTCAGTTATGAGGGGCACGGCGCCCTCCAAGGCAAGGCAGCGCTCATAACGGGGGGAGACTCCGGGATTGGCAAGGCCGCGGCCATCGCCTTCGCACGCGAGGGTGCCGACGTCGCAATTTCCTACCTTCCGGAGGAGGAGGAAGACGCCCAGGACACTGCCGACTGGATCCGCAAGGCGGGCCAGCGGGCCCTCTTGCTGGCCGGCGACGGACGGGAGGAGGACTTCAGCACCCGGATCGTGGAGGACACGGTGGCTGAGTTTGGCAGGCTCGATGTCGTGGTGCTGAACGCCGCCTACCAGAAGAACCGGGACAGCTTCGAGTCCCTCCCCACGGAGGAATTCGACCGGGTGTTCAAGACCAATCTCTATTCCTTGATCTGGACGGCGCGGGCTGCGGTACCCCACCTGAAAGCCGGGGCCTCGATCATCACCACGGCCTCCATCCAGGCCTTCAACCCGTCCCCTGGGCTGATCGATTACGCCATGACCAAAGCCGCCCAGGTGGCATTCACCAAGGCTCTGGCCCTGGAGTTGGGACCCAAGGGGATCCGCGTCAACGCCGTGGCACCGGGGCCCATCTGGACCCCGCTGATTCCGGCTACCGAGTGGCCGGACAAGCTGCCCACGTTCGGCCAGGATACTCCGCTTCAGCGGGCCGGCCAGCCGGCAGAGCTCGCAGCGGCCTATGTGCTGCTGGCATCTGAACAGGGGTCCTACATCTCCGGCGCGGTGCTGCCGGTCACCGGCGGCAAGGGGCTCTAATACTTGCCCGTCAGATTCATCCACATCCACAACAGGAGGAACCATGAGTCAGGAAAACCAGCGCACGGAACCGGAAGAGGAAGTGGGCGGATACGGCTCGCCAACCGCAGAGCAGGAGATGGGCGGAGCTGACAACAAGCAGTTCGCGCAGCCCCGGGACGAAGAGGACTTCGACGCCGCCGGCCTGAACCAGGACAGCCCCGACGGCGAAACCTTCGCCACGGGCACGCCCAACCTCAGCCACTTCGACGAGGAGGACAAGGACAGTGCCGGCGAGCCCGGAGCCGGCAGGTTCGGCGGCACGGACGAGCAGCACCATGCCGAAGCCGACTCGAACGATCCCGGCTTCGAACCGGGTGAGCCGCCCGTGCCGCGGGACGCGGCCGTACCGTCCGCGGAGGCCGAAATTGACGAGTCAAACGCGGATTCACAGGGCTCAGAGCCGTTCTCGTCAGAGGCGGAAGAGGACGCTGCCGGACTGCCGGACGGCAGCGGCAATGACCTGCCCAAGGAAAAGTCCCCGAACGACGAAGACGAAAGTTTCGACGCCGGCTGACCCGTCGTGCCGCCAGGTTCCGCCCCGGCACCGGTAATGCAGCAAGAGAGCCGCCCGGCTTCATGCCGGGCGGCTCTCTTGTGCCCCCTGCCCCGTCTACGATGCCGCATATTGGTGCCGCAGAACCGCACCCGGGAAACCAACTCCGGACGTATCCTAGTAACAGGTTTTGCAGTGGGCCGCGCGTATCGATCCTAGGCGTGGAACATGGCCGCGGAGACTCCAAGGGTGCCGGGTTGGGAATCCCTTCCCGACCCCCAGGATGTGGTGTTCGAGAGCACGGATGTTGAGGACTTCCTTGCTTCGGTCACCGGCGAGTTCATGCGCAGCCTGGACGGCGATGCCCGCTCAATCAGTTGGGCTGTCACGTTCTTCCGTCCCGGGGCGGCCCGGACAGCCGCCGCCGGCAGCGCCGCGGCCAGGGCCGCAGACGAAGAACAGTGTTCGTTCGCCGACGGACCCGTGCTGGAATCCCTGCGCACCGGAGATTTTGTTCACCTGGCAGATACGGCCCGCGACCGCCGGTGGCCAGGCTACGCCAACGCTGCCGCAGGCCACGGGGTCAGATCGCTGCTGTCCATCCCGATTGTGTCTGCGGCAGGATGGCATGCGGCCCTAAGCCTTTATGCCGCCACACCCCATACCTTCAGCAGCGAAGACATCGTCCTGGCCCGCCGGTATGCGCGGCAGGTCGCGAGGTCCCTGCGCTTGGTGGTGCGGGTGGCCGCGCGGGCCGAAGTCGCTGCGCAACTGGCAGTAGCCCAGAGCTCCGCAGTCCTGATGGACCTGGCCGTCGGCATCCTCATGTCCGACTACGGGCTCGGCCATGAAGCGGCTGTGCAGTACCTCCGGACCGTCGCAAGGCACACCAGCCAAGGGCTGCGCCAGACGGCCCTGAATATCGTGGCGGCCTCACGCCCCGAAACGGCGGTACCCCGCCAGGACAACGCTGACTTCGGCCTTATCGCGGTCGAAACACCGGCGCTGGACGAAGGACCCTACAAAACAGGGAGTACGGCATGAACGCCTGGAAGCAGGAGAAGGCAGCCACAAGCGCCCCCGCAGAGCCAGCACTTCACCCTTGGCGCCGGCTGGTGGCCCTGGGCGATTCCTTCACGGAGGGGATCGGTGACCCTGATCCCCGCAGCGACGGCGGCCTGCGCGGCTGGGCTGACCGTGTGGCCGAGGAGCTCAGTGCCAACCAGCCTGGTTTCGCCTACGCCAACCTCGCCGTCCGAGGGCTGCTGGTGCAGCAGATCCTTGACCAGCAGCTTGGGCCGGCACTGGCACTGAAGCCCGACCTCGTGACGCTCTCCGCAGGCGGCAACGACATTGTTTTCCGGCGCAGCGATCCGGACCGGCTGGCAGAAAAGATCGACGCAGGGGTGGACCAGTTGACCCGGTCCGGCGCCACCGTGGTCATGTTCGCCGGGCCGGACTGGGGTGCCACTCCGGTCTTCAGCCAGATCCGTGGCAAAGTGGCCATCCTCAATGAGAACCTGCACACCGTGGCCGCCCATCACGACGCGGTGATGGTTGACCTGTGGTTCCTGCGCGAACTCTCAAGCCCCGGCATGTGGGATCGTGACCGGCTGCACTTCTCACCCCTCGGGCACCACACCATCGCCACGGCAGTCTTGACGGCCCTCGGCGTCCCGCACACGCTGGTGCCCCTGGTACCCAAGCCGCCGCTGCCGCGTAACTGGAAGGCGGCCAGGTCCGAGGATCTGATCTGGGCCCGGGAATATCTGGTCCCCTGGGTGATCAGACAGCTGAGGCACCCGGCTGTGGAGGCGCTGACCGCCAAGCGGCCCGAGCCCGGGCCCGTCTTTGGCTTTGGAAGCTCACCCGGGCCCTTGGTCGGGGGCAGCCACGCCGCCTGATCAGCGTTTCTTCGGTCCACGTTTCGTTGCAGCGTTGAGGGCGGCCTTTGCCGCCGGCGGAAGGCCCGCCTGCTCGGTTTCCGGTTCTGCCACCGTGCCCCGGGCCCTCGCAATGGCCTTCATGCCGTGGTAGATCACCAGGGCGGCGGCAGAGCCCAGCGCAATGCCGGTGAAGGTCAGCTCCCCGATGGTCCAGGTGTAGTCCGCGATGCCGATGATCAGGGCGACGGCGGCGGTGGTCAGGTTCACGGGGTTGGCGAAGTTCACCTTGTTCTGTACCCAGATCTTCACGCCGAGAATGCCGATCATGCCGTACAGCATGGTGGCCGCACCGCCGAGCACGCCCTGCGGGACCGTGGCAATCAGTTCGCCGAACTTCGGTGAGAAGCTCAGCACGATGGCGAAGGTCCCGGCAACCCAGTAGGCCGCCGTCGAGTACACCTTGGTGGCCGCCATGACGCCGATGTTTTCCGCGTAGGTGGTGGTGCCGGAACCGCCGCCTGCGCCGGCGAGCACCGTGGCGATGCCGTCGGCCAGCAGCGCACGCCCGGAGACGTCGTCGAGGTTCTGGCCGGTCATGGCCGCCACTGACTTCACGTGCCCGATGTTCTCAGCCACGAGGACCAGGACCACCGGAACAAAGAGACCAAGCACGCCGACATGGAATTCCGGTGTCTGGAAGTGGGGGAAGCCGATCCATGCGGCGGCGTCCATTTTGTCGTAGCTCACTTCGCCGCGCAGCATGGCCACCAGGTAACCCACCACCACGCCCACCAGGATGCTCAGCCGGCCGATGATCCCGCGGAACAGGACGCTGACCAGGATGATGGTGGTCAAGGTGACCACTGCGGTGACGGGGGCCGCGGCGAAGTTCATCTTCGCCGCGGGGGCCAGGTTCAGGCCGATCAGGGCCACGATCGCGCCGGTGACGATCGGCGGCATCAGCCGGTTGATCCAGCCTGCACCGAATTTCTGGACGATCGCACCGATCAGGGCCAGCGCGACGCCGGCGAGCAGCACCCCGCCCAGCGCACCGGGGATGCCGAACTGCTGCTGGGACGCCATGATGGGCGCGATGAAGGCGAAGCTGGAGCCGAGGTAGCTGGGCACCCGGCCCTTGGTGATGACCAGGAACAGCAGGGTGCCGATGCCGGAAAAGAACAGCGTGGTGGCCGGCGGCATCCCGGTGATGATGGGGACCAGGAACGTGGCACCGAACATGGCCACGACATGCTGCATGCCGACGCCAATGGTCAGTGGCCAGGCCAGCCGCTCGTCCGGAGCAACCACGTGGCCGGGCTTGATCGACCTGCCGGTGCCGTGCAGCTTCCATTTCATTCCGAGCATGCTCATGGTCGGGGGCCTTTCAAGGGGGTTGCCGCTGGGGCTGAATCTTCCGGTGCAAGAATACCGCGCCACCCCGCCTGCCGCGCGGCTGTGCCGGACGTCACGAGCCGTCACGGGAAGAAGACAGCAACGCTTGAAGTTGCAACTATGGAAAGCAGACCGCCGGCACATCATCCCGATGAGCGGGCCCAGCGAAAGGTACGCATATGACTATTGCCCACGAAGAAGCAGTCATCGACTCGGCCGCCGTCGACGCCATCTTTGCCGAAGCCCGCACCGCCAATTCCTTCACCGGCGAAGTGACTGAGGACCAGGCCCGCGCCATCTACGAGCTCACCAAGTTTGGCCCCACGGCTTTCAACTCGCAGCCCCTGCGCGTCACTTACGTGCGTTCGGACGAGGCCCGCGCCAAGCTTGTTGACGCCCTGTCCAACGGGAACAAGGCCAAGACCGCCTCCGCTCCGCTGGTTGCCGTCCTCAGCTACGACACCGCCTGGGCTGAGCAGTGGGACACCTTCCTGCCCGAGTACAACGCACCGAAGGCCATGTACGACGCAGCCCCGGACCTGGCTGCAGCCACCGGCAACAACAACGCGCACCTGCAGGCCGGCTACTTCATCCTTGCCGTCCGGTCCCTCGGCCTCGCCGCCGGCCCGATGACCGGTGCCGACTTCAGCGCCATCGACGCCCAGCTCTTCCCGGCCGGCGAGCAGAAGAGCTTCCTGGTGGTCAACATCGGCCAGCCCGGTGAAGGCGCCTGGGGTGCCGCCAAGCCCAAGTTCACCTACGAGGACGTCGTCCGCACCGTCTGACCCAACAACCTCAGACGCTCTCTCACTTAATGCGGCTTTGACACCGACGCTCTCTCACTTTCTTCAGGAAAGTGAGAGAGCGTCGGTGTTTTAAGCGCATTAAGTGAGAGAGCGTTGATTGTGCGGGGGTGGTTAGGCGATGACGCCGTCCACCAGAGCCTTGGCTTCCGCCTGCACCTGCTTGAGGTGCTCCTCGCCCTTGAAGGACTCGGCGTAGATCTTGTAGACATCCTCGGTGCCGGACGGGCGCGCGGCGAACCAGGCGTTCTCCGTGACGACCTTGAGGCCGCCGATGGACGCGCCGTTGCCGGGTGCCTCGGTCAGCTTGGCGGTGATGGTCTCGCCTGCCAGTTCCGTTGCGGTGACGTCCGACGGCGAGAGCTTGCCGAGTGCCGCCTTCTGCTCCCGCGTGGCTGCTGCATCAATGCGTGCGTAGACGGGGGCGCCGAACTGGTCGGTCAGGCCCTTGTACAGCTGCGAGGGGGACTTGCCCGTGACGGCGGTGATCTCCGAGGCCAGGAGCGCCAGCAGGATGCCGTCCTTATCGGTGGTCCAGACGCTGCCGTCCAGCTTGTTGAAGGATGCACCGGCCGATTCTTCGCCGCCGAACGCGCCTTCGCCGGACAGCAGGCCCGGCACAAACCACTTGAAGCCCACGGGAACCTCTACCAGCTTGCGGCCCAGGCTCTCCGCCACACGGTCGATGATCGAGGACGAGACCAGGGTCTTGCCCACCACCGAGTTCGGGTTCCAGCCGCCGCGGTTGCGGTAGAGGTAATCGATGGCGACGGCGAGATAGTGGTTCGGGTTCATCAGGCCACCGTCCGGGGTGACGATGCCGTGGCGGTCGGCATCGGCGTCATTCCCGGTAGCGACGTCGAACGCGGCGGAACTGCCGCCGTCGGACATGCGCTTGATGAGTGAGGCCATCGCGGCGGGTGAGGAGCAGTCCATCCGGATCTTCTCGTCCCAGTCCAGGGTCATAAAGGCCCACTGCGGGTCCACGGTCGGGTTCACCACGGTGAGGTCCAGGTGGTGGCGCTCGCCGATCTCGCCCCAGTAGTCAACGGACGCGCCGCCCATGGGGTCGGCACCGATGCGGACGCCGGCTTCCCGGATGGCATCCAGGTTCAGGACCGCCGGGAGGTCGTCAACGTAGCTGCTGAGGAAATCGAACTTGCCGGTGCTGTCCGCCGCGAGGGCTTCGGCGACGGGGATGCGCTTGACGCCGCGGAGATCGTTCTCGAGCAGTTCGTTGGCGCGGTTGGCGATCCAGCCCGTCGCGTCGGAATCGGCAGGGCCGCCGTGCGGCGGGTTGTACTTGAAGCCGCCGTCGCCCGGCGGGTTGTGGCTGGGCGTGACCACAATGCCGTCCGCCTCGGGAGCGCCGGCCTGGCGGTTGTTGTTGTAGGTGAGGATGGCGTGGCTCAGGGCAGGTGTGGGGGTGTAGCCGTGGCGGGCGTCAACCAGCACGTTCACGCCGTTGGCGGCGAGCACTTCGAGGGCGGAATTCTGGGCGGGTTCGCTCAGTGCGTGGGTGTCCTTCGCCAGGAACAACGGGCCGGTGATGCCTTGGCCGGCGCGGTATTCCACGATGGCCTGCGTGATTGCCACGATGTGTTTTTCGTTGAACGACGCTTTGAGGCTGGATCCCCGGTGCCCCGACGTGCCGAACGCTACGCGCTGGCCGGGATCACCCAGATCCGGCGATATGTCGTAGTACGCGTCGAGGAGCGCAGTGATGTCAACAAGGTCCTGGGGTTGGGCAACTGTGCCCGCGCGGCTAGCCATGGGACCAGCATGCCAGACCCGGGCGGACGGCAATACGCCCCGGTCCAAATTCCGGACCCTGTGACGCGGAATGTCATGAACAGGTGGTCAAACCTGAGTACTCAGCCCCAAAGTACCTATATACCGGCTCCCGCCGCCGCTGTTACGTTCGGAAAAGTCAGGAAGGAATGCACGACGGCGGCAGCACCGCCGTCGTGCATGCGGCAGTAAGGCCGCCAGGAAAGTAAGGGACCGGTCATGGGGGCAGGGGACGGCGCGGCCGAGCAGTCAAGGCTCGCAGCGGAGCGTGTGCGGCGGCTTAAACGCCAGCTGGACCAGGCCGAGCGGGCCACTAAATCCTGGGACGATGGCGCCGTCGGCGAGCGGATGGTTGCCGAGCATCTCAGCCTGCTCGTCACGTACGGCTGGTTCCTGCTCCACGACGTGCACTGGCCCGGCAGGCCCAGGGCCAACCTCGACCACGTGCTGGTAGGTCCCGGCGGCGTGGTGGTGGTGGATGCGAAGAACTGGACAGGCGAGGTCCGCGTGTCCGCCGGGGTCCTGTGGCAGGGCCGGTTTGCCAGGACCCAGTCGGTGGAAGGGGCGTTGGCGCAGTGCGCCGCCGTCGCCTCGGTCCTGGCGCCGCCGCATCGCCGCCTGGTCCGCCCCTTGATCTGCCTCGCGGGCCAGCCGGACCTCTTCGCCATCACGAATGCCGACGTCGCCGTGGCAGGTGCCGAACGCGTTGTTGAGGCTGTCCTGGCCCTGCCTGCGGTGCTGGACACGGCGACAGTGGTGGGCCTGTTCGCGGACCTCAGCCAGCAACTCACGCAGGAACCGGAAGCGGACAGTGCTGCCCTGAGGTCGTTGACCAGCAATCGTCCGGCGCCTTCGACGCGCCGGCCCGAAGTGCCTCGGCGGCCCGATGGCTCCCGGGAGCCCGAGGTTTCCCGTCGGCCGGATGTGTCCGTGCGGTCCGCGGCGGCGCCGGTGGTCCGGCGCGGTTCCCGGCCCGGCCCCCGGCAACTCCCGCCCGTCGCCAGCGCGGCGCGCAGCGGCTACGGACGGCGGAAAGCGAATGTCCAACAGCAGGCTGCCGCGGGGATGGGCCGGTTGCTCTGCCTCGTGGGCTTCGTGGTTTTCGCTGTGTACGTGCTGCCGTATCTGGGGCGATAGGCCCGCAGGGGGCGCGGCGGTAGGCTGGAAAGCGAAGACTTCGAACGGGGAAAACCATGAGTGACCAGACCACGCCGCGCCCGGATTCCCAAGGGCCCGGCGCCCCAGGAGCAGGCGATTCACCGGCTGGCTACGAGCCACCACAGTTTGTGCCGCCGCAGGGTCCGGAGATTCCCGCACCGCCACTTTATGACTGGAGAAAGAGCGGGGACCAGTACGGCGGCGGCCAGCAGGGCGCAGGCGCGTACAGCCAGCCCGGCGCCGGCGCGTACCGCCAGCCTGCCGAGCAGCACGGTGCGCCCTACGCCCAACCGGGCAGCCCCTACGGTCCGCCGAGCACCTACGCCCAGCCCAGCCCTTATGGCCAGCCCGCGTATTACGGCATGCCGGCAGCCGAGCCCAAGGGTCTCAGCATCACGAGCATGGTCTGCGGTATTTCCTCGGTCCTGCTGGGGTGGTTCCTCATTCCGCAGCTCGCCGCGATCATCACCGGCCACCTGGCCCTCGGGCGCGAACCCTCCGGCAACGGCATGTCCATTACCGGGCTGGTCCTGGGCTATCTGTGCCTGCTCGCCTATGGCGCGTTCTGGCTGCTCCTCATCCTCGGGCTGTCGGCCTACCGCACAAGTTACGGCTACTAGGCTTCCGGAAGCCAGGTTCTGGAATTAGGTTGCGGCCCCGATCCGCTCGGCCTGTTCCCGTTCGCTTTCGGTAAGCACGCCAGGTCCGGAGTCCTGCAACGTCCAGTTGGTTTTCACTCCGCCTGGCCCGGTGAGGGTCCCGCCGGCGAGGGCTTTTCCGATCCGTCGGCGAACCTCGTTTTCTTTAGCCGGTTCGGCGGCGAAGACGACCCTGAGCCTGACCTCGTTGCCGTCCCGGGCGTGGCCCGTATGATGCGGGGCCAGGGGGCACGGCGGTTCATGCTCCCAGCTTCCGCATAGTTCAAGCGTGATGGCCGCGCCTGGTGCCTCGGGATCGGAGCCGGTGGCCATCAGCAGAGATGCTTGGTGTACGTATTGTCCGCGCATGTGAGTTGTCCCTCCAAATTTCACTGCGGTGGAGCGGTGCGGTGCCCGACAGGGCTGGCGCGGCGGCGGTGCCATGCGGTGCCATACCGGGGCCATGCCGGGCAGGGGAAAGGCCCCGGGCGGGGCCTTTCTTCAAGCGGGCTTGGCCAACGGGTCAGACCCTCTCGCTGGTGCGCTCACCAGCAGGTTCCTCGGCTTCATGGGTCTTCCGCCGACGCGGGAATGTCCAGAAGCTGAAGTCCTGAGCCGTGAAATGCGGCTCGGTACGGTCCGGCGGTGTCTGCTGGCGAGCCTCGGGTTCGCGGGTGGCGTCCTTCTTGATGCCCCACCCGAAATCCTTGCTTGATGAATAGCACATCACAGGCCTCCTCTAGGTGACTGCCCTTTAATGGTCCACCCGTTTGGCCGTGGAGTCGACACCCCGGAGCCGTTCAATCCACTTCAGAATCCCAGCTGTGCCGCCACCTGCAGCAGGAGCAGCTCCGACCCCTTCGGCCCAACCAGCTGGATGCCCATCGGGAGTCCCTCGCCGGGTTGCCCGCGGGTCCAGTACACGGGAATGGTCACGGCCGGCAGGCCGCAAACGTTCACCATCGAAGACCACGGCGCGAATTCGCACTGCCTGCGGTAGTCGTCGTCGGCGTCGCCCGCCCATGCCGCCGCGGGCCAGCGCTCGTCACCGTGGGTGGCGCCGGTAAACCAGCCCACCGGACGGGGCGTCTGCGCCAGGGCAGGCATCAGCATAAGATCCCACGCGCCGTACTGGGCGATGGTGTCACGCGTGAACTGCCGGAGAAACGCCAGGGATTCGTTCAGCTTGGATGCGCTGCGCTGTTGTGCCCTGCGCCGGAACGTCCTGGTGAGCGGGGTGAGCAATGCTTCACGGTGCGGACTGATCCGGGCGGTTCCGACGGCGGCCGTCCAGGCTGTGGTGAAGGCGTCCGGGTAGCGGTTGTCGTAGCGGATGTCGGCTTCGGTCACGGCGTGCCCGGCATGTTCCAGCATGTCGCGGCCCGCCCGCAATGCAGCCAGCGCCTCCTGTTCGGGCGTGAACGGGAAGGCAGCAGACCAGGGGCTGTCCAGGCTGACGCCGATCCGCAGCGGACGCGGTTCCTGCGCCACGGCGTCGAGGTAGCTGCTTCCGGGGGAGGGCACCAGGGCGTCCAGAAGCAGTGCAGCGTCGGCGGCGCTCCGCGCCAGCGGGCCGGCCACCACCAGCCCGGCGGGATCGGCCGAACTCTCGCCTGAGGGCACCAGCCCACGGCCCGGCTTGAGTCCCACCAGTCCACAGGCCGCCGCCGGGATCCGGATGGAGCCGCCGCCGTCGCTTCCGGGCGCAAAGGGGAGCAAGCCGCCGGCCACCGCCGCGGCGCTGCCGCCAGAGGAACCGCCGGAACTGCGGCTGGGCGCGTGGGGATTGCGCGACGGCGGGGCGATGCGGTTCTCGCTGTATGCGGTCAGTCCGAACTCCGGGACCTGGGTCTTACCCAGCGAGATCACGCCGGCTGCCTTGAGGACTGCAACGACCGCGCCGTCGGTGGGCGCAGGTTTGTGGTCCAGCGCTGCGCTCCCGTGGGTGGTCACCACGCCCGCCACATCGGTCAGGTCCTTGAAGGCGAGCGGCATGCCGTGCAGCAGCGGCAGGTCCTTCGCAGTGCCGCCGGCGGGGGCTGCTGCGGAACTCTTCCGAAGCCGGGCGTAGCGGGCGTCGGCCGCAGCGGCATCGGCCATGGCCTGTTCGGCTGTAACGGTAATGAAAGCGCCCAGCAGGGGGTTCCGCTCGGCGATGCGGGCCAGGAAGTGCGCCGTCGTTTCACGGGCGGAGATCTCTCCGGACCGAAGGGAGTCCCGCAGTTGGACGGCGGATATTTCGTGAAGGTCGCTCAGGGAACCGGTGGGCTGCTTAGCGGGCAAGGGTCCTCCTCGGGATCATGTAGAAGCGTAACCTCCCCGTTCCCGGCCGGGTTGGCAGGTGCCCGGCGTTAGGCTGGGAGGAGACCACAATCATCCGAAAGGGATCCCGTGAGCGATTTCGAATCCGTGCCTGTCAACGACGTTCCGGAAGACGCGGCAATTCTTGACGTCCGCGAAGACTACGAGTGGGTGGCCGGCCACGCCGAGGGCGCCCTACACATTCCGCTGGATCAGCTTCCCGCACGCCTGGACGAACTGGACCCGGACCAGGACCTTTACATCATTTGCCGGACCGGCGGGCGGTCCTTCCGCGCTGCCCAGTGGCTCACCGGCCAAGGCTACGCTGCCATCAATGTTGCGGGCGGAATGGACCAGTGGCTGGAGTCAGGCAAGCCGCTGGTGTCCGACAACGGGCTCAAGCCGCTGGTCCTTTAAGCCGCGACTTTTCCCGCATCCATCGCCATAGAGGAATATGCCATGCCTGCGTCAGCCGCTATCTACACGTTCCTTGGACCTGAGGGAACCTTCACCGAGGCGGCGCTGATGCAGGTGCCGGGAGCCGCCGAGGCCATCCGCATTCCGGCCTCCAACGTGAACGCTGCCCTGGACAGGGTCCGGGAGGGTTCTGCGCATGCCGCCATGGTCCCGATCGAGAACTCCGTCGAAGGCGGCGTCACTGCCACCTTGGACGCCATTGCCAGTGGTCCGGAACTCCGGATCACGCGGGAGGTCCTCGTGCCCATCAGCTTTGTATTGGTGGCTCGCCCGGGAGTAAGGCTCGCCGAAATTCGGCGCATTTCCACCCACGGCCACGCGTGGGCACAGTGCCGCCTGTGGGTAGAGGCGAACATTCCCGGTGCGGAATACGTCCCGGGCTCCTCCACGGCGGCCGCCGCCATGGGGCTGCTGGCGGACGATGCCCATTACGACGCCGCCATCTGTGCACCGATAGTCGCGCAGGAACAGCCCGGACTGGCCGTGGTGGCGGAGAACATCGGCGACAATCCAGGTGCCGTGACGCGGTTCATCATGGTGAGCCGGCCGGGCGCCTTGCCTGAGCGGACCGGAGCGGACAAGACCACCGTGGTGGTCCCCCTGCCGGAGGACCGGCCGGGGGCGCTGATGGAAATCCTTGATCAGTTTGCCACCCGCGGCGTAAACCTCAGCCGGATCGAATCCCGGCCCACCGGGCAGTATCTGGGCCATTACTTCTTCAGTATCGATGCCGACGGCCATGTCCAGGACGCCCGGGTCGCCGACGCACTCGCGGGGCTTCACCGCATCAGCCCGGCCACCCGTTTCCTGGGTTCCTACGGGCGGGCGGACGCGCACGAGGTCCTCGTGGCCCCGCACACCTCGGACGAGGCATTCCGTGCAGCGCATCAATGGGTGGGCGCGATTGCCCAGGCGCAGCCGGGCGGCCCTGAAACCGCTTCCGAGGCTTCGCCCACAGCGTAGATGGGGGTACTTCCGCGGGATTGTTACTGTGCGTATGCTTGCCTGATCCACTTGGGGGACGGCCCCTAACGAAGGGAGCGGGTCATGAGTACCAGCAGTACGGACAATGACGGCCAGGGCATGATCGTTAATCCCAAGCCAGCCGAAGACAACCAGGACTGGGACGGCGACGAAGCAGACCGGGCCGACCGCCTGCGCTTCGAAGAGGAACAGGCCATGATCCGCGAGCAGTCTGAGGCGCGTGCCGCAAAGGCCGCCGCAGAGGAAGCAGCCAAGAAAGCCACCGCTTGAGGCCGGCCTGGCTCAGGCCTGCTGACCCTTTACCCTGATCAGGAGTGACCGCGGCGCCACCTGGACCGTGACCTTCGTGGCCAAACCCGACGGATCGCCGTCGATCTGGGTCGGCATGGGGTCCGGGCACTTGATGACGATCTTCCCCGCCCGGTACATGGTCATGATGGGCAGGTTGCCCCGGTGTTTGAGGAGGATTTTCCCGTACATGGCCAGCCAGCCGATGGCACTGCGCGGGCTCATGACCACCACGTCGAGCATTCCGTCGTCGATCATGGCTTCGGGGATGAAATCGATGCCGCCCGGCACCAGCCCGCAGTTGGCGAAGAGGACGGTGCGGATGTTTCGGACTTGTTCCGGGCTTTCATCCAGGGAGACCGACACTTTCCGCCGGCGCCCAGGCAGGTGCCTCATGCCGGCCTCGGTGTAGGCGAGCCAGCCCACCGCTTTCTTGAGTCCGGCATTGGTGTCCGCCAGGATTTCCGCATCCATCCCGATTCCGGCGATCACCAGGAAGAGGTGTTTGGAGGAGTGGCCGGTGCGGGAGTTCTCGATGCCCATCCGTGCGGTGTCGATGTAGCGCTGCTGGCCAAACAGGGCCGTCTGGATATTCGCGCGGAGGTCGTTGACGTCCAGGTCAACGTTGCGCGCCAGCAGGTTCCCGGTTCCCAGCGGAATGATGCCCATGGCAATGTCCGTGTGCGCGAGCGACTCGGCCACCACCCGCACGGTTCCGTCGCCGCCGCCCACCAGGACGACGTCGGCCTTAAAATCGAGCGCCGCTTTGGCCTGGGAGTAGCCGGGGTCCTCCGCCGTCGTCTCCAAAAAGAGGGGATCGTCCCAGCCGGCTGTGAGGCAGGCGCGCTGGATGGCTGCTTTCGCCTCGGGGGCGCGTGCCTTGACGGGGTTGAGGATGACGGCCACCCGCTGGTGGGTGAGGCCGGCCTCGTGGGCCACTTCGTTGACAGCGCTGCGAACGTGCAGGGCCTTGAGCTTCCGCACACCCCACCAACTGGAGACAGCAAAGGCCAGCGCTGCCGCACTCAGGAGGTAGAGAAGCCAGTCGTTCATGGTGCTTCAACAGTAGCCCGGGCGCGGCGCCGCTATTTCCGCGTTCCGGGCGGCAGTCCTCCGTGCGCCGGATTAGATACTCTTGTCTGGTGATCGACGTAAAAGACCTCAGCGAAAACCCGGACAAGTTCCGTGCCAGCCAGCGCGCCCGCGGCGCCGACGAATCAGTGGTGGACGCGATCATCGCAGCAGACTCCGCCCGGCGGGCCGCCCTGATCCGGTATGAAAACCTCCGGGCCGAGCAGAACGTCTTCGGCAAGAAGGTGGCGCAGGCCAAGGGCGACGAGAAAAAAGCCCTTCTCGCCGAGGTGAAGGAACTGGCCAACACCGTCAAGGCAGCCTCCGCCGAGGCTGATGCTGTGCAGGCCAAGCAGGACGAACTGCTGCGTGCCATCCCGAACCTTATCGAGGACGGCGTCCCCGAGGGCGGCGAGGACGACTACGTTGTGGTCAAGACCGTTGGCACGCCCCGCGAATTTCCCGATTTCGAGCCCAAGGACCACCTGGAAATTGGTGAGCTGATCGGCGCGATCGACATGGAGCGCGGCGCGAAGGTGTCCGGCTCCCGCTTCTACTTCCTGCGCGGCGTGGGTGCGCGGCTGGAGATGGCGCTGCTGCAGATGGCCATGGATCAGGCCATCGAGGCCGGTTTCGTTCCCATGATCACACCCACCCTGGTGCGCCCCGAGACCATGCAGGGCACCGGTTTTGACGTAAAGCACGACGCCGAGATCTACCGTCTCGCCGAGGATGACCTTTACCTTGTGGGCACCTCCGAGGTGGCGCTGGCAGGCTACCACGCGGACGAAATCCTGGACCTCACGTCCGGTCCCATCCGGTTTGCCGGCCAGAGCTCCTGCTACCGGCGCGAAGCCGGCTCGCACGGCAAGGACACCCGCGGCATCATCCGCGTGCACCAGTTCAACAAAGTGGAGATGTTCATCTACACCACCGTTGAACAGGCCGCAGCTGAGCACGAACGCCTGCTCGCCTGGGAAGAGGAGATGCTGGCCAAGTGCGAGCTGCCGTACCGGGTCATCGACACCGCCGCAGGGGATCTCGGGATGTCCGCCGCCCGGAAGTTCGACTGCGAGGCCTGGGTTCCCACCCAGGGCGCCTACCGCGAGCTGACGTCCACCTCGAACTGCACCACGTTCCAGGCCCGCCGCCTGAATATCCGTGAGCGAGTCATCAATGACGAAGGCGTAGCCAAGGGCACCCGTGCCGTGGCCACCCTCAACGGCACCCTGGCCACCACCCGCTGGATCGTGGCCATCCTGGAGCACCACCAGAACGCCGACGGCTCGGTCAACGTCCCGGCCGCCCTGCAGAAGTACCTCGGCGGCCTGGAAGTCTTCCCGGTCCTCTAGGCCCGGTTTCCTCGCCAATCCCAGAATTCCCCGTCTTGTGGTCCAATCCCCGGCTAACGCCAAGGGGTTTAGTCCACGCGGCGGGGATTTCTGCGTGGGAGGCCGGCCGCTGCGAGCTTCTGCCCCAAGAGTTCCGGTTTCGTGACGGCTTTCCAGTCCCAACGGACAACCGTGTAGCCGAGTGCTCGAAGCCGGTCCTCCCGCTTCTTTTCGGCCAGCAGGGCTTCGCGAGCCGTGCGGCCACCCAGGAGGTCGTCGTCGAGATACTTGGCGTCGCCGTCGAACTCCCCGATTAGGCCGTACTCGGGCCAGAAGAAGTCCGTCCGCCCAATGAATCCGTCGAGGTCGTAGAAGGCGTGTTGGAGGACCGGAGCCGGGAGCCCCAAGACGTGGATAAGCGCACGGCTCCGGGACTCCCCGACACTTTCTGCAGCCTCGTCGGCGAGTGCCAGTATCGCCAGGACCCGGCGTCGCTTAGCAGCAGACGCCAAACGGCCTGACGCCGCCTCAAGCTCGTTCCGCGTGAGGCCTTCGCCTTCCTTGCGGCGGCTTCCGAGCACATCGTCAGCCACCGCGACCGCCTCGGGGAGCTCCATCCGGACGATGCAGTCAAGGACGGTCTGCACCAGGGAAGTGACACGGAACCCTCGGTCTTCCACAACGTCTGCTTGCCAGTGATGGCGGGAGATTCCGTATCCCTTTGCTGCTTCGAGCCCTGTGAAGCCTGTCTTCGGATCCCTTGCCGCGAGGGTGGTGGACGGAAGTCTTCCGGCCTTGTGCGGCGATGACGTGAGCATGTGGATGTGGTCGGGGACCCGCGGGCTCGGGAGGCGCCAGATCCGCAGTGCGGTCAGATAGCAGAAGTTAACCGATGGGTCGATGGCCGCCACCGCTGCCACCGTGGCGGAATAGCGTTCCCACGGCTTGAGGGCGAGCCACGCGGGCTTGTTGTAGTACGCGCCAGCCCTAACGCGGACCAGGTCACCCTTGTTGTAGGCCCGGCTTAGGCCACGGCTGCTGCCGGTAAGAGCGCGCCTATGGCGGGCGAGGATCAGGGCTGAGGGAGGGGAGTCCATGGTTCCATGCTTTGCTGACCGCGCTGGCGCCGCTAGCCGCGTCTGCCCGGATGTGGACAACTCCCGGCAATTCCCCGGCAACGGGCTTTTCCCCTTGGCGGGCGGAGGGGATCTGACCATCCGGCGGGGTCTTGCCGCGGGCAGCCAGGCCGGCCCGGCCGCGGGGGAGGTTAATACCCACACCGGGGATAACCTGTGAGTATTAACCGTGTGTTCACCGGGGCTGTGGCCTGCGTCCTAGCCGCTTTCCGGGGTCTCTGGTTCACTTGACGCATGACTATTTTGACTGAATCCACAGTCGCCGGCACCGATGACCGGCGGAACGCAACTGAAAACAGCATCAAGTTCATGGTCGCCCTGGACGTGGACGGCACCCTGGTGGACCACGACGGCCACATGTCCGCCCCGGTCCGCGACGCCGCCCAGGCCGTGGTGGCTGCCGGACACGACGTCCTGATCGCCACCGGCCGCTCCCTGAACGCCACCCTGCCCATCATCGAGCAGATCGGCATCGACACCGGCTACGCGGTCTGCTGCAACGGCGGTGTGACCCTCCGGCTGGATCCGGACCTGGCCGACGGCTACGAAATCATCCACAAGTCCACTTTCGATCCGGCCCCTGCCCTCCGCGCCCTCCGCGAACGCCTGCCCACCGCGAAGTACGCTCTGGAGGACGAGGATGGCAACTTTCTCGCCACCGAGCGCTTCCATGACGCCAGCTTCGGTGTTGAGGCGATAGGCGTGGACTTCCAGACGCTGCTGGAATCCACAGCAGTCCGCTTGGTGGTGTACAGCACAGAGAACACGCCGGAGGAGTTCTCCGAGACCATCCAGCAGATCGGCCTGGCCGGCGTGACCTACTCCGTCGGCTGGACAGCATGGCTGGACATCGCCGCGGCCGGCGTCACCAAGGCCAGCGCGCTGGAACGGCTCCGCGGCCAGTTGGGCACCGAGCCGAACAGGACCGTGGCCATTGGCGACGGCCGGAACGACATCGAAATGCTGGGCTGGGCCGGACGGGGTGTGGCCATGGGCCAGGCCCCGGAGGAAGTCATCGCCGCAGCGGATGAGGTCACCGCGTCAGTGTTCGACGACGGCGCCGCCCACGTGCTCCGCAGCCTCCTTTCATAAGGGCTGCCCGGGCCTTAGCCGGCCACAGCTACTTCTCGTCCGGTCCGAGGTCCGGCCCGGAGACAAGGCGAACATCGCGGGTGGTGCTGCCTTGGAGCTCCAGCACAGCCAGGACGTTGCTGCCCGGACGGACGAGCGGCCCCGGAACGTACAGTGTCCGCTGCGGTCCGCGGCTCCAGTAACGGCCAAGGTTGAAGCCATTCAGATAGGCGTTGCCCTTCGTCCAGCCGTCCAGTCGCAGGTAGCGGTCCTCGGGTCCGTCCGCTTCGAACGTCGCGAACGACAGGGACGGGCCTGCCACCCCGCCGGCTCCGGCCAGGTCCCGGGCAAGCGCCCCGAGCGGGCCGGCGTCGGCATCCAGGCTATCCAGGGACAGTGGTCGGATCCGCCAGTCGCGCAATTCCTCGCCGTCAAGCAGGGCGGGTCCGGTCAATCCCTTGGACTCGCCGATTCGTGGTCCGTAGTTGACGCGGCCCTGATCTTCCACGAGAACCTGCAGGAGCCCGCCCCGGGGGATCACGATGCTGCGCTCGCCGAGTTCGCGGCTGAGCGTGCCCAGCGGAAGTCCGTCGAGGAAGAACTGGGCCCGGTCGCGGATTTCGTCAAAGGCAAGGACGCCGCCGCGGCCAAGTGTCCGCTCATAAAGGCATAGACCTCGGTACTGGCCGGTGACCTCGGAACGCGGCACGGGCCCTGCGACGTCGCAGACAGAACCCAAGGCATCCACCGCGCTGAGCAACGGGACGCCAGAGCGCATGGTGACCACAGACTCCGGCCGGACCGGCCGTCCGGCCGGGACCTCGGCTGGAACGGGGAAATGCCTGGCGATGACGTCCCGGAACGCGAAGTACTTGGCTGTCGGGTGCCCGTCCTCGCTGAGCGGCGCGTCGTAGTCGTACGACGTGATGGTTGGTTCGTAAATGCCCTTGTGGTTGGCGCCGTTTGTAAAACCGAAGTTTGTGCCGCCGTGGAACATGTAGATATTCACTGACGCCCCGGTGGACAGCAGCGCATCGAGTTCGGCGGCGGATGCAGCGGCGTCGGTGGTGTGGTGGTGGGTGCCCCAGTTGTCGAACCAGCCGTTCCAAAACTCCGCGCACATCAGCGGCCCCTTCGGCTGCCGCTCGCGGATAAACGCCAGGCGTTCAAGGGAACGCGAACCGAAGGTTCCGGTTTTGTGCAGCTCCGGCAGCGATCCGTCCTCGATCATGGTGCTGAAAGGCTGGTCGCACGTGAACAGCGGCGTATCCACGCCGTGGCGTTTCACCAGATCCACGAGGTGCTGCAGGTACGCCTTGTCGCTGCCGTAGGCGCCGTACTCGTTTTCGATCTGCAGGAGGATGACCGGTCCGCCGTGCGTGACCTGCCGCTCCACCACGATGGGCAGCAGGGCATCGAAGTAGGAGCCGACGGCGGCGAGGTAGCCGGGTTCGCTGCTGCGGACACCCACGGTGGGGTCGCTGAACAGCCATGCCGGCAGCCCGCCGTTGTCCCATTCGGCGCAGATGTACGGTCCCGGCCGGACGATGGCCCGCATGCCTTCCGCCGCTACCAAGTCCAGGAAACGGGCCAGGTCCAGGCCGCCGTCGGTATTAAACACGCCAGGTGTCGGCGAGTGCTCGTTCCACGGCACATACGTCTCGATGGTGTTCAGTCCCATGAGCCGGGCTTTGTGGATCCGGTCTGCCCACAGGTCCGGTTGGACCCGGAAGTAATGGATGGCTCCGGAGAGGATCCGGAAGGGTTCGTCGTTCAGGAGGAAGTCCTGATCGCCGATTGTGAAGGTATCCAAAGCGGGTCCTAACAGGAAATTACGCCGGCCGGAGCACAGCATGGAATGCGTACGAAGCGTTGCTCCAGACCACGAAGAGCAGCGGAGCCGGTGCCAGGGCGACACCCAGGACTGGCTGAAGCAGCGCGGCCGAGACGATGATTCCCAGCAGGATCAGCATGGCCAGGCTCAGGAACCAGCGCTGCACCACCAGATAGATCGAGGCCTTGAGGGTGCTTTTCAAGCTGGCATCGGGCAGAAGTACGACGCCGGCAATCGCCGTGACGGCCAGGCTTACCGTCACGGCGGCCGCTACGATGATCAGCGGCACCAACGCTGCCGCTGCCGGCATAGCCTGGATAATAGCCAGGTCCACGCCCAGGAACAGCAGCATGGCCACTGCGCCCAAACCGAGCGGTGCGGCCCGCTTGAAACTGCGCTGGTATCCCCGAAGGAAAGCGGCAACCGGCTTGACCGTGCCGCCGTCGTCGTTCAATGCGCGGAAGGCTGCGAAGACGCCGGCGAGCGACGGCGCAACGGTGACCGAAAGCGCCAGGAAGAATGGCCACGCGGCCGCGGGGTCGGCCACCAGCGCGAGGCAGAGCACCAGTGGTGCGTTGGCCACGGCGAGCAGGACGTTCCCGGCCAGGAAGGTGTAAATGAACCCGAAGATGCTCCCGAAGGTTTCAAATCCTGGCCCCGCCCAACGACGACGCAGCGGCCCTGTTGTATGCTGGCGCACCGTGGTCATCCTTTCATTCCGCTCGTCGCGATGCCCTGGATGAAGTACCGCTGGCCGATCAGGAAGATGATCAGGATGGGGATTACCGAGATGACGGAACCGGTCATGATCATGGCGTACTCGGCGTCGAACTGTCCCACGAAGGAGCGCAGGCCAAGCTGGACCGTCCACAGCCGGTTGCTGGTTAGGTAAATGAACGGGCCCATGTAGTCGTTCCAGGTGTTCACGAACGTCAGCAGCGCCAGGCTGGCGAGGGCGGGCTTGGACAAGGGCAGGATCACGCGGGCCCAGATGCCATACTCGCTGAGGCCGTCGATACGGGCGGCTTCACAGAGTTCGTCGGGAATGGTCATGTAGTACTGGCGCATGAGGAACACACCGAACGCGCCGAACGCCTGCAGCAGGATGAGCGCGTTGAAGCTGTTGGTCAGCCCCAGCTGCTGCATCATGATGTACTGCGGCACCATGTAGGCCTGCCACGGCACGGCGATGGTGCCGATGTACGCCAGGAACAGCACGTCCCTGCCCGGAAAGCGGACCTTGGCGAAACCGTAGGCCGCGAGCGAGCCGGTCAGGACCTGCAGGCAGGTGATGATCACCGCGAGGTAGAGCGAGTTCTGCAGGTACCCCATCATCGGGATCCTGGTCCAGATGTCCGTGTAGTTGCTCCACAGGAACTCCGAGGGAATCCACTGGATGGGGACTGTGAGGACCTGGTTGTTCTCCTTCAGCGAGGAGGAGAGCATCCAGATGAACGGGACCAGGAGCGCCACCACCAGTACGGCAAGGACGCCGTAAACCACCACGTCCGTGGTGCGCTTGTTACGTTCGCGCCGGGAACTGCGGTGCGTACGACGGCGGTCTTCCGGACTATTTGCCCCGCCCCTCACCGGTACGCCTGGCAGATTAGGGGCCTTGAGGTCTTCCGCGAGGTTGGTCATCAGCGTTCCCTCCGCTGTTGGAGCTTGAATTGCAGGACGGTGACGGTGAGGACGATCAGGAACAGCACCAGGGAGATCGCCGAGGAGTAGCCGAACTTTCCTTCGCCGATGCCCTCCTGGTAGATGAGCTGGGACAGCACCGTGGTGGAGCGCCCGGGACCGCCGTTGGTCATGACCACAATTAGGTCAAAGACTTTGAAGCTGGACACGGTCAGCATCACCACCACAAAGAACGTGGTGGGCCGCAGCGATGGCAGGGTTACGTTCCAGAACCGTTGCCACGGGCTGGCGCCGTCCACCTCCGCCGCTTCGTAGAGTTCGGTCGGGATGGCCTGGAGCCCGGCTAGGTACAGGATCATGTAGTAGCCCATGTCGCGCCACACGCTGGTGATGATCACGGCAGGCATGGCCCAGTCGGAGCTGGAGGTCCAGCCGGGCGCCTCGGCGATGCCGATGGCGTGGAGCAGCTGGTTGATCGGTCCGCTGTCCGGGCTGAAGAGCATGTTCCAGACGACGGCGACAGCCACCAGCGAGGTGATGTAGGGGAAGAAAATGGCCACCCGGAAGAAGCCGATGCCCTTGAGTTTGCGGTTCAGGAGCAGGGCCAGGACCAGGGCCAGGGCCATGGTCAGCGGCACGTGCCCCAGGGCGTAGACCATCGTGTTGCGCAGGGCCACCCAGAAGGTGTCGCTCTGCACCATGCGCTGGAAGTTAGCCAGGCCTACCCAGCGCGGTGCGCTGAATGAGGTCCACTCCATAAAGGAGAGGGCGAAGGCGGCCAGCACCGGGATAAGGGTGAAGGCCAGGAAGCCCAGGAAGTTCGGCAGGATGAACGTCCAGCCGATCAGCGTGTTGCGCCGCGCCTGCTTCCGGTTGCCCCGGCTGTGGACAGCCGGGGCGGGGGTGCGTGTTTCCGGCGACAGTGTTTCCGTAGTCACTGGCCCAGGACTTCGCTCTTGACGCGTTTGCCCATCTCGGCGATGCCGTCGGCCACGGAGCGCTCGCCCACCATGATCAGGTCGTGTTCCTGGTTGAGGATCTTGTCCGTCGCAGCGGACTTGTCGCTCACGGGCATTTCCAGGGCAGTCTCGTCAGGGGTGAAGGCCTTCTTGGAAAGCTCATCCGTGGGCAGGCCGTCCAGCTTGAAGTATTCAGCCGTCACCGATTCGTTCTGCAGGGCCGGGACAACACCGATCTTGGAGATGGCCTTGGCGCCTTCTTCGCCGGCGGCCCATTCGATGAACTTCTTGGCGTCGTCGGAGTGGGCGGCGTTCTTGTTTACGGCGAAGGCTGTGGGCGACCCGAAGGTGGTGACCTTGCCGCCGGATGTCTTCTGCGGCATCGGAGCCAGGCCCCAGTTGACGTTGGTCTTGCCGTCCTTCTTGGCCTGCAGGATGCCGGCGATGTACCAGGTGCCCATCGGCATCATGGCAGCCTGGCCGGTTTCAAACATGGTGCGGTAGCTGGTCTTCTGGCTCTTCGCCGTGCCGAAGTCCAAGGTGGCCCCGCTCTTCTGGAGATCCAGCGCGGTGTTGTACTGGTCTTCGAAGAAACCGTAGTCGCCGCTGTTCTGGTCAGCGCCGTTCTGGGCGGCCGCCATCGCCTGGATTACTGAACGCCAGATGTGGTGGTAGGTTCCGTAGACTTTCTTGCCGTCCGCTTCGGTGGAGAGCTTCTTGGCGATCTCCGTGTACTTCTCCCAGGTCAGGTCCTTGGGGTCTTCGATGCCGGCAGCCTTGAACAGGTCCTTGTTGTAGTACAGGAGCCAGAAGTCTTGACGATACGGGGCCGCGTAGTACTTGCCGTCCATATCGAAGGCGTCGATGCCGGCCAGGTTGTCCTCGCCCACCTTGTCCACCACGCCGTTGATCTCCTGCAGCTGGCCGTTGTTGGCGTAGCGGGAGTAATCGATGACGTTTTTCATGGTGAGGACGTCGGTGGTGTCGCCGCCGGCCAGCATCGTGGTGACCTTCTGGGGATAGTCATCTGCCAGGATGTCCACGGGCTCGATGTCCACCGTGGGGTTGGCAGCTTCGTAGGCGTCGAAGAGTGCCTTGAATTCCGGGGTCCCTTCGTAGTTCCACACGGAAACGGTCAGGCGCGTCTTGCCGCCCTGGCTCTGGGGTTCCGCCGGTCCGGCGGCGCCGCCGCAACCGGTCAGGCCGAGTCCGGCCGTTACAGCCAGTGCGATCGCGGCGAGGGTTGTGCGCTTCATTGCGTTCTCCTTAGGTGAGGGTTAAGTCCGCCGCAGCTGCGGCGCGTGGTGTGGGTCAGGCGCTGAGGGAGAGGTCGTCGTGGACCACCTGGGCGAGGAGTTCCTGTCCGGTCAGGTACCGTTCCAGGTCGTCCAGGGCCGCGTCCGACATCCTCCGGGTTTCCGTTCCCAGGGAACCGGCGATGTGCGGGGTGATGATCACGTTGGGGAGGTCATATAGCACCGAGTCCGCGGGCAGCGGCTCGGGTTCGGTGACGTCCAGGAGCGCGTGGATCCTGCCGGTGGCGCACTCAACCTCAAGTGCTGTTGTATCCACCAGTGACCCGCGGGCCGTGTTGATCAAGGTTGCGTGGTCCTTCATGGCCCGGAGCTCCGCAGACCCGATCATGTGCCGCGTCTCGGGCAGTGCCGGCGCGTGGACCGTCACGATGTCCGACGCCGGCAGGAGCTCCTTGAGCGGAACGAGCCGTCCGCCTGCTGCTTGGACGGCAAACGGGTCTGCGTGCGGATCGCTCACCAGGCACGTCACGTCCTGCAGCTGTTGGACCAGCTGGACCACCCGGCGTCCGATCCGGGAAAAGCCGATCACGCCGATGACCCGGCCGATGTTGCCGAGTTCGCCGCGCCGGCTGGAGTAGCTCCAGTCGTCCCGGTGGATCCGGGCATCGTTAGCGAGGACGTGGGCCTTTTTCCCGGCCAGGACGATCGAGGCGAAGGTGAACTCGGCGACCGGGATGGCGTTGGCGTCCGCGCCGTTGGTGACCAGGATGCCCCGTTCCCACAGCTCGTCAGTAACGAAACTGCGCACGGTCCCGGCGCAATGGAAGATTGCACGCAGCTTGGGCATCCGGTCGAGCATCTCCGAAGCGAGCAGTGGAACCCCCCAGCTGGTGAGCAGAATCTCCACGTCCGCCAAACGGCCGGCGAGCTCGGGGGAATCCAGTGAATCGGTCCATGGCTGTTCGCCCAGGTCAACGAGTCCCGCGAGCCGTTGCAACCGCGTGGAATCAAACTGGTCCGCGTAGGTGCCGCTATTCATGACCAGCAGTGTTTTGGGTTTGGGCGACATATCAGGGTCCTCCTTTCAGGTGTTGTCAGTGCCGCCGGGGGGCCGGCCGCGATTGGCGTTTCATGTCTTGCGTCGTATCCGAAAATAAGTACATACTCATAAACACCACACTTCAACCATGCCGATCAGTGTCGATCCGAAACGATCACACTCGAACAAATGAGAAGAGTCTTATGAGCCAGCTATCCGCCGGCACCACTGACCCTGCGCTGCCGGGCGGCCTCCTCGCCGACGCCTGGAGCATCAGCGCCTCGCGTTCCGGCCTCGAGGCTCTGCTCGCCGGGGGCTTCCCCGGCCTTGTGGTCCGCCCGCTGGGTGATGCCGTCTGGCTCAGCGTTGGAGACCCTGCGCTCGCGGGTCTGGCAGCCCAGGCAAGGAAGGAAAGGGGCACCGCCTGGCCGCAGCCCCTCGTCTCGCACTATGCCCGCTACTTCCGGGACGGCAACCGCACGGACTACGAAGGGCTGGTGGCCACGCGCCAGCAGCGTCTGACCCGGGCGGTGGTGATGGCGCTGCTTGCCGGACGCCACGCCGACGTCGATGTCGGTGCGGGCGCAGTTGCAGACGCCGGCGCCCTGGCCGTTGCCCCGGGTGACGCCTCGAATGACGCGACAGGCTGGCTGGATGAGGTGATCGACGGTGTCCACCTGCTGTGTGAACAGAGCTCCTGGAGCTGGGCCGCGCACGATGACGTGTTCACGCGCACCGGCGGGGTAGTGCCGGACAAGTCCCTGCCGTACCTGGACCTCGGGGCCGGCGAAGTTGCGGCGCAGCTCGCGTGGACGGATTACGTGCTGGGCGATGCCCTTGATGACCGGGCACCCGGCCTGCGCCGCAGGATCCGGCAGGAAACAACCGAACGCGCCATCACCCCGTTCCTCGAGCGCCTGGACTGGCATTGGCTCGGCCTTGAGGGTGATGTCCATAACTGGAACCCCTGGATCCACACCAACCTGGTTGCCGCGGCCCTCTTCCTCCTGGACGACCCCCGGCTCCAGGCGGCCACCGTTGCCCGGTGCATCGAAGGCCTGGACCGCTTCCTCGCATCCATCCCCGCCGACGGGGCCATCGACGAGGGTTTCGCCTACTGGTGGAACGGGGCCGGGAGGGCGTTGGAGGGCCTGGCGTTGCTGGAGCAGGCCACGGGCGGTGCGCTCGACGCCGACCTCCCGGTGGTCCGCCAGCTCGCAGCCTTCCCGCACCGCATGCACCTGGGCGGAAACTGGTTCCTCAACGTTGCGGACGGTCCGGCCCGTGCCGCCAACGGCTTGCCGTGGGACATGCTGCACCGCTGGGCCGTGCGCCTGGGTGACAGGGACGCCGCACGGCACGCTGCCGCGTTCGTGTCCGGCCAACCGGATGCGACGGCGGGACTGGGCCGGGTTCTCCATGCACTCCTGGATGGCGCGCGATTGGACCAGGTCCGCACCGACCCGGACCCCGCCCTCCTGAACGGCGTTCCCCTGGACCAAGCAAGCGAAAACGGAATCCAGACCCCGCCGCTGGTTCCGTTCACCTATCTCCCGTCGGTGCAGATCATGGTGGCCCGCGAGGCTGCAGGCACGCAGCAGGGCCTGGTGCTGGCGGCCAAGGGCGGGCACAACGGCGAACATCACAACCACCGCGATGTCGGCTCTGTGGTGGTTGCGGTTGACGGCGTTCCGCTGCTGGTGGACGCCGGCCAGCCCACCTACACGGCCAAGACTTTCGGCCCCGACCGCTACGACATCCGGGCGATGCAAAGTGCCTGGCACAGCGTTCCTGCGCCGTTCGGGCTCGAACAGGGTACCGGCAAGGCATTCGCGGCGGACGTGCTGCGGACGCCAAGTCCTGAAGACCCAACGCTCCAACTTGCACTGGGCGCGGCCTACGGCCTGCACCCGGAGCAGTGGGTCCGGACGTCCTCGCTGGACCGGGAAGCCCGGCAGATCGTCGTCGCAGACCGCTGGAACCTGGCCACGTCCCCAGGAAACCTGGTGAAGGCAAACGCTGATCCGCTGCCCCGCGCAACGCCCGACGTCGACATCACCTACCTCGCGGCCGGCACCGTCCGCCTCGGCCTGGACGGTTCCGCAACAGTCGAGCGCGCCGGTATTCCGGCCGCAGGCATTCCGCCCGTGGGAACTACCTCGGCGGGAACTAGGGCGACGGCCACACAGCTTGCCGGGGACGGCCGGGGGCTGATGCTGCGCTGGGAGCCGGCCGCCGCCGTCGTACTCGTCGACGAATGGCACCTCGACGATCCGCTGCTGGCCGGAGTCTGGGGCGAAAAGTTGACGCGCCTGCGCTTCCGGCTGCCTGAAGGACCCAGCGCCGCCGGCACATTTACCCTGACAGTGGAGGCAACATCATGAGCCCGGAACAACCTCTCGAGGGAGCAGGGAAGTCCCTGTTCTCGCTCCAGCGCCGCGAGCGGCTGATGGAGGAACTGCGTGCCCATGGCGCCATCACGGTCCGTGCCATTGCCGCGAAACTGGGTGTGAGTGAGTTGACCATCCGGCGTGACGTCAACATCCTCGCCGACGAGGGGCTGGTATCGCGCGTCCACGGCGGTGCCACGCTTCCCAGCCGGTTGGACCGGTCGGCCACGGGGGCCCGGCCTCAGCAGCACAGCTATTCCATCGGGATGGTGGTTCCTTCCCTGGACTACTACTGGCCCCAGGTCATCAGCGGCGCCCGTGCGGAGGCCGAGGAGCAGAACCTGCGGATCCTGGTCCGCGGCTCCGCCTACGATGCCGCCGACAACCGCAGGCAGGTCCAGGCCTTGCTCGACACACAAAACATCGACGGGCTGATCGTCGCCCCGGACCTGACCGGCGAGGTGGGGCAGGAACTGCTCCGCTGGCTGAACGCATTGCCCATCCCGGTGGTGCTGGCTGAGCGGCGTTCACCGGGGGAGAACCCGGCCCACCGCCTCGAGTGGGTTGCCACGGACCACGCCTTTGGCGCCGGGATGGCAGTACGGCACCTGTGGCAGGAAGGCCATCGGCAGATCGGCTGCCTGACCGATTCGTCCAGCCCCACCAGCCCCCACGTGGTGCGCGGGTGGCGGCAGGCGCTGGCGGCACTGAAAATCCCGGCGGATGGCGCCGTTCATGAGGATTCGGCCAAACTGCCCACCGGCGGCCGCGCCGCACACTTCGACCATGTCCTGGAACTGTGCAGGACAACAGTGACCACGGCCATGCTGGTCCACTCTGACACCCAGGCCGTGGCGTTTGTGCAGCACTGCGTAGACAGGGGGCTCCAAGTGCCGGGGGACATGGCGATCGTGGGCTACGACGACGAAGTGGCCTACCTTGCAGAGCCCGCCATTTCGGCCGTCCGGCCACCGAAGCAGTACGTGGGCAAGGTGGCTGTCCAGCTCATGGCGGCCCGCCTCGCCGAGGGCCGGATGCGGCCGGTGCACCGGATCGAACTGAACCCGGAGCTGATCCTTCGCGAGTCATCGATCGGTGGGCCGCGTGTGCCTGCCGCCGGCGCGCTGCAGGAATCCCTGTGACGGCCGGCGGGCTGACGGCTCCGCGGGCGTTGCTCCTGAGCGGCGCAGGACGGTACGCGGATCTCTGGCACCCGTTCGCGGAGACTTCCGCGGCGTTGGCGGGCCTCATGCGGGAGGCGGGGTTCGGCGTCGACACCGCGGACGACGTCGATGCTGCGTTGGAAGGGCTGGCTGCACCCGGCGCCGGTGTTCCGGACCTGCTGGTGGTGAACGTGGGCCTGCCCCGGGATGGCCGGCCGTCGCCCGGGACCGCGGAAGCCTCGGCGGGACTGCGGCGCTGGCTGGCGGAGGGCAGGCCCCTGCTGGTGAGCCACGCCAGCTCAACCAGCTTCCTCGATTCCCCCGAGTGGGAGGCCGCGCTGGGCGGCCGCTGGATCCGCGGGACCTCCATGCATCCCGCGTACGGCCCGGCGGAGATCCACGTCCAGCCGGACTCCGGACACGTCGTTGACGGCATCGGAGACTTCGAAGTGCAGGACGAGCGGTACAGCTACCTGCAGACAGCACCGGGGATCACCGTCCATGCCACACACGCCCACGACGGCCACGAACATCCCGTGATGTGGTCCCTGGACCGGCGGCCCGGCCGGACGTTCTACGACGCCCTCGGCCACGACGCTGCCTCCTATCAGTCAGCCGGGCACCGCGAAATCCTGCTGCGTGCCCTCACCTGGCTCACCGCCAGCCAGAAACCCTAGGACCCCATGCCCTCCACCATGACGCCCCTTGCTTTGACCCTGCCGGCATTGGACCGCCAGCTCTCGCCCTACACCGGCCTGACGCGCGGGCACTGGTGCGCCTACGCCGACCATCTGCTGCGCTCCGCCCACTGCTATGGCACCGCGGACCACGCCAACATCCACCTGCCCGGAGCCAACAGCGTCTACGGTCCGCGCAGCGATGCGCTGGAGGCGTTCGCCCGGACGTTCCTGCTGGCCTCCTTCCGGATCGCCGGCGACCCGGCAGCCACGGGCTGGATCGCCGAGTGGTACGCGCGTGGCCTGGACGCGGGCACGGATCCGGCGAACCCGGACCGGTGGCCGACTCCGGGCGAGCTCGACCAGGCCAAAGTGGAGGCCGCCTCCTTGGCCGTGGGGCTGGCACTGACCCGCGACGTGTTGTGGGACAAGCTCTCCCAGCGCGTCCAGGAGCAGCTGGTTGCCTGGTTCGAAACGGTGATCGGCGAGGACTATCCGCCCATCAACTGGGTCTGGTTCCAGATTGTGGTGGAAACCTTCCTGGCCAGTGTCGGCGGACGCGCGTCGGACGGGGACATCGACGCCGGCCTCGCCGTCCACGATTCCCTCTACCGAGGCCACGGCTGGTTTGCCGACGGTCCCGAGCGCGCGTACGACCACTACGTGGGCTGGGCCTTCCAGGTCTACCCGCAGCTCTGGGCGCTGATGGCCCCAGAGGATCCCCGGGTTCAGGCCCGTACCAGGCTCGACGGCGGCCGCCTTGCCGACTACCTCGACGACGCCGCGCACCTCGTCGGTGGAAACGGGGCCCCGCTCATCCAGGGCCGCAGCCTCATCTACCGCTTCGCCGCAGCCGCTCCTTTCTGGACCGGCGAGCTCTCGGGCCACACCCGGCTGCCTCCGGGGCTGAGCCGGCGCGCGGCCTCCGGCATGCTCGATTACTTTGCCCGTCACGGCTCCATCACCGATGACGGCCTGCTCTCGATCGGCTGGCATGGCGAATTCGCCGGAATGCGGCAGTCCTATTCCGGCGCGGGGTCACCGTACTGGGCCGCCAAGGGCTTCCTGGGTCTGGCCCTCCCGGCCGACCACCGGGTGTGGACCGCCGTCGAGGAGCCCTTGCCGGTGGAGGCCGGGGACACGCAACGGTTCATCGCGGCACCGGGCTGGCAGGTGAACGGAACGGCGGCCGACGGCGTCGTCAGAGTACGGAACCACGGCACCGACCACGCCAACGCCGGCGTGGCGGTGGCCGATTCGCCGCTCTACGCGCGGCTGGGATACTCCACCCACACCTTCCCGGACCTTGAGTCCGAATCCCTGGACAACGCGGTGGTGCTGGTGAACGCCGAGGGCCGGTTGACGCACCGCACGGGCTTCGAATTCCTCGGGCAGGAGGACCTCGGCGGGGTCCTGGCCGGCGCCTCCCGCTCCGCGACCAACTGGATCGCGGTGGAGCCCGACGGCGGTCCGGACCACGGCAGCGGGGCCAAGGGCGCCGCGACGCCGGGCCCGCACGTCACTGTCGCGTCGCTGACGCGCGGCGCGGTGGAGGTACGGCTCGTCCGGGTCCGGGGAACGTCCGCGAGCGTCCCGGCGACCCTCCGGATCGGCGGCTGGCCGGTGGATGCCGGGTCCGGGGTGGCCAGCGAAGTCCGTCCATTGGCCGGGTTTGGCCTGCCGATGGAGGACACCGGGCTGGTGGTCCGCGAGAGCCCGCACCCGATGGGGGAGCGGCTCACCATTCCCTGGATCGGCACGGCCGGCGCAGCGGACGACGGCGACTATGCCGCCGTCGTTGTCCTCGCGGGTGGCGCAGGCGCGGAAGCTGACGCCGGCGTCCGGTTTGTCGCGGCGTCCGCGGCCTCCGGCACGGGCGTAGGAGACGGACGGATCGAGTTTGCCGACGGAACGTCCGTTGACCTCCTCGCCGCCTGGCGCCTTTGCGCCGGTTCTGCTTCCTGATTTGCAGGAAACGAAAAAGCTCCCGGCCGGAATGCCAACTGCATCCGGACGGGAGCTTCTCCTGCACTTTACTTCTTGGTTGCGAAGTAGCTCACGCACTGGCCCTGGTTGAAGAAGACCGGAGACGGGCTTGTCTTCCAGCCGTCGTTCCTGCACGCATCCTTGCCCGTAGAGAACACCAGTCGGTACTCCTTGGTGGTGCCGTTCGGAGCAGTGACGGTGGCCACCGCCGTCGGGTTTTCAGCCGTTGCCTGCCGGACGGTCACCTTCGCGTTCGTGTCCAAGGCGTAGCCGCTGACGGCGCGTTGCGGCGTCGTCGTCAATACCCGGTACTCAGTGGTTGCGGCGGAGAGGCCCACCACCGATGCCTGGTTCACGAGGAGCCGGCCAAGGTCAGTCAGCCCTGCTTCGCCCACGCGGGTGCCGGCGATGGCCACCTCGGCGACCTTTGTGAAGGAGCCCGTGGTGACGAACGAAACCCGGATGCCGCGGGTGGTCACCGGAGCAAACCGGACGGTGACAGGTGCTGCCGTGGTCAGGCCGGTGATGGTTCCCGCCGAGGTGTCCTGCCATACGCCGGAGGCATCCTGGTACTGGACCTTGAGGCTCTGGGCCGCCTTTTCTGCAGAGGTCACCGTGACGGAGTCCACTGTGTAGTCGCGGCTAAAGGCGTAGCCCAGACTGTCGCCGTTCCGGCCACCGCTCACCCAGTTGGACCACCGGGTGGCGTCGTTGGCATCGCAGGTGTTTTTGGCGATGTAGGAGCCTTCCGTGTAGCCGGCGGTGACGGCGGTGGTGGGATCGTCCTTGCAGATGTTGCTGCTCGGCACGCGGTCCACCACGATGACCGTCAGGACCGCGTCCAACTGGCCGTCGGAACCGGTAGCCTTGCCCGGCACTGTGACAGTTCCGGCGGCCTGCAAGGCTGCGGCATCAAGGCCGGCCCAGTCCCACGTCACCGGGAGCGGGTTCCGGGCAGGGCCGGCACCGATCTGGCCGGGCACGGTGGCGGGAGCTGCGGCCTGGACGTCAGCCAGTGTGGCGCCTGTACCAACCGTGGCCGACGCCGGATCTGTGGCGACGTACCGGCCCACCGTGACGGTGAGTTCGGCGTCGTCGAACGCCTGGCCGTAGGGATCCACGCCGGAACCACGGACGGTCAATGTGCCTTCCTTATGCCACGCTGCCGGGTCGACGGCGTCCCAGGTGACTGGGAGCGGACGTCCCAGGCCCGCCTCATAGAGGGGAGCCACCGTGCCGGGAAGGACAGGGGCGACGCCGGTGGGAGTGCTGAGCTCCACCCGTTCGGTGCCGAGGAGCACCAGATCCGCCAGGTCCGTAAAGGCCCAGGACTGGTGGGGACCCGAGGTGGCAGTTGCGGTCGTTCCTGTCGACGACGCCAGCGCGACTCCGGTCCCGGCCGCGGTCTGGTTGCCCGAAACCTGCAGGGCGCTCGCCGCGGCCGCGTTCACCAAGGACCACTGCTTGCCGTTCTCAGTGGTCACTATCCACTGTGCAGAAGGAGTGGCCTTGGCCTGCTCCAAGCTGAGGGAAGCAAGTGAAGCGGCGCCCGACTGGCTCGCGTTCAGAACCCCACCGTTGCCCGTGAGTACCCGGCCGTCCTTGTTCGTCAGGACCCAGCGGCGGTTGTTGGCGAACTCATCGTCGCTGTTGACCGCGTGGAACGTCCACTGCTGCGGGCCGACGCCGGCCGCATCCGTGCCCAGTTCCTCGATCGAGGCGCTGTCGTTGGCAAGCGCCGTCAGGTACTTGCCGCTTGCCTCACCGGTGAGGTGGTAGCTGTGGCCGTCCTGCATAGGTGCGGCGTCGTCCGAAACTCCACTGACGCCGTCGACGACGAACGTCACCACGGATGCGGCAGGAACGTCCAGCGTCGCGGACTTGGCGGCGGCATCGACGGCGACCGGGGCGCCCTTGACCAGCGCGTTGCGCTCGATGTCGTCCAACGGTGACTTGGTGGTGACTACGGGCGTGACGGTGGCGCCGGGGGCAATACTGCCGAAGCGGCTGAGGTCCAGGGTGACCTTTTCCGGCGTCGGGGTGTCATTGAAGTGCACCAGGGTGGCGCCCTTGCCGTCTGCGCGCAGGGCGCTGGCGGTCTTGGCGTTGTCGTTCTGGATGAGGAAGTCGCCCGGCCGGATGTAGTGCGTGAAGTTCCGGGTGGTGTTGTACTTCTGGTTGGTCAGGACCTTGCACTTGGCTTGGTCCTGGGACGCGCCGTCGTTGAGCCGTCGGTTGGAGAAGCCCTCCCGGCCGTCATAGTTGCAGTCGAAGTCGACGTAGATGGAACCCCAGCCCTTGTCGCCCTTTTCCTGCTTGTAGGTGTCCTCGACGGGCTGCCAGAAGACCCAGGCGTCCGGGTCGAGTTCGCGGAGATCGTTGACCATGCGGCCGGCGATGCCCAGGCCGTTGGTGATATTGGAGCGGTCCCAGCCGCTGGTGGAGTCGCCGAGCGCAGGATTGCCGGTCCAGAAGCCGCCCACCTCGCTCATCCAGAGGGGCTTGTCCGTGGAGTTGGCCAGGTCGCGGACGCGGCGGCGGTCATTGGTGCCGTATGTATGGACATTTAGCTGTGCAACGGCGTCCTTGGCTTCCTGGCTGTAACCGTTCCAGTTGGTCATGAACTTGGACGGGTCGGTCTCATCCATTGCCGAGATGACGGCGTCCGTGCTGGTCCCGTCCTTGGCCAGTTCAGCGGCGAGCAGCCTGGTGACGCGGTCCTGGGCGGCCGGGTAGATCAGGGCGCCCTCCTGCTTCTGCGTGTAGTTGGTTGGTGGTTTGGCCGTTGCTGCGTTGATATCCGTGCCCCAGTAGCCGGAGTTAGGTTCGTTGAACGGATCGATGGTGTCAATCTTGATGCCGCTGCCGGTTTCAAGAAGTTCGACCGCGTGCTTCATGTAGGCGGCGAACTTGCCTTCCGCCTGGGGCAGCAGGTTCTCGCCCTTGTTCGAGTTGACCTGCCCGGACACATAGCCGCTCTTGGTCATGAACCATGGCGGGGAGTTGCTGAAAGCCTCCCAGTGGGTGATCTGCTGCTCGGCCGCGAGCTTTTCCACCCACCAGCGCTGGTTCTGGTCGGCGTCGGGGTTGTAGGACGCGGGATCGTCAGGGTTCCACTGGTTCAGGAAGGCCAGCTTGTTCGCCTGCGTTTTGTCCACTGAGCCGTCGGGGTTGTAGAGGTTCGAGGGCGCGGCGCCGGCGGCGGGCTCCGTGACGGGCTTCCACCATCCCTCCACAGCGCTGCCGTCGTTGAGGTAGTCGGTTACATCGGAGGCGTTCCCGCCGCCCACGTTGTAGCGGGCGATGTTCAGGTTCAGGCCGTCTTAGCCGAACACTTTCTGGTAGAGCTCCTCCCGCAGCTCGGGAGAGTAGCCCGCGGTCGCATTGGCGAACCAGACCAGGCTGGTGCCCCAGCCCTCGAACGCCTCGCCGCGGCTGGCGGGGTTCGCGGTGATGGTCACTGGGGTTGGCTCTTCTGCGGCGGCGGCAGGAGGCGTCGCCGGCGCCAGGGCCAGCCCAGCCGCGGCAGTGACGGCCGCTGCCAGCACAGCCACCGGCCTTCGGATTCTTCGTGCGGAGAACGTCATTGTTGTACCTCGGGGTCTCGGGTGCGCTGATCCGGCCGATGCCGGGGTCCGATGCGTTGCGGATCCGCCGAGGCCGGGCACAGTGAGACTATGGTTGGGCTGTGTGTGCTTCAAGGGATATGAACACGCTCGTTCGGAGTCGGTCACAGGTGTTCATCGCGACCCTCCCGCGTGTGAGGGATCGTTCAGCGCGCCTCAAGGATGAGCGACAGCAACCGTGCGGCGGCCGGCCGGGCGGCGTGTTCCTCGGTCCATTGAGCCCTGGCCACGGCTTTGCTGACGGCCTGCGTGGTGATCCCCAGTTCGTGGGCGACGGCTTTCTGCTGTCCGCGGACACCCGGGGTCATCAGGTCAAGGACCCGCCACTCGGCTCCGGACCGGTCCCTGACGATGTGGCCGAGGAGCCGGAGGACCGATTCGGCTTCGTGGGCAAGGTCGGCGAGCGGCCCTTCCACGGCCACAGGGATGCGTTCCTTGACGTTGCGGAGCCTGTCCACAGCACGCCGGGCGTAGACCAGGCCGTGCCCGGAGGCGTCCTTGATCTGGTTGGGCAGAGGTTCATTGACGGGTCCCACGCCCAGGCCCACGTACCAGGAGCCGCAGCGCAGGGCGATCAGTGCCGCTTCCACTGCCTGGTGCGGGGAATCGACAATGCCCTGGACTTCGTCTTCCACCGAGCGGTCAAAATCAAGGCGCGCGGGAATGTGCCGCAGGTCCTTCAAAAGTTGTGGAACGCGGTCGCCGTCGCGCCGGCTGTCGGTCTGGTTGATGGTCAACGTGAACATGTGAAAAACAGACTACCCGCTGGTAGCAGGCTGAGGGCAAGCGAACGTGGGGGCTTGCGGCAGGTCGGGGGTGTGTCCGGGTTGTGCAGGCGCGACGAAGATGTTGCGATGGAGGGACGGCCGCCCACGGGCGGCGCGCAGCGACGTGAGGACGGTCATGACCGGCAGCCCGCAGGATGAACTGATGCAGAACGACGTGACGCAGGACGACCTGGATCTTGTGGACCGCTGGTGGCGCGCCGCGAACTATCTTTCCGTGGGGCAGATTTACCTCCGCGCCAACCCGCTGCTCCGGGAGCCCCTCGCCGCGGACCACACCAAGTCCCGCCTGCTGGGGCACTGGGGAACCACGCCGGGGCTGAACTTCGTGTACGCCCACCTGAACCGCATCATCCGCAGGGACTCACAGGAGATGCTGTTCGTTGCCGGACCCGGGCATGGCGGGCCGGCTGTGGTGGCCAACGCCTGGCTCGAAGGGACCTACTCGGAAATCTACGGCGCCGTGGGCACGGACGAGGCGGGCCTGGCGGAGCTGTTCCGCCAGTTCTCCTACCCGGGCGGCATTCCCAGCCACGCCGCGCCGGAGACGCCCGGGTCCATCAGCGAGGGCGGCGAACTGGGGTACGCGCTCGCCCACGCGTACGGGTCCGTGTTCGACAATCCCCAACTGATCACCGCCGTCGTGATTGGTGACGGCGAAGCGGAAACGGGGCCGCTCGCGGCAAGCTGGCACTCGCACAACTTCCTGGATCCCGTACACGACGGCGCCGTGCTGCCCATCCTGCACCTGAACGGCTACAAAATCGCCAACCCAACCATTCTGGCGCGCATGCCGGAGGAGCAGTTGGAGCAGCTGCTCCGCGGCTACGGGCATGAGCCGTACTTCGTCACGGTCGCTGACCCCGATGACACCGTTATGGCGCACCGCGACTTCGCCGCCGCCCTTGAGTCGTGCTTGGCCGGCATCCGCACCATCCAGGAGTCCCGCCGCGGCGGTTCGGGTCAGGAAGGGACGGACGACGGCGGTGCTGAAGCAGGTGCCGCACCGCGCTGGCCAATGCTTGTGCTGCGCTCACCGAAGGGCTGGACCGGGCCGCGGACGGTGGACGGTAAACAGGTGGAAGGCACATGGCGGAGCCATCAGGTCCCCCTATCCGAGGTCCGCACCAACGGAGAGCATCTTAGGCAGCTTGAGGAGTGGCTCACGTCGTACCGTCCGGAGGAACTGTTCGACGCCGACGGACGGCTCCGGCCCGACGTCGCCGCGAATGCGCCGTCCGGAAACCTCCGGATGAGCGCCACTCCGCACGCCAACGGCGGAGTGCTGCGCAAACCGCTCAAGCTGCCCGCCTACTCGGCCCACGCCGTCGAGGTTCAGCAACCGGGAACCGAACGGATCAGCCCCATGATCACGCTCGGATCCTGGATACGCGACGTCATCGCGCTGAACATGGAGACCTTCCGACTCTTCGGGCCCGACGAAACGGCATCCAACCGGCTGCAGGATGTCTATGAGGTCACCGACAAGGTGTGGCAGTACCGGATTGACGACGTCGACGAGCACCTTGCCCGGTCGGGCCGGGTTCTGGAGGTGCTGAGCGAGCACCTTTGCCAGGGCTGGCTGGAGGGCTATCTCCTGACCGGCCGGCACGGGGTGTTCAGCTGCTACGAGGCCTTCATCCACATCGTGGATTCGATGTTCAACCAGCACGCCAAATGGCTCAAGGTCCACCGGAAGCTCCCGTGGCGCCAGCCCGTGCCGTCGCTGAACTATCTGCTCTCATCACATGTGTGGCAGCAGGACCACAACGGGTTCTCACACCAGGATCCGGGGTTCATCGACCACGCGGTGAACAAAAAAGCCGAGGTCATCCGGGTGTATCTGCCGCCGGACGTGAACACGCTGCTCTCGGTCATGGAGCACTGCCTGGCGTCAACGGATTACGTCAACATCGTGGTCAGCGGCAAGCAGCCGTCACCCACGTGGCTGGGCCCGGCGGACGCAGCGAACCACTGCCGCCGGGGGCTGGGAATCTGGGAGTTCGCAGGGTCCGAGGTGCCCGGGGAGGAACCGGATGTGGTACTCGCCTGCGCCGGTGACGTGCCGACGGTGGAGACCGTGGCTGCCGCGGAACTGCTGAAGGAGGGCGCCCCCGGCTTAAAGGTCCGGGTGGTCAACGTGGTGGACCTGATGCGGCTCCAGGATGCGAGCGAGCACCCGCACGGGCTGACGTCGCGGGACTTTGACGGAATTTTCACCCCTGACAAGCCCATCATTTTCGCCTACCACGGCTATCCGGCGCTGATCCACAGGCTGGCTTACCGTCGCACCAACCAGGAGGGCCTGCACGTCCGCGGCTACAAGGAGGAGGGGACCACCACCACGCCGTTCGACATGGCCATGCTCAACGGCATCGACCGGTTCCAGCTGGCCATCGACGCGATCGACCGCGTGCCCGGCCTGACGGAGAAGCACTCGCTGCTGCGCCAGGACCTTCAGGACCGGCGGATGCAGGCCCGCGAACACACCCGGGCCGAGGGTGAGGACCCGGAGGACATCCGGAACTGGACCCTCAACGGTCAGCAGAAAGGCGGTTAGGTGTCCTGGAGACCGGCGAGCCCGCCGGAGGGGACGTGGATCCAGCCTTCGGTCAGGGCCGCCGCCGCGTGCGAAGCCGGTGGACGGAGGGTCTGGCCCAGGGCGACAGCGCGGGCGGTCAACGACGCAATCACCGCGTCAAAGAGGTCGTCGGATGCGGCCAGTCGGTCCTCGTGGCCGGCAAAGTCCAGCCACGGTGCCGCCGCTTTCAGATGCTCCAGAATCACGCCAAGGCGTTCCGTTTCGGGAGCGCCCCGGCCCTTGTAGCCCCGGGCCAGGAGGCCCCATACCTTCAGGGCCGCCGCAGGGTAGACCTCCGCCAAGCGGCCGGACCCGTCCCTGGCCTGCGGCCCATGCTCCACGGCGATCTTGGCTTGGATCACGGCGCACCGCATGGCCGGGTGGGCGAGTCGGTCGGCTGAAACACTGAGCGGGATCAGGCCGGTGTGCGCGGTGACGAAGCGGTCAGTGTCCCGGTAGGCCAGGAGGCGGCGCCCCTCAATGCCGTCGTGGTCCAGGACCGGACGGGCATCAAGATTCAGGTGGCCGGCGAGGAACGGCAGGAAGGCGTCCGGCCAGCCGACGGGGCAGTCGATTCCGGTCATGGAACTGCCGCCGAACAGTTCCACGATTTCCCGGTCATGAACGTCGAGGGCAAGGTGCTCCAGGCGGGCATCCCCGCCGTCCCATGCCAGGAGGGCCACCGCCGTCTTCTTGGTGGCCGCGGCAAGATCGACGCCGAGCGTCCTCATGCAGCGGCGCGGTACTTGAGTGCCCCGGGAATGCTGCCCGTTTCACCAAGGTCCTCACCGCGGGCGAAAGTGGCCCACAGCCGGCGCACCTCCCGGCCAACGGCGTCAATCTCATCCCAGGTGGCCCCCGTGAGCAGCCCGGCAGCGGCCCAGGTCTGCTGGTTCCCGAACAGCAGCGGCAAGTCAACCGTGTGTGCGGCGCGGTAGAAATTTCCGGGCGCACCCCAGGACAACACGTAGCTGTGCGCCGTTCCGCCGGCCCGGGCATGCCGGCGGGCAAACTTCCGGGCAGCCCTGCCGTAGACCGCTTCGGTCACAGCCCAGTTGATGGCCTTGACGGCGGCGCTGCCTAGCACGGGGACTCTGCGCAGCACACGTACCAGCCGGGTGCGCGGCATGAACAGCCTGGCTTCATCGGAAGTGTGTCCGATCAGCACCTCGATGCCCGGCGCGGTCGCGTTCCAGGCCGCCTCAATCTCCGATTCGGATGGAAGGGGCGCATGGCCGTACTGCGTGCCGAACGGCATGGCCGCTATCAGTCCGTACCTGCGTGCCACCTGAGACACATGGTCCTCGATGGCCACAACCTCGAGCATGGGCGTGTCCTCAGTGACCGCTTCCGCAGCGATGCCCATGTCGCGGCTCATCTTGTGCCGGCCGCGGGTGATACCCAGCGGGGCACTCTGGATAATCGCCCGCTGGAACAGCGACGGCGCTTCCGGCGTCGCCATCAGGTGGGCAACGGAGTCGCCACCGGCCGACTGCCCGAAAGCCGTTACGCGGTGCGGATCCCCGCCAAAGGCTGCGATGTTGCGCTGCACCCAACGGAACGCTTCCAACTGGTCCAGCAGGCCGAGGTTGGCAGGCCGGCCGGTCCCCGTGGCCAGGTATCCGAACAAACCAAGCCGGTACGTTACCGAAACCACGATGACCCGGTTTTCTGCCACCAGGGACGCAGCGTCAAAGATCGCCAGGTCGCCGGAGCCGGACGTGTACGAGCCGCCGTGCAGCCACACCATGACCGGGACCCGCTCGTCCTCGGCCAGGCCGGCAGGCACGGTGATCGAGAGACGCTGGCAGTCCTCACTGCCGGGGAGTTCGCCGTAGCGTGTGCCGAGGACATCGTCGAGGAACGGAACGGGGCCCTGCGGGCAGGCCGGCGCCAAGGTAGTGGCGGCAAAGTCAGCGGTCCAGTCCGGCGCGGCCACCGGGGGTTGGAAACGGCCGGCAGCGGCGTAGGGGATGCCGGTGGCGCGCACAACCTCACCGTCCCGCCACCCGGTGACGGGCCCGCACGGCGGTTTAAAATACGGAGGATTAAATGAAGGCTCTGAACTCACAGCCCAACGATTCCACACATTTACTTCGGCGGGGCAACAGAAAATCCCCGTCTCCCGGACCTTTCCCCACCGCATGACGCGGGGAGTTGTCCGGGAGACGGGGATTTATGGGGGAGCCGCACCAACGCGGGGCCGCCGATGGGACTAGTGGCCCGCTGCCGGCACGTAACGCTTGATGGATGCTTCCAGCTCGGCCTCGGCGGCGGCGCGGTCGCCCCAGCCTTCAGCCTTGACCCACTTGCCCGGCTCCAGGTCCTTGTAGCGGGTGAAGAAGTGCTCGATCTCCTTGATCAGGAATTCGCTGACATCGCTGACTTCCTGGATGTGGTCGAAGCGGGCATCAACCGGGACGCACAGAACCTTGGCGTCGCCGCCGCCGTCGTCGGTCATGTTGAAAACGCCGATGGGGCGGGACTCAACGATGACGCCCGGGTGCAGATCGAAGTCCTGCAGGAGCACCAGCGCATCCAGGGGATCGCCGTCTTCGCCCAGGGTGTTCTCGAAGAATCCGTAGTGCGTGGGGTACTGCATGGAGGTGAAGAGGACGCGGTCCAGGCGGACGCGGCCGGTCTCGTGGTCAACTTCGTACTTGACGCGTGATCCCTTGGGGATCTCGATGGTCACGTCATGCTTCATGGGAATTCTCCTCGGCAATTGCAGGGGTTCGCGGCACGGGAGACGGACCACAAAGGAGTGTCGGTGCCGCCGACTATTATTGAGGATATAGCGAGAGGCCCAGGTTTCAGGAACTTGCGGGGAAATTTCAGGACTTGAGGACCAGCAGCAGCATGAAGGAAACATCGCGCCCCGCAGGGTTAAAGGTGGCGTCCGAGAGGCGGTTCAAGACGGCGTTCAAGGACGCCGCCCCCTCCGCAGTGAAGCGTGCAGGCCGCAGCGTGCGGCAGTTCTGGCCGCTGGCCGCCCTGTTGGCCCTGATGCTGGCGCTTGCCGTTCCCGCGGCCGTGGTGGTTGCGCCCGGCTTTATCGGTCCTGAGCCGCCCGCGGCCGCTCCCGCCACGCCGGCCTGGCAACTGCCCCCGGCCGCACTGTCCGCCCGCCAAGGCCTCTCCCCGCTTACGGACAGCGCACCGGCGCCGCTGCCGGAGGCCGTCACGGCGCAGCTGGACTCCTTGTTAAAGTCCGACGGCGACGGCAGCTTCACGGGGCTTGTCCAGGATGCGCTCACCGGCAATGTCCTCTATGACCGTGGCGGTTCGGAGAACCGGGTCCCCGCCTCCAACATGAAGCTGTTCACCGCGGTGGCCGCCCTGCGGGCGCTTGGGCCCGACCACCGATTCAGCACCCGGGTCGTGGCTGGATCCGACGCCACCAAGGTGGTGCTCACCGGCGGCGGCGATGTGCTCCTCAGCGCAGGCGAATCCGCGCCGGACCAGGTGATGGGCCACGCCGGGCTGGCCAGCCTTGCCGCGGCCACCGTCGCAGCACTTCAAGCAAACGGAACAACCGGCGAGCTGTCGGTCCTGGTGGACGATTCCCTGTTCAGCGGACCGGCCCTGAACCCGGCGTGGGCTGACGGGGACGTTGCAGCGGGCGAGGCGGCGCCGCTGTACCCGCTGGCACTGAACTCGGCACGCTACAACCCGGCCGTCACCACGGGACCGCGCCCGCAGGACTCGGCGGTTACCGCTGCGGAGGCGTTCGCCGGGCAGCTCAAGGCGGCAGGTGCCGCTGCAGGACTCACGGTGGCTGCCGGCGTCGGGCGGTCCGCTGCGCCCGGCACCGTAAACGGTGCGACCGTACAACTGGCGGAGGTGCAGTCCGCCACGGTCGCCGAACAGGTGGGCCTGATGCTGGAGTCCTCTGACAATTACCTGGCCGAGGTTCTGGGGCGGATGGCCGCCGCGGCTGCGGGGGCGCCCGCGAGCAACGACGGCGCCACGGCCGCCGTCCGTGCACAGCTTGCCGAGCTGGGCATCGCCACCCCAGCCATGCGGTTCGCGGACGTGTCCGGACTGGCAATGGGTAACCAGGCCTCCGCCCGCCAGTTGGCCGACGTGGTGCGTGCCATCACCACCGGAACGGATCGCCGGCTGCGGGCAGCGCTGGATGGGTTCCCGGTGGCCGCACTGTCCGGAACACTGGATGCCCGCTACGAGGATGCTTCAACGTCCCGCGGCGCCGGCCTGGTCCGGGCTAAGACCGGCACGTTGAACTCGGTCATCGCGCTCAGCGGCTACGTGGTGGACGCCGACGGACGCCTGCTGGTCTTCTCGTTCATCGGCAACGGACTGACGCCCGGCGCGGCCGGGAACCGCGAGGCCGTGGACCGTGCCGCGTCGGCACTCGCCGCCTGCGGCTGCCGGTAGCGCCCGCAGGAGCGGCCGTCCCGCAAGAACGGCCGGACCCCGCAGGAACGTTCCGGACCAGCACCGCTCAAGCGGGCCAGGACCGCAGGAGCGCCAGCCTCCGCCGCTCAGGCTGCCGGTAGCATGCCAGCCCGCGTTCGCCGGTCAGCGAACTTAAGGACCATCCGCGGTTGGCTGTGATGTGATGGGGCTATGGAGTCCACTGCACGTGATTCGTCAGCACCGGCATCATCCAGCCCGGCCCAGGCCCTGATCAACTGGGACCTGGCCGCGTCCACCGCGGCCCGGCTGGCTTCGGCGGGGCCAACGCTCGGCACGGCGGAAATCAACGACGCGGTGGACAGCCTACGCAGCCTCGCGGACGCCTCGGTCCCGCACGTCCACGAAATAACCGGCCTCGAAGCCGCACGGGATCTACGGGACTCCTCCGTCCTTGTGGTGGACCGGGCGAACTGGGCCAAGGCCAACACCCAGAGCTTCGCCGTGATGCTCAAGCCCGCCATGGAAAAGATGCTCGAAAGCCGGCGCGGCACAGTCAGCCCCGCCGCCGCCAGCGTCAGCGGCGCCATCACCGGCAGCCAGCTCGGCGCCGTCCTGGCATTCCTCTCCAGCAAGGTCCTTGGCCAGTACGATCCCTTCGCCGCGCTCGCCGAAGGCTCCAAGGCGCCGGCGGCTGGCAGGCTGCTGCTGGTGGCCCCCAACATCGTGTCCGTGGAGCGGGAACTCAATGTCGCGCCCGAGGATTTCCGGCTCTGGGTCTGCCTCCACGAGCAGACCCACCGCGTGCAGTTCGCCGCCGCGCCCTGGCTCCGCCACCACATGCTGTCCGAGATCGACAACCTCAGCGGTCACCTGCTCGGCAACGTCGACTCGCTCATGGAGCGCGCCTCGGCCGCCGCCCGGTCACTTAAGGACCGGAATGCCACGGGCGGCACTCCCGGCCGCGGCGCCATCCTGGACCTGCTGCAGAACCCCGAGGAGAAGGCATCCCTCTCGCACCTGACGGCCGTGATGAGCCTGTTGGAGGGCCACGCGAACGTGGTGATGGACGCCGTCGACGCCAGCATCGTCCCGTCGGTCAAGACCATCCGGCAGCGCTTCACCGACCGCGGCAAGGACCGCGGCGTCATGGAGAAGTTCATCCGCAGCCTGCTGGGCCTTGACGCCAAGATGCGCCAGTACTCCGACGGCGCCAAGTTTGTCCGGGCGGTGGTGGACGTCGCGGGGATGGAAGGCTTCAACAGGGTTTGGGAATCCGCGGACAACCTCCCCACCGAGCCGGAAATCCACGAGCCCAAGCTGTGGATTGACCGGATGGGCCTGTAGGTGCCGGATCCGGCGCCCGCGCCGCGTCCGTCCGAGACGCCGCCTCCGTCCGAGGTGCCGGTTTCTCCCGATAAGCCGGCTTCTCCGGCCCGCGCCGACGGGTTGCCGCGCGCAAGCGGCCGACGGCGGCCCGGCAGGCTGGCGCCCGTCGTCGGCAAGGCGCGCAAAATGCTCCAGAACGCCCTGGCTGAGGCCGGCTATCCGGCGCACGTGCTGGTAGCGTGCAGCGGCGGGCCGGACTCACTGGCGCTCGCCGCCGTGGCAGCCTACTTTGCCCGCCGCGGCCACGTTGACGGGCATCCGCTGACGGTGGGGGCCGTGGTGGTGGACCATCAGCTGCAGGAGGGTTCGGCGCAGGTGGCGATAACCACGGCCCGGGCCCTGAAGGAACTCGGGCTTTCCCCGGTCGAGGTCCGGACCGTTGAGGTTGAGCCCACGGGCATGGGCCCGGAGGCGGCCGCCCGGGATGCCCGCCACGCCGCCCTGGAAGCGGCGGCCAGTGAACAGGGCGCCGCCGCGATCCTGCTCGGCCACACGCTGGACGACCAGGCCGAACAGGTCCTCCTGGGCCTCGCCCGCGGCTCCGGCACACGCTCGCTGGCCGGAATGCGGCCTGCCCGCGGCCTTCTGCTCCGGCCCTTCCTGGGCCTGCGCCGCGAGGACACCCTGGAGATCTGCCGCGTTGAGGAGTTGGAGCCCTGGCACGATCCCAGCAATGCGGATCCGGCCTTCGCCCGCTCCCGGACGCGGGTTGAAGTGCTGCCGCTGCTGGAGGAAAAACTCGGGCCGGGCGTGGCTGAATCGCTCGCCCGGACGGCGTCCATCCTGCAGCTGGACGCGGACTTTCTGGAGGACGTGGCCGAACGCACATATGCCGGTTTGGCGCAGCGGTCCGGCCCCGAAATCAGCCTTCCCGAGGACGCCCTCGGCGAACTTTCCCCGGCCATCAGGTTCCGCGTCATCGCGAAGGCAGCGGCCGACGTCGGGGGTCAACAACCCAGCTACCAGCGCCTTCTGGCCGCCGAAGCGCTGCTGCGGCGGCAGGGTTCGGCCGGTCCGGTGGAGCTCCCCGGCGGGGTGAGTGTGTACCGGCTGTCCCTGGCGCAGCTGGACGCCGCCGGCGCACCGCGCCGCACCGTAGGGCAGCCCGACGGCGGCACTCCCGTTCCCCGCGAAGCCGCCCGCTGTGGGAAGCTAGTATTCCGGCCTCAAAAACCGCCCCAAAAATAGTCGCACCCCGCATCTACACAGGAGCCATTGGTGGATTCAAACGACGTCCAGGCAGACCTCAAGCACGTTCTCTACACCAAGGAACAGATCCAGCAGCGGATCACCGAGCTCGCTGCCGAAATCGACAGGGACTACGAAGGCCGTGAAATCCTCGTTGTCGGCGTCCTCAAGGGTGCCGTAATGGTCATGGCCGACCTCGCCCGCGCGCTCCACAGCCACGTTTCCATGGACTGGATGGCAGTGTCCTCCTACGGCTCCGGCACCCAGTCCTCCGGCGTGGTCCGCATCCTCAAGGACCTCGACACCGACCTGATGGGCAAGGACGTCCTGATCGTTGAAGACATCATCGACTCCGGCCTGACGCTCTCCTGGCTCAAGACCAACCTCGAATCCCGCGGCACCGCTTCCGTGGAAATCTGCACGGCTTTCCGCAAGCCGACGGCCGCCAAGGTGGAAATCGACGTCAAGTACGTCGGCTACGACATCCCCAACGAGTTCGTGGTGGGCTACGGCCTGGACTACGCGGAAAAGTACCGCAACCTGGACTTCGTGGGCACCCTGGCCCCGCACGTCTACGAGTAAAGACTCCCGCACCAACACTGCCGGCGGCGGCCTCTTCGAAGGCCGCCGCCGGCATTTAAGCTCCGGAATCCAGCGCCGGGGACTGGCGGCGTCCCCCGGACCTGCGAGGCCTGCGGTGTCAGAATGCGCCAAAGTCGGCTAACGGGTTATCCATGACCGCGCTGACTTTATGCGCGCTGGCCGCCGCCGTCAACAGGCAAAACTTTGCTGACTGTGACTCTTGACACTTCTGAGCGTCAGGCTTACGTTTATGCCAAGTCGTTTTGGCAAAACGATTTTTCAGCCCACGTACCGTCTCGCCATTCCGTTCGAGAGAAAGTGAGTCGACAGCGATGTCCACTCGAAAGACCATCAACAGGTTCACTGCCATCGGCGGCCTTTGCACTGCCGTCGCACTTGTGGCCACCGGGTGCGGCGCAGGGGGCCCGACCAGCTCGGGTAGCGCCGCCAGCACCGTCAATGTCCTGGTGGAAGCCGGCGGCCACGCCGAGCTGACCGGCGTCGCCGAGCAGTGCAAGAAGGACGCGGGCATCGACGTCAACTTCGTCGAACTGCCCTACGACGGCATGTTCAACCGGCTCTCCAGCGAGTTCTCCTCAGGCAACGTCTCCTTCGACGTCGCTGCACTGGACTCCGTATGGTTGCCCAGCTTCAAGGACGCCGTCCAGCCCATCGATGAGCTCTTCACCGATGAGGCCAAGAAGGACATCTTCCCGGCCCTCGTCAAGGAGGCCAACGTGGACGGCCACTTCATCGGCATGCCCGCCTGGACCAACGCCGAAATCATCCTCTACCGCACGGATCTTTTCGAAGACGCCGCGAACAAGGCCGGCTTCAACGCGAAGTACGGCTACGACCTCGCGGCACCCACCACCTGGCAGCAGTACAAGGACATTTCCGAGTTCTTCACCAAGGACGGCATGTACGGCACCGATGTCAAGGGCGGCGTCGAGACCGAATGGCTGGCCCACGTCCTCCAAGCCGGCTCCCCGATGGTCCTGGACGAAAACAACAACGTGGTCATCGACAACGCGGCCCACAAGGAAGCACTGGACTTCTACACCAGCCTGACCAGCTATGCGCCTCCCGGTGCCGCGCAGGTGGACTGGGCCGCTGCGCAAAACCTGTTCAACCAAGGCAAGACCGCAATGACCCGTTTCTGGGCCCACGCGTACCGCCAGATCCCCAAGGATGCACCGGTTGCCGGCAAGGTGGGCGCAGCCCCGATGATCGGCGGCAGTGCAGGCGTGGCTGGCGTTCCGGGTCCCTGGTACCTCTCAGTCCCCAAGGCCACCAAGAACGCGGACAACGCCAAGAAGTTCGTCAAATGCGCCTACGACTACAACAGCCTGGGCATCGAGTCCAGCCTTGGCCTCGCCTCGCGCATTTCGGCCTTCGAGAAGTACCAGGACAAAGCCGGGTACGAGAGCTTCGGCCCGCTGATCTCAACGCTCAACGGTGCCGCCACCGCCACCCGGCCGGCAACGGAAAAGTGGCAGCAGATCGTGGACACCGTGCTGGTGCCGCTCCTGCAGAAGGCCGTGGCCGGCGGGGACTCCACAGCCCTTCTGGCCGACGCCAAGAAGCAGATCCAGGACCTCCTTAAGTAAACTCCGCGGCCGGCACTTGCCTTCACCGGTGCCGGCCGCGGCCCCAACAAACAGAAGAGAAAACCGTGCGCATCTCCGATCGCCGCTTCGCAACGTTTCTGATGGCCCCGGCGGCGTTGTTCCTCGCCATCTTCGTGGCCTACCCGCTGTTCCGCCTGGTGGCCGACAGCTTCTTCAAGATCTCGCCCATCGCCGGCGGACCCCGCGACTTCGTGGGCCTGGACAACTACTTCCGGGCCTTCGCTTCGGAGGCGTTCATGGGCGCCGGCTGGCGGACCCTCGCCTACACCCTGGTGGTGGTCACCCTCGAATTCGCCCTCGGCCTTGGCATGGCACTGCTGTTCACAATGCTGGGCCGCAATTCCCAGATCTGGCGGACCGTGTTCCTGTACCCGCTCATGATTGCGCCGATCGTGGCGGGCCTGCTGTGGAAGTTCCTGATGATCGATAACTTCGGCCTGATCGGGACCCTCATGCACCAGGCGGGGCTGCTTGCCAACCCCAACCAGATCGGCTGGTTGTCCGACCCCAACATCGTGCTGTTCTCGGTGGCCATCCCTGACATCTGGCTCACCACGTCGTTTATGTGCCTTGTGCTGTTCGCCGGTCTGCAGAACATCCCCGGTGACCTGATCGAAGCGGCCCGCCTGGACGGCGCACGTGCGCCCGCCATGCTGTTCCGGATCATCCTCCCCCTGCTGCGGCCGGTCATCGCCGTCGCGCTGGTGGTCCGCGGCATCGACGCGGCACGGGCCTTCGACACGATCCTCATCCAGACCAACGGCGGCCCCCAGTCCGCCTCCGAAACCATGAGCCTGCTGATATACCGCACCATGATCCGCTTCGGTGATCCCGGGCTGGCAAGCGCCATGGGCACCATCTACCTGCTGGCCATGCTCGCCGTCGCCTTCTTCGCCGTTTCCACCATCTGGCGGCCAGGAAAGGACAACTGATGAGCCTCGCAGACCCCCGCCTTCACGGTCCGGCCGTAACGGAGACCACCATGCCAACCTCAACAATGACATCCGCACCCAAGACCAGGGCGTCGAACGGCAACGGCACGCGCCGTCGCCGGCACCACGCTGAGGGCCTTGAGGCAGGCAAGCGCAGCACCAGGACGCTGCTCTGGATCCTCCTCGCGGCGGCCATGATCTTCTACGGCTTCCCGTTCCTCTACCTGCTCTTCACGTCCTTCAAGACGCCGATCGACACCATCGCCGTCCCGCCGACTATCCTGCCCAGGGAATGGACGCTGGAGAACTACACCAACGCGCTGGGACGAAGTGGCGTGCTGGCCTCCTTTATTAACAGCGCGCAGACGGCCATCATCAGCACGGTCCTGTCCCTGGTGCTGGCGGTCCCCGCCGCGTACGGCATCACCCGCTACAAAACACCCAGCGGACGCGTGTTCATCATGGCGGCCCTGGTCACCCGCATGGTGCCGCCGGTGGCCATCGGCATCCCGCTCGCATCGATGATGTCAGCAGCGGGACTGGCTGACACGCCGATCGCCCTGTCCATCGCCCACACCACCATCTCGCTGCCGCTTTCCATCTGGCTGATGTCCAGCTTCTTCGAAGCCGTGCCCAAGGACCTGGAGGAAGCGGCCACCGTGGACGGCTGCAGCAGGCTCGGAGCCCTTTGGCGGGTGGTCATCCCGGTGGTGTCCGGCGGCATCGCGGTCACCGCGATCTTCGCCTTCCTCGCCTCTTGGAACGAGTTCCTGTTCGCCCTCCTGATGACCGCCGTCAGGTCCCAGACCACCCCCGTGGTCATCGCAAACTTCCAGACCCAGTTCGGACTGGACTGGGGATCCATGACGGCACTCGCCGCCGTCTACTCGATCCCCGTGATCCTCCTCACGCTTCTCTTGCAGCGCAAGATCGTCGCAGGCATGACGCTCGGCGCCGTCAAGGGCTGAGAAACCACAGCACACAAAGGGAAGAACCTATGTCAAGCAACAACTGCTACGACGTGACTACGTGGCCCGTCGGCAATCCGTCCGAGGACGTCGGTGAAGTAATCAACAGCATCATCGCTGACATCAAGGATCGGCAGACGGCCACCGATGCGAACCATGGAGGAAAGCCAGGCGCGGTGATCTACATTCCGCCCGGGGACTACCACCTTCGTACGCAGGTGGTGATCGACGTCAGCTTCCTCAGGATCCATGGCTCGGGACACGGCTTTACGTCGTCGAGCATCCGGTTCAACGTTCCCGAAGACGAATGGCCCGCCTTGCATGAGCTGTGGCCCGGAGGGAGTCGCATTATCGTCGACATTCCCCTCGGCGGAGACGGCGAGGAATCCAAGGGAGCCGCCTTCTACGTTGAGCGAAGCGGAAGCCCGCGGATCAGCTCGGTCGAGTTCTCCAACTTCTGCATCGACGGGTTGCACTTCAACCCGGATGGCTCGGGGATGCATCCGGAGAACACCTACGTCAACGGCAAGACGGGTATCTATGTCGCGAACGACAATGACTCATTCCGCGTAACCGGCATGGGGTTCGTCTACCTTGAGAACGCTCTCACTATCTACAACGCGGACGCGCTTTCCGTTCACGGCAACTTCATCGCTGAATGCGGAAGCTGCATCGAGCTGCGCGGCTGGGGACAGGCCTCAAAGATCACCGACAACTTGGTCGGAGCAGGCTTCAAGGGTCACTCGATCTACGCCGAGAACCATGGCGGGCTCCTGATAACCGCAAACAACGTCTTCCCCCGTGGCGCGAGCAGCGTCCGTCTCGACGGCGTCACGCGTTCAAGCGTCACCAACAACCGTTTGCATTCGTTCTACCCTGGGATGCTGATTCTCGCAGCGAACAGTTCGGAGAACCTCGTGGCCACGAACCACTTCTTGCGCGACCATGAGCCCTGGACGCCCTTCCTGGGCGTCGACAACGGACTGAACGACCTCTACGGACTTCTCTGTGTCAGTGGCAGCAACAACTCCGTCGTCAGCAACCACTTCTCCCAGATCATCGACTCACAGAGCATCCGGCCGACAGGTGCGACGCCTGTCATCGTCCGGCTGATGGCGGGGGTCGGCAACTTCGTCTCCAACAACCACGTGGTGGCCATGGACGTTCAATCCAAGTCAAGTGACTCCTGCTTCTCGGCTCAGGTGGACGCACTGTTGACCACCGAGGCTTCGGACGGCCTCGCCGTAACGGCCGTCATGGTCGATTCCGAATCAGCCCGGAATACGATCCTGGATTCCGGGAGTGACGCCCAAGTTATCGCCGATAGGGCTGTTAACGCCTTTAGGGCCACACCAACGATCGGTTTCCAGGCGGCACATGCACTTGTGGCCCAGTAACCCGCTCAGGCGCGGCGAGACCGCCGGGATCGCCATCATCGAGGGCCGGGAAATGATTTACGAACAAGTCGAACCGTAGAATCAGCACCAACACCATGAGGACGTGGGAGACCAATGACCAATAGATCAGTCGGTATCAAGGAAGTAGCAGTCGCCGCCGGGGTGTCGGTGACCACGGTCTCCCATGTCCTCAATGACGTGTCGTACGCGCGGATCAGCGCGGAAACCAGGGACAAGGTGAAGTCCGCCGCTGAGCACCTCGGCTACGGTCCCAACCGCTTGGCCCAGGCGCTCCGCACCCAGCGGACCGGCATGCTGGGCCTCGTCAGCGAGGACATCGCGACCACACCCCATGCAGGACGCATCATTCTGGGCGCAGACGAAGCTGCCCGGGCCCGCGGCTACAACCTGATGATCATCAACACGTCCGGGTCCGCGAGCCCTGAATCCAGGGATGCCGACGTCGAAGCCCTCCTGGAGCGCCGGGTCGACGGCATCCTTTACGCCACCATGTACCACCGCCACGTGCAGCTTCCCGTCAACCTTGGCAGCGTACCGGCGGTGCTGGTGGACTCCGTCAGCACCAGCGGCAGCATCACTGCCGTGGTGCCGGACGAGGAGGGCGGCGCCCGTGCCGCCGTCGAAATCCTGCTGGCGGCCGGCCATACCCGCATCGGATTCCTAAACAACACCGATGATGTCCCCGCCACCCGGGACCGCCTCCACGGCTTCCGCGCCACGCTGACGGAGGCAGGGCTCGACGGCGACGCGGCACCTGTCGAGTCGGAGCTCTCCGAAGTGCAGGGAGGCTATGAGGCGGCCCGCCGGATGTTGGGGCGTGACGACAGGCCCACCGGGCTGTTCTGCTACAACGACCGGATGGCCATGGGCGCCTACCGGGCCGCAGCGGAGCTGGGGCTGTCTATCCCCGGGGATCTGTCTGTGGTGGGCTTTGATGACCAGGAGCTCATCGCGGCAAACCTGTACCCGGGCCTGACCACGGTGGCCCTGCCGCACTACGAAATGGGCGCCTGGGCCGCCGAGAACCTGATCGACGCCATCGAAGGCAAGACGGACTTGGCGCTCATGGCGCTCCACCCGACCATCCTCGACTGCCCGCTGGTGGCCCGCGACTCCGTGGCGGCGCCTCCGCCGTGACCCCGGGGCCCGTTCCCCGGACCCGGAAAAGCAAGTCCTCCCACCGATCACACCAGAGCAAGGATCAAGCACCATGTCCAGCCGCCTTGATGACGCACGCCCAAAACCGGCCCCGCCGCAGGAAGTCAGGCCCCAGGAAGTGCTACCGCAGCAAGTCCCGGCCGGAACGCCGCACCTGCGTCCCGCCCTCCATTACACGGCGCGGGACACCTGGCTCAATGACCCCAACGGCCTGGTGTTCTACCGCGGTATGTACCACCTCTACTACCAGAACAACCCGTACGGGAACGTGTGGGGCAACATGTCCTGGGGCCACGCAACGTCCACGGACCTGGTTCGCTGGACGGAGCAACCCGTTGCCATCGCCTGCGACGATGCCGAGGACATCTACTCCGGCAGCATTGTGGTGGACCACGCCAACAGCTCTGGCTTCGGCAGCGCCGAAAACCCGCCGCTGGTGGCCATCTACACCAGCGCGTTCAAGCCCGGCGCCGCCCACGAAGGCACCCAGGCCCAGTCCCTGGCCTACAGCAACGACGCCGGCATGACCTGGACCAAGTTCGCGGGCAACCCCGTCCTGACCCGTGGCTCGACGAACTTCCGCGACCCCAAGGTCTTCAGTTACGCCGGCCCTCACGGCCTGTGCTGGGTGATGGCCGCCGTCGAAGCGGGGGAGCAAAAGGTGGTCTTCTACCGCTCCACAGACCTGCGCGTGTGGGAGCTGGCCAGCGAGTTCGGACCAGCCAACGCCGCCGGGGGAGAGTGGGAATGCCCCGACATCTTCCCGCTGTCCGTGGACGGAGACCCGGACCGGACCAAGTGGGTGCTGGTGGTCAACATCAACCCCGGTGCGGTGGCAGGGGGCTCCGGCGGGCAATACTTCGTGGGCGACTTCGACGGCTTCACGTTCACGCCGGATCCGTCGTCCCTGCTGGACTCCCCGGTCTACGGCACCAGCGGTGCGGGCGCGGAGGCTGGACGGCTCCGCGAATGCCGCTGGCTGGACTGGGGACGCGATTACTACGCTGCCGTCTCCTTCAGCAATGTTCCCGACGGCCGGCGCCTCATGGTCGGCTGGCTCAGCAACTGGGACTACGCCAACAGCCTGCCCACGTTCCCCTGGCGGTCCGGGATGTCGCTGGTCCGCGAGGTCTCGCTGGAAACGGTGGACGGGCGCCCGGCCCTGGTCCAGACCCCCATTCTTCCGCCCCTTGACAACGTCCACTGCCTGGATAGCCGCGAGCTATGCGGTACGCTCGCCTTGCCGGAAATCCTGCCGGGCACGGCGCAGGTCATCGACGCCGAAATCCTGCCCGGAGCCTCGGACCGCTGCGGATTCCGGCTGTGGGAGGATGCCGACGGCGGTGCTGCCGTCCTCGCCTATGATCCCGCCGCCGGGGTGCTCAGCCTGGACCGCACCAATGCGGGGAACGCTGCCTTCCACCCGGCCTTCGCGTCCGTGGAGTCCGCCGCCGTCGCGCTGGAGGATGGACTGCTCACGCTGCGTATCGTCGTCGACCATTGCTCAGTTGAGGTTTTCGCCCAAGGCGGGAAGGTGGTGCTCACCGACCTGGTGTTCCCGCTCCCCGGAGACTTTGGGGTTTCGGTGTTCAACGACGGCGGCGACGCCATCATCCGGACTCTGAGCGTCTCAACCTTCATCTAGCGGCTGACAGTTCGCCCCCTCCCATCGCTACGCCCAGAGGGAACTTTTAGCCGGCACCGTGCGTGAATTACTCCGGACGGTGTATAGCTAGTAGCTGATGCAGCACCACACGCGCGTAGACCACTCGCCGTGCAGCACTACCAGGAGGGACGGGGCCAGCCCCCGAACAGATGAAAGCTAAGAGTTTCTTCAAGGGCCCGGGCATCTGGATCGTCGTTGTGATCGCCATGCTCCTTGTGGCCTTTGCAACGCTGGCTCCCGGCGGTGCGGCGCGGATCGACACTGATAAGGGCCTTGAGCTCCTCGCCGACAACGGCAAGGTTGAGCAGGCAAAGATTTTCGACGGCGAGAACCGTGTTGACCTGGTGCTGAAGGACAGCTACAACGTCGATGGACAAGACAAGGGTAAGAGCGTCCAGTTCTTCTACGTGGACGCCCGCGCCATGGACGTCGTCAAGGCCGTCACCGACTCCAAGCCGGCCAACGGATACACGGACCAGCCGATCGAGAGCAACTGGTTCTCCGGCCTGCTCTCGCTCCTGATCCCCGTCATCCTCCTCGGTGCACTGTTCTGGTTCCTGATGACCCGCATGCAGGGCGGCGGCTCCAAGATCATGCAGTTCGGCAAGTCCAAGGCCAAAATGGTCAGCAAGGACATGCCGCAGGTGACATTCGTGGACGTCGCCGGTGCAGACGAGGCCGTGGAGGAACTGCAGGAAATCAAGGAATTCCTGCAGGAACCGGCCAAGTTCCAGGCTGTGGGCGCCAAGATCCCCAAGGGTGTGCTCCTTTACGGCCCGCCAGGAACCGGCAAGACCCTCCTGGCCCGCGCCGTCGCAGGCGAAGCAGGCGTCCCGTTCTTCTCCATCTCCGGCTCGGACTTCGTTGAAATGTTCGTCGGCGTTGGCGCCTCCCGCGTCCGCGACCTTTTCGAGCAGGCCAAGGCCAACTCGCCCGCCATCATCTTCGTGGACGAGATCGACGCCGTCGGCCGTCACCGCGGTGCCGGCATCGGCGGCGGCAACGACGAACGCGAGCAGACCCTCAACCAGCTGCTGGTGGAGATGGACGGCTTCGATGTCAAGACCAACGTCATCCTGATCGCCGCCACCAACCGCCCGGATGTCCTGGACCCGGCACTGCTGCGCCCGGGACGCTTCGACCGCCAGATCGGCGTGGACGCGCCGGACATGATTGGCCGTGACCAGATCCTGCAGGTCCACGCCAAGGGCAAGCCGATGGCCCCGGGTGTCGACCTGAAGGCCGTGGCCAAGAAGACCCCCGGCTACACCGGTGCTGACCTGGCCAACGTTCTCAACGAAGCCGCTCTCCTGACTGCGCGCTCCAACGCCAACCTCATCGACGACCGCGCCCTGGACGAGGCCATCGACCGTGTGATGGCCGGCCCGCAGAAGCGCAGCCGCGTCATGAAGGAACACGAGCGCAAGATCACCGCGTACCACGAAGGCGGCCACGCACTGGTGGCAGCGGCGCTGCGGAACTCCGCTCCGGTCACCAAGATCACCATCCTGCCCCGCGGCCGCGCCCTGGGTTACACCATGGTGGTCCCGGACAACGACAAGTACTCCGTGACCAGAAATGAGCTGCTGGACCAGATGGCCTACGCCATGGGCGGCCGCGTGGCGGAGGAAATCGTCTTCCACGACCCCTCCACCGGCGCCTCCAATGACATCGAAAAGGCCACTGCCACGGCCCGCAAAATGGTCACCGAGTACGGCATGAGCGAGCGTGTTGGTGCCGTGCGCCTGGGCCAGGGCGGCGGCGAGCCCTTCCTGGGCCGCGATGCCGGCCACGAGCGCAACTACTCGGACCAGATCGCCTACGTTGTGGATGAGGAAGTGCGCCGCCTGATCGACCAGGCGCATGACGAGGCCTACGCGATCCTCACCGAAAACCGCGACGTGCTGGACCAGCTGGCCCTCGAGCTCCTGGAGCGGGAAACCCTGAACCAGGCAGAGATCGCGGACATCTTCACGGACATCCGTCTGCGTGACTTCCGCGAAGTATGGCTGTCCAAGGAATCCCGGCCGGTCCAGCAGGCCGGTCCCGTGGAATCCCGGCAGGAAAAGGCGGAACGCGAAGCCCAGGAAGAGGCCAAACAGGCCCGCCTGGACGAGCCGCTGGATGCCCAGCCTCCGCACCCGCAGGGTGTCCCGGAGGATGCTACCTTCAAGGGCGGCATTCCGGACTCGGGGCCTGACGCCCTGCGCGGCTAAGCTTTCTTCTGTGAATCACTTCGACGACGACGACGCGCCCTCCTCCGCCGGATACCCGGCGGAGGACGGATCCCACCACAAAAAGCACGAGAAAGTGGACCGGCCGCGGATCGAAGCGGCCGTCCGCGAGATCCTCTTGGCCATCGGCGAGGACCCTGACCGCGGCGGGCTCGTGGACACCCCCCGGCGGGTGGCCAAAGCCTACGCCGAGGTGTTCGCAGGTCTTCACCACGACCCCGCTGACGTCCTTTCCACCACCTTTGACCTCGACCACGAGGAACTGGTCCTGGTCAAGGACATCCCGTTCTACTCCACATGCGAGCACCACCTGGTGCCGTTCCACGGGGTTGCCCACGTGGGCTACATCCCCTCGCACGACGGCAAAGTGACCGGCCTGAGCAAGCTGGCGCGGCTCGTGGACATTTACGCCCGGCGCCCCCAGGTGCAGGAACGGCTGACCACCCAGATCGTCGAAGCAATGGTCAGCCACCTCAAGCCGCGGGGCGCAATTGTTGTTGTTGAATGCGAGCACATGTGCATGTCCATGCGCGGTGTCCGCAAGCCCGGAGCGAAGACCGTCACCAGTGCGGTACGCGGGCAGCTCCATGACCCGGCCACCCGTGCCGAAGCCATGAGCCTCATCCTCGGAAGGTAAGTACAAACCATGGACTCACTAGCTGCAGCCCCGGGAACCGGGCCCGCAACGTCGCCGCTGCCCATCCTGCGCAAACCGCGCCCGGCAGCGAAATTCGCAGACCTGCCCACCGACCGCACGCTGGTCATGGGCATCCTGAACGTTACGCCCGACTCCTTCAGTGACGGCGGCAAGCACGCCACGGCAGACACTGCCATCGCGGCCGGCCTGCGGATGTTCTACGCGGGCGCCGACATCATCGACGTGGGCGGTGAATCGACCCGCCCCGGCGCGTTGGACGTCAGCCCGGAGGAAGAACAGCGCCGGGTGGTCCCTGTCATCGAAGCCCTGGTCAAGGCAGGTGCGCTGGTCTCCATCGACACCACGCACACGTCCACGGCGGCGGCCGGGCTGAAGGCCGGAGCCGCCATCATCAATGATGTCTCCGGCCTCACCATGGAGTCCGAAATGGCAGAACTGGTGGCCTCGTCGAAAGCCCCCTACGTCCTGACGCACCGCCGGGGCGACGCCCGCACGATGAATTCGCTGGCCGAGTACAAGGATGTTGCCGGCGAAGTGGTGGCGGAACTGGCCGGTGTTCGCGACAAGCTCCTCGCCGCCGGGGTGAGCCCGGAACAGATCATCGTTGACCCGGGCCTGGGCTTCGCCAAGAACGATGCCCACAACTGGGAACTCCTGCAGAACCTGGACCAGCTGGACAGCCTGGGGCACCGGGTCCTCGTGGCTGCATCCCGCAAACGCTTCCTGGGCACCCTGCTGACGGTGGCCGGCAAGTCCGCCGCACCGGAGGAACGTGACGCCGCCACCGCGGCCATTACGGCCATCAGCGCCTTCCGCGGCGCCTGGGCCGTCCGGGTGCACGACGTCGCACCAAGCCTTGACGCTGTTAAGGTTGCTTCACGCGTGGCGGCTGCCCGCACCACTCACTAGGGCCGGGGGACCCATGGACAGGATTACGCTGAGCGGTGTCACCGCCGTCGGCCATCACGGCGTGTTCGACTTTGAGCGCCGGGAGGGCCAGCCCTTTGTGGTGGACGCGGTCCTGCATCTGGACTTCGCCAAAGCCGCGGAATCCGACGACGTCCGGGACACTGCACATTACGGTGAAGTGGCTGAGCGGATCACCGACTGGATCACGGGGGAGCCGCTGAACCTGATCGAGGCACTGGCCGTCAGGATTGCCGATGACCTCCTGGGCCGGTTCAGCATCCAGGCCGTGGACATCACCGTCCATAAACCGCAGGCGCCCATTGAGGTGCCCTTCGGTGATGTGGCCGTCAGCGTGCACAGGGAGAGACCATGAGCCCGGGTTACACCAAAGCGGTCCTGGCCCTCGGCAGCAACCTGGGCGAACGGAACGACACTCTGTCCGGGGCGGTCGCGGACCTCGTCGACCCGCCGGAGGTGCGCCTGCTGGCCGTTTCCCCCGTAGTACAGACGAAACCCGTCGGCGGCCCGGCCGGGCAGCCGGACTTCCTGAACATGGTCATGACAGTGGAAACCACCCTGTCCCCGGAGGCCCTCCTGGAGCACTGCCACGCGGTGGAGAACAAGCACCTCCGCGTACGTGACGTGCGCTGGGGACCCCGGACGCTCGACGTCGACATCATCACGTACGGCGATGTCACCAGCGACGATCCGGACCTGACTCTGCCGCATCCCCGTGCTGCCGGGCGCGCCTTTGTCCTGTATCCCTGGTCCCTCATCGACCCGGCGGCAACGCTGGGCGGCGAACGGATCAGTGAGCTGGCTGCGCGCGCCGCTGACTTCGCCGACATCGTACCGTTCGACGGCTTCGGGGACTACGACGGCGTACCTACCGCCGGGGCGGTGGAATAGCAGTGAAACCCATCAGCCCTGGACGGCTCGTGCTGATCGGCCTGGTCCTGACTGTTGCCGGCTGGTCAGCCACCGTGGTGACCACGCGCTACAGCATGGCCACCCCCGTGCTGCCGGCGACCGCCCTGGCCACCATGGCCGTCATCGTGGTGATCACGCTGATTCTGGGCATCCGGGTCCTCCGCTGGCGCAACAGCACCAAACGCAAGAAGGCCCTTGACCCGATCCTCGCGGCGCGGACGCTGGTGCTCGCCCAGGCCTGCGCCTACGCAGGCACCGTGCTGCTGGGCTGGCACGCCGGGATCTTCCTGGACCAGCTCCGCATCTGGAACCTGCGCAGCGACCAGGGCATCACGTGGGTGGCCATCGCCGTGGCCGGCGGCGGCCTGGTGATGATCGTGGTGGGCCTGCTGGTGGAGCGGTTCTGCAGGATCCCGCCCGAGGACACTGACGCGACCGGCGACGGGAAACCCGGCCACGGAGTCCGCGGGGAAGCCGCAGGGGAAGGTGAATATGCCTACCGAGGCGATTGATCCGGCGGGCATCACCTGGCAGCGGGTGTCGCCGAAGTACGTCACTGTGCGGCTTGTGGAGTGGGCCATCGGCAACCTGCTCGCCGTGGTTGTCCTCAGCCTGCCCCTCGTCTTCGTCTCGCTGGGGTGGTGGCGGTGGCCGCCGCTGTGGCTGGCCGTCACGGTCCCGGCGGTGACCCTGGTACTGGCCGTCTGGCGGCTGGTGCTGATTCCCCGCCAGGTGCGCGCCATCGGCTATGCCGAACGGGATGACGACCTGCTGATCCGCGGCGGCATCTTCTTCCAACGGACCATGGCAGTTCCCTACGGCCGGATGCAGTACGTGGACATCGGGGTGGGTCCCGTGGAGCGCGGGCTGGGGCTGTGCACGCTGAAGCTCCACACCGCTTCGCCCGGCACCAACGCCACTATCCCCGGCCTGCCCGCCGAAGAAGGGGCACGCCTGCGCGAGCAGCTCGCCGCCCGGGGCGAAGCGAGGCTGGCAGGGCTGTGACCGCTGACCTTCCGGAGCGCAGCGTGCCGGATATTTCCACTCCAGCGATGGATGAGTCCACCGCAGCGCCGGGGGCGCCTGCCCCTGAGCCCGGATCAGCGCCCGACGGCGAGTGGCTGCGTGTGCACCCGGCGTCGCCTTTTGTGCGCGGCTGGGTGGCCCTGGCGGCCATCGGGTTCTTCTTCGGCCGGGACATCGTCGAACGCCTGCTGCAGGGCCGTCCCCTCATCGCGGAGGACTTCGCCGGCCGTGCGCCCTGGCTGGTGGCCGGCGGCGGGATCATGCTGGTGTTGGCCGTCCTGGGCTTCATTCTGACCTGGTACTTCACCAAATACCAGGTGTCCGAAGGCTACGTCAGGGTCAACTCCGGTTTCCTCTTCCGCCAGCAGCGGCAGGCCCGGCTGGACCGCGTCCAGGCCATCGACATCGTCCAGCCGCTGCTGGCCAGGATCTTCGGCCTGGCAGAACTCAAGTTCGAGGTGGCCGACGCCGGCGAATCCGCCGTCAAGCTCGCCTACCTGCGGATGGACGATGCCCGGCAGCTCCGGGCCACCATCCTGGCACGCGCCGCCGGCGTGGTCCCTGACCCTGCCCGGCCACTGGAGGCCGCGCCCGAGGCGCCGGAATTTCCGGTACTGTCCGTGCCGCCGTCGCGCCTTGTTGGTTCGCTGCTCCTCAGCGAGCAGAGCGTCGGTGTGGTGCTGGGCGGCGTCGCCTCCGTCATCCTGTCCGCTGTGACGGACAACCGCAGCTTCTACTTCTACCTGATCCCGGCGGCGCTGGGCCTTGCCGCCAGCTACTGGGGCTCCTTCAACAAGGGCTACAACTTCACCGCGGCAATTTCGCCGGACGGGATCCGGCTCCGCTACGGGCTGCTGGATACGCAGGCGCAGACGCTCCCGCCTGGCAGGATCCAGGCGCTGAAAGTGGTCCAGTCCCCGCTGTGGCGGATCTTCGGCTGGTACCGGATGCAAGTCAATGTTGCCGGCTACGGTGCGGCGGGCAGCAACGGCGAGTCAGCGTCACGGACCACGCTGCTGCCCGTCGGCAAGCTCCCCGAGGTGATGAGCATGCTCGCACTGGTCCTGCCCGATCCGGGGACGCCTGAGCCCGGACGAATTTTCGCGGCGGGGCTCGGCGGACTGGATTCCGACGGCGGATTTGTCACCACGCCGCGCCGCGGCCGGTTCCTGGCGCCGTTTGCCTGGCGCCGCAACGGCTTCGCCGCTACTGAGACGGCCCTGCTGATCCGGTCCGGCCGATGGTGGCGGGAACTGGTGATGGTCCCGCACCAGCGCACGCAGTCGATGGCGCTGCACCAAGGCCCGATCGCGCGGCGGTTCCGCCTGGCGGACTTGGTCCTCCACACCACTGCCGGGCCAGTGTCGCCCCGCTTGACCCAGGCCGGCCTGGACGAGGCGCGGACCCTCTTTGATGAACAGTCCGCGCGTGCCCGGCTGGCCCGCAACCGGCAGACCAGCGAACAGTGGCTGGCGCAGGTGGCCCCCGCCCCGATGACGGCGCCCGTTCCGGGGGAGCGGTCGGGGAGCGAAACCATCAACCAACAGGAGAGCACCAACCGTGGCTAAACCGGGGCGCCTTGGCGTCGGAATCATCAGCGCCGGCAGGGTGGGTGCCGTACTCGGTGCGGCACTCCGGGCGGCGGAACACGCCGTCGTCGGAGTTTCCGCGGTGTCCGACGCCAGCCGGGAACGGGCGGAAGCCCTGCTCCCCGGCGTCCCGGTACTGGAGATCCAGGAGATTGTGGAGCGCGCCGAACTGGTGCTCCTGGCCGTTCCGGACGACGCCCTGGCCGGCCTGGTGGACGGCCTCGCCAAACTTGGGGCCTGGCAGCCCGGCCAGCTGGTGGCCCACACATCGGGCAGGTTCGGGGTAGGGGTACTGCGCCCCGTAAGGGCCGCCGGAGCCATCCCGCTGGCTTTGCATCCCGCCATGACATTCACGGGCATGAGCCTGGACCTGACCCGCCTGCTTGACTGCACCTTCGGGGTGACCGCTGACGCCGCGATGCTGCCCATCGCGCAGGCGCTGGTGGTGGAGATGGGTGCCGAGCCTGTTGCCATCGCCGAGGCGGACCGGACGCTGTATCACGCGGCCCTGGCCCACGGTTCGAACCATCTGGTCACGCTTGTGGCGCAGGCCTCCCAGTTGCTGCGGGATGTCGGCGTGGACGCGCCGGAGCGGATGCTCGGGCCGCTGCTGCGCGCCACGCTCGAGAACGCGCTGGCCTCCGGCGAATCAGCCCTGACGGGCCCGGTGGCCCGCGGCGATGTGGGAACCGTGGCGGCTCACGCCGAGGCGCTGCGCGAATACGACGCCGGGGCGCACGGCGATGTTCTCGAGGCCTACCTCGCCATGGCCCGTGCCACCGCGCGGCGGGCGGAAAACCGCGGGCTGCTCAAAACGGATCAACTGGGGGCCATCCGATCGGCCCTGGAAGAAGGAGACTGACGTGGCTACCCAAGTGGTACGGACAGCGGCGGAACTGCGGGGGGCCAGCGCCCGCCTCCTGGCCGCGAAGGAGGGCAGATCCCAAGGCCTGGTGCCAACCATGGGCGCCCTCCACGAAGGACACGCCCGGCTGGCGCGGACCGCCGTCGAAGAAAACGACGTGGTGGTGGCCTCCATCTTTGTGAATCCGCTGCAGTTCGGCGATGCGGTGGACCTTGACCGGTACCCGCGCACACTCGAAGCCGACGTTGCCCTGCTGGAGGCACAAGGCGTGGACCTGGTGTTTGCGCCATCGGTGGACGAGGTTTATCCGGGCGGGGAGCCGCTGGTGCGCGTAACGGCCGGTTCCCTGGGGGAGAAATGGGAAGGGGCGTCACGGCCCGGGCATTTCGACGGCGCCCTCACCGTCGTTGCCAAGCTGCTGCACTACGGCATTCCCGGTGCGGGCCTCCCGTCCGCAGGTGCCTTCGTTTCCGGCGGCAGCGCAGGATTGCCCGCCTACCGTGCCTACTTCGGGCAGAAGGACGCGCAGCAGTTGGCGCTGGTGCGGCGGATGGTCGCAGACCTGAACTTCCCTGTGGACATCGTTGCGGTGCCCACGGTGCGTTCCGCAGAGGGCCTTGCCCTGTCCAGCCGCAATCGTTTCCTGTCCGACCAGGAGCGGGAGGCGGCCCTGGTGCTTTCCCGCGCCCTGGCGCTGCTTGAGGAGCGGGCCAAAGCCCGCGAGCCGCTGGACCTCGACTCGGCCCAGGCCATGGTGGCATCCCAGCCGCTGGTGGAACTTGACTACTTCGACGTGGTGGACCCGCGGACCCTCGAACCGCTCGCCGAAAACTGCCGGAAAGTCCCGTTCCGAGGCGAAGGCCTGGCTCTCATCGCGGCCAAGGTGGGGCCGGTCCGGCTGATCGACAATGCGCCGTTGAGTTCCTGATATCGGCTGACGCCGTGAGCAGACTTTTGCGCAGGGCGGACGCGCGCCGCACTACAGGGCTGATTCACCCGTGGCGTCTCGGTTGACCATCAACTGCTGGAGGAGTGCACGCTCAGGCCTGCCAGGGTTTTGCGCCACGCAGCGGCGAAGCCTGGCCCTCGCCAGTTCCTCGCCCGGCTCCGTTCCGCTGAGCACTTCATCGATGATTTCCTGCGCCTGCCACCGAAGGGACTCGCGGGCGAATTGCCGCACCTCGGCCGATGCCGCCGTGGTTTCGATCCACGGGTCCGGGTCGTTGCATGGGATAAACTCGAACGTTCGCTCTGCTGACATTGGGGCCTCCTTGCACCAGGCCGACGGGCCTTGGAAGGGTTCCCGTCGGCGTCAACGCACTTGTGTCTGGAAAAACATTACATGGAGTAAGACCGGTCTGTCTGCACCTAGGAGTAAAGTAAATATCACGATGATTTCCGATGGAGAAGCCGCACTACAGCCGGCGGAAAGTTTTGCGTCGGCCGCGATTCGTCCCGCCGATTCCCGGGAGCGAATCCTCGCCGTGGGCTACGAACTCTTCTCCCGACGCGGAGTGCGGGATGTCGGGGTCAACGAACTGATCGAGCGCTCCGGCGTGGCCAAGGCAACGTTCTACCGGCACTTCCCGTCCAAGGACGCATTGGTTTTGGCGTTCCTGGAGCTACGGGACCAGCTCTGGACTGTGGACGCCATCGTTGGCCAGGCCAAGCTTCGTGCCACCAAGCCTACGGAACAGCTGCTGGCCATTTTCGACGTCTTTGGCGAATGGTTCCTCCGGGACGACTTTGAAGCCTGCTCCTTCATCAACATCCTGCTGGAAATGGGTCCGGCGCATCCATTGGGCCGGGCCAGCATCGACTACCTGTCCAGGATCCGGGGCCACGTGCAAACCCTCGCGGAGCAGGCCGGTCTGGACCGCCCGGAGGATTTCGCCCGGTCCTGGCACATCCTCATGAAGGGGTCCATCGTCTCGGCCTCCGAGGGGGACATGCAGGCTGCGAAACGCGCCCAGCAGATGGCCGGTTGGCTGATCGAGCACCACACCAGCAAATAGTCAGCTTGCTTATCACCTGGTGCTTTCCTAGGCTGGATGCTGTCAGACACACAACTCTCGAAGCGGTCACCCGGCGCTGGATTGCGCCCGGTCCGCCTCGCTGAAGGAGGAAAAATGTCAGAACACAACATCGCAGGCAAGAAGGTAGCTTTCCTGCTGACGGACGGCGTGGAGCAGATTGAGCTCACCAGCCCGTGGCAGGCAGTCAAGGACGCCGGCGGCGAACCCACCCTGGTAGCTCCCAGCAGCGGACGGCTGCAGGGGTACAACGGGACGGACAAAGGCGACACATTCAACGTTGACCTCACCTTGGCGGAGGCCAACGCTTCCGACTTCGACGCCCTGGTGCTCCCCGGCGGCGTGGTCAACGCCGACCATCTCCGCGTGGACAAGGCCGCCCAGAGCTTCGCGCGCAGCTTCTTTGAGCAGCACAAACCGGTTGCTTCCATCTGCCATGGACCGTGGCTGCTGATCGATGCCGGTGTGATTCGCGGCCGCAACGTCACCTCCTACCACACGCTCCAGACGGACCTGAAGAATGCTGGTGCCAACTGGAGTGATGAGGAAGTGGTGGTGGACCAGGGCCTGGTGACCAGCCGTCACCCGGGTGACCTGGACGCCTTCAACGGCAAGCTCGTGGAGGAAATCTCGGAAGGCCAGCACGCCGGCCAGACCGCCTGAGGAGCCTGAGGAATCTGCCTGGTTCCCCCGCGGTTAACAGTAATGAGCGGGGGAACCACCCGTCTTGACGAATCATGAAGAGGGATCGGCATGACCAGGCAGGTTGAATCGGTTGAGGACGACGCCGGCGCAGTGGTGTACTACCACCGGCACGCGAATGGCGGGGGCTTTGTGGGCCGCGGGGCTGTTGTGGCTGACTCGGCCCGCCTGGGGCCCATGACGTACGTTGAGCCGCACGCGCGGATCGGAGCATGCGCCCGGGTGGGGCACGGCAGCTGGATCGACCAGCAGGTGCAGGTGGGGGTACGGACCATTATCGGCGACGCCGTCCGCGTGGGCCACGGAACAATTATCGGTAACCGCGTGCACATCGGTAGCCATTCACGTATCGGCGCCGGTGCCGTCATTGGACATGGCGCCCGGCTGGCGGCTGACAGCAGGGTGCCCGACGGCGGTCGCGTTGCCGCCCAGCCGCAGCGCCGGTCTGACGTGGTGGCGGATAAGCGCCCGAGCGTGCGCAAGCGGCAGAAGAAGCTGGCCGCCTGAGGCGGCCAGCTTCTCTCAGCGACGGCTCCCGTTGAGGTGGCTCGCCGGCCCGGTCCGGGCCGGGGCTGGGCTAAAGCATGCTGGCGCCGATGTCCCGGCCGATCTGCCTGAGCAGCGCCGCGGACAGTTCGGGGTCCTTGGAAGAGTCCAGGTCCGTATACTCGGCGAGCGTGTAAACGCTGGTGAGTGCCAGGTCGGACCAGCGCTCGCGCGGGAGCAGCGAGCGTCCGGCGACGGCGATGATCGACCGGGCTCCGGATCGGCGGGCGACGGCGGCCGGCAGCTTTCCCGCCAGTGTTTGTTCGTCGATGCTTCCCTCGCCGGTGATCACCACGTCGCAGCCGTCCTTGCGGCTGTTGAAGTCCAGCAGGTCCAGGAAGAAGTCTGCGCCCGAGACCTGTTGGGCCCCGAGCAGCAGGCAGGCGAAGCCGATTCCGCCCGCGCTGCCTGCGCCCTCATGCCGCGCCAGCGTCGCGGCATCGGGAAATCCGGCGCCTGGAAACCCAGCCTCGGTCAGCCGGGAGACAAAATGCGTGAGGCTCTCCTCGAGTGCCGCGATCTCAGCGGGTCCGGCGCCTTTTTGGGGGCCAAAAACGGCCGGTGCGCCCTGGGGTCCAAGGAGCGGGTTGTGCACGTCGCTGGCGATGATCAGCTCGGTGCCGGCCAAGTCAGGGAATGCTGCCCGGTGTACGGAGTGGATCCGGCCCAGTGACCTGCCGGCACCGTTCAGCTGCCGTCCGTCGGCATCCCGGAAGGTGAACCCGAGGGCGGTGAGCATCCCCATGCCGCCGTCGGTGCTGGCACTGCCGCCGAGCGCCAGCACTATGGTGGCCGGGTTGAGGCTCAAGGCGAACAGGACGGCTTCGCCGAAGCCGCGGCTGGAGGCTGCCATGGCTTCGAGCCGTCCGCCCGGCAGTAGCCCCAGGCCGCAGGTGTTGGCCACCTCCACAACTGCCGTGACGCCGTCGAACGCTATGCCCGCCTGGACCGGCTGACCCGTGGGTCCTGCCACGGTGTAGCTCCGCCGGGTGAAGCCGGAGGCGACGGCGGCGTCCACACTGCCGTCACCTCCGTCTGCGAGTGGAAGGAGCTCGCAGTGGACCGTCCCGGCGCCGGTTGCTGACCGGAGTCCCGCGGCCAGGGCGTCCGCCACCTCGCCGGCGGTGAGGCTGCCTTTGAACTTATCGGGTGCGATGAGGGTCCGGACGTTTTTCGGGGCGGTGGTGTTGTTCATGTCAGACAGATTCCGAATAGGCCGGGCGGCGGTTATTGGTTGTGGAAGGCTCGACGGCGGCAGGTGCCGCCGGTGCCGGACCTTCTGTCACCGCGTGCTTGGGTGCGTGGTGGCCGTATTCGGCCAGGTCCTCATCGATGTCCGCGACGTCGTCCACATGGACCGGGTCCTCGGCGGGCATGGGCTCCACGTGTTCTCCGGCGAAGACGCGGCGGGCGCGGTCTGCGTCCAGGGTGCGGTCCCACCAAGCGATGAAGAGGGTGGCGACGGCGTTGCCGGTGAAGTTGACCAGGGCGCGGCATTCGGACATGAACTTGTCGATGCCGAAGATGAGCATGATGCCTGCGGCCGGGATGGTGCCGAGGGTGGTGAGGGTTGCGGTCAGGGCGATGAATCCGCCGCCGGCCACTCCGGCTGCGCCCTTGGAGGTGAGGAGCATGACGGCGATCAGGCCCAGCTGCTGGCCGATGCTCAGGTGGGTGTTGGTGGCCTGCGCGATGTAGAGGGCAGCGAGGGAGAGGTAGATCGCGGCGCCGTCGAGGTTGAAGCTGTAGCCGGTGGGGACCACCAGTCCTACGGTTTCCTTCTTGACGCCGGCGTGCTCGAGCTTGCGCATCAGGCCGGGCAGGGCGGGCTCCGCCGTGGAGGTGCCCAGGATGAGCATGTATTCCTCTTTGAGGTGGCGGATCATGGTGAAGATGTTCAGTTTCAGGAAGGCCATCACGGAACCGAGGACCACCACAACAAAGAGGATCGAGGTGACGTAGAACAGTGCGATCAGCCCGCCCATGCTGGTCAGGGAGGACACCCCGTATTTGCCGACCGCGAAGGCCATCGCGCCGAAGGCCCCCAGCGGCGCTGCCTTCATGATGAACCCCAGAATCTTGAACATCACGCCGGTGAGTCGCTGCACCCCGTCCAGGACCGGGGCGCCCACCTTGCCCATGGCGTTCAGGGCGATGCCGAAGACGACGGCGATAAAGATGATCTGAAGGATGTCGCCCTCGACGAAGGGCCCCACAACGCTGTTGGGGATGATGTGGGTGAGGAACTGCCACCACTCCTGGTGCTGGCCGGCGTCGATGAGCTTGGCTGCAGAATCGGAGGCCTTGATGGTGCTGGCGTCCACGTTCATGCCCTCGCCAAGGCGGAAGATATTGATGGCCACCAAGCCGAAGATCAGGGCGAAGATGGTGCCCACCTGGAAGTAGGTCAGGGCTTTCAGGCCCGTCATGCCGACTTTCTTCAGGTCGGCGACGCTGGCGATGCCGCCCACGATGGTCAGGAACACAATGGGCCCGATCAGCATCTTCATGGAGCTCACGAAGGTGGTGCCGATGGGTTCCATGGCGATGCCGGCGGTCGGTGCGAGCCAGCCGACCAGGATGCCGACAACAATGGCTGTCAGTACCCAGAAGTAAAGCTGCCGGTACCAACGTGTTTTAGGGGCTTTCGCTGCCGGCTGTGTCGTGGCTGGGGCAGCCCGGCCCGTGGTGGTGCTGTGATCCATGATTCCTACCTCGTTGTGGAATGGCGCTGGAGGGCGCGGAGGTCCCTTCCCAACACTCGCAAGCTCGTGCCGGGGCCATCGGGACGCCGCTGATAAGTAAGGGGGCGGAGCGTTCGACGGCGGCCGCGGGGCCGCCCGCGGAGGTCCCTTCCCAACACTTGCAAGCTCGTGTTGGGGTCCTCGGGACGCCGCTTGGCGTGGGACCTCCGCGAAAAAGACTTGCTACACCGCGGCGGGTGCGAGCGTGAGTGCCTTGATGATTGCCTCGGTAACGTCGTCCGTCCTGGCGTCGCCGCCGACGTCCCGGGTCAGGTGGCCGGAGCCGGTGGCTGCCTCGATGGCGGCCTCAACCTGGCGAGCCTCCTCGTGCAGGCCGAAATGGTCCAGCATCAGGGCGGCGCTGGCGATGGCGCCGATCGGGTTGCTGATGCCCTGGCCGGCGATGTCCGGAGCGGAGCCGTGGACCGGCTCAAACATGGACGGGAAGCGGCGCTCGGGGTTCAGGTTGGCGCTCGCCGCCAGGCCCAGGCTGCCGGCAAGTGCTGAGCCCAGGTCGGACAGGATGTCTGCGTTCAGGTTGGACGCGACCACCACCGACAGGTCCTCGGGCTTGAGGATGAACTTGGCGCTCATGGCATCCACCAGGACGCTTTCGGTCTGCACGTCCGGGTAATCCAGTGCCACGCGGTTGAAGACTTCGTCCCAGAGGACCATGCCGTACTGCTGGGCGTTGGACTTGGTGACCGACGAGACCTTCTTCACCGTGCGGGTCCGGGCAAGGTCGAAGGCGAAGCGCATGATGCGCTCGCAGCCCTTCTCGGTGAACAGCGCGGTCTGCAGCGCCACTTCGTTGCCGGGGCCGCGGCCGCTGAGGTTGCGACCGCCCAGGCCGGCGTACTCGCCTTCGCTGTTCTCGCGGACAACCACCCAGTCAAGCTCGGTGTTGTCTGCCTTCCGCAGCGGCGACTGGATGCCGGGCAGGAACTTCACGGGGCGGATGTTGGCCCACTGGTCGAAGTTCTGTGTAATGTTCAGGCGCAGGCCCCAGAGGCTGATGTGGTCCGGGACGTTTTCCCAGCCGACGGCGCCGAAGTAAATGGCGTCGAATTCCTTGAGCGCTTCCAGGCCCTTGGGGTCCATCATCTGGCCGGTCTTTTCGTAGTAGCCGCAGCCCCAGGGGAACTCGGTCCAGTCGAAAGCGAACTTGCCGTTGGAGTTCTCCGCAAGGGCCTCGAGAACGCGGCGGCCGGCGGAAACGACTTCCTTGCCCACGCCGTCTGCGGGGATGGATGCGATGCTGAATTTCTGGGTGGCGCTCATGTGCCTACCTCCTCGTTGAGTTTTTTACCAGCGGGCCTGTAATCCGGGTCACACTGTTCTTCCTCTTCAAGTAGACGGCCCGTGGGCAGGCAGCGTCCAAGACCAAGATCCGATCCGCTAGATAGGTTTTCCCTATCTAGCGGATCCATCCACCGCTCCAACACCGCCCCCCTCGCCTCACAAGTTCGGCCAGGGAACCCTGCCAGCGTGGGCCCTGGCCCTTATGAGCACTCAAAAGGGCCGTGTTGGAGCAACCGATGGGGAAGCTAGTCGACGTGCTCAGCCGCGACTTTCAGGAAGGCCTGCGCCGCGGGGGTCATGCCGTCCTTCCGACTCAGGATGGCCACATCGAGGTGGGACACCGGTTCGATCAGCAGCGTACGGAGCCCGGCTTTTTGTGCAGTGGGTGCCCAGGATGAGGGCATCACCGCGTGCCCGACGCCGGCCAGCACCAGGGGCAGGATGGAGGTCCGGTGTGCCACTTCGACAACGATCTCCACCTGGACGCCGTGCGCCAGGGCGTCGTCGACCAGCCACCGCATCAGGGATCCGCGCTGGCTGGCAATCAGGCGGTGACCGCCCAGGTCTTCGCGCTGGATGGCCGGCCCGGGGCGGAAGGTGTCCGTTTGCGGGTTAACGATCAGGATGAGTGGCTGGCGTTCGAGATCCAGGACGTTGACGCCCGGCACCCTGATGGGCGTGGAGGATCCGGCCAGCCCGATTTCCGTGCTTCCGCTGCGGACCGATTCGATGACTTCTTCCGGGGTGAACGCAGCGCTGACGTTGAGCCGTACGGACGGGTGGACCCGGGTAAAGCCAGCAATCATGGACGTCAGCGGTTCGATGCCGGGGGACGGCATGGTGATGATGTCGAGCTTTCCGCTGCGGACGCCCCGCAAGGCCTGAACAGCTGACTGTGCGGCGTCCAGGTCCCGCATGACCAAGCGGGCCGGCCCCACCAGTTCCTTGCCGGCCTCACTGAGCACAGCCCTGCGGCCGATGCGGTGAAAGAGCGGAACGCCCAGCTCCTTTTCCAGGCTGGCGATGGTCTGGGACAACGACGGCTGGGCGATCAGCAGGTGCTCCGCCGCCCGGTTGAATCCGTCATGGTCAACAACGGCCAGGAAATACTTCAGTTTCCGGGTGTCCACGCCAAACAGCCTACGCGCAGCAAAGAAAAACCCCGTGCGCAGGAATGGCTGCGGCGAGTACAGTGTTGGAATCTGCAGCGACGATGCTCGCGCGCCACTTCATTCTTACTCCCTGAGGGAACACCCATGTCTACAGAAGTCTCTTCGAACGCCTCCGGCCAGCCGGGCCCGCCCGGCAAATCCGGCCAAACCCGCCAGGCATCGGCGTCGAAGTCCTCCGCACCGGAGAAACTGTCCCGGGAGTCGGTGACCATCATCGCCACCCTGCTGGTGGCGACCTTCGTGGTGATCCTGAACGAGACCATCATGAACGTTGCCCTGCAGCGGCTGATGGTCGACCTCGGCGTGGACGCGCCTACTGTGCAGTGGCTCTCCACCGGCTTTATGCTCACCATGGCCGTAGTCATCCCCACCACTGGGTTCATCCTCCAAAGCCTCTCCACCCGTGCCGTCTTTATGCTGGCCATGGGTCTTTTCGCCGGCGGCACCGCGCTGGCAGCCGTCGCGCCGGGCTTTGAGATCCTCCTCCTGGCACGCATCATCCAGGCCGGCGGCACGGCCATCATGCTGCCGCTGCTGATGACCACCATCCTCACGCTGGTCCCGCTGGCCCGGCGCGGTGCCGTCATGGGGAACGTCAGCATCGCGATCTCCGTGGCACCGGCCATGGGGCCCACCGTCTCCGGGCTGATCCTGGAGCACTTCACATGGCGTTTCATGTTTGTCTTTGTCCTTCCGGTGGCACTGGCTGCCCTGGCCATCGGTGCGAAGTACCTGACGAACGTCGGTGAAACCGAGAAGACCAAGCTCGACTTCCTCTCGGTACTTCTGACTGTTCCCGCCTTCGGCGGCCTGGTGTACGGCCTGAGCCAGATCGGCGGCGGTCACGGCGGCCAGAGCGGTCCGAGCACGGCCGCCATTGCCGCGCTGGTTATCGGCGTAGCCAGCCTGGCTGTCTTTGTGCTCCGCCAGCTCAGGCTGCAGAAGGCGGATGCCCCGCTGCTGGATCTGCGCGCGTTCAACTTCCGCATGTTCACGGTGTCCGTGCTGCTGATGGTGGTGGCCATGATGGCGCTGTTCGGCGCAGTGATCCTGCTGCCGCTCTACCTGCAGGAAATCCGCGGCCTGGGGTCGCTGGAGACCGGCCTCGCGCTGCTGCCGGGCGGCCTGGCGATGGGCCTGCTGGGCCCGTTCATCGGGCGGCTGTTCGACAAAGTGGGCCCGTTGCCGCTCACCGTGACGGGCTCGGTCCTGATGGTGGTGACCCTGTGGCAGTTCTCCATGCTCGACGCCGACACTCCGGTGTGGTGGATCGTCACCCTTCACGTGGGGCTGAGCTTCGGCCTGGCGCTGCTGTTCACGCCCGCGTTCACCACCGGCCTGAACCCGTTGCCCCCGCACCTGTACTCCCACGGCTCGGCCATCATGAGCACCTCGCAGCAGGTTGCCGGTGCTGCCGGCACGGCACTGCTGGTATCCATCTTTGCGGTGGTGTCGGCGTCGTCCGGGCTGGTGGCGGGCATGAGTGCCGCCTTCCTGACGGCAACCGTCATAGCCCTTGCCGCCGTCGTGCTTTCCGCGATGATGCGCAAAACAGAAGGTGCCGCCCCGGGCCACGGCGGCCACTAACCCAACTAAGTAGCAGCACATGTCGTTTTGAGCGCTCAAAACGACACCTACTGCTACCTACCTGGGGTAAGCTCCCGCAGCCAGCCGGCCACCGAGTCTTCCCAAAGCCCCGGCCAGCTGTTCCACTCCTGGGTGTGCCGGCTGGCCGGAATCCTGACCAGACGCACGTGGTCAGGGAAGCGGGCGGTGAAGGCCTCGCTGACACGGATTGGCGTGCTGGCGTCGCCGCCGCCATGAAGGATGATCACGGGAACCGACGGCGCCACCTCGGTAAACGCCAGGGCTCCGAGGTCCAGCGGCTGATGCAATCCGGCGAACCGGTGCAGGGGACCGCCGAGGACGCGCGACGCTCCCCGTGCCAGAGCAGACGGCAGCCGTGCTGATGCCATGTTGGAAAGCAGTGTCTGGTGCCAGTCGAGGACCGGCGCGGTGAGTACCAGCCCTGTGATCAGATGCCGGTGTTTGGAGGTGTGCGCCGCGGCCAGCGCCATGCTTGCGCCCATCGACCAGCCCGACAGGATGACGGAAGTAGCTCCGTGCCGCGCCGCAAAGGCCAGGGCTGCTTCGACGTCCGTCAACTCGCTGACGCCAAGGTGGTGTTTGCCGTCTGCCGTCGGGGGAGCGTCACCGTCTCCGCGGAAGGAGATGAGCAGCTGGGTGAGCCCGTGGCGATGGAAGAACGGTGCCGTGCGAAGCCCTGTTGCCCGGCGTCCGCCGAGGCCATGGATGTGGATTACCCAGCACGTTTGGTCGGCGCCTGGAACGAGCCATGCTGGAGCGGGCCCTGGCAAGGTGACGTCCTCGAAAGGGAGGCCGGCCTCTTCGGGGTCCGGGTAGACGTACCCGGACCAGTACCCCGAAGTGTCCGGCGCAAGCCGGCCTGCGTAGATGGCCTCCAACCGGCGGGTGACTGTTCTCGCCTTCGCGTCGGTGGACAACACCTGACCGATCCGGGCGTGGCCACTTCGATTGCCCCAGTAGAGGCTAAAGACGCCGCGGGCCAGTGTGTCCCGGTTGGCGCGGAGGGTCACCGTGCCGGCACCGGAATCGACGATCCTGATGCGTTCACGACGCCGGCCCACCGGGGTGACCAGGGTTTTCGCGATGTGAAGGGTCACCCAGGCCGCCAGGGAGGCCACGGCGGCTGCGCCACCGATGATGACCAGCCGACGCGGGGTCACTTTTCGCCCAATAAGGGGACCGGAAGGGACATCGACTGACCCCGCGTTGCTTTGGGTGGGTCGGCTAACCGGCGAAGAAGTCGCTGAGTTCGGTGATGAGCTTGTCCGGCGCCTTGATGACGCCGTCGTGGCCGAAGCCCGGCAGGATGGTGTAGCTGGAACCGGACAGGACGTCGTGGATCTGGCCGCACGCCACGCCGAAGTAGGCCGGGCTCTTTTCGCCCACCACAATGAGGGTCTCCAAGGGCAGCTCCAGGAACGGCTCGGCCGGCATGTCCGCGGCGATGATTGCCTTGATTTCCCGGACGCCCGTGCGCATCATGTCCCGCATCTGCTTACCGAGGTGTGTGCCCGCCGTGAGCTTGTTGGCGATGGTGAGCATGGAGAGCGGCATCCGGGAGAAGGCGCCGCCGGTTTCCAGCCCCTTGGTGAGAACGGCCAGGGCGCGGTCGTCGTCGCCGGCGGCGGTGGCGCGCTCATATTCCGGTGTCCAGTCGGCCGTGACGCTGTGGTTCACGGACACGGCAGGGTCATAAACGGCCAAGCGCTCCACGGGAAGGGTCCGGGCAGCGTGCAGGGCCAGCGCGCCGCCGAAGCTGTGGCCAAACACGTCGGTGCTGGAGGTGTGTTTCATGACGGCGTCCAGGTCCCGGATGTCCGCATCCAGGGTGTAGTCCAGAGCCTGCGGCGAGGAGGAACCCCGGCCGCGGCGGTTGAAGGTGTGCACCGGCCGGCCGAGGGCGGCGCTGAGTTTCTGGGCAAACCTGGTGTAGTCGGCTGCAGTCACCATGGAAGCCGGAACCACAACCACGCCTGAGCCGGCGGACGCCAGTTCCGCACCCGTGGTGAAGAGCTCCAGGGTGCCGCCGTCGGGGGTCTTGATGTTCTCGCGCGTCATGATCCGAGCCTAGCGGAGCAACCTGCGTAATGCCTTAGCCCTTGAAGTACTCGGCGAGGTCGGTGACCAGTTCCTTCACCGCGGCCGGGATGGAACCGTGGTAGCCCTTGGGGGACAGCTCGAAGGTGCTGCCGGGGACTGCTGCGTGAAGGCGGCGGGCCGTGACCTTGTAGTAGCGCGGGCTCTTGCCGCCCGCCATGAAATGTGTGTTGGCGGGCAGCACGGCAAAGTCCCGGGCATGCTCCGCCTCGTCGTAGGCGGCGCGCAGTTCACCCACGCCCGTGGGCATCAACTCCCGCGCCATTTTGTTGACCTTGGTGCGGGACACCAATGCCATGAGCCCGGCCAGGACGGGCTCAGGAATCTTGGACAAGGCCGTGGCCGGCTGCATTCCCTTTTTCAGGTGGGCCATGGCATGCCCCACTTTGCCGGCGTTGACGGCAGCTTCAAAGTCGTCCAGCCACGACGTATCGATGCTGCCTTCGATGTTCACCGCGGCGTCGTAAACCGCCAGCTTGTCCGGCTCGTGCGGCGTTCCCGCGAACTCCTGCACTGCGTTTAGGGCCACCGCCCCGCCGAGGCTGTGGCCCAGCAGGTTGCGGGCGCCGGTGGCTTCCATGATGGTGCGGACGTCCGCGATTTCCGTGGCCATGGAGTAACCGGCCGGCTGTTCCGTGGACTTGCCGCGTCCACGCCGGTCGTAGACGTCAACGGCCCAGGCCTCGCCCAGGCCGCTGGCCAGTGCCACGGAGAACGGCCGGTAAATGAGCGCGGTCAGGAAGGCCCCGCCGATCACCACCACCCGGCGCTCTCCCGGCGCATCCTCGGTGCCGTAACTGTACAAAGCCAGCGTGCCGCCGTCGTGCGTGGGGACTTCCTGCTCTTTCACGGTTCCCATCCTAGGCGGGCGGCGCTGAGCCCGGCTGGGTCCCCGGCGGGTCCCGGCCGGCTACCGGCCGGCTACCGGCGCCGGCCCAGCTTCCGGATCTGGCCGTCGCTGGCATTGATGAACCGGGCAATCCGCACGGCCAGGCCCTTGCCGGGCCTTATGGGCCCCTCGTGCAGCTGTCCGGGGACCACGCGGAACTCGATGGACGGCACAGCGGACGCCAGTTGCCGGCCGGTCTCCGCGAAGTACGCCGGGCTCCAGCCGCCGCTGAGCATCAGGATGGGGGTGGTGAGGGCAGTGAAGTCGTCCAGATCGGCGTCGGCGTCGAGCACGGCGCGCATTTCCTTCACGGCTGTGGGCAGCAACTGGCGCATCTCCGTCCCGAGGTTTGTCCTGGCTGAGAGGATGCTCAGCATCCGCAGCGCGCCCAGCGGCAGGTAGGACAGCGGCCCGGCGGTACCCAGGCCCTGGACCAGGTGTGCCCACGCATGGTTCAACTGGCCTGCGGTGACGGCGTCCTCAAGCTCGGGCCGCCACCGGTGGGCGAGGTTTCCGGACAGCGATACCGCCGCGTCATAGGTCACCAGCCGGCCGATCGGCAGGGTCCGGGCAGCCTGCAGTGCCACGAAACCGCCGTAGCTGTGCGCCACAACATCGGTAGAACCCGTCTTGTCCATGACCGCAGCGAGGTCGCTGACTTCGGTTTCTGCCGAGTAATCGTCCGGCTGCGGTGAGGAGCCCGCCCGGCCGCGCCGGTTGTAGCAGTGCACCGGGCGGCCCAGCAGGAGGCTGAGTTTCCGCGCAAAAGGGCGGTAGAGGGCGTCGGTGACCAGAGTGCCGTGGACGAGTACGACGCCGGGAGGTCCCGCCGTCGTCGGCTCCTGTTCCGCAGGGGTGAGGAACGAATGCGCCTCCAGGCGCCCGCCATCCGCCGTTTCTAGTTTCCAGGACTCCACAGCCCGAGTCTATGCCCGGGCTTGCGCCGGAACCCGGCCGGCTGAACTCCCGGTAAACTTGGGGATTGTGACTTCCCAAAACACCCCCACCCCCAAAAACGCCCCAGAGCCCCTCGATGCCAGCGAGCAGATGCGCATCCGCATGGAGAAGCGCAGCAAGCTGATCGAGCGCGGCACCGAGGCATACCCGGTGGGTGTTGAGCGCACACACTCCCTGACCGAGATCCGCGAAAAGTACGCGCACCTCGAAGCGGACGACACCACCGGCGACGTTGTGGGTGTCACCGGCCGCGTTGTGTTTGTGCGCAACACCGGCAAGCTCTGCTTCGCCACCCTGCAGGAGGGCGGTGTTGACGGCAAGGGCACCCGGCTGCAGGCCATGCTGAGCCTTGCCAATGTGGGGGAGGAAGCGCTCGCGGACTGGAAGGCCCTGGTGGATCTGGGCGACCACGTGTTCATCAAGGGTGAGGTGATTTCCTCCCGCCGCGGCGAACTGTCCGTGATGGCGGAGTCCTGGTCCATGGCCTCCAAGGCCCTGCGGCCGCTGCCTGTGCTGCACGCGGAGCTGAACGAGGAAACGCGCGTCCGGCAGCGTTACGTGGACCTGATGGTGCGCGACGAAGCCCGTGAAATGGTCTACACCCGCGCGTCAATCACCCGTTCAATCCGCGAAAGCCTCCACCGCCACAACTACGTGGAGGTGGAAACCCCCATCCTGCAGCTCGTCCACGGCGGCGCCCTCGCACGCCCGTTTGAGACGCACATGAACGCGTTCGACCAGAAGATGACCCTGCGCATCGCCACCGAGCTGTACCTCAAGCGTGCGGTGGTGGGCGGGATCGACCGTGTCTACGACATGGGCCGCGTCTTCCGGAACGAGGGCGTGGACTCCACCCACAGCCCGGAGTTCACCACGCTCGAGTGCTACGAAGCCTGGGCGGACCAGTTCGTCATGGCTGACCGCATCAAGGAAATCATCCTCGACGCCGCCGACGCAGTGGGTGCCGGGCGCACCCTCCAGACCGAAGCCGGCGAGATCAACCTGGACGGCGACTGGGCCTGGGTGTCGGTCTACCCGGGACTTTCCGACGCCGTTGGCCAGGAAGTCACTCCGGACACTCCGCTTGAGGTACTGCGCGAGATCGCCGCGAAGCACGAGGTTAAGGCGGACCCGAAATGGGACGCCGAGAAACTGGCCGTGGAACTTTTCGGCGAAATCGTGGAACCCACGCTCCTGAACCCCACCTTTGTTTACGATTACCCGCCGTCCGCCCAGCCGCTGGCCCGGCCGCACCGCGAAGACGGCCGGCTGATCGAGGCCTGGGACCTCATCATCGGCGGCATGGAACGCGGCACGGCCTTCTCCGAACTCATTGACCCCGTTATCCAGCGTGAGCGGCTGACCGAGCAGTCACGGCACGCGGCGGCAGGTGATGACGAGGCCATGCAGCTCGATGAGGACTTCCTCCGGGCCCTCGAATATGGTGCCCCGCCCATGGGCGGAATCGGGCTGGGAATCGACCGCCTGGTCATGCTTTTCACCGGGGCAGGGATCCGTGAAACCATCCTGTTCCCGCTCCTGAAGCCCGAAGGGCACTGATTATGGAATATGTAGCTGTACTGCTGCCCTCAATAGTGGTGGGCCTGATCTTCTGGTTCGCCATGAAATCGATCTTTAATGCCGATAAATCCGAGCGGCAGGCGGAAGCGCGTGCCCAGGCCGAGGCCGATGCGCGCACCGTTAAGCCATCGGACGGACCGGATACCGCTCCGGATAAATAGGCCCGCAGTACTTTCTGTGATTATCCACAGTGGTCATTTGTCACTTTGACGTAGTGCCATAATGAGGTTCATACTTTTTGTAGAAACATCCTGCTTTTCTGCACATCCGAACCTCAAAGAGGAAGTCTTTAAATGGCACAGAAAGTAAACATCATCCTCGTAGATGATCTGGATGGGGGATCCGCGGACGAGAATGTCCGGTTTGGCCTTGACGGGGCCAGCTACGAAATCGATCTGTCGGCCGCGAATGCAGCCGAACTCCGCTCGAGCCTGGAGCGCTTTGTCGCTGCCGCCCGTAAAACGTCGTCCGGGCGCGGTTCCCGCGCCAAGGCTGCCGTGACGGGTCGCGGCAATGATTCCGCACAGATCCGTCAGTGGGCGCGTGATAACGGCTACACGGTCAACAGCCGCGGTAGAATTCAGGCTGAAATCCAGGACGCCTACCAAAAGGCCAATTCCTAGGGGACCGCGTCCCTTTGAATGCCAAGAACCCTGCTTCGCCTCTCGGCGGGACAGGGTTCTTTGCTGCCAAAAGGAATAACCGGGCTTGCGCTCTTGGCCGCAATTGCCGATGCTGCGGCTAAAGGGCCGTCAAAGCATGGTCCACGCATTGCAGAGGCCACCGGGGCGGCCAGGGACAGCGAGGTGCGGTAAATGTTTCCAACGCGTCCACGCGTGTTCGAAGAATTTTCTGCCGGCTGCGGCATGTTGCGCTGTAGCAGCGCTGCCAAGCCTGCTATCAGGGGGATATTCACGCCTGCGGTAATGACCAGCCTGGATGTGTAAGAGGCAAGGGCAATCGACACGGGCGGCGCGCTGGCAAGCCCGGTCACCCACGCGTAAAGTGGCGCCCCCGCCAGTGCCCGGAAGGCGCCGACGAACCTCAGCGCAAAAACCGGGTTCCCGAGTGCCGTGTTGTGCGGGACATGGCACTAACAAAAGTCGCAAATCCGTGCCGCGCAATCCGGGCGTCACGGAACAGGCGTATTACAGTCCTCCGATGCCAGCCAGTGCGGCGGTGGCGGCAGTCATCAGCATGGCAATGCGAGGCATGGTTCCGATCCTTTGCCCGGTCCGTCCCCCGCGGCAAGTGCTTGAAATCCGGTCAGGCACCCCGGCATCCTCACGTCAATTCCCCGCCAAAGTCGGGTATGCGAGTCCTTTCAGCTTCAGCAGCGCTTTCAAGAGACGGTACGCCCTGAGCCCCCAGGAATACCGGCGGCGACAGCCGTCTGCGGCGATTCAGGACACCTGAGAAACATCACGGTTTCCCCTGTGGCGAACACGCTCCACAAGACGGGATCTGGCACGTAGCATCAAAGTACGTTGTAGCTAGGAGTGTGGCGAAATGTTTGAGCGATTTACGGACCGTGCCCGTCGCGTCGTTGTGCTTGCCCAAGAAGAGGCACGCATGCTGAACCATAACTATATTGGTACCGAACACATCCTCTTGGGGCTGATCCATGAGGGTGAAGGCGTTGCCGCCAAGGCTCTTGAGTCCTTGAGCATTTCGCTCGACGGCGTCCGCGAGCAAGTGCAGGAGATCATCGGCCAGGGCCAGCAGGCCCCGTCCGGCCACATTCCCTTCACGCCCCGCGCCAAGAAGGTGCTGGAGCTCTCCCTGCGCGAAGCGCTGCAGCTGGGCCACAACTACATCGGCACGGAGCACATCCTGCTGGGCCTTATCCGTGAGGGTGAAGGCGTTGCCGCCCAGGTGCTCGTCAAGCTCGGTGCTGACCTCAACCGGGTCCGCCAGCAGGTCATTCAGCTGCTCTCCGGCTACCAGGGCAAGGAAACCACCGGCGCAGGCGTCGGGGCCGGCCAGCCCGAAGGCACCCCCGCCGGTTCGGTAGTACTGGACCAGTTCGGCCGCAACCTGACCCAGGCTGCGCGCGAGAACAAGCTGGATCCTGTGATCGGCCGCGAGTCCGAAATGGAACGCGTCATGCAGGTTCTTTCGCGCCGCACCAAGAACAACCCCGTCCTGATCGGTGAGCCCGGCGTCGGCAAGACCGCCGTCGTCGAAGGCCTCGCCCAGGCGATTGTCCGCGGCGACGTCCCGGAGACCATCAAGGACAAGCAGCTCTACACCCTGGACCTCGGGTCCCTGGTTGCAGGCTCCCGGTACCGCGGTGACTTCGAAGAGCGCCTGAAGAAGGTCCTCAAGGAAATCCGCACCCGCGGGGACATCATCCTCTTCATCGACGAGATCCACACCCTGGTGGGTGCCGGCGCTGCTGAGGGTGCCATTGACGCCGCCTCCATCCTCAAGCCGATGCTGGCCCGTGGTGAACTTCAGACCATCGGTGCCACCACGCTGGATGAGTACCGTAAGCACATCGAGAAGGACGCCGCGCTGGAGCGCCGCTTCCAGCCGATCCAGGTCAAGGAGCCCTCCGTCGCGCACGCGATCGAGATCCTCAAGGGCCTTCGTGACCGTTACGAGGCGCACCACCGTGTCACCATCACCGACGGCGCCCTTGCCTCGGCAGCCAGCCTCGCCGAGCGCTACATCTCGGACCGCTTCCTGCCGGACAAGGCCATTGACCTGATCGATGAAGCCGGTGCCCGCCTGCGCATCCGTCGGATGACCGCCCCGCCGGAGCTGAAGGCCATGGACGAGCGCATCGCCCAGCTGAAGCTGGAGAAGGAATCCGCCATCGATGCGCAGGACTTCGAAGGTGCCGCATCGCTCCGGGACAAGGAGCAGAAGCTCATCACCGAGCGGTCCGAGAAGGAACGCCACTGGAAGTCCGGCGGCATGGATGACATCTCCGAGGTGGATGAGGATCTCATCGCCGAGGTGCTGGCCAACTCCACGGGCATCCCGGTCTTCAAGCTGACCGAGGAAGAGTCCTCGCGCCTGCTGAAGATGGAAGACGAACTGCACAAGCGCGTGGTCGGCCAGGACGAGGCCATCAAGGCACTGTCCCAGGCAATCCGACGCACCCGTGCAGGCCTGAAGGACCCCAAGCGTCCCGGCGGCTCGTTCATCTTCGCCGGCCCCACCGGCGTCGGCAAGACCGAACTGGCCAAGGCCCTGGCCGAGTTCCTGTTCGGTGAAGAGGACGCCCTCATCACGCTGGACATGTCCGAGTACTCCGAGAAGCACACCGTTTCGCGGCTCTTCGGTGCCCCTCCGGGCTACGTCGGCTACGAGGAAGGTGGCCAGCTCACCGAGAAGGTCCGCCGTCGTCCGTTCTCCGTGGTCCTGTTCGACGAAGTTGAAAAGGCCCACGCGGACCTCTTCAACTCACTCCTGCAGATCCTCGAAGACGGCCGCCTGACCGACTCCCAGGGCCGCGTGGTGGACTTCAAGAACACCGTGATCATCATGACCACAAACCTGGGCACCCGGGACATCTCGAAGAGTGTTGCCACCGGCTTCCAGTCCGGCACCGACACCCAGACGGGCTACAACCGGATGCGTGCCCGCGTGACAGAGGAGCTCAAGCAGCACTTCCGCCCCGAGTTCCTCAACCGTGTGGATGACGTTGTGGTGTTCCCGCAGCTCACCCAGGACGAGATCATCGAGATCGTGGACATGTTCGTCGGCCGGCTGGAGAAGCGCCTCAAGGACAAGGACATGGGCATCGAGCTCACGCCCGCGGCCAAGGTGCTCCTGGCAACCCGCGGCTACGATCCAGCCATGGGTGCCCGGCCGCTGCGCCGCACCATCCAGCGCGAGATCGAGGACCAGCTCTCCGAGAAGATCCTGTTCGGCGAGATCCACGCCGGCGACATCGTCATGGTGGATGTGGACGGCGAAGGCGACGACGCCAAGTTCACCTTTGCCGGCAACGCCAAGCCGCGCATCCCGGAGATCCTCCCGAGCGTCTAACCAGCATCAGCGAAAGCCCCGCCAGCTCCACAAAAGGAGTCGGCGGGGCTTTCGCCGTTTAATGGCGCCGGTACGGGAGCGCCCCAGCCGAGAGCGCGCAGCCACGTCGCCGCTGGTGTCGCCGCTCCGCCTCGTAGGATTGACCTGTGACTGACTCCTTCGATATCCGTCCTGCCCGTACCAACGATGTGTCCGCTATCAAAAGACTGGTGGCGCCGCTGGCGGAACAACGGATCTTGATGGCCAAGGAGACGGTTGCCTATTACGAGAGCCTGCAGGAGTTCCGGATCGCCGAATCGGCCGATGGCGAGGTCATCGGCTGCGGTGCCCTGCACGTGATGTGGGAAGATCTGGCCGAGGTGCGCACCCTGGCTGCCTCCGACGCCTGGCGCGGCAAGGGGGTGGGTCACGTGCTGGTGGAAAGCTTGCTCGAGGAGGCGCGGGCGCTCGGCGTGGCCCGGGTCTTCTGCCTCACCTTCGAAGTTGACTTCTTCAAGCGCCACGGCTTTGAGGTCATGGCGGACCAGTCGGCGGTGGACCCGGCGGTCTACTCCGAGCTTCTCCGCTCCCATGACGAAGGCATCGCCGAATTCCTCGACCTGGCGCGGGTGAAGCCCAACACCCTCGGCAACACACGCATGATCAAGTTCCTCTAAAGTCCAGAGGCGCGGCACCTTTCCGGCTGCCGCCGCGATTTCCGCGCCGCGGCGCCGCGATGCACCTGCCGCGGTACGCCGTCGTCGTCCAGCGTCATGTCCGCCCAAAACCTTGGCGTTAGTCGAGTTGATGGATAAACTGATGGGGCCGCAGTTTGGGGCCTGCCGGTAAGGGACAGTCATTGGGGGCTGTCCCTTACCCATGCCCGGAAAGCCGCAGGCTACCCGAGTTCCATCCGCGGTAGTAGGGTCAAAGTGCAATCCTCTAGCACGAGCCCACACCCAGGAGTTCTGCCATGAAAAAGCTCATCAATGATCCACGCTCCGTAGTCGACGAGTCTGTAGAAGGCTTCGGCCTCGCCCACGCCGACCTCGTCACCGTCAGTGCCGATCCTAAGTACGTCACGCGCAAAGACGCGCCTGTGTCAGGAAAAGTCGGACTCCTTTCCGGGGGTGGCAGTGGCCATGAACCGCTGCACGCCGGTTATGTCGGGCGGGGAATGCTCGACGCCGCCGTGCCGGGGGCGGTGTTCACCTCACCCACGCCGGACCAGATCCTTCCGGCGACGCTCGCCGTTAACTCGGGTGCCGGCGTCGTCCATATCGTAAAGAACTACACCGGTGACGTTTTGAACTTCGAGACGGCCGCCGAACTGGCGCAGGCCGAGGGCGTGGAGGTCCGCACGGTCCTCGTCAACGACGACGTCGCCGTGGAGGATTCGCTGTATACCGCCGGACGCCGCGGAGTGGGTGGAACTGTCCTCGTGGAGAAGATCGCCGGCGCCGCGGCTGAACGAGGCGACAGCCTGGATGCCGTGGCCGCAATCGGCGACCACGTCAACAGCAATGTCCGCACCATGGGCGTCGCTCTGACGGCGTGCACCGTGCCACACGCCGGCTCGCCGAGCTTCGACCTGGCAGAGGACGAGATCGAGATCGGCATCGGAATCCACGGTGAACCCGGCCGGCACAAGATCCCGATGGAGAACGCGGACGGCATCACCGACCGGTTGTTGGAGCCTGTCCTCAGCGACCTTGGCATTGCCAGTGGTGAGAAGGTCCTGCTGTTTGTCAATGGAATGGGCGGTACCCCGCTGAGCGAGCTGTACATCGTCTACCGCCGCGCGGTTCAGGTGCTCGCGGAGCGGGGCGCCACTGTGGAGCGCTCACTGGTGGGAAACTACATCACCGCATTGGAAATGCAGGGCTGCTCCATCTCGGTACTGCGGCTCGATGACGAACTGACACAGCTGTGGGACGCCCCCGTGCACACGGCCGCGCTGCGGTGGGGCGTGTGACGATGCTGCTCGACGTTAAGTGGGCCGTGAGATGGCTGACGATGTGCGCCGAGGCGATGGCCGAAAACAGGGTGTGGCTCATTGAGCTGGACCGTCCGATAGGCGACTCGGACCACGGCGAGAATATGGACCGTGGATTCCAGGCCGTGCTTGAAAAACTCGCAGAGACGCCGCCGGAGACACCGGGCGCGGCCCTGAAGCTGACGGCCATGACCCTGATGTCCAAGGTGGGCGGCGCCGCCGGCCCGCTTTACGGTACAGCCTTCCTGCGGGCCGCCACTGCCTTCGGCGATGCCCTCGAAGTTGATCCCGCAGGGCTGGCTACTGCGTTGGTGGCCGCCCGCGACGGCATCGTGGCCAGGGGCAAAGCCGAGTCCGGTGACAAGACCATGGTGGACGCCTGGACCCCGGCCGCTGAGGCGGCCCAGGCAGCCGCCGCGGACGCAACGGGCAATGTCCTGGCCGTGCTGGTGGCCGCGGCCGAAGCCGCCGAAGCAGGCGCGGTGGCGACAGATCCGCTGGTGGCGCGCAAAGGCCGCGCCAGCTATCTGGGGGAGCGCAGTGCCGGCCACCGCGACCCGGGTGCCGCCTCCAGCGCCCTGATCCTCCGGGCCGCCGTCGGGGCCGCTGCATGACGGTACGCCTGGTGGTGGTTTCCCATAGTGAAAAGATCGCCGACGGCGCCGTGCAGCTCGCCGCGCAGATGGCGCCTGACGTTGTGATGATCGCCGCCGGGGGCACTTCGGACGGCAGGATTGGAACAAGCCTGGAGAAGGTCATGTCCGCGCTGGACCAGGCCGCCGGCGGCGACGGCGTCGTGGTGCTGACCGATCTTGGCTCTGCAGTGATGACGGCGGAATCGGCGCAGGAACTCGCGGAGGACCCCTCCGCGGTGCTCCTCGCGGACGCGCCCCTGGTGGAGGGCCTGGTGGCTGCCGCCGTAGCGGCCCAGGGCGGCGCCGACCTGATCGCCGTCAAGCGGGCCGCTGAGGCCGTTTACGGGTCGGGGGACTCCGGGGCGTCGCCGGTCAGCTCAGTCGCGGAAGGCTCGGTGACCGGGCCCGGGCCGGAATTCACCGGGGATTTTGAACTCATTAACCAGGCCGGCATGCATGCCCGCCCGGCAGCCAAAGTTGCCGGCGGGCTGTCATCCATGAACGCCGATGTCACCATCAACGGCGTGGATGGTGCCTCCATGACTGCGCTCATGACGCTTGCCGCCGGCAAGGGATCCTTGCTCCACGTCGAGGCCTGGGGACCGGACGCGGAGCGCGCACTGAATTACGTTGGCGGTTTGGTGCAGGCTGGATTCGGCGAGCCGTAGCCGTGGAGAGCCCGGCGCTCCGGGCCTCACACCGCAAGGCTGCAAGGCTGCATCGGCCGTGGGCACGCCGTTGAAGGGCCCGATCAAAGTTCCTTGAGGCGTCAGCGCAGCCGCAGCGGGTGCGTGCCCAGGGTCAGATATGTGCCGGCACCCATCAGGAGGAAGCCGCCGACGCCGACGACGACGAGTTGCGTGCTCACTCCCGTGATCAGCACGATCAACCCAATCAGGCACAGCACCAACCCGAGATAGGCCTTGGCCCTGAGCCTGACGGAACCCGACGAGAGTCTTTGCGCGAGCTGCGGGTCGTCCGCCGCGAGATCCGCCTCCAGCTCTTCCAGCTGTTTGCGCTCCCGATCTGATAGTGGCATCGGAACCCCCGTCTGGCGTCCTGTGAACACGAAATCTAACATTCTCTGTGTTAGTAAGGCTGACGGTAGGAGTGTTCCCTGAGGAAGTCAAGAGCAGGCCATGGCAGATGCCAAGGCCCGTGGAAACCCCGCGCAACCGCTCGGGAATGCCCGGATTGTTCCCCGAAAAGGGTGGGACTTACGCCGGTCCCGCTCGCAACCCCTCGGCGTCGAGCACTACAGAGGCGGTGACAAACCGCCCGCACTGTTCGCCGTAGGGGAAGGCCCCGCGGGGCCGGAATTCCAGCGTGCGCACCGGCAGTGGCTGGCCGTCGCGGGAAATTCCGGTGGCTGTCACCGCCATGGAAGACTCGGTGAGTGAGTCCAGGAACAGCATGCCGATCAGCGTTCCGTCGGGTGATGCCGTGGCGGAGCATACGCCGTCGGGACTGCAGCCCTGGTCCACAGAAACTGAGCCTGGGCGGAGTTCCACGGCGTCTTCCCTGCACACCCCGTCCTGGCACGCCTTCAGCCGGAGCGTCCCCACGTCCGGCACATAGGAAACTGGAATGGTCACCGAGACCACGGACGCCTGCGCGATCGCCGGGCAAGGCGTCGGGCCCTCGTAGTAGTAGCAGGAGGTGAGGACCGCCGTCGTCATTACTGCCAGAAGCAGCCCGGACTTGCGCATACTTCAGCGTAGGACCGGGCCCCCGGCGGCCGCACGGCTACCAGGAAAGTGAGCCAAACATTGTTATGGCTCCAGCGCCAAAGAGCACCAGAATGAGACCTGTGGCCAGCCGGCCCCGGGCCACGAAAAACACAGGCAGGGTGGATTCGGCCGGATTGGCCGGGTTGTAACGAACAGCGATGGACTGGCCGATGACTGCCTGGTCCTGGCTGTAGCTATCGGACTGGCCCAGCCAGCGTTTGCCGCCGGCGTCGTCGAATTCGTACGACGGCGCAAACCGGTCCCTGCCGTTGCTTCCGGGGCCGTCCTTGCCGTGCAGGTTGCCGGTGACGGTCGCGGCGGCCTCCGACCAGCCGGCCATGGACCGTTTCCGGCGCAAGGATGCAGCCAGTGACAGGGCCGCGAGGATAAGGCCCAGGACAAGGAAAAGCCCGGGCAGCACAACAAAGATCAGCTTGATGGAATCCACGGCTCAGCCCAGTGGGAAGTTGCCGGCAACCCAGAACAGCAGCAGGGAAAACAGGGCGAAGAACGGCATCAGGCATCCGAGGATCGCCTTGGAATCCGACGACATCTGAAACGACTGGTTGGGGTTTGCGGGGTTGTACGCCACCTCCACCGGCGTTCCCGGCACCTGTTGGTTACGGTACGACACCTCCGATTCGCCGGCATAGAGAATCCCGTTCGGGGTTGCGAACTGATAGGTGGGATAGAAGCGCCGGCTTCGCGATGAACCGCCGCTGCCACCGCTCCAGCCCCCCACGTTGCCGGTTACAGTGGCCTGGACCTTTGGCCAGCCAGCGATCAGTTGCTCGTGGCGCTTGGTCTTCCGCAGCGTATGGAGCAGCGCGAAAATGGCCCCCGCCACCCACAACACCGCAATGGTGTACAGCACGATTCTCATCAAATTCCCCCGGTTCGAGTCACCAGAAAGTATGCCATCCGGCCTGAGACTCCCCCAAAGTGCCTACCCCGGCAGCCGGTAGCCGCCCTCGTGGAGCTCGGCCAGGCCGTCGCCGAGGAGTCCGGCCAGCGCACGTTCCAGCTGCTCGGGGGCAGAGTTCAATCGGTGCAGCGCCGCCAGCGGCACACCGACACCGTCCGCCTCGAAGCCCAGGTCTGCCGGCTCCTGCTGGAACATTTCCGCCGGCACGGGGCTGTCCGCGAGCCGCAGCACCGCCAGCACCGCGCCGCGGACCTGGCGGTCCGTGCCGTGCCACGCCTGGCCCTTGGGGACGTACGACGGCGGCGGCTCACCGGCCGCCAGCCAGGCGCAGGAGTCACGCACCGGGCAGGCCGCGCACTTCGGCGCCCGCGCCGTGCACACCAGTGCCCCCAGCTCCATGACCGCAGCGTTCCAGCGGACGGAGGTCCCGGCGTCGTCCGGCAGCAGTTCCGCCGCGAGCCGCATCTCCGTTGCGCTCAGGGACGGTGCGGGGAGTGCGACGCCGGAAAAGAGGCGCGCGTGAACGCGCCGGATGTTGGTGTCCACCACGGTTTCCCGCCGGCCGAAGGCAAAGGCGGCAACGGCCGCGGCCGTGTAGCTGCCCACCCCGGGCAGTGCCAGCAGCTCGGGAAACGTGCCGGGGACCTTGCCGCCGTGATCGCGGACGATGGCGGCGGCCGCCGCATGCAGGCGGAGCGCACGGCGGGGGTAGCCGAGCCGGCCCCATGAACGGACTGCTTCGCCGGCGGGTTCACCGGCAAGCCCCGCCGGGCCGGGCCACCGCTCCAGCCATTCCCGCCAGACCGGCAGCACCCGCACTACGGGCGTCTGCTGCAGCATGACCTCACTGACCAGGACGCCCCACGCCGCGCAGCCCGGTTCGCGCCAGGGAAGCTCCCGGGCGGTCTCCGCGAACCAGCCCGTGATCCGACGGTGCAGTTCCGCGAGTTGCAGCACGTCAGGAGTGGTTTCGGGCGCGCCGCCCGCGGGCATGGCTGGGGAAAGGGTTGTAGCGTCGATCCCCACACTGTAGTTGATTCGTGCCCTGTAGTTGATGCGTGGCGGCGCATGCCAAGGTGCGCCCAAGGCAGCCGCCGGCGAAGTGTGACCTTAGCGTTGGGCGGGTAACGGCGTGGTGGCCGGGCAGAAACGGGCCGGTTCTCTAGCCTAGAAGGATGGGCAGGCAAGGCAATTCATCACAGCGCAATACGGCATCCGCTTCCGGTTCCCGGGCGGGTTCCGGCGCGCCCCGGAAGGCGAGCCCCGCCGTTTACCGCCGTCGCCGCCTGTTCGTAGGGATAGCCCTCCTGATTGTGCTGGGCCTGGCGTTTGGTGGTTTCGCCGTCGGCGGTGCCTTCAATGGCACGGAGCAGGCGTCCTCCACGGAAAGCACCGCCCCGGACGCCACCGGCGCGGCCCCTGCTCCGAGCGAATCGCCGTCGGCAGCCCCCAGCGCCGCCCCGACGCCAACGCCCACACCGACTCCCACCTGTAACCAGAACCTGGTTACCGTGTCGGCGTCGACGGACAAGCCGGCCTATGGCCCTGACGAGAAGCCGCTGCTCAGCCTGAAGGTGACCAACGGCGGCACCATGCCCTGTGAGGTGAACATCGGCACGTCCCAGATGGAGTTTGTGGTGACCAGCGGAGCGGACCGGATCTTCTCGTCCAAGGACTGCCAGGCCAAGAGCGAAGATCTCATCAAGACCCTTGCGCCGGGCGCCAGCGAGATGGCCAACTTCCAGTGGGCGCAGAACCGGACGCTCGAAGGATGCCAGGCTATTGCGACCAAGCCCGGTGGCGGCGGCGCCTACTACATCTTCACGGCCAAGCTCGGGTCGAAAGCCAGCCCAAAGGCAGTGTTCCAGCTCAACTGAAGCTTCTTTTAATCGAGTGTTAGAGGAAGCGGTCCAGCAGGCTTGCTTCGGCCATCCGGCTCAGGCCTTCGCGGACGGTGCGGGCGCGCTGATCGCCGATTCCGTCGACCGTCATGAGGTCATCGATGGTGGCGGCCATGAGGAACTGCAGCCCGCCGAAGTGGTCCACCAGGCGGTCGGCCACTGCCTTGGGGACTGCCTTGAGGCCGGAGAGCAGCCGGTAACCGCGGGGCTGCACTACGGCGTCGAGGTTGGCTTCGCCGCCTGCAAAACCGACGATTCCGGAGATCTTGCCGAGGTCGATCAGCTCGGTGGGTCCCAGGTTCACCAGTGCGCTAACGGCTTTCTCGATGTCCGCGGCCGAAGCGTCGGGGCCGGCATAATCGCGGATGATGACGTCGCTGCCCGGGCCGCGGCCCACTGTCAGTTCATCCAGCTGGAGCGACAGCAGCCGGCCGTCCTCACCCAGCTCCAGGACGTATTGGGAGATTTCCTCGGAGATGCGGCGGACCATTTCCTGGCGTTGCAGGGTGACGGCGACGTCGCGGACAGTCACCATGGCCTCGATCTCCAGTGCGGACAGCGAGCTGGTGACCTGGTCCAGCCGTGAGCGGTACCGTTCCAGGGTGGCGAGGGCCTGGTTGGCGCGGGCCAGTACCTTTTCGGATCCCTCCAGGACGTGCCGGAGGCCGTTGACGTACAGCGCGATGATCTGCATGGACTGGCTGACGGAGATCACGGGAACGCCGGTCTGGATGGCCACGCGTTCGGCAGTGCGGTGCCGGGTGCCGGATTCCTGGGTTTCGATGCTGGAGTCCGGGACCAACTGGACGGCGGCGCGCAGGATGTTGCCCGCGTCCTTGTCGCAGATAATGGCGCCGTCCATCTTGGCCAGCTCGCGCAGCCTTGTGGGGGAGAAGTCGATGCCGATGTCGAAACCGCCCGAGCAGATGGATTCGATGGTCCGGTCGATGCCCAGGACTATCAGTGCGCCCGTGCGTCCCCGGAGGATCCGTTCGAGTCCGTCCCGCAACGGCGTGCCCGGAGCCACTCTGCCCAGAGTCGCCTTGAGCGATTCTTCGGGGCTCCGCGCCATAGGTGTTCCCTTCAAAGGTGCGGACTGAGGCCCGCAGGAGCGGCGGATTTAGCCTCCGCCGGCAGGATGAAAAGTACTCAGTTTCCCGCAAGCTCAATGATAGAGGTAAGAACGGGCAACAACCGCACGGACAAGCCCTAAAGTGCCCCATGGTGGATTGCGCGAAAGTGCCTCAGGAGCGCGTCCGACGGCGGCTGTCCGGAAAGCGTTTTGCCCCCGCTTCCCGGACCGGGAGCATGCGGACCGGAAGGGCGGACCGGAAGTCTGAGCCCTCGGAGGCCGGTGCGGTGGAGACGCCGAATCCCGGGGCCGTCACCCTCCGTAAGGTCCCGCTGGCGCCGCTGCGATAAACTGGAACTTGGCTTTCCCAGAGCCACGCTTCCCCATCAGGCCTGCCGAGCGCCTTGGGGTAACCCCACCGCAGCGAAAGTAGCACCGTGTCCCAAGATGTCCTTAGCCCCGCCCGGGTCAACGAGATTCACAAACAGGCGGCCCGGCGTCGGACCTTTGCTGTTATTTCCCACCCCGACGCCGGCAAATCCACGCTGACCGAGGCGCTGGCACTGCATGCGAAGGTCATCGGCACTGCCGGCGCCTCCAGCGGCAAGGCCAACCGCAAGGAAACGGTCTCGGACTGGATGCAGATGGAGAAGGACCGCGGCATTTCCATCAGCTCGGCCGCCCTCCAGTTCTCCTACCGCGACACCGTCATCAACCTGCTGGACACCCCCGGGCACGCGGACTTCTCCGAAGACACGTACCGCGTCCTGGCCGCCGTCGACTGCGCCGTGATGCTGGTGGACGCTGCCAAGGGCCTGGAAACGCAGACCATGAAGCTGTTCGAGGTCTGCAAGGCGCGCAACCTGCCCATCATCACTGTCATCAACAAGTGGGACCGGCCGGGCCTGGACGCCCTGGCGCTCATGGACGAGCTCACCGAGCGCACCGGCCTGCAGCCCATGCCGCTGACCTGGGCCGTCGGCATCTCCGGCGACTTCCGCGGCGTCTGGGATCTCCGCAACGACCGCTTCGCCCGCTTCCAGCGCAACAACGCCGGCGCCAACATCGCGCTGACCGAGTACTTCACGCCGGAGGAAGCCGCCGAAAGCCAGGGCAACAACTGGTCCGACGCCGTGGACGAAGCGGGCCTGGTGATCGAATCCAACCTTGAGTTCGACGTCGATGCCTTCCACGCGGGCACCGCCACCCCCATCCTGTTCAGCTCCGCCGCCCTGAACTTCGGCGTAAAGGAAATCCTGGACGCACTGGTGGATTTCGCGCCGCCCGCAGCACCCCGCCCGGATGTTGATGGCAGCCCGCGGGCAGTGGAGTCGCCGTTCTCCGGCTTCGTGTTCAAGGTCCAGGCCGGCATGAACAAAGCCCACCGCGACCACGTGGCCTTCATCCGCGTCTGCTCAGGCGTCTTTGAACGCGGCATGGTGGTCACCCAGACCCGGACCGGGAAGTCCTTCGCCACAAAATACGCCCAGCAAGTGTTCGGCCGCGAACGCGAGGTCATCGACGAGGCCTACCCAGGCGACGTCGTGGGCCTGGTCAACGCCTCCTCGCTGCGCGTGGGCGACAGCCTCTTCCTTGAAGACGCGGTGGAGTACCCGGCCATTCCGCTCTTCGCCCCCGAGCACTTCCAAGTGGCCCGGTCCAAGGACCCCAGCAAGTTCAAGCAGTTCCGCCGCGGCATCGAGCAGCTCGAGCACGAGGGCGTCATCCAGGTGCTCCGCTCCGACGTCCGCGGCGACCAGGCGCCGGTGCTTGCCGCCGTCGGGCCCATGCAGTTTGAAGTGGTGGAGGACCGCATGGCGCACGACTTCAGCGCGCCCATGCGGCTGGAGCGCCTGCCCTATTCCCTTGCCAGGATTTCGACGGCGGACGCGATGGCCACGCTGGCGAACGTACCCGGCGCCGAGGTGCTGTTGAGGTCCGACGGCGAATACCTCGCCTTGTTCAACGACGTCTGGGCACTCCGCCGGATCGAGAAGAACCACCCCGATCTGACCCTTGTGCCCATCGGCACCCACAACCCCGCAAAGTAGCCAAAGATGACTGCAATCCAACACAGCGCAATTCAACCGCGGGCACTGATCACCGGCGTCGGCACCATCAACCCGCTCGGCTCCGCCGTTGCCGGGACCTGGTCCGGCCTGCTGGCGGGGAAATCCGGCATCGCCGCGCTGGATGCGGACTGGGCGGAACAGCTGCCGGTGCGAATGGCCGGGCAGGTCACGGCTGACCTCTCGGAGCACCTCACCACGCGTGAGCTGAAGCGGATGGACCGGTGCGGCCAACTTGCGCTGGTGGCGGCGCGTGAAGCGTGGAAGCAGGCCGGCGCGCCGGAGGTCGATCCCGAGCGGTTTGCCGTGGTGATCGGCTCTGCCTACGGCGGCCTCGGCTCCACCCTCGAGCAGGACCGTGCGCTGGCCAGCGGCGGTCCGCGCCGGGTATCCCCGCACACCCTGACCCGGCTGATGGTTAACGGCCCGGCAGCATGGGTTTCCATCGACCTTGGCGCCCGCGGTGGCGCCCGCACCCCAGTCAGTGCCTGCGCGTCCGGCGCCGAAGCAATTGTCCAAGGCGCCGAAATGATCAGGTCCGGAGCGGTCGACGTCGTTATCGCCGGAGGCGTGGACGCTTCAGTGAACGACCTGGTGATCACCGGTTTTTCCCAGATCCGTGCACTCTCCACGCGCAACGACGACCCGCAGCGGGCATCACGCCCCTTCGACGGCGCCCGCGACGGCTTTGTCCTCGCAGAAGGCGCGGGGATTGTGGTGCTGGAAAGTGAAGCACACGCCCAGGCACGCGGCGCCGCCGTCCTCGGTGCAGTGGCCGGCGGGGCAGTCACCTCCGATGCCAACGACATCGTGGCCGCCGACCCGGCCATGCAGCAGCGGGTCATGCAAAAGGCGCTGGCCTCGGCCGGAATGCAGGCCTCGGACATCGGGTTCGTCCATGCCCACGCCACCTCCACCCCGGTGGGTGACCGGCTTGAGGCGCAGGCCATCAACGCCATATTCGGCGCGGACGTACCCGTGACTTCGACAAAGGGCCACACCGGCCACCTGCTGGGCGGTGCCGGTGCGCTCGCCGCCGTCGTGGTGGTCCAGGCCCTGCAGACCGGGCAGCTCCCGGGAACCGTCAACATCGAGGCGCTGGATCCCGAAGTGAACCTGAACGTCGTCACCGAAAACGCCCACACGCTGGCTCAGGGCACCGCCCCCGCCGGCCTGGTTAACGCCTTCGGCTTCGGCGGACACAGTGTTGCGCTGGTGATTACGGGGAGCTAACCCTCCCGCCGGAGCGCCGGAACGGTCCGTGGCCGCGGCGGGACACCGCGGGTTATTTTTCTGATGTGCTCGGGTCTGAGCCCGGTCAGGGACGCCAACTCGAAGTCGTCCATAATCCGCTGCTTGCTGGCCGATGCCAGCAGGTGCCTGCGCTCTTCTTCGACTGCCGCCTTCGACTCCTCCAGAGCCGTCAGTTCGTGAAGCAACCGGGAGATCAGCCGGAGGTGTTCGGCAGGGGACAAGCCCGTAGGCTGCAGGTCGTCGAAGGCCAGGCGGGTCCTGCGTACGGTCCAGGTGGAGAGCTGCGTGGTCCGCGAAAGGGCTGTCACGGGGACGCCGTCACGGAGGGCCTGCGCAACCATCTGGTTGAGGCTGGCCGAGAGATCCCGGATCCGGCTCGATCTGAAGCGGATGGCACCTTGCTTGTCAGCCAGCAGCCGGCTGAGCTCCGTCCGCTGCTGATCGGGGGTCTGCGGCGCCCGACGTCCCCGGTGTCGGTAACCTCCCGTGACCGCCCTTGCACCCTGATGGCCGGTCATATGTTCCTCTCCTTGAACAACAGGCTCTCAACCCTAGGTGCGTCCACTACTCCGCGGAAATACCGATATCCGGTGCGGTGATAAGCGGATTGTGTGGCCCGTCAGGGCATAAGGGTTGCTTATCCGTCCACGCAGAATAGGTCTTATCCAGACCGCTCCACAGTCCATAGGCTCGAATGACACAAGTCCCCTCACTGATGAACCATGGGAAGAGAACATGTCTGAATTCGTGCCTGCATCGCGTGTGTCACGCATCAAATCGTCCCCGAGCGTGGCCGCCGCTGCCCGTGTCCGGGAGCTCAAGGCTGAGGGACGCAGGATTCTCGACCTCACCGTCGGCGAACCGGATTTCGATACACCCGAGCACATCAAAGCAGCGGCCGTCCAGGCCATAGCCGACGGTGAAACCAAGTACACCTCCGTCACCGGTACGCCTGCCCTGCAGAAGGCCATCCTGCAGTCATTGGAGGTGAACACCGGCCAGCACTATTCAGCCCAGGAAATAACTATCGGCGGCGGCGCGAAGCAGGTCATTTTCACCGCACTCATGGCTTCCTTGGACGACGGCGACGAAGTGGTTATTCCCGCCCCCTACTGGGTCTCCTACCCGGACATGGTCCTGGCCAACGAAGGCAAGCCGGTCATCGTCCCCTGTGGCGAAGACACTGGTTTCAAACTCACCCCCGATGCACTCCGCGGGGCAATCACGGACCGCACAAAGTGGCTGATCCTTAACACTCCGTCAAACCCGACCGGAGCGGTCTATTCACGCGCCGAACTGCGGGAGCTCGCCGGCGTCCTGGCTGAATTTCCCGGCGTCTATGTTCTGACCGACGAGATCTACGACCAGATCTACTTTGGTGCAGGCAAACTGACCGGCCTCGTGGAAGCAGCCCCGGAACTCAGGGACCGCGTCCTGCTGGTCAACGGTGTCTCCAAGGCCTACGCCATGACGGGCTGGAGGCTCGGGTACGGGGCTGGCCCTGCCGGCCTGATCGGGGCAATCAACAAGCTCCAGTCGCAGATTTCCTCCTGCCCTTCCTCCGTCAGCCAGGCAGCCGCCGCGGCTGCACTTACCGGCGACCAGTCCTTCATCCGGACCAGCGGCGAGGTTTACCGCAGCCGCCGTGACGCCGCCGTCTCCGGGCTGAACGCGATCGCAGGGCTGTCATGCTCGACGCCGGAGGGAGCCTTCTACGCCTACGTCAACTGCGGCGGGGTGCTGGGCAAGTCGGCGCCGGACGGCACCGTCATCCGCGACGACCAGGACTTCGTCCTTTACCTGCTGGACCAGGCATCTGTCGCAGCGATCCCGGGGTCCGCTTACGGGCTCGGGCCATACTTCCGCATCTCATATGCCACCAGCCTCGACATCATCGAGGAATCCGTTGCTGCCATCGACAAAGCCGTCCAAGCCCTTAGCTGACCTATCCAAACCGAAGGACACTGACATGATCCACGTCAAGACAAACGTTGACCGGCCGACGGCGGACGCCGTAAGCCGCCTTGCGAAGTTCTCCTCTGCAACCATCCACGAAGCCCAGGGCAGGAAGGGCGCGCTCAGCTCGAAGATCAAGCCGATCGACCGCAGCATGTCCTTCTGCGGTCCCGCACTGACAGTGCGCTGCGCTCCGCGCGACAACCTCATGCTGCAGGTTGCCATCCACTACGCGGAACCGGGCGATGTTGTCCTGGTTGCTGCCGGCGAATTCGAGGAGGCCGGGACGTTCGGCGATGTCCTGGGCAACGCCATGAAGGCCAAAGGCCTTGCTGCCATGGTGACCGACTCGGGCGTCCGGGACACCCAGGACCTGATCGAGCTGGGCCTGCCGGTATTCTCCGGCAGTGTCAGCATCAAGGGAACGGTCAAGGAGACCATCGGCCCCATCAACCACCCGATCGTGTTCGGCGACGAGATCATCTACCCGGGCGACGTCCTGCGCGGCGATGCGGACGGTGTGGTGGTGGTCCGTAAAAACGAGATCGAGGAAGTCATCCGCCTCTCGCAGGAACGTGACGACACCGAACGCGATCTCATCCGCCGGTACCACGAAGGGGGCACCACCATCGAGCTGTGTAACCTGACCGAGGTTCTTAAGGCAAAAGGCCTGTTGGTCGAAGACGCCAGCTGACGCACAGGAAGGGTGGGCCGCCAACGGGGCGGCCCACCCTTCCTTCGTCAGCGGACTTAAACTATGAGGGTCCATGTCCTTGGTGGACATGGACCCTTTTGAGTCGTGCTTACTCAGTGGCTCCGGCTACAGCAGACGGTGTGTCAGCCAACCAGTGAGCGGGATACTGCATAGGCGCCCTGGGCGCCGGGCAGGGGATAGGCTGGCCTGCCGGAAATGGTTTCATCCAGAAGCCAAAGAGTTGCTCCTGATCCGGACATCGGCATGATGCTGCCTTCAAAAACAAACACGGCCTGGCCGTCCTGTCCCTCGGGAAACCAGAATCCGTTGGCCGGGCAGTGGGATCCGGTCCTTGCCGCCAACCGGGCGCCGCTAGCAGGGTTCCGGTGTGCACTGCTGATCTTTTTCACGATGTGCTCCCAATCAGGAAATCCAATGAGTAAATAATTGCCGGACCGTTCCGGCCTTTAATTACAGATTAGTTTCTTGGAGCCACGTTTACTAAGACCAAATCCATCTGCCATGATAAGGAAAATTTGTGCCACGCGGCACTATCTCGCGTATTTGGCGCTGAGCATTTCCTGCAGCATTTCCTTCAGGACCATCAGGACTGCAGATGCCGCTTCTGAAAGAGGTTCGTGGTCCGGTGTGCAGAGCGCTATCTTGCACTGCAGGCCGGGCTCAACTATCCGCAGGACCCGGAAGTCTTCCTCATGGAAGAGCGCGTCCGCTGCCGACTTAGGCAGGATGGTGGCGCCCATGTCCGCCCGCAGGAGCCGGGTCAGGGAAGGTACGGACTCCACCTCGCCCACCAGGCGAAGGCTCAGCCCCTTGTCCCGCATCCCCGCTTCGATAACTTGGCGGAGGGTGTGGTTCTGCTCGGGCAGGAAGAGCCCGAACCTGGCGGCCTGTTCAAGGGTGATGTCGCCCGACTCGCCGGCTTCAACCGCCAGTGGCCCTTTGCCGTTGACCACCAGATGTAGGTCCTCCACGATCATGGTGGTGAACTGGACGCCCCGGATGGGTCCCGGCTCGTAGATCAGGGCCATGTCCAGCCTGCCGTTCTTTATGGCTTCGCTGAGCACGCCGCCGTAGATCTCCGTCAAATGGAGCACGATGTCGGGGTATCTGCGTGCTACTTCGCCGATGATGCGCGGTGTGAGGCTCGACGCCATGCTGTACGGCGCGATAGCTATGGACACCCTCCCGGCAGGCGCTGCCCCGGAACTCGCCACATCCTGGCGGGCCTGCTCAACGAGGCGAAGGATCGTCTGGGCATGCCGGTAAAGCGTATGGCCCGCCGCCGTGGGCTGCACGCCTTGCTTACTGCGGATCAGGAGCCGCTGCTTAAGTTCCGTTTCCAGCGCTGACACCTGCTGGCTGAGGGCGGGCTGCGCAACGTGCAGGGCAGCGGCCGCCTTGGTGATGCTCCCTGAGTCAACGATCTTCACAAAGTAGGCAAGTTTTCGAGTATCCATACCGGCTTTTCTTTCGTCTGCGGCGCCCTGAAGCTTCGACGGGGTCATATCCGGATTCTATGGCGGGATACGCAATAGGTCTTTGTGTGATCCACATCTCGGGGCTAAGTTGATCTTCAGAACATAATTTCTGTGACGAAACGATTGTATCCCGTCGGGACATAAGCGGCGATGATGCCCCTATATCCCTTTTTGCATAACCATCCCGTTCACAGAATGAGCCGTCTTCTTTTACATCAGCGAAACATGCGCTGCATATGTTTTAGGAGCATTCTCCAGAATCCGCCGGCCAATGATCCGGGTTCGTCCTCAATAAGGAAGAGACACAAAATGAGAGTTATCACTAAAGGCAAGATCGCCTTGGCTGCTGCTGCGACAGCAGCAGCCCTTGTGCTCACCGGCTGCGGCGGCGGCACCGGGTCCGCTGGCGGCGGAAACTCAAGTGCCACGTCCGGCGAGCTGAACCTGATCGCCTACTCCGGAGTCTGGCAGGACCAGTACACGGCCGCCGTGATCGAGCCGTTCAAGGCCAAGTATCCGGACATCAAGATTAACTACGCCTCCAAGCGCTCCTCCGCCGAAATGCTGAGTGCCCTCCAAGGTCAGAAGAACAGCCCCGCCACTGATGTGGCAATCATGGACAACTCGGTATCAACAACCGGCAACACCCAGGGACTGTTCGACAAAATCGATGCCGCCGCAGTACCCAACCTTGCGAACGTTCCGGACAAGTTCAAGAACAAGGACGGTTTTGGCCCGGTAGTGATGCTCGACGCCGTCGGACTGCTTTACGACACCGCAACCTTCCCCAAGGCCCCTGAGAGCTGGGACGTGCTCTGGGATCCGGCGTACGCCGGCAAGATCAACGTCAACGCTCCGCCGTCCCTGCTGGGCCTCTCCCTGACGGCCATCACCTCGAAGATGGAAGGCGAGGATTACACGAAGAGCATTGACAAGGCCGTAGCCCGCCTCAAGGAAATGGCGCCCGGCGTGCAGACCTTCGCACCGAACCCCGATGAATACCAGAACGTCATCACCGGCCAGACAGTATTGGGACTTGGGCAGAACGCCCGGGGCCAGTTCTACAGCGACCAGAGCAACAAGAAGATGGGCGTGACCTTCCCCAAGGAGGGCACTGTCTACCAGATCAACACCGTGAACATCGTCAAGGATGCTCCGAACAAGGCAGCGGCCCAGACCTTCGTTGACTATGCCCTGTCCGCCGAGGCGCAGACAGCTTTCGCCAAGGCCCTCTTCTACGCACCGTCCGTGACCAACGCCGAACTCCCGGCGGACGTCAAGGACCGGGTGGTTCCCACTGACGGCTCCTTGAACATCGTTCCGCTCGACGTCGAATTCCTGGCCACAGCGCGTGACAAGTGGACCGACACCTGGAAGCGCCAGATCATCACCAAATAACCGTTCCCACGGTGCCCCTCCCCAAACCGCTTCAGGAGAAGTGAAATCGTGACTGAATCAAAACTGTCCATCGTGGATCTGACCAAGAGGTACGCAGCGGGACTCGATCCCGCCGTCGACCGCCTGAACATGGAAGTGGAGGAGGGGCACCTGGTGGCGCTACTCGGCCCGTCAGGCTGCGGCAAAACAACAACCCTGCGCATGGTGGCCGGGCTCATGGACCCCACGGCCGGCTCCATCGTGGTGGACGGGAAAGAAATCACCCACACTCCCGTGAATAAGCGCGGCATGGGCATGGTCTTCCAGTCCTACGCACTCTTCCCGCACATGAACGTCGAACAGAACGTCGCGTTCGGGCTGCAGATGCGCCAGACCTCAAAGGCTGACCAGAAGCGCCGCGTAGCGGGCGCGCTGGACATGGTCCAGCTCGGCCACCTGGCCAAGCGGCAGGTCAGGGAGCTCTCCGGCGGACAGCAGCAGCGCATCGCCCTGGCCCGCGCCCTTGTTGTGGAGCCCACGCTCCTGCTCCTCGATGAGCCCTTGTCCAACCTGGACGCCAAGCTCCGCGAGACGATGCGGACCGAGATCCGTTCCATCCAGCAACGGACACGGGCCACCACGCTGTTCGTCACCCACGACCAGGACGAGGCGCTGGACATGGCTGACCGGATCGCCGTGATGAACGGTGGCCTCATCGAGCAGTTCGGTTCCCCCACCGAGGTCTACGAAAGGCCGCAGACGCGGTTCGTGGCAAACTTCATCGGCCAGGCAAACTTCCTCAACGCCCGAGTACTGTCCGAGACAGGCGCGGCAGCCAAGGGCGAAACGCACTACCGGGTTTCCATCGACGAACTTGGTGAGTTCGGTGCGGTGGGCGCACCCGGGCTGACCGGATCCACGCATGAACTGGTCATCCGCCCCCACCGGCTCAGGGTGTCCCTGCGGCCTGCCGGCACCGAGACCATTGCGGGCGTCATCGAACGTGTCAGCTACACCGGCGACGCTATCTCCGTGGCCGTCAAGGCCGGCAACCGCGTCCTGCAGGCTCAGGTGCCCACCTCCAGTGGCGACCTGCCCCGCCCGGGCGATGCAGCGTACCTTTCGTGGAACGAGCAGGACGCATACCTGCTGCCCGCAGCAGTAAAGGATGCGGCAGGCCTGCTGCCTGCTGCAGAGCGGGATTCAGTAGCGTGACCGCCACCCACACACAGACCCCGGCCACCCGCCGGGCCGGTGCTGCCGAAGGCGATCTGGAGCGGGCCACCGGACGCCGGAACCGGCGGACCTATCTGGCCCTCCTGATTCCCGGCCTCCTCGGGTTGCTGGTGAGCTTCGTTTTCCCGCTCGCCTACATGATCCGGATGTCGTTTAACCGCGGTGCGCCCGACGGCATCATCGAGGAAACGTTCACCCTGGACACATACATCCAGCCGCTGTCCGATCCGTACTATTGGCGGGTCACGCTCGATACGTTCCAGATGGGCGTCACCGTGGGCTTGCTCTGCATCCTGGTGTCCTACCCGGTGGCCCTGTTCCTCGCCCGGAGCACCAGCAAATACCGCGGGCTGCTCATGGCAATAGCCATTGCACCCCTGCTCACCTCGGCAGTTGTGCGGACTTACGGGTGGATGGTCATCCTGGGCACGAACGGCCTGGTTAACTCTTCGCTGGAGGGCATGGGCCTGATCGATACGCCGCTGAAGCTGACGAACAACATGACCGGCGTAACCATCGGCCTGGTGGAGATCTTTATGCCGTACGCCATCCTCGCCATGATCTCAGGCTTCGGCCGCCTCAGCCCGCAACTGGAAGAAGCAGCCGGATCCCTGGGTGCCAGCAAGCTGCAGGTGTTCACCAGGGTCACGCTTCCGCTGAGCCTTCCGGGCATCCTCACCGCGTTCCTGCTGGTCTTTGTCCTGTCGATCAGCACGTTCATCACCCCGCGCCTCCTCGGCGGCGGCAGCGTGCAGGTGCTTGCCACGGAAATCTACGACCAGACCACCGGGCTCCTCAACTGGCCGTTCGCCGCAGCGCTGTCCGTCATCCTGCTGGTCCTGTTCGGCCTGATCATTGCCGTCTACCAGCGCCTCACCAAAAAGATCGGAGGCTAGCCATGTCTGAGGCCCGCCTATTCAAGCCGCGGTTCAACCCAGCCAAGCCGGCGTTCGGGATCCTCGTTTTCCTGCTCTACCTGTTCCTGCTGGCACCCCTGCTGATTGTTTTTGTTGTCTCCTTCGCATCCAACCAGTACCTGTCCTTTCCGCCGGAGGGCCTGACCTTCAAGTGGTACGAGATGCTGCCGCAGGAAAGCACGTTCATGAACGGCATGCGGGTGAGCCTCATCGTCGCGGTGACCGTGACCATCATCGTCCTCGCCCTCGGCGTTCCGGTGGCCCTGGCCTTGGACCGGTTTGAGTTCAAGGCCAAGGCAGTGGTGCAGTCATTTTTCCTCTCGCCGCTGCTGATCCCGAGCATCGTCCTGGCCTTGGGTATGGTCCTGCTCTTCGGGCCCCTCAAACTGACCAACACCTACGCGGGCATCATCATCGGCCACGTGGCCATCACCATCCCGTTCGTGATCCGGACAACGCTGATGAGCCTGGCCACCACCGACACGTCCTGTGAGGCTGCCGCGAGGATCCTCGGCGCAGGGTCCTGGACCGTCTTCCGGCGGATCACCCTCCCCATCATCCAGCCCGGCGTCATTGCCGGCGGCGTCATAGCCTTCATCGTCTCGTTCGACGAAGCAGTCATCTCATTGTTCGTGGCCGAATCGGGGCTGCCAACGCTGCCTGTGCAGGTTCTGCGGTACGTGGAGAACTCTGCCGACGCCGCCGTGGCGGCACTGTCGGTCATCCTCATCCTGATCTCTCTCGCCGTCGTGGTTGTGGTCGAGCGTGCCATGGGCCTCCGCAAAGCCCTGCGCTAGCGCTCCAGGGACAGGCCCCGGGTCATAACCGGGGCCTATCCCGTGACACCGATTACGTCTTTGTGTGGGGCAGCGCACGGTGCCACCCTTGAATAGGGGCACAGCAGCTGCCCCAAACTTTTCCCAGCTCCCCACCGGGGCAATGAAAGCCAGTACAAAAGCAAGGAAGGCACACAGTATGGGTCGCACAGTTGATCTCGTGGCAGATCTCGGTGAAGGCTTTGGTGCCTACTCCCTCGGTGATGACAGCGCGCTTCTTGAAATCGTCTCCAGCGCCAACATTGCCTGCGGATTCCACGCCGGCGATCCGGACATCATGGACCGCACGGTGGCAGAATGCGTCCGGCGCGGTGTCAGCATTGGTGCACACCCGAGCTTCCCGGACCTCCGCGGCTTCGGTCGGCGCGCCATGGACCTCACTGCGAATGAAGTCCGCAACGATGTCCTCTACCAGATCGGTGCATTGTCGGCCTTCGCCGCGTACCACGGAACCAGTGTTTCCCACGTTGCCCCGCACGGCCGGCTGGGCAACCTCGTGGCCACCCGCGAGGACTATGCCGGCGCAGTCGCTGACGCCGCGCACCGCTTCCGCCCGGACCTCATCGTTCTCGCCCAGGACGGCGAGCTCGCCCAGGCGGCGGCCAGCCGCGGCTTGCCCGTGGGCATCGTCGGCATCGCCGACCGGGCCTACGAGGACGATGGAACCCTCGTGCCGCGCAGCCAGCCAGGAGCCGTCATCCACGACCCTGCAACCATCGTCGACCGCACCATCCGGATGGTGTGCGAGGGCATCATCGAATCCGCTTCAGGCGTCCAGCTCGCCGTCGTCGCAGACACCGTCCTGCTCCACGGGGACAACCCCGGCGCAGTGGACCTGGCCCGCCTCATCCGCAGGGAACTGACCGCGGCCGGCGTCACCATCGCCCCGCTGGCCCAGGTCCTGGCCGCCAAAGCGGAAGCCGCCTGACATGGCTGCCACCCCAACTCCCGTCGAGGTTTACGAATCCGGTGACGCCGCCCTCCGCGTGGTGGCTACGTCCCCTGACCGTGAGCGCAACTGGGCCGCGGTGCACGCGCTGGCGTCATGGCTTGAGACTGCCGACGTCGACGGCGTCCATGGTGCGGTACCCACCTATGATTCGGTGCTGGTGGAGTTCGACCCCTACATCACCTCTGCACGGCAGGTCCGGGCCTTTGTCCTCCTTGGCATGCGCCAGCTTGATTTCGTGGGTGCCCCCGCACGTACGCCGCGGCAGTTTGATGTCCCGGTTGTGTACGGCGGCGAGTACGGGCCCGACCTGCAAAAGGTTGCGGACCACGAGGGCCTCTCGGTTGCCGGGATCATTGCCCTCCATACGGCCAAGTCGTACGTCATCCGCTGCCTGGGTGCGCCTGCTGGTTCACCCATGATGGATGGCCCGGACTTCCCGCTGCCTGTACCCCGGCTCAAGGACCCGCGGCTTTCGGTGCCGGCAGGAGCCGTGTCGGTCGCAGGCCGGCAGGCGGTAATCGCTCCTGCCGCAGCCCCTGGCGGGTGGTGCGTCATCGGACAGACACCCCTGACCGTGCTGAACGCGGACAAACAGCCACTCGTTCCCTATATGCCCGGCGACCTGCTCCGGTTCCACCAGATTCCGGCCGCCGACTTCGCCCGCCTTGCGGGCCGTGAGCTGGAGGCATCAGCATGAGCGGCACCCTCACCATCCAGCAGGCAGGCCACGCGGTGGTCACAGACCTGGGCCGGTTCAAGGGCCCGCGGTACGGGCTCCCTGTGAACGGGGCGCTCGACCAGTTTTCCGCCAGGGCAGCCAACATTCTGGCTGGCAACCTGGACAATGACCCGCTGCTCGAGGTCACCGCACTGGACTTCCGGATGCGCGCAGACACGGACGTGCTCATCGCCGTCACGGGCGCGCCCCTGACCCTTACGGTCGGCGGACGCGAATGCCCCCAATGGGAGCCGGTCTCGGTCCTGGCCGGGGAAACCGTGGCGATCCGCAGCATCAACACCGGCCTGCGCGCCTACGTCGCGGTTCACGGCGGATTGGAAGCCCCGACGCTGCTGGGCAGCTGCGCGCCGGACACCGTCGTCGGATTCGGCCTGAAACTCTCCGCCGGCACCGCCCTCGGGGCCAGGAAGACTGTCCCCCCGATCAAGCAGCCGTACTTTGACCTTCCGCTGTTCCGGCTGGGGCTTTCCCGCCCGGGAATCAGCGCCCGCCCGGTCATCGACGTCACGGACGGGCCGGACATCGCCGAATTCGGTGACACCGCGGACCTCCTGTTCGAGACCAGCTACACCGTGAGCGGCCGGAGCAACCACATCGGTCTCCGCCTCGGCGGGGCACTCCCGGAACGGCAGTCGACGGCGGAAGTCCTGTCCCGTGGTGTACCTGTCGGTGCCATCGAGGTGCCGTCGCGTGAAGAGCTGCTCGTCCTCCACCGCGGCCGGGGCGTGACGGCTGGTTACCCGGTTCTCGGTGTAGTTACCAGCCGCTCGCTGGATGCCCTGGCCCAGGCGAGGCCAGGCGACACCGTCCGCTTCCGCAAGACCACCGTCGCCGAGGCCACCGCGCGGCACCGCGCCGCGATGCGTGAACTTGAGGCCCTGCGCACATCAGTAAACACAGTCTTCGGTTTGCTGGGTGTGGGAGCCCCCGCAAGCTGGCGGGAACTCAAGCCGGCCTCCGGTAGCTGAGGTCCAGGTATGTCCCGCCTCTGTCCCCAGAAACAAGTAAGGATCTAACATGTCAACGTCAACGCGAGCGGCTGGTCCGCACAACGACCGCCTGGATGCCAGGCAAACCCGGAAGGTGGTAACCGCCGGCTGTGTGGGCATCTTCGTGGAGCTCTACGACAATGGCATCTTCGCCTTTATGGCCGGGACCCTTGCCCTTGTCTTCCTCGCTCCCGGCAACCCGGACAACGCGCTCCTGTTTGTCTTCGCAGGGTACGCCGTCTCATTCTTTGTGCGGCCGCTCGGCGCTGTGGTCTGCGGCTACCTTGGTGACCGCATCGGCAGGCAGAAACTCCTTGTCTTTGTCATCCTGCTTATCAGTGTGGCCACCGCCGGCATCGGCATCCTGCCCGACTACGCCGCGATCGGTATCGCGGCGCCGGTGCTGCTGGTCCTTCTGAGGCTCCTGCAGGGCTTCTCGGTCGGTGGCGAAGCCGCCGGCGCAATGACCTTCCTCGCCGAGCACGCCCCGGAAGGCAAGCGCGGCATCATCACCTCCTACGCCCAGATCGCTTCCTTCGCCGCCCTTCTGACGGGCACTCTTGTTGCCTATTCCATGTCCCCGTGGCTCACCCAGGCAGCCATCGAAGGCGGCGGCTTCGGTGCCTTCGCCTGGCGTATTCCGTTCCTGGTGGCCATCCCCATGGGCGTCATCGGCTGGTACATCCGGAAGGCCATCAGCGACACCCCCAACTTCCAGAAGCTCAAGGAAGAAGGCGGCCTGTCCGCCAACCCGCTGAAGGAGGCGTTCGCTTCGGCTGAACACCGCCGGGCGATGCTCCTGGCCCTGTTCATCCCCCTGATGAACGGCTCCGGCTACTACGTGCTTTTCTCCTACATGCCGACGTTCCTCAAGGGCAAGCAGCTGAACTTCACGATCGGTGAGGCTCTCCTGGTGACCGCCTGCAGCCTGGTGGCCATCTGCATCGCCATCCCGTTCATGGGCGCACTTTCAGACCGGATCGGGCGCAAGAAGGTTATTGCCGGTTCCGCGATCGCCATGGCCGTGGCGGGCATCCCGGCATACGCCATCATTGCCACGGGAAACATGGCCCTGGCCATCCTCGGTGCCTGCATCATGGCAGTGATCTTCGCCGGACACACCGCCGTGATCCACATCCTGATCGTTGAACTCTTCCCCACCCGTGTCCGGTATTCGGCGTACGGCCTCGGCTACAACATCTCGTCCGCGTTGTTCGGGGGTACGGCTCCGCTGCTGATGACCTGGCTGATCTCGTCCACCGGAAACATCTACATGCCTGCCTTCTACGCCGTGATCACGGCCCTGGGCACACTGGCTGCCGTCAGCACCGTGAAGGACCGGGCGCACCTGCCGCTCCGGGACGCGTAACCACTGCACAACCACTGCTGAACCGGGGCGGCGGCCGCGCGGCCACGCCCGAATCACTCTTCGCCAAACCCACTCATTGGAGACTTCCATGCCATTTTCAGACTATTCAACCGCCGTCGTCACCGGCGCATCCACCGGCATGGGGGCGGCCATCGCCGAACGGCTGGCCAAGCGCGGACTGCAGGTCCACGCCTTTGCCCGCAATGAAGACCGCCTGAAGGAACTGGCGGACCGAACCGGGGCGATCCCGCACGCCGTCGACCTGACGGACACGGCTGCACTGACTGCGGCGCTGGAGGGACTTCAGGTGGACGTCCTGGTCAACTGTGCCGGCGTCTCCCGTCCCGGCAACATCCTGGACTCCTCGGAAAATGACATCGACGAACTGGTGGACGTCAACCTCCGGTCCCTCCTTCAGCTGACCCGCCTGGTCCTGCCGGGCATGGTGGAGCGGGACAACGGCCACGTCATCAACATCAGCTCCATCGCAGGAATCTACAATTTCTACGGACACACGGTCTACCACGCCACCAAGGCAGCGGTGCACCAGATCTCACGCCAGCTCCGCAACGACACCGTGGGCAAGCGCATCCGGGTCACCGAAATCTGCCCCGGCCGGGTGGAGACCGAAATCTTCGGCCGCAACATGGGCGGCACGCCCGAGGCCATGGACGAAGCCTGGAAGACGTACTACGAGGGCTACGAGTCGCTGACCACGGACGACATCGTCAATGCACTGGACTATGCAGTGGAAACACCCCGGCACGTCAATGTGGGGATGATGGAAATCATGCCCACCTTCCAAGTACCCGGCGGCCTCACCTTCGACCGCCGCTGACCCACCAGCGTTCCCCGCAGCCCACGGCCACAGCCACCGCCACCAGCAGAAACGATAGGTCCCCCATGCAGGTCATCCGAACGGTCAGTTTCCCCGACAAGCAGCTGCTCGCAGATCTGGAGCCGCTGCCAGGCGGCCTCCGGGGCGTCATCTGGGACCTCAAGTCCGATCCCGAGGGCGGGTCGTTGGACGAGATCGATGCTGTGATCCTGCCCTACATCAACGCGGGCGCGGTGCTCCCGGCGCTCACCAAAGTTCCGGAACTCAAGTTCGTCCAGACCCAATCCACAGGGTTCGACGGCGTGCGGGAGGCCGCGGGACCGGGTGCGGCTGTGTCCAGTGCGGCCGGAGTCCACGCAGCGGCTACCGCCGAGCTGGCTCTGGGCCTTATCCTGGCCAAGCTTCGGGGGATCGACCAGGCAGTCCGTGACCAGCAGCAAGCGGTCTGGCGGCCCGAGCGCCGGCAGTCGCTCGCCGACCGGCGGGTGCTTCTGGCCGGCGTGGGCGGTATCGGCCAGGAAATAGCGCGGCGGCTGGAACCCTTTGAAGTGTCCGTCACGCGCGTGGGGAGTGCAGTGCGCGACGACGAGAACGGGCACGTGCACGCGTCGTCCGAATTGGCAGAACTGGCAGCCAGCCACGACATCCTGATCAGCGTCCTGCCGCTCAGCGACCAGACCCACCACCTGATCGGGGAGAAGGTCCTCGCGGCACTGCCCGACGGCGCACTGGTGGTAAACGTAGGCCGGGGAGCTGTGGTGGACACCGCGGCCCTGACCAGGGAGGTCACTTCCGGGCGGCTACAGTGCGCCATCGACGTGGTGGATCCCGAACCGCTCCCCGCCGACCACCCGCTGTGGGGTTCAGCCAACGCCCTGATCACGCCCCACGTTGGCGGCAACGCATCCGCCTTCGAACCGCGGATCCTCAAGCTCCTGGCGAAGCAACTGGAAGCGCTGGCTGCCGGCCGCCTCCCGGCGAACCTCGTCCAGCAGGGTCCGTTCGAAGCATAGCGTCCGCCCGCGGGACGCGGACGGCAACAACAAGACGGCAGCACCATGCGAGGAAGACGGCGGGAAGAAAACAGATGAGTGGGCTTTTTGATTTGACGGGGCGGGTTGCCCTGGTGACGGGGTCGAGCCGGGGGATCGGCAACGCGCTGGCGCGGGCACTGGCCGTTGCGGGTGCGACGGTGGTGTTGAACGGGGTCAATGCCGAGCGGTTGAAGGCGGCTGAGGTGGCGTTGGCTGCGGATTTCGGTCCGGGCCGGGTGCACAGTGTCGCGTTTGATGTCACGAGTGATGCCGAGGCCGCCCGTGGGATTGCGTGGGTGGAGGAGCATGTGGGGCCTTTGCAGATCCTTGTGAATAACGCCGGGATCCAGCACCGGGTGCCGATGCTGGAGTTGGACGTCGCCGACTGGGAGCGGGTCATCAAAACGGACCTGACCAGCGCGTTCCTGGTGGGCCGGGAAGCGGCCCGGCACATGATCCCGCGGGGCAGGGGCAAGATCATTAACATCTGCTCGGTGCAGACGGACCTGGCCCGGCCCACGATCGCCCCGTATGTGGCGGCAAAGGGCGGGCTGCGGAACCTGACCCGGGCGATGACGGCCGAGTGGGCAGCCTCCGGGTTGCAGATCAACGGGATCGCCCCGGGCTACATCCATACGGAGATGACGCAGAACCTGGTGGACGATGAGCAGTTCAACTCCTGGATCCTGGGCCGGACCCCGGCGGCCCGGTGGGGGACCGTGCAGGACCTGGCCGGTCCGGCGGTGTGGCTGGCCTCGGACGGGTCGGACTTCGTGAACGGGCAGACAATCTTTATCGACGGCGGAATGACGGTGGTGGTCTGATGGGTGCTTTTCAGGCGGGTGTGTCAGCAGTGGCAGCAGCAGCGGCGGGGAAGACGGGTTCTTCAGCGGTGCCGGAAACAGAAGTAAGTGCATTGCCGGTCTCGGGTCCGGCTGTGGTGGCGTACGCGGCGGGGGATTTGCGGATCGAGGACGTGCCCCTGGCCGTACCTGGCCCGGATGAGGCCGTCGTCGAGGTTGCCTACGGCGGGGTCTGCGGGTCGGACCTGCATTACTGGCTGCACGGTGCGGCGGGGGAATCGATCCTGAAGGCCCCCCTGGTGTTGGGCCATGAGATTTCCGGGACCGTGGTGGTGGCCGCTGCGGACGGCACCGGGCCCGCGGCGGGCACCCCGGTGGCGGTCCATCCCGCGACGCCCGGCCCGGGTGCCGGGGACATCAGGTATCCGGCGGACCGGCCCAACCTGTCCCCGGGCTGCACGTACCTGGGGTCCGCCGCGAGGTTCCCGCATACCGACGGGGCGTTCGCCCGCTTCGTGAACCTGCCCGCCCGGATGCTGCGGGAACTCCCCAGGTCCCTGGACCTGCGCACCGCGGCACTGATCGAGCCTGCGTCGGTGGCCTGGCACGCGGTGGCCCGGGCCGGGGACGTGGCCGGCAAGACGGCTTTGGTGATCGGGTCCGGCCCGATCGGTGCCCTGGCCATCGCGGTCCTCAAACGTGCCGGCGCTGCCCGGATCACCGCGGTGGACATGCACGCCAAACCGTTGGAGATCGCCGCGGCGGTCGGCGCGGACCAGGTCCTGCAGGCCGGTGACGCCGAGGGCATCGCGGCCGTGCAGGCCGACGTCGTGATCGAATCCTCGGGAAGCCACCACGGCCTGGCCTCAGCCATTCAGGGTGCGGCCCGCGGCGGGACCGTGGTCATGGTCGGGCTGCTGCCCACCGGACCGCAGCCGGTCCTCATCTCGCTGGCCATCACCCGGGAACTGAACCTGAAAGGCTCGTTCCGCTTCAACAACGAAATCGATGACGTCATCACCGCCCTCGCCGACGGCACGCTGCACATCGGCCCCGTCATCACCCACGAATACCCGCTCAGCCAGGGACTCGAAGCCTTCGCCACCGCCAAAAACTCCGCCGAATCCGGCAAAGTCCTGCTCAACTTCCGGCCCGAATAAGCCAGGTTCGGTGTGCCGTCCCGGTAAATCCGGGAGTTCCTGTCAGGACCGCGTCCCTGGCAGCTACCCGATCAGCAGGCTCAGCGCCTCCGTAAGGTGCTCCACCTCGCGGACGGAGAACCCTGCAGGCACAGGCCCGGGGCCGTTGTGGCTGGCCGGAACCACGGCGTGGGTAAAGCCGAGACGATGGGCTTCCTGGATCCGCTGGTTGATGCCGGGCACTGGCCGCACCTCGCCCGCCAGGCCCACCTCACCGAAGGCAATCAGCCTGATGGGCAGCGGCTTGCGGGCCTTGGCCGACGCGACGGCAAGGGCAACCGCCAGATCGGTGGCGGGTTCGCTGAGCTTCACGCCGCCCACCGTGGCCACGTAAGAATCGTCCTTGTGCAACAGGCACCCGGCGCGCTGCTGCAGGACGGCGAGCAGCATGGAAACCCGCGAGCTGTCCAGGCCGCTGGTGGCACGGCGCGGCTGCGAATTGGGGCTCTCGGCCAGCAGGGACTGCACTTCAGCCAGCAGCGGCCGCCGGCCTTCCATGGTCACGGTGATGCACGTGCCGGACACGGGCTCCTTCGTTCGGCTGACGAACAGCCCGCTGGGATCGGTGAGGCCTTCGATGCCGTTCTCGTTCAGGTCGAAACAGCCGACATCGTCCGTAGGTCCGTAGCGGTTCTTCACCGCGCGCAGCATGCGGAGCCGGGAATGGCGTTCGCCTTCGAACTGGCACACCACATCCACCAGGTGCTCGAGCAGCCGCGGCCCGGCAATGGACCCGTCCTTGGTCACATGGCCCACCAGCAGTGTGGTCATGTTGCGCCGCTTGGCCGCCGCGATGATGGAGGCCGCCACTTCACGAACCTGCGACACGCCGCCCGCGCTGCCGTCCACGTCCGCGCTGCTCAGGGTCTGGACCGAGTCCACAATCAGCAGGCGCGGCTCAATTTTTTCCACCTGTCCCAGTGCCTGGCCGAGGTCCGTTTCGGCTGACAGGTACAGGGAATCCGCGACGGCGTCGATCCGCTCCGCGCGCAGCTTCACCTGGGCGGCGGACTCCTCGCCCGTCACGTACAGGACGTCCTGCGCAGTCCGTGCGAATTTCGCGGCGACATCCAGCAGCAGCGTGGACTTGCCCACACCCGGCTCGCCGGCCAGCAGAATCACCGCGCCGGGGACCAGCCCGCCGCCCAGGACGCGGTCAAGCTCGTCCACGCCGGTGGGCAGGAAAGCCGCGGTGGTGGCGTCTACCTCGGCAATCCGCCGCGCCGGCTCGAGGACTGTAGTTGCCGCCGTCGTGCGCGCCACGGCCGCGCCGGTTTCCTCAACGCTGCCCCAGGCCTGGCACTCGCCGCAGCGCCCCACCCACTTGACCGTGGTCCAGCCGCATTCGGCGCACTTGTATGCGGGCGCTTTGGAAGCGCGGGAAGTCTTTGTTGCCATGGGTTCCACCCTACTTGCGGGCCCCGACATTCCCCGCCCGCTCCGTGACCTCGCAAGTCCCCGCCGGCTACCAGCCTTCGCAGGCTCAGGCCGGGGCCTCGCCGGTGCGGCCCAGGCCAGGGAGCCCTGCAGGCGTGGGCCCAGCCCGTCGCGCGTGCTTAGGTCGCTGGCGGGCTACAGGCCGGGCAGTATGTCCCGGGCCTCGCGCGAGTCCATCCCGGTGGCCTCCAAGAGGTCAACCATGAGCGGCCGGAACAGCATCACCACAGTCTCACCCTCCAGCCGCTGGACCTCCAGCAGCTTCGGATGCAGCCGCAGCGCAGTCTCGCTAAGTTCCAGCCGTGCCGTGCGCAGATGGGCGCGGCGGACGCCGTCGTGCGTCTCAGCGAGGCCCAGCGACAGTTCATCGATGGCCGCCGCGGTTTCTTCGAGGACGTCGGCGATGTTTTCGGTGGCCTCGTCGGACAGCGCCGCATGGTTGATGGCGCTGGTCAACCGCCGCGCGAAGACACGGCTGTTGCGGAGCGCCAGGTCAATGAAGTCAAGGGAGCTGTCCAGCCGGTCCAGCTCGTCCCGGTGCCGGCGGTAGGCGGGCGCCAGGGTGGCCACCTCGTTGGAGGCCCGCAGCGACTGGCGCATGCGGTCCACCAGGGGCTGGCAGTTGCGGCCCCGGATCAGGGCGTGCCAGGCCTGGGTGGAATCACTGTCCGTCAGGGCGGAGGCGCACTCGCGGAGCACCTCGGCGAGCTCGTGCAGGATCTTGCGGACGTCGTCGCGGGGCTCCCGGCGCGGGTCCTTCGGGATCAGGACCGTCACCAGCAGGGCGAACAGCCCGCCCACCACGGCGTCCAGGCTCCGGGTGAAAGGTCCGCCGGCGGGCGCCGGCAGCAGCACCACCAGCAGGGACTGCAGTCCCAGCTGTGTGGTGAAGATGGTGCCGCTGTCCAGGAAGCGAGCCAGCAGGATGGAAAAAAGAAGTACGACGGCGGCCTGCCAGATTCCGCTGCCCAGCCAGTGCAGGAGCAGATCACCAACAGCAATCCCGATGGTGCAGCCCAGGCCCACCTCCATAACGCGACGCAGGCGGGGATCACGCGAGAAGCCCAGGGCGATCAGTGATGACGTGGCCGCAAAAAGTGGACCGGAATGGCCCAGCACGTACTCGGCGAAGGCGTAGGCGCCCACCGCGCACGCCGTCATCTGGACTGCGGGGAGCAGCGAATTCCGGCTCCGGATCAGGCCTGTGCGGATTCGACCGCGCAGGAATCGCCTGCTTGCTGAAAGTCCTGCTGGTGCGGCCATGCCCTTCAGTCTATTTGCCGGGTGGCCCCTACGGCCGCAAGTGAGACCTGCGCAATGGCGACGCTACAGTTGTAAGGGAAAATGTCACTGCCGTTAATGTTCTGTTCACTTTCGGCAGCCAATCCCGTTACCTGCCGCCCCTAAATTCGATGAAGGTACAAAACGTACGCATCGCGCTGCAGGGCGTCTCCGGCCCTGTCCGCTACTGATTATCCCTGGAAGGGGTACACATCTAGTGAAGGCACTCCGTTTCGGCCGCCACGCGGCTATTGCTGTTATCGCGGCCGGCGCACTCGCGCTCACCGCCTGCGGTTCAGACAACGCCACCGGCAACACGCCTGCTGGCACCCAGGCTGCCAGCGGCCCCAAGGTCACCGGCACGCTGACCGGCATCGGCGCCTCCTCGACCGGCGCAGCCATGGACGCCTGGAAGGCCGGCTTTGCTTCCGCCAACTCCGGCGCGACCGTGCAGTACTCCCCGGACGGTTCCGGCGCAGGCCGCAAGGCCATCATCGACGGCTCGGCCCAGTTCGCCGGTTCCGACGCCTACCTCAAGGATGAAGAGCTGGCCAGTTCCAAGGCCCAGTGCGGTCCCGAAGGTGCCATCAACATCCCCGTCTACATCTCCCCGATCGCTGTGGCCTTCAACCTCCCCGGCGTCACCGACCTGAAGCTCGATGCCACCACCGTGGCCAAGATCTTCCGTGGCCAGATTGCTACCTGGAACGACCCGGCCATCGCCGCCCTGAACCCGGGCGTCACCCTCCCGGACACCAAGGTCACCCCGGTCAACCGCTCTGACGACTCCGGCACCACCACCAACTTCACCGAGTACCTGGCCGCTGCTGCGGCCGATGTCTGGACCGACAAGGCTTCCGGCGTGTGGCCCGCATCCCTCCAGGGCGAGAACGCCAAGGGCACCTCCGGCGTTGTCAAGACCGTCACCGACACCCCGGGTGCCGTGACCTACGCGGATGACTCCGCAGTCGGCGGCAAGCTCGGCACCGCTTCGATCAAGGTTGGCGAGGACTTCGTCAAGATTTCTGCCGACGCCGCAGCCAAGGCTGTCGAAGCCGGCAAGCCCGTCGAAGGCCGCTCCGCCAACGACGTCGCCATCAAGCTGGACCGCAAGACCACCGCGAAGGGCGCCTACCCGGTCGTCCTGGTTTCCTACCACGTTGTCTGCTCCGCCTACGACAAGCAGGAAACCGTTGACCTGGTCAAGGCCTTCGAAAGCTACGTAGTCTCCGACGCTGGCCAGAAGGCTGCTGCTGACTCCGCGAAGTCCGCGCCGCTCTCCTCGGCTCTCGCCGAGAAGGCCACCAAGGCCATCGAATCCATCAAGGTCAAGTCCTAGTACCTGTCCCTGAGACCATGTTCCCCGCCACGCCGAAAGGCGGGGCGGGGACTTGGCTTTGTAAGCTAGATTTTGGCACCACCCACAAACCGAAGGGTCTGGAATGACCGCCACCCCCCTGAGCAGTTCCCAGGGCGCAGGCCGCGCCGGGGATAAGATTTTTTCCGGCGCCGCCCTTGCCGCCGGGTGCCTCATCCTCGCCGTCCTGTTCGGCGTGGCCTTGTTCCTTGTTGTGCAGGCCATTCCGGCACTGACAGCCCCGGCCGCAGAAATCCAGGGCGGAGCAGGCTTCTTCGCCTACATCTGGCCGATTGTGATCGGCACCCTCATCGCCGCAGTCATCGCCCTGGTGATCGCCACGCCCGTCGCCATCGGCGTGGCCCTGTTCATCTCGCACTTCGCGCCGCGCGGGCTCGCCAACGGCCTGGGCTACGTGGTTGACCTCCTGGCAGCCATCCCGTCGGTCATCTACGGCGCCTGGGGTGCGGCCTTCCTCGCCAAGGAAATCTCCCCGGCGTACAACTGGCTGGCCGAGAACATGGGTTGGCTGCCCATTTTCCAGGGCCCGGCTTCGGCCACCGGCAAGACCATCCTCACCGCGGGCATTGTGCTCTCGGTGATGGTCCTGCCCATCATCACGTCTTTGACCCGTGAAATCTTCCTGCAGACCCCCAAGCTGCACGAGGAAGCCGCTCTGGCCCTCGGGGCCACGCGCTGGGAAATGATCAGGATGTCGGTCCTGCCATTCGCCCGGCCGGGCATCATCAGCGCCGTCATGCTTGGACTGGGTCGCGCGCTCGGCGAGACGATGGCCGTGGCGCTGGTGCTGTCTTCGGGAGCGCTGACCGCCAGCCTGATCACGTCCGGCAACCAGACCATTGCTGCCGAAATCGCGCTGAACTTCCCCGAGGCAAGCGGCCTCAAGGTAAGCACCCTGATCGCGGCCGGCCTGGTCCTGTTCCTCATCACGCTTGCCGTGAACATGATCGCCCGCTGGATCATCAGCCGGCACAAAGAATTCTCGGGAGCCAACTAGATGTCCTCCACTCTCACCCCGGTGCGCAGCAAGCGCTCCGCCCTCACCAAGGGCCAGCTTCCCGCGTTCGCGCCGTACGTTGTCCTGGCGGCCGCGCTCATCATCGGCGCCGCCATCCTGGCACTGATCGGCTTCAACACTTTCGGCTGGGGCATCGTCTCGGCCCTGCTCTTCGCCGTCGGCCTGGTCAGCTGGAGCGCCATGGTCGAAGGGTCCCGGAAGGCCAAAGACAAGCTGGCCACCTGCCTGGTGGTGGGTTCGTTCCTGATCGCCCTCCTCCCGCTGATCTCCGTGATCTGGACGGTGCTGGTCAACGGCCTTCCCGGCCTGATTGCTCCCGGCTTCCTCACCAACTCCATGAACGGCGTGACCGGCGTCTATGACAACAAGGCTGTGGAAGAAGGCGCCCCTGTTATCGGCGGCATCTACCATGCATTGATCGGCACCATCCAGATGACGGTGCTTGCCACCATCATCTCCGTGCCCGTCGGCCTGCTTACTGCCATTTACCTGGTGGAGTACGGCAACGACGGCCGGCTGGCCCGTGCCATCACGTTCTTCGTGGACGTCATGACCGGCATCCCGTCCATCGTGGCCGGCCTGTTCGCCGCCGCTTTCTTCTTTGCGGTGGTTGGGCCCGGCACAAAAACCGGCGCCGTCGCTGCCGTGGCCCTTTCCGTGCTCATGATCCCCGTGGTGGTGCGCTCCAGCGAGGAAATGCTGAAGATCGTCCCCAACGAGCTTCGCGAAGCAGCCTATGCGCTGGGCGTGCGGAAGTGGCGCACCATCGTGAAGGTGGTCATTCCGACGGCGATCTCCGGCATCGCGTCCGGCGTCACTCTCGCAATCGCACGCGTCATCGGCGAGACCGCCCCCATCCTGGTCACCGCAGGTTTTGCCACCAGCATCAACAACAACGTGTTCGGCGGCTGGATGGCCTCGCTGCCGACATTCATCTACACCCAGATCCTGAATCCCACATCGCCGGCCAACCCTGACCCGTCCTCGCAGCGGGCATGGGGCGCGGCCTTGGTGCTGATCATCCTGGTGATGATCCTGAACCTCGGCGCCCGCCTGATCGCCAGGATTTTTGCCCCCAAGACGGGCCGCTGAAAAAGTTTTCGGCAGGCCGTTCCGGTCCCCGCGACCAAACCCTAGACTTCAATCCGTACCCCCAGCAAGTGAAGGAACATCATGTCTAAGCGCATCGACGTCAAAGACCTGAACGTGTACTACGGCGATTTCCTCGCCGTGGAGGATGTCAGCATCGCCATCGAGGCCAAATCCGTGACGGCCTTCATCGGTCCCTCGGGTTGTGGCAAGTCCACCTTCCTGCGCACCCTGAACCGCATGCACGAAGTGCTGCCCGGAGCCCGCGTTGAAGGTGAAGTCCTCTTGGACGGCGACAACCTCTACGGAGCCGGCGTTGACCCCGTGACCGTCCGTTCGCAGATCGGCATGGTCTTCCAGCGGCCCAACCCGTTCCCCACCATGTCCATCCGGGACAACGTACTGGCGGGCGTGAAGCTGAACAACAAGAAGATCTCCAAGGGGGAAGCCGACGCGCTCGTGGAAAGCTCGCTGCAGGGCGCCAACCTTTGGAACGAGGTGAAGGACCGGCTGGAGAAGCCGGGTTCGGGCCTGTCAGGCGGCCAGCAGCAGCGCCTCTGCATCGCCCGTGCCATCGCCGTGCAGCCGCAGGTGATCCTCATGGACGAGCCATGCTCGGCACTGGATCCGATCTCCACGCTGGCCATTGAAGACCTCATCAATGAGCTCAAGGACCAGTACACCGTGGTGATCGTGACGCACAACATGCAGCAGGCCGCCCGCGTCTCGGACAAGACAGCGTTCTTCAACATCGCCGGAACCGGCAAGCCGGGCAAGCTGATCGAATACGGGAACACCCAGAACATCTTCAGCAACCCCACGGTGAAGGCGACCGAAGACTACGTTTCCGGCCGCTTCGGGTAATCCCCAGGCTCGCAAGTCCCCACCGGCTCCCAGCCTTCGCAAGCTCAGGCCGGGGCCCTCGCCGGTGTGGCCCCAGGCCCGGGAACCCTCGCGGTGTGGGCCCATCCACCGCCTCCCTAACCTCATCGACTGCTCCGGCAGGGCCCTTTTGACAGCTCAGAAGGGCGCTGCTGGAGCAGTCGATTGTGGTTTAACGGGGCGTGAGGCTGGTCTAAACGCCGGTCAGCGGTGACAGTGCCAGGGCAAAGACAAAGGCCACGGCAGCGGCCGCTACCGGCGTGATGACCCACAGCCCGAGGATCTCCAGGACGAGTTTCCGGTTGGTCACCGAGAAATGCTGGTTTTCGCCCGCACCCAGCGCGGAGGCCGTGACAGTGTGGGTCGTGGACACGGGCCACTGCAACGCAATGGCCCCAACGAGCAGCATCAAGGCGCTGAATGTCTGGGACACGGAACCCCGCAGCGGGTCGATCCGGGTGATCCTGTAGGCCAGGGTGTACGAGATCCGCCAGCCGCCGCACAGGGTCCCGATGGCCATCATAACGGCGGAGAACAGCGCCACCCACAGGGGGATGCTGCCGCCGTCGGCATAACCTGCCGCGGCAAGTGCCAGCAGCAGCACGGCGCCCACCCGCTGCCCGTCCTGCAGCCCGTGGCCGAACGCGACAGCGCCGGCCGCGATGGCCTGGCTGCGGCGGAAGCGCTGGTTGATGACATTGGGCTGGGCATGGCGTGCTGCCCAACTCGTCGGGAAAACCAGCAGGTAGGCGCCCACGTAGGCGACGATCGGCGAGAGCAGCAGCGGCAGTATCACCTGGACCAGCAAGGACCTGTCAACGCCCCCTACGCCCAGCCCGCCCACGGCGAGACTGGCGAGCCCGGCGCCGGCCAGCCCGCCCACCAGGGCGTGTGTGGAGGACGCGGGGATGCCCCGCCACCACATCAGCAGGCCCCAGGCGCAGGCACTGCCCACACCCGCCAGGAGGATACCCAGGCCGCTGGTCCCCGCCGGCAGATGAATCCACGTGTGGCTGATGGCCACCACCACGCTGGCGCTGAGCAGGGCGCCCACGAGGTTGAAGAAGGCAGCCAGCAGCACAGCTACCGACGGGGTGAGGGCACGGGTCCGGACGGCGAGCGCTACGGCGGTGGAGACGTCCCTGAAGCCATTGAGAAAGGCGAACGCCGCGGTCAGCAGGACCACGGCGCCGAATATCACTGCTGTCACGTCAGGATTCCTTGACGATGATGCTGCCTACCTGGGTGGCGATGCGGCGCATGTCTTTGGTGACTTCCACCAGCTGGTTCGCGACATCGCGGTTGCGTGAATACTGCGCCCACTTCATGTCCCGGATCATGTCCGCCACCCAGACGCGGTGCGTCCGCTCTGCGCGTTGGGCCAGCCTGAGGATCTCGATCCAGTAGTCCTCAAGGTCATCGAGATTGTTAAGCCGGCGCATGGCATCCACGGTGAGCTCGGCCTGGCGGCTGATGACCTCCAGTTGGTCCGCGGCACGCTTGGGCAACCGGTCCAGCTTGTAGAGGGAAACGAGTTCGGCGGCACCGTCCAGCTTTTCGAGGGCCTCGTTGAGGTAGCGGGACAGGGCGTACATGTCTTCGCGGGGGAGTGGATTTACGAAGCTCGTGCGCATGTGCGTGAGCAGGGCGAAGTGCAGCTGGGCGGATTTCGCCTCGTGGTTGTGCATGTCGTTCACGAGTCTGGCGTGCTCACCGGCGGGAACGCCCAGGATCTCGGCCATGGTGGCACTGGCATGCACGATTTGCTGGGCCATTTGGGATAACAGAACCAGCCCGGCGGGCTCCTGGGGGAAAAGGCGCAGCTTCACGTTGGGTTCGGTCTCCGGGCGTTGGAGTGGGTCTAGGGGCCGCCCACTGTGACTTGACGCAGGCCTGCAACTGGACTTGAGTCTACCGGGCGTCAGCCTGCGGCCTGTAAACAGGCAGGAAAATGGTGCCGAACCGGATACGCCTCTCGGCGGTAGGCCGCTCTAGGCGGCTAAATGTTGAAGCCCGGGGGTTTCGCGGCTCGGCACCAGTTTTAGTGTTCTACGTTGCCCGGCCCAAGTCAACATTGACAGATCGGGCGTCCTGTTTAGTCGAGTTCGCCCAGACGCCAGGCATTCGCAGCGTGTTCAAGATCCTCGGCCGTCTTCACGAGCTGATGCGAGTTGCGCGTGAGCTTGCTCGCATGGGCCTCATTGCCGTGTTCGGCGCCGTCGGCGAGGGTCGCCTGGCCGAGCGCAACCACACGGCAGAAAGCGGCGGAACGTTCCAGCGCGACGTCGAACTCGCCGTCGAACGCGCCGGAAAGTATGGCGTCCGCCAGGGTCCGCATTTCATCGGCCCCCGGTGGCTCGGCGGCGCCGGCCACCACGTTGGAGACCTGTGCAGTGTCCTTGCCCGCACGGAAGTAAACGGAGATGCGCTCCGGGTCCTGGACGGTGGCCGCGCGGAGCGCGTACAGCCGCCATAGCGCACCGGGCAAGGACCGCGCCGGACTTTCGGCCCACATCTCGGCGATGGCTTCCAGGCCCTGTTCGTCCGTCAGCTTGACCAGCCGGTCGGTGATGACGGGATCGTCGCTGTCACGTCCGTGGCGCACCAGGGCCTGGGCGGCGAGGTGAGCGGCTTCGGAGACTCGCGCGGGGTCCGGGCCTCCGGCGAACGGCTCAAAGTCGATGGGCGCGAACGGCTTCGGTTTGTGATGCCGGTTGGCGCCGCCGTAATGACTGGGTCCTGCTTGCTCGCTCATGCCCCAACGCTACTCCTGTGTCGCCGGGGAAATCGAGTGCTCAGTGGAAGCCGAGCACTCGGGCCGGGCCCTCAAATCCTGCGGAAAAAGGGATGTACGACGACGGCACGCGCCTTTCGTGTCAAAGCGGCCCCGCGCGTGGGGTAAAGTATTTATCGTCCAGAAATGGACTGGGCTGATCGGTCACTTGACCGTCGGCTGGGGCCTTTAGCTCAGTTGGTAGAGCATCGGACTTTTAATCCGTGGGTCGTGGGTTCGATCCCCACAGGGCCCACCCACGCAGCAAGTCAGGAGCAAAATGCCCCTGACTTGCTGCACTTAAGCGCTCAGCTGAGCGACAGCACGAGGTACAGCAGCGCTAGGGCAAGCGCCGCCGGAGTCATGGTGAGGCGCTCGGGCCGGCTGCGCGAGATCCCGTTCATGACGACACCCAAGGCGAAGTAGGCAGTGAGGACCCATGCGGTCACGTCCGTAAAAGATTCGCTGATGACCGGACCCGTAAGCCCGGCCCTCGCCAGGGCGATGTAAGCGAAGACTCCGTACAGGACGATGGAGACTCCGCTGCCCAGCCGTAGCTTGGGTGGAAGGACCTTGTGCTGGCCGCCCCAGGCCAGACGGCCGAGGGGAGCGCCCGCAATAAGTGCTATCTGGAAGATGGCCAGGGCGGCGAGGACCGCCGCGACCACGAACGCACAAACTTGAACCATCGTTGTCCCCCATGAGCCGAGCGGCTGCTTTAGTGTTCGAAGTGGGTGCGCGGCGCGCCGCCGGGCAACTTCTCCAGAATACCCTCCGCGACCTTGCGCAGCTTGAGGTTCCGGTGGCTCGACGCCTTGGCGATGATGGCAATCGCCTCGTCGTAGGAACACCTGTTCTGCGCCATGATCACTCCACAGGCGATATCGATGGAGGTCCGGCTTTCGAGCGCGGACTGCAGGTCGGACGCCCTGGTGCTTGTGGATTGCAGCTCGAGCACCAGCCTGAGGCCCCGCGCTGCGAGGTCCGCGAAACCGTGGGCCCCGGCGATTACAGGAAGCGGGAAGGCCTGGGCAGCAGGGGCGAAGAAGGCGAGGGCCGCAGTGGCACCCTCATCCAGCCGGAGGCGCACGCCAAGGACGCTGTGAAATCCAGCAGCCTGAAGGTGTGGCCGGTAGCGCGACCAGCGGAAATCGGATGAAACGTGGTTCATGGCCACGGTGCCGTTGCCGGTGAGCGCTTCCGTCAGGGGTCCTTCACGCACCTCCTGCTCCAGCCGGGCCAACTCGGCAGTCTGCGCGTTGGTGCCGGCTGTGGCCGGGCCGTTCTTTGCCCTGTTGAGGAGCGTGCCGCATTCGACCGGGGAGTCCATGAGCCTGCTGAGGGTGGCAGACGCCGTCCGGGTCAGGATTTCGAGCGAGTCAGCGAGGGTTGTCGCTCCGGTGGCCAAATCGGGGATGAAACCGTCTGGGCCGGTGCTGGCCGTTCCGGCAGCGGAAGGTGACGGCGGCTGGCCGGGAAGCGCGGCAGGACGCCCGGCCGCGTGCTGTTGGCCCTGGCGCGGCTGCGCCGGACGCCTGCCCGAAGGCGCGTGTGACGCGGAAACCTGCGATGTTGAATACTTCATGGCCGACTCCCACAGTGCCGGCTCCCATGGCACCGACCAATCGGCTGTCCGTGCACGTGAATGGTGGAGAACCAAGGTGAAAGCGGCAAGAATGCAGCGGTCAGAGGGCCGGCGACGGCTGGGGGAGAGGCCTTGGTCTCGAAGACCTCCTCGTCGCCGGCCCCGCTCACTTCCCGGGCCCCTACGGGCGGGAAAACGTGGCTGCTAAGTCCTGTATTCATTCCTTCTCACACCCCCTAGTGAGACATCCAACCCCTGAGACAACGAGTCTTTGGCTCTAGATCGAAGGTAGTTGGGGCGTGGCCCAGGTGAACGCGTAATCGGTACTCGTGTTTGAGATTAGGTAGTACTTGGTTTTGCGGGTCTCTACTCGGATCAGTGCTGAAAAACTCAGCCTTCTCATGACGTATGAAGCCGGGGATGGGAAGATAAGCACCATGGAACTGCACATCACCGGGGACCCCGCTGCCGACCAACTGCTCACTGATGATGCGTTTGCGCTACTGACGGGGATGCTGCTGGACCAGCAGGTAACCATGGAATCCGCCTTCGCAGGGCCGGAGAAGATCCGGTCACGCATCGGCTCCATCGATCCGGCAGCCGTAGCCGCTTACGAGCCGGAGGCGTTCGTCGAAGTGTTCAAGGAAAGGCCGGCAGTCCACCGGTTCCCCGGCTCGATGGCGGCGCGGGTCCAGGCCCTCGCGGAGACGGTCCGGCGCGACTGGAACGGTGACGCCACGCAGATTTGGACTCAGGGCGGTCCCGGCGGCAAGGAAGTACTGCGACGCCTGCAGGCCTTGCCCGGTTTCGGGGAGCAAAAGGCGAAGATCTTCCTTGCGCTCCTGGGCAAGCAGTGCGGGCTGAGTGCACCGGGCTGGCGAGAGGCGGCCGGGCATTATGGCCAGGAAGATGCCTTCCTTTCGGTCGCAGACATCGTGGATCCTGAGTCCCTCGTCAAGGTGCGGGCCAGCAAGCAGGCAGCGAAGGCAGCGGCGAAGAAAATCCAGGAATAGGCGCTGGGACGGGAATACGCGCCTTAAGGACCAGGGAACCTCCGCGCGCGAACCGGTCCGGCAAAGTCGCTGCCCTGCCAGGCTGCCCTGGTAAACCGTGTCCTCCTGCAATAATCGGTACCGACAGTTGTCCGGGAGCGAGGAAGCCCCCGGTCGAACAGGACGCAATGTAAGTTCGGGCCCATCACACCAGACGAGGCGGACATCCATGAAGGCTCCAGACCAGCAGTACGCTCAGTTCTCCGGAACCCCGGCTCCGCCAGGCGCCGGTGAAGCAGCAGGTCATGCTCATGTGGACCAGGACCTCCTCCAGCGCCTGGCCGATGCGCGCGGGGTGGGCACGTCATTCCACGGCTGGGACGGGCTGCCGTACAGCGTCGCTCCCGAGACCCTGGTGAAAGTCCTGGCTGCGTTGGGCGTCCGGGCCCACACGAACGAACTGATCGAAGCCGCCCTGGCCGAGGCCGAACTGGCGCCGTGGCGGCGGATGCTGCCGCCCGCCGTCGTGGTTCAAGAGGGCGACGCCCGGCTGGTTCCGGTCCACGTCCCGGACGGTGCCACCGCTCGTTTGACTGTGCTGCTGGAAGCGGGCGCAGGCGAGCCCGTGGAGGCGGTCCAGCAGGATGTCTGGGTCACGCCGCAGGATGTGGACGGCGTGCCCACCGGCCGGGCCACTTTCGCCGTGCCGGAGGGGCTGCCGCTTGGCTGGCACACGCTGCATGCCGAGTCCGACGGCGTCACAGCCGAGTGTGCGCTGGTGGTGGTTCCGGCGCGGCTCACCACCGCCGATTCCTTGGTGGAGCGCCGCGGCTGGGGACTGGCCACGCAGCTGTACTCCGTGCGGTCGAAGCGGTCCTGGGGCATCGGCGACTTCGCCGACCTGGCGGACCTGGCAACGCTTAGCGGTGAACGGGGCGCGGACTACGTCCTGGTCAACCCACTGCACGCGGCGGAGCCCGTACCGCCGGTCCAGCCCTCGCCGTACTCGCCGTCAACGCGGCGCTTTTTCAACCCGCTTTACATCCGGGTGGAAGCCATCCCGGAACTGGCTTACCTCAGGCCGCGCAAACGCGCCACGATCGACAGGCTGCAGGAGCAGGTCCAGGGCCTGAACGCGGACGGGGAGCGGCTGGACCGGAACGCCGTGTTCGCGGCCAAGCTCCAGGCCCTGGAGCTGCTTTACCACGCACGGCGCTCGCCGGCCCGGCAGGCAGCGTTCGACGAATTTTGCCGGAGTTCCGGTACCGGCCTGGACGATTTTGCTCTCTGGTCCGCCATCCGCGAAGACCTGGCGGCGGAGGACCCGCTGTGGATGGACCCGGATTGCGCCCTGGGGTCGCCCGAGGCCGAGGCGCTGAGGGAAAAACTTGCGCACCGGATCGGTTTCCACCGCTGGCTGCAGTGGATCTGTGACGAGCAGCTCGAATACGCGCAGCAGGCCGCGCGCCGGGCAGGCATGCGGCTGGGCGTGGTGCATGATCTGGCCGTCGGCGTTGACCTGAGCAGTGCCGACGCCTGGACGCTTCGCGGTGTGCTGGCGCCGGGGATCAGCGTGGGCGCACCGCCGGACATGTACAACCAGCAGGGCCAGGACTGGAACCAGCCGCCCTGGCATCCCGCACGCCTGGCCGAGGCGGGCTACGCACCCTTCCGCAACATGCTCTCCACGGTCCTCCGGCACGCCGGCGGCATCCGGGTGGACCACGTCCTGGGACTGTTCCGCCTCTGGTGGGTGCCGGCCGGAAACTCGCCGCGGGACGGCGCCTACGTCAAGTATGATCACGACGCACTGATCGGCATCCTGGCGCTGGAGGCCCAGCGCGCCGGCGCCGTGGTGATCGGGGAGGACCTGGGAACGTTCGAACCGTGGGTGCGTGACTACCTTGCTGCCCGCGGCATTCTGGGGACGTCCATCCTGTGGTTCGAGAACGACGGCGACTCCCCACTGCCGCCGGAGCGTTACCGCACGCAGGCGCTCGCCAGCGTCAACACCCACGACCTTCCGCCCACCGCCGGCTACCTTGCGGGCGATCACGTGGCGCTCCGCAGCAGGCTGGGGCTGCTGGAACGATCCGAAGCCGAAGAGCGGGCCGACCATGTGGCCACGCTTGAGAAGATGATGGGGTTGCTGCGCGAACGCGGGCTGCTGCCTGAAGGCGGCCAGACTCCCGCTGTCGCTCCCGCCAGCGTCGGCACTCAAGCGAGCCCCGGCACTCACGCTGACGAGGAGCGCACCATTGAGGCGCTGCACCGCCTCCTCGCCCAGACACCGTCGGTGTTGCTCGGCGTCGCACTGGTTGACGCGGTGGGGGAGCGGCGCGTGCAGAACCAGCCGGGCACCACCGAAGCGCTGTATCCGAACTGGCAGGTTCCTCTGGGCGACCCCACCGGTAAGCCCGTGTTTATCGATGACCTTCCCGGCAACGCCAGGTTCAACTCGCTTTTGGCCGTTGTCTCGGAGTCATTACGCGGGTAGGGCTGGCGGGCTGCCCCGGGCGGGGCGACAATGTGAGCAACCGGCCGGAGAGTCCTCCGGCCGGTTCGCGGGAGGAAGCCGGTTCACGGGAGGAATCACATGAGCGACGGACCAGTCCTGGTGGTGGGCGGTACTGGCATGCTGGGCAGCCAGGTTGTCACGGAGCTGCTCGCGCGGGGCAGACAGGTACGCGCGCTGGTGCGGCCGGGCTCGGATGCGTCCCGCCTCGAAGCGGCCGGCGCCGAGGTTGCCCGCGGCGACATGATGGATCCGGCGTCGCTGGCGCGCGCCATGGACGGTGCCGACGCTGTAGTCACTTCGGCGGCCGGCTACACCAGGCACCGCAAGGGCGATACCAGCGAGACTGACATCGTGGGCAACACCAACCTCGTGGAGGCGGCCGGCCGCTCGGGGATCCGCCGGTTCGTCCTCACCAGCATCCTCACGTGCGACCAGACTCCGCAAGTGCCGCACTTCTGGCACAAGAAGCTTGCGGAGGACCGGCTGGAGAAACTAGGCGTGCCCTTCGTGGCCCTGCGTCCGGGTGCGTTCCTGGACCAGATCACCCGGTTCGGCGGCGACCCCATCAGCAAGGGGCGGCTCAGTTGGTTCGGGTCGGCGCGGATACCGCTGACGTTTGTGCACACCGCGCATCTGGCCCGTTATCTGGCCGCCGCCGTTGACGTCCCGGGGGTGGAGGGCAGACGCATCGACATCGGCTGGGACCGGCCGGTTAGCATGCAGGATATTGCGGATATCGCAGGCCGGCTCACCGGTAAGACCATCCGCGTCCGCTCGGTGCCCACTGGGCTACTGCGCGGGGCCGGCACTGTGCTGGCGCCGGTCAATCCGATGGCCAAGGACATGTCGGCCATGATCGATTGGTTCCAGACCGGCCGGTATGTAGCGGACACAACCCTCCAGCAGCAGTTCTTCGGCGAGCCACCCACTGCGGAGGACGCTGTCCGCCGGCTCGTTACCGGTCTTGGGCACGCTGTTCGCTGACGTCCCTGTCCGGGATGAGCTGCCGTCCGGGATGAGCTGAGCTGCCGTCCGGTATGAGCTGCGCCGAAGCAGGGTTGCCCAGCGCCAGGCGTTGGCCGTTCACCCTGCATGGACTACGCGGAGATGCCGACCCTGCGTGCCGGTTCCGTTTTCGACTCCGCATAGTGGGCCGGGCTACTCTTCCTGGCAGAAATGGACTAGCCGGCAATGAGCGGGTGCCCGGCGGGGTCGTCCCGGAAGGTGACAGGGCCGCCGTCGTGCTCAAACGGAATGTTTGCGCCGGGTGATGCCCCGCCCCGCCCCGTAGCTGACACGCCACATGCCTTTCAGCGCGGCCTTTGAACTATGCCCAACTGGAAGCGCTTGCACTGAATTCTCGGTCTTTTGAGACCGTGCCAAGAGGCTATTGAGCGCATACCATGAGGTTCGTGGCGGTTATCTTGCGAGACCTGGCGACGTTTCCGGAATGCATGCTGTTTGCTCCCGCCGGCGTGCCGAAAGGGGTTTGCGTTGTCACGCTCCGGACTGGGCTTTGATTCCACCGCCGATTCCGTTGCCGGGATCGCCGAGCGCCTGCGTTCCGCAGGGTGTGTCTTTGCTGAAGAGGAGGCCCGGCTGCTCATGGCCGCCGCGTCCTCTCCCGCTGATGTCAGTGCCACCGTGGAGCGGCGCATTGCGGGCAATCCGCTTGAGCACATTCTCGGCTGGGCAGAGTTTGGGGGCCTGCGGATTGAGCTCGACACCGGTGTCTTCGTTCCGCGTCGCCGCACCGAGCTACTGGTCAACGAGGCTGTTGCGCTGCTGTCGGACGTCTCGGCGGGGGAGTCCAAGGTCCGGCGGGGTAGGGCACGAATTTCGGCGCGGCCAGTCGGGCCTAGAGTCGTCGTTGATCTGTGCTGCGGATCCGGCGCAGCGGGTGCCGTGCTCGCGTCCCGGATGCCGGGGCTTGAACTGCATGCTGCGGACCTCGATCCTGCCGCTGTGGCGTGTGCGCGCCGTAACGTCGGCCGTGTGGGTGGAGTGGTTCACGAGGGCGATCTGTTCGATGCCCTCCCGAGGGTCATCAAGGGACGTGTCTCGGTACTGACAGCGAATGCCCCCTACGTCCCTACTGCCGAGATTTCCACCATGCCGCGCGAAGCACGTGATTTTGAGCCAATGCTGTCGCTCGACGGCGGCGCGGACGGCCTCGACCTTCATCGCCGCATTGCCGCTGGGGCCCGCGAGTGGCTGCGTGTTGGCGGGCATATCATCATCGAAACGAGTGAGCGGCAGGCCAAACGCACGGCATTGATCCTGGCGGCGGCGGGGTTCGTGGTCAGGACCGCCAGGTCGGCCGAGCTCGATGGCACCGTGGTTGTCGGCCGAGCTGGCTAGCTCTCGTATTCTGATCCATTTCGGACTGTAGCTGCGCACCTATTGGCTGATTCTCCGCATCACGGAAGCCGTTCGGCCGCCTATGGTTCAGCCGTATTTCAGGTGTTCGCGAAACGTCACGGCT
>NZ_JACXBW010000012.1 GCF_014712225.1 Pseudarthrobacter sulfonivorans
ACAGCCGTGGATCGCTCCGGAGCAACTTTTCAAACTTACCGGCTGTTCTCACTCTTGTCAAACCGGCGTCCGCGACTCTCAACGCCCTTGGGCTTTCGTGTCGGTTTTTTCGGTCTGACTCCGTGGAGCAGCGCGGAAATAAACTCTACCACCACTTTTCAGGGTTGGCCACCCGGCCCCAGGACAGCCCGGTACTACACCTCCATCATCCAACGAAAAAGCCCGGAATCTCAAGGGATTCCGGGCTTTTCCTTCGGGTTTTAAGAGACCGGCTTCACAGCTACCTGCGCAGCGGCGGGCTGCCCAACGGCTGGCACGGTGCTGGGCTTGAAGTACGCTGCGCCAAGTGGCGGCAACGTCACGGTCAGCGTTGCCGGCTGACCATCGAGCCCCTTGTCTGTGGCAGTCAGCGGACCGGCATTGAGAACTCCCGATCCGCCATAGGCCTCTGCGTCGGTGTTGAGCACTTCACCCCAGGCCCCGGTTGCCGGAACGCCGAGCGCGTACCCCACGTGAGGGCCGCCGGAGAAGTTGATGGCACAGACCACCGGGTTACCGTCCTTGTCCCAGCGAATAAAGGTCAGAACGTTGCGGTCGGCGTCCCCGCCATTGATCCATTGGAACCCACCCGGCTCGTTGTCCCGCTCGTAGAGGGCCGGCGTCGAGCTGTAGATCTCGTTCAGGTCCTTGGTGAGCAGCTGCATTCCGCGGTGCGCCGGAATGTCGGCCAGGTACCAGTCGAGTCCATGCTGCTCGGACCATTCAGCCTCCTGGCCGAATTCGGTGCCCATGAATATGAGCTGCTTGCCCGGGTGCGCCCACTGGTACGCAAAGAAGGCGCGCAGGTTGGCAAGCTGCTGCCAGCGGTCCCCCGGCATCTTCCGGAGCATAGAGCCCTTGCCGTGCACAACTTCGTCGTGGCTGATGGGAAGCAGGAAGTTCTCGGTGAACGCGTAGACCATGGAGAACGTGACCGTACCGTGGTGCCACTTTCGGTTGATCGGCTCCTCGGAGGCGTACTTGAGGGAGTCGTGCATCCACCCCATGTTCCACTTGAGCCCGAAGCCAAGGCCGCCGTGGCTGGTAGGGGCGGTGACGCCGGGAAAAGCCGTGGACTCTTCGGCGATCATCACCGCGCCCGGGTGGGTCTTGTAAACGGTGGCGTTGACTTCCTGGAGGAAGGAAATGGCTTCCAGGTTCTCCCGTCCGCCGAAACGGTTGGGCGACCACTGACCCTCTTCGCGTGAGTAGTCCAGGTACAGCATCGAGGCCACGGCATCAACCCGGAGTCCATCGATGTGGAACTCGTCGAGCCAGTACAACGCGTTGGACACCAGGAAGTTCCGCACCTCGGTCCGGCCGAAGTCGAAGATCAGCGTTCCCCAGTCCGGGTGTTCGCCCAGGTTCGGGTCGGCGTGCTCGTACAGGGGTTCGCCGTCAAACTGTGCCAGCGCCCAGGCGTCCTTGGGGAAGTGCGCCGGGACCCAGTCCAGCAGCACACCGATGCCGGCCTGGTGCAGCGAGTCCACCAGGAACCGGAATTCGTCCGGATGGCCAAAGCGGGACGTCGGAGCGAAGTAGGACGTCACCTGGTAGCCCCAGGAACCGCCGAAGGGGTGTTCGGCCACCGGCATGAACTCAACGTGCGTGAAGCCCAGCCATTTGACGTAGTCCACCAGCTCCTTGGCCAACTCGCGGTAGCCCAGGCCAAGGCGCCAGGATCCGAGGTGGACTTCGTAGGCGCTCATCGGCGAATTGTGCGGGTCACGCTGGGCGCGTGCTTCCATCCATTCGGCGTCCTTGAACGCATAGGAAGACTCAACCACCCTGGAGGCTGTCAGCGGCGGGACCTCGGTGCCGAACGCCAGAGGATCCGCCTTTTCGACCCAGTTGCCGTACTTGGTCCTAATCTCGAACTTGTAGCACGCCCCTGCTAAAACGCCGGGGATGAAGACTTCCCAAACGCCTGATGACCCCAGCGAGCGGAGCGAGTTTTCGCGGCCGTCCCACGCGTTGAAGTCCCCTTTGACGCGGACGGCCTGGGCGTTCGGTGCCCAGACGGCGAAGGAAACGCCGTCCACGTCACCCAACGAGGACTTGTAGTGCTGGACGTGGGCGCCAAGGACTTCCCAAAGCTTCTCGTGCCGCCCCTCGCCAATTAGGTGCAGGTCCACTTCGCCCACCGTGGGCAGGTAGCGGTACGGCTCGTCCACTGTCACAGGTTCTGCACCGGGGTAGGTAACTTCCAGCCGGTAATCCGGCACGTGGCCAGCCTCCAGCGGTTCCACTACAGCCACCCAGACGCCGTGGTCTTCGTGGGTCATGGGAACCGGACCGGCTGCGGTCACAACACTGACGGACTCCGCCAGGTGCTTGAGCGTCCTGACCGTGACGTGACCATGGCTGTCCAAGTGGGCGCCGAGCACGGAGTGCGGCGCATGGTGCTCGCCGTTTGCCACCTGGCCTAAAGTATCCGGGTCCACGTGAAGCGGCACACTCGGCCTGTCTGTGGGTGCTGAACCTGTCATGTTGATACCTTCCGATGCTGCCCTGGCATGATCGCCGGAGCCTTTAACGCTGAGGAGCCGCCTGGACGCATTCGCTGGAATGGCCAGCCAGTCAGGTCTGTTCCGCAATTCATAAACAACTTCGTAGAGCGCCTTGTCCAGCCACAATGCCACAAAGAGCGGCGAAGCACGGTCGATGGTGCCCGGCGTGACGGAGGCATAGCCGGCGAGGAACGCGTCCGCGCAGTCATCGACCCAGGATGCCGGAACCCTGGCCCCTTGGTATTCCCGTTCAGCCGCGCCCGCCGCGTAGTCGAAGGAGCGCAGCATCCCCACCACATCCCGAAGCGGGACGTCGGGGAAATTGCGTTCCGAAATGGGCCGGAGGGGCTCGCCTTCAAAATCGAGGATGGCCCAGCGGCCGGCTTCGCTGCCCTGGCCGGGGACCTGCAGGATCTGCCCGAGGTGGAGGTCACCGTGGATCCGCTGCAGAGGACCTGCTTTGACGCCGTCGAGCTTGCCCAACAGTGCCTGCAGCGGCTCGTCATAGGGCCCGACGGCGGCAGCGGCTTCCGCCCATGCCTGCCGCACGCGCTGGGCTACCCCGGGCGCAATCACCTGGCCGGGGACCGCCTCAACGGAGGTTCCAAACGCAGCAGCCAGCCTGCGGTGGACGGTGGCAGTAGCCGCGCCGAGGGCGCGTGCCTCCGCCGTGAAGTCTGCTCCGGTACGGGCGGCGTCCACTGCGAGGCGCCAGGCGTCGCGGCCACCGGCAAGGAATTCATGCGCAACAGCCAGTTCGCCCTGCGCCTGGCGGGGACCCGGCAGGGTCTCCCCCGCCGGTTGCGACGCGGCCGGTTGCGACGCGGCCGTCTGCCACTCCCCCCGCACCCAGCCCAGGGTGGCAGGGACCTCCGAGGTACCCTCTGCGGTCAGGGCCGCACCCACCTCGACCTCCGGGTTTGTGCCCTCGGAGAGCACACGGAAGAACTTTACGATTGCCGCGGAGTCGCCGTCGTCAACGATCACGGAACTGTTGGACTGCTCACCGGCAAGGACTTTGACCATGCCGTGGGCAGTGGGCAGGCGGTGGTTCGAGGACGTCCGGTGGCCGGTCGCCGCACCTGCCCGCGAGGCCGACTCCGAACGGACCAGTTCCAGCCAGGCGGACACAAAGGACGGATCATGCACGGCGTCGTAAATCCAGGCCATCCCGGCGTCCGGAGCCCGGCCCACCAACGCGTTGTCACCGCCTGTGAGCGGGGCATCGCGAAAGCTCAAGGGAACCTGGACCACATCCGTCCGCTGTCCGCCGTCGGCTGTCCGGGAAGAAACGGCCAGCAGGAAGACCTCCAGGCGAGCCTGCCCGGCCGGATCCTCCAGGCTCAGGCCGCCTGCCTGCTCCAGCGAAATTTCGCCTGATTTTACCGGGAACCAGCGCTGGCGCGGGAGCCATTCCCGCAGGACGTCAGTGAGTTCGGCTGTAAGAATCGGCTGGGTCATATCAGTTCCTGATCGGCAGGATGGGAAGCGCTTGCGTCTGGGGCGACGAGGGGTTCGACGCTGCCGAGCGCACCCGCAGCCAGAAGAAGTCGTGGCTTCCCAGCGTCAGGGTCAAGGATCCGTCCTCGTCAATCCCGGGGAAGGGCTGGCCGCCGAAAACGTCGCGGAGTCCGCGGCCGGCGTACTGCGGAATCCGCAGTTTCGCAGCGACCGGGTGCTGGGAAAGGTTGAACGCGCACAGGATCACTTCCCCGGGCACCCCTGCCGCGTTGTCGTCCGAAAGTTCCCGAAGGTAGGACACAACGGCGTCATGGTCGGCCTCGACGTGCTTGAAGGTGCCCAGCCCGAAAGCCGGATGGTTTTTACGGACGCTGAGGATCTGGCGGGTCCAGCGCAGCAATGACCCGGAGTGCGCGGCTTCGGCTTCCACATTCGCCATGTTGTAGTTGTACACCAGCGACTGGATGACGGGCAGGTACAGCTTCCCCGGATCGGCGTTGGAGAATCCGGCGTTACGGTCAGGATTCCACTGCATCGGCGTGCGAACCGCATCGCGGTCCTCCAGCCAGATGTTGTCCCCCATGCCGATCTCGTCACCGTAGTACAGGAACGGGCTGCCCGGCAGCGACAGTAGCAGGGCATTGATCAGCTCGATCTCGGCCCGGGAGTTGTCCAGCAGCGGAGCCAGGCGGCGGCGGATACCGATGTTGGCCCGCATCCGCGGGTCCGGGGCGTACCAGCCCAGCATGGCCGCGCGCTCGTCGGCGGTGACCATCTCCAGGGTCAGCTCATCATGGTTCCGCAGGAACGTCCCCCATTGGGCCCCCTCGGGAATCTCGGGGGTGTCATGCATCGTCTCGATGATGGGGGCGGCCTTCTGGTCGCGCAGGGCGTAGTAGAGCCGCGGCATGATGGGGAAGTGGAAGGCCATGTGGCATTCGGGTTCCTCGGCTGTCCCGAAGTACTCCACCACTTCATTGGGCGGCTGGTTGGCCTCCGCGATGATGACGCGCCCGGGGTAGCTTTCATCCACCATGGCCCGCAGCTTGCGCAGGAAATCATGCGTGGCCGGCAGGTTTTCGCAGTTGGTCCCCTCCTCCTCGAAGAGATAGGGGATCGCGTCGGCCCGGAACCCGTCGATGCCCTGGTCCAGCCAGAACCGCACCACATCAAAGAGCGCTTCGATGACCCGGGGGTTCTCGAAGTTCAGGTCAGGCTGGTGGCTAAAGAATCGGTGCCAGAAGAACTGGCGGCGGATGGGATCGAAGGTCCAGTTGGACTCCTCCGTGTCCACGAAAATAATGCGGGCGTCCTGGTACTTCTCGTCGGTATCGCTCCACACATAGAAGTCGCCGAACGGGCCCTCAGGGTCCTTGCGCGATTCCTGGAACCAGGGGTGCTGGTCCGAGGTGTGGTTCAGCGGCAGGTCGATGATCACCCGGACGCCGCGGGCATGGGCCTCGGCAACCAGCCGCTTGAAATCGCTGATGGTGCCGAACTCGTCCAGCACGGAGTTGTAGTCCGAGATGTCATAGCCACCGTCCCGCAGCGGCGACTGGAAGAACGGCGGAAGCCACAGGCAGTCCACACCGAGCCACTGCAGGTAGTCCAGCCGGTCAATCAGGCCCGAAAAATCGCCCGAGCCGTCCCCGTTGGCATCCGCGAACGCCCTGACAAGCACCTCGTAAAACACGGCCTTCCGATACCACAGAGGATCGTGGGCCAAGCCCGGGGCGTTCAGTTCAAACGTGCTTTTGGGGGTGAAATGCTGGCTGGAACTCTGCGGATTAAAACTCACTGATGCGATCTCCTGATGCTCAGAATGTGTGCGGGTTCGACATGCGCGTCCAGGCGGACGTAATTGTATTCGCCCCATTCCCAGGTTTCGCCGGTGATGAGGTCCTCCACCCGGAACCCGCCGTTGGGCGAGAGGTCCTCGGGGTCGAGTTCCAAAGCGGCGAGATCCAGCGAAACCGTGCTCTCCCTGGTGGCGTGCGGATCCACGTTGACCACCACAATGAGGGTGTCCTTGGTGCCATCCGGCAGGGTCTTGTGTTTGGAGTACACCACCGTGGCGTCATCCGTGCTGTGGTGGACCGTCAGGTTCTGCAGGTCCTGGAGCGCCGGGTGGGCGTGCCTGATGCTGTTGAGCCTTGTCAGGTACGGGGCAAGCGTGCGGCCCGACTCCGCAGCGGCGTCCCAGTCGCGGGCCTTGTACTCGAACTTTTCGTTGTCGATGTACTCTTCCGCGCCCGGGCGGGCAACGTGCTCGTAGAGTTCGTAGCCGGCGTACACGCCCCAGAGCGGGCTGGCGGTGGAGGCCAGCGCCGCACGGATCTTGAATGCCGCCGGACCGCCGAACTGGAGGTATTCGGTGAGGATATCCGGGGTGTTGACGAAGAAGTTCGGGCGGAAGTATGCAGGGGACTCGTGGCTGACCTCGGCGAAATAGGTTTCCAGTTCTTCCTTCGTGTTCCGCCACGTGAAGTAGGTGTAGGACTGCTGGAAGCCGGCCCGGCCCAGGGCGTGCATCATGGCGGGTCGGGTAAATGCTTCTGCAAGGAACACCACGCCGGGTGTTTTTTTGTTGACTTGGGCGATGAGCCACTCCCAGAACCACACGGGCTTGGTGTGCGGGTTATCCACTCGGAAGATCCTGACGCCGTGGCTGACCCACAACTGCACTACCCGCAGGATCTCCTTGGACAGCCCTTCAGGATCATTGTCGAAGTTGAGCGGGAAAATGTCCTGATACTTCTTGGGCGGATTCTCTGCGTAGGCGATGCTGCCGTCCACCCGGGTGGTGAACCATTCCGGGTTGGATTCCACCCACGGGTGGTCCGGTGCGGCCTGCAGCGCCAGGTCGAGGGCGACTTCCAGGCCGAGTTCATTGGCGCGGGCCACAAAAGCGTCGAAGTCCTCGAACGTGCCGAGGTCCGGGTGGATGGCGTCGTGGCCGCCTTCTTTGGCGCCGATGGCCCACGGCGAGCCGGGATCGTGCGGACCCGCGATGAGCGTGTTGTTCGGGCCCTTGCGGTGCTGTACGCCGATCGGGTGGATCGGCGGCATGTAGATGACGTCGAAGCCCATGGCGGACACAGCGTCAAGCCGCTTTGCCGCCGTCCGGAAGTTACCTGAAGTCCAGACCCCGGTGGTGTGGTCCTTTACGGCACCTTCGGACCGGGGGAAGAATTCGTACCAGGCTCCGCGGCCCGCGAGATCGCGCTCGACCATCAGCGGGAACTGTTCGGACACCGTGACCAGTTCACGGATCGGCTGGCGTTCCACCACAGCAGCCACATCCGCACTGAAGCCGCCGGCGAGGCGCTCCTCCTCGGTGAGGGAGGTGTTGCCCAGGATCGAAGCAGCCATGCGCAGGGTGCGCCGGTCCGACGCGTTGCGGGAGACGTCGTCGGCCGCGTCAGCGAGAAGTGCCTCGCCTTCGGCGAGCATCAGCTCCACATCGATGCCCGCAGCAACCTTGACCTCGGCGTTGTGGTGCCAGGTTCCGTAGCGGTCGTGCCAGGCCTCAATGCAGAAAGTCCAGTTTCCAACGGCCGACGGCGTGAGGATGCCCTCCCAGCGATCGGTGCCGAGGCCGCGTTCCCCCCTGGGCGGCGCCAGCCGGACGCGCTGGCGTTCCTTCCCGCGGGGATCCAGGAGGACGGCGGTGACGCCGAGCTGGTCGTGGCCTTCCCGGAAGGCAGTGGCACCAACCACGATTCCTTCACCCGGCAATGCCTTGGCAGGGTATTTCCCACCCTCGACCACAGGCTGTACGGCGGTGATTGGAAAACGGCCAAACCTGAGCCCGTCGGTGATCTTGCCTTTCGGCTTTTTCTTGGAGGCGGCCATGGTTCCTGAGTTAGTCGTCACATGCTAGACGTTAGCGAGAAATGGTCCAGATTGCTAAGCCTGCATGGTTTTTTGTCACGGCGATTCGTCTTATCTGCGGCGTCAACTGTCATTTACCTAAAAGAAAGCAAAAGCAGTTCCCGCTGTTGAGGTTGTCGGTTAGTGTGGCGCAGGTGAAGGCAATCCGCAGATTTACCGTCAGAACCGTCCTCCCCGAGCCGATCAGGCCCCTGGTCCGGTTAGCGACCAACCTGCGCTGGTCCTGGCACCGGCCCACCCGGGAACTTTTCGCCAGCCTGAACCCGCGGAAATGGGAGGAAAGCGAGCAGGATCCCGTCAGCTTCCTGGGCCGGGTCAGCCGCGAGGAGTTCCAGGCCCTGGCCGCGAACCAATCCGTGGTGGAGCGCGTCCGGGCCGCCGCTGAGGACCTCGACCGCTACCTTGACCAGCCGCGCTGGTACCAGGGCCTCGGCGCCGATGCTCCCGCCGCCATCGCCTATTTCTCACCCGAATTCGGTATCACCGAGGTACTGCCGCAGTACTCCGGCGGCCTGGGCATCCTGGCCGGCGACCACCTCAAGGCGGCGTCCGACCTTGGCGTGCCCCTCATCGGTGTTGGACTCCTGTACCAGGCCGGCTACTTCAAGCAGTCACTGTCCCGTGACGCCTGGCAGCAGGAAACATATCCGGTCCTCGATCCGGATGGCCTGCCCCTGACCCTGCTCCGCGAACCGTCCCCTGACAACAACGGCCGGCCGCTGCAGATCACCCTGCCGCTTCCCAACGGCAGGCGCCTCCTGGCACACATCTGGCGTGCCGACGTCGGGCGTGTTCCGTTGCTGCTCCTGGATTCCAACGTTCCGGGCAACGACGACGCCGCGCGGGGCGTTACCGACCGGCTCTATGGCGGGGGCGGGGACCACCGGCTGCAGCAGGAGCTCCTGCTGGGCATGGGCGGTGTGAAGGCACTGCGCGCTTACCAGCGCCTCACGGGAACACCGGCCCCGGAGGTCTTCCACACCAACGAAGGCCATGCCGGTTTCCTCGGCATCGAGCGGATCCAGGAGCTGATGTCCGGGGAAGCTGCCCTGACTTTCGACGAAGCGCTTGCCGCTGGACGGGCGTCCACGGTGTTCACCACCCACACGCCGGTGCCCGCCGGGATCGACCGCTTTGAGATTGCCCAGATCCAGCACTTCTTCCAGGCCGGGCTGGCGCCCGCCGTGCCTGTGGACAGGATCCTGGAGCTGGGCCGCGAAAACTACGCCGACGGCAACCCGTCAGTCTTCAACATGGCCGTCATGGGACTCCGGCTGGCCCAGCGGGCCAACGGCGTGGCCAAACTGCACGGTGAAGTGTCCCGCGGGATGTTCTCGGCACTATGGCCAGGCTTTGACCACTCCGAGGTGCCCATCACGTCCGTCACCAACGGCGTCCACGTGCCCACCTGGGTTGACAGCCGGATCTCCCAACTCGCCCGGAAACAGTTCGGCCCCGAGGCCGAAACCCAAGGCCGCTGGGACTTGGCCTACAACGTCAGCGACGCCGACGTCTGGGCGTTGCGCCGCGAAATGCGCTCGGCCCTGGTGGACGACGTCCGCCGCCGGCTCCGGGCCGCGTGGAAGAAGCGCGGCGCGGCCGACGCTGAACTCCGCTGGACAGACAGCGTGCTCGACCCTGACGTGCTGACCATCGGCTTCGCCCGCCGCGTCCCGACCTACAAGCGGCTTACCCTGATGCTGCGCGAGCCGGACCGCCTCAAGGCACTGCTGCTGCACCCGGAACACCCCATCCAGCTGGTGATCGCCGGAAAGTCCCACCCTGCGGACGACGCCGGCAAGAAGATGATCCAGGACCTGGTCCGGTTCACTGACGACCCCGAAGTCCGTCACCGGATTGCGTTCCTCCCGAACTACGACATCGCCATGGCTAGGACGCTGTTCCCGGGCTGCGACGTCTGGCTCAACAACCCGCTGCGTCCCCTGGAAGCGTGCGGCACCTCCGGCATGAAGGCCGCCATCAACGGTTCGCTGAACCTCTCGGTGATGGATGGCTGGTGGGATGAGATGTACGACGGCGAAAACGGCTGGGCGATCCCCACGGCGAACAATGATGCGTCCCCCGAAGAACGCGACGACATTGAGGCGGCAGCGCTGTACGAACTCCTGGAAACCCAGGTGGCGCCGCGCTTCTACGGCAGCACGGTGTCCGACAGCGCCGGCGCTGCAGGCCCGTCCAGCACCGGGGCCGAGAAAGTACCGACGCACTGGGTGTCCATGATCAAGCACACGTTGTCGCACCTCGGCCCAGCCGTTTCCGCGGACCGTATGTTGCATGACTACGTCAATGTTCTCTACCGGCCCGCGGCGGAGGCCGGTCGCAAGGCGGGGGCCGACTCCTACTCGCAGGCGCGGTCCCTTGCTGCGTGGACTGCCCGGGTGCGTGCAGCCTGGCCGCTGCTCCACGTGGAGCACGTTGACTCCGTGGGCGTATCCGAGGATCCGCAGATCGGGGACACGCTGCAGGTGAACGCCTACGTGGCGTTGACCACCCTGACGCCGGACGACGTCTCCGTGGAGGTCGCCTACGGGCGCGCCGAGGAGAGCGACACCCTGGCGGACGTGACCGTGATGGAGCTGCAGCCCAAGGAGGACCTGGGCGGTGGCCGTTACCTGTTCAGCGGCTCCCTGGTGATCGACCGCTCCGGCCCGTTTGGTTACACCGTCCGCGTCCTGCCCCGGCACGAGGCATTGGCGTCAAAGGCCGAACTGGGGCTGATCGTCAACGCCTGACTAGAGGAGGATGGCAGCGACCGTCAGGTCGCTGCCGGCGTAGCTCTCGGCGTCCTGGAGGATCTCGCAGATGATCCCGAAGGAACGGTCGCCGCGGAATGCCGCGGCGACCTGCCAGAGGATGGTGACGGGGGCGTTGCCGTTTTCGCCGATGCTGTCCGCGAAATCGTGGAGTGAATCGTTCAAGGCGTCCAGGTTCACCCCGTAGTGCTCAGGGAAGCCCAGGACCTCACCGAACGTTTCGAGGACCCCTCGTTTGCTGTCTGCGGCAGGCACCTTCAGGCTGCGGCGGCCGGCATCGGCCACCTGCTCCTGCAGTTCTTCCATGGTCCACGTATCGGTGGAGTAGATTTTCATACCGGGGTTCAGCTGCCTTCTGCAATGAATTTGAACGAGTCGTAATGGTCTTGGGTGTAGTACTTTTCTCCCCCGGCGCCGGCAACGATCCGGCGGGCCCCACGGTCCGATTCTCCCGGGGTGGGCACGGTGTACTCGCGGTAATAACCTGAAGCCTTTCGCGGGAGGATACGCTCAAAGTTGCCGAAGGCCTGGTCATCCTGGCTGTACGAGTAGGGCCCGCCCTGACGGATCAGCGCGAGTGTCCTGCGTGCCTCGGCCGGGAGCGCAGACTCGCTGATCGCCGGCAGGCCGGAAGGGTTGGCGGGAACCGCCGCCGGTCCTGAAACTTCCGCCGGACCGGGGACGGGAGCCTCCGGAACCGGGCCCGCGCTGGGACTTGCTGCCGGCGTCGGACTTCCCGTCAAGGACTCAAGGAGCCCCGGGCCGCCGAAAACAAACAGCGCAAGGGCCAGCAGTCCGGTCAGCAGCAGGGCAACGACAGAGCGGTTGCGCATTCCTGTTACCTGGCAGCTACGTGCGGTAGATGTTGATCGAGTTTGCCTCAACCAGGTCGGTCTCGCCGGAAGCCACGCGTCCGCCCTGACGGATCTCGTGGAGCGGCGAGGTGGTCAGCCGCAGTTCGAACATCCGGCGCGGCGTACCGTCGTCGTTGGTGAGTTCGGGGAGCGTGATCTTCACGTCGGAAGCGCTGCCGTTGACCACCACGAGGCCTGCCAGTGTGCCGTCGTCCGAGCCGAGCAAAAGCTGCATGACCCGGTGCCGCGGATCATTCCACCGGTCCATGGACATCGGCTGTCCGGCGTGGTCGAACCAGTGAAGATACGACTGCTCATCGCGGGCCGGAAAATCGTGCGGCTGGCCCGCCAGGAACTCCTTGCGCAGCCGGACGAAGCGCTTGGTGCTGCGGAGCATCTCGTGGGATTCCGGGGTGCGCGTCCAGTCAATCCAGGTCAGGGGGTTGTCCTGGCAGTAGGCGTTATTGTTTCCCTGCTGGGTGCGGGCCAGCTCGTCACCGGCGGTGATCATGGGCACACCGAACGAAATCATCATCGACGCCATGAGGTTTCGCCGGGACTGGGCCCGCCGGGCCAGGATGTCCTCGTCCTCGGTGGGGCCTTCGAAACCGTGGTTGTAGCTGCGGTTGTCCCCGTGGCCGTCCCTGTTCTGCTCGCCGTTGTCCTCATTGTGCTTGCGGTCGAAGGAAACGAGGTCGTGGAGGGTGAAGCCGTCGTGCGAAGTAACGAAATTAAGCGACGCCAGCCTGGAACGGCCCGATGCCTCAAACAGCCCGGCCGAACCGGACAGGGCATCGGCCAGCCGGGCCACGGAGCCGCCCTGCCCGCCGGACTCAATGGCCGCTCGGTCGGCGAGCCAGAAGGAACGGACGCCGTCACGGAAGTGGTCGTTCCAGTCGACCCAGCCGCCAGGGAACCGGCCGGTCTGCCAGCCGCCGTAGCCGACGTCCCACGGTTCGGAAATAAGCTTCACGTCCGACAGCACAGGATCGGCTGCCACGGCCACCAGGAACGGGTGATGGGGATCAAAGTGGTTGTCCGCGTTCCGGCAGAGTGTCACAGCCAGATCAAAGCGGAAACCGTCGATGTGGAACTCGTCCACCCAGTACCGGAGGGAATCCAGGACCAGCTGGACCACCCGGGGGTGGCCAAAGTTCAGGCTGTTCCCGCAGCCGGTGGTGTCCACATACTTCCCGTGGCCATCGGTGCGGTAATACGTCTCCTCACCGAGGCCGCGGAAGCTGGTGGTGGGGCCATCGGGGCCGCCCTCGGCCGTATGGTTGTACACCACGTCAAGGATCACTTCCAGCCCGGCCGCATGGAGCAGCTTGACCATTCCCTTGAATTCGTCCTGCACAGCATGCGGGCCGGCTTCCTGGGCAGCCTTGGTGGCGTAGTCCGGATGCGGCGCGAAGAATGCTGCCGTGTTGTAGCCCCAGTAGTTGGTCAGGCCAAGGTCCTGCAGGTGCAGCTCATCGAGGTGGAAGTGCACCGGGAGCAGCTGAACCGAGGTGATGCCCAGGCTTTTGAAATGCTCGATGATGGCCGGGTGCGCCATGCCTGCGTAGGTTCCGCGCAATTCCTCCGGAACATCAGGGTGCAGCATGCTCTGGCCACGGACATGGGCTTCATAAATGATGGTATTGCGCCAGTGCAGCCTCGGCCGCTGATCGGCTCCCCAGTCAAAATCGCCGGCCATCCGCACACTGGTCAGGAATCCCTCACGCTCGTCCACCGCGCGGCCGTATGGGTCGAGCAGCAGCGGCTGCCCGGCGTCGTCGTCCAGGTTAAGCATGGGAAACGACAGCGGCAGTGGTTTGGACTTGGAGGCAGCACGGAATCCGTACCGCGACCCGTTGGGGAAATCCTCCACAATCCCGTGATGCACGCCGTTGGTGACATTCGGAAGGGCCCGCCGGCGCCACTCACCGCCGGGTGGTTTGTAGGCAATCTCGAGGTTTTCGACGCCCGGCGCGTAAACAGCGACGTTGGCGGTGGACGGCAGGGCGCTCTCCGGCCCGGACCCGGCGCGCGGAACGCTGACCCCAAGTGGATGCGCCGAAGAGGCATCCATGGTGGAGGCGGTGTCAAATAGCGGCATAACCATCACGGTCAATGGTAGCTGTCAGCGCCTGTTCATCCGCACTCCGGCATTTGTGACGCAGGGCGTCAACCCACGTCGGGTGGGTCCGGAGTCGACTCAGGGTTGCATACTGGAGGGAAACGTCGACATGGAGGTACGTAGTGCGGGTTGCGCTGGCTCAGATCATCAGCGGCCGGGACCTGGCCGCTAACCTGTCCATCCTGGAACAGGAGGCGCACAGGGCCAAGGCCGGGGGCGCGGACATGGTGGTGTTTCCGGAGGCATCCATGCGGGCATTTGGAAACTCACTGTTGGATATTGCCGAACCCCTGGACGGGCCGTGGGCCTCCCGTGTGCGCAGCGTTGCGGCCTCGTTGGAGATCGTGGTGGTGGCAGGCATGTTCACGCCCGGGTCCGCGGGAAAGGTGCGCAACACTCTGCTCGCAACCGGGCCCGGGGTGGAAAGCAGTTATGACAAGGTCCATCTTTTCGACGCGTTCGGCTTCCTGGAGTCGGACACCGTGGACCCCGGCACCGAACCCGTGACATTCGCTACGGGCGGCCTGACCTTCGGACTCGCCACCTGCTACGACATCCGTTTTCCGGCACTGTTTATGGCCAACGCCGAACGGGGTGCGGACGCCAACATCATCTGCGCTTCGTGGGCCTCCGGGCCGGGCAAGGTGGACCAATGGCAACTGCTGGCGCGGGCGCGGGCGCTGGATTCCACCACGTACGTCCTCGCCTGCGGGCAGGGCGACCCCGTCACCCAGGGCGTCCCGGCCAAGAACGGAGCACCCACGGGCGTGGGCTATTCGGCGGTTGTCTCCCCATTTGGCGAGGTACTGGAAGAGCTCGACGGCGCCCCCGGTCTCCTGTTCGCAGACCTGGACGCCGCCGTGGTCAAGGAAGCCCGCCAAAAGCTCCCGGTGCTGGCCAACCGCCGCCAGTTTTAACCCAGACGCTCTCTCACTTAACGCGGCTTAAACGGCAACGCTCTCGCACTTTCTCGAAGGAAGTGAGAGAGCGTCCCGTCGGAACCCACATTAAGTGAGAGAGCGTCTGGTGGGGCGGCACACAGCCGTTGTTACTTGGCGGAGCGCTGCCTGGAGATTTCGTACAGCGAGATGCCGACGGCCATGGAGGCGTTGAGCGATTCCATGGCGGAGTCGATGGGGATGGAGACGATCTGGTCGCAGTTTTCGCGGACCAGGCGGCTCAGGCCCTTGCCTTCGGAGCCAACAACGATGCACACCGGTTCCGTGCCGAGGGTGAGGGCGGGCAGCGAGACGTCGCCGTCGCCGTCGAGCCCCAGGACGAAGATGCCCATGTTCTTGAACTGCTTCAGCGCGCTGTTGAGGTTGCCCGCGCGGGCTACCGGAACACGCACGGCCGCACCGGCGGAAGTCTTCCAGGCCGAGGCGGTGACGCCCACGGAACGGCGTTCCGGGACGATGACGCCGTGGCCGCTGAACGCGGAGACGGAGCGGATGATCGCGCCCAGGTTGCGGGGGTCCGTGATGCCGTCCAGCGCCACGAAGAGCGGCGCGTTCGAAACGTGGCCCTTCTTCCACCGGTCCACGGTTTCCTCGGCCAGGTCATAGGCGTCCTGGTACTCGTACGGCGGGATCTGCAGGACGAGGCCCTGGTGGACGGCGTCGTCGGTCATGCGGTCCAGTTCGGGCTTGCCGGTCTCGAGCAGCGGGATGCCGCGCTCAGCAGCGATCTTCAGCGACTCCTTAACACGGTCATCCATTTCGATCCGGATGGCGATGTGCAGGGCCTTCGCGGGGATGCCGGCACGGAGTGCTTCGACCACCGAGTTACGGCCGGTGACCACTTCCTCGGTGGCGCGTCCCTTGGGGCCCGAGCGGGCTGCACCGGCGCTGCGGGCACCGGTTCCGCGCTTGGCAGCGGAACGTTCCGCGAGCTGCTTGCTCTTGTGCGCCTTGTGGTAGGGGCGGTCCTCCGCCTTGGGCGTGGGGCCCTTGCCTTCCAGGGCCTTGCGGCCGTGGCCACCGGTTCCGATGGTTGGCCCCTTCTTTGCTTTGACCGACCGGCGACCGTTGTTGGCCATGAGAGTTCCACCCTTGATTGTTTGACTGAGTCTGCTTACCAGTCTACTGAATCAAGTAAAATCGCCGGTTCAGTCCCGCTGGAGGCTCCAGGTGGCGCCGTCAGGACCGTCCTCGACGGCGACTCCTGCCGCCTTCAGAGTGTCCCGGATGGCGTCCGACGCAGCCCAGTCCTTGGTTGCCCGGGCCTGGGCACGGGCCGTGAGCTGGGCTTCGATCAGCACCTCGAGGGCAGCCGTTTCCCGGGCATCCGATACCGCGCCGGTTGCCACCGCGTTCAAGCCGAGAACGCGGAGCATGTCATGGACGGAGTGCAACGCCTGGCGCGCGTCCTCCAGCCGCCCTTCTGTCAGTGCAGTGTTGCCTGAGCGGACGGTTTCGTGCAGCACCGCGAGTGCCTGCGGCACGTTGAGGTCGTCATCCATGGCCCGCTCGAACGCCTCCGGCGCCTTGCCGTACGTGAAGAACGCGTAGTTGCGGCCGTCGGAGAGGGCCCGAACGGCACGGCTGATGAAGCCGTCAATGCGTTCGACGGCGGCGGCAGCTTCCTCCAGCGACGTGGGGCGGTAGTCCAGCACCGAGCGGTAATGCGCCTGGCCGAGGTAGTACCGGACCACCCGCGGGGAGGCGAGCTCCAGCATTTCAGCGGGGCTGATGGTGTTGCCGATGGACTTGGACATTTTTTCACCCTGGTAGGTGACCATGCCGTTGTGCATCCAGAAGTTGGCGAAGCCGTGCCCCGCCGCTTGCGACTGGGCCATTTCGTTTTCGTGGTGTGGGAAGCGCAGATCCAGCCCGCCGCCGTGGATATCAAACTCGGTGCCGAGGTATTTGGTGACCATGGCGGAGCATTCCAGATGCCAGCCCGGCCGGCCGGCACCCCACGGCGAAACCCAGCTCGCCGTCGTCGGCTCGCCCTCTTTGTAGCCCTTCCACAAGGCGAAGTCCCGGGGATCTTTTTTGCCCCGCGGATCAGCGTCGGGCGCGCCCTGCATGTCGTCAATGTTCTGCCGGGTCAGCGAGCCGTATTTCTCCCAGGACCGCACGTCGAAGTAAACATCGCCGGAGTCGTCCAGCGCCGGATATGCGTGGCCGCGGTCAATCAGCTGCTGGACCAGCGCATGCATCTCCGGGATGTGGCCGGTGGCGCGGGGTTCGTAGGTGGGCCGGGAGACGCCCAGCGTGTCGTAGGCCTTCAGGAATTCCTGCTCATAGCGGTAGGCCAGTGCCCACCATTCCTCCTCGCGGACCGTGTCCGGCCCGGGCTCGAAGCCGGGTTCGAAGGACTCAGCGGATTTGGTGAGGATTTTGTCGTCGATGTCCGTGACATTGCGGACGGCTGTGACGCGCAGGCCCCGGTATTCAAGCCAGCGGGTGAGCTGGTCGAAGGCGATGGCGGAGCGGATGTGGCCCACATGCGGCATGCCCTGCACCGTGGCGCCGCAGTAGTACAGGCTCACCTTTCCCGGGATGAGGGGAACGAAGTCGCGGACTTCGGCGGATGCGGTGTCGTAAAAACGGAGGGTCACCGCTCCAGATTAGCCGATCCGGCCCGGTTGCCTGGGATACACCAGAGCGGTGGCAATGGCGGAAATGCCTTCGGCGCGGCCGGTGAAACCCAGCCCGTCGCTGGTGGTGGCGGTGACGCTGACGGGGGCTTCGGCCGCCGCGCTCAGGACGTCCTGCGACTCCTGCCTCCGTGGCCCGAACTTTGGCCGGTTGGCCACGAACTGCACCGCCACGTTGCCGATCTCAAACCCCGCCGCCCGGACAATCCTGGCTGCCTCCGCCAGGAGCGTCACGCCTGACGCGCCGGCGAACTCCGGGCGGTCCGTGCCGAAATGGGTACCCAGGTCCCCGATGCCGGCGGCCGAGAACAGTGCATCGGCGGCCGCATGGGCCACGGGGTCCCCGTCTGAGTGCCCGGCAAGCCCTCGTTCGCCTTCCCACAACAGCCCGCCCAGCCACAGCGGACGGGGGTTCTCCGCAGGGGCGTAGGCGTGGACGTCCAGACCGATGCCCGTGCGCGGCAGGATCATCGGTGCTTCCTCCATGCTCAACCTTCCACCCAACGGATGCCGAGAGGGCCTTCCAGCAGACCCTCGGCAATGATCAGGTCAAGGGGCGTGGTGATTTTCAGTGACTGGGTGGACCCATGGACGGCATGGACAGGGACGCCCAAAAGTTCCACCAGCATGGCGTCGTCAGTGACCGCGGCGGCCTGCGCCTCATCAAGCCGGGAAGCCGACTGATGGGCTTGGAGCAACGTGGACAGGCGGAATCCCTGGGGCGTCTGGACAGACCGAAGTTCCTCCCGCGGGGCGGTACCGGTGACGAGTTCCGGCGCGATGGCGCTGTCATCGCCGCTCGTTCGCGTTACGGTCTTGACCGTGTCCACGACCGGGACTGCCGGAATGACTGCAACGGCGCCGGCGGCCAGCGAGTCCACCACCCGGTGGAAGACATACTCAGGTGTCAGCGCGCGGGCGGCGTCATGTACCAGCACCGCTTCAATCCCCTCGATCAGACCTTCGATGCCGGCCCGGACTGACTCCGCGCGGGTGGCACCACCACCCACCAGGGTGAGGACGGGGCCGCCGTCGGCCAGTTCCTGCCTGAATTCCTCCAAGGGCCCCTGGAGGCCGTCAGTGTCTGCCGGCAACACCACGCATACCTGGCTGCACACGCCCGAGGCCACGACGCCGCGGAGCGCATGCATCAGGATGGGCTCGCCGCCAAGCGGCACCGCCGCTTTTGGCATTCCGTAGCCAAGCCTTTCGCCGGAACCGGCGGCCACAAGGATAACGGCGGTGACAGGGCGGGGCAGTCCGTTGTTCATGGCCTCTAGCCTACGTCCCACCCGGCCCGTCCGGAGGAGCCCCGCGGCGGGATCGGTTAGCGGAGCGCGACGGGCCGGAATTGGGCAAAAAGAAACCCCGGAGGTGCTTACACACCCCCGGGGTTCAATTCTTAGGAAGCCAGGACCTCGTCGAGAACGCTTGCCGCCTTCTCTTCATCGGTCTTTTCAGCCAGTGCAAGTTCTGAAATCAGAATCTGCCGGGCCTTGGCCAGCATACGCTTTTCACCTGCGGAAAGGCCCCGGTCGTGATCCCGGCGCCAAAGGTCACGGACGACCTCTGCTACCTTGATGACGTCACCGGAAGCAAGCTTCTCCAGATTTGCCTTGTATCTGCGCGACCAGTTGGTGGGTTCTTCAGTGAACTCGGCACGGAGCACGTCGAATACGTGCTCCAGGCCTTCCTTGCCCACTACGTCACGGACCCCAACAAGGTCAACGTTCTCTGCTGGAACTTCAATGGTCAGATCACCCTGAGCCACCTTGAGCTTGAGATACATCTTCTCTTCGCCCTTGACAGTGCGCATCTTGATTTCTTCAATTTTTGCAGCACCGTGGTGAGGGTAAACTACTGTCTCGCCGACCTCAAATACCATGTAAACATTCCCCTTTCCCGCAGACCAGTTTATCACGATTCAGGCATATGACTGGCCCGGAACGAGGCCCGGAACCCCGTAAATACGCGGAAAATGGGCGGAATCGGCCCCCTCCGACCCCTTGACGGATGCGGATAATAGTGCATGCAGGGCCTGCTGCCAAGGACAATGTGACCGCGCGGAATCCTCGTTTGAGCCTGATTGCCGCTAGGCTAAGGCTGATTAATGTTTCCACACTCTCGAGGAGTACGTGACGTGCGTTTCACTGCGATGAACCGGGCCCAGAGCGGCAAACTGGCACTGGCGGCAGGAGTTCTGGCCCTGGGCTTGGCGACGATGACAGGCTGCGGCTACATCACTCCCCAGCAGACCACTCACCAGTACTCCTCCTCGGACGGCATCCGCGCGGACCTGGGGCCGCTGCAGTTGCGGAACATGCTGATCGTCTCCGCCGGCGAGGACAAGCCAGGCCGCCTGATCGGTGCCGTCTACAACTCTTCCTCGCAGGATGTGAAGCTCACCGTCAACGGCGCCAAGGGTTCACAGACCCAGGTCCCGGTGAAGGCCAACTCCTACACCCTGCTGAACGGCTCCACGGACGAGGCCATCCTCAGCACGAGCGGCGGCATTCCCGGTTCCCTCGTGGACATCAAGGTCACGGAGGACGGCACCAACGTCAATAAGACTGTGAAGATGCCCGTCCTGGACGCCACGCTGCCCGAGTACAAGGAATACCTCCCGGCCGGCAGCGAACCGACCGGATCCGCTTCAGCCACGCCGTCGCCGTCGGCCTCGGCAAGCGCCGCCGCAGCGCACTAGGCAACCCCAGCAACCAGACAACAGCAGCAAGGCAAAAAGGAGGGGCTCCCCGGGGAGCCCCTCCTTTTGCGTTTGCCAGCGCCGTGCGTTTGCCAACGCCGCGCGGCTGCCAGCCGCGCCCGGCCTACGGCTCGAACTTGTAGCCGAGGCCCCGGACCGTCACCAGGTAGCGCGGTGCTGACGGATCCGGCTCGATCTTGCCCCGGAGCCGCTTGACGTGCACATCCAGCGTCTTGGTGTCCCCCACATAGTCGGATCCCCAGACCCTGTCGATCAACTGGCCGCGGGTCAGCACCCGGCCCGAATTCCGGAGCAGCATTTCCAGCAGCTCGAATTCCTTCAACGGCAGGAGGACCTGCTCGCCGTCCACGCTGACCACGTGCCGTTCTATGTCCATGCGGACGGGGCCCGCCTGGACTGTGGCGGAGATCAGCTCTTCCGGCTCACCCTGACGGCGGAGCACGGCCCGCACCCGGGCCACCAGCTCGCGGGAAGAATATGGCTTGGTGACATAGTCGTCGGCCCCCAGTTCGAGGCCCACCACCTTGTCAATCTCCGAGTCCTTGGCCGTCAGCATGATGACCGGCACACCGGAACGCTGGCGCAGCTGGCGGCAGACCTCCGTTCCGGACAGGCCGGGCAGCTGCAGGTCCAGGAGGACCAGGTCCGCCCCGTTCCGGTCGAACTCGGTGATCGCGTCGAGGCCGTTATCCACTACCTCGACCTCGAATCCTTCCTTGCCCAGCAAATAGGACAACGGGTCGCTGAACGACTCTTCGTCCTCGACAATCAAAATCCTGCTCAAGCGCTGGCTCCTTGCTCATGTACGCCGCGCTCTTTAACACGCTCGGGTACGGCTCGATCTTTGACAACTGGAGTATCGGGTTCGTCCTGGCTCTCCATCTCGGGGAGCCTCAGGGTGAAGGTGGAACCCTGGCCGGGCCGGGACCACAACGTCACCTCACCGCCGTGGTTCGACGCAACGTGCTTGACGATGCTCAGGCCCAGGCCCGTGCCGCCGGTGTGGCGGGACCGTGCAGCGTCCACGCGGTAGAAGCGCTCAAAGACCCGCTCCTGGTCCTCCGGGGTCATCCCTTCGCCCTGGTCCGTGACGGATACGGCAATGAGTCCGTCCTTGGCCCGGACGCCCACGCCTACCTTGGTGTTTTCCGGCGAATAGCGAATGGCGTTATCGATCAGGTTCCGCAGCGCGGTAACCAGCAGGTCCCGGTCGCCAAACACTGTGGCGTCTACGGGTTCACCGACAACGATCTGGATTTTCTTGCTTTCAGCGGGCAGCTGTGAACGGTCCACGGCTTCAGCGATGACTGCGTTAATGTCCACGGCGCTGCCCCCCTGGGACACGCTGGCGCCCTGCAGCCGGGAGAGCTCGATGATGTCCTGGACCAGGGCGGCCAGCCGGCCTGATTCCTTGTGCATCCGTTTGGCGAAGCGGCGGACAGCCTGTTCGTCATCTGCTGATGATTCCAGTGCCTCAGCCAGCAGGGAAATCGCACCCACCGGAGTCTTCAGCTCATGGGATACGTTGGCAACGAAGTCGTTGCGGATCTCTTCCGTACGGGTGATCTCGGTGCGGTCGTCGGCGAGCAGGAGGATATATTCCTCCCCAAGCATGGCCGCACGTACCTGCACGATGATGGTGCCCTGTCCCAGCGGGCCGCGCGGGAGCTCGAGCTTTTTCTCCAGAATCACACCGTCGCGGCGAACACCGGCTGTCATGTCCAGCAGCTCCTTGTGGACCACCGTGTGGCCGCGCACCAGGCCATAGGCGTACGCGGCGGGGCTGGCCCGGACCACTCCGTCAACGGCGTCCACCACCACAAATGCGCGGCCAACGACGGCCAGTACCTCCGCGGCGCCCTTCGGCAGGGACGGCTCCTCCATGTCGACGTCGACAAATTGGCGCTGCTTTTCACTGACCCTGAATGCGAGCACGCCAAGGGTGCCGAGCGCCAGGCCGACGAGGCCTGCGATGACACCGATAAGCATAGGATCCACAGCTCCAGCTTATGCTGAGATAAGTGGCTTGCCGGTGCGTCCGGGGCCGTTGCACAGACGGTTCAGCTAACGTTCATTTACAAGAGACTGTCCGTTCACCGCACGCTGGCAGAGTTACGGGTTGGAGTGCCGAACGGCGACATGAATTCCGTCTGCCATTGGGGGCGGGATTCCAGAGAAAGGACGCCCCCGTGCGTAAGGTTTTTCAGGAAGAGCTGACTCAGGTCGGTGAGCAGCTGGTTGAGATTTCCAAGTTGGTCAGTGAGGCAATGGAGAAGGCCACCACGTCTTTCCAGGTTGCGGACGTTGACTTGGCGGAAGACGTCATTGCGGCTGACGCCCGCATCGATTTCCTGCAGAACAGCCTGGACGAACGCGCCATCGACATTCTCGCCCTGCAGGGTCCGGTGGCCAGCGACCTCCGCATGATCGTCGGCTCGCTGCGGATGAGCGCCTCGCTGGAGCGGATGGGCGACCTTGCCCGGCACGTGGCCCAGCTCGCCCGGCTGCGCTTCCCGTCCAACGTGATCCCGGCATCCATGACGGAAACGTTCAAGAAGATGGCCGAACAGGACCAGCTGATCGCCGACAAGCTCACCGTCCTCTTGGAAACCCGGGACCTCGAAGTGGCCCGTGACATCCTGAAAGCCAACAGCACCATCGACGACCTTCACCTGAGCGTCTTCAAGGCGATCGCTTCCCCGGACTGGGCCGAGACTCCCGCCACCACCGTGGACGTTGCCCTCGCGAGCCGCTACTTCGAACGGTTCGCTGACCACGGCGTCTCCGTGGCACGCAAGGTCACCTACCTGGTGACCGGCGAATGGCAGCCGCAGGGCCTCTAGCCCAAACCCCCGGACGACGGCGGGCCGGTCACCTCGAGGTGACCGGCCCGCCGTCGTCAATTAACCCGCGAAGTCCTACTTTTTGCCCTGGTTCGCCACTGCCAGGATGGCCTCGGCGGCGGCGTCGGGGTCCAGGTACGTGCCGCCCGGCTTGATCGGCTGGAAGTTCTCGTCCAGGTCGTAGACCAGCGGGATGCCAGTGGGGATGTTCAGGCTGGCGATGGCGTCGTCGCTGATGCCGTCCAGGTGCTTGACCAGGGCCCGCAGGGAGTTGCCGTGGGCGGTGACCAGGACGGTCTTGCCGGCCTTCAGGTCTTCCTTGATGTCCGATTCCCAGTACGGGAGCAGGCGGACCAGCACGTCCTTGAGGCACTCGGTGCGCGGCAGGGCGTCGCCAAGGTCCGCGTAGCGCGGATCGTGGGCCTGGGAAAACTCGCTGTCGTCCGACAGGGGCGGCGGCGGGGTGTCGTAGGACCGGCGCCATTCCATGAACTGCTCTTCGCCGAACTCGGCCAGGGTCTGGGCCTTGTCCTTGCCCTGCAGGGCGCCGTAGTGGCGTTCGTTCAGGCGCCAGTCACGCTTGACGGGGATCCACCCGCGGTCCGCCTTGTCCAGGGTGATGTTCGCCGTGTTGATGGCGCGCTTGAGCAGTGACGTGTACAGGACGTCGGGGAGGATGCTGTTCTCCACCAGAAGCTCACCGCCGCGGGCCGCTTCCTCGCGCCCCTGGTCGTTAAGGTCAACGTCCACCCAGCCGGTGAACAGGTTCTTGGCGTTCCATTCGCTGTGGCCGTGGCGCAGCAGAATCAGCTTGTAAGTCATGATTTTTATCCTAGCCGAGCCACGCTGCAGCCCGTTTTGCGTTACGAAGATAGGGTTGGGCCGTGGTGCAAAAAGCTGAACGGGTGAGTGCTTCCCAGAACCGGGGCCGAAAGCCGGTGGGAAACGTCACCCGCGGCACCACCAACCCGAACCGGATGCGCCGCGTGGACCGCTGGCTCACGGGACCACAGGCCTGGCGATTGCGTGCCGCCGCAGACCCGCTGGTGGTTGACCTGGGCTACGGCGCAACGCCGGCCACCGCCGTCGAACTCTTTGACCGCCTCCGCGCCGCCCGGCCGGACGTGCGCGTCGTGGGGATTGAGATCGAACCGGAACGGGTCCGTGCGGCCAAGGCGCTGGAACGGCCGGGACTGACCTTCCAGGCGGGCGGCTTCGAGTTGCCTGTACCGGGGCGCCCTGTCCTGGTCCGTGCCTTCAACGTCCTGCGGCAGTATGAAGAGGCTGACGTTGCGGGTATCTGGCGGCTGGTCCAGGACCGGCTCTCCCCCGGCGGGCTTTTTGTTGACGGGACGTGCGACGAGATCGGCCGCCGGGTGACCTGGATTGCCCTCGACGCTGAACGGCCGCTGTCCCTGAGCATGTCCGTGCGGTTCGGCAGCTTTGGCCTGCCCTCGGACATTGCCGAGCGCCTGCCGAAGGCCCTCATCCAACGCAACGTCCCCGGCGAACCGGTGCACCGGCTGATGCAGGCCATGGACCGGGCCTGGCTGGAATCGGCTCCCCTGGCCTCGTTCGGCAGCAGGCAGCGCTGGCAGGCGATGTGCAAGGCACTGCGCGACGGCGGGTGGCCCGTTCAGGACGGGCCGTCGCGGTGGCGCCTGGGTGAGCTGACGGTGGACTGGGAAGCCGTGGCGCCTAACTGATGCGCCGTGGGCCCACGCCGGCAGGCTTCCCTGAGCGAGCTTGCGAGCTAAGGGTGCCGGTGGGGCGGGTTCCCTGAGCGAGCTTGCGAGCTAAGGGTGCCGGTGGGGCGGGTTCCCTGAGCGAGCTTGCGAGCTAAGGGGGCCGTTGGGGCGGTCACCAGCCGTAGGGGCGGCTGCCGCCGCGGCCGGCGTCCTTGACGGCGGGGCGGACGTCGGCGAGGTAGACGGAAGCTGCCACCACGGCAGCCAGCCCGAACAGGCCGAGGGTGCCGAAGATGCCGCCGCTGCTGAAGAGGGAGATGACGCCGATGAGGGTGGCGCCGGCGGTCAGCGCCAGCCAGAACGTCTTGGTCCGTTTGCCGGTGGCTTCAAAGGCTGCGGACTTGTGGCGGACGCAGTCCAGCAGCGCCCACGCCTCCAGACACAGCGCCACCAAGGCAAGAATAAAAAATACTGCCGTCTCAACGTATGAAATCATCACTCGACCGTCCACCGTCCAAGCCTAGCGGCCCAGCGAGTCGAGCGCCTGCTTCAAATCGGCCCAGAGGTCCTCAACATTCTCGATGCCCACGCTCAGGCGCACCAGATTCTCCGGAACGCTGAGCGGCTCGGCAGTATGCCGGCGGCGCCGCTCGATCAGTGACTCGACGCCGCCCAAGGAGGTGGCAGGCAGCCAGAGTTGCAGGGCGCGCACCAGCTTGTCCGCAGCGTCCGCTCCGTCCAGGCCGCCAACCGGCGCGATCTGCACGCACACGATCGATCCGAAGCCCTTCATCTGGGATTTCGCACGTTCGTGCCCAGAGTCGGTGGAAAGCCCGGGGAACCGGATACTTCCGACCAGCGGATGCTTGCTGAGTCGTTCGGCCAGGACTGCCGCTGACGCCTGCGACCGTTCCACCCGCAGTGCCAGGGTCCGGAGTCCGCGCAGCGCCAGCCAGGCCTCGAACGGGCCGGCGATGCCGCCGTGGATGGTGCGGTTATGCAGCAGCGCGGCCCGGATGTCGGGGTTTGAGGTCACCAGGGCGCCGAGGACCACGTCGGAATGTCCGGCCAGGTACTTGGTCACTGAATGCAACACCACGTCCGAGCCGAGGGACAACGGCTGCTGGACCAACGGGGTGGAGAACGTGTTGTCTGTGACCACGATGGCGCCCACCGCATGGGCTGCGGCTGTCAGCTCGCGGAGGTCGGCGATGCCCAGCATGGGGTTGGTGGGGCTTTCCAGCCACAGCATCCTGGCAGCTTTGGCATCCGGACCCTGCGGGGCCAGCTGTTCCTTCACGGCGTCCGTGTCCGCGATGTCCACGGTCCGGAGCTCCAGGAACCCTTTCTGCGCCAGCTCGCTGGCCATTACCAAAGAGCCTGCGTAGCTGTGCGTGGGCATCACCAGGACCCCGCCGGCGGGCAGCAAGGACAACGCGGAACTCACCGCCGCTAGCCCCGAGGCGTAGAGCAGGCCGGGCAGTTCGGACCCCTCCAGCTGGCCCAGGGCCTCTTCGAAGGGATCCCAGGTGGGGTTGGCGTAGCGCCCGTAGCCGCGGTCGCCGTCGCCGAGCGCTCCGGTGCCGAAGTACGTCGAGGACAGCACGATGGGTGCGTTGACTGGTTCGTCGTGCTTACGCGGGGGCCGGCCGGCGGCAACCACCACTGTTTCGGCGGACAGGGAGGCTGCGTGCTGTTCCGTGAGACTCATGGTCAAAACCTTACTTCGACGCGCCCGGGCCCCTGAAGTCGGTAGGCTGGAGCAGTGACCATCACCAACAGCCCTGGACTTTTCATCGCCTTTGAGGGCGGTGACGGCGCCGGGAAATCCACGCAGGCGGCTCTGCTGGCCGAAGCCCTCGAATCCCGCGGCCTGACAGTCCTGCGGACCCGGGAACCGGGCGGGACACCCATCGGCGAAAAGCTGCGTTCCCTGGTCCTGGACCACGGCCATGGTCACATTGATGCCCATACCGAGGCCCTGATCTTTGCAGCCTCGCGTGCTGCCCACGCCAGTCAGGTGATCCGGCCGGCGCTGGAGCGCGGTGAGGTTGTCCTGACTGACCGCTACATCGACTCCTCCGTGGCGTACCAGGGGGCCGGGCGCGATCTCGGCGCTGATGCCGTCCGTTCGCTCAATGAATGGGCCACCTCGGGGCTGCAGCCTGATCTCACTGTGCTGTTGGACGTGGACCCGGCTGTCGGCCGGCGCAGGCGGACTGCCGGGGCCGCCGCGGAAGACCGGTTGGAATCCGAAGCTGACGAGTTCCACACCACCATCCGTGACGCCTTCCTCGAGTTGGCCGCCAACCGACCGGACACGTACCTCGTCCTGCCTGCCCACCTGGCTGTCCACGATCTCGCGGCGCGGATCCTGGCCAGCATCGACTCCCTGCTCGCGACTTCCCGGGGTGCCGCGTGACGGTATGGGATGACCTCCAGGGCCAGCCCGCCGTCGTCGAACAGTTACGGCAGGCGACCCTCGGTGAGGGCCTGACCCATGCCTGGCTGTTCACCGGGCCGCCAGGTTCCGGGCGTTCCAACGCCGCGAAGGCGTTCGCGGCGGCCCTCAACTGCGACCAGGAGGACGTGACCAGGCGCGGCTGTGGCGAGTGCCACGCCTGCCAGACCATCCTCGGCGAGACGCATTCGGACGTGACGTTCGTCCGGACCGAGAAGGTCACCATCACCATCGACGAGGCGCGCGACCTGGTCTCCACGGCAGGAAACCGTCCGTCATCCGGGCGTTGGCGGATCATCGTGGTGGAGGACGCGGACCGCATGGCCGAACGCACCACCAACGTCCTGCTGAAGGCGATCGAGGAACCTACCCCGCGGACCATCTGGATGCTGTGCGCGCCATCGCCCGCTGACGTGCTGGTGACCATCCGGTCCCGCTGCCGTGCTGTGGCCCTGCGCCTGCCCCCGGCCGCCGACGTCGCGGCTTTGCTGGTGAAGCGCGACGGCGTGGAACCGGCCCTCGCCGAACGCGCGGCCCGCGCCGCACAAAGCCATGTGGGGATTGCGCGCCGCCTGGCGCGGGATCCCGAGGCGCGTGAACGCAGGCTGGAAACCGTGAAGTTCCCGCTGGGGCTGCGGGGGGTCACCGCGGCGGTGATGATGGCGGACAAGCTCGTGAAGATCGCCACCGCCGAAGCCAATAGTTCCAATGAAGAGCGCGACGCCGCCGAAAAGGCTGCGCTGCTAGCCACCCTGGGTGCCCCTGAGTCCGGGACGCTGCCGCCGGCCATGCGAAGCCAGATCAGGCAGCTGGAAGAGGACCAGAAGCGGCGGGCCAAGCGGTCCATCACCGACTCGCTGGACCGGACCCTCACGGACCTGCTTTCCTTTTACCGGGACGTGCTGATTATCCAGCTGGGGAACAGTGTGGAGCTGGTGAACGTTGAACTCAGGAGTGAACTGGAGGAATTTGCCGGCCGGTCCGCCCCGGAGACCACGCTTGCCCGCATGGACGCCATCAACAAAGCCCGCCAACGCATCACCACCACCAACGTTGCTCCGCTGTTGACCATTGAGTCCATGGCAGCCAGCCTGATCTAGCCCTTCCAAGGAGACCTCTCGAATGACTGCTCGCCCCTTGCCCGCACGCTCCCGATCCCTGGGGAGCGGACTGCGGGCTGCCGGCGCCCTGGTTCTGGCCCTGACGCTGGCATCGTGCAGCCTCCTTGGCGATCGCAAGGCGGACGAAGTGCCCGCCACGGGCAAGGCGGATCCCTCCATTGTGGCTTCCGCCCCCGCCGGGCTCGACTCCTTCTATTCGCAGGAAGTGGTGTGGGAGCCGTGCGAAAACGGCTTCCAGTGCGCCAAGGTGACCGTGCCGATGGACTACGCGAATCCTGGCGGGGACAAGATCCAGCTCGCTGCCCTGCGGGCTCCCAGCACAGGCAAGAAGACCGGCAGCCTGCTGGTCAATCCGGGCGGCCCGGGCGGCTCCGGCTACGACTTCGTCAAGGACGCCGCCGAGACTCACTTCTCGCAGTCCGTCCGGGCGAAGTATGACCTGGTCGGCTTTGACCCCCGGGGCGTCAAACGCTCAGCCCCCGTGAAGTGCATGACGGATGAAGAGCGGGACGCGGCGCGGGCCAAGATTTATGACCTGGAAACAGATGCCGGGCTGGCCACTGTGCTGGCGGACAACAAAGCCATCGCCGAAAAGTGCGCGGCCCAGACTGGACCCTCCCTCGGCCACATCGACACCATCAGCGCGGCCAAGGACCTGGACATCCTCCGTGCCGTGGTGAACGACACGAAGCTCAATTACCTGGGCTACTCCTACGGCACCTTCCTCGGTTCCACCTACGCCTCGCTGTTCCCGAACAACGTGGGCCGGATGGTCCTGGACGGCGCCCTTGACCCGTCCATCAGCAATGAGGAACTGACAATGGGCCAGGCCGTTGCCTTCGAGAAGGCCATCAGGTCTTACGTGGCCAGCTGCCAGCAGGGAGACGCCTGCCCGCTCACCGGCAGCGTGGACAGCGGAGTCCAGCAGATCCGCGGCCTCATCAACTCTGTCCAGGAGAATCCGCGCGTGGCGAAGGACGGCCGAACGGTCAACGCCACAATGTTCGTCAGTGGCCTGATCACTCCCCTCTACAACGACCAGAGCTGGCCCGCCCTGACCCAGGCCCTCGCAGCCGCCGCGACAGGTGACGTGAGCCTGATGCTCCGGCTGGCAGACCTCGGCGCAGACCGCGGCTCCAACGGCAAATACACCTCCAATTCCGCCTTCGCCTTCAGCGCCATCAACTGCCTGGACTACCCCATGGTCTCCGACCCGGCGTCCATGCGTGCCGAAGAGCGGCAGCTGCGGCAGGCTTCACCCACCCTCGGCTACTTCTTCGCCTACGGCGGCACCAACTGCGTGGACTGGCCGTACAAGAATGTGCGGACCCCCGCCCCGGTCGAATACACCGGTGAGTCCCCCATCGTGGTCATCGGGACCACCGGAGACCCGGCAACCCCGGTGGAATGGGCAGCATCCCTGCGCAAACAGCTGGGCAACGCCTCGCTGCTGACCTGGCAGGGCGAAGGCCATACTGCGTACGGGCGGGCGAACAGCTGCCTGGAGGACGCGGTGGACAGCTACTTCGTGGACGGCAAGGTCCCTGCCGACAACACCGTCTGCTGAACTGACGTCCGGTCCCATTTTGACCCGGACGGCGGGACTCTATTACAGTTGACTCTTGCATGAACCGCCCGGTTACGCCGGGAGATTCCATGCGGTGCTTCCTTAGCTCAGTCGGTAGAGCGTTTCACTCGTAATGAAAAGGTCATCAGTTCGATTCTGATAGGAAGCTCGGGACAAACCCCCTAGAAACCACGGTTTCTGGGGGGTTTTTCGCTGGTTAAGCTGTGAAGGCCCTTCGAGGTGAGGGCTATGGCACACTTTGAACGCCTTCTGAACACAGTCGGCCCCTAGATGACCCCGGAGCCCGCCGCGGCCAAGGCCGCCCTCCGCCGCTACCGGGAAGGGTTCGGCTTCCAGCCACGAACGGCTGCTACCTGGTCCTGGACGGCATGGCGGACGTCCTGGAGTGATCGGCTTCCAGGACGCCGCCCTGTCGCTCGGTTGGTGGCTGACGCCCTTCGACGTCTTAGCTGCCCAGGCTGGCCCGCGCCTCTGTGTCCCTGCGCCGTTACTCGGGGTCGAGGGCGACGGCGGTGGCCCCCGTGACGATGCCCTGGTCGTTGGCGTTCAGCCGGAAGTCCACGGACAGCCCGCCCAGGGTCCGGCACGCATCAGGCCGGATTGGGTCCCCGGGCTGAATGGGGTCCAGGGGCTGGAACCGGTAGCTGCCGATGAACAGTGGGGTTGTGGTGTTCAGGGTGAACTTCTGGGCGCCGGTCGCTTTGCATGACGGGACGGGCCCTGATGACGCCCGGTGGTTCCGGCCGTACGCGGTTCGCAGCGGAAGTGGCTGGTCCGGCTGATCCTGCACCCGGGCGGGCAAAAGCCTTAAGATGCCCTTTCTCTCGAAGGTCGATGGCGGGGTGTAGTCCGGCCAGGTTCCCCACGGACCATCTTTTCGCTCAAGGCCTTGGATAAAATCAAGCTTCAACGCTTAGTCGACCGAGGACCCGGCGCCCGTCAGGCCGATAGAGCCCCAGGAGAGCAGAGAGGCCAGCCATGGACTTCACCCCGTCCGCTGAACATGAACTCGACCCCTTTCCCCGTTACAAACGAATGAGGGAAACTGCCCCTGTCTTTTTCGACGAACAATCGGGAAGTTGGCAAGTCTTCCGGTACGAAGACGTTCAGCGGGCACTGTCCGAATATGCAACTTTCTCGTCACACATGGGCGGTGACGATGGATCAGGGTCCGGCCAACTGTTCGCCTCGAGCCTGATCGCCACCGATCCCCCGAGGCACCGGCAGCTACGATCCCTGGTCACCCAGGCGTTCACGCCCAAAGCCGTGGACGCGCTGGCTCCCCGCATCGCCGGGCTCACGGACGAGCTTCTGGAGGGGATCGCGGCCCGCGGCAGCGCAGACCTGATTAAGGAATTGGCGTACCCGTTGCCGGTCATAGTGATCTCCGAACTCATGGGCATCCCTGCCCAGGACCGTGAGCGCTTCAAACACTGGTCCGATGTGATTGTCAGCCAAACGCGGACCGGTTCGGCCAGTGAGGATCACTCCGCCGCACACACAGAGATGACGGAGTACTTCCTGGCCCTGATCGACCAACGAAGGAGCCGGCCCGGCGAGGACCTGGTCAGCACCCTGCTGTCCGCCGAGATTGACGGCCAAAAACTGACGGTGCCCGAACTGCTCGGGTTTTGCGCTTTACTGCTCGTCGCCGGCAACGAGACCACCACCAATCTGATCGGCAACGCCGTCATGTGCCTGGCTGAGTCGCCCGGCACCATCGACCGCCTCCTGAGGGAACCCGCCCTGCTTCCCCAGACCATTGAAGAAGTGCTGCGCTTTCGGTCGCCGGTCCAGTCCATGTACCGGGTGACGGTCGCGGAGACAACCCTGGGAAACGAACTGATTCCCGCCGGCGCACCGATCGTGGCTTGGATCGGCTCCGCCAACCGCGACGAGCGGCAGTTCCAGCGGCCTGCTGAGTTCGACGTCGACCGCGGCCAGAACCGGCATCTGGCGTTCGGCCATGGCATTCACTTTTGCCTCGGCGCGCCACTGGCCCGGCTCGAAGCCAGGATTGCACTGGATGCCCTGCTGTCCCGTTTGCCAGGGCTTTCGCTGGCCCAGGGAGCGCACCTGGAACGAATGGAAAGCACCATCATCTATGGGCTGAAGGCACTCCCGGTCAGTTGGCAGCCGGCCTGACCGGCAACGGCCGTCAGGCTTCAGGAAGCGCGGGAAAACCCCCTAGAAACAAGGCTTCCAGGGGGTTTCTCGCTGGACGGCGGCCTAGGGTGCTACCACCACGGCCGGCGAGCCCTCGTTGAGCGGGTTGGCCCTGGTGGAGGGGGCGACCACCCCGAACTCGTAGCCCTTCGCCCGCAGTGCGTCGATGGTTTTGGCCAGGTAGGTCCACTGCGACGAGGGGCAGGACAGGACGTCCTCGGCATCATGGAGCAGGATGATCGCGCCGGGTGCCGCCTCGTCCATCACATACTTCTGAACGCCGGCCGCGCCGGGGCACTCAAAGTCACCGGGTTGGCCGACATGCCAGCGCCAGAGGATTCCGCCGGTCATGCCGATGGTCTTGATGTAGTTCAGGGAGTAGGAGGTGCTGTTGCCGAACGGGAAGCGCATGAGCTTGGGCGCCTCGCCGGTGGCGGCCTTGATGGCGCTGTTGGTGCGGTCGATCTGCTGCTTCTGCGCCGCTTGGCTGATGTCGGGGAAGTTGGCGTGGTCCCAGGAGTGGTTCCCGATGACATGGCCCTCGGCCTTGATCCGGCGGACGAGGTCGGGGTACTGCTGGGCGTGGGAGCCCTCGAGGAAGAACGTCGCCTTGACGCCTTTCTGCTTGAGGACGTCCAGGACGAACGCGGTGCGCTGGGGCGAGGGCCCGTCGTCGAAGGTCAGGCCAATCAGCGGTTTGTCGGCTGCCTGGGCCGCCACGGCGGGGCCGCCGGCCAGCAAGGCGAAGGCCAAGCTCGCGGCGGCCAGGGCCGTTACGGCAAATTTGCTCTTGCTCATGATGCTCATCTTCCCTTCTTCAAGATGGTCCTCAACTTTGCTAGATGAGCACCTTGGGGCGCCGCTGAGGCGGCGTAGACAGCAACTCTGTCGGCATGCCCGCGGGGCATGGGCGGCGCAGGGCACCTGGATGTCAACCCCGAAGTCGGGGTTCCCAGGAGGGCTGCAGCGCTTGCAAAGTCGCCGCTCCTATATGTTCATTTGGCTAACAGGTGGACGCCCGTCGCCATCCCACAATCGCACGCTTCCGTCCACGGCGGCCTCGGCGGGTACCCCCTAACTTCAGAATTAGGTACCCGCTACTGGTGAACCAGGTCCGGGGTTGCTCCTAGTGTGGAAGCCCGGGCCGGCGGTGAGTGGTGCGGACCGAGACCGTACGCACTACCCCCAGCCACCGCCGGCCCCACTACCTTTCGCCACCCGGCACAACTCTGGCGGGGCGCCCTGGTGCTGCGGTCAACCGTCCATCAAGTAGTTGCTGCTGAAGCGCATCGACGGACGCGTGGGCCGATAGCCGAAACCAGACTCGAGCGGCGGCGTCGGCTTCGTGGATGCAAATGGGAAAGTAGGCCGCCGGCACGGCGACACCGTTGCCGAATGCAGGGGCATTCGGGTGTCCATATGGCCAAAATCGAGTACCGCCTACTCGTGTTTTCGCCCTTGCCAGCCCGTAGCGTCCATTACATGTCCTGGGGGACGTTGAGAGGTTTGTCGACGCTCGGGGGAAGATTATGAACGCCAATGCTTTACCGCTACTGGATCGGGCAGTTCTGCAAAAGCTGCGGGACGGGCTCGACGACGAAGATATCTGCAAGCACTTCGTCCTCAACTTCATCGCGCTGCTGCCCGACAGGGCTGAAAAAGTGCGCCTCACGCTCACGACAGGGGATCTGAGGGGCGCACTGGACGCGGTCCTCAGCCTTAAGTCGTCCAGCCAGATGGTGGGCGCGGAACGCCTCGCAGAGTTTGCGACCGATCTGGAGCACTCCCTCCGCGTTGACACCCACTACGCTGAGCCGGCCAGGCTGCTGCCACAGCTGGCGGCCGCCAACATCGCACGGATCACCAAATGCGGCCGACAGACCACAGACCTGCTGCAGAAATACGTTGCGTAAACCGACGAACCGCCGTGCGGTGCCGGAGCCGTCACAGCGGAGATCGAACCGTTCATTGGTTTCGAGCCACTTCCTAAGGGCGCCACATGCATTCCCTGACCTTGATCTGTATCGTCCTTGCTGCGGCAGTACTCTGGGTGGTCATTATTTCGAGCATGCTTGGCCTGCTCGGCCGTGCTGAACGCCGGTCAGGGCTGAGGGCTCCGCACAGGAGTGCTCATGGCACCGGGAGGAGAAGCGGGCACAGAGGCCCGGGAAGACTGAAGGTACGCCACCGAAGGCCTCGGCGGGTGCCGGCGCGCCCCTGAACGGGGCGCTGGGCGGCATAAATCGGGGCCGGCTGTCCGGACCCGGTGGAGCGGACCACGCTTCCAAAGCAGTCTTAGCCGCCCGGGACCACGAGCTCTATGGGCGGGACCTCCGACGGGCCACCGCATTGCGCCGAGCCTCCCACGCGCTTCCATTCAAGGTTGGCCTCCTTCTCGATGAGCACCACTCCTGTGGCCGTCAGGGCCTTGGCCGTCACGTGGCCCGGGGAACTGAGGTTCACCGTGAACCGCCAGGTGTCGGCGTCGACCTGTTCGGCGTAGAACGGGGCCATGGACGGCGGAGCCTCAGGCGTAACAGGAGCTGTGGGACCCAGGGGCATAGTGGAGACAACGCGTGGCGGTGCGTTCCCGGGCTCCGGGAACAATTCTGAACACGACCCATCGGCACACAACTGCACTGCGCCCACACGCGGGGCGTCGCCAGCCAATTCCACTGTGACGGAGTTGACCCACCCGACCGCGGGACAGGCGTTTACGCAACCGGCCACCGGGAGACAAACCCCCAACAGCAGGACCGCCGGCCGGACAACGAGCCCCCACACGCTTCTCATGCGGTCAGTCTAGGCGTGCGCATACCCGGGACCGGCGCGCGCTCCACCTATGATGGCGTGCATGGACGACAAGGCGCTCACAGCCATCGCGCTGGATCTGTACGCCCTGCCATTTGACGAGTTCATGGCAGCCAGGACAGCCGCGGCCAAGGCGGCCACCGGTTCCGGGAAGGAACTCCCCGCCGCCGTCAAAGCCCTGCCCAAACCCTCAGTGGCGGCTTGGGCCGTCAACATGATGGCTGTGCACGAGTCCGCTGTGCTCGCGCAGCTCGCCGACCTCGGCCAGCGGATGCGCGCCGCACAGTCATCCCTTGATGCCCGTGCCCTCCGTGAACTGGCGCGGGAGCGCCGCGCCCTGCTCAGTGACGCAGTCGACACCGCCCGTTCAGTCGCCGAACGCCATGGACGCGCCATCAGCGCCACCATCGCATCCGACGTCGAGCGGACCCTTGGTGCGTTGATCACGGACGAAGGGGCCGCGGCCGCCGTCCAAAGCGGGCTGCTGGTCCAAACACTGTCCGCCGACGGCGTGGAAACGGTGGACCTCGACGGCGCCGTGGCGGTTCCCGGCACGGCGCCGGCGCCACGCGTCGCCCCGCCGCACACCAGCTCCCCACCCGCTGCAGCCGCACCAACCCAAGAAGAACAGAAGGAACGGACGACGGCGGAACGCACCGCCCGCCAGCCTGCTGACCAGCCACGTCTGAGGGCTGTCCGGGAGACCCCGCGGCCGGCGTCCCCTTCCGCTTTGGAGAAGGCCAAGACCGTTTTGGCCGGCGCCAAGGCAGCGGAGGAGGAGGCTGCCAGGCTGGCAACGGAACGGCGGGACCAGCTGGCGGAGACAGAGGAAGAAGTCGCCGGGCTGACCCGCGAAACCCGGGAGCTCCGGGAACGGCTGAAGGCCGCCGAGGAACGGCTGGACAGTGCCCGGAAGTGGCTGTCCACGGCCGTAGCCGAAGCAAAGCAGGCAGCAAGGGCGGCAGAAAAAGCACAGCGTTCAGCCGTGCTCGCGCAGGAGCGGGTACTCCGGCTGGGCAACACGCGGGACTGATAACCGGTGATTGTCAGACCCCGGTTGCAGACTGGATTTATGGAAAACAAACTCGCTCACGAATTCCACGTCACGTACTTCGACGCCGACTGTGGCCGGATCCGCAATGAAAGCTTCGACTCCCGGATGGAGGCCGAGCGTTTCGCCAGCCGGCAGTGCGCCGGCGAGGAATCCTGGGCAGTCATCGACGAAATTGCCGTGGAACAGACGCGCATCGCCGCCTGAGGCTTTCCGGCTCGCTTCAGCCGGAAAGAGTCTCCGACCGACCACCGGCGGCGTCCTCCGCGAGCCGGCGCTCGGCGTCGGCCACCTGCTCAAACACCGATTCCGCGCGGCGGCGCACCGAAGCTGCCCCCACCGGGACAGGTCCGACGGCGAGCCGCAGCATGGCGGCAGCCTCGGCAGTGGTGGCCAGTGAGTTGCCTGCTTTGGACAGCGACCGGTGGACACCGGCCAACGCCCCCGGAATGTCGAGCCCGTCGCTGGGCGACCGCCGCTGGGCCTCCACGCAGACCGTACGCACACGTTCCAGGAGCCCGGTCAGCTCATTGGCGATCTCCACCAGTTCGGCGTAAAGCCGATCGTCTTCCACACCCTCAAGCACCTGGTGATAGCGGTCCAGTCCCCGGTGGAAGCGGTCGTGAGCGCGGCGCCACAGGCCCTGGCCGAGCTCGGCGTCATCCTTGCGCCCTTGGCGGGCGGCAGTAAAGAATCCCACGAAGAACCTAGAGGTACTGTCCGGGGCCGTGGTCCGGGTCTTCCGGCTGGCCCGGCGTGGCTGCGCCGGGACGCTGCCCTGCCGTGGCCCGCTGCGGCTCCCCGTTCTCCCCGATGACTACACCCGGGGCAATCATGGTGCCCGGCGGCAACTGCTTCAGCTGCATCTGCGCAACGGCATGCTCCCGCGCGGCGTGCTGGGCAGCGATGGCTGTCTGGATGCCGTGGAAGAGGCCCTCCAGCCACCCCACCAGCTGGGCCTGGGCGATCCGGAGCTCGGCGTCCGACGGCGTGGCATCATCCGGGAAGGGAAGGCTAATCCGTTCCAGTTCCGCCACCAACTCCGGGGCCAGCCCGTCCTCCAGCTCCTTGATGGAACGCTCGTGGATCTCCGCCAGGCGTCCGCGGGCGGCGTCGTCCAGCGGGGCTGACTTAACTTCTTCCAGGAGTAGCCGGATCATGGTGCCGATCCGCATGACTTTGGCAGGTTCGTCCACCAGGTCCTGCAGGTTGCTGCCCTTGGCGGTACCAGCTTTCGTGCCGGCAGCCGCCGGACCGGTTGGGACAGGCCCGGCACTGGCTGGCCCAGCCGGGCCGCCATTGTCGAGGGTGGTGCCCTCAACCGGGATGTCGTCAGGCTGAGTGTCGTTCGGATCGCTCATGCGTTCATACTCTCACGCGCCGGTGATGCCGGGTCCAGTCGATGACGCCGCAGGGCAGGCGCCGCAAAAATTGATGGCGCAGCCCGGGTGCTGGCGCCGTGCCGTGCAGTGCATGACTCAACACGGCCGGTGACGCAGCCGCAGAAGCCGGCCAGCCGGAGATGGCTGGCCGGCTTCAACTGGCGGGCGGGGTTCACCGGGCTGGCCAGGTTCAGCAGCACCGGCCCTGCGGGTTGGCGTCCTGACGGTCTGTGTGGTCCCGCCAAAACTCGCGCTCCGTCAGGGGCGGCTCGTGGTGCCCGGCCGCATGGTGGTGCTCCAGGTACTTGGCGTACGCATCCGCCCCCATCACGCCGCCCAGGTACCGGGCAAAGCCCCGGAAGCCGGTGGCGACTGCAAGGCCGGCGTTCATCAGTTGTGCCCCGCCCTTTCAAACCGCAGCTCGGCCGGCAGCTTGTTCCACTCGGCCAGCAGTTCCTTTTCAGCCGGTGTGGGAATCAGCCCGGCGGGAGCGAAGACGCGGGACGGACGTGCCGGGTCTTCGTTGTCCTCGTTGGGCATGCCGGCCTGCTGGTTCCGGAAGGCCCGGATGGTTGCCACGACGGCCATGGCGATCACGATGATGCTCAGCACCACAAAGATCACCGACAGCCAGCCCTGAATGGCGGTGTTGCGCACCACTGCTTCTATGGCGGCAACGCTCTTGGCCGTGCCGAACTCGGTCTTGCCGTCAGCGAGTGCCTTGCTGAACGCCGCGTTGTTGGCGAAATAGCCGACGGCAGGCGTGGACGAGAAGATCTTCTGGTAGCTCGCCGTGATGGTCACCACGGCCGCAAACGCCAGCGGCACCGCAACGATCCACAGGTACTTGAACGATCCGCGCTTGGCCACAATGGCGAGGCACACCGACAGCGCAATCGCCGCCAGCAGCTGGTTGGCGATACCGAACAGCGGGAACAGTGTATTGATTCCACCGAGGGGGTCCGTCACGCCCATCAGGAGCACCAGCCCCCAGGCTGCCACCATGACGGCGGTGCACAGCCAAGCGCCGGGACGCCATGAGTGCTCCTTGAACTTCGGGGCAAAGTTACCGATGGAATCCTGCAGCATAAAGCGCGCCACACGCGTTCCGGCGTCGACTGCGGTCAGGATGAACAGCGCCTCGAACATGATGGCGAAGTGGTACCAGAACGCCATCATTGCCGTACCGCCAATGAACTGCTGCATGATGTGGGCGAGCCCCACCGCAAGGGTGGGTGCGCCACCGGTACGGGAGACGATGCTTTCCTCGCCGACGTTCCTTGCCGTCTCGGCAAGCAACTCCGGGCCGATGTTCACGCCGGACAGTCCCAGGCTGTTGACCCACGCGGCCGCGGTTTCCACCGTTCCGCCGGTGAGCGCGGCGGGCGAGTTCATGGCGAAATAGAGTCCGCGGTCAATGGAGATGGCCGCAACCAGCGCCATGATGGCGACAAAGGATTCCATGAGCATGCCGCCGTAGCCGATGTAACGGCTCTGCCGTTCCTTCTCGATCAGCTTGGGCGTAGTGCCTGACGAGATCAGCGCATGGAAACCGGACAGGGCACCGCAGGCGATGGTGACAAACAGGAAGGGGAACAACGCGCCAGGGAAGACAGGCCCGTTGTCCCGGCTTGCGAACTCACTGAAGGCCGGGACAGTGATCTCCGGGCGGACCACAATGATGGCCAGCGCAAGCATCACGATCACGCCGATCTTCATGAACGTGGACAGGTAGTCACGCGGTGCCAGCAGCAGCCAGACCGGCAGGATGGCGGCGATGAAACCGTAAACAATGAGTCCCCAGGCAATGGTGACCTTGTCCAGGGTGAAGAACGCGGCACCCCAGTCGGTATCGGCCACCAGGCCACCGCCAATGATGGCAGCCATCAGCAGCACAAAACCGATCAGGGAGACTTCCATGATCTTGCCGGGGCGGAGGAACCGGAGGTAAACGCCCATAAAGAGGGCGATCGGGATGGTCATGCCCACCGAGAACACACCCCAGGGGCTTTCCGCGAGGGCATTGACCACCACGAGCGCCAGGATGGCGACGATGATGACCATGATCAGCAGTGTGGCTATCAGCGCAGCCGTGCCGCCGATGACACCGAGCTCTTCGCGCGCCATCTGGCCCAGGGAACGGCCGCCGCGGCGCATGGAGAAGAACATGACCACGTAGTCCTGGACCGCACCGGCGAGGACGACGCCGATAATGATCCAGATTGTCCCCGGGAGGTAGCCCATCTGGGCGGCGAGGATGGGACCCACCAGCGGGCCGGCGCCGGCGATGGCGGCAAAGTGGTGGCCGAACAGGACGTTGCGGTCTGTCCGGACGTAGTCTTTTCCGTCGGCCTTGTACTCAGCCGGTGTGGCGCGGCGGTCATCGGGTTTGGTGATGTACCGCTCGATGACCTTGGAGTAGAAGCGGTAACCGATCAGATAGGTGCAGACCGAGGCGAACACGAACCAGATGGCGTTGACGGTCTCGCCACGGATGATGGCCACCATGAACCAGGCCACACCACCGAGCAGTGCGATGGCTGCCCAGAGTGCGATCCTGGCCGGCGTCCATTTTTTGTCTTCAGCCTCGCGGACTGCGTCATCCACGGCAGTGGGTGGTAGGTCCGGACTGGCGGTCAGCGGGCCGCCCCGTTTTGCTGAACCTGCCGGTTCCTCAGGCCTGTTGGCCATGTCTCCTCCTCGAGAATTCCTGCTTCAATCGGTTGCTCCAAGGCACCCTACCAACGCGGCATTGCCGCCAAGGCGGCCCCATGCCGGCGTCGCGTGTCCATGCGGTGAACGGCAGGCTGGAGGCGCTCAGTGACAGACCTGTTGCCTCTTACCGTAGGCCTGCCCCTGCCATTGGAAAAGACCCAACTCTGTAACGGAATACGGCTGCTCACCCGTTTCGGGACTGGTCAGGTTCCCACCTCGCGGCGCGACACCGGCAGCTTCGCCCTCGTAAAGAGCCAGGCCAGGACCGCGCCGGTCAGTGGCACCGCCACCAGCAGCGCCGCCAGTTGAAGCCAAGGCACGACGGCGGTACGCGCCATCCCCGTGGCGGTCACCAGCAGGAGGGCCGGGATGGTCCCGGCAACGCTTCCGAGCAGGGTTCCGATGCCTCCGGTCATCAGCGCTTGGGATCCTGCGAGCGCCTTGCGCAGCCTGGACCAGCAGGGCGCCGTCGTCCACCCGCATGCCGGCCGCAGCAGCAGCTTCCGGAGACAGTATCCCGTAGTAGGGCACATTTGACCTCAGGTTCCAGGACCACCGCCGCCACCTCCGCCCGTCCCGCCTCTCGCCCGGGCGATGGCCACCCGCTGCTGCTGGCCGCCGGACATCTGATCCATAAACCGGTCCGCCAGGTCCGGAATACCTACCTGCCGCAGCGCGTCCAGGGCCTGGCGTGGCGCCTTCCTGGCGGCGGTCCCGTCCAGCTCCAGGGGCAGTGCCACATCTTCGCAAGCAGTCAGGGTGGGCACCAGGTTGAAGTCCTGGAAGACGTAGCGGACGGCGCGGCGGCGCAGCCGTGCGAGCCCGTTCAGTCCCAGCCCGCCCAAGGGCGTCGACTCGACTAAGACGCCGCCCGACGTCGGCCGGTCCAGTCCCCCGGCCAGCGCCAGGAGGGAGGATTTCCCGGAACCGGACGGTCCCATGACCGCGACGAACTCACCCGCGCTGATGGCGAGGTCCACCTCGCGCAACGCGGCGACCGCCGTCGCTCCTTCCCCGAATGTCCTGCTGACCTTGGCGAGCTCCAGGACCTGCTGCGGCCCCCGGACCCTCATCGCCGCGTCTCCGCAGTGAGCGGGGCAGCCTCTTCCGTGGTGACCCCGTTGGACGATTTACGTGTGTTTCCCTGGCCGTTGGCGCCCTGGCCTGCCGCCTGCGCCTGCGCCTGCTGCACCATCCGCGCTTCGCACAGATCCAGCCAGCGGACCTCCGCTTCCGTCTGGAAGATGAGCGAATCGAGCACCAGTAGCCAGGCTGTGTCCGCCGCCCGCTGGGTGGCGGCCGTGTCCCGCCGGGACTTGGTGTAGTCCTGCAGCGCCCGGATGGAGGCCACCCGCTGGGCCTGGATGACGGCCTGCACGTCCACGCCGGGCAGCGTCACCGCGAGCGCGAGTTTGATGGCGAGCTCGTTGCGCGGCGGGTTGGCGCGCTCCACGGGGGCCGCGAACCAGCCCTGCACCTCTGCCTTGCCGGCAGGGGTGATGCTGTACACCACGTGGCCTTCGCCGTCGCCGCCGTCGTTGCTGACCAGGCCGTCACGTTCCAGACGGTCCAGGGTGGTGTACACCTGCCCGATGTTCAGCGGCCAGGTGGCGCCGGTGCGGTTCTCGAACTCAACCCGGAGCTGGTAGCCATAACGCGGCTGGTCCTGCAGCAGGGCGAGGAGGCTGTGGCGGATGGACATGTGGCTCCTAGCGGGGACGTCAGCACCGGCAGGCACAGACCCCCAAGCCCTGTGCATACCGCGTATGGCTAGAGCCTAGCCCCGCGTTCCCCCGAAGGCAATACTCAGTATTTACCGCCCGAAAAGCCCGGCCCGCTACATCACCAGCAGGATCTTGCCGACGTGATCGCCGCTGTCGAAGTACCGGTGCGCTTCGCTGACCTGGTCCAGCGGAAAGGTCTTGGCCACCAGCGGCCGGATCCTGCCGTCGGCGATCAGCGGCCACACGGACTCGCGCACCGCATTCATGATGGCGCCCTTCTCCTCGACCGGACGCGGCCGCAGCGCCGTGGCCACCACGGCAGCACGCTTCCGCAGGAGCTGGCCGAGATCGAGCTCCCCCTTGACCCCGCCCTGCAGTCCGATGACCACCAGCCGGCCGTAGTCAGCGAGCGCATCAACGTTTTGCGCCAGGTACTTGGCCCCCACGACGTCGAGGATGACGTCGGCCCCCTTGCCGCCGTTCTGCCGGCGCAGGCTGTCTGGAAATTCTTCTTCTTTGTAGTTGATGGCGATGTCCGCCCCCAGGAACGCCTTGGCTGTGCCAACCTTCTCGTCCGACCCCGCGGTGGTGGCCACCCTGGCGCCAAAGGCCTTGGCCAGCTGGATGGCCATGGTGCCGATCCCGCCGGTGGCTCCGTGGATCAGGACGGTCTCGCCGGCCTGCAGCTGTGCAGTCATGATCAGGTTCGAGTACACCGTGGTTGCCACCTCTGGCAGGGACGCGGCAGTGACCAGGTCCACGCCGTCAGGGATCCTCAGGACCTGCTCCGCCGGCACGGCAACCTTCTCCGCGTAGCCTCCGCCGGCCAGCAGGGCCACCACTTTGTCACCCACCGAGAACGCCTTGGTGACGCCGGGGCCGAACCCGGCGATCCTGCCGGAAACTTCCAGCCCGGGGATCTCGGACGCACCGGGCGGCGGCGGATAAAAGCCCCTTCGCTGCTGCACGTCCGCCCGGTTCAGGCCTGCGGCGACGACGTCGATCAGCACTTCGCCCTCGCCGGGGACCGGATCGTCCACTTCGCGGACTTCCAGCACCTCCGGACCACCAGGTTCTGCAATGTAGACGGCTTTCATGGCCACTCCCGTTTTCTAGCTGATTCGTGCCCCGGAACCAGTCTGCACCGGACGCACGGCAGACTCTGTTTTGTTGCAGCCAACTGCCTATGAAACACTACTCGTTAGGGAAGGTTGTCCGAGCGGCCGAAGGAGCTAGTCTTGAAAACTAGTGTGCGGTAACCCCGTACCAAGAGTTCGAATCTCTTACCTTCCGCGACAGGAACCCCGGTTTGCCAGCAATGGCGGACCGGGGTTCCGTCGTTTCCGGGCCGTGCGCCCTGGCTGAGGCGACCCATTGAAACTGTCAGGGCCCCGGCATAGGGTCATTTCTGTTGCCACCCCTTCAACGAAAGAGTCCACTATGCCTGCACCCGAGATCACCCCCGGCGCACCCTGCTGGATTGACCTGATGACGTCAGACATCGCCAAGGCCCGCCAGTTTTACGGCGAACTCTTCGGCTGGGAGTACCAGGCCGGAGACGAGGAGAAGTACGGCGGCTACACCACCGCCCGGAAGAACGGCAAGACCGTGGCCGGGCTGATGCAAAAAGACGCGGAACAGGCCGGCATGCCCGACGTGTGGTCCACCTACCTCCGCTCAGATGACGCGGAAGCCACTGCAGCCGCAGTCACGGCCAACGGCGGCCAGGTTTACATGCCGCCCATGGATGTTCCGGAACAGGGTCACATGGCTATCTTCGGCGACGCCTCGGGCGCAGCGGTCGGCGTGTGGCAGCCGCGCGAAATGAGGGGGTACGAACTGGTTGCCGAGCCTGGCGCTGCTGCGTGGCATGAGCTTCACACCAAGGACTACGACGCCGCGGTGAAGTTCTATCAAAACGTCTTCAAGTGGGAAACGGATGTCATGAGCGACACTCCGGACTTCCGGTACACCACCCTGGGCGCAGGGGATTCTGCCAAGGCGGGCATTATGGACGCCTCCGGCTACCTGCCGGCAGAGGTTCCGTCCAACTGGCAGGTTTACTTCAACGTGGAAGACGCCGACGCCTCGATCGAGAGGGCTGTTTCACTGGGCGCCGCGGTGCTTGACGGCCCCGAGGACTCTCCCTTCGGACGCCTGGCAACGCTGGCCGACCCCACGGGTGCGATCTTCAAAATCATCGCATAAGTAAAATTCCTCGAAAAAATACCGGCCGGGCAGCTTCCCACAAAGCTACCGGCCGGTATTCTTTTTGTGATGGCCGACACCTGGGGGTGATCGGTCACCTTTCGACCCTGCAACCCAACACCGCAAACAGCGCTACACGGGGAAGCAACCTTGCGTTCATCCAGTGCTGTTTTGATGTGCCGGACACCACCTGACCAGGAGCGGAGTCCGGTTTCCCTGTCCGTAGGAACAACCCGGGCACATTCCATCGGGTCCCCCCATCCGGGGACACCCCTATGAAAGTAAGAGCGGATGCAAAACACACCCTGGAAATTGGCGCTGGGCACGGCGCTGTCAGCGGGGCTCATCGCAGCCCCGCTGGCAACCCTGCCCGCGGCCGCGGAAGTCTCAGCTGCTGCAGGCACATCGCCCGTTGTGATCAACGAGGCCTACCTCAGCGGCGGCACCACCGGCGCGGCCTACAAGAGCAAGTTCGTGGAGCTCTACAACACCTCTGACGCCCCGGTCCCCCTGGACGGCTGGTCAGTCCAGTACCGTTCCGCCGGCGGAGCTGCGGCGCCCACGAGCGTGGCTTCGCTGCGAGGTTCCATCCCCGCCAAGGGCCACTACCTGGTGCAGGGCGGCAGCAACAACGGCGGGGCGGCCGGCGCAGACCTGCCGGATCCGGACCTGGTAGCCGCCAGCCTCAACTTCAGCGGCTCAGCCGGCACGATTGTGCTGGCCAAGCAGCCCACGGCCCTGACCGGCCTGGCGACCGGCTCCGTCATCGGGACGGCCGGCGTTGCAGACCTGCTGGGGTACGGAACCTCGAACACCTTCGAAACCAAACCCGCCACGGCACCGTCGGGCAGCACGGACGTCAAGAGCCTGAACCGCGGCGGCTTCGCGGACAGCAACAACAACTCCGCGGACTTTACGCTCAGCGCCACCATCACTCCGCAGGGCTCCGGGCCGGCAGCTCCGCCTGTCGATCCCCCGGTGGATCCCCCCGTGGATCCGCCTGCAGACCCTGGCACCCCCGGCCTGAAGACCATCGCAGAGATCCAGGGCACCGGCGTCGAAAGCCCGCTGACCGGAGCCAACGTCACCACCCAGGGCAAGGTCACGGCAGTCTTCCCCACAGGCGGCCTGAACGGCTACTACGTCCAGACCGCAGGCACCGGCGGTGACCTGACGGCCACGAACCATGCTGCCTCAGACGGCATCTTTGTCTACTCGCCCGCCACCGCGGCCGCCGTCCAGACCGGGGACTACGTCCAGGTCACGGGCACCGTCAGCGAGTACTTCGGCATGACACAGCTCAACGTCACCTCCGCCGCAGGACTCACCAAGCTCACCGAGGCCGCACCCGAGGTCAAGCCCACCGCCTTCGTGCTGCCGGCCAGCGAGGCCTTCCGGGAGTCCCTCGAAGGAATGCTGCTTGCACCGCAGGGACCGGTCACTGTCACGGACAACTACTCCCTGAACCAGTATGGTGAGGTCGGCCTGGCCGGCGGGACCACCACCCTGGTCCAGCCCACCGCCGTCGCGCCTTACGGTTCGGCCGAGTACAACGCAGCCGTGGCGGACAACGCCGCCCGCGGCATCAAGCTCGACGACGGATCCAGCACCAACTTCCTCAAGGACGCCACCACCAAAGCCCAGGTGCTCCCGTACCTGACCGCGACGGACCCGGTCCGCGTCGGTTCTCCGGTCACGTTCAAGACGAACGTGGTGCTCGGCTATGGCAACAACTCCTGGAAGCTCCAGCCGCTAAACCACCTCACCGAGGCCAACAAGGACACACTCCAGCCAGCCAGCTTCGGCGCCACCCGCACCGACGCTCCGGCCAACGTGGGCGGCAACCTGAAGATCGCCTCCTTCAACGTGCTGAACTACTTCCCCACCACCGGGGATACGCTCGCGGGCTGCAAGTTCTACACCGACCGCGAGGGCAATCCGATCACCGTCCAGAGCGGCTGCGACGCCCGGGGTGCGGCGAACGCCGAGAACCTCAAGCGCCAGCAGGACAAGATCGTTGCCGCCATCTCCAAGTCCGGCGCCGACGTCGTCTCCCTGATGGAGGTCGAAAACTCTGCGCAGTTCGGCAAGAACCGTGATGACGCCCTCGCCAAACTGGTTGACGCCCTGAACGTTGAAACCCCCGGCATCTGGGACTACGTGCGCACGCCCGCGAACGCTCCCCCGCTGGCCGATGAAGACATGATCCGTACCGCCTTCATCTTCAAGAAAGCCACCGCAGAGCCGGTGGGCGAGTCAATCATCCTCAACGACACCACCGCCTTCGCCAGCGCACGCAAGCCGCTCGCCCAGGCCTTCAAGCCCGTCGGCGCAGCGGATGACAAGACGTTCATCGCCGTCGCCAACCACTTCAAGTCCAAAGGTTCGCCCCCGCCGGCCAACCCGGGCGACACCGATAAGGGACAGGGCGCCTCTAACCTCGCCCGCACCGCCCAGGCGCAGTCCCTGCTGGCATTCTCCGAGGAACTGCAGAAGTCCAAGGGCACCGACAAGGTGTTCCTGCTCGGCGACTTCAACTCCTACGCCAAGGAGGACCCCATGAACGTCCTCACGGCCGCCGGATACGTCAACCAGGACGAGAAAGCCAAAAACGCCGACGGCTCTGCGAAGCACTCGTACCTCTTCGGCGGCCTGGTGGGCTCACTGGACCACATCCTCGCTTCCCCGGCCGCGAATGCGGTCGTCACCGGCGCGGACATCTGGAACATCAACTCGGTGGAGTCCGTGGCGCTCGAGTACAGCCGCTTCAACAACAACGTCACCAACTACTACAGGCCGGACCAGTTCCGTGCCAGCGACCACGACCCGGTGGTGGTGGGCCTGAACCTTCCCACCACGCCGGCAACCGTTGACCTGAACTTCCTGGGCATCAACGATTTCCACGGCCGCATCGACTCGAACACCGTGCAGTTCGCGGGAACCATCGAGCAGCTGCGCGCTGCCGCGCCTGGTGCAACGGCCCTCCTCTCTGCCGGGGACAACATCGGCGCCTCGCTGTTCGCCTCGGCAGTTGCCAAGGACCAGCCCACCATCGACGTCCTCAACGCCCTGGAGCTGAAGGCCTCTGCCGTGGGCAACCACGAGTTCGACGGCGGCTGGGCAGACCTGCGCGACCGCGTCATCGCGGGCGGCACCAACGCCAGGTTCCCGTACCTGGGCGCGAACGTCTACAAAAAGGGCACCACCGAGCCGGTCCTGCCCGAGTACACGGTCCTGGACATGAACGGCCTCAAGGTTGCCGTCATCGGCACCGTCACCCAGGAGGTCCCCACCCTGGTGAGCCCCGGGGGAATCGCTGACCTGGACTTTGGTGACCCGGTCGAGGCCATCAACCGTGCAGCGGCCAAGATCACGGCGGAGAACCTCGCCGATGTGATCATTGTTGAAAACCACGACGGCGCCGGTTCGGGTACGCCGGACGGTGCCACCCTGGAGCAGGAACTCGCAGCCGGCGGCCCGTTTGCCAAGCTGGTCAACGAGACCTCCGCAGACGTGGATGCGATCTTCACCGGCCACACCCACAAGGAGTACGCCTGGGATGCCCCGGTTCCAGGCCAGGCAGGCAAGACCCGCCCGATCGTCCAGACCGGAAGCTACGGCGAGAACGTGGGCCAGATCCAGCTGACAGTGGACACTGCCACCAAGAACGTCACCGCCTACAAGGCCGGCAACGTCAAGCGCACCACTGACGCGGCTGCCAGCCTTGTTGCCGCCTACCCGCGGGTCGCTGCTGTCGATGCCATCGTCAAGAAGGCGCTGGCTGATGCTGCCGTAGTGGGCAACCAGCCGGTCGGTTCGGTCACCAAGGACATCACCACGGCGTTCACCCCGGACCCCGCGGGCGGACCGGCCAAACGCGATGACCGCGGCAGCGAATCCACGCTGGGCAACCTCGTGGCGGACTCGCTCGTGGACGCGCTGAAGGACACGAACCTCGGGGGCGCCGAAATCGGCGTCGTCAATGCCGGCGGCCTCCGCAATGAGCTCTACTACGCCCCGGACGGCACCATCACCTATGCCGAGGCGAACGCAGTCCTGCCGTTCGTGAACAACCTGTGGACCACGTCGCTGACCGGTGCACAGTTCAAGAACCTGCTGGAGCAGCAGTGGCAGACCAACGCTGACGGCACGGTCCCCAGCCGCGCCTACCTGCAGTTGGGCCTGTCCAAGAACGTCAATTACACCTACGACGCATCCCGGGCCGCGGGTGACCGGATCACCTCGGTCCGGGTGGGCGGCGCCCTGATCGATCCCGCGAAGTCCTACCGCGTGGGCACCTTCAGCTTCCTGGCCCAGGGTGGTGACAACTTCCGGATTTTCAAGGAAGGCGTCACCACCAAGGACTCCGGACTGATCGACCGGGACGCGTGGATCAAGTACCTGCAGGCGCAGAGCCCGGTCTCCCCGGACTTCGCCCGCCGCTCCGTAGCCGTGGTCAACACCACCGCCGCCGAGGTCAAGCCCGGGGACGCCATCACCCTGACGGTCTCCAAACTGGACCTGACGTCGCTGGGCAGCCCGGTCAACACCTCGCTGCGCGCCGAGTTCACCGACGCCGCCGGAACGGTGACAGCACTCGGCACCGTGCCGGTGGCCGCCGGCACGGCCTCGGTGAGCTTCGCGGTGCCCGACGGCGCCGCAGCCGGCGCGGGCACCCTGGTGCTCACCGCCGTCGAGTCCGGCACCGTGGTCAGGACTGATGTCAAGGTTGCTGCCAGTGTCCCGGCCCAGCCGGCCTGCACGGCACCGGTCAAGCCCCGGCGGCCCGCCGACCTCGCAGGGCAGATGAACTATGGACAGGCGATGTCCGCCTACCGCCACTGCCTGAAGGACTTGAAGGGCTAGCCGCTCCACACGGAGAACCAACGCGGGGTCACTTCGCGCCGATTCCGGAGAGGAATTCGGGCGTAAAGTGACTTTCCCCACCCGCACCCTAACCTCGCAAGCTCGGTCAGGGAACCCTGCGGGTGGGGGCCCACGTTGTTTTAAGAACTACCTGCCAGGACGGCCCGGGCGATCTCGTCGGCGTCACGGAGGGTCCGCTGCCCGCTGGCATAGGCGGGTCCGCCGGGCTGCGCCGCTTCCGCGGCAATGGCCGTGCCCCACTGGGCGGCGGAAAGCTGCAGGCCCAGGACGTACAGCCCGTCAGTTACGGAGCCGTTGGCCGCAACGGGACGGTAGGGATGTGGCCTGACGTCCAGGCCGGTCGCCTCCACCGGCGCACCTTCCGCCGTCATCATCAGCCGGGGACGCACCAGCCCGTCGTCGAGGAGCTGCTGCAGGAGCGGGGAATCATTGGCGGCAACCCGGTTTGCGGGCGCCAGGGCCTCGACCATCGTTGCGGCCGCTACCGGCGGACTGCCCACCCACGGCGAGACGGCGGTGAACCGGCCGGCCCGGCGGTCCACGCTGAACCGGGGGTCGGGGCCCACAAAGCTGACCACTCCCGCGCGCGCCAGCGCGGCCAGCTGCTCGGCACGCAGGGCAGGCGGCCCGCTCGCCAGGCCCTCCACGAAGGACTCAAACCAGCCACGAAGGCCGGCGACCCAGGACTCATCGGTGATGCCGCCGTCGGCCACTGCCGTCTTCAGCACCGCACGCCCGCGGTGCAGCGCCCCGATGGCCATCTTGACCGGGTCCGCCTCACCGAGCGCGGAGCGGCGGGCGTCATCCTGCAGATAATCGACGACGGCGGCATCCAGTTCCGCGCGGGATGCGAACGAACGGCCTGCCAGCGGGGAGGCAAGGCCCAGCAGGTCCAGCCGGTGACGCGGCCCGACATGGACGGCCAGCACGCTCTCCACGGCGTCTTCCCAGTTGGTTGAGCTGTGGGCGTGCGGCCGCATGGCCTCATCCAGGGCGGCCAGGAACGCGGGCGCATCCGCGGCGGCGCCGGGCTGCGAGCGCACCAGGGTGGAGTAATAGGCCCAGAGGGTGTCGCGGTGCAGAAGCGGCCAGAGATCGTGGTCGAACCCCGGGAGGATTCCGGCGGCCGCGAACCGCTCCAGGGCGGCGTCCGTGAGGTACCGCAACGTGACCGACGACGGGTAGTAGCCGTCCAACGCGGCCTTGGCACGGTAGGGGGTACCCCTGCGGGAGGCGGCAACGATGAGGGGTTCCTGGCCCGAGGGCTGGTACTCCAGCCGTGCGCCGGCGTCGATGAATTTACCGCCCCGCCCTTCGGTGAGCTGGCCCATCACGTCGAAGAAGTTCAGGCCCATGCCGCGGACCAGGACAGGTTCACCGGCAGGAATCGCGGACCAGTCCACATCGGCGGGCACGGCCGGCGGGAAGTAGCGCAGGCCCAGCTGCCCGGCTGACGATTGGAGTTCGCGCTGCTCGAGGTTGAGCCTGGAAGGGATGTGCCCGAGGGCAAGGACCACGGAGTCGGCCGTGAGCGAACCGCCGCTGCCGAGTCCGACCTCGAACGGGCCACTCCCTGCCGGTCCGGCGTCTGCCGTTCCCCCGCCCGCCGGCCCCTTCCCGTTTTCCGCGGGGCGCACCGACACGGCATTCGTTTCGTGGAATCTGACGCTGACGCCGTCGGGCAGCCTTTCGAGGAGGTCCTCCAGGGTGCAGCGAAGGTAGCGGCCGTACAGTGCGCGGCTCGGAAAGTCACGGGACTCGAGGACGGCCAGCTCGGCCAGCTCGTCCGGCGTCAGGGCGGGCGATGGGTCATTCTGCTGGTGGGCGCGCTGCTGGTGGGCGCGCCAGCGGTCGAACGTGGTGCCGGCCAGGGGCGCGGGGAGCCGGGGGTCCTCGGGAATGACCGTGGGGTAGAAGGACTGGGTGTTCATGAGGTACAGCCGGGACTGCCCGGGCTGCCAGACGTGCCCCGGGCCTGCCGGGTAAGGGTCGATGACGTCGATGTGGACCGACACGGGCCCGGCCAGGGCGGCAGCATGGGCGAGCAGGCGCTCCAGAACGCTGGTACCCCGGGGACCTGCGCCGATGATGGCTACCCGGATGCTCGTCGATTTGCCCACGGCATCCAGAGTATCCGCCTGAACCCCGGGCCCTTGACTTGCTTGCTGGGCGAAGGGTTGTTTGGATGGGGCGCATGACCACCACTGCAGCTGATCAAGCGCCCGGTTCCACCCCCTCACACCTTGGAACTGCCTCCCCGGCGGTTGCCCCGGAGCCCCCTGATGAGAACGTCTGGCTGGAGGAAACCTACGGGGAGGAGCCGCTGGCCTGGGTCCGGGAGCAGAATGCCCGCACGGAGGACCTCCTCGAGGACGCTGACTACGCGGCTTTGGAGGGAAGCATCCTCGAAGTGCTGGACTCCACGGACCGGATCGCCATGGTGGGCAAGCGCGGCGAGTGGTACTACAACTTCTGGAAGGACCGGGCGAACCCGAAGGGGCTGTGGCGCCGCACCACGTGGGAGAGCTATCTGACCGACTCCCCCGAGTGGGATGTCCTGCTGGATGTGGATGCGCTGTCCGCCGCCGAAGACGTTGAGTGGGTGTTCCACGGGGCCACGTTCCTGCGCCCGGCTGACGGAGAACGCTACCGTCTGGCGCTGGTGGCGCTGTCCCCCGACGGCGGCGACGCCAACCGCTACCGCGAGTTCGACGTCGACACCCGCACCTTCGTGGACCCGGCCGCCGGCGGTTTTGACCTCCCGACGGCGAAGGGCAACGTCTCGTGGCTGGACGCGGACACCCTGCTGGTCGCCTCCACCGCCGAGGGGCTGCCCCGCACCGCTTCCTCCTATGCCCGGACCGCCGTCACCCTGCGGCGCGGTGCGTCCCTGGCCGCCGCCCCGCTTTTGTTTGAGGTCCCCGAAGACCACATGCTGGCCGTGGTGGCGCACGATTCCACTCCCGGCTTCGAGCGCACGTTCGCCGTGGACTATATCGATTTCCACAACCGGAGCACGTTCGTCCGGTCCGGGGACGAGTGGATCCGGATCGATGCACCGACCGACGTGAACCTGAGCGCCCACCGCGAGTGGCTTCTGTTCAGGCCGCAGCAGGACTGGGCCCTTGGTGGTAAGACCCACCCCGCGGGCTCCCTGCTCGCTGCCCGGTTCGAGGCCTACGTCGCCGGGTCGCGGGACCTGTTGGTGCTGTTTACCCCCGATTCGCACACCTCGCTGCAGTCCTGGAGCTGGACGCGGAACTTCCTGCTGCTGAACCTCCTGCGGGACGTCTCGTCCGAAATCCGGGTGCTGGATCCTGCCGTGCCGGAGCCTACCGTGGCCGGTGGTTCTGCTTCCGGAGCCTGGGCTTCCTCCCTGCTGGACGCCTGCCCGCCGCTGCACGACGTCAACGCCTACGCGGTGGACGATGAAGATGAAGGCCCGGCCGACGGCGGTGCGGGCGACGATTTCTGGCTGGTCGCCACGGGCTTCACTACCCCCAGTACGCTGATGCGCGGAACGCTGGAGCGGGCTGCATCCGGGAGCGGTGCCGAGGAGGGCGCTGCTTCCGGAGGTGCGGGTGTGGTGAGCCGGCACGCCCAGTTGAAGGCGTCGCCGTCGTTCTTTGATGACGCCAGCTACGAAGTGCAGCAGCACTTCGCCGTGTCCGAGGACGGCACGCGCGTTCCCTACTTCCAGGTGGCCGCCCGCGGCCTGGTCCTGGATGGCCAGAACCCCACCCAGCTCTCCGGTTACGGCGGTTTTGAAGTCTCCCGCACCCCGGCCTACAGCGGGACCGTGGGCCGGGCGTGGCTGGAGCGGCGGACCACCACAAGCGGCGCCGCAGGCGGGACGCAGCATTCCCGCGGCGGTGTCTACGTAGTGGCCAACATCCGCGGCGGCGGCGAATACGGACCAGGCTGGCACCGGGCCGCCCTGAAGGAGAACCGGCACCGGGCCTTCGAGGACTTCGCGGCCGTGGCCCGGCACCTCGTTTCCCGCGGCGTGACCTCGCGCGAGCGGCTTGGCTGCGTGGGCGGGTCCAACGGCGGGCTGCTGGTGGGCAACATGCTCACCAGTTACCCGGAACTCTTCGGGGCCGTCTCCTGTGGCGTCCCGCTGTTGGATATGCGGCGCTACACCAGGCTCTCCGCCGGGCACTCCTGGATCGCAGAATACGGTGACCCGGACGTGCCGGAGGAATGGGAGTACATCAGGACGTTCTCGCCCTACCACCTGCTCAAGGACGGCGTGGAGTACCCCGAAACGTTCATCTGGACTGCCACGTCCGATGACAGGGTCGGCCCGGTCCAGGCCCGGAAGATGGCCGCCCGCATGGAGGCCATGGGCATCCGCAACGTCTGGTTCCACGAGGCGCTGGAGGGCGGCCACGCCGGCGCTTCAGACAACCGGCAGGCCGCCGCGCTCCAGGCCCGGAGCCAGCACTTCCTGTGGCGTGCCCTGGCCGGCGGCTGATGTCCGGGTTGTCGGTGCGCCGGGCGGTACCTGCGGACCTGGAACGGCTGGCCGACGTCCACGTCCGCTGCTGGCAGGAGGCGTACCGCGGCATGCTGTCCGAGGCTTTCCTGGCCGCAGTGGATCCGGCAGGGCGGCTGGCGCTGTGGCGGCACCGGCCGGACAGCGCACCATCCCAGCCGGGCTGTAGCCCCCTGCCCCGCCCCGGCCACAGTTGGTCGTTTTGCGCTCGGTGGCCGGTTCTGCGTATCCTTGGTGGGCTAGGAATAGCAATTGGAGACGTGCCAGAGCGGCCGAATGGGCTTCACTGCTAATGAAGTGTGGGGCACAACTCCACCGGGGGTTCAAATCCCCCCGTCTCCGCGTTTGGCCCCGGTCCTGGACCGGGGCCTTTTGCGTACCTGGACCCCCGCCCCGGCCGCGCAATGGCAGGATGGTGGGATGGCATTAAGCAGCACCCCGACCGCCGACACCGGCACAAGCCCAGCGTGGAATCCCCGGCTGGCGCTGTTGGTTGCCGCCACGTTCTTTATGGAATTCCTCGATGGCACCATCCTCACCACGGCCATCCCCAACATCGCCAGCGACTTCGGCGTGCCCGCCGCCGACGTGAACATCACCATGACCGCTTACCTTATGACCGTGGCGATGGGGATCCCCTTGAGCGGTTGGCTGGCCGAACGGGTGGGTGCCCGGAAGGTCTTCTGCCTGGCGATCACCCTCTTCACCCTCGCGTCCCTGGCCTGCGCGATCAGTCCTGACCTGACCGTGTTGACGATCAGCCGGGTCGTGCAGGGCGCCGGCGGGGCCATGATGGTTCCGGTGGGCACGCTCCTGGTGCTTCGAGGCACCCCCAAATCGGAACTGCTGCGGGCGACGGCCTTCCTGGTGTGGCCGGCACTGCTGGCGCCGGTGCTCGCTCCGCTCGTGGGCGGCGCCCTGACCACGTATCTCTCCTGGCACTGGATCTTCCTCATCAACCTGCCGCTGGGGGCAGCCGCCTTCATCACGGCGCTGAAGATTGTTCCGTCCGTTTCCGGCGATCCACACCGCAGGCTGGACTGGCTGGGGCTGGTCCTGACCACCGCGGGAGTGGGAGCCCTGGTCGTTGGCTTGGAGCTGGCAACGGCCCATCCCGACGGGCCGTGGGCCACAATCTCCGCTGTGGCCGGGCTGGCTGCCCTCGCGTGCGCGGTGCTGTGGATGCGAAGAGCCAAACACCCGCTCTTTGATCTGTCGGTATTCCGCACCCGGACTTTTCGGGCGATGGCCACCGGCGGGTTTGTTTACCGCCTCACCATCAGCTCCGTGCCTTTCCTGCTGCCGCTGATGTTCCAGACCGGCTTCGGCTGGTCACCGCTGCATGCAGGGATCATGGTGGCCGCCGTGTTCATCGGCAATATCGGCATCAAACCGGCCACCACGCCGCTGATCCGGCGTTTTGGTTTCCGGGCCATGCTGGTCCTGGGCTCCCTGGCGTCCGCCGTGACCTTCGCGCTGTGCGCCCTGCTCACCCCGGACACCCCACAGGCCCTGATCTTCGCCCTGCTGGTCTGCAGCGGGGCTTTCCGCTCCATCGGCTTCTCTGCGTACGCCTCGGTGCAGTATGCGGACATCGTGCCCGCCCAGCTCACGTCCGCCAACTCGGTGTCCGCGACGCTGGTTCAGCTGGCCGCCGGCTCCGGCATCGCTGTTGGCGCGCTGCTAATCCGCGTCTTTGACGGTGGAACGCTCTTTGACGCGGACGCGGACGCGGCCGGCCCGTTCCGTGGTGCGTTCCTGACCATGGCGGTCCTCATGCTTTTCAGCACCGCGGACAGCCTGTCCTTGCACCGGCACGCCGGTGCAGAAGTAAGCCGTCCCGCGGGCGCAGAGGCCAGCGGTCCCGCCGGCACGGAAGTCAGCCGACCGGGCGGCCAGGAAGTCACCAGCCCGGAAATCAGCAGTCCGGCGGTCAGCCCGCCTGGCCCAGCACCAGCGGAAGGACAGCCCCTGCCCCGGCCTGGCGCAGGGCACGTCCGGCCACGGTAAGGCTCCACCGGCTGTCCACCAGATCGTCGATCAGCATCACGCCCTGTCCACGCAATGAAGCCATGGCAGCCTCCAGCTCGGGCCCCACCACCAGCCGGTCCCAGACCCCCGCCAACCGGTAGGCACTATTGCCGCCCCGGCTTCCCGTCGGTCCGCCGTGGCCAAGGGACAGTTCGCCAAGGTAGGGCATCCGGCCGATTTCCGAGATCCCCTGCGCCAGGGACCGGACCAGTTCGGGCTTGCCACGGGAGGGCATGCTGACAATAGCGGCCGGCCTTCCCGCACCGCTCCAGCCCGGGTTGCGGCTATCGCCGGTTGCCCATTCGCGCAGGACCTGGACACAGGCCTGGAGCATGGCTGGTTCCACCGGACGGTCCGCGGCCCCGGCGGCGAAAAGTTCCCGCAGCGCACCGCCCCAACCCAGGTCAGTCAGCCTCGCCAGGATGCGGCCGTTGGCCATTCCTTCGTCCGCCTTGATCTTGCCCTTGACGGGTACGCCCAGGCGGTCCATGCCGCTGGGCCACTGCAGCCGCGCCTCCAGGACGCCGCCGGCCCGGCTCAGGGTCTGGCCCGCGGCTGCCGTAGCATCGGCGGCAATATCCGCCGGGAACCAGCGGCCCGCGCAGTTGTCGCACCGCCCGCAGGCGTGCGCCGTCTCGTCGTCAAGGACCGACGTGATGTACTCCATCCGGCACCCTGCAGTGTCCTGGTAAATCACCATGGAGTCCTGCTCATCCACCCGGGCCTCCGCGATCCGGCTGTAGCGCTCAGCGTCATAGACCCAAGGCATGCCCGTGGAACGCCATCCGCCCCCGACGCGTTCCACCGCACCGTCCACGGCCAACACCTTCAGCAGCAGCTCCAGCGGTGTGCGGCGGAGGTCAACGCGGGCCTCCAAGGCAACCGTGGACACGGCAGAGCCGGCCTCGGCCAGGGCGCTCAGCACGGCCGTGGCCTTCTCCTCTGACGGCATGGACGCGGTGGCAAAGTACTGCCAGATATCGCGGTCTTCGGAGCCGGGCAGCAAGAGCACGTCGGCGTTCGCCGCGCCACGGCCTGCACGGCCCACCTGCTGGTAATAGGCCACCGGAGATGACGGCGCGCCAAGGTGCACCACGAAGCCAAGGTCCGGCTTGTCGAAGCCCATGCCGAGCGCCGACGTGGCCACAAGCGCTTTGACCTGGTTGTCCTTAAGCAGCTGCTCGGCACGTTCCCGGTCCGCAGGATCGGTCCTGCCGGTGTAAGCCTGAACTTCGTGCCCTGCCTCAGCGAGCAGCCGCGCGGTGTCCTCCGCGGCTGAAACGGTCAGCGTGTAGATGATCCCGCTGCCCGGAAGATCGCCGAGGTGCGTCAAAAGCCAGCCCAGGCGTTGACGCGAGTCCGGGAGGGCGAGGACCCCCAACCGCAGGGAATCGCGGCCCAGGGTGCCCCGGATGGTCAGGACGCCGGCCCCGAGCTGTTCCTCGATATCGTGAACCACGCGCGAGTTTGCCGTGGCAGTGGTGGCCAGGACGGGAACCGAGTCCGGCAGCTTCGTGATCAGGTCCGCGATACGCCGGTAATCCGGGCGGAAATCGTGGCCCCAGTCCGAAATACAGTGGGCCTCGTCAATGACCAGCAGGCCAGTGCGCCGGATGAGCTCCGGCAGTTGGTTCTCACGGAAGGACGGGTTCGTGAGCCTTTCCGGCGATACCAGCAGGACGTCCACTTCGTCCGCGGCAAGCTGTTCCCGCACGGTGTCCCATTCCAGCTGGTTCGCCGAGTTGATGGCCACGGCGCGCACACCGGCGCGGGCGGCGGCGGCCACCTGGTCCCGCATCAGGGCAAGCAACGGCGAAACGATCAACGTTGGCCCGGCGCCGCGGCGCCGGAGCAGCAGTGACGCCACGAAGTACACAGCCGATTTTCCCCAACCGGTGCGCTGGACCACCAAGGCCCGCCGGCCGCCGTCGACCAGTGCCTCAATCGCTTCAAACTGGCCGTCGTGGAATGCCGCTTCCGGATGCCCCACGAGTTCCCGGAGAACTTCCAGTGCCTGGATCTTTGTGGCGGACGGCGAATCGGGGGAAGCGGAAAGAAGGGCGGCGTTCTGGGTATCGACCATTGATTCAGTATCCCAGCCCCCACCGACACCCGGATCCCCCGAGCTCCCCATGTGGACAACCCCACATGTCCGGACACAACGGTTGGGAGCCCCCGGTCACATGGCCCGGCGCCCACTCCCCCTCAACAGGCACCCCCGCACTTCCACGTAAGATAAGACCCGTGACTAGCGAACAGACAAAGACTTTTGACCTCTCGGCATCCTTCAAGGCCTACGACGTCCGGGGAATCGTGGGCGATTCCATCACCGCCGAAATCGTCGAAGCCGTAGGTGCCGCGTTCGTCGATGTCCTGGAACTTGAGGGACAGACCGTCCTGGTGGGCGGCGACATGCGCCCCTCCTCCCCCGAGTTCGCCAAAGCTTTCGCCGACGGCGCCGCCACCCGCGGCGCCAACGTTCAGCTCCTTGACCTCATCTCCACCGACGAGCTCTACTACGCCTGCGGCTCGCTGAACGCCGCCGGTGCCACGTTCACGGCCAGCCACAACCCGGCCGAGTACAACGGCATTAAGATGTCCAAGGCCGGAGCCCAGCCCATCTCCTCCGAATCGGGACTCAAGGAGATCCAGGCACTCGCCGAGGAGTACCTGAACACCCGCCACATCCCGGCCGCCGCCACGCGCGGCCAGATCGGCGTGCACGACGTCCTGAAGGGCTACTCGGAGTATCTCCGCGGCCTGGTGGACCTGTCCGGCTCCCGTCCGCTCAAGGTTGTAGTGGATGCAGGCAACGGCATGGCCGGCCTCACCACCCCCGCCGTCCTGGGCGATGCCCTCCTGCCGAAGCTGCCGTTCGACATCATTCCCCTCTACTTTGAGCTGGACGGTTCGTTCCCCAACCACCCGGCGAACCCCCTGGAGCCGGAGAACCTTCGCGACCTGCAGGCCGCCGTCGTCAAACACGGCGCCGATATCGGCCTGGCCTTCGACGGCGACGCCGACCGCTGCTTCGTCATCGACGAAAAGGGCGAGCCCGTCTCGCCGTCGGCCATCACGGGCATGGTGGCCCGCCGCGAAATCGCCCGCGCCCAGGCACAGGGCGAGGCAACACCCACCATCATCCACAACCTGCTCACCTCCCGTGCGGTCCCCGAACTGGTGGAGCACGACGGCGGACGCGCCGTCCGCACCCGCGTAGGCCACTCCTTCATCAAGGCAGTCATGGCCGAGGAAGGTGCCGTCTTCGGCGGTGAGCACTCCGCGCACTTCTACTTCCGCGACTTCTGGAACGCAGACACCGGAATGCTCGCGGCGATGCACGTCCTTGCAGCCCTCGGCGAGCAGGACGGCCCGCTGTCAGAGCTTGGCCGTGAGTACGAGCCCTACGTCTCCTCCGGTGAGATCAACTCCGAAATCGAGGACAAGGCGGGAGCCGTGGACCGGGTCAAGGCAGACTTTGCTGCTGAGGACATCATCGTGGACACCATGGACGGAAGCACGTTCACGGCCAATGACGGAAGCTACTGGTTCAACCTGCGCCCGTCCAACACTGAGCCGTTCCTCCGGCTCAACGTGGAGGCCACGGACCGGCAGCTGATGGAACGCGTGCGGGACCGGGTGCTGGCCAATGTCCGGCGCTAAACCCCAGGCGCCCCACGAAGCCGCGGGCGGCCAGGTGGCGCCGTCTTGGCGGGATTCCGTTCCGGAGGCCAGCGCCGCGGATCTTGAGAACCTGATGGGCACTGGACTTGGCGCCGCCCAGGAACAGCTCCAGCGCAACGGCGGGTTCCTGCCGTTCGCGCTGGTGGTGGCGAACGACGGCGAGGTCCGGCTCATGGCCGTTACGCCGGCGGATGCCGCGGAAGGCTCCGACGGCGACTTCGACGCCGACGCGATGATCAGCGACCTCACTGAACTGCTGCGCCAAAACCGGGCCGATTTTCGGGCCGCAGCCGTGGTCTGCGACATCACGCTGGTCGAGGATCATTCGGATGCCATCCATGTGGCCGCGGAGCACCGGGACGGGTCGGTCTTCGCCGCTGTCCTCCCGTACGCCGCCAACACGGCCAGCCGCGAGTGGGACTTTGGCCAGCTCGCCGCCGACACCAACGAGCCCGCAATCTGGGTGGACTAGACCGCGGTCGATGGTCATGAAAATCAATGCCTTTGCCGACGTCAGCCTCCGTGCCCTGATGGTCCTGGCAGCCGCCCCGGAGGCCACCCTCCTCACCACGCAGAACATTGCCGACGCTGTGGCCACGCCGTACAACCACGTTAGCAAGGCCATGGCCAAGCTGCGGGCCCTTGGCCTGATCGACGTGGAACGGGGCAGGAGCGGCGGTTCCCGGCTCAGCCCGGCCGGCCGCCTTGCCACCGTGGGCGGGGTCCTGCGGGCGCTGAACACCCGCACCGACGCCGCCGACTGCGTGGCCCCCAGCGGCGACTGCCCGCTGATTAATGGATGCAGGCTCCGCGCCGCCCTGGCCCGCGCCCGGGAGGCGTTTTACCGGGAGCTGGACTCAGTGGTCATTTCTGAGCTGCCCGGATCCACGCAGATGGCTCCCGTCTTCCAGATGATCGGCCTGCGCCCCGGTCTCAAAACCGAGGTCGTACCGGCGCTGTAGCCCGGTCCACCCTCGCAAGTCCAGGGACCTCTCCCGACGCAAACCGGCTCATGACGCCCCGATTTGATTCACATTTCTACAGGGTGTAGAACTTGAGGTATCAATACAGGCATTTCAAATGCACGTATTATCCGACCGGACGAAGCCCCCGGTCACCTACCTCAGGAGTACATATGCTCTCGGACAAAGCCCGCCCCGTCATTGAGGCCACCCTGCCGCTGGTCGGTTCGCGGATCGGCGCCATCACCCCCAAGTTTTATGCCCGCCTGTTCGCCGCCCACCCCGAACTGCTCGACGGCCTGTTCAGCCGCTCCAACCAGCGCTCGGGCGACCAGCAGCAGGCCCTAGCCGGAAGCATCGCCGCTTTCGCCACGCACCTGGTCAACAACCCCGGCACCCTGCCGGAGACCGTACTCTCCCGCATCGCGCACCGCCACGCCTCCCTCGGCATCACAGAGCCCCAGTACCAGGTGGTCTACGAGCACCTCTTCGCCGCCATTGGAGAGGACCTCGCGGAGGTCATCACGCCGGAAATCGCCGAGGCCTGGACCGAGGTGTACTGGCTGATGGCAGACGCCCTGATCAAGCTGGAAAAGGGACTCTACGCCGCGCAGGCTAACGGCAAAATGTGGGCTCCGTGGCGGGTAGCAGCCAAGGCTGTGGCCGGCGCCGGCTCCATGACCTTCACGCTCGAGCCTGCGGACGACACTCCCATCACCCCAGCACTGCCGGGCCAGTATGTCAGCGTCAAAGTGGCCCTGCCGGACGGCCTTCGGCAGGTGCGGCAGTATTCACTGTCCGGCGCGGCGGGCACCAGCCGCACCTTCACCACCAAGCTTGACGACGGCGGCGAGGTCTCCCCCGTGCTGCACAACAGCGTGGAGGTGGGCGACGTCCTGGATATCTCCAACCCCTACGGCGAGATCACTCTCAAAGAGGGCGACGGTCCGGTGGTCCTGGCCTCGGCCGGCATCGGCTGCACCCCCACTGCGTCCATCCTGCGCTCCCTCGCCGAAGCGGGATCGGAGCGGCAGGTCCTGGTACTCCACGCGGAAAGCACCTTGGAAAGCTGGGCCCTGCGCGGCCAGATGACGGACGACGTCGACCGCCTGGACGGCGCCGAGCTGCAGCTGTGGCTGGAGCAGCCGGTCGAGGGCACCAAGGAAGGCTTCATGTCCCTTCGCGAGGTGGATCTCCCGGCCGATGCCTCGCTGTACCTGTGCGGGCCGCTGCCGTTCATGAAGCACATCCGCAACGAAGCCATCAACGCGGGCATCCCGGCCACGTCCATCCACTACGAGGTCTTCGGCCCGGACATCTGGCTCGCCAGCTAAAAATCCATCGTCTGCTCCATAACGGCCCTTTTGACGCCCCATAAGGGCCGTTGCGGAGCACTCGATGACGGGCCCACGCCGGCAGGGTTCCCTGGCCGAGCTTGCGAGGTTAGGGGCCGGTGGGGAACGACGGCGGCCCCGCACCTTTGTTGAAAAAGGTGCGGGGCCGCCGTCGTACTTGTGGGTGTGTCAGCCCAGGCGGGCCTTCAGGCCGGCAAGCTCGGACTGCAGTGCTTCGGGGAGGGACCCGCCGAAGTTGGCGTACCATTCCTCGATGGATGCCAGCTCGGTGGCCCACTCGGCCGGATCAACACGGACAGCGTCCTCGACCTGAGCGGGGGTCATGTCCAGGCCCTTGAGGTCGATGGACTCGCCCGTGGGAACAAATCCGATGGGCGTCTCGACGGCGTCAGCCTTGCCTTCGAGGCGCTCGATGGCCCACTTGAGGACCCGGGCGTTGTCGCCGAAGCCAGGCCAGGCGAAGCCGCCGTCGGCCGTGCGGCGGAACCAGTTGACCAGGAAGATCTTGGGCAGGCGCTCCGGGTTGGCCTTGGCGGACAGGTTGACCCAGTGGTTCAGGTAATCGCCGGCGTCGTAGCCCATGAAAGGCAGCATGGCCATGGGGTCGCGGCGGACCACACCGACCGCGCCCGCTGCTGCGGCCGTGGTTTCGGAGGACAGCGTGGAGCCCATGAAGATGCCGTTGGACCAGCTGCGGGCCTCGGTCACCAGGGGGATGGTGGTTTTGCGGCGGCCGCCGAACAGGATGGCGGAAAGCTCCACACCGTCGGGGTTGTTGTACTCCTCGGCCAGCATGTCGATCTGGTCAATCGGCGTGCAGAAGCGGGAGTTCGGGTGGGCTGCGGGCTTGTCCGAGTCCGGGGTCCAGGAATTGCCCTGCCAGTCGGTGAGGTGGGCAGGCACTTCCTCGGTCATGCCCTCCCACCACACGCCGCCGTCGTCGGTCAGTGCGACGTTGGTGAAGATGCTGTTGCCCTTGGCGATGGCGCGCATCGCGTTGGGGTTGGTGCCCCAGCCGGTGCCCGGAGCCACGCCGAAGAGGCCAGCCTCGGGGTTGACTGCGCGGAGTTCGCCTTCCTTGCCGAAGCGCATCCAGGTGATGTCATCACCCAGGGTCTCCACCTTCCAGCCCTCAATGGTGGGATCGAGCAGCGCGAGGTTGGTCTTGCCACAGGCGGACGGGAAGGCGGCTGAGATGTAGTAGGTCTTCTGCTCCGGGGACGTCAGCTTCAGGATGAGCATGTGCTCGGCCAGCCAGCCTTCGTCGCGGGCCATCACCGATGCGATTCGCAAGGCAAAGCACTTCTTGCCCAGCAGCGCGTTTCCGCCGTAGCCGGAGCCATAAGACCAGATGGAGCGCTCTTCGGGGAAGTGGACAATCCACTTGTCCGGGTTGCACGGCCACGGGACGTCGGTCTGGCCGGGCGCCAGCGGGGCGCCCAGGGAGTGCAGCGCCGGCACGAAGAACGCGTCGGTGGCGGTGATCTTGTCCAGGACCTTGGTGCCGATGGTGGCCATGATGCGCATCGAGGCAACCACGTAGGCACTGTCGGTGATCTCGACGCCGAACTTGGGATCCTCAGCGTCGAGGTGTCCCATCACGAACGGGATGACGTACATGGTGCGTCCGCGCATGGCGCCGGCGAACAGTCCGCGCAGCTTCTGCTTCATGTCGGCCGGAGCCATCCAGTTGTTGGTGAAGCCGGCGTCGTGCTCCTTCTCGGAGCAGATGTAGGTCTGCTCCTCCACGCGGGCTACGTCCGCGGGGTCAGAGAATGCAGCAAAAGAATTGGGGAAGAGCTCCTGGTTCAGGCGCGTCAGCGTTCCTGCTGCGACGAGCTCGTCCGTGAGGCGCGTGTTTTCCTCTTCGGTACCGTCAACCCAGTGGATCCGGTCCGGCTGCGTAAGCGCAGCAACCTCTTCGACCCATGCCAGCAGTGCTGCATGTGTGGTGGGTGCTTTCTCAAGCAGCGGCTGTTGTGCCAGATCGCCCATTGCGGTTCCCTTCCTCGGGTTCATCGGTGTGTCCTAAATGCTATTGGCCGCCCCGGGGTCACCGGCGATGTCAGCCGTGCACGTTTCTGCTCCTTTGGGACGGAACCCGCGCAAATTCAAGGAAAACCTGCACAAATCGGTGAAAATAAGTGATCAAGGTCACGTAGACCGGTCTAGTTGCCCATATTACAGGGCTCCCGATTTGGCACGAGGGCCCAGCCTCGCGTAAAGTAATTCGAGGTTCGGGGAGCGAGATACTCCGCGAAACAGAATATGCGCCCATAGCTCAGCTGGATAGAGCGTCTGTCTACGGAACAGAAGGCCGGGGGTTCGAATCCCTCTGGGCGCACAGAATGAAGGTCCGCACCGGTTCGCCGGTGCGGACCTTCTGTTTTAAGCGCCGGCCTGCTTTATGTGCCTGTCCGGACTGCGTCACTTTTGGTCACAACATCACTCCGGACCCTTGGATCACCGGGGCCCCCGCCCCCTGGCCTGGTCGAAAGTTACGCAATTCGGCAGTCAACCCGTCCTCCCCCGCCGTCCGGAGCCGGGCGTAGGCTGGAGAAATGACGCCCCAAACCTTGGAACGGGAATTTGATGTCGTAATCATCGGCGCGGGTGCCGTGGGCGAAAACGTTGCGGACAGGGCAGTCCAGGGTGGACTCACCGTTGTGGTCATCGAGGCCGAACTCGTGGGCGGCGAATGTTCCTACTGGGCCTGCATGCCATCGAAGGCGCTGCTCCGTTCAGGCACGGCCCTGCACGGCGCACAGACTGTCCCGGGCGCCGAGGAAGCAGTCACCCGCACCCTGGATGCGGCGGCAGTCCTTAAGCGCCGCGACTATATGACTGCCAACTGGCAGGATGACGGCGCGGTGAAGTGGCTGGAAGGCGCCGGCATCGAACTCATCCGCGGCCGCGGCCGGCTCACCGGGCCCTTAGCCGTGGATGTAGCCGGGCTGGATGGCAACACCTACCGGCTCAAGGCCCGTCACGCCGTCGTGCTGGCCACCGGCTCCACCCCGAACCGACCGCCCATCAAAGGACTTGCCGAGCTCCAGGTCTGGGGCACCCGGGAAGCAACGTCGGCAAAGGAAATCCCGGAACGGCTTGCCGTCCTTGGCGGCGGCGTGGCCGGCACCGAACTGGCTCAGGCGTTCGCCCGCCTGGGTGCGGACGTGACCCTGGTGGCCAGGAGCGGGCTCCTGGCCAGCTTCCCGGCCGAAGCCAGCAGCCTCGTGGCCGCCGGACTTCGGGCGGACGGAGTGGAGATACGCCTCGGCACCTCCGCGGAAAGCATCCACGAAAACGACGACGGCACCTTTACCCTGACGCTGCGTGACCGGACTGCGGGCGAACAAGGCACCGTGACAGCGGACAAGGTCCTGGTCTCCACCGGCAGGCATCCGGCCCTCGAAGGCCTGGGCTTGGAAAGCGTGGGCTTCAGGGCCCAGGACGGGCAGCCACTCCGGCTCCCCACCGACTCCACTGGCCTAGTCCAGGGCGTGGAAGGAACGCAACCCTGGCTCTACGCGGTGGGAGACGCCGCAGGCAAGAACTACTTCACGCACCAGGGCAAGTACGAGGCCCGGGCCACCGGTGACGCCATTGCCGCCCGGGCCAAGGGCGAACTGGAAGGCACTCCGGCAGCCTGGAGCCGCTACGCCCAGACGGCCAACCAGCACGCCGTGCCCAGCGTGGTGTTCACCGATCCGGAACTGGCTGCCGTGGGACGCACCCTGGAGCAAGCACGGAAGGACGGCTACAACGCCTCGTCCGTGGAGCTGCCCATCGAGGTCTCGGGGTCGTCGCTGCACTCCGAGCACTACGCGGGCTGGGCGCAGCTGGTTGTGGACGAAGACCGCAGGGTCCTCCTGGGCGCCACCTTCGCCGGACCGGATGTGGGCGAACTGCTCCATGCGGCCACGATTGCCGTGGTGGGCGAGGTCCCGCTTGACCGGCTGTGGCATGCGGTGCCGTCGTTTCCGACGATCAGCGAAGTATGGCTACGGCTGCTGGAGAAGTACGGCCTGTAGCTTATTTGAACTGACCGGTCAGTTCAGTTAGACTGGGTGCAGACATCAGTCGTCGAAAGGTCACCCTTGCTATTTGTCCAGCAGCTCTATGTGAAGGGGCGGCGCGACGATCTGCTTCCGCCCACCTCCCTGCGCGCAAGCCGGGGCGAGCTGCTCCTGGTGGCGGCGGACCGGCAGGACCAGAGGACCGCCCTCGCCCTGACCATCAGCGGCCGCATGAAGCCCGGCGGCGGCCAGGTCTCGTGGGCCGGCAGTTCCCGCACCAAAACCCTTCGGCTCGCCAGCGCCCTGGTCGATTCCCCCGGCGTGAACGAACCGGAGCAGCACCTCAGCGTGCGGGACCTGGTGACCGAGGACCTCGCCCTGGTCCCCCGGCGCTACCGCGGCGCGCTCCTCAGCAAACCCTGGCTGAAGGTCAACAGGTTTGAGGACATCGCGGATCTTTGGACCGAACAGCTTCCCGCCGGCAAACGGATGGACCTGCTGACGGCCTTGGCGCTGGCCAACCCGCACACCGATCTCCTGGTGGTCGACTCCCCGGACAGGCACAGTGCCAGCGCCGCGGACTGGCTGCCGCGGCTTGAAGCGCTGGCGTACGACGGCGGCCGGCCACTCGCCGTCGTCGCTACCGTCACTGCCCTCCCGGACTCGTGGACGGGACCGGCCGCCGTGATCGGCAACGCGGCCCAGCGGCCGGACGGAACCCCCGCCGCGCCGGAACCTGACCCGACCCCACCAGCCCTGACCCCACCAGCGCCGATCAACGAACCTGACCGGGCTGACGACGAAACAGAAGCCCTCCTACGCGAAACCGAGGACGCCAAGTGACCGTGCTGCGGCTGGCCCGTTCCGAACTCAAGCGGATGACCGGCGGGTTACTGCCGAAGCTGACCATCCTTGCCCTGATCATGGTGCCGCTCCTGTACGGCGCCGTGTACCTGTACGCCAACTGGAACCCCTACGGGAACCTGAACCAGATCGACGCAGCCCTGGTGGTGGAGGACTCCGGAGCCACATCGGGGGACGGCACCGAACTCCACGCCGGCACTGAGGTGGCGGACGGGCTGATCGATGGCCATGTCTTCAACTGGAAGCCGGTCACCACCGCCGCAGAGGCCGACGCGGGTGTCAGCAGCGGCAAGTACGCGTTTGCGCTGAAGATCCCCAAGGACTTCTCCACCAACCTGGTCTCACCGGGCAGCTTCGATTCAGCCAGCCAGGCGATGCTGAACGTGACCACCAACGATGCCAACAACTACCTGCTGAGCACCATCGTGGACAAGCTGACCACCTCGGTCCACAGCACCGTTGCCAAGGAGGTGGGCGAAGAGACCGCAAACCAGCTCCTCACGGGCTTCGGCACCATCCATGCCCAGATGCTCAAGGCGGGAGACGGGGCCGGACAGCTGGCCGACGGCGTGGCCACCCTCCGCGACGGGGCCACCACACTGCACGCAGGCACCACTGAACTCCGCACCGGGGCCGCGGAGCTCTCCGCCGGACAACTGCAGCTGCGGGACGGCGCCAACCGGCTGACCGACGGCGCCGGACAGCTCAGCAGCGGCCTCACCCTGCTGAAGGACAAGACCGCCACACTCCCCACGGACACCCAGACCCTGGCCAACGGGGCCGCGAGCGTGGCTGCCGGGAACGCCCAGCTGAACACCAAGGTCCAGAACGTTGTCACCCAACTGGATGCCGCGGACCAGGGGCTCCGGGCACGGGTGATCGAATCGAACACCCGCCTCGTCGCCGCCGCAGTGATCACGCAGGAGCAGGCGAACAGCATTCTGGCCGATTTCGACTCCGCGGCAGCCTCCAGCCCGGTGGCCGCGGCGAAGACCACCATCCAGGCCGATGCCGCCCAGATCCAGCAACTGGCGGACGGTGCCACGGCCGTGAGTGTGGGTGCCGCCCAGCTCGCCTCGGCCACCCCTGCCTTGAAGGACGCCGTGACACAGGCCTCAGGCGGCGCCGACCAGCTCCACACTGGGGCAGCCACACTGGCCACCGGCCAGCAGACCGCGCTCGACGGAGCCGGCCGCCTGGCGGAGGGGGCCCAGACGGTCGACGCCGGCGCGGGGCAGCTTGAGGCGGGTGCCGCTAAGGCCGCTGACGGGTCGCGGACGCTCGCCACCGAGATTGCCCGCGGTGCGGGCCAGGTGCCCAACCCCGACGATGCGCAGAAGAACAGCCTGTCGCAGGTGATCGCAGATCCTGTTGCAGTCAGCAACGTCTCCCAGGCCAAAGCGGGCTCCTACGGCGCGGGGCTGGCGCCCTTCTTCCTGACCCTCGCACTGTGGATCGGCATCTTTATGCTGATCCAGGCCATGCGGCCCATCACCCAGCGGGCCCTGGCGTCGAACGCCCCCGCCTGGAAAATCGCCGTCGGCGGCTGGCTTCCGTTCTTGGCCGTCTCAGCAGTCCAGGCCACCCTCCTGACCCTGGTGGTGAACCTGGCACTGGGACTGAACCCTGCGCATCCGGTCCTGATGTGGCTGTTCATGCTGGCCGCGGCGATGGCCTTCAGCGCCATCATCCAGGGCGTGGTGGCTTTGCTGGGGTCGCCCGGCAAGCTGGTTGTGCTGATCCTGCTGGTGCTGCAGCTCGTATCCTCGGGCGGAACGTTTCCCTGGCAGACCACCCCGCAGCCGCTGCACGTGGTGCACGAGGTCCTCCCCATGGGCTACGTGGTCACCGGCATGCGGCACCTCATCTATGGCGCGGACTTGTCCATGATTGTGCCCACCGTCCTGGGGCTGGTCGGCTACACGCTCCTGGGCGCCGCGATGTCCACGTTCGCCGTCCGGAAGCACAAATACTGGACGCTCAAAACCCTTAAGCCCGAGATTGCCGTATGAGCGCCGTGATGTCGGACCAGGGTGCGGCTGAGAAGAAACTCCGCCCGGCCCGGACCAACGCCACCCGGCAAAAGCTGTTCGACGCCTCCATGGAGCTGATCGGTGAGCGGGGAGCTGCCGGTGTGACCGTGGACGAGATCGCCGCCGCTGCGGGCGTTTCCAAAGGCACCGTCTATTACAACTTCGGCAGCAAGTCCGACCTGATCGCGCAGCTGCTGCGGCATGGCGTGGACATCCTGAAGGCTCGCCTGCTCAGCGCGTCCGGTGCCGGCGGAGCCCCCGGCGCTGCGGACCGCCCGGCGGCTGATCCCCTGGTGGCCATGGAGGCGATGATCGGACAGGCCATGGACTTCATGGCCGACTACCCGTCCTTCGCGAGGCTGTGGGTCAGCGAAAACTGGCGCACTCCCAGCGTGTGGCGGGATACCTTTGCCGTACTCAGGACCGAACTCCTGGCCGTCATCGGCGACGCCATCGAGTCCGTGGCGGCAGTCCATCCCGTGGACGGAACCATCTCGCGCGGCAGCCTGGAGACGGCAATCTTCGGTGCCTGCTTTGTCGTGGGCCTGGACCGGGTGACCTACAACCCGGAACGGAGCCGTGACCAAAGCGTTGCAGCAATCATGGCAATCATGCGCGGCTACGTGCTGAAGTAACTCAACCCTCGGGGATGATTGATCCCATGCGCCACATGGGTATCAGCGGAAAGTTCGCCCTCATCACGGCCGTCGCCGCCCTGGGCATGCTGGTGCTGACTGCCATCACGCTCGAGGAAGCCGTGATGGTCACGTTCCTGGGGCTCGCGGCCGTCACATACGTTGCCGCGGTGGCCGAAGTCCTGCGGCGGCGCCGCCATGTGGCGCTGGTGGCCACCGGCGTGGGCAGCAGCCTGACCATCGCTTTCTCGCTGGCTTTCCTCAGCACCTGGGAGCTCGCATTTGTGGATCAGCCGACCATCATAGGTACGCCACTTCCCACCGACGATCCTGACAATTATTTCTTCTGGGCCGCCGCCTCAGCCGTCGCTACGGTGCTGGTCCTGTTCCTGGGCGCGGCCTGGCCCTCAGGAAGCCGGCCCGGCAACGGGAATGGGCTGGCGGCTGGAGGTGGCCGGAAGCGGTCGCCGTCGCAGGACCGGCCTGCAGCCCGGAGTTCGGCCACCCGCAGCGCCGGTGCCACCGCTCAGGGTTCTTCCGGGTCCCGCGCGCCGGCCCGGCTGCCGGCGGGGGCAGCCAAGCGGCCGTCGTCGTCCGCATCCCCGGCGCGTAAGCCGGCACCGAAACCGGCGCCGCTGCCGGCACCCACGTCCGGCGCGAAAACCACGTCCCGGCGCTGACGCGGCCTGCCCCCTCCGGTGAGTACCGCCGTCGCCACCCCGCCCAGGAGCAGCGCCCCGCCAGCCAGTTCGGCCGGCGTCGGCACCTCCGCCAGTACCAGCCACGCAGCGCTCATCCCTACCACCGGGACCAGGAGCGTGAAGGGAACAACGGCCGACGACGGGTAGCGGGCCAGCAGCCGGTTCCAGATTCCGTACCCCACCAACGACCCGAATATAGCCGTGTACAGCGCGCTGGCGATGGTGACCGGCTGCAGGTGCGCCAGCGTGCCGAGCACGGCGCCGGGTCCGTCCACCAGGAGCGAAACTCCGGCGAGGGGCAGCGGAACCACGGCCCCGGACCAGACCACCAGTCCCAGCCCTGACGCCGCCTTGGCCTTGCGGGCGATGACGTTCCCCGCGGCCCAGGACAGCGCCGCGCCCAGCACAATGATCAGCGGCAGCAGGGGCGCCACGGCGCTGCGGCCCACGGCCACCACGGCCAGTCCGGCAACGCCAAGAACCACGCCGAACAGCTGGCTACGGCTGGGACGCTCCCCCAGGAACCCGGCCGACAGGAGAACCGTCAGCAGCACCTGCGCCTGGAGCACCAGCGAGGCAAGGCCGGCCGGCATGCCAAGCGCCATGGCCAGATACAGGAGGCCAAACTGGCCGGCACTCATAAAGAGACCGACGCCGATGATCGCCTTCCAGCTCACATCCGGCTTCCGGATGAAGAAAATCAAGGGGACGACCACCAGGACGAACCGCATGGCGACGAACAGGAGCGGCGGCACTTCCCCGTCGTCCGGATGCAAGCCCATGTCGATGGCCACGAAGTTCACGCCCCAAAGGACAGCGACCAGCAGGGCGAGGAGGGAGTGTCGGAGGTTCACCGTTCAACCCTGCCAGACTGCCGCGCGTCAGTGCGCGCGGGGAACCTTGAATTTGGTGATCCGGGCGTCCTGGCCGTCGAGTTCGGCCCAGGACTTTTCCGTTTCCAGAACCGTCAGTGCGCTGGTGGGGTAGCGCGTGGCCGCGTCCATGTAGGCGTCATGGTTCGAGTCCCGTGAAGCCAGATGCATGGCGAGATCCTGGACGCCGGGCATGTGCGAGATGAGCATCAGCGTGGTGACCGTGTCCGGCACGTGGTTGACCACGGTAAGCATGCGCAGCGCGGAGGCGGCATACAGGCCGTCCTCAAGTTTCGGCGTCGGGGCCTTATCCCCCAGCTCGGCGCATACCCACGTGCACGTCTGCCGGGTGCGCAGGGCGCTGGAGCACAGGATGAAGTCGGGGAGGATGCCGTGCTTGACCAGCCATCTCCCGGCCAGCGGCGCCTCCCGGTGCCCGCGCTCCTCCAGCGGCCGCTCATGATCCGCAACCCCGCCGGGCCAGTCCGCCTTGGCATGGCGCATGATCACCAAGCGTTTGATGTGGTGATCATTCATCCCCCAAGCCTAACGCCCGCAGGACCCACGGCACCGCCGTCGAACATAGCCGGGGAGACCAATGCTCAGAAAGCCCGAGGCTGAACGCCAAAAGGCGGCACATCCCGAAAGCGCCGTTGTTGCGTGAGTTACGAGCGCAGGAGCAGAGGGATCGTGCCGCCTTCTGGCGGTGGTGAAGTTAAGGCTAGATCGAGTATTCCGGAGCGGCCCAGACGACTACTTCGGGGTGCTCGTAGAAGCGGTAGCCCTGGCCCCGGACGGTGCGCACGGTGTTGGCGAGGCGGCCGAGCTTGGAGCGGAGGCGGCGGATGTGGACGTCGATGGTTCGCTCGTTGGGGACTTCCTCGGCGTTGCGCCACAGGCCTTCGAGCAGTTCATCGCGGCCAACGGTGCGGGTGCCGTTTTCGACGAGGTAGTTGAGGAGTTCGAATTCCTTGAAGGTCAGGTTCAGGGATTCCCCGTCGAGGTGGACTTCGCGGCGGGCCAGGTCGATGAGGACGCCGGAGGGGCGCGGCTCCGCAGCCTGCTGCAGCCGTGCAGTTTCGGTGCGCTTCTGGGCATTGACGGTCGGGTCACCGAAGGTGGAACGGACGACGTCGAGCGCGGAACCGGGGGTGCCGGCCGGGGCCATGGCCACGGCCGCGTAGCTTTCAGCGCCGGTCACGAGGGACTGTGCGTAGGCGCGGATTTCCTGGGCAAGCTTGGCGATGGAGGTCCCGGCAGCCGCCGCGGTCTCCTCGTCGATGCCCATGTAGAGCACGAATCCACGGGCAAGGTTGTCGTTCGCGACAGGCCGGGCGGTGTTCCCTGCTACCAGCGGTGTCGGCGCGGTGAGCGGCGCAGCTTCAGTGGGCTGCACGGCGCGGAGCTGGCCGTAGGAGTTGGGATTGTAGCCCTGGGGTACGTATCCGGGAGCGGGAAAACTGGTTCCGCCGGCGGCCGGCGCGAACGCCTGGCGGGTACCAAAACCTTGACGGAGCCCGGAAGCCTGGCTGGGCTTACCTGCGTTACGGACGGAGATGTGGACGTATCCGGATGCAACTGACATGAATGCTTACCTCAATGTGAATGGCCGTCATTGCGGCTCGAGTGCTGGGGTTCCCCGCAATGAAAAATCTGGGAGGGGCGCCGACTCTGGACTAGGGGAGGCGAATGCCTAAGAACTTCGTGGGGTCTGAAGGTCAGGCGTGCATTCGACAACAGCGCATGTCGGCAGCAACTGATGTGCTGGGCCAATATTCTGCGGCTGCAGGTGCTGTTGAGTTCTTGTTCACAATTGAAAGTGTGCAACGTAACAATGAGAACTTGCAAGTAACAAAGGCGCCGTTCGTCCGCATTATGAGACGAATGGACCAGAATGTGCCCCGTATCACAATTCGGCGGGTCGGCATCTGCGTTACCAAAATTCGCGCCCCGCGGCCCCGGGTCGTCTTGTTGAAGAATTTTATTCGAAAATAGGCACCCTATTGAAATCGCCTGATACTTCATGCGCTTGACGTAGAATCACCGCACCGACAGGGTTGCCTTGTCCAATCAGCCGGAGAATTTTTCGCACGCGGCGCCGATATATCGAGCGCCGGCCCCCTCTCCCCCGGCCCGGGGTTTCCCGCGGCACAGTCCATAGTCATTGGGACGACCGTCCAGCTCGCTACGCTGAGAGTCACAGCTCGCACACAGGAACCGCAAAGCGTGAGCTAACCGAAAGATCAGAGAGTTGTCCCATGGCCACTTCGCATTCCATGACCAACAACCTTCCGCAGCTGACCCACCCGGACGGTTCCCCTATCCGCGCCCTGGTGGTGGATGACGAGCCGAGCCTTTCGGAGCTCATGAGCATGGGGCTGCGCATGGCCGGCTGGTCTGTCGCCGTGGCTGCGGACGGCCCGGAGGCCGTCAAGCTTGCCAAGGAATTCCGCCCGGACGTCCTGGTCTTGGACGTGATGCTGCCAGGGTTCGACGGCGTTGAGCTGCTGGGCAGGATCCGCGCCTTTGCACCTGAGGTGCCAGCCCTTTTCCTCACTGCCAAGGACGCTGTCCAGGACCGGATCGTCGGCCTGGCGGCCGGCGGGGATGATTACGTCACCAAGCCCTTCAGCATGGAGGAGGTGCTGCTGCGGCTGCACCGGCTGGTCCAGCGGTCCGGGGTGGCCGCCATGGACACGGCCGAACTGGTGGTGGGTGATCTTGTCCTCAACATTGATACGCGCGAAGTCACAAGGGCCGGGGACGATCTGCAGCTCACGGCAACCCAGTTCGAGCTGCTGCGGTACCTGATGGAGAACCCCAAGCGCGTGATCAGCAAAGCCCAGATCCTGGACCGAGTCTGGAACTACGACTTCGGCGGCCAGGCGAACATCGTGGAACTCTACATTTCCTACCTGCGCAAGAAGGTGGATGCGTTGCACCCGCCCATGATCCATACGGTGCGGGGTGCCGGCTACGTCATCAAGCCCGCCGAATAGCCCGGCAGCCCATGTCCGCGCCACAAGTTACCCCGCATCCGGGCCGCAGCTGGCTGAAACCGGCCACCTGGCACCTGAGAACCCGCCTGATCCTGCTGGCCATGGCACTGCTGGTGGCAATCTGCGGTGCGGTGGGACTGTTCAGTTATGCCTCGATGGATTCCTTTCTCACCAGGCAGCTGGATCAACAGCTGAGCCAGGCAGCCAACCGCTCGAACGATCCCGGCCGGCCCCAGGGTGGAGGTGGCTTCAACGGCCGGGACCCGCTGGATGCCCGCGGGCAGAGTGTGGGAACCCTTAATGCGCGCATCTTGAACGGGCAGATCAACAGCGGCGGCTACCTTGACTCGGACGCCACGCGCTCTGCGCTCAGCACGGAAGATAAGCAGACCCTGCTCGCGCTGGCCCAAAACGGCAATCCCGTTGACCGCCAGTTGTCCAACGGGGATTACCGGATTGTGGCCGTGGCAACCGGCTTCGGTGACGTTTTGGTCACGGGGCTTCCGTTGGCCGCCAAGGAAAGCACCCTCGCTTCACTTGTATGGACCTTCGTGTTCGTTTCCCTTGGCGGGCTGTTGCTGATCGGTCTGGCCGGGACGGTACTCATCCGGCGCACCATGCAGCCGCTGGAACAGCTTTCCGAGGTTGCAACGCGGGTGGCACGGCTTCCGCTGGACGCCGGCGAGGTGGCACTCGCCGTGCGCGTCCCGCCGTCGAACGCCAACCCCGGAACCGAAGTGGGAAGCGTCGGCCATGCCCTCAATCTGATGCTGGACAACGTCTCCAGCGCACTTGAGGCGCGGCAGCGAAGCGAAACCAAGGTGCGGCAGTTCGTAGCGGACGCCTCCCATGAACTGCGCACCCCCCTGACGGCCATCCGCGGCTACACGGAGCTGATGCGGATGACAGAGAACTTCACCCCGGACGGCCGGAAGTCGCTCGCGAGGGTGCAGAGCCAGTCCGAGCGCATGACCACACTCGTGGAGGATCTCCTCCTGCTGGCCCGGCTGGACGAGGGGCAGGCCCTGAAACTCGGCGAGGTTGACCTGACGCAGCTCGTGATCGAGGCGGTCAGCGATGAAAAGGTCATTGCCCCGGACCATACCTGGCATCTGGAGCTCCCCGACGAGCCGCTGTCAGTCAACGGCGATGCGTCGAAGCTGCGCCAAGTGCTGGTCAACTTGCTTTCCAACGCGCGCAAGCACACGGCGCCGGGGACCACCGTGGTCACCAGCGTGCGGACGTCAGAGGACGGCCGGGCAGTGGTGACCGTGACGGACGACGGCGCGGGCATCCCGCCCGAATTCGTGGACCACGCTTTCGCCCGCTTCGCCCGCGCAGACGCGGCCCGCAAAGGCACGGCGCCGGGTTCCGGCGCCGGGGCCGCAGAAGGCACCAGCGGCCTGGGCCTGTCCATCGTGCAGTCCATTGTCGAGGCGCACGGCGGCACAGTGGAGGTGACGTCGGAACCCGGCTCCACCCAGTTCGCGCTCCACCTCCCCATTGGCTTCGGGGCACCGCAAGGCAACACGCCGACACCGTGATGCTTGTTACCAAAATGTGACTTAAGCGCCAAGCTCCTGTACCGTCGATAGAGTGCGGATCCCGTTCGGGCCGCACATCCGGATGACGCCAAGCTCTGCCGCTTCCCGGATTCCCGATCGATCGAGGCAGAGGCGGGGGACCCAGAGTCCCGGACCCAAGTGTCCTTGGGGTGAAGCCAGCACGTGATGTTCCGTGTGGCCGGATGCCCTCATCCGAACCCGACAGCTAACTCCGCAGGTGTGAGAGGCGATCCATCATGTCTGAATCCAAGGTACAAACACGCCCGCATAACGGGTCAAACAAACTTCGCAACCGCATTCCGTCCCTGGGACAGCGCGCAGCCGTGCTCGGCACAGCGTGCGCCCTCCTGATCGGGCTGGGCGCAGCGGGGCAGGCGTCCGAATCCGGCAGCCTCACAGCGGTCAGCGACACCCAGAAGCTCTCCACTGCCGAGATCGAGTCGCAGCTGACGATGGAAAAGGCCGAGATGCAGGCCAAGTCCACGCCGGAACCCGCGGCTCCTGAGATCAGCGTTGCCCCGCAGGCCGCCGAACCAGCACCCGCACCGGCACCGGCACCGGCCCCCGCTCCCGAGCCCGCACCTGCCCCGGTGCCGGAGCCCGCACCTGTTGTCGCCGTCAACGACCCCGCCGGTGCCCAGGCCTACGCCGCCGGCCAGCTGGCCAGCTACGGTTGGGCACCTGACCAGATGCAGTGCCTGCAGACATTGTGGACCAAGGAATCCGACTGGACCACCACGGCAACCAACGCCAGCAGCGGTGCGTACGGCATCGTGCAGTCGCTGCCCGCCGAGAAGATGGCGAGCGCCGGCGCGGACTACCTCACCAACTACCGCACGCAGATCAACTGGGGCCTGAACTACATCCAGGAGCGCTACCAGTCGCCGTGCGGCGCGCTGAACTTCCACCTGTCGAACAATTGGTACTAAGCCCGGTTCTCCCGGGTCCGTACCGCAGCAGGCCCTGAATCCCCCGGTTCAGGGCCTGCTGTTCTGTCCGGGTAATCAGCCCTGGGCCTCGCGGCCCGGAATGTACTGCACGGCCCATTTGTTTCCGTCGGGGTCCGCAAAGTACACAAAATGGCCCCAGTCCTGCACGTCCACGTCACTCACGTCCACCCCGTTGTTCTTGAGGTGGTCGTGGGCGGCCTGGATGTCGCTGACTACCAGCTGCAGGCTCGGCGCCGTGCCCGGCGGGGCGTCGTTGAGGCCCTCGCCAATGCAGATCGAGCAGCCGGAGCCGGGCGGCGTCAGCTGGACAAAGCGGATGCCGTCGCTGGGCCGCTCGTCGTAATCAGCGTTGAACCCCACCTTGTTTACGTAGAAATCCTTGGCGCGGTCCACGTCGGACACAGGTACAAAGACAAGTTCGAGTTTCCAGTCCATCCGCACAGGCTAGCGGCGGGCTGCGCAATCCGGAAGGCCCTGTTGCCGTTGCGCCCCGGAATCAGCCGGCGATGCCGTAGAGGCGGTCTCCTGCGTCGCCGAGCCCCGGCACAATGTAGGACTTCTCGTTGAGCTTTTCGTCGATGGAGGCCAGGACGATGGTGACGTTGGCGTCAGCAAGTTCTTCTTCCAGCTTCGCCAGGCCTTCCGGCGCGGCCAGGAGGCAGATGCAGGTGACGTCCGAGGCGCCGCGCTTGAAGAGGAATTTGATGGCTTCGCGCAAAGTGCCGCCGGTGGCCAGCATGGGGTCGAGCACAAAGATCTGCCTGTCGGTCAGGTCCTCCGGCAGCCGTTCGGCGTAGGTGATGATGTCGAGCGTTTCCTCGTCGCGGGCCATGCCCAGGAATCCCACCTCGGCCGTGGGGACAAGTTTGGTCATGCCCTCGAGCATGCCAAGGCCGGCGCGGAGGATGGGAACCACCAGCGGCGTGGGCTTGGTGAAGGCGGTGCCCACAGTGGTGCTTACCGGCGTCTCGATGGTCACAGGCTGGGTTCGCACATCGCGGGTGGCCTCGTACGCGAGCAGTGTCACCAGCTCTTCCGTCAGCATCCGGAAGACCGGAGACGGGGTGTTTTTGTCCCGCAGGACGGTGAGCTTATGGGCGACCAGCGGGTGGTCCACAACGAGAGTGCGCATGGGTCAAAACTATCATCCGGGCAGGGCGGCCCTGCCCGGAATCAGCCGGGCTGGTCGTCCCGGATGGCGTGATGTTCGAACGTAGGTGCCGGACCGGCATGCTCGCGTTTCCGCAGCACATGGAAAAGCCGATGGGCCAGGATCACTATTCCCACCCAGGCGAGCCCGAGGAACCAGCCGGCCATGACGTCGGTCATCCAGTGGTGGCCCAGGAAAACCCTGCTCAGGCCCATGGCAATGATGAAGACCACCCCGGCGACGATGGCGGTGATGCGCGCCCAGGTCATCTCAAACTGCAGGCACATAATGTAGACCAGAACGCCAATCACCACTGTCGTGTTCAGCGTGTGGCCGCTCGGGAATGACGGCGACGTCTCGTACGGCGGAACCGCATCAGCGTGGTCCGGCCGGGTGCGGCCAACAAGGCGCTTGCCCACCGTCGTCGCCGTTGTGGAGACGGCCGCGGCACCGCCCACCAGGATGATGGGGCGCCAGGTCCGGCTCAGGAACGTGAGCCATGCCGTCAGGATGCTGGCCAGGATGGGCATGCCGATGCCGCCGCCGATATTGGTGAATGCCGTTACGCCCGCGTCCAGCCCGGGGTTCCGCAGGCTCTCGGCCAGGCCGAGAGCCGGCTGGTCCAAGGACGTCAGGCCTGCGTCGTCCACCACGTTGTCGTAGACCTCAGCCCCCAGCAGCGCCATGATGACCACCAGCACACCACCCACCAGCATGGTGATCCACAGGGCCGCGTACGGCTTGAACCATTGGCCTACACGGCCCCTGAATGTATCGACATCCACGAATTCCTCCTGCGTCAGTGGGCGGCAAGGACGGATATCCCTCGAAACTATCATTGAGCCATGGCGCCCGGCGAAAAGAAACACAGCGAGTGGATGGGCCTTGCCCTCGATGAAGCCCGCCTGGCTCTGGCCACGGAGGACGTGCCCATCGGCGCAGTTGTCATAGGGCCCGACGGCGGCGTGCTGGGTTCGGGACGGAACCAGCGGGAGGAGCTGGGTGACCCCACAGCGCACGCCGAAGTCGTGGCCATCCGCCAGGCGGCCGAGAAGCTGCGTGCTTTGTCGAAGCTTGATGGCGGCGCAGGGGACGGCTGGAGGCTGGCAGACTGCACGCTCGTGGTCACCCTGGAGCCGTGTGCCATGTGCGCGGGTGCCGTAGTACTGGCCAGAATTCCGCGGGTAGTTTTCGGTGCCTGGGATGAGAAAGCCGGGGCGGCCGGTTCGGTGTTCGATGTCCTCCGCGAGCGCCGGCTCAATCATTGGGTGGAGGTTTACGGTGGCGTCAGGGAAGACGAGTGCGGGGCCCTGCTGAAGGATTTCTTCGCCGCCCACCGCAGAGCCTAGGCAGTACCGGCGGCGTTCAGGGCGTCGATCCGGTCCCGGCGGGAGGCCGGCGAGTCCAGGCTGAAGGAGCGGAAGTCGCCCAGCTCATCCCGGATCCAGGCCTCCACTTCGGCGATGCGCCGGGTAACGGCAGGTGTGGCCCCGGCGAAGAGCCAGTGGGCAATGCGCGATTCTGCGGGATCGTACTGCCAAAGCCCGATGATCCGGCCGCGGTCCAGGATGGGATGGTCCGGAAGGTCAGCCTGCAGTGCCAGGGTGGAGTTCTGGACTTTCCTGTCCAGGTCGGGTTCGGCGAACAGATCCGCTGAGTTCCGCCTGAGCAGGACCAGCGAGTCAGTGCCGGCGAGCAACTGGATCTGTTCCTCCGCAGGTGGGTCAAACGCGGCGAGGCGGCCGGCGTCGTCGGGCATCATCCACAGCACCTCACCGTTGGCGGCAGGGACCTCCACAGCACCAATCGCGGCGCATGCTGCCTTGGTGTGCGTCAAGGTGAAGCCCGTGAACCACTGCGACTGCTTGAGCGTGGCGCCGCCGGTCCAGCCGAGGTAGCGCTCGAGGAGCAGGGCGCGGGCGGCATCGTCGTCGATGGCGGTGCGCGGCAGCCCCCACAGTGTGTAGGCGTAACGCTGCTGGTCCAGCCGGCCGTTGACCGGCACGCGCCGGATCCGGCCATCGGCCTGGAGGAGCCCAAGGGCCGTGGGCAGCGTGGTGGCGGCACCCTTCTTTTTGCCTTCCTCGCCCAGGTTCCGCACCGAATCTCCGAGGAGTTCCCTGAGCTGCTTGGGGTCCAGCGGGCCGCTGGCTTCGGCCAAGGCGTGGAGGATCTGTTCCTCCAGGAGCGTGATCTCGCCGCGTTCGACGCCCATCCTGGCGAGTACGCGGAACGGAGCCACGGCGGCGTCGCGACCGAGCTGAAGCCCCCACGCGAAGTCATCCGCGCCCAGGACGTAGGTGCAGCCGCGGGCGGTGGGCAGTTCATGGATCTTGAGGGCCAGGACATCGGCGTCCGCCTGAGCGCGGCTGATGCCTGCACGCGCAAAGACCGTGAGATAGGGGTTGGCCCCGCCGACGGAGCGTGCCCAACCTGCCCTGGTGAACACGTCAGCAGCATCGGAGCCCTGCATCGAACCGTCGAGACCCTGCTTGTGCCAGGCCCACGCCCTGAGCAGCTCAGGAGTGAGGTTCACCTGGGCGGGCAGGTCCCGGGCTTGAGCTTCCGGGGCAGCCAAGTGCGGACGGGGGCTCACGGCGGGAGCGGCGTGCGTGGTCATGCCTCATTGTGCACCGGTGCTGGCGTGGCGAGTATGGCCGCCACGTTTTGGGCCGTCGTGTCCCAGCCGGGTATATGGTCCCGGGCAGCAAGGGCGGCGGTCCGCCAATCTGAGCGGAGCGCGTGGCCCGACAGCCACTTCCGCATCAGCCCGGCGAGCACCTCCGGATGGCCGCTCTCATGGCCGGCAAATACGACGGCGGCGCCCGGCAGGGCGTCCGGCCCGCCCCTGAGCGTGCCGTCCCGCGCTGTCAGGGCCAGCGCCTCCACGGCGCCGGTGCCTGCCCGCACGATGACCGGGATTCCGCGGGCCAGCGATTCCGTGACCACCAAACCAAACGATTCGGCCCGTGACACGAGCACGCTCAGGTCCGCCCGGTTCCATTCGTCCGCCAGGGCGTTTCCGGCGAGCTGGCCGGTCAGCCGAATCCGGCGGTCCAATCCGTGCGAGCTGATGGCCGCCCGGACCTCCGCGGCGTAGGCGGGGTCGGCGTCCTCCGTACCCACCAGGGAGGCCGTCCACGCCAGGTCCTGGAGCTTGGCGAGCGCTTCCACTACCAGCAGCTGGCACTTGTTGGGCAGCAGCGCGGCTACCGAGACGATGTGCGCGGGGTCCGAGCCGGCAGCCACCGGCGCGGAATCCGTACCGGGCAGGGCCACCCGGCCGGTCGCAATGCCATGCCGTTCCCTGACGTGGTCCGCGGCCGACGTACTGCTGCAGATCACGCCGGCGGCTGCCTGCAGCGCCCGCCCTTCGCCGTCGGCATGACCGGGGAACGGCATATGGAGCAGGATCCAGGCCCTGCGCCCCGCAGCGGCCGCAGCCTCCAGCTCGTCAGGGGCGCCGCAGGCGATGAGCCCGTCCACCACGGTGACCGTCGCTGACGTGGTCTCCGCCGCTGGTTCGCCTGCCCCCAGCAGGCGGCCCAGCCGCCGTCGTTCACTAATGCCGGCGTCCGGCCAGTCCCCCTCCGCTGCGAGCACCTCAACGTCGACGCCCAACGTCCTCAATCCCTCGGTGAGGCGTGCGTTGTAGACGTTGCCGCCTGAGTTGTGGCTGATGTTGCCGGGGACCAGGAACCTGACGTGCACGGTCAGGCGGACAGGTCCAGGGCGTACGTAGCCCAGGCGTCAGGGTTTTCGCGCAGGGTGACGTCGATGCCGGCAAGCTCGCGGCCGTCAGCGTCGTCCTTAATCTTGCCCGCCACGGCCTGGGCGATGTATTCGGCCAGCGCCTCGGTGGTGCTGAGTCTGCCGGCAAAGTCCGGGTGCTCATCGAGGTTGGTGTAATTGAGCCCCGCCAGGACACCTTCGATGATGCCGCCGGCGGCTCCGATGTCCAGCACAATCGCATCGTTGTTCAAAGCACGACGCCGGAACGTCACCTCCGCCACGAAGGTGGCCCCGTGCAGGGCCTGGGCGGGGCCGAAGACCTCGCGCGGGAGGCTGTGGGCGATCATGAAGTGGCGGCGGATGGTCAGGCTGAACACGGGCTACGTCCTGTCTTCGGGGTCTGGGTTGCTGGATTTTTCAGCGTTGGGGTATTCGATCACGTGGCACAGGGCTTCGAGTTTTCCGTTGGCCAGGTTCTGCACCACGTCCGGCAGGTCTGCGAAGGGCGACGCCCCGGTGAGGAAGGCGTCAAAAACAGGGTCCGCCAGGAGCGATACTGCCAGACTCAGGCGGTCGGCGGTGGTCCGCCGGTGCCTTCGGGCCCGGGCCACAACGCCCACCTGGCTGGCCCGGATGGAGAGCCGGCGGGCATGGAAGTCCTCCCCGAGCGGCAAGGTGACGTCGCGGTTGGCGTACCAGGACATTTCAATGACATCGGCCTCGTCGCCGGCCAGTTGCAGGCTGCGTTCCAGGCCCTCCTGGGACGCGGAGCAGTGGAACACGATGTCGCAGTCCGCTTCGGCATGATCCGGGTGGGCGAATTCCACGCCCAGCTTGTCCGCCAGTTGCTTCCGTTTCGGGTCCAGATCCACGAGCTGCAGGCGGTCCAACGGGAACGTGCGCAGGAGCGTGGCCACCATCCCGCCCACCAGCCCGGCACCGACGACGGCGACCCTGTCCCCCAGCCTCGGTCCGGCTTCCCAGAGTGCGTTGATGGCTGTTTCCACGGTCCCGGTCAGCACGGCCCGGCGGGCGGGGACGTCGTCGGGGATTCTGGTCAGTGCGGCGGTGCCGATGACGTAACGGTCCTGATGGGGATTCAGGCAGAAGACCTTTTGGCCCTTCCAGTCATCGGGGCCCTGTTCAACGATGCCGACAGACAGATAGCCGAACTTCACCGGAGAAGGGAACGAGCCCTCCTGGTGCGGCGCGCGCATGGCCTCGGCCACCCGCGGCGGGACGGAGCAGGTGTGGACCACAATTTCCGTGCCTTTGCTGATGCCGGAGTAGAGCGTACGGACCAGCGCCTCGCCGGGTCCCGGGGCGTGCAGTAGCTCATCCCGGAGTTCACCTTGTTCCGGACCGGTGGTCCAATATGCCGTTGCCTGCGCTGCTTGAGGAGTTGGTTCGTCTGAAGTAGTCATCTTGCTTATGAACCTATCCCGGTGGAGGCTGCCGGCGGAAGTTGTCGAGGAAACGGCTTGATGGGCAACGGTTGATCGGACCGGACCGGACCGTATCCGCTGATCCGGAACTCCTTGACCGTCGCACAATGCTGATGGTCGTGGCACCACTCAATCAGGAGGTTCCACCGCGCTGGCAGACGATCCCTGGCCGTTGGCATCCGGAATAGCCATCCCGGGCCAGTGGGGTGGTTCCCAGTCGGGGTGTTCGCTTTGGTAGCTGCGGCCGGCCGGTGACATCCAGCCCGGTGGCTTGTCTTTGGTGGCGCCGGTGGGTTTCCAGGCTGTGGTGTGACGGAGACGGTGGTGGCGGCGGCATGGCTGCCCGAGGTTCGAAATCCCGGTGGTCCCGCCCTTGGCCCAGGCGAGGATATGGTCGGCTTCGTTGTCCAGGGACTGGTTGTTGCAGCCGGGGAACGGGCACTTGCCGTCCCTGAGTCTGAGCCATTGGCGTTGGGCTTTGGTGACCGGGTAGCTGGTCCGCCCGATTTCCAGCGGGGCCCCGTCGCGGGGGTCGATGAGGACGCGGTGGAAGGAGGCGGCGCCGTCGGCGATCAGTTGCCTGGCCATCGACGGCGGGATCGGACCGTACCCGTCGAGCATCGCCGGCTCCTCGGTGGCACCCAGCAGGGCCATCACCGGGACCGTGATCAGGACCTGCGCCCGCGGCGACGGAACATCGACGCCGGGGCCACCGGGACCGGCACCGTCCACGGCAGGCAGGGCGGCCGGGACAATGCCAGGCCCGCCAGCGACAATGCCAGCCCCGGCAGAGACGTGCTCCCCGCCTCCGTTGCCCGGGAGGGGACGGCTGCCGCCGAGCAACCACCGGGCGACGTTATCGGCCCGCAACTGGGTGAGCGTGCGGGGCTCGTCCGGGCCCTGCATGGCCCGGGCCGCCGCGGTGGACCGCTCCCAGATCCCCGACGCAGTATCGCCGGGCAAATACGCCGAGAACCAGGCCATGCCGTCCCGGTCAGGGGAAAACAGCACCCGCCGGTCCCCCACGCACTTTGCATGGCGTTTTTCAATGCTGACCGGGTGGTGCCGTTCCCGCCAGGTCCGGGCCCTGGCCCGGAACCGGCCGGCCACCATCTCACCCGCAAGGCACCCCCGCGCCCGGTTCGCCACCTCCGGGTCCAGGAAACGCGCCTCCAACGCCTGCGCCCCCTCAGGGCCCAAGCCGCTGGTCTCGTCGACCATGATCCGGGCGTGCTGCCACGAAATCGTCCCGGCCTGCAGCGCGGACATCGTCAATGGCAAGGCCTTGGTGAGCTCGCGGGCTTCAACCAGCAGGTTGGCAGCCGCCGGTTCGCTCACTGTCATTGCACAGGCGACCTCCGCAATAACGGCCATCTCCTGGCCCTTGTGGTCCTCCGGCGACACAGCAGGTTCCAGCAGAGCCTCCGCTGCGCCGGCGTACTCGGCGGCCAGATGGACTCGCACGGCGGCCACCTGGGCATCAATCCGGCCGGTCTGGGCTAGTCCGTCCAGAAAATCATCCGCTAACTGCCGCAGCGGATCCGCTTCACCGGACCCGATCGATCCTTCGGCCCGCAATGAAGCAACCAGCGCTGCGGCAGAGGCTGCCAGTGCCTCTGCCGCCTCCACTGCTGCTCTCCGATCCATGCTCAATCATCCCGCGAGGCGCCCGCACTCTAGGCCAAGAAGACCGCCTATGTGCATAACTTTGCGCAAGCGAAGGCGCCGCCCAAGCAACAGTCGTTTTGGGGATGTGAGCCTTGCTCCGGTACCCTAGTCAGGTTGGTGACGTGTCCGAGCGGCCGAAGGTGCAACACTCGAAATGTTGTTTGGTGTCAAAGCCAACGTGGGTTCAAATCCCACCGTCACCGCCAAGTAGCAAACAGCCCCGGTTCCCTTTCTATAGAAGGGAACCGGGGCTTTTGCTTTGTCCGGGATGTACTCGTTGGCAATGGCGGTGAGCCGCCAGTCTCAGTGCGGTGCGGCAGTTAGTGTTCGGAACCTGCCGCCGCAGCCTTCTTGGCGCTCTTCTCGGCGTCCTTCCCGGCGCGCAGGGCCTCCGTCTCGTGCTGTTCCTCGGCTTTTTCCCGGTGGATGACTTCTGCGAAGAGCTTCTCCATCTCCTTGGCCACGCCGGCAGCTGAGGCCGGGTTCTGGCCGGTCACCAGCCGTTCGTCAACGACGACTATCTCCTCAAAGACACCAGCGGAGACGTGAGTGGCGCCCTGTTCCTCCAGTCGGTCTGCCAAAAAGAACGGGATGACCTTGTCCTTCCCTGCGGCAACCTCCTCGTCGTTGGTGAAGGCGGCCACCTTCCGGCCCTCGACGAGGCGAAGCCCGTTCTCCAATTCCACGTTCAGCAGTCCGGCCGGCCCGTGGCAGACGGCGCCCACCAACCCGCCGGCGTTGTAGACGCTGGCTACGAGGTTCTGCAGGCCTTTGCTGTCCGGGAAGTCCCACATGGTGCCGTGGCCGCCGACGAGGTAGACGGCGTCGTACTGTCCGGGATCAACGACGTCGACGCGGGCAGTGTTGTAAAGCCCCGCGCGCGTGGTCTCGTCCTTCGTGAAGGCGACCTGGATGGGATCTTCCGAGTCCACCTCATCACGCGGGGGCTGGCCGCCCTTGATGGATGCGAAGTCGACGAAATGCCCGGAATCCTTGAAGACCTTCCAGGGGTGTGCTGCCTCGGCCACGTTGTAGCCGGTCTTCTCTCCGGTGTCGCCGATCTCGGAAACGCTGGTCAGTACCATGAGAATTTTCTTCATGAAGTGCTCCTATCGTCCGACTTCCACCCTACGCCCAGGCCAATTCAGGAGACCTAGTCCTTGCCCGTTGCCTCGACCCAGTGAGAACGCACGAGGGGAGGCGTTGCGGCCGTGGCCGGGAATCACGTCGTGATCGCAGCAGGAACTGACGGCCCCTTTGTGCTGCTCGCCGGCTGGGGCCACGTACCGTCCAGGTACGCGCGGGGCAGCCGGTGAAGGCGGCCGATCCCGTCGGCCAATGCGTAACTCCGGCAACAGCCACCGAGCCGCACGTGCATGTCCAGGTGACTGATTCGGCTGGCTGGAGATGGATAAGGGAGTACCAGGCGAGAATCCCGCCGATCTGCCCGTCGTGGATCCCGAGGTCGGCGAATGACGCGGCCCGGACCGGAACGTAGCGACTTCGCCCAGTGCGTTGACCGTCTTCTCGGTGCGTACGTACTGTTGAGCACCATCATCCGCACCGCGGAGCCACCCAGGAGAACACCATGCATGGTGAAGACAAAAGCGAAGTCCTCTGGCTGCCCATACCCGAGGAGCAGGACTATCCGAACGCTGCCAGCTACCCCCCGGTAACGGCGGCCCGCAGCCACACCGCATTTGCCGGACACCAGACAGAACGTTAGACAGAGAACCAGGGCACCAGCAGAGGAGGCCCGTGTCATTTCTTCAGCTTTCCCTGATCGCCGCCGTCGCCCTGCTCGGCCCGCTGCTCGCACTACCCCAAAAGTGGCACCTTCCCGTGGTGCTGGGGCAACTGCTGGCGGGGATAGCCATCGGGCGGACAGGGCTGGGGCTGGTGGATTCCACGGACCCCACGTTCACCTTCGTGGCCGACGTCGGATTCGCGTTGATCATGTTTGTTGCGGGCTCCCATGTTCCCGTCCGGGATAAGGCAATCCGTCCTGCCCTCGGTGCGGGCGCCCTGCGGGCAGCCATCGCCGCGGGGCTCGCCGCCGTCGTCGGAATCCTCATTGCCTTGCTTTTCGGCACCGGCCATGCACCCTTGTACGTGGTTCTGCCGGCGTCCTCGTCAGCGGCTCTCGTGCTGCCCATCATCGACTCCCTGCGGCTGTCCGGGCCCAAGGTCCTGACCACCACGGCGCAGGTGGCAATCGCCGACATCGCCTGCATTGTGGCGCTTCCGCTCGCCGTCGACCCGCCAAACGCCGGGAGGGCGGCCCTGGGAGCCGCGGCGGTGGCCGGCTGCGCGGTGGTCCTTTACTTTGTCCTCCGTGCCCTGGAGAACAGCGGCACGCGGGCCCGGCTGCACGACGTTTCCGAGGACCGGAAGTTTGCCCTCGAACTGCGCATCCAGCTGGCTTTGCTGTTCGCGCTGGCGGGGCTGGCTGTTGCAGGACACGTCTCCATCATGCTGGCCGGGTTTTCCTTCGGCCTGGTGGTCGCCGCCGTCGGCGAGCCGCGACGCCTGGCGCACCAACTATTTGCTGTCAGCGACGGATTTCTTGGGCCGGTGTTCTTCGTCTGGCTGGGCGCCTCACTGGATCTGCGTGCCTTGACTGGCAGCCCCCGGATGATCCTGCTGGGGGTGTGCCTGGGCCTCGGGACCCTGCTGGTGCATGGAAGCCTGCGGCTCCTGGGCCAACCGCTGCCACTGGCGATCATGACGGCATCGCAACTCGGTGTTCCGGTGGCCGCGGCCACCATCGGATCACAATTGCACGTGCTGGAGCCGGGCGAAGCTTCGGCCATGATTCTGGGTGCGCTCATCAGCATCGGAGCCAGCGCCGCCGCCGGCTCGCAGGCGGCACGGGCGTTCGGGAAGGGCATGCCGCCAACTCCCTATGGTGCAAGCCCGCACCCACCAAAGAACGCGCTGTAGCTCAGAGCTTGTCGGTCTTGTCCTCGCCCCGGTGCCCGCCGCCGCGGAGGTTTTCCTGGACCTTGCCGAAAAGATCCTTGATGGTGGATTCGGTGTTCGTGAGCATGTCCGGCTGCAAATACACGTGCTGGCTGCCCGGGAGGCTGTAGTTGGACTGCAGGCCGCCGCTTCCTTGCACGCCGCGCAAGGCGATGGTGACCCCGCCTTCCTTCCGTGCGATGGCTGCGATCTTGCCGAATACCAACGTGAATTCGTCCGGTTCGAAGCTGACGGTCTGCCCGACATGGGTTCGGTTGAGTTCGCTGGCCAGAACGGCTTTCTCGTTGCCAGTCCCTGAGTAGTTCATGGTGTGTCTCCTGAGATTGTCGGCGACTTACGCGAGCAGTTTAGCCCTGCCCCCTGACGGGGTACATAGCCCCACCGCCCGCCCTCGGATCCGACACGCGGGACGGGCTTGGGGCCGGGCGCGGGCCCTGCAAGACTGGAGCCGAAGCCACCAGCGACCTTCCAGGAGCACACATGACGCCGGAGCACCGCACCCCCACTCACCGGAACCGCCTTACCGAGCTGTTCGGCACGGAGGTTCCGGTGGTCCTCGGACCCTTCGGCGGGGTGTCCTCCGTGGAACTGACGGCAGCAGTGAGCGACGGCGGCGGGCTGGGTTCCTACGGCCTGTACGGCTACACTGCCGACGCCATCCGTGACACCGCCGCCCAGCTCAGGAAGGCCACTGCGAAACCCTTCGCCCTCAACCTCTGGGTTCCCACCGGTGACGAAACAACGTCGATCCCCTCAACGGACTTCGACAACTACGCAGCAACCCTGAAGCCCTATTTCGACGAAGTGGGCCTGCCCGTTCCGGACATGCCCGAGCGCTACATGCCCGACTACAACGAGCAGGTGGCCGCCACGCTGGAGGCGGAACCCGCCGTCGTCAGTTTTGTGTTTGGGGTGCCGGCCCCCGAACTTGTGGAGGAGGCCCACCGGCGGGGCATCGTGCTCGTGGGCACCGCCACCACCGTGGCCGAAGCCGTAGCCCTGGAAGCGGGCGGCGTGGATGCCGTGGTTGCCAGCGGCGTGGAATCCGGCGGCCACCGGGTCTCATTCCTCAAGCCTGCGGAAGAGTCGCTTACCGGCACCTTCGCCCTGGTCCCGCAGGTGGCGGACGCCATCAGGATTCCGGTGATCGCGGCGGGCGGCATCGTGGACCGCCGCGGCTACGCGGCCGCACGCGCGCTCGGCGCCGACGCGGTGCAGGTGGGCACAGCCTTCCTGGCCACCCGGGAATCCGCTGCCGTCCCGGCCTACCGCGCCATCCTTCACAGCCCTGCCGCGAGCGAAACGGTGCTGACGCGCGTCCTCAGCGGACGGCTGGCCCGCGGCATCCCCAACCGCATCATCCGCGAACTCTCCAAGGCCCCGGCAACCGCCCCGTTCCCCGCCCAGAACTGGCTGACCGGCCGTTTCCGGCCCCAAGCGGCAGCACAGGGGAACACGGAGCTGATGTCGCTCTGGGCAGGCCAGGGCGCGCCGCTGATCCGCCATGACTCCGCCGCTGACGTCCTCGCTGAACTTCTCGCCGGCAGCCCTGTTTTGTAAGCTCGATATGTTCGCGGAGGTTCCGCGGGCAAACGCGGGGAACCCCGCCCTTGGACCGGAGGAAAATTCTTGGCGAAAAAGACCGGCAGGTCCAAGACCAAAAGCAAGAACCAGCGGCACCTCAAGGCAGTGCCACAGGCCCCCAAGATGCCCCTGCAGTTGGTCCTGAACCACCGGGCCGTTGATTCCATGGCTGTCGAGTTCATTCGCTGGCACGGGACTGAATCCCCTGATCCTGCCGACGCCTTCGAGTGCCTCGAGCTGGTCAAACTCTTCCTCACAGCCCAGCACGCCATCGACGGTTCAAGCTCTGTCACAGAAATTCCCGGTGAAAGCGTTGAGCCCGCCGTTGGGTCGATTATTGCGGCGTTGGACCCGGAACAAACTGAGGAGGCCCTGGACGACTTCTACTTCGCCCTGCATTCTTTCGGCCACTTCCTCAAGGAGACCGGCCGCTGGACGGGCACCGAAGAGGCCTACGAGGAACTTCACTCGGTGCTGGGCAGCGGCATCGAGTCGGCAGCCCCGAGCCTCCCGGATATCCTGGTGCCCCAGCTCAGCGATAAGGAGCAGGACGCCGCATTCAAAACCATGCCCCTGATCCAGCGGGCGTCTTCCCTCCTGGCGTGGCTGGGCTCGGGCAAGGAAGTCACGGCCACCGGTGCCCTGCGGCTCAAGGACATCGAGGCAGCCGCTGCTGCGGTGGAGGTGCAGGCCCGTGGGAAACGCGGCGCGCGGACCGTCCGGTCCCGCGAAGAGCCCGGGGTTTCCGGCCAGCCGGATGCGCCCCTGGAGGTGAGCACCATGTTCGATGTGCCGGTGCTCCGGGAGGTCTGGACGGCACTGGTCGGCGCCGGCCTCATCACGCTCAGTTCCACCCGCGCCGTCCCCGGCCCCGCAGCGGCCGCCTGGAACAGTACCAAGCTTGCAGAACGGCTGGACATGCGCCGCATGCTTTCCGTGGTCCTTCTCGTCCGGGTCCTCAGCGAATCGGACGACGCGTGGGACCGGGAAACGGTGTCCGAGACGCTGTGCACCGTCTTGGCCTACGGCACGACAGATGATCCGGTGCCCGTGGCGCACCTCGAAAGTCTGGCGGCGATGGACCCGGACGGACGCTTCGCCGATGACACCGGGCTTGCGGATCCGGAGCTCGCCGAGAGCCGCCTCGAGGACATTTATGCATCGGTCGCAGCCTTGGAGGCTCAGCATCGGCTTTCCCTGCTTGCTGAATTGGGGCTGGTGCAAGCCAAAACTGACTATCGTGTTCCCCCGGTGGCCGTCCAGTGCGTTGATTTGGCCTTGGGTTTCCTGGATCCCGCTCCCGAACCGGCCGACGGTTTGGAGTCCGAGTCCAACGTTGTCCCCCTGCACGGCCCGTCACACACTGGCCGTCTGCCCAAAAATCGATAGAATCTGAACGTCGTCGTGCAGCGTTGCACGACCCGCAGCGCTGCACGCCCCCACCGGCAGCACCGAAACAAGGGAGGAACAGTGCGCGCTCACCACGCCCGGGCACCCTTCCATTTCCTGCGCGCTGCCTCGCTCTCCACCGGGATCCTCACCCTTGCCGCCGGGGCCCACGTGCTGGGCGGCGGGGAGCTACCGGCCCCGGAAATCCTCCTCGCCGTTCTGGCGCTCTCAGTCCTGGCGGCCACCACGGCTACCCGGCTGAAGCTGAATTTCGCCGCGATGATCGCCGTGCTGGGAGCCGGACAGTTTGCCCTGCATGAAGTCTTTACGGTGTTCAGTACGCCCGTGCCTATTTCCCACCCGGCGGCAGACGCCCACCACCTTTCCGCCGCGGCGATACCCGCCCTCGACGCCGCCGCACACGTCCACGCCCTGGCCAGCACCACGAGCATCCTGATGCTGGCGACCCACGCCCTGGCCACCGCCGCGTGTGCGCTCCTGCTCGCCAAAGGTGAGGCCGCCCTCTGGGCCCTCGCCGCCTGGCTTAGACCCCTCGTCCGGCTCCCGGAAGCAGTAACGCCCGACGCCGGCGCCCCCCGGGCGGTGCCCCGCACCCCTGCGGTTCTCCCGCGCCGCCCCTGGCGGAACCTCAGGCAGGACAGCCGACGCGGCCCGCCTTCCGCCGTCGTACTTCCCTAACCCAGCCCGAACCGGACTTCACCGGCTGGCGGGCCTGACCCCGTACTTCCGCATGCCTGCAACAGGCATGCGTCCGAAAGGCATACCCATGAACACCACCGCACTTCGCCGTACCCTCACCCCGGCAGCCGCCGCTGCCGGCGCCGCAGCCCTCCTGCTGACCGCCGCCACCGGCGCGTCCGCCCACGTAGGCGTCAGCCCGGACAAAACCGCAGCCAACTCCTACGCCCTGCTGACCTTCGGCATCCCGCACGGCTGCGAAGAGTCCGGCACCACCAAGGTGGCCATCACGCTGCCGGCCGAACTCAACGACGCCCAGCCCACGGTCAACCCCAACTGGACCGTGGAAAAGGTGACCGAACAGCTGGCGGAGCCCAAGAAGCTGGCCGACGGCAGTTCCATCACCAAACGCACCAGCCAGATCGTCTACACGGCCAAAGCACCGCTGGCCCACGAACTGCGGGACGCCCTGGTGCTGTCCGTGAAGCTGCCCGACGCGGCCGGCACCACGCTGTATTTCCCTACCCTGCAGAGCTGCGAGACGGGACAGACTGACTGGTCTGAGATCGCCAAGGACGGCCAGGACCCGCACTCCCTGAAAGCGCCCGCGCCGTCCATCACCGTCAGCGAGGCGGCGGACGCCCACGCTTCGGCTTCCCATGCGGCCTCGACTACTGCCGCCGGCACCGAGCAGGCCGCCGCCGTGACGGACAGCGGTGCGGACGCCCGCAGCTGGGCAGGCCTCGCCGCCGGGCTCGGCGGACTGGTGCTGGGCGGTGTGGCCTTCGCGCGCAGCACCTCGAGGCGCAAGGCTGAGTCCGCTCCGTAACGTTGCGGAGTTTGATGCCCGGATCATCACGATCCGGGCATCAAATCCCCACGCCGCCCCGTGGCTTCGTTGACTCCGGTCACGGCAACAACAAAGGTTATGCCATGACGTCTCAGCGCATTTCACAAGGGTTTTTGATTACGACGGCGGTCGCCGCGGCAGCACTGATGCTCACCGCGTGCGGTTCAGGCCAAGCGCAGCCGCAGGGATCCTCGGCACCCGGCACCGACTCAGCCAGCCCCGCCCCTACCTCCGCGGCTCCGAGCGCTTCCCAGTCGCCGTCGTCGTCCGCGCCCAGCACGTCGGCGGGCCCCTTGCTCTGCAAGGCGGCCACCCTGTCCGCCGCCACCGACGCCACCGGAGGCGGGGCTGCCGGCAGCGTTTACATGACACTCACGCTGACCAACACCGGCACTGCGCCATGCGTCCTGAAGGGATTCCCCGGCGTCTCCCTCGCTGCGGACGCCAACGGCGACCCCATCGGTGCCCCGGCGAAACGCGACGAGTCAACGCCTGTTGCGGATGTCCTGCTGGCGCCCGGCCAGGGCGGCAAGGCCGTGCTCCGCTACACCCACGCAGAAAACTACACGGACTGCACCCTGACGCCCGCGGCCGGTTACCGGATCTATCCCCCGGAGGACACAGCATCCCTCTTCCTGGCCCAGCCCACCCAGGCCTGCAGCAACGCAGCCATCGAACTGCTGACCATCGGAGCGTTCCAGCCGGCCTAGGCACGGGCCTATGGGCGTAACCGCCGGTGATAAGTACACTTAGCTTCCATGACGTCCCTCTGGCTGGACCGCGAAAAGACCTTCAGTTCCGACCATTTCCAGGCCGGCACAAAGTACGACACCGTAGTCGCCGGCGCCGGGCTGACCGGCCTGGTCACGGCGTTGTTGCTTGCCCGGTCCGGGCAGCGGGTCCTGGTCTTGGAAGCCCGGTACCCAGGTGCCGTGACAACGGGGAACACCACGGCCAAGGTCAGCCTGCTGCAGGGCACAGTTTTGGGCTCGTTGTCCCGGCAGTATTCGGACAAGCAGGTCCAGGCGTACGTCGAGGCGAACCGTGAGGGGCAGGCGTGGCTGCTGCGCTACCTCGACGAGAACGCCTTGCCATACCAGCGCCGGGACGCCTACACCTATGCCACCACCGGCGACGGGGCCGAGCGCCTCCGCGAGGAACTGATCGCGGCCACCACGGCGGGACTCAACGTGGAGTACGTGCTCGACGCCGGCCTTCCCTTCCCCATCCAGGGCGCCCTGATGCTGGCAGACCAGGCCCAGATCAATCCCATGGACGTTTTGGACGCCCTGCTGTTGGACGTCCGCGCCCGCGGCGTCACCGTGGCGGGCGGGGTGCGGCTGCAGGATGTCACCGGGCGGGGCCCTGTGACGGTTCAAACGGATCAGGGCAACGTCACGGCTGACCACGTAGTTCTGGCCACCGGAACCCCGGTACTGGACCGGGGCCTCTACTTCGCGAAACTGAAGCCGCTCCGCTCCTACGCCGCAGCGCTTGAGCTGCCGCAGGGGCTGACACCGCCGCCGGGAATGTACCTCTCCGCCGAAGAGCCCACGCATTCCCTGCGCGACTATGAAGCGGACGGCCGCAGGCTCCTGCTGGTGGGCGGGCACGGGCATCACGTGGGGCGGACGCCGTCGGAAAAGTCCCACCTTTCGGACCTGCTCGACTGGGCCGGCACGCAGTTCCCCGGCGCCTCGGCCACCCACACGTGGTCGGCCCAGGACTACCAGGCCACCAATCTGATGCCGTTCTTTGGCAAGCTGCCGCGGGGGCGGGGAAGGATCCTTTTCGGCACCGGCTACAACAAGTGGGGCATGACCAACGCCGTGGCCGTTGCCCTTGGCATCTCCGCCGACATCCTGGGCGGAAAGCTCCCATGGGCGGATACCATCCATCACCGCATCACATCGCCCGCCGGCGCTGCCCACGCCGTAACCCTTAATGCCAAGGTGGCTGCCAACCTCGCCACCGGCTGGGTGAAGCTCGCCTCTGACGCTGCGCCACCGCCCGACGGCGCGGGAAAGGTGTACCGGGACGGTGCCCGTCCGGTGGCGGTCTCCACCGTCGGGGGAACCACGTGCAGGCTCTCCGCCGTCTGCACCCACCTAGGTGGAATTGTGCACTGGAACGACAGCGAACAGACGTGGGACTGCCCGCTCCACGGCTCCCGCTTCAGCAACGACGGGCAGCTCCTCGAAGGCCCTGCCACCAAGAATCTTCCGCCGGCAGGGAAGGGTTGATTCGTCCAAAGGGAGGGCCCGGCAATCCTGTCGGTGGGGTAGGGCATGATGGAGGAATGCAGGAGCAGCAACCGCCGGTAGCGGGCCCGGATGCCCTTACCGGCACTCCCATGGGCCGGTTCAGCCGGCCCACCCGGGACTGGTTCCTCGGCGCCTTTTCGGAGCCAACGCCTGCCCAGGACGGCGCCTGGAACGCCATCTCGTCAGGCTCGCATGCCCTGGTGGTGGCGCCCACCGGCTCCGGAAAGACCCTCGCCGCGTTTCTGTGGGCCCTGGACCGGCTGCTGGTTTCGGCTCCTGCCCTTGAACTGCCCGGCCTGGACGTGGCGCCGGCCAAGGGCCGCCGGCCGCGGCCGCCCAAACGCAAGACGCGTGTCCTGTACATCTCACCGCTGAAGGCCCTCGGGGTGGACGTGGAGCGGAACCTGCGCGCACCGCTGATCGGCATCACCCAGACGGCCAAGCGGCTGGGACTGCCTGCCCCGCTCATCACGGTGGGGGTCAGGTCCGGTGACACCACCGCGGCGGACCGCCGATCGCTGCTCAGCAACCCGCCGGACATCCTGATCACCACGCCGGAATCGCTGTTCCTCATGCTCACGTCGAAGGCAAGGGAAACCCTCACCGAGGTGGACACCATCATCGTTGACGAGGTCCACGCCGTCGCGGGCACCAAGCGGGGAGCCCACTTGGCGGTTTCGCTGGAACGGCTCGACGCCCTCCTGCCCAAGCCCGCCCAGCGGATTGGCCTGTCTGCAACGGTGGAGCCGCGGGAGCTCGTGGCCCAGTTCCTGGCGGGCTCCGCTCGGGTGGAAGTGGTGGCGCCTCCTTCGCGGAAGACCTGGGACCTGACCGTTTCCGTGCCTGTGGAGGACATGTCCGACCTTCAGGGTGCCGCGGGGGCCTTCGACTCCGGGCCGGCTTCGGGGCTGCAGCCGCAGGCGTCGATCTGGCCGCATGTGGAGGAAAAAATCGTTGACTTGGTGCTGCCCAACCAGTCCACCATCGTGTTCGCCAACTCGCGCCGCCTTGCTGAGCGGCTCACTGCCCGGCTCAACGAGATTTACGCCGAACGTCAGCTCGTGGCAGCCGGTGGTGGCTGGGGAGAGTTTGATTCGCCGGAGTCTTTCGGTGGTGCCGGGCGGGTGCCCGGTGGTGTATCGGCGCCTGGTGGCATCCCGGTTTCCAGCGGACTTCCGGTCTCCACAGCCACGCCCGCCCACATGATGGCGCAGGCCGGCAGCACCGCGGGAGCCGATCCCTTGCTGGCCCGCGCCCACCACGGGTCAGTTTCCAAGGACCAGCGGGCACTCATCGAGGACGACCTGAAGTCCGGCCGGCTGCGCTGCGTTGTGGCCACCTCGTCCCTGGAACTGGGCATCGACATGGGCGCTGTGGACCTGGTGGTGCAGGTGGAGTCCCCGCCGTCGGTGGCCAGCGGCCTGCAGCGCGTGGGCCGGGCAGGCCACCAGGTCGGCGAAATCTCCCAAGGTGTGCTCTTTCCCAAGCACCGTGCGGACCTGGTCCACACCGCCATCACGGTGGAGCGGATGCTCGAGGGGAAGATCGAGCGACTGTTTGTCCCCGCCAATCCCTTGGACATCCTGGCGCAGCAGACCGTTGCCGCCACCGCCCTGGGCAGCATCGACGTGGAGGAATGGTTCGCCACGGTCCGGCGGTCAGCGCCCTTCGCTTCCCTCCCCCGTTCTGCGTTCGAGGCAACCCTTGACCTGCTGGCGGGGCGCTATGCCTCGGACGAGTTCGCCGAACTGCGGCCACGGATCATCTGGGACCGCAACGCGGGCACCATCGAGGGCCGCCCGGGCGCCCAACGGCTGGCCGTCACCTCCGGCGGGACCATTCCGGACCGGGGGCTCTTCGGCGTCTACATCATCGGCACCGAGGTTGAGGGCTCAGCGTCGCCTTCCGGTGACGGCAAGACGTCCACCCCCTCGCCGGCCAAGGGCGGACGCCGCGTGGGCGAACTGGACGAAGAGATGGTCTACGAGTCCCGGGTGGGCGACATTTTTGCCCTCGGCGCCACGAGCTGGAAGATCGAGGACATCACCCACGACCGCGTCCTGGTCTCCCCTGCCTTCGGCCAGCCCGGCAAGCTGCCGTTCTGGAAAGGTGACTCGCTGGGCAGGCCGGTGGACCTGGGCCGCGCCCTGGGGGCGTTCGTCCGCGAACTATCAGCGTCCGACGTCGGCCCTGCCACCGAGCGCTGTACGGCCGCTGGACTCGACGCCTTTGCCGCGAACAACCTGATCCAGTATCTGAGCGAGCAGAAGCTTGCCACCGACGTTGTCCCGAGCGACACCACCCTGGTGGTGGAACGGTTCCACGATGAACTGGGCGACTGGCGGGTCATCCTCCACAGCCCGTTCGGCATGCCCGTGCACGCGCCGTGGGCACTCGCCGTCGGGCAGCGGCTCCAGCAGCGGTACGGCCTGGACGGCTCCGCGATGGCCGCTGACGACGGCATCGTGCTGCGTGTTCCCATGATGGAGGACGAACCGCCCGGGGCTGAGCTGTTCCTCTTCGATCCCGAGGAATTGGAGCAGATTGTCACCGCAGAGGTGGGCGGCAGCGCCCTGTTTGCCTCCAGGTTCCGGGAATGCGCCGCGCGTGCACTGCTGCTGCCCCGCCAGACGCCGGGAAAACGGCAGCCGCTGTGGCAGCAGCGCCAGCGGTCGGCGCAGCTGCTCGATGTGGCGCGGAAATATCCCACGTTCCCCATCGTGCTGGAGACTGTTCGCGAGTGCCTTCAGGACGTTTACGACCTCCCGGCGCTGAAGGACATCGCCGCCTCGGTGGAACGCCGCGAGCTGAGGATCGTCGAGACCACCACCCAGCAGCCGTCGCCGTTCGCCAAGTCCCTGCTGTTCGGGTACGTGGCGCAGTTCCTGTACGAGGGCGACTCGCCGCTGGCCGAACGCCGCGCGGCGGCCCTGGCACTGGACTCGACGCTCCTGAACGAACTGCTGGGGCGCGTGGAACTCCGCGAACTGCTCGACGCGAAGGTCATCGACGCCACCGAGCTCGAACTCCAGCGGCTTGCGCCGGACCGCCGTGCCCGCGGCCTGGAAGGCGTAGCGGACCTGCTCCGGCTGCTCGGCCCGCTGACACCCGAGGAAGTCGCTGCCCGGCTGGACCCGGCAGTTGAACCGACCGCACCCGCGGTGGTTGAACCAGCCCCGGAGGTTGAGCCTGTCGAAACCCCGCATGCTGATACCGCCCTTGCCGCCACCCACCTGGCGGCACTGCAACGGGCCGCACGCGCCATCAAGGTCAACATCGGCGGGGCTGAGCGGTTTGCCGCCGTCGAGGACGCAGCCCGCCTGCGCGATGCCATCGGCGTGCCACTGCCCATGGGCGTCCCGCTCGCCTTCATCGAACCCGTAGCCGACCCCCTCGGCGATCTCGTCTCCCGGTATGCCCGCACGCACGGACCGTTCACGGCGATGGAAGCTGCCGCACGGCTAGGCCTCGGGGTGGCCGTAGTTGGCACGGCGCTGAAGCGGCTCGCCGCCGACGGCCGTGTGGTGGAAGGCGAGTTCCGGCCGCACGCTGCGCCGCCGGAAAGCCCGGCCTCGGGGCCGGAGGAAAAACCGCAGCCGCTCCCCCAGGAACAACATCAGGAACCGCAGCAGTCGGCCACCACCAGCGAGTGGTGCGACGCCGAAGTCCTCCGGAAGCTCCGGCGTCGTTCGCTGGCAGCACTGCGCGCCGAAGTGGAACCGGTGGATGCCGCCGCCTATGGCCGTTTCCTCCCCGCCTGGCAGAATGTCCGAACCCCGGGCGCCGGCGGCGGGCAGCCGTCCCTGCGCGGGCTGGACGGAATTGTCACGGCGATCGACCAGCTGTCCGGGGTTCCAGTTCCCGCTTCGGCGTGGGAGCCGCTGGTGCTGGCGAGCCGGGTTTCGAACTACCAGCCCGCCATGCTGGACGAGCTCATGGCCGCCGGAGAGGTCCTGTGGTCCGGGGCCGGCGCACTTCCCGGCAATGACGGCTGGGTGAGCATGCATCTGGCCGATTCCGCAGACCTGACGCTGAACCCGGCCGTCGAATACGAGCCAGGGGACGCGCAGCAGCGTTTGCTCGACCACCTTCGAAACAACGGCGGCGGCTATTTCTTCCGCCAGCTGACGGACGTCGCAGGCGGCATGGACGCCGTCCTGAGCGACCAGGACGTGGTTTCGGCATTATGGGATCTGGCCTGGGCCGGCCGCATCACCGGCGACACTTTTGCGCCGGTCCGCGCCCTCATTGCCGGTGGCCATACCGCCCACCGGCAGGTGGCGCGCGCACCCCGGGCACGTGCACCGCGGATGAGCAGGCTTGGCCGTTCCCACGGCACCGGCCTCTTGGGGTCCTCGGGGGTGGGTTCGCCCGGACTCAGCGGCGGGCGGTACGGCTCCTCGGGCGGAGTGGCGGCCACTCCGCCGCTGGCTGCCGGACGATGGTCGGCACTGCCTTCGCCTGAACTGGACGCCACCATCCATGCCCGTGCGACGGCGGAATTGCTGCTGGACCGTTACGGCGTGGTGACACGGGGATCGGTGATGGCGGAGCAGATCCTGGGCGGGTTTGGCCTGATGTACAAAGTGCTGGCCAGGCTGGAGGAGGCCGGCCGCTGCCGGCGCGGGTACTTCATCGAGCATCTCGGTGCCGCCCAGTTCGCCGTGCCGGCGACCGTGGACCGGCTGCGCTCCTATTCCGAGGACAGCCAGCTGGCGAAACCGGAACCGGTTGCCCTGGCACTGGCGGCCACCGACCCCGCCAACCCGTACGGTGCAGCCCTGGCTTGGCCGGCTCTCAACGAGGAAGCCGGCACCGGCCACCGGCCGGGACGGAAAGCCGGGGCCCTGGTAGTGCTCGTGGACGGCGCCCTCATCCTGTACGTGGAGCGTGGCGGCAAGACCTTGCTGGCCTTCAGCGATGACGAAGCCATCCTCGCAGCGGCCGGCACCGCGCTGGTGGGAGTGGTCACCCGCGGCGCCGTGGACAAGCTGATCATGGAAAAAGTCAACGGCCACGACATCCTGGACACCGCCGTCGCCAAGGCGCTCGCGGCCGCCGGCGCCTACTCCACTCCCAAAGGACTGAGGATCCGTGCCTGAGACTGGGAAAATGCAGTTCGGGGAAGTGAGGATCCGTGCCTGAGGGTGATTCGGTCTGGCGGGCCGCCGCCCAGCTGCACCAGGCCCTGGCCGGGCAGACGCTCACGGCATCCGATTTCCGGGTGCCCCGCTTTGCCACCCTCAATCTCGCCGGCTGGACCGTGACCGAGGTTGTGCCGCGCGGCAAACACCTCCTGATGCGTGTGCAGGGACCACCGGACGAACGTGACGCGGGGGAACAGGTACGGAGCGAACAGGTACGGAGCGAACAGGTACAGGGCGAACCGATCCCGGGCGATCAGGCCCCGGAGCGGCGAAGGCTAACCATCCATTCACACCTGAAAATGGAAGGCACCTGGCAGGTCTATCCGCCCGGGGGACGGTGGCGCAAGCCTGGATTCACTGCCCGGTGCGTGCTGCGCACGGCGGTGGCGGACGCCGTCGGCTTCTCCCTGGGAATTGTGGAGGTGGTCAGGACCGCTGATGAGGACAGGGTCGTGGGTCACCTGGGGCCGGATCTGCTGGGCCCGGACTGGGACCTGGCCGAGGCCGAACAGCGGATCCGCGCGGCGCCGAATGTCCCCATCGGTGTTGCCCTCCTGGACCAGCGCAATCTGGCGGGCATCGGCAACATCTATCGGTGCGAGGCCTGCTTTCTGTCCGGGGTGCACCCGGCGACGCCCGTCTCAGGTGTCCAGGACCTCCGGACCCTCATGACGGACGCCAAGCAACTGCTGGAAGCAAACCTCGGCCCCGGTCGCCGGGTCACCATCCTCAATCCCCGCGGGATGCCGGTGGGACGAATGGCTGGCAGGCCGGGCTACTGGGTTTACCGTCGCGAACACCAGCCATGCCTGAAATGCCGTACCCCCATCCGGCGCGGTGTACTGGGAAAGCTCAACGGCGAGGAAGAACGGGACATCTACTTCTGCCCGAAGTGCCAGCCTCTGATGGACCAGCCGCTGGTGGACTAGCCCCTGGTGGCCTGGCCGCTGGTGGCAGGGGACCGAAGTGCGTCACTCTCCCGGGACTCGGGCGCCACGGCTTCCTTGACGGGAACCGGCACCATAAACCGTGGCAGCAGCAGTTGGACCAGGGGGCCGATAGCCAAGGCGTAAACCACGGTGCCCACCCCCACGGAACCGCCCAGCAGCCACCCGACGCCGAGAACCACTACCTCAATCAGGGTGCGGGCGATCCGCACCGACCAGCCGGTCCGGCGGGCCAGTCCCGTCATCAGGCCGTCCCTGGGGCCGGGGCCGAACCGTGCGCCGATGTAGCAGGCGGTTGCAATGCCGTTCAGCACCACGGCCCCGACGAGCATCGCGATCTGGCCGCCGAGGTGGGAGAACGCGGGAATCAGCGCCAGACCCACGTCGGCGAAGACCCCTACCAGGACCGCATTGGCCAGCGTTCCAAAGCCGGGCTTCTGCCGCAGCGGGATCCACAGCAGCAGCACCAGGAAGCTCGCGATGATGACCACCACGCCGATGCTCAACCCGGTCCTGCCCGCAACGCCTTGGTGGAACACATCCCAAGGGTCCAGCCCCAGTCCGGCGCGGATGAACAGAGCCAGTGATACGCCGTACATGGCCAGGCCGACAAAAAGCTGGAGGAGTCTGCGGGTCAACATAACGACAACCCTGCCAGAGAACTGGCATTGAATTACATAGCCAGTTTGAGATACTGGCTTTATGTCCGCATCCCTGAACCCGTCCGCACTGGCACGCCTCCTGGGCCAGTGGCACCCCGGCGCCGCACCCGCCTACCGCGAGCTGGCCGACGTCGTCCGCCTCCTGGTCCTGGACGGCCGGGTGGCCCTTGACACCGCGCTGCCGAGCGAGCGGGCCCTGTCCGAGGTGCTGGGCGTCAGCCGAACAACGGTGACGGCCGCGTACGCCCTCCTCCGCGAGGAGGGCTTCCTCAGCAGCGGGCAAGGCTCGCGGGGCCGGACCCGGATTCCGCGCCTATCGCCCATGGGATCCGCTTTCCCCGCCAGCCCGGCGTCGGGCACTCCGGGGCGCCCGGCGGCGACGCCGGGGCACGAAGCCACCGAACTTGGATTTGTCCCACCCGGGCTCGCGGCACCCGGGCTTGCCGCCCCCGATGGACTCATCGACCTCGCGTACGCATCGCTGCCGGCCAGTGGCGAAGTGGTGCATCGCGCGTTCGCAGCAGCCCTCACCGAACTGCCCGCGCTCCTGCCGGGCTTCGGCTACGATGCCATCGGCCTGCTCCCCCTGCGCGAGGCTGTGGCCGCGCGCTACACCGCCGCGGGCGCGCCCACCACTGCCGAACAAATCCTGGTGACGTCGGGAGCGCAACACGCCTTGAACATCATCATCCGTGCGCTGGCCGGGCGGCAGGACAGGGTTTTGGTGGAGCACCCCAGCTACCCGAACGCCCTGGACGCCATCCGGGCCGCAGGCTGCCGGACCATCCCTGTGGCGTTCACTTCAATGCACGACGCCGGCGCTGGCCGCGGTCCCGGCGCTGAGGGATCCGCGGGCGGCTTGCCCGCTCCGGCGTGGGACATGCAGGCCCTGCGCGCCGCCATGATGCAGCAACGCCCCAAGATGGCCTACGTTGTGCCGGACTTCCACAATCCCACCGGTCAGCTGATGCCCGACCGCCAGCGCCGCCAACTGGTCCGAATCGCAGCGGACGCCGGATCTGTCCTGGTGGTTGATGAGACGCTTCGGGCGTTGAACCTCGACGGCGCCGTGACCACTCCCGTGGCTGCCTTCAGTCCTGCGGTGGTAACCATCGGCTCGCTCAGCAAATCCCACTGGGCCGGTCTCCGGACGGGCTGGATCCGCGCGTCGGAACCGATGATCCAGCGGTTTGCCGCGGCACGGTCGTCCCTGGATTTGGGCGGACCGGTCATGGAACAACTGGCTGCAGCGCACCTGGTCCGCGCCCTGGATGAACCCCTTCCCGCCCGGCTCGGCGCCCTCCGGGACAGCCGCGCCGCCCTGCTGGAACTGCTGGCCGGACACCTCCCGGAGTGGCAAACGGAACGCCCGGCCGGCGGCCTGTCCGTCTGGTGCAGGCTGCCGGCGCCTGTCAGTACCGCACTGACGGTCATCGCCCCGGATTTTGGCATCAGGCTCGCCGCCGGGCCACGCTTCGGCGTCGGCGGCGCCTTCGAACGCTACCTCCGGGTGCCGTTCACCCTGCCGCCGGAACAGCTGGAGACAGCAGTCCTGGCGTTGCGCTCAGCCCAGGACAGACTCCATGCCGCCCCGCAGCTCCGCCGCACCCTGAAACCGGCCCCGGCCGTGGCCATCGCATGACACGCGAATTCGCAATCGACGCGCAGATTCCCCGCCGACGCGCAAAATACCTGGCGCGCCCGATATATGGCCGCGTCAGGTATTTTGCGCGTCGAAATGCAGTTCCCGCGTCGACAGATCTCCTAGACGTAGACCTTTTCCAGGAACCCGTCCCAGGCCTTGGCCGTGGCTTCCGGATCGCCGCTGCCGCTGAAGTCGTGGACCGTCATGCCCACCGGAGCGCCGAAGGCGTTGCGGCCAAAGAACCGGTACATCGCGTCCGCGGTCCGCAGTCCCAGGAAGTGCTCGTTGACGAAGTCCACTTCCCCGGACAGCCGCCCGACGCCGTCGACCTCCATCTCCACCGCTGAACCCTGCGCGGCAGAGTCCACGCCGAGGGCTTTCTTCAGCCGGTCGAATCCGTCCGGCGCCTGCGAGGCCGCGGGTCCCTGGATGTCCGTAAACACCACCGGCTGCCCGTCGAAGTGCGCCAGGTACTGGCCGAGCGTGTGGAGGTAGAACTCGGTGTGTCGGCGCGCACCGTCGTACTGCTCATCCCAGTTGTCGGCGAAGATCCCACTGTGGACGTAGTGGAGCTTGGCGCGGCCGCCGTCGAGCGGTTCAAGGACGTGCTCCAGCTGGTTGAACCAGCCGTCAGGGCCGTCCATTCGGGAGACCAGATGCGTGGGGTACTCCTGGACCGTTTTGACGTCCGGCCACTGGTCAGTGGGAAACATCCAGGCCGGGGTACCTTTGGTCACGGCCTCCCAGACGCGCTCGGGAGTGCCCGGCAGTTCGGCGTCGTAGACGATCTCAAATTCGCGGTTATCAGTCATTGTCCTGCTCCTTCGCTGAGGTGGTTTTGGTGGGGGCCTTAAGTACGGGGTGAAGCGCGACGACGAGCCGATGCTTCCGCCCGCCGCCCGCGCCGCTACCGCCCGCGCCGCCGTCGTGGTATTTGTCCACCAGCCGGGTCACCGCAACACCGAGTTCCTCGGCAAACGCGGCCCGGTCCGAGGCGGTCCGGAAGGTGATCTCGCCGTCGATCGCGAACGTGGCGAGCTTCTGCCGGGCCGCGGCGGCGCCGGCGATCAGCTTGCCCACTTCCTGGACCATCCGGCCTGCGAGCGCCAAGAGCCAGAAGGCGGAAAAGCGGTCCGAAAAGCGGTGCGGATCCGGCGCCACCGATGCGAGCGCAACGGGGGAAATCAGGTAGGAGGCCGCCGTCGCCTGGAGGACACGTTCGGTGACGTTCCCTTTCCGCCGCTCCTCCACGAGCTCCACCAGCCCGTGCCGTTCGAGGGCCTTGAGGTGGTAGTTGACCTTCTGCCGTGGCAGCCCCACCTTGGCTGCGAGCTGGGTGGCCGACCCCGGCTCCGCCAGCTCCCGGAGGATGCGCGTGCGGATCGGGTCCAGCGACGCTTCCGCCGCGGCCGGATCCTCGATCACTTCGATGTCCAACATGCTTCAAGTATGGTTACCGACAACTTTTATTGTCAAGAACTTTTTTTCCGTCGGATATGCGCTCGTTTGCGGGCCTGCCATCGACGCCCGCACCGGCCCGAAGCACGCACAGCGGGCCCGCAACGCAAAGTAGAATGGACCGGTGATGCAATCCCCCCTCCCCGTGCGCGACGGCGTCAACGCCACCCGCCTGCGCCTCCCGGACGAGGGGCCGTGGACCACCGCGATGGACTACATGATGCACCGCTGGGGCCACATCGATCCGCAGGGCATCGAGGACCGGTTCGACGCCGGCGAGATCGTGGGCGAGGGCGGCGTCCCGCTGGACCGGGCCACGAAGCTCGATGACCACACCTTCATCTGGTACTACCGCACCCTGCCGCCGGAGACCCGCATCCCGGTGGACATCAGCATTCTGCACCAGGACGATCACCTGCTGGTGGTGGACAAGCCGCATTTCCTGCCCACCACCCCCGGCGGAACCTACATTCAGGAATCGGCGCTGGTCCGGCTGCGGAACCAGCTGAACCTGCCGGACCTGATCCCCATGCACCGCCTGGACCGCATGACTGCCGGGGTGCTGCTGCTGTCCACGAATCCGGAGACGCGCGGCAAGTACCAGGTGCTGTTCGAGAAGCGCCAGGTGCAGAAGGAATACGAGTGTGTTTCCGCCGCGGAGCCCGCGGCCGGGTATCCCGCCGTCGATTTCCCCGTGGTGGTCCGCAACCGGATGACCAAGTCCCGCAGCTACCTGCTGGCCGAAGTGATCGACGGCGAACCGAACGCGGAGACCCGGATCGAACGCCTGGAAACGCTCGACGGCGTCGCCTCCCCGCGGACGGCCGTCACCGCCAGCGCCGGCAACCAGGGCACGCACCGCCGTGCCCGCTACCGGCTTGAACCGCACTCCGGGAAGACTCACCAGCTCAGGGTGCACATGGCCTCGCTCGGCCTCGGCATCGTCAACGACACGTTCTACCCCGACCTGCTGGACAAGGCTCCGGACGACTACGCCAAACCGCTGCAGCTGCTGGCCCGCGGCATCCGGTTTGTGGACCCCATCAGCAAGCAGCCCGTCGAATACCGCAGCGCACTGGAACTCAGCGAGGCTGTTCAAACACCGCGCTGAACGAATCCTCCATCTCGGAGCTGAACAGCACGAACTCCACCCGCTCAAGGGTGCTCTCCGGATGTGAAGCACCAAACCCGGTAACGGCGTCGTGCGCTGCCTCCGCCACCTGCCGCCCGGCCCAGCCGTAAACGCCGCCACCCACTGCCGGAAACGCGATGGAACCGGCGCTCAGCGAATCCGCCAGCCGCAGGCTCTCGCTGAAGCAGGAAACCAGCAACGCCCGGTTGGTCTGCCCCGCGCGCCGGTTCGGTCCCACGGTGTGGATGACCCAGCGGGCCGGGAGCCGGAACCCGGGGGTGGCGACGGCGGCACCCACCGCGAGACCGTGCGGCAGGTCGGCGGCGCGGAGTTCGCGGCAGGCGGCCAGGAGTTCGGGCCCTGCAGCGCGGTGGATAGCTCCGTCCACCCCTCCGCCGCCCAGGAGCGAGGAGTTGGCCGCGTTGACGATCGCGTCCACGGCGCGGGTGGTGATATCGGCCTGGAGGATGCTGATCCGCATGCGGCCAGTTTCCCACGTGCCGGCTCGCGGATAAATGGGTGGATGGTCCGCAGGCGTCAGCTCAGAGGCCCTGCATCACCGCAGCCGAGGCACGGAGCCAGGCCTCCCGCGTTTCCGGCTGCAGCGCCTGGTAACTGAGCGGTCCGCCGGCCACAAGGGAGCTGTCATAGGGAACGTCGAGGACTTCCCTGGTGAGGCTCTCGAAGTGAGCCCGGGTCCGCCGATGCAACTGCACATCCGTCTGCAGCGACGGTGCGGCGAGCAGGGTCACGGCGTTGCTGACCTTGTCCTGGTAGCCGCGTTCGCGCAATCCGTCCACCAGCCAGACGGCACTGGCCACGGTGTCTTCGCGCAGCGTGGAGACGATCACCAGCTCGTCCGCCGCAGCCACAGCCGCTTCCCAGTTGGAGGACCGCATGTTGTTGCCGGTGTCCACCATGATGATCCGGTAGAAACGGCGGAGCGCCGAGTGCAGCCGGTCGAACTCACGGCTTCCGATGGTGGCAGCACCGGCGGCGTCCTCGTCCGAGGCCAGCACATCGAACTGCGCGGAGCCCTGGTAGCGGACGAACCGGTCCAGGTCCCCGATCCGGCCCAGGACCGGGTCCTCGAAGCGGTCCACCTCCTGCAGGAGGTCAACGGCCGTGGCGGTGTGCCCGGCCATCGGTGCCCGCCACCCCAGCGTGCCGCGCGTCTCGTTGTTGTCCCAGGCGAGGGTGTAGCCGCCGCGCTGGATGCCCAGCGTTGCCGCCAGGAGCAGCGTTGCGGTGGTCTTATGCGCACCGCCCTTGGGGTTGACCACAACCACGGTCCGGGGGCCATCAAGCCGGCGCTGGACATCTTCGACAGCCTGCAAGTGGGCGCGTTCCCGGCGCCCGGGTGCGGGGCTGATTGAATTGCCGGTGAGCCGCCGGATGGCACCCTGCCAGCCGGTCACGGCCAGGGCTGACGGTGGCGTCGGCCGGTCGGCGAGGAAATCCTGCAGGGTGGGGACGTCGTCGCCCGTTTGGGGCCAGGGCACGGATCCCGGCAGGCCCCCGGGCACAGACCCGGAAGCTGCAGCGGCGGCCGAAGCCTCGAAATGCGACGGCGAGCGCAGCGGAGCCGGGGGGACGCTGTTGTCGGGCATGGCCGCGGGGTTGACGGGCATGGCCGCGGGGTTGACTGCAATAGCCATGGCGGACCTTCCTTTCTGTAGTGGCTTCCCCATCTGTGGTGGCTTCCCTGCCCCGGGCTGCACCGCCCGGAGGTGCCGTGGCACCACGGCCTCAGGCTCCGCCGTCGAACGCAACAGGCGCCTGCCGAGGCGCCGGAAGAGGGCGAGCAGGCCGGACAGCAGCCGGTACAGCAGGATGGCCAGGCCGACTATCGGCAAGGACAACATGAGGATGGACAACATGGAGAGCGCCGCAGCGGGCGGATCGCCCGTCTCAACGGCGGCGGCAGCAAGCCCCGCGTGACGCCGGATGGCGGTGGCCGTTTGCTCGATGATCGCGGGCAGGTTGACCAGCATCCAGCCGAGCGAAAAAACCAGGACCGGCACTACGGTGACAACCCACACCGTGACGATGCGGCGGGCGAACGGGCGGAGCTGGGTGACGAGCGGATCCACGGGGCGGCCCGGGATGAGGCTGAGCAGGACCGGGCGGATCCGGTTGAACAGGTCGGGGACGCCGGCAATATCGGCCAGCACGAAGTAGCCGTCGAAACGCAGCGTCGGCACCAGTTGCTGGATCATCTGGAAATGCATCAGACCGGCCGCGAGCAGGAAGAATCCCTGTTCGGTCAGGAGGTACGCTCCGCCCAAACCGATCAGGCAGAGGCAGTTGAAGTACAGCCCGCCAAGGTCGGTGCGGATCCGGCCTGCCCGGCCCAGGCGGTATGAGTCAGTGACGTTGGTGAAGAACGCGGGAAAGACAAGATATACGCCGACGCCGATCACCCCGGGCCGCGCACCACCGTACCGGCACGCTGTGGCATGCCCCAGTTCGTGAACCACGGCCGCCAGCGTCAGGAGCGCAAAGATGCCCAGCAGCAGCGCCGGGGTGAGCAGTATCTGCTCCAGTGACGCCATAAAATCGCTCCTGGCAATCACCAGGACATCGACAACCACCAGCGCCGCCAGGACGGTCACCACAACGGGACCCCAATAGAGCGGCGCCAGGACCGAGGCCAAGGCATTGACCGCCTTCTCCGGAAGAAGCGTGCCTTTCAGCCGCAGTGCCAGCAGCGGGTCGGCCCGTGGCGCGGCCGCAGCCTCGGCCGGATCGGCGGCGTTGTCCCTCACCAGCCCCATCGGCGCGAGTCTGGTGTCGATCAGGTGGAGCAGCCCGCTCACACCCAGCTCGCGGCCGTAGGCATCGCTGATGTCGCGTGCCGCGTCGTCAAGGGATTTCTCCGCCGAGATGGAAAGCATCACCAGGTGGAGCAGCTCCGAGAGTTGGACAATCTGCCCGTCACCACGCTGCAGCAGGAAGCTGTGGTCCTTAAGTCCCGAGCCTTCAACCGGCCCGAGAAAAATAATCCCGGGCGCCGGGACCCAGCGACTTAGAAACGCAGCATCAGGTGTTGCTGTCACTTTCCCCGCCAACTTGTCATGTTCCCCACAAAGGGCTTAGCCACTAGGAACAGCGGGCATGCCCCGACAGTGGAGCATGCCCGCCAGGTTGCAAAGATCCTGCAGAACTACTGTTGAGCTACGAACAGGGTCTGCCAGGCCTCCGAGTTCGCCACGGAACCGATTGAAGCCGCATTGACGGCCATCGAAAGATTCACAGCGACTATGGGAGCGACGTTGATGTCGAAGAACAGCGTTTCCCGAACGGGAAGAAGTTCCAAAACCTCGGCGTCGAGTTCCACCGGTGACAGCTCGTTTGATGCCGTCATAGCACCACACCTCTCTCCCCCAGGCAGCCCCGGGGTTCAGATATCGGGATATCAGGCGGACTAACCCTGGCTACTGGGCTACAAGGATCGTCTGAACCGCAGCGCTGTTAGCCGATGCGAGCAGTGAGCCGGCGTTCAGTGCGAGCGAGGTGTTCGTCGCGTACACGCTTGCCCAGTTGGTATCCAGCAACAAGGTTTCCCGCGACGGCAACAGCTCCACCTGCTCGCTTTCCAGCTCCTGAATGGTGAGTTCCTTCTTCATATCAATCACCCCCTTTCGAAGTCTCCCGACCAGTCAACGCGCCCGGCCGTAGTAACCCCGTTACAGCCGCGTCATTTTTGTGTTATTTCTGCGTTATTTGGTGAAAATAGGGCGTGCCAGCATTTGACTTGGGCGCCACATAATCTATGCCTAGGATGGTCATACCGGGCAGTAATGTCCCTGGACAATTGCGAATTGCAGACGACGAAAGCAGGGCGCCCGCTCATGGCGGACATTGAAGGCACCATGGTTATCCGCGCGTGGGCGGAGCCTGCCCAAAACAACCAGCTTCGGGCCCGTTTGATCTCCAGCCGCCCTGGGCATGAGCGGGAGGTTGTGGAATCCGCGGCCGACGCCGAACAAATCCTCCTGGCAGTCCGGCGCTGGCTCGATTCGCTGCGTCCGGAAGACCACTCCGCCGGCGCGCCGGACCCCGTCAGCCGCTAGGCACCGTCACAGCAGCGGGGTCTTGGCCCGCGCACCCATGTTGGCCAGCAGGCCGACGCGATCCCGGGCAGCCAAGCCCGCCCTACCCCACTTGGCCGTCCGCCCTACCCCCGTTACTAAAATCGCTTGACATGATTAAGCCAAGTGCCACGATGGTAGCTGGGGGACGAGTGGAATCCGGCCGCTTGAGAGGGAAAAGCATGACGGTGGCTCTCGCACAGGATTGGCACTTGAGCCTACTGGGGGCTTGGCGGTTGCGTTGCGGCGGCGACGCAGTGACGGTAGCTACCCGTGAGCAACGGCTGCTCGCCTGTGTGGGACTTCTCGGGTGCCGCCACCGCAGTTTCCTGGCCGGCCTGCTGTGGCCGAAGAGCAGCGAAACGCAGGCCGCTGGCAACCTCCGCACCACCGTCTGGTGCATTTCCCACTCTTTTCCGGACCTTCTCCATACCGGGGCAGACACACTGGAGTTGGAGGAATCGGTCCGTGTGGACGTCTCAGCACTGCAGCGGCACGTTGCCAGGATGCACGCCCAGCCCGGGGTCCAGGTTCCCGACGGCTACCTGGACCACCTGAGCAGGGCCGAGCTGCTGCCCGGCTGGTATGACGACTGGGTGATCTTCGAACAGGAGCGCCTGCGGCAATTGCGCCTCAGCGCGCTGGAGCTCATGGCCCGGCAGCATCTGGCGGCCGACGAACCCGCCCGGGCCGTGATCGCGGCCATTTCAGCAGTGAGCATCGAACCCCTCAGGGAATCGGCGCATCTCCTGCTTGTCCAGGCCCATCTTGCGGCCGGGAATAGGGCGGCTGCAGTCCGTGCGTACACGATGTTCGCGAGCAGACTTGATAGCGAACTCGGCGTTATGCCATCAGGCCAGTTGAGTGATCTCGTAGCGGCGTTCCGTCCGGCCTTGCACTGACTCCCGTCCCCCAGCCCGAAGTGCGGTACTTTGTGGCCATGGACTTTGGCAACGCCGACAGCTGGGGTGCGGCGATCTACTTCTGGATCATCCCCGTGGTGCTCGGCGACGCCATCTTCCCGCCCATCCCGTCCGAGATGGTGGTGATCACCGGCGGCGCCCTCTCGGCGGACGGCCGGGCCAACGTTCTACTCGTGGCCGCCCTGGCTGCGCTGGCGTCCTGGCTCGGCGACATGGTGGTGTTCCAGCTTTTCAAGCGCCGGCTCAGCCATGTGCTTGACCGGTGGCGCTGGGGCCGGAAGGTCCACCACGGCATCCATCAAGCGATCGCCAGGGCCGGCCGCTCATCCACCTACGGGACCATTATCGGTGCCCGCTTCATCCCGGCCGGACGGCTGGCGACGTCGGCAGCCGCGGGAATCGCCGATGTCTCGGTCCGCGGTTTCAGCCTATGCGCCGGGCTCGGCGCGGTCCTCTGGGCCGGCTGGCTGGTGGGTCTTGGCTACTTCACGGGTTCGGCAACCGGGCTGCCGTTCTGGGCCAGCTCGCTGATCGGCGTGGGAGTGGGGCTGGTGATCGGCGCCGCCGTCGGAGTCATTGTCACCCGCCGCCGCGGCACCCGCTCCCCCGTGGATGAGCCAGCTCCGGGCGACTGATTTACACGGGTGCCCAGCGGCCGCGGTTGCGGCGCAGCACCATCAGTGAGCCGGTCAGCGCAACGCGTTCGACGGCGTCGCGCATCATGGCTGCCGATGCGCGCGCCTGCTGGTTCTCACCGTTGTATTCGGTGGGCTCCACGAGGAAGCGGAGGTTCAGTTGCGGGACGCCGCCAGCGAGCTCCAGCTGGTTGGCCTCCACATGGTGACGGGTCTCCAGGGCCTCCACGGCGGCGGCCATCACGGCTTCGGGCGCATTGCCGGGCTTCAGGCCGGTGATCTTCAGGCGGGTCTGGAACGAAGGCATGCCGTCAACCTTACCCACCCCGCGCCTGCCCCTGCCCCTCCCCCTCCCCGCCAGACGCTCTCTCACTTAATGCAGGAAAACCCCGATCGCTCTCTCACTTTCCTTAGGAAAGTGAGAGAGCGTTTGGGAAAAACCCGCATTAAGTGAGAGAGCGTCCGAGGGGGTGGGGGTTGGCCGGTGTTGCGCAGCCTTAGCCGGGTGTTGCGCAGCCTTAGCCGGGTGTTGCGCAGCCTTAGCCGGTGTTGCGCAGGCCTGCTGCGACCCCGTTGACCGTGATCAGCATGGCCCGCTGAAGCCTTTCGTCGATCTCGGCGTTGCTCATGGTTTCGCCTTCTGTGCCCTGGGCGGCCCGGATGCGCCGGAGGAGCTCCACCTGCAGGTAGCTGATGGGGTCCAGGTACTGGTCGCGGACTTCGAGCGAACGCTTAAGCGTGGGCTGAGCATCCAGGAGCACGTTCTCACCGGTAAGGTTCTGGATTTCCGTGACCGTGAGGTCGTACTCCTCGCGGATGGTGCGGAAGATGCGGTGCAGTTCCTCGGGTACCAGCGTGGCCACGTAGTAACCGGCGATGTCCAGGTCCGTTTTGGCCAGGGTCATCTCCACGTTGGAGAGCACGGACCGGAAGAAGTGCCACTGCTCCATCATCTCCACAAGCTCACCGGAGTGGCCGGCCTCGCGGGCAGCCTTCAGGCCCGAGCCCACGCCGAACCAGCCCGGCACGATCTGCCGGGACTGGGTCCAGCCGAACACCCACGGGATGGCGCGGAGGCCGCCGAGCCCGGCACCGGAATCAGGGCGCTTGGACGGGCGGGAGCCGATGTTCAGCGAGCCCAGCTGCTCCACCGGGGTGGAGGCCAGGAAGTAGGCGGGCAGGTCAGGATCGTCGATGAGCTTCCGGTACCGGTCGAACGCACCGTCGGAAATGGTTTCCATGACATGCCCGTAGCGTTCGCGCTGGTCGTCGGAGGTCCGGGGGTCGCGGTGCAGCGCCGAGCCCTGGAGGACAGCCGCAAGAGAGAGCTCGAGGTTTTCCCGGGCCAGCTCCGGCAGCGAGTACTTGTCCGAAATGACCTCACCCTGTTCGGTGAACTTGATCTCGCCTTCCAGCACACCGTTCGGCTGGGCCATGATGGCGTCGTAGGTGGGCCCGCCGCCGCGGCCCACGGAACCTCCGCGGCCATGGAACAGCCGGACCCGGACGCCGTGCTTGGCCGCGACGTCGCGCAGGTTGCGCTGGGTTTTGTGGATCTCCCACTGGCTGGTCATCACGCCGGACTCCTTGTTGGAGTCCGAGTAGCCCAGCATGATTTCCTGGACGTCGCCGCGGAGCCTGACCAGGTCCCGGTAGGACGGCACGGACAACAGCTGGTCCACGATCTCCGCCGAGGCGCGCAGTTCCTCCACGGTTTCCAGCAGCGGCGCGAAGCCGATCTTGGCGTACGGCGATTCGCCGAACAGGTTGATCAGGCCGGCTTCCCGGGCCAGGACCGCCGCGGCCAGGACGTCGTCCGCGCCGCGGGTCATCGAGATGATGTAGGTCTCGATGACGTCCGGACCGTAGGTGCGCAGGGCGCGCCGGATTTCACGGAACACGTCGTACGTTCCGTCCGCGACGCCGTCGAGCTTGATGGGGTGGCCGGACAGCGGACGGCGGGAGGCGAGCTCGGAGCCCAGCACCTCGAAGCGCTCAGGGCGGCTCAGTTCGGCGTAGCGGAGGCCCGGGCCGCCGAGCCGGTCCATAAGCTGGCCCACGGCGTCGTGGTGGTGGTCCGCGTGCTCGCGGATGTCCAGGGTGGCCAGGTGCAGCCCGAACGAGGCGACGGCGCGGCGGACGCGCGCCAGCGCGCCGTCAGCAACGAGCGACGCCGAGTGGTTGCGGAGGGACAGTTCCAGCAGTTCCAGATCGGCCAGGAGTTCGCCCGTGGAGCTGTAGTCGCGGCCGTGTTCGTGGGTGGAGTCCACGGCAACCCGCTTGCCGGTGTTGATGAGTTTGGCCTTGATGCAGGTGAGCTTGAGGCGGTACGGCTCCTGGGCGTTCAGCTCCAGGACGCGGCGGTCAAGGCCCGGGAGCTTCTTCAGGTCAGCCTCGATCGAATCCAGCAGGCCCTGGTCCGCGCCCGACAAGGCTGTGGAGTTGGACAGGATGGAAATCAGCTCGTCCATCATGGCGATACTGATGCGCACGGCGTGCTGGTTCTGGATCTGCAGGATTTCCCGGGTGACGGCTGCCGTGACGTTGGGGTTACCGTCGCGGTCGCCGCCGATCCAGGAACCGAACCGGATGGGGGCGTCTTGGGACGCGAGGCTGACGCCGTGCTCTCCAAGCAATTCCGAGAAGTCTGACAGTATCTCCGGCATGGCGTCGGTGAGGATGCCGCCGAGGTAATAGATCGCGTTGCGGGCCTCGTCCACCGGTGTGGGACGCACCTGCCGCAGCTCGTCGGTCTGCCACATCTGGTCGATGACCTCGGACAGTTGGCGGTCCTGCCGGCGGCGCGCGGACGTGCCTTCCTTGGTGGGCTGGGCCAGCACGTCGGAGAGCTTGCGGATTTTGTCCAGCACCGAACGGCGCGAGGCTTCGGTGGGGTGGGCTGTGAAGATGGGGCGGACATCCAGTCCGTCGACCACCTCCTGGAGCCTTTCGGGGCCTGCCTGGGCTGCGATTTCGGTTACAGCCTTGGCCAGCCAGCCGTCCTTTTCCTGCCTGGTCCGCAGAGTGCGGACGCGGTGGACCTGCTCGGCGGCGTTGGCGAGGTGGAAATAGAAGGCGAAGGCCCGCACCAGGTCGGTTGCCTGCTCAATTGGCAGGGAGCCCAGCAGTTCGCGGACCTGCTCGACGACGTCGTGCGCGCTCCACGGGCCCGTGGCATCGGCGCCGCCGCGGGCGGCTTCCTTGGATTCCTTGGTGAGGAGGCGGACCTGCTCCACGAGGTCCAGGAGTTCGGGGCCGTGCTGGCGCACCAGGGATTCGCCCAGCAGGGTGGAGACGCGCCGGACGTCGGCCCTCAGTTCTGAGGCGAGATCGGTTGTGGGATTCACTGCAGTGTTAGCCATGGAAACTGTCTTTCGAGGGTTCGGGACTTGGCTCGTACACTGCGCTGGATACTGTGAGCCGCGTTACTACCATTCGATGCTACCCGCACCCGATGGCGAAGCGGGAATCCGTCTCAGCTGACGTCCCGGCGCTTGACTTCCGGCGCAGGACCGGCTTTCCTGTGACGGGCTCAGCGGGCCACTTTGAAGTTGAACTCGCCAGTCCCCAGCGCACCCCACACCCGTAACCACAGGGGCAGGATCATTTCCGCGCCGCGGGCGGTGGTGATGTCGCCGAGGTCGAGCACGTCTGTATGGCCAAGGGCCGCCAGGATTTCAGTGACCTCTGCCTTGGCCCCGGCATCATTGCCGGAAACAAACACGGTGTGGTCTCCGCCGGCAACGCGGCCGGGTTCAACCATCACACTGTTGGTCATGGTGTTCAGCGTCTTGACCACCTTCGCTTCCGGGAAGGCTCGTTGGATCTGTTCACCCAGGCTGTCCGTATTCACCGGGTTCAGGGACGGCGGGAAACCCCGGGAGAAATCCAGTGGATTGGCGACGTCCATCACGATCTTCCCGGCCAGGTTCGCTGCGCCGGCCTCGGTCAGTGCCTCAACTGAGGCCGTGCCGTTCGTCGCGTTGACCACCAGTTCGCTGGCCGCAGCGGCGTCGGCGAACGCGGCGACGGCTATCTCCCGGTGGGATGCGTGCCACTGGGAAAAGGGCGGTCCGCCCGTCCGGCCAGGTTCGGTGCGGGCCAGCGTGGCCTGCGGGTCACGGGTTCCAATCACCACATCGTGGCCGAGTCCGGACAGGGCCGCGGCGAGGGCGGGCCCCACGCTTCCGGTTCCGAGTACTGCAATCTTCATAGTCACTCCAGTCCGGTCTGCTGTGGTCCTTCAGGTCAGACGTTACTCTCGCCTCCCGGAGTATGCGCGCCCGGGACAGCCGCGGAATGAACGGCGCCGCGCCGGGGTTGAAGCGGGCAACCAGGACCCTGATGGAGGAACCATGCACACCGCCGCAGCCGCGCAGCTGGAACGCTGGCAGCGTTTCCGCACCAACCGGAACAAAGCCCTGGCCGCCCGCCACGGCTGGCTGACCCTCACCTCCTTCCAGTGGCTGGAGTCCCGGCCCGCCGGCGTCGACCTCGCCCCCGGTTTGTGGTCAACGGACGGCACGACGGCGGCGCTCACCGCCGCGGCCGAGGACGGCCTGACGCTGGTGGCCACCGGTGAACGGGTGGACGGAACCGTCACCGCCTCCCTCACCAACGAGGAATCCCTGATGTGGGTGCAGTTCGGCGGCGCCGACGGCCAGCAAGTGGTGGTTGAACTGGCCGTGCGCGCTGACCGGTACGCCATCCGCACCCGGGATTCAGCCTCACCCGTCCTGACGGAGTTCGACGGCGTGCCCACCTTCGGCTACAACCCGGACCTGGTGATTGAGGCCGCCTATGAGCCGTATCCCGAGCCGGTGGCCATCCCGATCGGAACGGCCAATCCTTTAGTGGACGGTGTGCATTATTCGGTGGGCGAGGTAGTTTTCCGGCTCCCCGGAATCAGCCATGAATACCGCCTGCACGCCGAGGAGGACAAGCTCGGGGCACTGACCATCACCTTCCACGACGGAACCAACGGCGAATCCACTGACGAGTGGCGGAAGGTCTCTACGCCCCGGCCGCGCGTTGACGCCGAAGGGAAGGCAACCGTGGTGCTGGATTTCAACCGGGCCATCAACTACCCCAGCGCGTTCACACCGTTCGGGACCTGCCCGATGCCGGTGAAGAACAACAGCCTGGACGCCAAGATCGAAGCCGGCGAAAAGCAGCCCACCCTCGCGGACTGAGCCTGTCCGGATTTCGACGGTCCCAACCGGGCCTCAGACGATCGCGGACACCCCCGTGACGGCCCGGCCCACGATGAGCGTATTGATCTCGTAGGAGCCCTCGTACGTGAAGATGGCCTCGGCGTCGGCGAAAATCTTGGCCATCCGGTAGTCGGTCACAATGCCGTTGCCGCCCAGGATGGACCGGCCCAGCGCCACCGTCTCGCGCATCCGGGCGCTGGTATAGGACTTGGCGAGGGCCACCTGGGGCATGTCCGCGGCGCCGTCGTCCTGCAGCTGGGCCAGCCGGGCCATCATGCCCATGCTCGCCACGGCGTTGCCCAGCATGGTGACCAGCTGCTGCTGGATGAGCTGGAACTTCGCCAGCGGCCGGCCGAACTGCCGGCGTTCGACGGCGTACTGCCGGGCGACGTCGAACGCCGCAAGCTGCTGTCCCACCGCCTGCCACGCCACCATGATCCGGGAGCCGCGCAGGAGCCGGTTGGTGTCCTCGAAACTGTTGATGCCGGCAAAACGGTCGGCCTCGGCCACCTGGACGTCCTCAAACACGATGTCGGCGTTCTGCACCGTCCGCAGCGCAATTTTGTTTTCAATCCGGCTCCGGCTCACCCCCGGCAGGGACGCGTCCACAATGAATCCGCGCACCGCGCCGGGCAACCCGTCGGCGCCGGCGGATTCGTCCCTGGCCCACACGAGCATGTAGTCGCAGAACGTCCCGTTCCCGATCCAGCGCTTGGCGCCGTTGAGCACCCAGGCGTCGCCGCCGGCGTCGGATTTTCCTGTGGCGCTGGAGATGCGCCGCGCCCGGGTCTCCATCCCGCCGGCAACATCGGAGCCATGGCCGGGTTCGGTGAGGGCGAAGGCGCCGGTGATGCGCAGGCTTGCGGCGTCCTCAAGCAGCCGCTCCTTTTGGCCGGCCGAGCCGAACCCGTAGAGCGACTCCACGAACAGGTCATGGTGGACCAGGAAAAACGTGGCGATCGACGTGTCCACGCGCGTCATCTCGGCAATGACCAGGCCCGCGAAGAGATTGCTGTAGCCACGTTGCGCGGGTGTGCTCAGCTCCAGCGCGGCGAGCTTGGGCAGGATGTGCGCCGGAAACTCCGCCTTGTTCCACCACTCCGAGGCGTAGGGGGCGATCTCCGTGGCCAGGAACGCCCGCAGCTCGGCCAGCTTGGCCTGTTCCTTCGGGTCAAGCAGGGACTCAAAAGCGAAAAAGTCGGCGGTGGGCAGCCCGTTCATTTCGGGCCCATCCGGATGGCGCCGTCAAGCCGGATGGTTTCGCCGTTGATCATGGCGTTGTCCACGATGTGCGCCACCAGGTTGGCGTACTCGGCAGGCTTGCCCAGCCGCGAGGGATGCGGGACCTGCCGGCCCAGCGAGTCCTGGGCATCCTGCGGCAGCGTCGCCATCATGGGTGTCTCGAAGATCCCCGGGGCGATGGTCACCACGCGCACCAGCGAGCGCGCCAGCTCACGGGCCAACGGCAGGGTCATCGCGGCGACGGCCCCCTTCGAGGCGGCGTAGGCCGGCTGGCCGATCTGTCCGTCGAAGGCCGCCACGGATGCGGTGTTCACGATGACGCCACGCTCCGGGCCGCCCAGGCCGGTGCTGACCGGCTCCGTCTCCACCATGGCCGCGGCCGCCAGGCGCACTACATTGAACGTCCCGATAAGGTTCACCTGGATGACGCGGTTGAAGACGTCCAGCGGGAGGACCCCGTTACGGCCCAGCACTTTGCCCGGCGTGGCAATGCCCGCGCAGTTGACCACGATCCGGAGCGGCCCGGCGTTCACGGCGGCATCGACGGCGGCCTGCACCTCCGCCTCGTTGGTAACGTCCGCGGGAACAAAGACCGCCCGCGGCCCGGCGTCCTTTGGGCCACCCGCGCCTGTACCGCCGCCGGCGTTCAACTCCGCCGCGTAAGCCGACCCGGCAGACGACGGCAGGTCCACCAGCACCACCGAGGCGCCGGCGTCGAACAGGCGCTTCGCGGTGGCAGCGCCCAAACCCGACGCCCCGCCCGTAATCAGCGCGACCGTACCCTTGACGTCCATACATCCTCCTTGATGCGGCCCCCGCAGGCGTACCGGCGGCGAGTATTAGTTAGTGAATGTTAACTGAAATACGTGTGCGCCGCACCCTCGCGCGGGCTCAGGCACCTCGCGCCCAGGAACCGGCCGCGAACGCCCGCTAGGGTGGACGCATGACTCCGCCGGACACCAGCCCAGCACCCGCCGACCGGACACCCACAGACCGGACACCCAGCGACCGGACGCCTACCGACTGGACACCTACCGACTGGCAGGCCCGCGCGAACGAGGCCGCCCGCTCGGTGACGTCGCACTTTGGCCGGCGGCTGCTGTTCCTGCCCGGAACCCACCTTGGGTCGGTCCGCTGGCCGTCGCACCGACTGCAGAACCTGTTCCGTCCCTGGCACTACTGGTGGCAGGCGCACTATGTGGACTGCCTCGTGGACGCCGGGCGCCGCGAACTGGGCAACGGAGCCACGCCGGCGGCCAGGTTCAACGGCCCCGCCAACCCCAGCGCCGGCAAACTCGCGTCCAGGCTGGTCACGGGCATCCGGCTGCGCAACGCCTTCACATTCGTCAACACCTACTACGACGACATGGCCTGGCTGGCACTGGCCACCCTCCGCCTGCAGAACCTGGCGGAGGAGACCCGGAAACCGGGCCGCCGCCGCAATGCCCGGGTCCACAAAACCCTGACCCTGCAGTTCGATTCCGCCTCCACCGACGACCTGGGCGGCGGGACCTTCTGGAGTAAAAAGCGGGACTTCAAAAACACGCCGGCCACGGCACCGGTAGCGCTCTACTATGCCCGGACCGGCCAGCAGGCCAAGGCACAGCGGTTGGTGGACTGGCTCAACACCGTCCTGTTTGACCAGGCGCAGGGCCTCTACGTCGACGGGGCACGCCTCAACGCGGCCGGCGAAATCACGCTGGAGAACGCCATCTACACGTACAACCAGGGGCCGGTCCTGGGAGCCCTACTGGAGCTCGGCGGCGAGGAGAACCTCAGCCGGGCCGCCACCGTCATCAGGGCGGTGGACAAGCACCTGACGGTCCCGGCCCCTGCGGTGGTGCCCGGAAGCTCGCCGGACACCCGCACCAGCATCCTCCGTTGCGATGGAACGGGCGACGGCGGACTCTTCACCGGGATCCTCTGCCGTTACCTGGCGCTCGCCGCCCTCGATGCCAGGCTCCCGGCGGGCGCCCGGACCACTGCTGCCGAACTTGTTAACGCGACCGCCGCGGCGTTCTGGGCGGGCCGGCGCACTCCAGGGGACCCGGTTTTCTCCATCCACGCGGCGCAGCCGGCGGACGCTACCTACCCGGCGGGCGCCGCCGTCGAACTTTCCACCCAGCTGCAGGCCTGGATGGTGTTGGAGGCCGCCGCAAGCCTTGGCCGGGCTCCGGTTACCGGGGCAGCGCCGGCTGCACCCTGACCGGCGCGAGCTGGGCGACCACCAGGACGGCAGTGACGGCTCCGGCAGCCATAATCGCCGCGAGCACCACGATCTGGAAGCGCCCGGCTTCCAAGGGCGAAATCCCACCGAAGATGGCACCCACGAAGGCCCCCGGGAGGGTGACCAGGCCTGTGGTCCTGGTCTGGTCAGTGGCCGGAATCAAGGCCGCATGCACTGAACGCCGGGCAAGATCCAGGGTTGACCGCCGCGGCGTGGCGCCCAGCGCCAGCCAGCCCTCCACCTCATCCCAACGATCGTGGACCATCTCCGCGAACCGCCGGCCGGTTAGGACCGCCACCGTCATCGCGTTCCCGATCACAATTCCGCCAATGGCCAGGGCGTAGCGGGGACTGAAGTCGATGGCGCCGGTGCCAAAAATGATCAGCAGCGTGGCCGTGATGCCGGCAGCCATCGAGCCGCCCACGAGTCCGAGTCGCGGCCAGCTCCAGCCCACCCGCCGGGTGGCACTGACCGTCGCAACCGTGAACATCACCAGCAGTCCAACGGCAACCCACAACGGACTCGTGATGACGCCGCTGAGGACAAAACTGACGGCGGCCAGCTGTACCGCTCCCCTGAGGATCGCGAGCGCGGGCGAAAACGCGGACGACACCCGGAAGGCCAGCAGCACCGCAGTGGCCAGCGCGATCAGCAGGCCAACGCCCACAAGTGTGGGCAGGAACTCCGCGAGCTCAGGCATGAGGTCAGCATAGCCAGCGTGACCGTCCCGTAACATTTCCCTATTAGCTCACACAAAGGTTGCATAATTCACGGGCGGCTCGGTAACCTTCATTTTTAGGCAAGCCTAACCTTGGCTGCCACGAACCGAGGTGCCGCCCGCAATGACCGCAAACTACCTGATTGGCCTCCGCGAAGGCCTCGAGGCGACCCTGATCGTGGTCCTGCTGATGGCATACCTGGTCAAGAGTGGCCGCAGGCATCTCCTCCCGCGGATGTGGACGGGCGTCGGTTTCGCCGTCGCCGTTTCCTGTGCGTTCGGTGCCCTGCTGACCTACGGCCCGCGCGGCCTGACGTTCGAAGCCCAGGAGGCCATCGGCGGCAGCCTGTCGGTGCTGGCCGTAGGGCTTGTCACGTGGATGGTGTTCTGGATGGCCAGGACCGCCCGGACACTGGGCAGCGACCTCCGCTCGCGGGTGGACGTGCAGTCCGGGGGAACGGCCTGGGGGCTCGCGGTGGTGGCGGCTGTCGCTGTCGGCCGTGAAGGCCTCGAGACTGCGCTTTTCCTGTGGGCCGCGGCGCAGTCCTCCGGCTCCTCGACCTCCCCGCTGCTGGGGGCCCTGCTGGGACTGGCGACGGCGGCCGCCCTGGGCTACCTGCTCCACCGGGGAGCCCTGAAGGTCAATCTCGGGAAGTTCTTTACCTGGAGCGGGGCGGCCCTGATCGTCATTGCCGGCGGTGTCCTGGCCTACGCGGTCCACGATTTCCAGGAGGCAGGCATCCTCCCCGGCCTCCACACCCTGGCCTTCGATGTCTCGGCCGCCGTCCCGCCGTCGTCCTGGTACGGCACCCTGCTCAAGGGGACACTGAACTTCTCCCCCGCCACCACCTGGTTCGAAGCGGCCGCCTGGCTGCTCTACGTTCCGCCCGTTATGTACTTCTATTTCCGCTCCAACCGGCGCGCCCACATCGTCACCCCGTACCGTGCCACGGCCGCCACAGCAGTCTCCTAACTCCCCCAGCCAACGCATCACTCCCCAAAGGATCCACCCGTGCCTAACCTCCCCCTGCCCAATTTCCCCAAGCGGACATCCAGCTACGTTGCCCTCCTTGCCGCCGCCGTCCTGCCGCTGACCTTGGCCGCCTGCACCGACAACAACGCCGCAGCGGCCGCGGGTCCCATCAAGGTCTCCAGTACGGCCGACGCCTGCACGCTGTCCACCCAGACGACCAAGAGCGGCAACATCACCTTCGCCATCCAGAACGACGGCACCCAGGTCACCGAGTTCTACCTGCTGGCGGAGGACGGCCTGCGCATCGTCGCCGAGGTCGAAAACATCGGCCCCGGGCTGACCCGCAATCTCGTGGTGACGGCACCCGCCGGCACCTACACAACGGCGTGCAAGCCGGGCATGCAGGGCGACGGAATCCGCGCCGGCTTCGAGGTCACCGAGTCCGGCGACAAGCCCGCGGTCGACACCAACCTCAAGGCGCTCACGGACCAGGGCACCGCCCAGTACGCGTCCTACGTCAAGGACCAGACCGAGCAACTCGTCACCGGCACCAAGGAATTCGCCACGGCCTACGCCGCCGGGGACGCCGCCAAGGCCCGTGACCTCTACGCCGCAACCCGCATGCACTGGGAGCGGATCGAACCTGTGGCCGAATCCTTTGGCGACCTCGACCCCAAGCTGGACGCCCGCGAAGCCGACCTCGCGCCGGGCGAGGAATGGACCGGCTGGCACCGGGCCGAGAAGGACCTGTTCCCGCCGGCAGGTTTCCCTGCGCTGACCGCACCCGAGCGCGAGGCACTCGCAGCGCAGCTGGTAGCCGACACCGAGGACCTGGCCACCCGCACGCGGACCGTTGAACTGACGGCGGACAAGCTGGGCAACGGGGCCAAGGAACTCCTCGACGAGGTGGCCACCGGCAAGGTCACCGGCGAGGAAGAGATCTGGTCCCACACCGACCTTTGGGACTTCCAGGCGAACGTTGACGGCGCCCGGATCGCGTTCGAGAACCTCCGTCCCGTCCTGGACCAGAAGAACCCGGAACTCGCAAAGTCCCTGGACACGAAGTTCGCCGCCCTCCAGGCCGAACTGAAGCTACACGCCCGCGGTGAAGGATTTGCCTACTACAACGAGCTGAGCCAGGACCAGGTCCAGCAGCTGGCAGCCCTGGTTGACGCCCTCGGTGAACCGCTGTCGCACCTCACCGCGGCTGTTGTGCTGTGACCGGCTGCCCGTTCGGCGGCGGTACGCACGACGCCGGTGCATCGGGTTCCGCTGCCCAGGCACCTTCTGCTGCGCCCGCCACAGCCCCAGCCGCCGCGCCCCCAGGTCAGGACGCTCCGGCGTCGCGCCTGTCACGGCGGGGATTGCTTTCCCTGGCGGGCGTCGGAGGCGCCAGCGCCCTCGCCGGCCTCGCCGCCGGGCTGCTCAGCCATGACGCCCTGACCGCCGTTGCCGCCCCGGCACCGGCAGGAACCGGCGATGTTGTGCCGTTTCACGGGGGAACCCAGGCAGGGATCACCACAGCCGCGCAGGACCGCCTGCACATGGCCGCCTTCGATGTCATCACCGAGGATCGTGCCGCCCTCGTCCAGCTCCTCAAGGACTGGACTGCCGCGGCCGAGGCGATGACCCAGGGCCGGGAAACAGGCACCACCGGGGCCGTGAACGGCCCGTACGACGCACCGCCGGAGGATACCGGCGAGGCCCTGGGCCTGAGCGCCGGCAAACTCACCGTGACGTTTGGCTTCGGTGCAGGGCTCTTCGAGAAGGACGGCATGGCCCGGTTTGGCCTGGACGGCCGCCGCCCCGAGGCCCTGATCGACCTGCCCCACTTCCCGGGCGATGACCTGCAGCCCAACCGCAGCGGCGGCGACATCATCGTCCAGGCCTGCGCCGACGATCCGCAGGTGGCTGTCCACGCCATCCGCAACCTGGCCCGGATCGGATTCGGCAGCGTACGCGTCCGCTGGTCCCAGCTCGGATTCGGCCGCACTTCGTCCACGTCCCGGGAGCAGCAGACCCCACGAAACCTTTTCGGCTTCAAGGACGGAACCAACAATCTCAAGGCCGAGGACACCTCGCTGCTTCAGGACCATGTCTGGGCCGGGGCAGGCTCCCGCCCGGAGGAGGCCTGGATGCAGGGCGGCAGCTACCTGGTGGCGCGCCGGATCCGGATGCACATCGAGATCTGGGACCGCACGTCACTGCGGGAGCAGGAACAGCTGATCGGGCGGACCAAGTCCGAGGGGGCGCCACTCTCCGGCGGCAAGGAATTCAGCGCGCCGGATTTCGCCATCCAGGGAAGGGACGGCGAACCCCTGATGGGCATGGATTCCCATGTCCGGCTCGCCCACCCGGACCAGAACGACGGCGTGCGGATGCTCCGCCGCGGCTACAACTACACCGACGGCTCTGACGGGCTGGGGCACCTCGACGCGGGGCTTTTCTTCATCGCGTTCGTCAAAGATCCCCGGACGCACTACGTACCCATGCAGCTTGCCATGGCCAGGCAGGACACGCTGGCGTTGGAGTACCTCAAGCACACAGGCTCCGCTTTGGCAGCGGTTCCGCCGGGCATCCGGCCGGGCGGGTTCGTTGGCGAAGGCCTCTTCACCTGATGGACGGCCCGGCATGAGCGCCCCGGCTCTGGGTTCTGCGTTGTCCCGGCCGGGGCTGCTGGTTCCGGTCCTGTGCCTGGCAGCAATGGGCGCGTGGGGCATTTCTGTCGCCGCCGGCAGTACCTTCACCTTTGACCAGGGGATCCACCGGCTGGCATTGTCCGCGCACGTCCTGGCCATGGTGCTGGCTTTCGGTTCGGTCATCGTGGTGGACTGGGTCGGCTTCCTGTGGCTCATCGGCAAGCGCGGCCTGCATGACACCAGCAGGCTGGAATCCGCCGCGGCCCCGCTCATCTGGATCGGCCTTGCGGGGCTGCTGCTGACCGGGGCGTTCATCCATCCGGACGTCACCAACCCGGCAACTCAGCTCAAGATGTGCTGCGTCCTGGGACTGATGCTCAACGGAATTTCGCTGATCCCTGCCATGCGCACGCTCCATGCCCTGCCCGACGGAACCATGTTCAAGGAGGTCGCCGTGAACCTCAGGGCGCGGCTCCTGGTGGCACTGGTCCTGTCGCAGGGCTTCTGGTGGACGGCAATCATCGTCGGCTTTGCCAACAGCATGAGCCGCCGCTAGTTCGCTATGGACGAATTACGTCACGCAACAGTGCCGTAATGCATGTGATCCTGATCACTTAAGGCCTGCTTCGCTTGGAGTCTTAGGTTTGGCTAACCTACAGTTTCTCGAGTGAGCCACCGATCCCCCGGCTCGCCAAGACCCCCGGGTCCACAGACTTTTTCCCCAGAAAGTAGCCCTCAATGAAGATCCGCAACAGCGCTCTTGCCGGCATCGCACTCGCCGCCACCGCAGCCCTGGGACTGACCGCCTGCGGCGGCAGCACCACCCCGGCAGCCACCGGTTCCGCGTCCGCTTCTTCCGAAGCCGTCTCCGGCGAGATCACGGTTTACAACGCCCAGCACGAAAGCCTCACCAAGGAATGGATCGAAGCTTTCACGGCTGAGACCGGCGTGAAGGTGACCATGCGCCAGGGGTCGGACACCGAACTGTCCAACCAGATCGTCCAGGAAGCCGCCGCCTCGCCGGCCGACGTGTTCCTCACCGAAAACTCCCCTGCAATGGCGCAGGTTGAAAACGCCGGCCTGTTTGCCGACGTGGACAAAGCCACCATCGACCAGGTGCCGGCCGAGTTCCGCCCCACCACGGGCAAGTGGACCGGCATCGCTGCCCGCTCCACCGTCCTGGTCTATGACAAGGCCAAGCTGACCGAAGACCAGCTGCCCAAGTCCATGGTGGACCTGGCCAACCCTGAATGGAAGGGCAAGTGGGCTGCCTCGCCGTCCGGCGCCGACTTCCAGGCCATCGTCGCCTCGCTCCTCGAACTCAAGGGCGAAGCCGCCACCGAGGAATGGCTCAAGGGCATGAAGGAAAACTTCAAGGCGTACAAGGGCAACAGCACCGCCATGAAGGCAGTCAACGCCGGCGAAGTTGATGCCGCGCTGATCTACCACTACTACTACTACGGCGACCAGGCCAAGACCGGCGAGAACTCCAACAAGGTCACGCCGTACTACTTCAAGAACCAGGACCCGGGCGCATTTGTGTCCGTCTCCGGTGGCGGTGTCCTGAAGACCTCGAAGAACGCTGCCGCGGCGCAGGCCTTCCTGAAGTTCATCACCGGCAAGAAGGGCCAGGAAGTCCTCAAGAACGGCACCTCGTTCGAATACGCCATCGCCTCCGGTGTTGCAGCCAACGACAAGCTGGTTCCGATCAAGGACCTGCAGGCCCCCACCGTGGACCCGGCCAAGCTCAACTCCGCGAAGGTCACCGAGCTGATGACCAAGGCAGGACTCCTGTAATTCTGTGACCTCTGATCTATCGGCTCCCCCTTACGCGGGGAGCACGACGACGGCGGGCCGGGGCAAACGCCCCCGCCCGCCTTTCGGCGTTTCCACGGTGTCCATCCTGGCGGTCATAATCGCTCTGTTCTCCCTGATCCCGCTCGGGTACGTCGTCTACATGACGGCCGCAACCGGGTGGGACACCGCCGTCGAACTCATCTTCCGGCCGCGGGTAGGCGAGCTGCTGCTCAACACGGTCCTGCTGATGCTGATCACTGTCCCGCTCTGCATCTTCCTCGGCGTTGGCGGTGCCTGGTTGGTGGAACGGACGCGGCTGAGTGGCCACAGGATCTGGGCGGTTCTGCTGGCAGCGCCGCTGGCCATCCCTGCCTTTGTGAACAGCTATGCCTGGGTGTCAGCCGTTCCGTCCCTGGAGGGTCTGGGCTCGGGCGTCCTGATTGCCACGCTCTCCTATTTCCCGCTGGTGTACATCCCCGCGGCTGCCACGCTCAGCCGCCTGGATCCTGCCATCGAACAGTCCGCGGCGGCACTGGGCCTGGGCAACTGGCGGGTCTTCTTCCGGGTGGTGCTTCCCCAGCTGCGCATCGCCATGACCGGCGGCGCACTGCTGGTGGCCCTGCATCTGCTGGCCGAATACGGCGCATTCGCGATGATCCGCTTCGACACCTTCACCACGGCGATCATGATCCAGTTCCAGTCCACCTTCAACGGTACGGCGGGCAACATGCTGGCCAGCGTACTGGTGTTCTTCTGCCTGATCCTGCTGGTGGTGGAGGTCCGCGGCCGCGGCAGCGCGCGCTATGCGCGGATTGGATCGGGCGCACAGGCAAAGGCCCTGCGCCTGCCCCTGCACGTGTATCAGGTGCCGGCCCAGCTCGCCCTGCTTGCCCTGACGGCGCTGGCTTTCGGGCTGCCGCTGTTCCTGGTCCTGCGGTGGGTGGCCGCGGGCGGTCCGGCGATTTGGGCGGCGCACGAGTTCCTCCCCGCGCTGCTGGCCACACTGGGCTACGGCCTGGCAGGAGCCGTGGTGACCACCGTGGTGGCCTTTCCGATGGCTTTCCTGGCGGTGCGGCACCCCAGCTGGTTCAGCAAGTCCTTGGAACTTTCCAACTACGTCACCAGTTCCCTGCCGGGAATTGTGGTGGGCCTGGCGTTTGTCACCGTCAGCATCCGGGTGGTCCCCGGCATCTACCAGAGCACCGGGGTGCTGGTGGCCGCCTACGTCCTGTTGTTCCTGCCGCGTGCCCTCGTGAATCTGCGCGCCGGCTTGGCCCAGGCCCCGAAGGAACTCGATGAGGCCGCGCAGGCCTTGGGTAAACCGCCGCTTCAGTCCTTCATCCGGGTGACGCTGCGGCTCACTGCCCCTGCCGCGGCCGGCGGTGCTGCCCTGGTGTTCCTGGCCATCGCCAACGAACTGACGGCAACGCTGCTGCTCTCGCCCAACGGAACCAGGACGCTGGCCACCGAGTTCTGGAGCAAGAGCAGCGAAATCGACTACGCCGGCGCGGCGCCGTACGCCCTGCTGATGATCCTGCTCTCCGCCCCCATGACCTACCTTCTCTTCCAGCAGTCCAAGAAAGTGGCCGGACAGTGACCGAACAAGCCCCCTCCCGCCTACCGGAACCGCGGATCGCACCGTCCGTGGAGCCTTCCACCAACAGCCACCTGCAGATTACGGATGTCACCAAGAATTTTGGTTCCCAGGCTGTGCTGAAGGGCGTCAACCTGTCCGTGGCCAAGGGCGGCACCACCGCCATCGTGGGTCCTTCCGGCTCAGGCAAAACAACGCTGCTGCGCCTGATCGCGGGCTTTGAACACCCCGCCACAGGCAGCATCTCGCTGAACGGCATCAAGGTGGCGGGCGACGGCGTCTGGCTCCCCGCCCATAAGCGCCACGTGGGGTACGTTGCCCAGGACGGCGCCCTCTTCCCGCACCTCACGGTGGGCCAGAACGTGGCCTTCGGCCTGGACCCGGCCAAGCTGGCCGGCGGCCGCCGGGCAGTGGCCGGCCGGATCAGTGAACTGCTCGAGATGGTGTCGCTGGATCCCGCCATGGCCAAACGGCGCCCGCATCAGCTGTCCGGCGGCCAGCAGCAGCGTGTTGCGCTGGCCCGGGCACTGGCCCGTGAACCCGAACTGATGCTGCTGGACGAGCCGTTCTCCGCCCTGGACGCAGGCCTCCGGGTGGCGACCCGCCGGGCGGTGGCCAAAGTGCTGAACGAAGCCGGCGTCACCACCATCCTGGTCACCCACGACCAGGCGGAAGCGCTGTCCTTCGCGGACCAGGTGGCCGTGATGCGCGGCGGCAAACTGGCCCAGATCGGCAACCCGTTTGTGGTGTACACCCGCCCCGCCGACCGCGCCACGGCCGAATTCCTGGGCGACGCCGTCATCCTCGATGCGTGGATGGAAGGGTCCCTGGCCACCTGCTCACTGGGCGGAATTCCGGTCCGCAGGCCGCCGTCCCAGGGACGCGTGCAGCTCATGCTGCGGCCCGAGCAGATCCGCATCGCCGAGGATGGTCCCATCCGCGGCGTGGTGGTGGATACCGACTACTTCGGCCCCGAAACCACCGTCCGGCTCAAACTGGCCGTGCCCCCCGAGCTGGCTGATGGCATCGACCACCGCTACCCGGGCGGCGGCGAGGTCATCACCATCCGGCACTGGAACGCCTCCATCGCCCGGCCGGGCATGGAGCTCTGCCTGCGCGTGGTGGGCGAAGCCGTGGCGTTCCCCATGGATGACTGACCCAACTAAGTAGCAGCAGATGCCGTTATGAACGCTCAAAACGGCATCTGCTGCTACTTAGTTGGGCGGGGTGTGTTCGGCGGGTTTTCTTTTCTGCGGATACAGCGTCTCGCCGCGGGCCAGCATTTCCACATAACCGGCAATCTTCCGTTCCCGCGTGGCTGCCTGCTTCACCGAGTTCGTCCGGTAGATCAGGGCATACCGGTTCACGGACGTCAGGACATCGAACATGGCCTGGGCCTCGGGGACGGCGGCGATCGCCGCGGCCAGATCCGGCGGAACCTCTGCGGTTGCCTGCCCGCCATAGGCTATCTCCCAGCGGCCATCAGCCTTGGCACTTTCGACGGCGGCCCGTCCCGCGTCGGTCATCCTGCCCTCGGCTTCCAGCCGGACAACATGGCCAACATTCCGGGCTGACCAAGGACTCTTGGCTGTGCGGCGGGTCATGCGCTGGCTGTAGCTCCCGGCGTCGCGCTTGATGACCTGGCCATCAATCCACCCGAAGCAGAGCGCCTCATCGAGCGCGGCGTCGTAGTCGAGCTCGGTGACACCGCCGCCCTTCTTGTGGAGGACCAGCCAGACGCCCGGGCTGTCGCGGTGGTTGGCTTCCAGCCACGTCCGCCACGCGGCCGCATCCGGCACCAGCAATTCCTCAAGTTCAATCGCCATGGCCCTATTCTGCACGGTGCCGGCGGTTTCAAGAGGTGGCATGATGGCGGTAGTTGCGCTGTCCCGGATTCGAGGAGAAACCCATGCTGCGTGTCAGGCCCGTCCACTTCACCTCCCGCCCGGAAAAGTGGGAAGAACTCTTGTCAGCCTTGGGCCTGGTCAAGACGGTTGATCAGGGACCGTGGCGGGAGTTCGACGCCGGCTCCGGCCGGCTGGCCCTCCACGCCACCGAGCCCGGCTCCCCCGAGGACGGGACCACGTCGTTCGGCGTCGAAGTGGGCGACCTCGCCGAGTTTGCCCGGCGCACCGGCCTTTCCGCGGAGGAAGCGGGCAACACCACGGCGGACCTCATCACTGCGGACCACGGCGAGTCGTGCCGCATCACCGGCCGGGACGGCTTCACGTTCCTGGCGGATCCGGGCTCCCGAGAGGTGAACAGCGCGGGCTCCGATTCCGCGGTGACCGTCGTCGGCGTCTGGTTCACCGCAGATCCCGGTGCGGCCGCCATGACGCTGCAGGACATCGGGGCCAGGTTCCGTCCGGTTCCGGACGCCGATGAAACCGCGGACTTTACCGCCAAGAACGGCGGCGTGCTGATGGTGCGCCCGGCGTCGGGCGGGCCGCGCTCAGGCCTGGGATTTGAGTACGACGGCGATCTGGGCGCCTTGCGCGCCCGGCTCACCGCGGCCGGCATTGAGGTCACCGAAACGGAGGAGGCCTTCGGCCGGACCCTGCACGTCGCCAACCCGGATGCCCCCAGCCCGGACGGGGCGGCCACTACCGCCCCGGGCCCCGATTCCGCCCAGCATGTCCCCTCTACGCTCTGGATATCCCATCGGCCAACTGACCGGTGACATCTCGGCGCTAAAGGCGCCGGTTTACGCTGAGAGCTCACCCCTCGCCGGCCGGCACGTGTCCATGGGGTAGAACTTAACCATGAACGTTCGCACTCCTGACCCCAATCCCGGCTGGCTCTCCGAGGAAGACCTCTTCGAGGCCCGCGGGAGGCTTCCCATGATCTATGTGGAGGCCGTTCCGGTCAGGCTGGATCCCCTGGGGTTCGTGAACGAGGTTGGCACGCTGCTGCAGGCCGATGAAGACGGCAACATGATCCGGTCGCTGGTGTCCGGCCGGGTGATCTACCGGGAGACCATCCGCGGCGCGCTTCTGCGCCACATGGAGAAGGACCTGGGCCCGCTCGCGTTTCCGCAGCTCCCCATCAGCCCCGTGCCCTTCACGGTCGCCGAATACTTCCCGGCTCCGTCCCACACCGGCTTCACCGACGACCGCCAACACGCCGTGTCCTTGGCCTACGTCATCCCCGTGACGGGCGAATGCGAGCCCCGCCAGGACGCCCTGGAACTGACCTGGATGACCCCCGAGGAAGTGCTCAGCCCCGGTGTGCAGCTCGAATTCAGCGGCGGCCGCGGCGCACTGGTCCGGCAGGCGCTGGCCTTTGCCGGAGTGGGCTTCTGACGCCCGCGGGATCCCCGGCGTCCCGGACTTGGTGCGCCCTGCTTTGTAGACTGTAGGGCGGACCGCAAGAGAATTTAAGGACCCCCATGACCGAAACCCCAGCCGCACGACACTACAGCGAACAGCAGGCTGGATCTCTGACTTCCGGCGATGAGCTCCTCCTGCCCGATGGTGGGCGCACCGCCGAAATCCAGCGCGTCGAGGTTGAGTCCGACGATTTCGGGACCCCCGCGGTGGTCCTGGCATACCTCACCGGCGGCGGCACCATCCGCGTCGCGGCCGGCTCCACTGTCAGAATCCTGGACACCTCTGCCAGCAACGCCGCCGTTGAGGCAGCGCCCGACGGCGTCACCCTGCTTCCGGTGTCAGCGCAAGGTCCCGGAGGGGCAGAAACCGCAGGGGAAGCGCCCGGAGGCGCGGCGGCTGACGAGGACACACCAAATACCGGAACGCACGGGGACGAGCAGCCCCGAAAGCAGTTCCCGGCAGCCGGGGAGGCCGCACCTGCAGCACCCGCCGTCGTCGTACCTCCCCAGCCTGCCATCCCGCCCGCGGTGAGTGGCCCCTCCGCGGAAGAGCTCGCGCGGATTCCGGAGCCGCAGGGTACCCCGGAAGCTGTGGTGGAGGCTGCCGCCGAAGCCCACCCGGACGCCGTGGGTGTGCTGCTGCTGGCGGACAAGCTGGCTAAGGGCATCAACTTCAAGTCCGGCAGCTGCCTGAAGGACCTCAGCGACCTCGCTCATGAACTGTTCGTCACGCTCAAGGACCCTGAGGGCGCGCTGGCGGTAGCGGACCTGCTCAACGTCCTGCCGTTCGACGGCAACCCGGGCCGGTGGGCCTCAGTGGAGGCGTCCCTCGCGTTGTCCAGCTACATCTGCCGTCAGGACCGGCAGGAAGACCGCGCCGAGGTCTACGAAAAGCTGCTGCGCACGCCGGAGAACCAGGAAACGGACCCCTTCAAGGCGCGCATGAACGCCAAAGTGCGCCAGCGTTCCCTGAACGAGCCCAACCTGTACGACAAAGAGATCTTCCGCTCCATCGACAACTCCAACCACGAGGCCGAGCGGGAATGGCGGCTCCTGCGGCTCGAGTCCCTGCTCTTCCTGCGGGCCCATGGAGGTTCTGAGACGATCGGCCTCGGCGAACTGCAGCGCCGGATCAGCAACGAGCTCGAGGCCGTCCGGGCCTGAACAAAGTGCCCCTACCCGGGGCTTCGCCGGAGTTGTAGATTCGTGGCTATGACGAACAATCTGAGCGTACTGATCAATGCTGATGCGCCGCAGGTCTGGATTATGCTGCGCGAACCGGCCAAGGTGGCGCAGTGGCACGGCTGGGAGGCCGATGAACTGGCGGCCGAAATCGACCAGATCTACTTTGGCAAAGGCGTCGTTGAAGCTCCGGACCACACCAGCCTGACCACCAACGGCGGTGACGTCTTCGACCTCAAGCCGGTGTCCGGCGGGACGTTGGTCAGTGTCACGCGGGCGGCCCTGGACCACAATTCCGAGTGGGCCGCGTGGGACGAGGACATCACCCAAGGCTGGCTGACATTCCTCCAGCAGCTCCGTTTCGCGCTGGAACACCACCCGCACGGCAACCGGCACACCCTGTTCTTCGAGTTCCCCGGCGGACAGGGCTCCGTCATCGACAAGCTGGGGCTCAACGATGTGCCCAAGCCCGGCGAGCCGTACCAGCTGACGCTCGCCACCGGCGAGGAAATCTCCGGCAAGGTCTGGTACCGCACCAACCACCAGGTGGGGCTCACGGTCCACAGTTACGCCGGGCACGGGGACGGCCTGCTGATCGTCGCGGACCAGCCGGTCATCGAGGAGATCAGGCCCGACGGCGGCGCCATGGTAATTGCCTCGACTTATGACCTGGGTGCCCACAAGCTGGAGTCCATCCAGGCGTCCTGGGACGGCTGGCGGGCTGAGAACTACCCCACAGAGAAGGCGGCCAACTGAGGGATCGGCGCGGTTTGCTGGCACACTGGAACCGTGCCAGCCAACCCCGCCTCCGCCCTGCCCGCTGACCCCCCTGCCGCCGCATCAGGAGGCGCCGCCGGAGTGGCAGTCGCCGGGCAGTCTGCCGCTGCACAGTCCCAGTTCTCCTTCACCGTTGGCACCCGGCTGGCCGAAAGCTGTGCGCCGTCGGCCGCCAAGGTGGCGGCCAACGGCGGCGAGTTCCTGGGCCGCACCGGCACCATCACCACCCCGCACGGCGAGATCCGTACCCCGGCCTTCATCGCCGTCGGGACCAAGGCCACGGTGAAGTCGGTGCTGCCTGAATCGATGGCGGAGCTCGGGGCGCAGGCGCTGCTGGCCAACGCCTACCACCTGTACCTCCAGCCCGGGGCGGACATCCTGGACGAGGCCGGCGGACTGGGCGCGTTTATGAACTGGTCGGGCCCCACCTTCACGGACTCGGGCGGGTTCCAGGTGATGAGCCTGGGTTCGGGGTTCAAGAAGGTCATCGACATGAAGTCCGTGGACAGCTCGGGCCCGGACGACGCCGTCGCCCCCGGCAAGGAACGCCTGGCCCACATTGATGACGACGGCGTCTGGTTCAAGTCCCACCTGAACGGCGACCGGCACCGGTTCTCGCCCGAGATCTCCATGCAGGTCCAGCACCAGATCGGGGCGGACATCATGTTCGCTTTCGACGAGCTGACCACCCTGCAGAACTCCCGCGGCTACCAGGAGGAATCGCTGGAGCGAACCCGGCTCTGGGCGCTGCGCTGCCTGGACGAGCATTTCCGGCTGACCGCTTCCCGCGAGGGGAAGCCCTACCAGGCCCTGTTCGGCGTGATCCAGGGCGCCCAGTACGAGGACCTGCGCCGGAAGGCCTGCCAGGACTTGGGCGCCATGAACTTCGACGGCTACGGCATCGGTGGAGCCCTGGAGAAGGAGAACCTGGGCACCATCGTGCGCTGGTGCAACGAGGAACTGCCTGAGGACAAGCCGCGGCACCTGCTGGGAATCTCCGAGCCGGACGACATCTTCACGGCGATCGAGAACGGCGCCGACACCTTCGACTGCGTCTCCCCCACCCGCGTGGCCCGGAACTCCGCGTTCTACACCCCCACCGGCCGGTACAACCTCTCCGGCGCCAAGTACAAGCGCGACTTCGGGCCCCTGCAGGAAGGCTGCGACTGCTACGCCTGCGCCAACTACTCGCGCGCCTACATCCACCATTTGTTCAAGGCCAAGGAGATGCTCTCCGCCACGCTGATCTCCATCCACAACGAGCGTTTCGTGGTGAAGATGGTGGACGACGCCCGGCTGGCCATCGAGGCCGGCACCTTCTTCGAGTTCAAGGCCGGGACGCTCGCGCAGTATTACTCCTGAGCGCTGATCCCGGGGGCCCGGATCCCGGGTGGCGCGGCGCGCCCGAAGGCGAGTTCCGCCGTCGTCCTCCGCTATCCTGACCAGATGCTCATCGAGATCCCGGCCGCAGCAGGCCCCGCCGAAGCCCTCGTCGCCCGCCCGTCCACCGGCGCCGGCCCGTTCCCGGGCGTCATCCTGTACATGGACGCCTTCGGCCTGCGTCCGCGCATCGAGGACATGGCTCAGCGCATCGCCGACTGGGGCTACGTGGTCCTGGCGCCCAACGTTTTCTACCGGGACGGGACCGCCGCGGAACTCGCGCCGGACCTGGACATGACCACTCCGGAGGGCCGCGCCGCCGCCGGCAAGGCAGCGTTCCCGCGGGTCGGCCACCTCACCCCTGACAAGGCGCTGCCGGACATTGACGCGTGGGTCAAGGCGCTGACAGCGCTCGACGGCGTCGCACCGGCTCCGATCGGTACGTTCGGCTACTGCATGGGCGCCCGGCTCGCGGTGCGTACCGCCACCGCCCACCCCGAGGTAATCGCCGCGTGCGGCGGCTTCCACGGCGGCGGGCTCGCGAGCGACGCCGCGGACAGCCCGCACCTGGGACTCGGCAAGGCGCGGGCACGGTTCGTGTTTGGCCACGCCGACCATGACCAGAGCATGGATCCGGCCGCCGTCGCCCGCCTGGGAGCGGCCCTCGACGCCGCCGGGCTCAAGGCTTCCAACGAGATCTATGCCGGAGCGCCGCACGGCTACACGATGGCGGACACCGCCATGTTCCACGCCGAGGCCACGGAGCGCCACTTCACCGAACTCCGCGCCCTCCTCGACGGGACGCTGAAGGGCTGAGCCAGCGCTTTAGGTGCGGTCCGCCGTCGTCACGCCGGGGCAGCACCCCATCGGTTGATCCCCACCGGCACCCTAACCTCGCAAGCTCGGCCAGGGAACCCTGCCGGCGTGGGCCCTCAGCCCTTTTGAAGGCTCAAAACGGCCGTTACGGAACAATGGATGCGGCAGCTACGCGGCGTTGGTCACCGCTGCTGTCAGGACGCCGTAGCTGGGTTCGCGCTTCTTGATCCAGCCGATCACCAGCGACGTCACCGGAACGAACAGGAACTCCACGAGGGTCTTGTAGACAAAGCCCACCACCACGTAGTTCACGAACATGCCGAAGTCGGCGATGCCGATGACGGAGGCGGCGATGCTGCAGAAGATCAGGGTGTCCACGAACTCGCCAGCGCCGGACGAGCCCATCAGCCGTGCCCACAGGGACCTCTCCCCGGAACGGGCTTTCATCTTCACCAGGATCCAGGAGTTGATGGTCTGCCCGGCCAGGAACGCCAGCAGCGAGGCCAGGACAATCTGCGGAACCGGGCCCAGGGCACCCTCCAGCGCCGCCTGCTTGCCCGCGCCGAACTCGTCGTCGAAGCCGGGCAGGGCGATGATCACCCAGTAGCAGATTGAGGCGAACACGGAGAGTGCGAACGTGGTGAAAATGGCCTTGCGTGCCACCTTGAAGCCGTAAACCTCGCTGATGACATCGCCCAGGATGTAGGCCAGCGGGAAAAGGAAGAAGCCGCCGTCGGTGATGATCGGGCCGATCGCCACACCCTTGGACGCGCCGATGTTGGACAGGATCAGCACCACGGCCATAAAGGCCAGCATGATGCCGAAGTAGGGCGATCCGATGGATGCGAATTTCGCGGCCGTGCGTGCGGGGCTGGTGGCGGGCAGGGCGTGCGGGCCTGAGGGGGAAGGCATGGGGGTGTCCGTTCATAGTGGTTCGCTCGGGTTTCCGCGACATTTGGAGATTGTGCGGAACCGGCTGTATTAGCACTGTCACGTCATTCTCCCACCCAAAGCCGATCGCGGGCTTTTGAACACGTTCAGTTCCCTGTACACTCACTTCTGAACGCGTTCAAAAAGGGGAACATAGTGGCAGCCAAGAGCGAACAGACCAGGCAACATCTGGCGGACGTGGCACTGCGCATGTTCCGCGAGATTGGCTTTGAGAAGACCACCATGCGGGCCATCGCAGCGGAGGCCGGCGTCTCGGTGGGCAACGCGTACTACTACTTCGCCTCCAAGGACGACCTGGTCCAGGAGCTCTACGTCCAGGTGCAGGCCGAGCATGCAGCCAAGGCGGACGAGGCACTCGAAGGCCTGAAGGACCTGGGCAGCAGGCTGAGGGCCACGCTGCACGCAGGCCTCGACGTCATGGCGCCCTACCACCGCTTCGGGGCCGACTTCGTGGCCACGGCCATCCGGCCGACGTCACCCGTCAACCCCTTCGCGGGAGAGTCGACGGCGGCCCGTGAAGCCTCGCTGGGCATCTTCCGCGCGGCGGTTGAAGGCTCCAGTCCGCCGGCACCGAAGAAGCTGCGCGCGGATCTGCCGGAGCTGTTGTGGCTGGGCTACATGGGGATCGCGCTCTTCTGGGTGTACGACACCTCCGAAGGCCAGCGCCGCACCCGGAAACTCGTGGACGGAGCCGTCCCGCTGATCGCCCGGGGGCTCTTGCTCGCAAAAATTCCGGGCGTCAACAAGGTGCTGGACGATGTCCTCAGCCTTAGCCGCAGCATCCGCAACTGAACACCATGGGGGAACAAATGACCAAAACACACACCGTGGTCCTCGCCGGAGCGTCGGGCTTTATCGGCAAGTACCTCCGCGCGCGCTTCGAGCGGGACGGCTGGGCGGTCCGCACCATCGGCCGCCGGGTCACGGCGGACACGGCGACGGCGGCAGGCTGGAACGACGACGGCGCCATCGCCCGGGTGCTGGACGGCACCGACCTCCTGGTGAACCTCGCCGGACGGTCGGTCCACTGCCGCTACAACGCGCGGAACAAAGCGGCTATCCTCGATTCCCGTGTGGCCGCCACCTCGGCGCTTGGCCGCGCCCTGGCACACTGCCAGGCGCCGCCGTCGTCCTGGCTCAATGCCAGCACGGGCACCATCTACCGGCACGCGGACGACCGGCCCCAAACAGAGTCCGGCGGCGAACTCGGCAGCGGTTTTTCCGTGGACGTGGCGCGCGCCTGGGAAGCCGCCCTGGCCGCGGCGGACACACCACGCACAAGAAAAATCCCGCTGCGGATCGCCATCGTCCTGGGCCCGGGCGGCGGCGCCCTGCGGCCCTTCGCCATTTTGGCGCGGCTCGGCCTGGGCGGGCACATGGGCCACGGCAACCAGAAATTCAGCTGGATCCACGTGGAGGACCTGTACCGCACCGTCCGCTTCCTGCACGCACGGACCGACATCTCCGGCCCGGTGAATGTGGCCTCCCCGGACGTCGTGGACAACCGTGAACTGATGCGCATGGTCCGGAGGGCCTATGGCGCCAGGCTTGGCCTTCCCACACCTGCGTGGCTGCTCCGTCTGGGCGCGGTCCTGATCCGCACCGAAACCGAACTGGTGCTGAAGAGCCGGTGGGTGCAGCCGCAAAAACTGATCGATGCCGGGTTCATCTTCCGGCAGCCGGAGCTGGGGCGCGCGCTTCTCAGCATCGCCAAAGGAAGACCGTGAACCGGCCGATCCGCGTGACGTTCGGCCCCGGCGCCTTCCTCCTCGGCGCCGGGATCACGGTGCTTCTGTTCGGCGTTCTGCATGGGGCGACGGGTTACGTTTTCGGTATCGCCGCGGCGCTCCTGCTCGGCATGCCGCTCGCCCTCGCCACCGGCATCCTGATGCGGCCTGTCCGGGACCAGCTGCTGCACATCGCGGCCATCGCAGGCGTTGGACTGGTGACCGGTGCGCTCACGCTCATCTTTATGCTGGGCGGCCGCTGGTACACCATGTGGGGTCTGGTCCTGTGGACCGGCGTTTGCGCCGCAATCGGACGGTTGGCGGTGGTCCGTCTCGTGACCACGCATGACGAAGTTGAGTTCGTCAGGCCAGGCGAGCCACGCTTCGGCGGCTAGGCCGCGCAGAAGCACCGTCGGAAAATAGCTGGGGCGTGGCTTGTTGAATGCGCTGAACATCCTCAAATACGCCTCGCAGATGCAGGCGGAGAGAGCTGTCGGCGTCGGCCAGGTTGTTCGCTTCCAGGGCGTCCACCACGGCGGTGTGTTGCTGGATCAGCGTTGCGATGGGCCTGGCATCCAGCAGGCTCAGGCGCCGGGCGCGGTCCAGGTGCGCTTTGGCCGAGTTGACGGCGGCCCACGCCGACTCATGGCCCGCCAGCCGCAGGAGTTCGCGGTGAAAATCCTCGTCCAGGCGGAAAAATTCCTCCACGTCGCTGTTGGCCTCGGCAACTGACTGGCCCTGCAGAATCTCCCGCAGGCCCGCAAGGCCGGCCGCGTCCACCGCAACGTCCTTCAGGGACGCGCATTCGATGGCCTCCCGGACGAACTGCGCCTCCGATACCCGCGCCAGGTCCACGAGGGAGACGAACGAACCGATCTGGGGGAAGACGTGGACCAGCCCTTCCTCCCGCAGCAGGATCAGGCTCTCCCGCACCGGGGTCCGGCTCACGCCCAGCTCCTGCGCCAGTTCGTTCTCCGAGAGCGGCTCGCCCGGGGGGAGCTGCAGGGAGATGATGCGACGCCTGAGCGTTTCCAGGGTCTGGTCCCGGACGGACAGCCGCGGCTGCTGTCCCGTGCCGCGTTTCTCGGTTGCCATGGCTCCAGTCTATTACCCTTGACACACTAGAATGGTAGTGCTTGTATGGTAGTAGCAAAACGGGGTGCTGGCGGTCACACGTGCGGAACGTCAGCCCAGCTTCTCCCCCTTCCTCCCCTTCGTTTTTCATCGCCTGCAAAGGAGCATTAGATGACTGAAAGCATCGCGCCGCCCACCACCAAGCCAGAAGAAAAACCCACCCGTGAACTGGCCAAAGTCGCCGTCTCCGGCTGGCTGGGAACCGCCATGGAATTCATGGACTTCCAGTTGTACTCGCTGGCAGCAGCCATCGTTTTCAACAAGCTCTTTTTCCCCGACGTCAGCCCGATCATTGGCCTGATCGCCGCCATGGCAACCTACGGCGTGGGCTACGTAGCCCGTCTGGCAGGCGCCGTCTACTTCGGCCGCATGGGTGACAGGATCGGCCGCAAGAAGGTCCTGTTCATCACCATCGCACTCATGGGCGCCTCCACGACGCTGATCGGCGTTCTTCCCACCCACGCGATGATCGGCATCTGGGCCCCCATCCTGCTGGTCGCGTTGCGCCTGGCGCAGGGCTTCGGCGCCGGTGCCGAGATCGCCGGAGCCACCGTGATGCTGGCTGAGTTCGCTCCCGCCCGCCGCCGCGGCCTCATCTCCTCCCTCGTGTGCCTGGGTACGAACTCCGGCACCCTCGCTGCCTCCGCCATCTGGGCAATCCTCGTCTCCACCCTCTCTGAAGCGGACCTGCTCAGCTGGGGCTGGCGCATTCCCTTCCTGTTCAGCTTCGTGCTGATGATCTTCGCGGTCTGGGTCCGCCGTTCCCTCAAGGAAAGCCCCGTCTTCGAAGAGCGCGCCGACGTCGTCGACGGTGTTGCACTGTCCAAGCGCGAGATCGCCGCGGCTGAGGAACTTGCCAAGACCAGCACCATCGAAGCTGCACTGCACCAGCGCAAGGGCAAGGCCTTCCTGATCGCCCTCGGCCTGCGGTTCGGGCAGGCCGGCAACTCCGGACTCGTCCAGACCTTCCTGGTCGGCTACCTCGCCACCGTCCTCCTGGTGGACAAGGGCGTCGGCACAACCGCCATCATGTACGGCTCCCTGCTCGGCTTCGTGACCATCCCGATCATGGGCCTGCTCGGTGACCGCTTCGGCCGCCGGCCCCTCTACCTGGTCCTGAGTTCGCTGACCGCACTGTTCGCCATCCCCATGATGCTGATGGTCACCAGCGGAAACACCGCCCTCATCACCGTCGCCATGGTGATCGGACTGAACCTGGGCGTGCTGAGCCTCTTCGCCATGGAAAGCGTCACCATGGCCGAGTTCTTCGGCGCCCGTACCCGCTTCACCCAGCTCGCGCTGGCCAAGGAAATCGGCGGGATCCTGGCCACGGCCATCGGGCCGCTACTGGCCGCCACCCTCACGGCGATCACCGGTCACTGGTGGCCGCTGGCTGCGATGCTCATCGCCTACTCGCTGATCACCCTCATCTCGGCCTTCGTTGGTCCTGAGGTCCGTGGCCGCGACATGGTCCGCCTGGAAGACGCCGTATGAAAGCCGTTGTCGTCCATGGCGCCAACGATCTCCGGATCGACGAGCGGCCGGAGCCGGTGGCCGGCCCCGGAGAGGTAGTGCTCGACGTCGAATGGGGCGGCATCTGCGGATCTGACCTTTCGTACTGGCGTCACGGGGCCTCCGGGACTGCCGCGCTGAAGTCGCCTCTCGTTCTCGGCCACGAGGTGGCCGGCCGGATCGCCCAGCTCGGTGCCGGCGTCGAAGACCTGCAGATCGGCCAGCCCGTCACCGTCCACCCTGCCGAACTGGTGGGAAACGGCACCATGCCGGCCCGCTTGGCCGGCAGGACCAACCTCTACCCGCAGATCCGGTACTTCGGCTCCGCGGCCTTCGATCCGCACACTGACGGCGGCTTCAGCGAGCGCAAGCTCGCCCGGGTTTCCCAGATCCGGCCGCTGCCCGACGGCGTCAGCACACTGCACGGCGCACTGGCCGAACCGCTCGCCGTCGCCATGCACGCGGTCAGCCGCGCCGGCGACCTCACCGGACGGGACGTCCTGGTCAACGGGGCCGGACCCATCGGCTCCCTGGTGGTGGCAGCGGCCAAATTCGCCGGCGCCCGGACCGTCATCGCCGCCGACATCAACGACTCCGCGCTGCAGATCGCCAAGGCCATGGGCGCAGATGAGCTCCGGAACGTCTCCGGCGGCGGCAGCCTGCCGGAGGACATGGAGCTCGTCTTCGAGGCTTCCGGGATTCCCGCGGTGCTCGGCGGCGTCCTCCGCGCCACGGCACGCGGCGGCACCCTCATCCAGGTCGGAAACCTGCCCGGAGCCCCCGCCCCGGCCGCCCTGGGTGACCTGGTCACGCGCGAAATCACCTGGATCGGCTCCTACCGTTTTGTGGACGAGATCAGCGACGCCCTCAAAGCCATGGCCGCAGGCCTTGATGTTTCCCCGGTCATCACGCACACGTATGGGATCGACCAGGCAGCCGAAGCAATGCGCGTGTTCGGCGATCCTGCCTCCGGCAGCAGCAAAGTCATGCTGAAGCTCAGCTGACCCCCCACTCTCCCAACTGAGTAGCAGCAGATGTCGTTTTGACGGCTCATAACGGCATCTGCTGCTACCTACTTGCACCCATCCCACACACCTGAAGGACCAACCAGTGAAGATCACCGACGCACGGGTAGTGGTTTCGTCGCCCGGACGGAATTACGTCACGCTCGTTATTGAAACCGAGGACGGCATCACCGGCATCGGCGACGCCACCCTCAACGGCCGCGAGCTGGCCGTGGCGTCATACCTGTCCGAGCACCTCTGCCCGCTGCTGATCGGCCGGGACGCGCGCCGGATCGAGGACGCCTGGCAGTACTTCTACAAGGGCGCCTACTGGCGCCGCGGCCCGGTGACCATGACGGCGATCGCCGCCATCGACGTCGCCCTCTGGGACATCAAAGGCAAGGCCGCCGGCATGCCGGTCTACGAACTCCTCGGCGGGGCAGCCCGCGAGGGTGTGATGGTCTACGGCCACGCCAGCGGAGCCACACTGCAGGACCTGAGCGCCGACTTCCAGCACCATCTGGACCTCGGCTACAAAGCCATCCGCGTTCAGGCGGCCGTGCCCGGACTGGAGAAGACCTACGGCATTGCACCGGTGGACGGGAAGATGTACGAGCCCGCCAGCGGCAACGTCCCGCAGGAGGACACCTGGGAGACGTCGGCGTACCTGGACTTCGCACCCAGGATGATGGCCCACGTCCGCGAGGAATTCGGCTACGGCGTCCACGTCCTCCACGACGTCCATCACCGCCTCTCACCGATCGAGGCAGGGCGGCTGGGCACATCGCTGGAAGAGTACCGGCCGTTCTGGATCGAGGATCCGACGCCGGCCGAGGACCAGTCGGCGTTCCGCCTGATCCGCCAGCACACCACCACACCCATCGCGGTGGGCGAGGTCTTCAACTCCATCTGGGACTGCCAGCAGCTCATCACCGAACGGCTCATCGACTACATTCGAACCTCCGTCTCGCACGCCGGCGGCATCACGCACCTGCGCCGGATCTTCTCCCTCGCGGACCTGTACGGGGTGCGCTCCGGCTCGCACGGCGCGGGCGATCTTTCGCCGGCCTCGTTCGCGGCCGCCCTGCACGTGGACATGAGCATCCCCAACTTCGGCATCCAGGAATACATGGGCCACCGGGAGCCCGCCAACGAAGTATTCACGTCTTCCTACACCTTCAACGACGGCTACATGCACCCGGGCGACGCACCCGGCATCGGCGTAGAGTTCAACGAGGAAGCCGCCGCCCGCTTCCCCTTTGACCCCAAATACCTGCCGATCAACCGGCGGCTCGACGGATCGGTGCATGACTGGTGAACAACCCAACCCAAAGACCCGCCGCGCCGTTCGACGTCGTGGTGATGGGCGAGATCCTCGTTGAAGTAGCCACCGACGTCGCGTTCGCCCACGGCGTGCCGGCCCAACTCGGCATTTCCGGGGACGCCCTCAACGTTGCCGCCGCGGCGGCCGCAGCCGGCGCCCGCGTTGGCCTGCTGTCGGTGCTGACCGACGACGACCTGGGCAAGGCCATCGCCGCCCGGATCGTGGAGCTCGGCATTGACCCCGACCTGCTGAGATTCCGGACCGGCCAGCAGGGCGTGTACCTGGTGCACTGCGACCCCGACGGGCAGCGCGAGTTCTCCTACGCCCGCAGCGGCAGCGTCGGCTCCAGCCTGGGCCCTGACGACGTTGACCCTGGTGTGTTTTCAGCCGCCGGGGCCGTGGTGGCGGGCGGCATCGCCTGCGCCATTTCGGCATCCTCCCGAGCGGCGGTGGTGAAGGCCGCCGGGCTGTGCCAGCGCTTCGTCTTCGATCCGAACTTCCGCCCCCGGCTCACGTCCGTGGAGGACGCGACGGCGGCACTCCTGCTGCTCGCGCCGCGCACCTTCCTGGTGACGCCGTCGTTCCCGGGCGAAACGTCCGCGCTCCTCGGCTGCTCCACAGCCGCCGAGGCCGCTGCGAAACTCCGCGGCCTCGGCGCTGCCAACGTCGCCGTGACCTGCGGGGCAGACGGAATCCAGCTCGACGGCGAAGGCCGGGAGAGCACGTGGATCGACTCCATCCCGGCGCCCGCAGTAGTGGACCAGACCGGGGCCGGCGACGCGTTCGTGGGCACCCTGACCGCCCGGATGGTCCTGGGCGACAGCCTTCCCGTGGCTGCCCGGTACGGTGCGGCGGCGGCGTCGCTGGTGGTAGGCGGCAAGGGCGGCACAGGGTTCATCCCCACCTTCGAGCAGACGCGGGCCCACGCAACCGCCGGCTCCGGTGCCGCCCCGGCAGGCGAAGGAGTGCAGCCATCACACGCCTAAGCGCAGCCTCCCTCGCCGCCACGGGTGTCCAGCGGCCGCTGCTGGCCCCCGGCACGCTCCGGCCCGGCATTGTGCACCTTGGCCTGGGTGCCTTCGCCCGCGCCCACACCGCGGTGTTCACCGAAAAAGCCATGCTCGCCACCGGTTCGTCGGACTGGGGAATCGTTGGCGTGACCCAGCGTTCGGAAACCGTCGCCCGCCAACTCGAACCGCAGGACGGACTGTTCACGGTCGCGGAGCGCGGCAACGGGGCGGCTCCGCTGCATGTGGTCTCCAGCATTGTGGAGGCCATCTCCGGCCGGGACCATCCCGCAAAAGTCGTGGACCGGATCGCCGCCGCCACCACGCAGGTGGTAACCCTGACCGTCACCGAGAAGGGCTACCGGATTGATCCGCACACCGGGTCCCTCAACACCACTGATGCACAGGTGCAGGCCGACCTCGCCGGCAACCCGCCGCAGACAGCCATCGGACAGATCACCCGGGGCATCCAGCAGCGGGCCAGTACCGGCGGAGGACCGCTCACGGTGGTCTCCTGCGACAACCTGCCGGGCAACGGGGAGCTGACCGGCACCCTGGTCCGCGCATTTGCCGCCGCCCTGCCGGATGCAGAATCAGGCCCCCTGCTGACCTGGCTGGACGCCAACGTCACGTTCCCGAGCACCATGGTGGACCGGATGGTGCCGGCCACCACGGCCGGTGACCTTGACGCCGTCGAACATGAACTCGGCCTCCGCGATGAGGCCGCCGTGATGGCCGAGCCCTTTATGCAGTGGGTCATCGAGGATAACTTCGCCGGTGACCGGCCCGCCTGGGAGGAAGCCGGCGCGCTGTTCAGCACCGACGTCGCTGCATGGGAGGCGGCCAAGCTCCGCCTGCTCAACGCCAGCCACTCCATGCTCGCCTACCTTGGCCTGGCCACCGGCAAGGTGACCATCAGCGAGGCCGTGGGCGAGGACGCCTTCCGTGCAGCCTGCGGCCGGATGATGGCTGAGGACGCCCTGCCCACCATCAGCCTCCCCGCCGGCCTGGACGGCGGCACCTACTGCGCCCAGGTCCTGGAACGCTTCGCCAACCCGGCGCTGGGGCACACCACAGCCAAGGTGGGCAGCGATGGCTCGCAGAAGATCGGCCTGCGGCTGCTGACCACGGTCCGGGCAAACCTCGACGCCGGCCGCGCACCGCGGTGGGCAGCCCTCGCCGTTGCCGCGTGGATGCACCACGTGGCCACCACCGCCGCGGATGCGCTGAACGATCCCCTCGCCGCTGAACTCCAGGCGGCCTTGCCGGCGGAGCGTTCCGCCGCAAGCGTGGTTCCGGCGCTGCTGGGCGTGCGAAGCATTTTCGACGCCGAACTCGCGGCCAACACCACCTTCACGGACCTGCTCACGCACTGGTACCGCGTCATCGACACCGACGGGCTGGACGGCCTGAGAAAAGAGATCACCCATGGCTGACGCAACCAGCGTCCTGCACGTTTCCCCCGTAATTCCCGTAGTCACCATCGCCGACCCACAGCATGCCGTTCCCGTGGCCAGGGCACTGGCCGATGGCGGCGTGCGGATCATCGAGCTCACGCTCCGGACCGACAGCGCCCTCGAATCGCTGAAGCGCATCGCCGCCGAAGTTCCGGACATCCTGGTGGGCGCCGGCACTATCCTCACTCCGACCCAGGCCGACGCCGCGGTGGGAGCCGGTGCCCAGTTCCTGGTGAGCCCCGGCGTGACGCCGTCTCTGCTGGACCACATGCTGACCCTGGGCGTCCCGATCCTGCCCGGCGTGGCCACCGTGGGCGAGGTGATGGCGCTCCTGGAACGGGGCATCACGGCCATGAAGTTCTTCCCCGCAGGCCCTGCCGGCGGTCCCGACTATCTCGCCGCCATCGGAGCACCCATCCCGCAGGTGCAGTTCTGCCCGACCGGCGGGGTAAGCCTGGACTCCGCACCGGGCTATCTTTCGCTCCCGAATGTCTCCTGCGTGGGAGGCAGCTGGCTGACCCCCAAGGCCGCAGTGGAAAGCAACGATTGGGCGCAGATCACCAGGCTCGCACGCGAAGCTGCCGGACTCAGCCGCGACTAGCCCCCGGGTGCCGGCAAGATCCCGCACCGCGAAAGCCATGGCGAAAGCCCCGGGCGGTAGCTAGAGTGGGAGCCGGTTCGGTATTCACTTCGACGGACCGGAGCGGGAGGGGAGGTGTTTTTTGATGATTGTTATTGCCGTGGGCCCTCGGCGCCTCGAAACCATCAAAATAACCATCCCCGTCTCCAGCTTCCGTACCGCATAGGGCACTGCCCGCGGAGTGCCGCACCGTTGGGCCTTGCCCGGGAGTGGCCGGTGCCAGGGGACTTTTTCCCGAGGTATCAAAGTGAAAAATTCTTCAGGCCCCGGCCTGGTCAGTCCTGTCACGTCCACCACCGGCCCAACCCTTTACGGCTACAACGCCGCGATCGCACGGCACTTCACCGAAAACCCCTTGCCTGTCTGTGGCGCGGATAATCCCTGCGAGCCCGGCCGGGTGGTGCGGGTTGACCGCAGCCTGGTCCTGGTGGCCGTGGGCGCGGAACTCCTGCACCTTCCCTACCCGCTTGATGCCGGCGTGCCGGTCACGGGCGACTGGGTTTGGATAGGACCGAACCGCGCGGGTGACCGACAGATTCTCGGCATACTGCCCCGGCGTTCGGAGCTCAGCCGGAAGCGCGCCTTCGAGGACTCCTCCGCCGCGCAGGTCCTGGCGGCCAACATGGACGTGATCGGCGTCGTAGTTCCGGTTGACCGTCCGCTCACGCACAACCGTCTCGAACGGACACTCGTCGCCGCCTGGGATTCAGGCGCCGTTCCCCTGGTGATTATCACCAAGGCGGACCTGGCGAACGTGGCGGACGACGTCGTCGGGGAGGGCATCCTGCAGGCAGCAGGTGTTGACGTGGTCACCACATCCGCGGAGAGCGGGGACGGGATCGGTGATCTTTTGGCACGTCTGCCGCCGCGCAGCACGCTTGTCCTGCTGGGGCCCTCCGGCGCAGGTAAATCCACCCTGATCAACGCCCTTGTTGGCCACAACGTACAGCACACAGGCGACGTCCGCTCCGGTGACTTCAGGGGCAGGCACACCACGACCTCCCGGGAGCTTGTAGCGCTGGCGGACGGCACCGTCCTCATGGACACTCCCGGCGTCCGCGGGTTCGGGCTTTTCGACGCCGACGACGGCATGGAGCAGATGTTCGGTGATGTGGAGGAGCTCGCCGGCCTCTGCCGGTTTTCCGACTGCGCCCATCAGCAGGAACCCGGCTGCGCCGTGCAGGCCGCCCTGTCTGACGGCACGCTCGAGGACCGCCGCTGGAATAACTACCGGAAGCTGCAACGCGAACTGGCTGCGCTGGCCCGCCGTAAGGATGCCGCAGCCAGCCGCGCCTACCAGCGTGAGTGGCACCAAAAGGTGGTCGGTGGAGGGAAATCCCAGCGTTCTGTAGAGCGGGCCAGGTCAGAGCGGGAGGAGGAACAGCGGTCAAGGCGACGGCGGCGCTGAGCGGCCCGGCGCCGGATGGCAGGATGGAACCATGACTCTCGCTTCCACCGCCGCCCAGTCCCCCGCCGCTGCTCCCGCCGTCGTCCTGACGATCGCGGGCTCCGAAGCCACCGGCGGGGCCGGCGCCCAGGCGGACCTGAAGACATTCCAGGAACTGGGTGTGTTCGGCATCGCCAACCTCACCTGCATCGTGTCCTTCGATCCGAAGGACAGCTGGAACCACCGGTTTGTGCCGGTGGACCAGCAGGTGATCGCGGACCAGCTGGAGGCCACGACGGCGGCGTACAGTGCCGTTGCCGGGGCGCCCTCTGTGCCCGGCCGGCCGGTCCTGGACACCGTCAAGATCGGCATGTTGGGCAGCCCTGCCACCATCGGCACCGTGGCAACCGCATTGGAGGCGGGCGCGTTCCGGAACGTGGTCCTGGACCCGGTGCTGATCTGCAAGGGCCAGGAACCGGGCCATGCGCTGGACACCGATCAGGCCCTGAAGGCGAAGATCCTGCCGCTGGCCACGTTCGTCACGCCCAACCACTTCGAGGCGGAATCGTTGTCCGGCCTGGCGATCACCGACGTCGAATCCCTGAAGGCCGCGGCCATCCGCATCCATGAGCTCAGCGGCGCCGCGGTGCTCGCCAAGGGCGGGGTGCGGCTGGCGGGTCCGGACGCCGTCGACGTTTACTACGACGGCGAGACCCTCGAGGTCCTCAGCGCGCCCAAGGTGGGCGAGGCGGCCGTTTCCGGTGCCGGCTGCTCGCTGGCCGCAGCAGTGACTGCCGAGCTGGCCAAGGGCGCCACTCCGCTGGAGGCTGCCCGGACCGCCAAGGAATTCGTCACAGCGGGCATCCGCAACCGGGTAGCCTCAGGCGCCCCCTTCGACGCGCTCTGGCAGGGCGGCGGGCGCTAACCCACTCCCTGCCCCATCAGACGCTCTCTCACTTAATGCGGGTTTTTCGACGACGCTCTCTCACTTTTTTCGGGAAAGTGAGAGAGCGTCGTCGTTTTTCCTGCATTAAGTGAGAGAGCGTTTCGGTTTTTCCCGCGACGCGCCGGACGGTGCGACGCGCCGGACGGTGCGACGCGCCGGACGGTGCGGCGGACCGGACCCGGACGCTGAACGCGCGGAAGCCTAGCGCCGCGGAAGGTTCCGCAAATTGCTCCGGGCCATGCTGACCGCTTCACCGGCACCGCGGTTCAGCACCACCTTGGACATGGCGGTGGCGAAACCCAGCATCTGAGTGCCGGAGACCTTCGGCGGCAGCGAGAGCGCCTGCGGATCCGTCATCAGTTCCACCAGCGACGGGCCGGGATGGGCGAACGCTGCGCGGTAGGCTCCTTCGATCTGCGCCGGATCGGCGACCCGCACGGCGTGGAAACCCAGCGCACGCGCGACGCCGGCGTAATCGGCGTCGGGCACGTCCACCCCGAAATCGGGGAGCCCGTCCACCAGCATTTCGAGCTTGACCATGCCCAGCGTGGAATTGTTGAAGACCACCACGTTGACCGGCAGCTTGTGGGCGGCCACCGTGATGAGCTCGCCCAGCAGCATCGACAGGCCGCCGTCGCCCGATACCGAGATGACCTGGCGTTCGGGAAAGGCCAGCTGGGCGCCGATGGCGTGCGGCAGGGCGTTGGCCATGGAGCCGTGCAGGTAGGAACCGATCAGCCGCCGCGTGCCGAGCGGGTTGATGTAGCGGGCGGTCCAGACGTTGCACATGCCGGTGTCAGCGGTGAAGATGGCGTCCTCGGCGGCCACCTGGTCCAGCAGGGAAGCCGCGTATTCAGGATGGATGGGCTGCTTCTTCTCCACCTTGCGGGTGTAGGCACGGACGGATTTGTTCATCAGCCGGTCGTGCTTCTTCAGCATCTGGTCAAGGAACCGGCGGCTCTTTTTGGCCTTCACCAGCGGCATCAGCGCGGCAAGGGTGGGCAGCACGTCGCCATGGACAGCGATGTCGACATCGGTCCGCCGGCCCAGCCTGTGGGCAGCACGGTCCACCTGGGCGGTGCGGGTCTCCGGCAGGAACTGGTCGTAGGGGAAGTCCGTGCCCAACAGGATGAGCAGGTCAGCGTCCTCAATCCCCTCGGCCGCCGCACCGTACCCCAGCAGGCCGGTCATGCCAATGTCGAAGGGGTTGTTGTACTGGACGAAGTCCTTGCCGCGCAGCGAGTGGCCGATGGGCGCGTTGATGAGCTCCGCGAGGGAAATCAGTTCGTCATGGGCGCCCGCCACGCCGGCCCCGGCGAAGATTGCCACCTTCCCGGCCTCGTTGATCGCGTCGGCAAGTTCCCGGACGCTGGCCGGATCCGGGGTGAGCGTGGCGCGCCGGAACGTCGCCGGCAGCGGCGTCCCGGCCGTCGCTTCCAGCCCGGCGATATCACCGGGCAGCGTGACGACGGCCACTCCCCCGAGGCCGAAGGCGTGCTGGATGGCGCTGTGCATCACGCGCGGCGCCTGCTCGGCAGTGCTGACCATTTCCGAATAGACGGAGCACTCGTTGAAGAGCCGGTCCGGATGGGTTTCCTGGAAGAAGCTGCTGCCGATCTGCTTGCTGGGAATGTGGGACGCGATGGCGAGCACGGGAGCGCCGGAGCGGTTCGCGTCGTAGAGTCCGTTGATCAGGTGCAGGTTGCCGGGCCCGCAGGAACCCGCGCAGACTGCCAGTTTCCCCGTCAGCTGGGCTTCGGCCGCGGCGGCGAAGGCGGCGGCTTCCTCATGCCGGACATGGACCCAGTCGATGCCGCCCTCCCTGGAGCCTCCCGTTTTCCGCACGGCATCGACGATCGGGTTCAGGCTGTCGCCCACAATCCCGTAGATTCTCTGCACGCCGGCAGCCATGAGTTGTTCGATGAGCTGGCTGGCGAGTTCCTTGGCCATGGTGCACACTCCCGCGATCAGGTTGATGGGCTGACTGGTTAATGGCTGACTGGTCGATGACCCGACAGAGCCAATATAGTCCCGCAGCCTGAACGCGCGTCAGGACCCCCGCCCGGCGGACGCTCTATCACTTAACGCAGGAAAACCCGGAACGCTCTCTCACTATTCTCAAGAAAGTGATAGAGCGTCCGGGAAAAATCCGCATTAAGTGAGAGAGCGTCCTGATGCGGTGAGCGGACGACGGCGGGTGGGCACCCGCCGTCGTACGTCACCCAAAACTCTTCCAACCGGGGTCTCCCCCGGAACCCGAAACGCTAGGCGCTGACGAAGTCCTTGTCGCTGTCCTTGGCCGGGCCGTTCCAGGCGTCGCCCTGCTCGCGGTCCAGGTGGGTGGCTTTTTTGTTCTTCAGCGCGAAGATGTAGACCACCAGGGAGATGGCGATGCCCACCGTGATGTAGGTGAACAGCACCTCCACCTGCCCGGCTTTCTGCAGCGCGGCACCCACCAGCGGCGTGGTGCCGCCGAAGAGGGAGTTGGCGATCGCGTAGCCCAGCCCAACGCCGAGGGCGCGGATGGAGGCCGGGAACAGTTCGGCCTTCACCAGGGCGTTGATGGACGTGTAGCCACCCACAATCAGCAGGCCGCCCATCATGAGCAGGAACGCCATGAACGGGTCCTTGGTGCCGGCCAGGGTGGAGAGCAGCGGCCACGTGAACAGGACACCCGTGATGCCGAACCACAGGAGCAGGGGCTTGCGGCCCACTTTGTCCGAAATGATGCCGTAGACAGGCTGCAGCAGCATAAAAATGAACAATGCCCAGAAGCTGATGACCGACGTCTGCTCCTTGGGGATTCCGCTGGTGTTCTGCATGAAGGACAGCGTGAAGTTGGTGTACGTGTAGAAGGCCATGGTGCCGCCGAGGGTGACGCCGATGCAGATCAGCAGTGCCTTCCAGTGCTTCGTGAAGAGGAGCTTCAGGGTGCCCGGCTGGGCCTCGCCCTCGACCCGGACGTGGGCAGCAGCTGCCTGCTCTGCGGAGATGGTCTCCTCCATGGAGCGCCGGAGCCACAGGACCACAAGGGCTGCCACGCCGCCGATGGCGAACGGGATACGCCACCCCCATTCACCGAGGGCCTCCTTGCCCAGCGTGCTTTCCAGGACCACCAGGGTAAGCAGTGCCAGCATCTGTCCGCCGATCAGCGTGACGTACTGGAAGCTCGAGAAGAAGCCGCGGCGCTTGGCCGTGGCCGCTTCGGACATGTACGTGGCACTGGTGCCGTATTCGCCGCCCACCGAGAATCCCTGGAGCAGACGGATCAACACGAGCAGGATCAGCGCCCAGGTCCCAATCACGTCTTTAGTGGGGAGCACGGCAATGGCAAACGAGCCTGCGGACATCATGGTCACGCTGAGGGTCAGTGCCGCCTTGCGGCCGTTCCTGTCCGCATAACGGCCGAAGAACCAGCTGCCAATCGGGCGCATCAGGAAGGTCACGGCGAAAACGGCCATGGCCTCCAGGTTGCTCTGCAGGGGGTCTGCGGAGCTGAAGAAGTGGGACGCGAAGTACGCCGAAAATGCGGTGTAGATGTAGACGTCGAACCACTCCACGAGGTTGCCCGCGGAGCCCTTGAGGATGTTGCCCACGGCCTTGCGCGTCTGGGCTGCCTCACTCGGGACTTCGGTTTGCTGGGTGCTCATCGCTGAACCTTCCTAAGCTGCGGCGCCGCGGTTTCCTGGCTTAAATTCCTGCTGTCCATGGCAACATTGCCCATGGTTCCTCCTCGACATTGACGGTCCTCCGCACACGCCGAGGGACTCCTCCAAGCTATGCGTGATGCACAGCACAGCCAACGTGGGAGGGCTTTTCCTAACACTTCCTTAGGTTTCACCGGGGCCGGGGGGTAATCTCCAAAGCGGGCAGATTTTGGTGCCCAGTCAACGAAAAGGGACCGGACCATGGAATTGCTGATCGTCGAGGACGACGACGCCATGGCATCCGCGCTGGCCGCAGCGGTGCTGACCGCAGGCCACAATCCCACCCGCGTAGCCCGCGGGGCCGATGCCCTGCTGGTCCACCGGAAGTTCGGCGTGATCCTGCTGGATCTGGGGCTCCCGGACATGGATGGGCTCGACGTACTGCGGAAGTTGCGCCAGGTCACCCCGGTTCCCATCCTGATCCTGACAGCGCGCGACGACGAACGCAGCGTGGTGCTCGGGCTGCGGTCAGGAGCGGATGACTACCTCGTCAAGCCGGTGAAGCTGGTTGAGTTGCTCGCCCGCATCGAAGCGGTCACCCGCCGCGCGGGCCGCCACTTCGACGCACCGCAGCGGAGCATCGTGCTGCGGGATCTGGAGATTGACCTCGAACGGCGGGTGGCAACCCGTGGTTCCGACGAGTTGCCGCTGACGGCCACAGAGTTCGACCTGCTCGCCCTGTTGGCCAGCCATGCGGGTTCGGTGGTGACCCGGGAACAGATCCTGGATGCGCTGTGGGGAGACGCCTTCGTGGCCTCCTCCCGCGCGCTCGACGTGCACCTGACCGGGCTACGGGCGAAGCTCCAACTGCCGGGATTCATCATCAACGTCCGCGGCGTGGGCTACCGGATTGAGGCGGACCCCGCGTGAAGCTGCGCGTCCTGGGCATCCTCAGCGTGCTGTCCGTCCTGTTGGTTATCCTGGGCTCCACCGCCATCCTCGCGTCCGTCAGCCGGGAACTGACCCAGGAACTCCAGATCAAACGGGTGACCGCGCTTAACCGGTTCGCGCAGGTGGCCTTCGACGCTGCAGCTGCCGATGAGTCCGAGGGGCTTCAGACGGAGATGGACAGGTACTCCGAACTCTACGGCGAGGGAGTCCTGATCCGCCTCCAGGGCGGGACGCTGCGGTCCGGCGGCCTGAGCGAGGACAGGGCCGACGTCGGTGGTGCGCTGGCGCGGGCCAACCTGAACCTCAGCGACACCACCCTTGCTCCGCTCCAGCCGTTCGGACCGGCCTCGGAGGTGCTCTCCCGGTCCTTCGGCAGCGCCAGCCAGGTGTTGGGCGAGGTGATCCTGGAAGTGGACCTGGAAGCGGCCCGGCAGAAACTGCGGGAGCGGTGGCTGCTGGTCGGCCTGGCAGCGGCCGCGCTCGCTGCGGTGCTCCTCCTTGCTGCGGCGCGGGTGACCGGATGGGTGCTGCGCCCGGTCCACCGGTTGAACTCCGCGGTGACGGAACTTGAGGCCACCGGCCGGACAGGTCAGCTTCCGGAGGACGGGCCGCCGGAGCTGCGGGAACTGAGCCGTTCCTTCTCCACGATGGCCCGGACCGTCAGCAACAGCCTGGAATCCCAGCGGCAGCTGATCGCTGACACCTCGCACGAACTGCGCAACCCGGTGGGCGCCCTGCGGCTCAGGATCGATCTGCTGCAGCTGGAACTGCAGACCGTGCGCCAGAAAGATGCTGCAGCGGGAGTCCTGGCAGAGCTGGAACACGTGGAAGGGATCCTCGAGGGGGTGCTCAAGCTGGCGGCGGCCGAGCACCGGGCGGGTGAAGACTCTGCCCGGAGTCCGGCGGGCGCCTCCCGGCGTCCTTTGGGCGGCGCGCAGGGTCCCCTTGATCCCTACCCGATCCTCCAGGAAGAGGCGGAGCGCGCCGGACCTGCGGCACGGCGCAGCGGAGCGACCATCCTGTTGCACAGTCCGCCGGAACCGGCCGCGCACACTGTCTGCCACCCCGCCGAGCTCGCCCAGATGGTGGCGGAACTGATCAACAACGCCATCAAGTACGCGCCGGGTGCCCACATCTCAGTCGCTGTCCGTCCGCGTCCGGGCGCGGTGTGGATCGAGGTGGCCGACGACGGGCCCGGGCTTTCCGCCGACGGACGGGCAGCAGCCACCGGCCGGTTCTGGCGCTCGCCGCGGAACCGCGGGACCCGCGGTTCCGGCCTGGGCATGACCATCGTGGACAAGCTGGCGGCGGCCAACGGCGGCCGCCTGGTGCTCGCCGCCGCCTCCCCGCACGGGCTGGTTGCGCGTCTCGAGTTTCCACAGACAGCCGCCGGGTCCGTGGAGGACGTCGCAGCGGGGCACGAGGCGGCAGCAGAGCAGGATGCGGCCACTGGGAAGGGGCAGGATGACTGACCCCAACCGGACCCGCGGCCTTCCCCGGCGGGACGCCCTCAAGGCAGGCCTCGCAGCCGGCCTGACCGGGCTGCTGCTTCCCGGGCTCAGTGCGTGCACCCCGGACGACCGTCCGGACACTGTGACCGTGGCCGGCGGCGAACCGGGTGGGTTCTACCTGGAGTTCGCCGGGCTGCTGGCGGAGTCCCTGCAACGCCACGGCGTCGCAGGCCAGGCCACCGCACTGACCACCGGCGGCAGCCTGGATAACCTTGAATTCCTGCTCTCCGGCAAGGCAACGTTCGCGGTCGCACTCTCTGACTCGGCGGCCCAGCGGGCAGCGGCAGGCGACGCCACCGCCGTCGGAATTTCCGCCGTCGGGAAGGTCTATGAGAACTACGTACACTGCGTTGTCCGGAGGGACAGCGGCATCCTGGACATTGCCGGGCTGGCCGGCCGGACCGTGGCTGTCGGGGAACCCGGGTCCGGGACGTCGCTGACCACTCCGCGCCTGATCGAGGCTGCCGGGTTGAGCTCCTCCGCTGGTGGAACTGGCACGCCAGTCGCCGCCGGTACGGTCACCGTGCTGAATCTCGGGCTCAACGAGGGCCTTGCGGCACTGCAGAACGGGTCGGTTAATGCGCTGTTCTGGTCCGGCGGCGTGCCCACCGCGGCCATTGCGGCTGCCCATAACAATGCGGGCCTGCGGCTGCTGGACCTCTCCCCGCTCCTCCCGGCGCTGCGCGCCAAACATGGCGTCTTCTATGACCGCGTCCTGATCCCGGAGGGTGCCTACCCCGGCATTCCGGCGGTCTGGACGGTGGGGGTGGCGAACCTCCTCCTGTGCCGGAGCGACGCGGATGCCCGCACGGTGAAAAAGACGGTCGAGATCCTGGTGGGTCACGCGGAGGAACTGATCCCGCGTTCCAGCCTGGGCGTCCAGTTCCTGAGCCCCGAGTCGCTGATCAACACACCGGGCCTGCCGCTCCACCCCGCCGCGGCCGCCGCCTACCGCGACCTCCACGGGTGATGGAACGCTCTATCACTTAATGCAGAAAAACCCCGATCGCTCTCTCACTTTCCCCAAGAAAGTGAGAGAGCGTCCGGGAGAAACCCGCATTAAGTGAAAGAGCGTCCGGGGGTGGTGAGGGGACGACGGCGGCCCGCCAGCCGCCGTCGTATGTTCCGCAGCCTCGAGGCAGCAAGCGTGAATGCGCGGTTTCCAGTCACATTAACCACGGTTGCGGATCAAGGCGCGCTGTTGCCCCGTTGGTCCCTTAAGTGGCGCCATAAGTAGCGTGGTTTCGTCCCGTTTCGCTTCCGTTGCGCAGTGCTGGCCAAGGCCCGGAGACCGTGCTTGAGTGGGTTCCACAGCCCACGCAGGGCAACACAGAACAGCCCTCAGAACGCACCGGAACGAACAGGAGGACCCCATGCCGGAAGCAACTATCCGCATGAAACGCGACCCTACCTCCGGTGCGGCCTGTTGCCGCTCCGAACGAACGTGCCGCATGCGCGGCGCCGGCCCCGGCTTCATGTCCGGCGCCGCCAACTAGCCGCTGGCAGCTGACCGGCGCGCGGCTGGTCCCTACGCTTTCCCTCCGGCCCCGCTCCGCGGGCCAGCTCCGCTGCGCCCACAATCCGCCTTCCCACGCACACGCCCCCATGCCCCCACGCCCCGCATCGAAAGGCCAGCTATGTCCTTCGCTTCATCCTCGTCTCCCCTGTCCGCCCAAAGCGGGCAGGCCACCCTGACCCGGCGCCGCGCCCTGGCCGGTCTCCTGGCTCTGCCGGCGCTCGGGCTGCTGACTGCGTGCGGCGGAACCGCCACGGCCGGCAGCCCATCCGCCAGCCGGGCGGCGGTGGCACCGCTCGCCCCAACTGTGCCGGCCGGGACCACCATCACCGTGGGCGATCCCAGTGTAAAGGTGGCGCTGGAGCTGTCCGGCCTGATCAAGGAACTGGACTTCAACGTTGAGTTCGCCAACATTTCCGGTGGCCCGCAGACCACTGAGGCCTTCCGGGCCAACGCCCTGGACGTGGGCTCAGTGGCGGACATCCCGCCGATCCACGCGACCTGGACGGGCCTGGATGTGCGCATCATCGCCAGCGCCTTCCGGCAGGACGCCGTGAACCATCCGCTGTACGAACTCGGTATCGCTCCCGGAGCAGGGATTTCCTCCCTGCAGGAACTGCGTGGCAAGAAGATCGCCTACAGCCCGGGCCAGGCCCAGGGCGCGCTGGTGCTGCGGATCCTGGAAAAGGCCGGGCTCGGCCAGAAGGACGTGAAGCTGGTGGAACTGCCCAGCACCGGCGACGTCTATGCCACGGCCCTCGCCAGCAAGCAGGTGGACGCCGCACCCCTCGGGGGCGTTCAGATCAAGCGCTACCTGTCCAAGTACCAGGCCGACGGCGGGTCCACCCTGCGGCACGGCCTGCGCGATGACCCCAGCCACCTGTACTCCCCCGCCAAGGTCCTGGACGATCCGGCCAAGGCCGCGGCGCTCGCCGCATACGTTGAGGTGTGGGGCAAGGCCAAGCGCTGGGTGGAGGACCACCCGGCGGAGTGGCTGGAAGGGTACTACGTCAAGGACCAGGGACTTTCACGTGAGGACGGCCGGTACCTGATCGATGCCGCCGGCAAGGCGGACGTTCCACTGTCCTGGGCCGAAGCCATCGAACGGCACCAGCAGACCATCGACCTGCTGGCCCGTGAACAGAAGAAACCCGAACTGGTGGCGGCGGACCTCTACGACACCCGCTACGAAGCCATTGCGGGCACATCCTTCGCTGCGGCCGGCAAGGCCGGGGCGTGAGCGCCGCAACCGCGGTGCGGCGCACCGCCGTCGCACCCCACCAGGATCCGGCGCCCGCGCACCCCAAGGATGTGCGGCCCACCGGGCGCAGGCTGGGACCCGGACGACGACGGCGGCTCGCCTGGCTGCTGGGCCCCTCCGCGCTGCTGCTGCTCTGGACAGTCGCTTCAGCAACAGGGCTGCTGGACCCCCGCATCCTGTCTGAACCTTGGACAGTGGTGGCCACCGCCGGTGAGCTGATCGCCGATGGCCGGCTCCAGGAAAACCTTGCCATCTCCGCCCAGCGCGCCGGACTCGGGCTGTTCTTCGGCATCGTCGTCGGAGCAGTGCTGGCCCTTCTGTCCGGGCTCAGCCGGGCCGGCGAGGCGCTCATTGACGGGCCGGTCCAGATCAAACGCGCCATCCCCGGCCTCGCCCTGATCCCCCTCCTGATCCTCTGGTTCGGGATCGACGAGACCATGAAGGTCCTCACCATCACCCTCGGCGTCTTCGTCCCCATCTACCTGCAGACGCACGCCGCGCTGCGCGGAATTGACCTGCGCTACGTCGAGCTCGCGCAGACCGTGGGCCTGTCACGGGCCGGCTTCATCCGCCGCGTGGTCCTGCCCGGAGCCCTGCCCGGCTTCTTCCTGGGTCTCCGCTTCGCGGTCACCGGAGCCTGGGTGTCCCTGGTGGTGGTGGAGCAGATCAACTCCACCAGCGGCATCGGCTACATGATGGAGCTCGCCCGCACCTATGGCCAAACCAACATCATCGTCCTCGGGCTGGCCGTGTACGGCATCCTTGGCCTGCTCTCCGACGGCATTGTCCGCTTCATCGAACGAAAGGCCCTCTCATGGCAGCGCACTTTGGCGGGCTGACCGCCGTCGGATCCTCCCCCGGCACCACCCCGCGCACTTTACGGGAGGCCCCCACGGTTTCCGCTGTTTCTGTTCGCGGCCTGATCCGCGGGTTCGGGCCCAAGGGCGTCCTGAACGGCGTGGACCTGGACATCGCGCCCGGCGAGTTCGTGGCACTGCTGGGCCCCAGCGGCTGCGGCAAGAGCACCCTGCTGCGGGCGCTCGCCGGGCTGGACCACGACGTGAAAGGCAGCGGCGTCATCAGCGTCCCGGACCGCGTCTCGGTGGTCTTCCAAGACTCCCGGCTCCTGCCCTGGGACAGTGTCCTCGGCAACGTCACGCTGGGGCTGCGGGATCACGACGCCGATGCCAAGGCACGCAAGGCCCTCGCCGAAGTGGGGCTTGCAGGTAGGGAAAAAGCCTGGCCGCATGAGCTGTCCGGCGGTGAGCAGCAACGCGTGGCCCTGGCCCGCTCCCTGGTCCGCGAACCGCAGCTGCTGCTGGCCGACGAACCGTTCGGCGCCCTCGACGCACTGACCCGAATCAAGATGCACGGCCTGCTCCGCGACCTGGTGGCAGCACACCGGCCCGCCGTCCTGCTGGTCACCCACGACGTGGACGAGGCCATCGCCCTGGCTGACCGGATCGTGGTCCTGGACAGCGGCCGCGTGGCCACGGTTCGCAAGGTGGCGCCGGAAATCGGCACTGCTGTAGACGCCGCCGGCCATGAAGCCCTGCGCCGCAACCTGCTCACAGCCCTCGGCGTCGACGTCGCCGCTTCCAGCCACTGAACCTCCCTCCCCGAAGGACCACTCCCATGACTTCCGAAAACCCGTCCACAAACCGCAAACTCCACCTCAACGCCTTCCTGATGAGCACCGGCCACCACGAGTCATCATGGCGGCTGCCCGAGAGCGATCCGCATTCCAGCACCAATGTGGAGCACTACAAGCAGCTTGCCCGCACCGCCGAACGCGGCAAGCTGGACTCCATTTTCTTCGCCGATTCGCCGGTGCTCTTCGGCGAGGTCGGCCGCCGACCCGCCGGGAAGCTTGAGCCCACGGTGCTGCTGACGGCCATCGCCGGCGCCACGGAGCACATCGGCCTGATCGCCACCGCCTCCACGACGTACAACGAGCCGTTCAACCTGGCCCGCCGCTTCGCGTCCGTGGACTGGGTCAGCGGCGGCCGCGCGGGCTGGAACGTGGTCACCACCGCAGGGCCGGACGCTGCCCGCAACTTCGGCGTGGACGACCAGCCCGCCCACGCAACCCGGTACGAGCGTGCCGCCGAGTTCATCGAAGTGGCCAAGAAGCTGTGGGACAGCTGGGAAGACGGGGCCGTGCTGGCGGACAAGGCCGACGGCGTCTGGGCGGATTCCGGCCGGATCCGCACCATCGACCACGAGGGGAAGCACTTCAAGGTCCGCGGCCCGCTCAACGTGCCCCGCTCACCGCAGGGACACCCGCTGATCGTGCAGGCCGGCTCGTCCGAGGACGGCAAGGACCTGGCCGCCCGGTACGCTGACGCCGTCTTCACAGCCCACCAGACCCTCACGGACGCCCAGGACTTCTACCGGGACCTCAAAAACCGGACCGCCGCCGTCGGACGTGATCCGGAGTCCATCAAGATCCTGCCGGGCATCGTCCCGGTCATCGGGGCCACGGAGGAGGAAGCCCGCGCTCTGGAACGCGAACTGGACCGCCTGATCAAGCCCGAGTACGCGCGGATCCAGCTGGCGAAAACCCTGCGTGTGGCGCCGGAAGATCTGCCCCTGGACCGCCAGCTGCCGGACAACCTGCCCGGCGAGGACGAGATCGAGGGTGCCAAGAGCCGGTACACGCTGATCGTCCAGCTTGCCCGGCGCGAAAAGCTGACGGTCCGGCAGCTGATCGGGCGGCTCGGCGGCGGCCGCGGGCACCGGACCTTCACGGGCACACCCGTCCAGGTGGCCGACGCCATCCAGGAATGGTTCGACGGCGGCGCCGCCGACGGCTTCAACATCATGCCGCCGGTGCTGCCCTCGGGGCTGGAAACGTTTGTGGACCAGGTGGTGCCCATCCTGCAGGACCGCGGACTGTTCCGCACCGAATACACCGGCCGCACGCTGCGTGAGCACTACGGACTGGAGCGCCCCGGCAACCGCTACACCGGCGGCTCCGCATCCCAGCTGGCCTCGATCGGATCGGCGTTCTGATGGGAAGGCAGCTGAAACTCAACCTGTTCATCTACCCGGGCGGGCACCACGAAACCGCCTGGCGGCACCCGAAGTCCCAGCCCGAGCGGCTCCCGTGATGGAACGCTCTCTCACTTAACGCACGAAAACGCCCGACGCTCTCTCACTTTCCCTAAGGGAGTGAGAGAGCGTCGGCGAAAAACCCGCATTAAGTGAGAGAGCGTCTTGGGGTCAGTTCCCCGAGTGCGCCTGCAGGAAGCTGTAGACCTCGGTCTCGTCCACTCCGGGGAACGCGCCGGGCGGCATCGCGGCCAGCAGGTGCGAGTGGGCGCGGGCCGACGGCCAGGCGTTGCCGGCCCACTCGGAGGCCAACGACGCCGGCGGCCGCTTGCAGCAGTTCGGATCCGGGCAGGTGGACTTTTCCCGGGCCGTGGTCTCCCGGCCGCGGAACCACTTCACGTGCTGGTACGGCACCCCGATCGACAGCGAAAACTCGCCGCTGGCCGACCGCTCCGTGCGGGCCGTGCACCAGAACGTGCCGGACGGAGTGTCCGTGTACTGGCTGTAGGCACTGAACTTGTCCGGCACGTCGAACACCGCCCGTGAGGTCCACGACTTGCACGACGGTTGGCCTTCAATGGCGCCGGTGTGGTCCATCGGGAACGTCACGCCGTCGTTCTCGTAGGCCTTGTAGATGATGCCGCTCTGGTGGGTCTTCTGGAAGTGGGTGGTGATCCCCAAGTGCTTCGTTGCCAGGTTGGTGAAGCGGTGCGCGGCGGTTTCGTAGGACACGGCAAAAGCGTCGCGGATGTCCTCCACGGCGATTTCCTTGGCCGTCTTGGCTTTCTGCAGGAAGTCCACCGTGGCCTGCTCCGGCAACAACAACGCGGCCGCGAAGTAGTTCGTGGCAACCCGCTGGGCCAAAAAGTCGCCGTAGCTCTTGGGCGTCTCGTGCCCCAGGACGTAGTGCCCCAACGCCTGCAGCAGGACCGAGCGGGGGTCGTGGTCCTGCCGCTGGCTCTGCGTCAGGTAAATTCTGCGGTTCTTCAAATCGGTCACGGAACGGGTGGAATGCGGCAGATCGCCCACGTGATGGAGGGTGAATCCGAGCTTTTCGGCGATGTCTGCAATCACGTGCTGGCTAAGCGGACCGGTGGTGTAGCCGACCAAACCGAGCACTTTCTGCGCCTCGGCCTCGTACTCCGGAAAATAGTTGCCGCGCTCGCGCATCATGGCACGCAGTTCACCGTTCGCGCGGCGGGCTTCTTCCGGCGTCGCCACTTGCTCGTTGAGCTTGCGTTCCAGTTCGTGCAGCAGGCCCACCTGGGCTTCCAGCACATCGAGCGGAAGCCGCGAGCTGATGCGGATTTTGGGCAGGTTCAGCGACTCATAGAGAGGCCCGCGCTGGTAGCGTTCCAGCTCGATTTCGAGGGCCGCGCGGCGGCTCGGCGGTTCGGCCCCGAGCAGCTGATCGATGCTCACGTTCAGAGCAGCAGCCAGCCCCTGCAGCAGGCTCAGTTTCGGCTCCCGCTTCCCGTTTTCGATCAGGCTCAGCTGGCTCGGCGCAGTCCCGACGGCTGCGCTCAGGTCATCGAGCGTGAACCCGGCCTGCTTGCGCAGATGCCGCACGCGGCGGCCCAGGCTGATGACGTCCAGTGCCGGGGCAGCGGCGGACGACGACGGCGGCGCAACTTCGCGATTCCAGCTTCCAGGTGACATTTCTTGAGGATACGCGAAGAAGTGCATTTCTTTCCACCCTTTTCCCCTATTGCATAGCTTGAAAGTGCTGAAAAGTAGTGAACACGGAAAGAAACACCGCACCGGGGCAGCCGGCCGGAACTGCAGCGACGCAGCTCCGGCCGGCATATAACTCCCGGAGCTCAATCAAGGAGACACCGATGACTGCAGCATTTGAGCCTACCCAGCAGACGCCCGAAGAGCAGGCCGCCGCCCTGGAGCTCGAGTGGGCCGCCAATCCCCGCTGGGAAGGTGTGACCCGTGACTACAAGGCAACGGACGTCGTCAAGCTCCGCGGCCGGGTCTCCGAAGAGCACACGCTGGCCCGCCGCGGTTCCGAGAAGCTCTGGAAGCAGCTCACCGAAGAACACAAGACCGGCAAATACACCAACGCCTTGGGCGCCCTGACCGGCAACCAGGCCGTTCAGCAGGTCAAGGCCGGCCTCCGCGCCATCTACCTCTCCGGCTGGCAGGTCGCCGCGGATGCCAACAACTCCGGCCACACCTACCCGGACCAGTCGCTGTACCCCGCCAACTCTGTCCCGACCGTGGTCCGCCGCATCAACAACGCCCTGCTCCGCGCGGACCAGATCGAGTTCTCCGAAGGCGTCCAGACTGTTGAGGACTGGATGGTCCCGATCGTCGCCGACGCCGAGGCCGGCTTCGGCGGCCCGCTGAACGCCTACGAACTCATGAAATCCATGATCCAGGCCGGCGCCTCGGGCGTGCACTGGGAAGACCAGCTCGCCTCGGAAAAGAAGTGCGGCCACCTCGGCGGCAAGGTCCTGATTCCCACCCAGCAGCATGTCCGCACCCTGAACGCCGCCCGCCTGGCAGCCGACGTCGCGGGCACCCCGTCCGTGGTCATCGCCCGCACCGACGCCGAGGCAGCCACCCTGATCACCTCCGACGTCGATCCCCGCGACCAGGAATTCGTCACCGGCGAACGCACCCCGGAAGGCTTCTACAAGGTCCGCAACGGCATCGAACCCTGCATCGCCCGCGCCAAGGCCTATGCCCCCTACTCCGACCTCATCTGGATGGAGACGGGCACCCCTGACCTCGAGCTGGCCAAGAAGTTCGCCGAGGCGGTCAAGGCCGAGTTCCCGGACCAGATGCTTTCCTACAACTGCTCGCCGTCGTTCAACTGGCGCAAGCACCTGGACGACGCCACCATCGCGAAGTTCCAGCGTGAACTTGGCGCCATGGGCTTCACGTTCCAGTTCATCACCCTGGCCGGCTTCCACGCCCTGAACTACTCGATGTTCGACCTCGCCCACGGCTACGCCCGTGAAGGCATGAGCGCCTACGTCGAACTCCAGGAAAAGGAATTCGCCTCCGAGTCCCGCGGCTACACCGCGACCAAGCACCAGCGCGAAGTCGGCACCGGCTACTTCGACGACATTGCCACCGCGCTCAACCCGAACGCGTCCACCCTGGCTCTGGTGGGATCCACCGAAGAAGGCCAGTTCCACTAGAAACTTTCCCCAAGTAAGTAGCAGTAAGTGTCGTTTTGGAGGCTCAAAACGACACTTACTGCTACCCAGTTGGGCCACGCAACAGGAGACTTGAAATGAACACCTTCACTGACAGCTTCACTATCAACGGAATTACACTCACCGCGCAGCCCATTTGCCGGCAGGACGAGGTTCTTACTCCGGATGCTTTGGAGTTTGTCGCAAGGCTGCACCGGGCCACCGCGGAGCGCCGGCAGGAGCTGCTGCAGGCACGCCGGACCCGCCGGGCCGAGATCGCCGCCGGCCAGGACCCTCGCTTCCTCCGCGAGACCGAGGACATCCGCAATGATCCGTCGTGGCGGGTCGCTCCCCCGGCCCCCGGGCTGGAGGACCGCCGGGTGGAAATCACCGGCCCGGTGGACCAGAAGATGACCATCAACGCGCTGAACTCCGGCGCGAAGGTCTGGCTCGCGGACATGGAAGACTCCTCCACCCCCACCTGGCGGAACGTCATCAAGGGCCAGCTGAACCTCACCGACGCCCTGGAACGCCGGATCGACTTCACGAGTCCCGAGGGCAAGGAATACAAGCTCCGGCCCGCCGGCGAACTCCCCACCATCGTGGTGCGCCCCCGGGGCTGGCACCTGCCCGAGAAGCACATGCTCATCGACGGCGCCCCCGTGGCCGGCGGCATCGTGGACTTCGGCCTGTTCTTCTTCCACAACGCCCGCCGCCTCCTGGCCCAGGGCAAGGGGCCGTACTTCTACCTGCCGAAGATTGAGAACCACCTCGAAGCACGCCTGTGGAACGACATCTTCATCCTCGCGCAGGACCTGCTCGGCATCCCGCAGGGCACCATCCGTGCCACCGTGCTGATCGAGACCATTACCGCCGCGTTCGAAATGGAGGAGATCCTCTACGAACTTCGCGACCACGCATCCGGCCTGAACGCCGGCCGCTGGGACTACATCTTCTCCCTGATCAAGAACTTCCGCACCCGCGGCCCCCGGTTCGTCCTGCCGGACCGCGCCCAGGTGACCATGACCCAGCCGTTCATGCGTGCCTATACCGAACAGCTGGTCCGCGCCTGCCACAAGCGCGGCGCCATGGCCATCGGCGGCATGGCCGCTGCCGTCCCCAACCGCAAGGACGAAGCAGCCAACGCCAACGCCTTCGAGAAGGTCCGTGCCGACAAGACCCGCGAGGCCAACGACGGCTTCGACGGCTCCTGGGTGGCCCACCCGGACCTCGTGCCCGTCTGCCGCGAGGTGTTCGACTCGATCCTGGGAGAGAAGCCCAACCAGCTGGACCGCACCCGCGAGGACGTCACCCCCGATGACCGCGCCCTCATCAACGTGGCCGCCACGACAGGCACCATCACCGAGCAGGGCATCCGGAACAACATCGAAGTGGGCATCCGGTACATCGAATCCTGGCTGCGTGGAAACGGCGCCGTCGCCATCCACAACCTCATGGAAGACGCCGCCACCGCGGAGATCTCCCGCTCGCAGCTGTGGCAGTGGATGTTCGCCAGCGCCATCACCGACCACGGCGAAATCATCACCCACCACTGGATCGAGGAACTGCTCGACGAAGAGTTCGCACGCCTGGAACGCTTCGACGGCGACCGCTTCGAAGACGCCCGCGACATCTTCGAGGAAGTCACGCTCAGCCAGGACTTCCCGTCCTTCCTGACCCTCCCCGCCTACGCCCGCTACCTCACCGAAGCCCGCGAGAAGGCAACCCAGGAAGAGCTCGCCGCCGCATAAAGCCGCACAGATTTCCGTCCGCCGGGCAGGCACGCCCTTCGCAACAGGCACCCCCGAGATCCGGGGGGCCGGCCCGGCGACGGAACACCCCTTGAGCAGGTCCCCCCCTCGGCCCACCCACCCGGGTGTGCCCCTCGGACGCTCTCTCACTTAACGCAAGAAAAAGGCCGACGCTCTCTCACTTTCCCG
>NZ_JACXBW010000013.1 GCF_014712225.1 Pseudarthrobacter sulfonivorans
AGCCGGGCAGGAAGCCGGGCAAGAACGAACGCCTGCGGGGCACCCGACACACATGACGCCGTCCGACCCGCATCAACTGCCAGAGCGTTCCCCGGAAACCCGCACCAACTGCCAGAGCGTCCACCGGACCCCCGCGGGAGCGTTCGCCGTCGAACCCGCATCAACTGTCAGAGCGTTCCCCGGAAACCCGCATCAACTGCCAGAGCGTCCCCCGGGAACCCGCATCAACTGCCAGAGGGTCCCCCGGGAACCCGCATCAACTGCCAGAGGGTCCCCCGGAAACCCGCATCAACTGCCAGAGCGTTCCCCGGAAACCCACAGGAAGTGAGAGAGCGTCCGCTGTGGGCGCAATTCCCCGGGAAAAGCTCGGAAATCCGGTGATTTAAGTCAAAAAGTCGCGGAAACACGCGGAATTTGCGGACCTCGCGGGCCCAAGCTGGTAAGTTTTCGAACAGTGGCTTGCACGCATGCCGCGTTCAGGCTCCAGAAATCGTGACCGTCCAGGAGGACATCAATGGCTAAGAACCGTAGTGAACTTGTTTCAGAGGTAGCAGGCAAGGCCGGCACCAGCCAGGCAGCCGTCAACTCCGTCCTCGATGCACTGTTCGAGGTTTTCGAGACGTCCGTCGCCGCCGGCGAGAAGATCACCATCCCGGGCTGGCTTGCAGTCGAGCGCACCGACCGTGCAGCTCGCACCGGCCGTAACCCGCAGACGGGCGAGACCATCCAGATCGCAGCAGGCCACAGCGTCAAGCTGACCGCCGGCTCCAAGCTGAAGGCTGCGGTCGCCAAGAAGAAGTAGTCTTCTTCAGCACCAGCTCAAGGAGCGGCAACCTTCGGGTTGCCGCTCCTTTGCTTTGTCCGCGTGCCTTGTCCGCGCGAAGGCCGATTCGCCGCCTTGCCGCGGGTAGCGGACAATGGATAGGTGCCTTCTGCAGCAAAGTCCCGACCCACAGCACCCCAACCGGCCCCTGGCAGGGGCGCTACGACGCTGGGCTCCGGTGCTGTGGGGGTTTCCCGGCCCTGGCAGCTTCTGGGGCTCGCAGCCCTGCTCCTGGGACTCGCTGCAGCACTCCTTTTCTCCGGCGCCGCAGCAGCCCGTGCGGTTTCCGACCCCGGAGCGCTGGCCCGCTGGGGATTGCCGATCAGCAAGGCCATCCACAATGTGTCCCTGGCAACGGTCATCGGCGGGCTGATCTTCGCCGTCGGGATCCTCCCCAGGACCTCCGGTCCACGGTCCCGGACCAATGATGCGGACGCCCCCGAGCATCCGGCCTTTGCAAGGGCCCTGGCCATAGCCGCCGCGGCCGGTGCCGTCTGGACGCTGTCGGCGATCGCCGTGCTGGTCCTTACCTACTCCGACGTCGCAGGCCAGGGACTATCCGGGGACGCAGAATTCACCCGGGCCCTGGTGTACTTCATGACCGACATCGCTACCGGCCGGGCGTGGCTGGCGGTAACGGTCATCGCGGCCGTGGTGACCACCGCGCTGTTCGGCGTCAGATCCCTCGGCGGTCTGGCGCTCACCCTGGTCCTGGCGCTGGCGGGCCTGGTTCCTGCCGCCCTGATCGGGCACTCGTCGAGCTCGTCTGACCACTCTGCGGCCGTCAACTCCCTGGGCCTGCACCTGGTAGGCGTCAGTGTCTGGGTAGGCGGCATCATCCTGCTGGCGCTGCTGTCGGGCATCCTGACGGGACCGAAACCGGGCACGGGCACAGACATCACCGAAGCGACCCTGCGGCGGTTCTCGGCCCTGGCCGGTTTTGCCTTTGCACTGGTTTTTGCCTCAGGCGTCGTCAACGCAAGCATCCGCGTCACCAACTGGACCGATCTCTTTGGGTCTCCCTACGGCCAGCTCATCGTGGCCAAGGCGGCCGCAACCGTGGTCCTCGGCGGTATTGGCCTGATGCACCGGCAGTGGGTTATCCCGCAGCTGGGCCGTAAAGGCTCGGCACTGTCCTCGCGCCGCGTGCTGTGGCAGCTGGTTATCGCGGAACTCCTGATCATGGGGGCCACCTCGGGCGTCGCCGTCGCCCTGAGCCGTTCGGCGCCGCCCGAGCCCACCACCTTCGCGCCTGACGCATCGCCGGCATTCATCCTCACCGGCTACGAATTGCCGCCCGAACTGACCCCGGAGCGCTGGCTGACGGAGTGGCGCCTCGACTGGCTCTGGGTGGCAGTGGTGCTGTTCGCGTTGGTCGCCTACTTCCTCGGCGTGGTCAAGGTCCTCCGGCGCGGGGACAAGTGGCCGTGGTTCCGCTCCGTGAACTGGGTGGTCGGCCTCCTGGTGCTGACCTACATCACCTCCGGGCCGCCGACGGTCTACGGCATGGTGCTGTTCTCCGCCCACATGGTGGGTCATATGGCATTGACGATGGTGGCGCCCCTCTTCCTTGTGCTTGGCGCGCCGGTGACTCTGGCCCTGCGGGCCCTGCCCGCCCGTGCTGACGGCTCCAGGGGACTGCGTGAGTGGGTGCTGGTTTTTGTCCACTCAAAGTTCTCGCAACTGGTCACGCACCCCCTGTTTGCTGCGGCAAACTTTGCGGGCTCCATTGTGCTGTTTTACTTCTCGGACGCGTTCGGCTTCGCGATGCGGGAACATGTGGGCCACGAGCTGATGAACCTCCACTTCCTGCTTACCGGCTACATCTTCGTGCTGAGCATGATCGGCACGGATCCGTTGCCCCGCCGCGCCCCCTACCCCATGCGCCTGCTCCTCCTGCTGGCCACCATGGCCTTCCACGCCTTCTTCGGCGTCACGATCATGGGCGGCACCAGCCTGTTGGCCGCGGACTACTTCGGCAACCTCGGGCGCCCCTGGGGGCCGTCCGCCCTCCTGGACCAGCAACTGGGTGGTGCCGTGACGTGGGGCATCGGCGAAGTCCCCACCCTGCTGGTGGCTATCGGGGTCGCCATCATGTGGTCCCGCTCTGATGAACGGGAGACGCGCCGCACGGATCGGGCAGCGGACAGGAATAACGACGCCGATCTCACCGCTTACAACGATATGTTTGCCAAATTGGCCGAACGCGACGCCAGATTGGCTGAACGCAACAAGCTGGAAGGACGCTGATGAGCGAAACCGTACGCACCCAACTCCGGGTCCGCGCCTCCGAACTGGTGGGCCGTAACTGGCTCAACACCGGCGGGAAGTCCCTGGACCTCGAGGCCCTGCGCGGCAAGATTGTGCTTCTCGACTTTTGGACTTTTTGCTGCATCAACTGCCTGCATGTCCTCGATGAGCTGCGCCCGCTCGAAGCGAAGTATTCCGACGTCCTGGTCACCGTGGGTGTGCACTCGCCCAAGTTCGAGCACGAGGCAGATCCAGTAGCCCTTGCCGCTGCGGTGGAGCGCTACGAGATCCGCCACCCGGTCCTCGACGATCCCGAGTTGGATACCTGGAAGGCCTACACAGCGCGCGCCTGGCCCACCCTGGTGGTCATCGACCCCGAGGGGTACATCGTGGCCCACCTGTCCGGCGAAGGCCACGCCGACGGCCTGGCCGTGCTCATTCCCGAGCTGATCGCCGAGCACGAGGCCAAGGGCACGCTCCACCGCGGCTCCGGCCCCTACGTGGCACCGGAAGCCACCTCGGGTACGCTGCGCTTCCCGGGCAAGGCGCTGTTCCTCCCGGCCGGGCGGGGCGCCTCCGAGACGGGCAGCTCCGACACGGGCACGCCTGACGCCGGGACGTCCGACGCCGGCACCTGGCTCGTGACCGATACCGGCCACCACCGTCTCGTGGAGCTGGGCACCGACTTCCAAACGGTGCTTCGCACCTACGGCTCGGGCACCAAAGGCTACGCCGACGGCCCCGCCGCGGACACCGACTCCGTCGAGCCGACCGCCCGGTTCAACGAACCTCAGGGCCTTGTGCTGCTTCCGGAAGAAGTGGCAGCGACGGCGGGCTACGACGTCGTGATTGCCGATTCCGTCAACCACCGCCTGCGCGGGCTGTCGCTCTCAAACGGAGCAGCCACGACGATCGCCGGCAACGGCGTCCAGCGGCTCCTGGAGACGGGCCCTGCACGCGTGGATGAAGACGCCGCAGGCTTCACGGGCCAGCTCAGCGGGCACCCGCTGGAGGTCTCGCTCAGTTCGCCGTGGGACGTTGTCTGGTCCACCAAGCTCAATGCCGTGGTGGTGGCCATGGCCGGCACCCACCAGATCTTCAGCTTCGACCCGCTGACCGGCGCTGTGGCCATCGTGGCCGGCAACGGACTGGAAGGGCTCCTGGATGGCAAGGCCCATGAGGCATGGTTCGCCCAGCCGTCCGGCCTTGCCGAGGACGCCGACGGGAACATCTGGGTGGCGGATTCGGAAACCTCCGCCCTCCGCAAGCTGGCAATCGCCGACGACGGCACGGTCACCGTTGAAACCGCTGTCGGCAAGGGTCTGTTCGATTTCGGTTTCCGGGACGGTGAGGCGGCCGAGGCGCGGCTGCAGCATCCCCTGGGCGTCACTGTCCTGCCGGACGGCTCGGTGGCCATCGCGGACACGTACAACGGCGCCGTACGCCGCTACGACCCCGCGGCCGGCAAGGTCTCCACGCTCGCGCGGGGCCTCTCCGAACCCTCCGACGTGATTGTGGACCACACACAGGCGGCCGGCTCTGAACCGCTCCTGGTGGTGGTGGAGGCCAACAAGCACCAGTTGGTGTACGTGCCGATCCCCAAGGAGGCGCAGCAGGTGGATGAGGGTGCGTCGCAGACCCAGCGGCCCAAGAGCCCCGTGGCACCCGGCCTGCTGGACCTGACTGTGCGCTTCACCGCGCCCACGGGCCAGAAGCTCGACGACCGTTGGGGCGACCCCACCCAGCTGAAGATCTCCTCCACGCCGCCGGAGCTTTTGGTGACCGGCGGGGGCACCTCTGTGGGTCTGCTCCGGACGCTGGAGCTGGCCTCGGGAATCGCGGAAGGCGTCCTGCACATCACCGCCCGCGCCGCGGCCTGCGATGGCCCCGAGAACGAGGACGGCGAGATTCCGGACCACGCCGCCTGCCACCTGTACCAGCAGGACTGGGGCATCCCCGTGCTCCTGACGGACGACGGCGACACCGAGCTGGTCCTGGACCTGCGCGGCATGGACTGATCGCCGCTCTGGTTTTTCCCGGTTGCTGAAGTGGCCCGGTTTTCAACCCTCGATGGTTGGAAATCGGGCCACTTCTGTCAGTGACGTCGCCAAAAGCGGGCCAGTGCGGATGCGCATCTTGTCCACATAGACCGCCTCGAGCCTGCTACCAGTCCCGAACGAACGACACCGTGGTTTTATGGACCCAACGGAGATCCTCAGGTCAGCCGGCGGAGTGCTGCTGACGCGGGATGTGCTGGCAGCAGGTGCAACCGAAGCTGGCCTTCGCAGAGCGGTCCGGACCGGTGAAGTGGTCCGCCTGGAGCGTAGGAGCTAGTAGCTCAGGAGCGGGGTGACCTTGATGGTGTCACCGTCGACGTCCAGGCGGGTAGTGAAGCTGAAGTCCACCTCTTCGCTCAGCGGGAACCAGGCGCCGGTAAAGGAGCTCTGCTGGACAGCCTCCACCTTGGCCTTGCCATCAAGGGGAGCAACCACCCAGCGGCCGCCGAAAGGCTCGATGGAGATTTCCGGGTACTCCGTGATGGTCCATTTGATGGTGCCATCGTCCACGTTGTTGGTGCTGGAGAAATAGAAGGGGCAGTCGGGCTGCAGCCGCTGCTGTTTCACGGCCTCGGCGGCACAGCCGTCGAGGAACTCCTTCACTCGCTGGCCCACGTCCTTCCGCAGCTGGTCGGTGGCCTCGGTCAAGAGGTTCAGCGGGGCCGCCGGCGCATCGCGGGAGGTGACGGTGGCGCGGGTGGCCGGGGCGGCGAAGTACTCACCGTTGAGGGAGGCCTCGTATTCGCCGGGGTAGAAAACGGCAAAGGAGTTCCGGCCGGCCGGCATGTTCACCGGGACGCCGTTGACGGTGGCTTCGCTGGCGTTCACTACCGTGATGCCCAGGGTGGGCAGCCGCGATGGCATAAAGGCCCAGGTCTTAAAGAACAGCCATTCCGTGCCCGTCTGCTCGAGCAGGAAGTCGGTACGCAGCCGGCTGCCGTCGATCGTGTACTGCACCGGCACCATCACCTGGTTGCCGGAGCGCTCCTCCGGTTCGCCGATGGTGACGTTCGCCAGGCGCGAGGCAGCCGTCTTCAAAGCCGTCCCGTCAAGCATGGCGGCATTGCTGGGCGGCACGGTGGCCCGCAGCAGCCCCAGAGCCTTGCCGCCGTCGCCCTCCTGCAGCGCGGCCAGGTATTCGCGGACCGGCTGCTGAGGGCTGGCCACGGTATTGTTCACCACGTTCACGCCAACGATGGAAGCAGCCACGGCAAGCATGAGGCCCAGCAGCCATCCGGCCGCTGTCCTCACCAACGCTTGACTCATCTGCACGCCCCTTACGTTACCTGCAACCCCGCTGAACACTGGAGCTGGGGCGGCCGGAAGTGGGGGAGCGCAGAGGCTTTCCTCACGGCCGACGGCGGGCATACAGCGGGTGGCATCGTCCGGTTTTGCCTAACGGCGGCGCCGGGACGAAGTACCGAACACGCCGCGGAGCAGCTCGCGGCCGAGCTGCGTGCCCATGGACCGGACCATGCTCTTGAGCCCGCCACCCAACGCTCCGCCGAGGGCGCCGGCGAGTTCGCCCGCGATCCCGCCGCCCGCCGGTGCCGCCGGTTCGGGGGCGCGCTGTGCCCGGGACGGGGCGGGACCCGAGGCGCGCTCCGGAACGGGACGGCTGCTGGGCCGGCCCAGGATCTCCTCTTCGATCCGGCGGGCCTCCGCGTCGACATCGGTCCGGCTGCCACCTGCCTGGCCTGCGCCGCCGGGAGCGGGCGGCTCGCCCGGGGCTGCACCGCCGGTGGGGGCGGCGCCCCTGCCGGTGAGTTTTTCATAGGCGGAGATGTTGTCCACGGCGGTCCCGTACTTGGCGAGCAGCGCGGACCCGGCCACGGTGCTCCCGATGAGGTCATCCGCGCTGGGACCCATGACGGACTCCGGGGCGCGCAGCCGGGTGAGGGCAACCGGCGTCGGGGCACCTTTTTCGTTCATGACGGTGATGACTGCTTCGCCGATCCCCGCGGACGTGAGGGTCTCTTCGAGGTCGTAGTCGCTGACCGGGAACGTGGAAACGGTGGCTTTCAGGGCCTTGGCATCCTCCGGGGTGAAGGCGCGGAGGGCATGCTGAACCCGGTTGGCCAGCTGGCCCAGGACGTCCGCCGGAACGTCCTTGGGGGTCTGGGTGACGAAGAAGATGCCCACACCCTTGGAACGGATCAGCCGGACGGTGGTGGTGATGGCGTTCAGGAAGGCCTTGGAAGCGCCGTTGAAGAGCAGGTGGGCCTCATCCAGGAAAAACACGAGCTTGGGCTTGTCCAGGTCGCCGGCCTCAGGCAGGTCTTCGAACAGGTCAGCCAGCAGCCACATCAGGAACGTCGAGAACAGCATCGGTTTGGTCTGCAGCGTGGGGAGTTCCAGGCAGGTCACCACGCCGCGGCCGTCCGGAGCAGTCCGAAGCAGCTCGGCGGTATCGAACTCCGGCTCGCCGAAGAACTTCTCCAGGCCCTGCGCCTCCAGGTTCACCAGTTCGCGCAGGATGACGCCGGCGGTGGCCTTGGACAGGCCGCCCAGATCCTCCAGCTCGTCCTTGCCTTCGTCCGAGGTCAGGAACTGGATGACGGCGCGGAGGTCCTTCAGGTCGATCAGTTCGAGGTTGTTTTTGTCCGCAAAGTGGAAGACCAGCTGCAGGCTGGATTCCTGGGTGTCGTTCAGTTCCATCACGCGTGAGAGCAGGATGGGGCCAAACGAGGTGATGGTGGCGCGGACCGGAATGCCGTTGCCGTCGCCGCCCAGGGCAAGGAACTCCACCGGATAGGTCTTGCCGGCCCAGGCCTGGCCGATGCTGTCAGTGCGTGCCTTCAGTTTCTCGCTGCCGGCCGCGGCCGTTGCCAGCCCGGAAAGGTCGCCCTTGATGTCCGCCAGGAAAACGGGGACGCCGGCCGCGGACAGCTGCTCCGCCATCATGTGCAGCGTGACGGTCTTGCCGGTGCCGGTGGCGCCGGCCACCAGGCCGTGCCTGTTCATCATGGACAGCGGCAGCCGGACCTGGGCTTCCTTGTGAAGTTCGCCGTCGACAATGGCGGCACCCAGCTCGATGGTGGCACCCTCCAGCGTGTAGCCCTTCTGGATGGTGGCAAGCTTTTCTGCAGTGGTTTTGTTGGCCATGCCGCTAGCTTAGTTGGCGGATGCCTTCACAGGCGGTGCAGCCGTGCGGCTTTTCAGCTCGGCGTGAGGGCCGGCATGGTCCGCGTGCTCAAGCACCCGCGACACCGTGTAGCCGATGACCAGGCCCCAGAACGCCGGATGGATGTTGAAGAGGCTCATGCCGGACATGGTCACCACGAACGTCACCAGGGAGCCCAGGGTGAAGGTCGTGGCGAAGGCGGTCACAAAGGCCTGCTGGAGAGCCCGCAGCATCGCAATGCCGCCCAGGGCAAGGATGAATTCCGTGGGCGTGGCGAGCATGAGCCGGGTGAGGGCGGGAGCCAGGAGGGCGCAGGCGACGGCCAGGACGCCGAACACCACGGCAGCAGTGTACTGGCGCTGCCGGGTTCCCGAGGACGTCATGAGGGCGTTGGTAGGGCCGGTCACGCACGCCGAGACAGCGCCGCAGCCTGCATTGAGCAACGAAAAGGCGCCCGAAACGATGGCGAAGACGTTGACCGGCGGATTGTGGCCGGCGGCACGGAGAACGGCGATGCCCTGGCCGTTCTGAACGAACAGCACGGTGAGGGCCAGGGGAACAACAAGCTCAAGCTGGGCAGCCCACGTGAACTCAGGAAGGGTGAAAACCGGGGTGGCCAGAATCGGCCCGCCCGCTTTGAACGAGAATTGACCACTTGCCGCCACGGCGAGGCAACCCACCGCAAGGGTGCCGAGCACCGGCGGCAGGAACCGGCCAAGGGCGGGCACCGCAGTGAGGACCAGGAATGCGACCACCATGGGGGCGGCCACCACGGGGTTCGCCTGGGTCGAGGAGACGATGTCCGTGCCGAATTTCAGGAATACGGCGGCCACCATGGACATGACAATGGGCATCGGCACCACTGCCATGATTCGCCGCACCACTCCGGTGGCACCCAGCGCGAGGACGAGCACTCCGGACGTGAAGAAGGCGCCCACCACTTCCGCAAAGGACAAGTGCTGCAGGGACGGACCCAGGAGCACCGTCCCGGGAATGGACCAGGCGAAGCCCAGCGGCTGTCGATACAGGAGCGACATGACCAGCGTGGCTGCGCCGCCCGAAAAAAGGATGCCAAATACCCAGGACGCCAGCTGGTCTTCGGTCAGTCCTCCCGCCGCTCCCACGGCCAGGGTGACGGCTATCGGCCCGGAGGCGGAGAAGATGAGGCCGATCACCCCGTTGGAAACATAAGGCAGGCCCAGGTCGCGGAAGACCTGGCGCACGCCTGCGGGGCGAACACCCGGGCGTTCCAGCAAAGGCTGGGGTACCTGAGCCGCAACAGGTCCTGCATGGGGGATGGCGGGTGGATCCTGGCGGGATGGCTGCATTCTGGCTCCTGGGAAACGGGTGCAAAAAATACAGGCACCCCGGAGCTTGCACTCCGGGGCGCCTTCTGTGCCGGGCTGCGGCGCCGGCACTTTATGTGCAGTGCGTTTTACTTGTGCTGGCCCTCTTTGGCGAGGACGTAGTCGTAGACCACTTCTTCGCCGGCGACGCCGTCGGTGCGCGGCTTGGGGTCCAGCATGAGCTCAGGCTTGACTGCCGAGGCGATGTCGTCCTCGTTGTGCGGGTCACCGGGGAAGTACAGCTGCTGGGTGACGGGCTGGAAGCCGGGCGCGGAGACCTTAATGTGGATGTGCGCCGGGCGCCATGCGTGCCAGCCCGCCGCGCTGATCAGCTGCCCGCAAGCCCCGTCCGTGGGAATCTGGTAGGGCGCCGGGCGCATCGTGTTGATGACGAAGCGGCCGTCGTCGTCCGCCTTGACCGTGGCCCGGAAAAGCCAGTCAGGCAGGCCCGGTGCGTACTGGGAGTAGAACCCGGCGCTGTCCGCGTGCCAGATCTCAACCTGGGCGTTCTGGATCGGGTTACCGTCCGTATCGGTAAAGCGGCCGCTGAGGTGCAGCGGCGTGCCCTCCTCGCCCTCACGCATCTCCACAGTGGCCGGGGTTGGGAGAACCGGGGAGCCCGGCACGTAGTACGGGCCCTCGATGGTGCTCTTGGTACCGGGGCGGTCCTGGGAGTTGACGTCCTCCACACTGTGCTCCAGCCATACGTCGAGGAACAGCGGCCATTCACCGTCAGTTCCCACCTTGATGAGCCAGGCTTTGAGTGCGTTGTATTCCTCGTACGTGACCTGGTGTTCGACGACGATGTCGTTGGCGGCCTTGATGAGTGCCCCCGCCAGCAGGCTCACTCTTTCCTTCGGCACATCCAGGTTTGCGAGCTTGCCTGAGGCGGCGAAGCGTTCGGTGGCCTTGGAGCCGGCTTCGACTGCAGTGCCCTCGTCCTCGTGGCGGGTGTCTGCTTGGGTCTCGGTCATGGTGATGTCCATACTCCTCTTTGAATAGGGGACAGGAACTGCTCCTGAACCCGGTGCGAACAGGTGGGGGCAGGATCTGAACCTGTCGCGACGCAGCTCGCGTGATGACCGTCTCATCGTAGGCCTGAAATAAGGACGCTACAAATATCGATTCTGCCTGTTTTCTGTCATGAAGCAGACATAAAGCCACCCTTGGCCGAACCTAGGTGTTTACCTGATGTGAGAGCGATCACGGTAGGGAAGACTGGCGTGACAACGTCCCCCTGGGCATCGCGGGTTGGCCCGGACCTCCCGCTCATCCGTCCAGCACCCTCCAACGAAGGAGCACGCCATGACCGAGAACCTGGCCCATGTCCGCGAGGTCCTTGCCGACGCCGTGATCGACGACCGTGAGAACGGCGTCATCCGTGCCAAGCGCGAAATTTTCACCGATGAAGAGATCTTCGAACTGGAGATGAAGCACATCTTCGAAGGCAACTGGGTTTATCTCGCCCACGAATCCCAGATCCCCAACGTGGGGGACTACTTCACCACCAACATCGGCCGCACGCCCGTGATGATCACCCGGGACAAGGACGAAAACCTTAACTGCCTCGTCAACGCCTGCTCCCACCGGGGCGCCATGCTGTGCCGCCGCAAGACGGACAACCGCACCACTTTCACGTGCCCGTTCCACGGCTGGACGTTCAAGAACTCCGGCGAGCTGCTGAAGGTTAAGGACTCGCGAAACGCGGGGTACCCGGAGACCTTCAACAAGGAGGGCTCCCACGACCTCACCAAAGTGGCCCGCTTCGAGTCCTACCGCGGCTTCCTCTTTGGTTCCTTGAAGGCTGACGTGCTCCCGCTCGAAGAGCACCTGGGTGATGCCACCAAGGTGATCGACTCGATCGTGGACCAGTCCCCGGAGGGACTCGAGGTGCTGCGCGGGGCGTCCACGTACACCTACGACGGCAACTGGAAGGTGCAGGCTGAGAACGGCGCAGACGGCTACCACGTCACCGCAGTGCACTGGAACTATGCGGCCACCACGGCCCGCCGCACCGCCGGGGACTCCGCCAACAAGACCAAGGCCATGGACGCGGGCAAGTGGGGCAAGGTCAAGGGCGGCTTCTACTCCTACGACCACGGACACCTGCTGCTGTGGCAGGAATGGACCAACCCGGAGGACCGCCCGCTGTGGGACCGCCGCGAGGAGCTCGTCGCGAAGTATGGCGAGGAGATGGCCAACTTCATGATCAACATCTCGCGGAACCTCTGCCTGTACCCGAATGTCTACATCATGGACCAGTTCTCCTCGCAGATCCGCCATTTCCGGCCCATCTCCGCGGACCAGACCGAGGTGACCATCTACTGCATCGCACCCAAGGGCGAATCGCAGGAGAACCGGTCCAAGCGGATCCGCCAGTATGAGGACTTCTTCAACGCCACCGGCATGGCCACTCCCGATGACCTCGAGGAGTTCCGGTCCTGCAACAAGACCTACTGGGCCACCGCTGCGCCCTGGAACGACATGACCCGCGGGTCCACCCACGAGATCGCAGGCCCCGACGAGCAGGCCCGGGCGCTGGGCATGACCAAGGTCATCGCGTCCGGGGTGCGCACCGAGGACGAGGGGCTCTACCCCGTTCAGCACGGGTACTGGAAGGAAGTCATGGACCGGGCTCTGGCGGAAGCGGAGACTTCCGCGCTGGACGCCGTTCCAGTCACAGCCTGACCCAGTCCACGTGGAACCAGAGAGAGTGCAGAACCCATGACCAACCTGACAATTCCCGCTGCGGCGCTCAAGAGCGCCGAGGAGATCGCCACCCTCGAAACCGTCCGCGCCTTCCTGTACAAGGAGGCCCGCCTGCTGGATGACCGCCAGTTCGATGAGTGGCTTCAGTGCTACCACCCGGACTCCGAGTTCTGGATGCCCGCATGGGACGTCGATGACCGGCTGACCGGGGACCCGCAGAACGAGATCTCGCTCATTTACTACGACAACCGCGGCGGCATTGAGGACCGTGTCTTCCGGATCAAGACGGACCGGTCCTCGGCCACGTCCCTCCCGGAGCCCCGCACCGGGCACAACATCACCGACGTCGAAATCATGGCGCACGACGGCGACCAGGTGAAAGTGCGCTTCAACTGGTTCACCCTGTACTTCCGCTACAACACCACGGACACGTACTTCGGGACCAGCCACTACACGATCGACCTCGCCGGCAGCGAGCCGGTCATCATGAAAAAGAAGGTTGTCCTCAAGAACGACTACATCCACCACGTCGTGGACGTCTACATGATCTGACGGCCCTGCCGGTGCCCGGCATTTGCCCGGCACCGGCCTTGGCCGTTTCAAAACCCGTGCCCGCAGGGCACATCCGCACTACCCCGGGTCGCATGGACGCGCCCCAGCCAGGAGGAAACCATGGGCCACAAAGTAGCCCTCAGCTTTGAGGACGGCGTCACCAAGGTCATCAAGGTCGGCGATTACGAGACCGTGATGGACGCCGCGTACAAGGCACGCATCAACATTCCGTCGGACTGCCGGGACGGGGCGTGCGGCACATGCAAGGCCTTCTGCGATTCCGGCTCCTTCGATCCGGGCGACTACATTGACGACGCGATGACGGAGGAGGAACTCGAAAAGGGGTACCTGCTCACCTGCCAGGCGGTTCCGGAGTCGGATCTGGCCATTCAAATTCCTGCCACGTCGGAATCCGCGAAGACCTCGGCCACCACCTTCACGTCCACCATGACGGAGCTCAACAAGCATTCGGACACAACAGTTTCCTTCACCCTCGAGGCGGAAAACCGGGACGCTTTGGCCTTCCTCCCCGGCCAGTACGTCAACATCAAGGTCCCCGGCACCGACGCGGAGCGCTCCTATTCGTTCAGCAGCGGCCCCGAGGTGCAGGATGCGTCGTTCATGGTGCGGGTGACGCCGCAGGGCGCGATGTCCGAATACCTGCGGGACAGGGCGGCGGTGGGCGACACCATCGAGTTCACGGGTCCGTACGGCTCGTTCTTCCTGCGCGAGCCCAAGCGGCCCCTGCTCCTCCTGGCAGGCGGGACCGGCCTGGCCCCGCTCCTGTCCATCCTCGAAAAGCTCTCCGAGAACCCGCCGGCGGTCCCGGTCCACCTGATCTACGGCCTGACCCGCGAGGCGGACATCGTCGGCCTGGACTGGCTGCGCGAGTATGAGGCGAAGCTGCCTGCCTTCACCTGGGATTACATTGCCTCCGAACCGGAGACGTCCGCCCCGCACACGGGCTATGTCACCCAGATCATTGAGCCAAAGCACCTGAACGACGGCGACGTCGACATTTACCTGTGCGGCCCGCCTCCCATGGTCAACGCCGTGTCGAAGTGGCTGGATTCCGAGGGCATCAAGCCCGCCAACTTCTACTTCGAGCGGTTTGCCCCGAAGGAAACCACCGGGGGCGACGCCGAGACAGGCGCCCCGGCGCCCGCAGAGAAGATCCAGGCCGAAGGCGACACGATGAGCCGCAGCGAGGCGGTCTCTTCCCTGGAGACCGGACGGCTGGATTTCCGCAAGGAGGACAGCTTCGCCCAGCTGGATGCGCGCATGGGCCTGGAGCTCGCGGTGAGCGAACTGATGCTGGGCCGCCTCAGCGAGGAGCAGCTGCACCAGTTCCGCCGGCTCGCCGAGGCCACCACCGGCTCAGTGGCTGCCGGCACCATCCGGGAACCGGATGAGTTCGCGCGGACCAACGAGGAGTTCCACGAATACCTCTTCGTGGTCTGCGACAACCCCATGCTGCTTGAGTCCTACCGCCGGCTCGACGTCCACGCGCAGATGGCCGCGGCCCTCGAGGCGGGAACCCCCATCTTCGAGCGGGTCACCCAGGACCACCTTGATGTCGTTGACGCCTTTGAGCGCCAGGACAAGGCGCGGGTGCGGGAGGTCATCATGGCCCACGCACACGGTGCCAAAGAAACCATGGCCGGAGCGATCGACGCCAAGGCGGGCCACCGATGACGCGGCCGTATGCGGGACAGTTCGTCACTCCCGGCCGGTACGCCGGCAAGGTAGCCCTGGTGACCGGCTCCGCCCAGGGCATTGGCCGGAAGGTGGCCGAGCGCATCGGTGCCGAGGGCGGCGCCGTCGTCCTCGTAGACCGGGCCGAGCTGGTCCATGAGGTGGCGCAAGGGATCCAGGCGGCCGCGCAGGCTTCCGGTTCAGGAGGCTCGGCCACCGCGGCGACCGCAGATCTTGAGACCTTCGCAGGAGCGCAGCAGGCCGTGGAAGCGGCGCTGGCCGCCCACGGCCGGGTGGACGTCCTGGTTAACAATGTTGGCGGCACCATCTGGGCGCGCCCGTATGAAGAGTACGACGAGGACAAGATCGAGAAGGAGATCCGCCGCTCGCTCTTCCCCACCCTCTGGACCTGCCGGGCCGTGCTGCCGGCCATGCTGGAGCAGGGTTCAGGCACCATCGTCAACGTTTCCTCCGTGGCCACCCGCGGCATGCATCGCGTGCCTTACGCGGCGGCGAAGGGCGGTGTCAACGCGCTGACCCAGTCCCTGGCGATGGAGGTGGGCGGGCGCGGAATCCGCGTGGTGGCGGCAGCCCCCGGCGGCACCGAGGCGCCGCCCCGCAGGGTCAAACGCGGGCCCGAGGCCGACTCCGCGACGGAAAAGGCCTGGTACCAGGTGATCGTTGACCAGACCGTGGACTCGTCCTTTATGAAGCGCTACGGGACCTTGGACGAGCAGGCCGCACCCATCGTGTTCCTCGGATCGGACGAAGCGTCCTACGTAACCGGCAGCATCCTTCCGGTCGCCGGCGGGGACCTGGGCTGAGGACACCGTGATGGATGGCCGCCGCCGGGTCCGGCTGGCCGGCTCCGGTAGAGTTGCGGCCATGACGGCGGCCTCCATACACGGTGAAATGGCGGAGGACTTACCGCTTGTGGGCCGGTCGGGGGTCTTCGAGGAACTGCTGGGGATTTTCCGGACCGTCCGCAAGGGCAAGGTGGGTGCCGTGGTGATCTCCGGCCCGTCCGGGTCCGGGAAGACCGCGGTCCTGGAGTTCTTTCTTGAGCACTGCCGCACCGGCGCCCGTGGTGTCCGGGTGCTGTCCGCCATGGGCGATGAGTGGGAGGCGCAGTTTCCCCTCGCCGGCTACTCCCAGCTCATGCTCACGTTGCCGCTGCGTTCGGCAAAGGATTACGACGGCGGCCCGGCCCTGCCCGCGGGCCCCGTCGCGGCCCTCACTCCCGACCAGGTTGTTAATTACGCTTCCACCCTCAGTACCCACCTGGAAGGACTGCAGTCCCACGGCAGCGTGGTTGTCGCCGTGGATGACGTCCACAAGCTCGACGTGGAGAGCCTGCGCATCCTCACCTTCGTCATGCGCCGGCTGCACGGAAAACGGATTCTGTTCGTGCTCACCCTCAACCCCGACGACGCTTTGCGCGTCCCCACCGGAGCGCTGGATTTCCTGACGGGCCACCAGGTTGTCACTATCCCGCTGGATCCGCTCACCCCGCAGCAGGTGCAGGATCTCGCCAGACGGATGCTCGGCGTCGATCTGAGTGCGACGGCGGCCCACGGCCTGGTCCGGCACACCCGGGGGCTTGCACAACCGATCGTGGAGCTGCTCCATGAGCTGCCCGCGGAAACCTGGCAGACGTGGTTTCCCTCCCTCCCTCCGACGTCCCGGGTGCGCGCCCGGGTGCGCAGTGTCCTGGCCGCGGCGTCCCCGGCGCTGGTCGCCGTCGCGGAGGCCGCGTCAGTGCTCGGGAGCACCGCAAACATGGCAGAGGTTTCCGTGGTCAGCGGCATGGGGTCCGTCATGGCGGCACTCGATGAAGGACACCGCGCCGGGCTGCTGGGGCTGACCGTTGACCAGGCCCGTTCCGCCGTCGTGTTCTCAGAACCAGGCACCGCGGAGGCCGTCTACGAACAGATCGTTCCCAGCCGGCGCATTGCACTTCATCGGCTGGCCGCCGAAGCGGTGCAGCCCGAGGGCGAACGGCTGGGCCACCGCGTCTCCGCCACCCCCGGCGCGGACGAGGCCCTGGCGGAGGAGCTGGAGGAATTCGCCCGGCGCCAGGCCCGGGTAGGGGCGTGGCAGGACGCCTCGACAGCCCTGTTCTCCGCGTCCCGCCTTTCCCTGGACATCCGTTCCCGGAACGACAGGCTCCTCAGGGCCGTGGATGCCCTGGTGGGTTCCGGCAACATCGCCCAGGCCCAGATGTGGACTGCGGCGGTGGACGCCCTGCCGCCGTCGCCGCTTCGCTCCTCCGTCCTGGGCTACCTCTCCACCGCGTCGGGACAGAACGACAGCGCCCAGACGCAGTTGGAGATGGCCTGGCGCACCTCCAACCCGCAGCGTGATCCGGCCGCCGCCGCGCAGGTGGCCCAGCGCTTCGTCCTGCACGGGGTAGCGTCCTGGGACGGCCCGATGATTACCACCTGGGCCGAACGGGCCATGGAACTTACGCAGCCGGAAACGCCCGCCCACATTGAATCAGAAGCCATCTACGGCCTGGGCCTGTATGCGCAGGGCCGGGTTTCGGAGGCGGAGGCCTCCTATCACCGGGCCTTCGAACATGCTGCCGAGAACGCCCAGAAACAGCGGGTCCAGATGGGCGCGGGCTGGCTGGCGCTGCGCCTTGACAACGTAGAGACGGCGCTGGTGAACTTCGAGTCCGCGGCTCCCACTGAATACCGCGGCGGCTCGATGCGCATTTCGCTCTGGGCCGAGGCCTGGTTGGCGCGCACCCACCTGGTGCTCGGCAATTGGGATGCCGCGGCCGCCACCGTGGCGCGCGCATCCGTGCGCCTCGAGACCTCGCGAATGCCGCTGATCCGCCCGCTGCTCTACTGGACTGCGGCGGAACTCTGGTCCATGCGGGGGGACTGGGAGCGGGCCCGGTACTACGTTTCCCAGGCCGCAGTGCAGCCCGGAACATACCGCGCCATGCAGGTGCCGGCGAGCCTCGCCCGTGCCCGCTTCCACGAGGCGAGGGCGGACTATGAAGGCGCTTTGGCTGTCCTGCAGCCGCTGACCGAGCTGGACCCGTGGACCGAGCACCGTGTGTCCTTCTGGCCCTGGCAGGACACCTACGTCAACGCCCTTGTCATGACCGACCAGCTCGACGCCGCCGACTCATTCCTCACAGCGTTCGAGCGTGTGCCGCGGGAACGGCAAATACCCTCGGATATGGCGCGGATGGCCTGGGCGAGGGGCCGGCTCGTGGCCGCGCAGGGAGACCCGGACACTGCCAGGGAACATTTTGAGGCGTCGCTGGGCCACCTCAGGGGGCTCAACCGGCCCTACCTGCGGGCACGGATTAGCTTTGCCTTCGGCCAGAGCATGCGCCGGGCGGGCAAGCGGCGCCTGGCGTCAACCGTCCTGCGCGCAGCCCGCGACTTATACGACACCCTGGGGGCGGCCACCTACGTGGAACGGTGCGACCGGGAGCTCAAGGCAACAGGGCTCGACGTCGGTAACGTGCCGGACCCTGCCGACCCGGTGCTCACCGCCGTCAGCAACCACCATCTCCAGCTCACAGCGCAGGAACGCGCAGTGGCCGAACTGGTCGCGGGCGGTGCCACCAACAAGGAGGCGGCCCGGGCGCTGTTCCTTGCGGAGAAGACCGTGCAGTACCACCTGACCCGGCTTTACCGGAAAATGGGAATCCGCTCCCGCAGCGAGCTCGCAGCCGTGTTCCGGGCCAGGGACTGACGCCGGAACACGGCCGGCCGGGGCGCTAGCGCCGCTGCCTACTTGACGTCTGAGGGGTGCTTCGCGAGCGGCACCACCGAGATGTCCATGTAGGGGAACAGCGGCAGGTTCTGCAGGATCTCGTGGAGTTCGTCGTTCGAATCGACGTCGAAGATTGAGTAGTTGGCGTATTCGCCCACCACGCGCCAGATTTCCGGCCACTTGCCGGCGCGCTGCAGCTCCTGCGAATAGGCCTTCTCCGTGGCCTTGATCTCCGCGGCTTCGTGGGCGGGCAGGTCGGCGGGCAGGTTTACGTCCATGTGGACCAGGTACTTCATGAATGTCCTTTCGGTAAAGGGGTGGCTATCGGAAAGCGGTGCCTAGCGGTCTGAGCGGTAGAGGGCGAGCTTGTCTTCGTCAACAGCGGTACCCACGCCGGGGCCCTCAGGAACACGGATGCGTCCGCCGGTGATGGCCAACGGCTCAGCCAGCAGGTCGTCGGCCATGTCCAGGTAATTGGAAAGTTCCGCTGCACGTTTGGCGGTGTGGGCGAAGGCGGCGCCGAAGGTCACCGAGGCTGCCGTGCCGACCTGGGTGTCGATCTGGTTGCCGATGTAAACGTCGATGCCCATGCCCTCGGCCATCCCGACGATTTTGGCCGCCTCCGTGAAGCCGGACCGTGCCGTCTTCACGGCCAGGAGGTTGGCGCCGCCGGTGAGGATTTCCCGTGCGGCCTCACCGAGGTTGGCGGCAGATTCGTCTGCGGCGATGGGAATGGGGGAGTTCGTCACCAGGCGGCGTCGGCCCAGGACCTCGCGGGCGTCGTCGGGCTCTTCCAGGAACTGCAGGCCCAGATCCGCCGTGCGGCGAAGCACCTCGGCTGCCTCGTTGGCTGACCAGCCACGGTTGGCGTCCATGTAGAGCTCGGCGTCCTCGCCCAGGCCCTCCCGCAATACCCGGGCGGCCTCGACGTCGAGATGGAGGGGACGGCGGCCGGTCTTGAGCTTGAACGTGTTGATGCCGTACGTCTCGCGGAACTCCAGGGCCAAGGCCAGCAGTTCCTCGGCGGGCTTGAAGCCGAGCATGTGGGAGACGCGTAGCGAGTCCGTGTACCCGCCCAGCAGTTTTGTCACCGGCTGACCGAGAGTCTTGCCGATGATGTCCCAGAGGGCGATGTCCACGGCCCCCTTGGCGGTCTGGTTGTGCACCGTCCGGTACAGGACCGCTTGGACCTTCTCGCGGTCAAAAATGTCGACGCCGATCAGCTGCGGAGCAAAAATGTCCTCCACCACTGCAACGATCGACTTCTGCGTCTCGCCGTAGGTATAGGGGCGCGGCGGGGTGTCGGCGGTGCCCACCACACCGTCATCCGTGCGAAGCCTGATAAGCACGTGGTCTGCCTCGTGCACGGAACCGGACGCGAAGTGCAGCGGATGAAGGTACGGGATCGAGTAGGGAATCGCCTCAATGGCTGCGATCTTCATGCGTGGGTAAGCCTTTCATCAATGGGAAACGGCGCAGGGCCGGGGGCGGGGGCCGGCGGCGTGGCTCCCGCAGTTGCGGTCACCACGACCTCCAGAAAGTTGTGCAGCAGCGCGGAGTGATCCCCCCGCACCCAGGCGACAGCGAGCTCCACGTCGGGGACGTTTTCTATTTGCCGGTAGGCCACCCCCTCGAGCTGGAAGGCCTGCACGCTGGACGGCATGACCGCCACCCCGCCACCTGCGGCCACGAACGCCAGCATCGTCGAGGTCTCCCCAACCACCTGGGTGATGCGTGGCTGGAAACCCGCCTGGCGGCACAGGTCTGCGGTGGTGCGGTAAAGCACGGACTCGGGTCCGTAGGCGATGAAGTCCTGGTCCTGCAGTTCGTGCATTGCCACAGGCCGGTCCACGGCCAGGGCGCTGAATGAGGGAAGCGCGACAACGAGCGGCTCCCGGGTGACAGTCCGGTAGTCGATGTCTTGCGAGGCGACCGGCGGCCGCAGCAACGCTGCGTCCAGGGAACCGTCCCGGAGCCCCGCTTCCATGGATGGCGTGAGCATTTCGCCATGCAGCGCAAGGGACAGGCCCGGCAGGACCTGTTTCGCAAGGCGGGCGATTTGGGGCATAACGCCGTACGTTGCAGACCCTGAGAAGCCGACCCGCAGGACGCCGGTGGCGCCCCTGCCCACCTGATAGACATCGGCCTGAAGGGTGGCGACGTCGTTGACGATCTGCCGTCCGCGGTCCAGCAGGAGTTGACCGGCCGCTGTGAGGTCAACCCTGCGGGTGGTCCGGTTGAGCAACTTAACGCCAAGCTGGTCTTCCAGCTGGCGGATCTGCTGCGAGAGAGGGGGCTGGGCCATATGCAGGCGCCTGGCGGCGCGGCCGAAGTGCCTCTCCTCGGCAACCGCAATGAAATAGTTCAGCTGGCGGATGTCCAAGGTGGTCCCGTCCTTCCGCTAATCGGCCCCATGCTGTCCTGGGCTCATGATTGATTCAAAGAATAACCATAATAAGCCCTACTAGGATAATTCGCAGACGTAATATGCCGGAACGGCTGGGCGGGCTACCTGGGCTGCCCGGCCGGCATGCTCGGTTCTGCCCTGCCTTCGGCGAGCTCCTCGACTTTGTGCTCGGCCTCCTCCAGCTTCCGCTGGCGGGGCACCAGGACGGTGACCAGGGCGCCGACCAGGGCCACGGCCCCGTAGAGGTAGAAGGCCGTGGATCCGCCGATGCCGGCGGCGGCCAGCCATCCGCCGATGATCGGACCGAGTACCCCGCCCAGCCGTCCCACGCTTGCGCACCATGCCACGCCCGCGGCCCGGGCGTTGGTGGTGAAGTAGTTGGACTGGAATCCGTAGATCAGTACCTGGGTTCCCAGTGTTCCCACGCCGGCGAGGGCGATAAAGGCAAAAAGCAGCGGCAGCGGAAAGCTGAAGGTCATAAGCGCCAGGGAAATGGTTGCCAGTGCGAAGGTGGTCGCGATGACCCGCTGCGGGCCGCTCTTGTCGGCGAGGCGGGACGCGAGCAGACCGCCCGCCACCGCGCCGAGGTTCAGTGCCAGCGGGAAGAACAGGGAGTACGTCCGCCCGTAGCCGTAGCCCTCCATGATTTTGGGCAGCCACGTGTTGAGGCCGTACGTCAGCAGAAGTCCGCAGAAGGACATCAGGCCCAGCAGGATGGCTGCCACGGCGAACTGGCGGGAAAATACGGCGGCAAAGCCCGATTTCTGCGGCGCGGCGCCAGCCAGCAGGATGACCTGTTCTTCGATGAGCGGGACGCCGGTACGCTGTGCGGCGGCGAGGGCCTCCTCTTCACGGCCCCGGGACAGCAGCCACCGCGGTGATTCGGGGAGCTTGCGCCAGGCAATGGGCAGGAGAATGACCAGCGGCAGGGAGCCGATGATGAACAGCCCGCGCCAGCCGATGCTGTCGAGGAAAAGGATGCCCAGGATGGAGGCCAGGACACCGCCGGCAGGGATACCCGAATACACAATTGCGTTGTAGAACTGCCGCCTTCCCGCGGGTGCGAATTCAGCCATGGTGGCGCCGGCGCTGGCGATAACTATGCCCAGACCGAGTCCGGTCGCAAACCGGAGGGCACCGAAGGCAGGGACGCTGGTGGCGAAGGCGGTGGCGAACATGCCGACGGAGAACCAGGCTATGCCCAGGAGCATCAGCCGGCGGCGGCCGAAGAAGTCGCCGATGGCGCCGCAAACCAGTGAGCCGACAAGTACCCCGATGAGGGCCCAGGATCCGAGGAGGCCGGCGGTGACTGCATCAAATGCTCCGATCTGGCCCGGGTCGGCGAGCAGTCCTGGCAGGACGGTGCCGTAAATGACGAGATCGTAGCCGTCAAACAGGAGGGCTGTGCAGATGATGAAGGCCACCCAGTTGGCAGTGCGCGCCTCCTTTTGTGGATTTTCGGCTATGACGGCATGCGGTTGTGACATGGTGCCCAAGTCCTCTCTGACTCAAGTGGAGGCTTGCGGCGCCGGGACAATCCGAGGGCCGTCCTCCGAGTGCTATCAGCCTGACAGAGGTGTGACGCGCGACATACGAGGGGAATGCCCGGCTTTCCGCCCGGGGGGTATTCATATGCTGGTGATCTCAAAGGGCCACTTTTGGGAGGTGCGTCCCCGGCATTGCTGCCCGTCTCAGTCGAGACGATCTGGATATGGACGGCGAGGCCGGAACGGTGGTTTGATAACTGGCTCGTGGGTAGGCTGGCCAAATGATCAACCCTGCACGCCTTTACTCGGACCTGTCCCGCCTCGGCAGGGAAACGGACATGTTCCTGGCCACCGTTGAGTCCCTTGCCGACGACGAGATGACCGTTCCCTCGCTGTGCGAGGGATGGAGCCGGGCCGACGTTATTGCGCACGTCGCATCCAGCGGCCGCGCCCTGCTGAACCTCATCGACTGGGCAACCTCCGGCGCGGAACGTCCCCTGTACGCCTCAGGCGAGGCCCGCTCCCGGGAGATCGCTGCCTTGGCGGCCCTGCCGCGGGAGGAACTCATTGAGGCAGTGCGGGAGTCCGCGCGGAACTTTGCCGAGCAGGCACAGCGGCTCAGCGGAGAACTCGCGGCCACGGAGGTGCAGGTAGGTGGCAAGGCGGTCCCCGCCACATCCATCGTGGCGCTCCGGATTGCCGAGGTGGTGGTGCATCACCATGATCTGGACACAGCCTGGACCATCGAGGAGGCCGATCCGGATTCGCTGCTGAACGCCCTCGAAGCCGTGGTGCGCTCCCTGCGCGCCAAGGGCGCCCCCGGTATGACGCTGGTGACCGAAGAGCGTGACGAGTGGGTGATCGGCGACGGCGGATTGCGCGTGGTGTCCGACCGCGAGGGCCTGCTGCAGTGGCTGGCACGCGGGGACGCCGAACATATTGATGCTGACGGCCCGGTGCCGGCACTACCGACCTGGTGAGGGCGGCGCCGGCAGATTCTTGGTGAATGCCAGGGCCCCGATGAGTTCGGGATCCTGGTCCAGGTCGAACTGTGCCTCGTAGCCCGTGGTGAGGTACAGGTGTTTGGCTTCCGGCTGCCGTGGACCGGTGGTCAGATAGACGCGCCGGTAGCCCCGCCGGGCGGCCAGCGACTCCAACTCTGCCAGCACCAGGCGCGCAAGCCCGCGGCGGCGGTGTGCCGAGTGGGTCCAGATCCGTTTGAACTCCGCTGTGTCCGCGTCGTACCGGCGGAAGGCGCCACCCGCCACGGACTCGCCGTTCTCCTGGATCACCAGCAGCGCACCGCCCCGCCCCTCGAACTCCGACGCCGGGTAGCGGTTGAGTTCCTCGGCCGCGGCACCGCGGCCAAAACGGTCGCCGTAGCGGGAGTCGTACTCCACAGCCAGCTCGTCCAGGAGCGGGCGGACCCGCGGATCGTGCATGGGCAGGAGCAGGACCGCCAGTGCCGCGGGATTAAGTGCCGCGGGGTTAAGTGCCGCGGGGCCGGGCAGCGCCCGCTGCAGCGTCCCGGGACTGACGGTGTTGCTGGTTGTCACGTTCATCATTCAGGCCTTTACGACGGCGGCGGTTTCGGCGGGTGCGTCCTGCCCGGTTGAATGGGTGGAAGCTGAATGGGTGGAGGCTGAGCGGGTGGAAACCAGTTCGGCTGCCACGCCCAGGACAGTCCTGGCCAGGGCGTCGTTTTCGCGGAACGGGGCGGCGTTGGTGCGCGGCCTGGCGAAGGCGCCGGCACCCCAGCCGGACGTTCCCGGGCCGACGCCGAAGAGCCGGCCGTGTGCCCGGCCCTGCCCGTCCACAAGCTGGTGACGGTTCGAGACGAGCAGCTTCCCGGTCGAGTGGATGCCGTCGGCCGTGAGCAGTTGCTGTTCGCTTCCCAGGCCTGAGGAGTGGAGCGAGGCCAGCAGCGGGTTGAGCGAGCGGGCCACGGACGTCGCCGGCAATCGCGCCTCAATGAACGCGGTGGCCCGGACGCTGAAGCCGGCCTGCGCGGAGCCGGCCACAAACTCTCCGGTGGACTCGTCCGAGGTGATGTCCAGGCCCGGACCCAGGAATCGCAGCAGCCCTGCCCGGTGCAGGGCCAGCATCTCGCGCAGCCGGCGCGGGGGCGGCCCGGAGTCCACGAAGCTGAAGAATCCGTGCCACCAGCCGTGGACGGTCTGCTGGGAGCGGGCGTTGAGGCGCTCGGCCGGGACCAGCCGGCCAAGATCCATGTACACCTTCAGGAGTGCCATAAAGAGGGCCATCGTCCCGGGGTGGTCCGGACTGTCGCGAAGTTCGAGATCCTGTTCGATGTAGCGCGTCACTGCCGCCTGGATATTGGCCAAGCCCCCGAACGACTCACCGGCGAACGGACGGTCCAGGGCTTCGAGGTCCAGGCGCTGGGCAGGGTCGGGGACCGCTGCTGCCACCAGTTCCTCCCGTCCGGCGCTGTACCAGTCCAGCCCGGCGAAGCGGGCGGAAAATTCCGCCCAGCCGGTGCGGACCCGATCCGGGCTGCCGGTGAACAGCTCCCGGTAATAGCCATATCCGGCTTCCTTGGCGATGAGCGGCCACAAGTGCGCCTGGAAATCCAGCTCGGTGTGGCGTTCCAGCAGCGCACCCACGGCCTCGGCGGTGAAGAAGCGCAGCTCGCCGGGAGCCTCACCGCGCAGGGAAGCGGAAATCTTGGAGTGGTAGGGCACGCCGCGCCGCGAGCCCGCCCACAGCCGCGGCTCGCGCCCGGACGCCCGGTACCGCAGGCCGCCGTCGGGGGTTTCCTCGAACCGGCCGCCGCGCCCTTCCATCAGCAGCACCAGCAGGTCCACGAACGCTAGGCCCATCCCGGCCACAATCACATCCTGGCCGGGGGCAAGTGCGGAATAGTCGACGTCGGTGGTGTAGCTGGGTGCCGCATGGAAACCGCCGTGGCGGGCGGCGAAGCCTGCCCAGGCGGCGGACGCGGCGTCCGGCCGCGAGTCAGTGTGGCCGAGCGCGGTGATGACGACGTCGGCGGCCAGCGTCCCGCCGTTGGCCAGCTGCACGAGGTGCTTGCCGGCGTCGTACGCCTGGTTGTCGGAGACCGCGGCAGCCGGGACTCCGGCCGGCTCCACCGCGATGGCAGTGGTGCGATGGACCGTGACGCTGCCGCCGAGTTTGGCGACGGCGCGGCGGAAGAACCACTCAAGGTACTGGCTCTGCAGCTGCCGTGTGGGGAAGGTCGCCCCGGTCAGGGACTGCAACTGCCCGCGGAGGGCGCGGGGAAAATCCGGGACGTCCGTGATGGACCCGTCCAGCACACCAGCGGCCCACTCGGCGAGGCCAGGGCCGTCGACGGCGGGGCCGCAGCAGGCCACAGAGGTGTCGGTGAACATCGTGACATCCGCGGCTGCCGAGTTGAGCATCAGGCCGGGGTGCTGGTCGTAACGCCAGATCCGGCCGGAGCCGGGCTCGTAGGGTTCCACCACATGGATGTCCAGCGCGCCCGGGAAAAGTGTGGCCCGGTTGGCGGCAATGCGTTCCAGCACCCCCGCCGTCCGCGGACCGCCGCCGATGAAGACAACGGAAGGTACGTGCGCTGGCATGGGGGCTCCTGATCGGATGGTTCGGGCGTGGGTTGCTGACCCGCGGAGCGGGCTGACGGGACGGCGGCTGAGTGCCCATGCTAGGCAGCACGAACGACGCCGGTCGAGGGCCTGGTCACGCCCGTTAACTCCGCGTCACAGCAGGTCAAACGGCGCAAGAAACCGACTCATGTCGCTGCGCTAAGCCGCGTGAAGCAATGCAACCTGGCGCCTTGCTGCCCCTTTCCCGGCGGCCCTAGATTGGCAGCCAGAACGCGAGGTTTGCCCCGCAGCACAGTCCCGACGCATCGGCGCCGGGGTGCCCCGGCACAACAGATGAAACGAGGTGGCGCATGAGTTCAGCAGTCAGCAACCAGGCCCGGCCGGCAGAAGCAGGGCCAGCCCGGCAGCCGGTTCCAGGGCCGGCGTCCACCGGCACAGGAACTTCCGGGGCCGGCGCATCAGGTCCCGGGCCGGGCGGCCGCGGCCCGGCCACCGACTACTCCGGCTACCCCCTGGTTGGCTCCAAACATCCCTGGCGCTGGGTGGGAACGGCGGCGGTGGCACTCGGCGTTGCGGCCGTCGCGTGGTCGCTGGCCACCAACCCGCGCTGGGAATGGGGCGTGGTGGCGCAGTGGTTCACCGCCCAGTCCGTGGTCAACGGGCTCCTGGAGACGCTGAAGCTCACGGCCATTTCCGGGATCCTCGGGTTCGTCCTGGGTTTCATCCTGGCGCTGATGCGGCTGTCCGCCTCACCGCTGCTGGTGTCCGTCTCATGGACCTTCTCCTGGATCTTCCGCTCCACCCCGCTCCTGGTCCAGATGCTGCTCTGGTACAACCTGGGCTACCTGTACGAGAAGATCAGCCTTGGCATCCCTTTCACCGACGTCCGCTTCTTCGAGGTGCAGACCACCACACTGATCAGCCAGTTTGCGGCAGCAGTGCTCGGGCTGACCCTGAACCAGGCCGCATACTCGGCGGAGATCATCCGCGGCGGCATCCTGTCGGTGGACCAGGGGCAGCTCGAGGCGGCAGCCGCACTGGGCATCCCGGCGTGGCGCAGGTCCACCCGGATTGTCCTGCCGCAGGCCATGCGGGCCATCCTGCCCACGGCCTTCAATGAGATCATCGGCCTGGTCAAGGGCACGTCCATTGTGTACGTGCTGGCCTACTCGGAGCTGTTCTACACCGTTCAGGTCATCTACAACCGCACGCAGCAGGTACTGCCGCTGCTCCTGGTGGCCACCCTCTGGTACGTGGTGATCACGTCCGTGCTCAGCGTTTTCCAGTACTACATCGAACGGCACTACTCCAAGGGCGCCGTGCGGACCTTGCCGCTGACGCCCCTGCAGAAGGCCCGCAAATTCTTCGCCACCCACGCGGTGGCCCCAAGCCGAGCAAGGAGCCCGCGATGAGCACCGCCGCCGCCCAGACCGCCACTGGAACTGGCCAGACCGCCACCGTCACTGGCCAGACCGCCGCCGAAAGTGCCGCCGCCGCTGGCGTCCGCACTGAAGCCGCAGCACCCACCCGCGGACTCGTGGAGATCACCAAGGTCCGCAAGTCGTTCGGCGCCACCGAAGTCCTGAAGGGCATCACCCTCACGGTCGAACCGGGCGGAGTGGCCGTGATCGTTGGCCCGTCCGGCTCGGGCAAGTCCACCCTGCTGCGCACCATCAACCACCTCGAAAAAGTCGACGGCGGCCACATCGCCATCGACGGGACACTGGTGGGATACGAGGTCCGCGGACGGCGGCTGCATGAGCTCCGCGAGAAGGACATCCTGAAGCAGCGCACCGAAATCGGCATGGTGTTCCAGAACTTCAACCTCTTCCCGCACCTCACCGCCCTGGAGAACGTGGCCGAGGCGCCGGTGGTCGCCCAGGGCCGCTCCAAGGAGGAGGCCCGGAAGCGCGGACTGGAACTCCTGGACCGGGTGGGCCTGAAGGACCGGGCGGGCGCCTACCCCCGCCAGCTGTCCGGCGGCCAGCAGCAGCGCGTGGCCATAGCCCGCGCCCTTGCCCTGAACCCCAAGATCCTGTTGTTCGACGAGCCCACCTCCGCCCTCGACCCCGAACTGGTCAACGAGGTCCTCGACGTCATCCGCGAACTGGCGAAGTCCGGCACCACGCTGATCATCGTCACGCACGAGATGGGCTTCGCCCGCGACGTCGCGGACACGGTGGTGTTTATGGACGAGGGCCAGATCGTGGAACAGGGCAGCCCGGAACAGATTTTCGCCAACCCGCAGGAACCCCGCACCCGGAGCTTCTTCTCCAAAGTGCTTGAACCGGCTTTCAACATCTAAAGGATCCACCATGGCATTTTTCACTGATCACAACCGCCGCCCAGGCCGCGTGCGCTCGCTGGCGGCACTCCCCGCCGTCGTACTTCTCGGAACGGCAGCACTGTCCGGGTGCTCAGACCCCGGCGCTGCCGCTGCCGGATCCGGCAGCGCGTCCGCGACCGCGGCACGCAACGGCGTGGTGTACAACACCGCCCCTGACCAGCAGCGGATCCGGGCGGAGAAGGACGCGGCGCTCGTCGCCAAGGTACCGGAGCTTATCGGCAAGGACGGAAAGCTGACCGTGGCCACCACGGCAGGGTCCATCCCGCTGAGCTTCCACGCCACCGACGACAAGACGCCGATCGGCGTCGAGCTGGACCTCGCCCAGCTGGTGGCGGACAAGCTCGGACTTGAACTCGACATCCAGGTCACGTCCTGGGAGAACTGGCCGCTGAAGACCCAGTCGGGCGACTTTGAAGCAGTGTTCTCCAATGTGGGCGTTAACAAGGACCGCGTGAAACTGTTCGATTTCGCCACCTACCGGGCGGCCTTCATGGGCTTCGAAGCCAAGAAGTCCGCCACCTACGACATCAAGGGCGCTGACGACATTTCCGGCCTGAAGGTCTCCGTGGGTTCGGGCACCAACCAGGAGAAGATCCTGCTGGCCTGGAACAAGGAGCTGGAGGAAAAGGGCAAGGCTCCCGCCGTCCTGCAGTACTACTCCACCGACGCCGACACCATCCTGGCGCTCTCCTCCGGCCGGACCGACCTCAACATCGCCCCGTACCCGTCCACCGTCTACCGGGAAAACACGCGCGACGACCTGAAAGTGGTGGGCAAGGTCAACGCCGGCTGGCCGTCCGAAACCCTCGTGGCCGCCACCACACTCCGCGGCAACGGCCTCGCCCCAGTGCTCACGGAAGCCCTCAACTCGGCCATCAAGGACGGTTCCTACGCCGAGGTCCTGGAACGCTGGGGCCTCTCGGAGGAAGCCCTGCCGGAATCCAGGACCGTCACCGCGGAAACCTTCGCGGCCAGCCAGGCCACCGCAACTGCGGCACCTTCAGGAAAGGCATCATGAACGCAACGTCCGCTGGGACCGCCCTTGAGTCCTTCGACGCCGACTGGCAGGACTGGCACGCCGCCCACGAGCGCAACCGCGCCCACCCGCACGGCTTTCTCGCGGTGACCCACCTGCACTGGCCGGGCGCGGAAGCCACCCCGCTGGAAGGTGCTCCCGGCACCTGGCGTGTGGATAACGGCGTCGTCCGCGTAGTCCTCGAGCCGGACGAGAGCCTGCAGCGGGACGGGCAGGAACTGAACACCGAAGGTGGCACCGCTGTCACTTTCGGCCCCCTTGAGGAGCGCAGCGGGATCAACCTCGCCTCGGGCGACACGGTGATCGAGGTGGCCAAGCGCGGCGGCGAGTACATTGTCCGGCCCCGGAACCCCGGCAACCCGCTGCTGCAGGAATACCAGGGCACACCCGCCTACACGCCAAACGCGGCCTTCTCCGTGGCCGGAACGTACGTGCCGTTTGAGGTGCCGCGCACAACCACGGTGGGCGCCGCCGTCGAAGGCATCCAGCACGTGTACGAGGCGCCGGGTGAGATCCGGTTCAAGCTGGCCGGCCAGGAGCTGACGCTGACCGCGTTCAACGGCCACGCCCCGGGCTCGCTGTCGGTGCTGTTCACGGACCAGACCTCCGGCAGGACCACCTACCAGGCGAACCGCTCGCTCTCGGTGGTTCCCGCGGCGGACGGCACCGTGCACCTGGACTTCAACCGCGCCGTGAACCTGCCCTGCGCCTACACCGACCTGGCCACCTGCCCGCTGCCGCCGGCCGAAAACCGGCTGCCGGTGCCCATCGAAGCCGGCGAAAAGATTCCCTACGAACGTCAGGACCAGAAGTGAGCACGCCAAAACACCGCACCGCGAAGGCGGGCAGAGCCGGCTTCCTGGCCATCGAACTCGACGGCGCGGGCTGGGACGGTACCGGGGTTGGCGGCGATACCGGGTTCGCCAGCCTCGCCGGGGCCGTCCTTGCCGCTGAGTCCGCAGGGTTCCACGTGGCCACCTTCGCGGACGCGCCGGTTCCGGGCCGCGCCAACGCCCTGCAGCGTGCCGCCTACGCCGGGCCGCTGACCCGGACCATCGCGCTGGTTCCCGAGGTGGACACCGTTTACACCGAGCCGTTCCACGTCTCCACCCAGCTCGCCAGCCTCGACTACGTCTCCGGCGGCCGTGCCGGATGGATCGCCACCGCAGCGGAATCACCCGAGGCAGCCGCCGCCGTCGGACGCGGCAACGTGACCGGCACCGCGCTGGCGCAGGAGGCTGCAGCCTCCATCGAGGTGTCCCGCCGGCTCTGGGACTCGTGGGAGGACGGCGCCGTGATCCGCGACGTCGCCACCGGCCGTTACATCGACGTGGACAAACTGCACTACGTTGATTTTGATGCTTCGGCCGGCTCCGAAACGCCGGCAGGTTTTTCCGGCCCCGCTTACTCGGTCAAGGGCCCGTCCATCATTCCCAGGCCGCTGCAGGGGCAGCTGCCCGTGCTTGCCGCTGCCTCCGTGGTGGGTGCGGGGCAGGTTGCCGCGGATGCCGTGGACGCTGTCTTCGTCACCGCGCCGACGCCCGAACTGCTCGCCGCGGAAATCAGGGATGTCCGGGACCGCGTCGGTGCGTCCGTGGCGGTTATCGCCGAGCTCGACGTCGTCCTGGACTCGCGCGGGCAGGTTGCGGCTGAGCGGGCGGCCGGCACCGAAAGCGGCCGCGCGCGCTACGCCGGCACTGCTGCCGGGCTCGCGGACCTCCTCGAGCTGCTGCTGGCGGAGGCCGACGGCGTCCGTCTCCACCCGGCGTCGCTCGCCGCGGAGCTGGACGAGCTTTCACGCCTGGTCCTGCCGGATCTGAGGCGTCGGGGCGTCCTTCGGGCGCCGGTGCAGGACGGCACCTTCCGCGACCTGCTGGGACTGACCCGGCCGGCCAGCCGCTACGCACACTCATCCACGGCCGCCGCCGGAAACTAAGGGGAACTCCATGACACAGCACAGCCGTGCTAAATCCGACGTTTTCACGCCGTCGGGGAAGCTGCAGTTCGGCATCTTCTTCCAGGGGGTCAACTCCGGCACCATCTGGAAAGCTGCCGAATCGGGATCGCAGACCGACTTCGAATCGTTCCGCCGCATCGTCCAGACCGCAGAGCGCGGGCTGTTCGCAGCGTTTTTCCTGGGCGAGGGGCTCCGCCTGCGGGAACACCTCGGCAGGCCGCACGCGCTGGATGTGGTGGGCAGGCCGGACGCGCAGACGATGCTTGCCGCCCTGGCGTCGGTGACCAAAAACATCGGGCTGGTGGCCACCCAGAACACCACCTACAACGACCCCGCGGACCTGGCGCACCGGCTCGCCTCGCTGGACCTCATCTCCGGTGGACGTGCCGCGTGGAACATCGTGACGACCGACAACGCCTGGACCGGCGCGAACTTCCGCCGCGGCGGATACCTGGACCATGCAGACCGCTACAGGCACGCCGAAGCCTTCGTCGAGACGGCCAAGCGCATCTGGGACTCCTGGGAAACTCCGTCCGGTCCGGCCCGCCGGGTGCTGCATGAGGGCCAGCACTACACGGTGGACGTGACCCCGCGCCTGCCCCGAAGCGCGCAGTACCGGCCGGTGCTTTTCCAGGCGGGCGACTCCCCGGAAGGGCGCGACTTTGCCGCCCGCCAGGCGGATGTCATCTTCTCGGCCCACCCCAAGTTCGATGCCGCCGTCGAGTTCCGCAAGGACCTGGTGGCCCGCTCGCTTGCCGCCGGCCGCGGAGCCAACGCCGTGCAGATCATGCCAGCCAGCGAATTTATCCTGGCGCCCACTGCTGACGAGGCCGCCGCGAAGAAGGAGTGGGTGCGCAGCCTGCAGATCGGCCCGCAGCAGGCGGTGGCCTACCTGGAGCAGTTCTGGGGCCGCGAGCTCTCCGAATACGATCCGGACGGGCCGCTGCCGGAGATCGACCCCGTGGTGGAGGAGACCTCCGAGACGCGCGGCAGCGGCTTCCACGGCGCGAAGGCCCGGCAGCTGGCGGACCAGTGGCGGGCCGAGGCCAAGGACAAGGGCCTCTCCATCCGGCAGTTCGTCACCTCGAAGACGGCCCGCATCGATGCCACCTTCACGGGTTCCTACACGGCGGTGGCGGACGAGCTGGCTGAATTCGCCCGGGTGGGCTCGGTGGACGGGTTCAACATCTCCCCGTGGCTGATCCCCACGGGCCTGGATGACATCGTGAACCACCTGGTGCCGGAACTGCAGGAACGGGGCGTCTATCCCACGGAGTATGCGGGCAGCACGCTGCGCGGGAACCTTGGGCTGGACACGCCGGTTCGTTCTGCGGATGAGGCCGCGGAGACGGTCCGGGCCTGATGCACGTGGCGGGCTTCGGGAGAAGGGGCGACGGCGGCGGCGAGGAGAGCGCCGTCGTCGACCCTTCCGCTGAAGGTGCCGGTAGCCGCGGTACTGTCATGCTGCAGCTGATGGTGTGGGAGCAGCAGCTGTAGGGTTCTGGCATGGCCGCGGGTTGGCGTTGCTCGTACTGATCCACGGTGCTAGGCGCCCATACTCCAATCCTCCGGGCCGCCACCGTGGACCTCCAACCCGCAGATGCCAGTGTGAAATCTATGACCGTCACAACGCAGTGTTCGGAATGCCTGCGCTGGACTCTATTCTGACGCTGTTCGGACCAGGACCTGACGTCAGGTTGGGGTGTGCTCTAACTCGATGAAAGTCCTAGCTAGGGCTCCAGGTTCAGAGCGCGGCTAGCCTAGGCGTTGACGGTTCAGGGGGATCTCTGTCAGCAAGTCGGCCGGACAAGCTCAAGGTCCTCCCGTGCGACCCGCCTCCGAAGGGATTGTTCTACTGCTTCAGTCCACCCGGCCCTGACCCTAGTCTGAGAAACAGGTCGACCAACGGGGCGATAATCCACAGTTCAAGGCCGCTATCCCGGCCGCCTGGCGGAGGCAAGCTTATGGGTTGGAGAGCGTAGAGCGAGGTCGTAACGTCCGACGAAGATCAAGACTGTTCCGAACAGGCTGAGCAGAGCGCATACGATCCATGCTGTCGTCAGATCGAAGTACTCGATTAGCATCCCTATCGCTAAGGGGCCGGCAGCCGATCCTAGGCCGAAACCCGTCTGCAGAACGCCTGTTGCCAGGGCTGGGTACTCGGTGTTTTGCCGGACCACCACGAGCTGGGCGAGGCCAGTCCAACTCCAGCCGATCGCAAATGCAAGGAACGCACCGACGAAAAACCCTTCACTACCGCCGGACGCGAGGATCAGGAAACCTACACCTCCTAATGAAATAAGTATCAAGATCAATGTGGATGCAGATTTAACGTGAAGGTGGTCAGCAGAGGCTCCGAGCACGATGCGAGCACATACGGATACCACAGAGCAAAGAATTGCGACGCTGCCAGCGGCGTGTAGTGGAACCCCCGATTCGAGGGCTGTTGGAATCAGAAAGACTGCAAACCCAGTGCCAGCCGCCGTCGCGCTCCCCGCACCGATGGCCATGGCCCATAACCCCCGAGAATTTCGCTCATTCAGATGAGGCTCTGCGAAGGAATTCCTGAGCCCCCTGATTCTGAATGTTGCGTATATTGCGGGCAGAAGAGCTCCAAGCACTCCTGCTCCGAATAACCACCTCCAACTAAAATGTGCATCTCCGAACGAGATCAGGACCCCGCAGAGGAGACCGGCCGCTGGAGCGGCCGACTGCTTGATGCCAAGGGCAAGTCCCAGCCGGGATGGCGACACCCCTGCGGCGATGCTACTGTTCGCCGCTGAAGCGCCAATAGCGTTTGCCGCACCCAACACAAGCATCCCCGCATAGATCATGGGAGGCGCCACTGCTGCGGCAATCAAGGCCATGCCGGAGGCAGCAAGAGTTCCAGCGACGACCATCCCAAGGGCCCCGCCGAATCGTTGAACAACGACGCCCCCGGTTCTTGCGAGAAGACCGCTTCCTCCGAGCAGGACAGCGCTGGCCAGTCCGACGTCGGCAAGCGACATGCCAAGCTCCTCATCGAGCTGGCCCGCAATCGCCCCGAGAAGAAACGCGGGCAATATACCAGCGATGGTCAGCAGGAGCGAGGGAACAATCGCTTCCATTTTGAAGAGGAGTGGGCGTGGTTGCCTGATGCCCTCGATGGGATCCGGATGCCCCCCAGTCACCGCTTCCGCCATGGAACGAGCAAGCGCTCTATTTCAACCATGGCCAGGGAAAGAAGTAGACCCAGCGAGGAGATGACGATGAGGGCAGCGTACATGGTACCGACGCTGAACGTCTGCCAAGAGTTCCAGATGAGGAATCCAAGACCACTGTTTCCCCCCAGCATTTCCGCAACCACGATCAGCATGAGGCCCATACCCGACGCGAGCTGAAGGCCTGTCAAGACAAGCGGAAGCGCGCCGGGAAGTGCGATATGTCTAAAGGTGTTCCACCGACCGGCTTTAAAGTTACTTCCTACATCGCGATAAATGGGGCTAATTTCCCGAACGCCAGCAGCTGTATTGATGGCAACAGGAAAGAAGACCCCTACAGCGACGATCGCGATCTTTGAGACCTCACCGAGCCCAAAGATCAACAGGAAAAGAGGAAAAATTGCGCTTTTTGGAATCGGATACGTAGCAGCGATGATTGGCTCCATCGCTAGCTTCGCAAAACGGTTAAGTCCCATGAAGAGTCCTACGATGATGCCTGGTACCGCTCCGAGTGCCAATCCCGCCAGCAGGCGGCCGACACTTGCCCCCGTGTCAGTCCAAAGTGTTCCGGACGTGGCCAAGTCCAGCAGAGAACTCGCTATGGTCGTTGGAGCGGGAAAGAATCTCGTATCGACGAACCCGCCTCGCGCCGCCACTTCCCAGAGTATGAGCAGGGCGACCGGCGTCGCAACGGAGACGAATCGGTCAGCCCATGTGGAGTGAATGATTTGGTGTCCGACGCGTCCAGCAAGACTTCGTGCGGGCTCTCGCAAGGCCAAATCTTGTTGGCTACTCATTTCCCCTCACCCCCGTTAGCCTCCGCGCCGAGGGCTTCCCTGACCTCTCCCTGCAAACCATCCCAAATCTTGCGGACCAAGTGCCCGTACTCGGGCACAGCCCGGAGCTCAAGGACAGATCGCGGCCGAGGAAACGGGATCTCGATCATCGATTTGAGGCGACCTGGACGAGCGGTCATGATCATCACCCTGTCTCCCATGGTGATTGCTTCGTCAACACTGTGGGTGATGAAAACGACAGTTTTTCTGTCCTCATCCCAGATTCGGAGTAACTCCTGCTGCAGCACGGCCTTGTTCTGCTCGTCAAGTGCCGAGAACGGCTCATCCATCAAAAAGATCGCCGGATCGTTCGCAAACGCACGAGCAATCGAGACACGCTGCTTCATTCCGCCCGATAGCTGGTGCGGATAGGCTGTCTTGAAGCGGGAGAGCCCGGTCTTGTCTAGATAGTGACCAACCCGTTCCTTGACTTCAGCTCTAGGGGCGTGCCGCATGCGGAGGCCAAACGCGGCGTTGTCCCACACAGTCATCCACGGGAAAATAGATGCTTCCTGGAAAATCATCGAGTTGACCGGGCCATCACCACCACCGTGTTGGAGCTCTATGGTGCCCTCCGTCGGTTCTTCCAATCCGGCCAGCATCCTCAAGAGTGTGGTCTTTCCGCAGCCGCTCGGACCGACAATCGTGAAGAATTGTCCGCTAGGGATGGAGAGCGAGATGTCGTCTACAGCTGTAATCGAGCCCTGTCGGGATTTGAATCTCTTCGAAACGTGGTCGATTCTAATAGCTGGCGTCTCGGTTGAATTGACCAACCTGCCGTATGGCTGGGCAGCTGTACTCAATGGGCGCTCCTCAAGTTGGTCGGGTCGCGTCAGATTGTTCATCGCTCGCTACGTCCCAGATCGGCGGCAGCTTTGTCGATAAATGTCGTGTCCACGACGTCGTCTACTTCCACATCTCCCTTCACAAGACCCTTCGCTTTCCAATATACGAGGTCGTGTTTGAGGCTCTCCATCAGGAGTTCTCCTTTAGGATTCATTTCGGGCATGTAGGCATTGCGTAGCGTGGCCCCGTCAATGCCCGTGTGCGAAACGAGTATTGGAAGAATCTCGTCGCCCTTGGTGCCGCCGATTTTTCCATCGATGATTGCCTCCGAGTAGTCGCGAACGCCCTTCAGATAAGCCCTCATGAATGCCGTCGCGGTTTCGGGTTCGCTGGATGCAAAGCGGTCACTAAACATGAGCACACCGATCTGCTGATTCGGATAAACCACGTCCGATCCTGCGAAACGCACAGCTGTACCTGCGGCCACAACTTGAGCAACCTGCGGCTCAGCCAATGCCGCCGCATCTATCGCTCCGTTGGCTAAAGCGGTGACTGCATCCGGGCCACCAAGGGTTCGCAGATTGATGTCATCAAACGCCAAACCGCCCTTCTCCAGCATCTTGTCGAGGTAGATATCGACGGCTCCACCTGCTCCGTAGCTACTGACGGTCAATCCCCTGAGGTCAGCGAAGGAGGTGAATGCTCCGCTATCAATCAGATCCTTTCTGACAACCAGGGCATAGGCACTGTTGCCCTCGCCCACTATCGCTTTGTCAGAAGCGATCTTCATATGGACGCCTTGAGCGGCAGCATTGAAGACCCCAGCCGACGACGCTCCCGTCCCCACGTCAAGCTGACCCGAACCGAGCGGGGCGATCATGTCTGCTGCCGATTTAAAGCTGGCGTTCTCTAGGGTGATTCCTTCCGCGTCGAAGTAGCCCCTGTCGATCGCAATAAACAACGGCGCATTACTGATAGCGGCAGGAATACCAATCTTGACGGTGGAGAGACTGGGCCCTTCCGGCGCAGTTCCGCCTGACGCACCTTGGGCACAGGCACTTAGAAGCAGAGTGGCTGCGGCTATTGCCGATATCGCTGTCGCCCGCTTAACACGGGACATTGTTCCTGGCATCTGTCAGTTCTCCTTTGAACGAACCAGCTACCCGACTGTCGCGTTTATTTCTGCTCAATCGGATCGTTGCGGTCGCGCCCTCAGATCGGGCAGGTGCCCAGGCGCTCTTCATGACAGCACTCTTTGGGGACTAAGAGACGGAAAACCCATTCATTTTCTGTTGTCCAGAAAAGGCTGCCCGACATGACCTATTTGACGGCGAGGTCCTGCGGCATGGTGCAAGTGAACCTCGACGGACAAAGCTCCGCTCCGGCCACGCAGCGGTCATATCAGCGCTACTGGCCGCACCTGCGAGCCGGACGGCGCTCCACGACATTTACGATGGCCTAAATGCACGTTTCTGGGCGGTTCAAAACATCAGTGGGTCCCTTGGGCAGGGCTGGCCATCAAGGAACCACTCAGTGTCTACAGAGTCGCACTGAACCAACGGCTCTCCACCCGTCTCGGACAACATTGTAGGAAGCACTCACTGACCCTTATTTCGACGCACGACACGCCCGCATTGCCGGCGTGGTTTGTTCTTCGTACCGGCTTGTTCATCAAGGACCCTACCGTGACGAAGGTCAGGTGGTAGCGGCTCTTTCATTTGGCAAAATGAACGTATCGGAGGTGGACGCGAGTCCATAGCTTGTCTGACATGACAAACCCCATGCTGCAAAAGCCGCCATACCCGATCGAATCTGTGGACAGAGCGCTTCGCTTGCTCGAGATGCTGCGGGATGAAGGTGCGATCAAGCTGACGCAAGCGGCTTCGGAACTTGATATTGCCCCCTCAACTGCACATCGGTTGTTTGCGATGCTCGTTTACCGTGGATTTGCAGTTCAAGACGGGGCGAGGTCGTACGTCCCCGGCCCCGCACTCGGTGTTGGGCCAGCGCGCTTGAACTGGTCGCGAAAACTCCGCGAGATTTCGCAGCCGCATCTTGAACTGCTGTGCAGTCGGTTGAATGAAACAACTAACCTCATGATCCGAGTAGGAACCAAAGTACGGTTCCTGGTATCTGTTGAGTCTGAACACGTCCTTCGGGTTGGCGGCCGTCAGGGCATGGTCCTACCGGCAAGCGGCGCATCGGGAGGGAAGGCTCTTCTGTCAGCACTTCCACCCCCCATACTTGCGCAGATGTACGCGAGTCCAACCGCCAGACGATTGGAAGACGGCCTTGACGCGAGACAGTTTTCCGCGTTAATGGCGGATCTGGCTGTCGTACAACGTACAGGCTTTGCTACGAACGTACAGAACACCGAGCTTGGCGTCGGAGCCATTGGAATGACGATATCTGGGGTAGGACTCAGGCCTGTCGCAGCCATTTCAGTATCGGCACCAATTGTTCGCTTCTCAAAGCTGGTCATCCCAGAAACGCTCGACATTATGCGCATAACTCAGAGGGACCTTGGAACGGGCCTACTGGCAAACGGGATTGGACTCGACTACGCCTAGCCTCCGAGGCCCCGTGCTGTCTGGGAAGTGGCGTGCGGCGTTTCGCATGGGCCCGAGACTCGTACTTACTCCCGTGGAAGCAATCCGAGCTCATTGCTTAGACGAAGCACGATCCGCCCGTGACTCGAGCTCGGCGAGACCGCGGCGTTTTCAGTCAGTGAAATACATGTATGTGTCGTGTCTCACGCCTGTGATGCTGGAGCTATTCGCGAGAACGAATCGACGAGGACGAGGCTCTAGGCGCCTTCTACCCCGCCAAAGGCTGGACCGGTTCATTCTGCGAATAGCCGCAGCTTCCGAATGATCCGCCCAAAGCGGACCCGCCTGAACGCGGCCCCGGACATCGAAAGGAAGTTTAGCCATGAACGAGAAACCCATTGTTGTCGTGGGTGCGGGACACGCCGGAGTGCACGTAGCCACGCGACTGGTCGAGCTGGGATGGTCCGGCCCGACCGTCCTGGTAGATGCAGAAGGGACTGTTCCCTACGAGCGGCCACCTCTGTCCAAAGATCTGCTGACTGAGTCGGCGCCCTCCGCCCCTCCGCCCCTCCGCAGGGAAAGCTACTATCTGGATAAAGGAATCCAGACGATGCTCGGTGTGACCGCAATGGCAATCGATCCGGAGGAAGGGGCTGTCCGGCTCTCTGACGGGGGCGCTCTGCCCTTCCACCGCCTCGTACTGGCCACCGGATCGACGGCGAGGACGCTCCCCATTCCGGGAGCGAACCTTGAAGGGGTCCAGTTTTTGAAAACACTGGACGACTCCCAGACGCTCCGGAACCGTCTTACTCCCGGAACTAGAGTTGTCGTTGTCGGCGCCGGCTACATCGGGATGGAGGTCGCAGCGGCAGCGGCCAAGCTCGGATGCGATACCACGGTGCTTGAGTTCCAAGACCGGGTCATGAGCCGGGTGACCTCCCCTGTGGTCTCCGAACACTTCAGGAAGCTCCACGAAGAGCACGGAGTCCGGTTCGTGTTCGGAGCGCAGGCCAGCCGATTCGAAGGCGCGGACCACGTGACCGCAGTCCACACATCCGACGGCATGGAGTACCCGGCAGACCTGGTTGTCATCGGAGTTGGTGTCGTCCCGAACCAGAAACTCGCGGAAGACGCCGGACTAGAGTGTTCCGACGGAATCATGGTCGATAACCATGGCCGGACCTCCAACCCGCTAATCTATGCAGCGGGGGACGTCACCCGCTTCCAGTGCCCATGGGAGGGCGTTAGCCGGCGTCTGGAATGTGTCCAGAACGCACTGGCGCAGGCTGATGCTGTGGCCCGCCACATCCTGGGCGCTCCCGCGAAAGAGCCCGAGATCCCTTGGTTCTGGACGATCCAGCACGGCGTCAGGCTGCAAACCGCCGGCATTCGGGATCCCGATGACCTCGCCGTCGTCCGCGGTGAACCCGCGACAGGGAAGTTCTCGATTCTCTATCTGAGGAACGGCGACAAGCTGGCAGCCATAGATACAGTGCACTCACTCTCCGATTTCGCTGCAGGAAAAAGACTTATCGCGGCCGGTTCGCACATCGACCCAATTCACGCAGCAGATCCCAACGTCAAACTAACCCAAGTAGCCGCGAGCATGTCTTGAGCCAAGACATCGAGCCACACAGAAAGGAAAGGCGGGACAGTGTCTAAACCGATAATCAATGTCGCGGACCGTGAAGGTTATCTCCACACCCTTGAATGGGAGCCCGACACCACCCTGATGGAAACCATCAGGGACAACGATCTCCCCATCCTGGCTTCTTGCGGAGGAACAGCCTCCTGCGCAACATGCCATGTCTACGTACAGCCAAAGGACAATGAGCAACTGGCCTCACGCAGTGAAGACGAGGACGAGCTCCTCGGTGAGACGGAGGCTTTCCGAGAGTGCGAGTCACGCCTTTCATGCCAGATCCGCTTTAACCCGGTCCTAGTCGGGTCAACCATCACCCTGGCACCGGAGGAGTAAAAATGAGCATCTCAACGCAAACCAGCCGATCCCAGGGCGTAATTCCCCCGATTGGGAAAACGGCCCTACTCATCAACGGCGAGCAGGTCCATGGCCGGTCCTACCTTCCTGTCATCAACCCAGCGACCGGAGAAGTCTTCGCGGAATCCCCGGCGGCATCTCTGGAACAGCTCAACGAAGCGGTTGCGGCTGCTGGGCGCGCCTTCCCATCATGGGCGGCTACGCCCTTTCCGACTCGACAACAGGTCCTGCGCGACATCGCCGACGCGATCGATGCGAGGGCAGACGAGCTCGCCCAGATCCTGACCATGGAGCAGGGAAAACCTCTCCCGGCGGCCTTGGGCGAAGTCAAGGGCACAGCAGATTACATTCGGCATTGCACTACCCTGACGCTGGATCCAGAGATCTTTGAAAGCAACGAGACTCGTCACGTCGAGATCCACCGCGCCCCTCTCGGGGTGGTTGGAGCGATTCTTCCCTGGAACGTGCCGTTGATGCTTCTGGCCTTCAAGTTACCCCCAGCGCTTCTGGCCGGAAACACCATCGTGGTGAAGCCTGCACGGAACACCCCTCTGACTACACTCCGCTTCGGAGAACTCATTCAAGACATAGTTCCTCCCGGTGTCGTCAACATCATCGCCGGAGGATCGGAGTTGGGGCCGGCCTTGGCATCCCATCCCGGGCTTCGGAAAGTCACCTTCACCGGCTCCACGGGTGCGGGGAAGAAGGTCATGCAGGCGGCGGCCGCCAATCTGGCTCGAGTGACCCTGGAACTTGGAGGCAACGATCCCGCGATCGTGTTGCCCGATGTCGACCTGCCGACTGTCATCGAGCGGATTTTCGCGTCCGCTTTCGGCAACAGCGGCCAGGTATGCCGGGCCGTCAAGCGGGTCTATGTCCACCGTGACATCTATGCCGAGTTCTGTGACCGCATCGCGCGGCGGGCGCGGGACGCCGTGGTCGGCAACGGTCTGGACGACGGAGTCGAGTTCGGCCCGGTCCAGAATAAGCAGCAGTTCGAGCACCTGCAAGTGCTCCTTGCGGAAGCCGAGAAACTCGGGACGGTGCTGCCAGGAGGGGGCGTGGTGGACGGTCCGGGTTTCTTCGTCCGACCCACTGTCGTCCGGGACATGCCTGACGACTCTCAACTGGTCGCCGACGAACAGTTTGGGCCTATTCTTCCAGTGCTGCCTTTCGAGGACATTGAAGATGCAATTTCACGTGCCAACTCGGGCCCCTATGGGCTTGCCGCCTCCGTGTGGTCAAACGACATGGAGACGGCATACGGGATCGCCGGCAGGATCGAAGCGGGAACTGTCTGGATCAACAAGCATATGGATCGTTCAGGGCATCTTCCGGTTGCCGGAGCCAAGCAGTCCGGTATCGGTGTCGAGTTGGGGGCCGTCGGGCTGCTCGAGTACACCCAGTACAAGATGATCAATGCATCCCAACCCTAAAGTCGGCCAAGGCACTGCATCAGAACCGGATTAAATGTGAAGGACGAAGCGGCGAAGGGCGGCGGTGATGAGGGATCCCCATCACGGCCGCCCTTCTGGTTCGGCGCCCGCGGTATCTGCCTGGGACCGGACCTCGGCAAATAATCACACCCGCTGCACCTCACCTTGACCGGTACGGGCGAAGACCGACACCCAGACAGCCGGACGACGAATACAGGATCAGATCTGAGCGATTAAGGACATCACGCATCAGTCTCATCTAATTCGAGTGAGCCACGATCAGCACCCTGCCCTGTCCCACCGTACCGGCCGACCGGCGGCGGCACCACAGGTATCGCCAGGGCTTGCCGTGCCCGCGAACCTGCAACCCGGCGATGGGAAGGGTGCCCTCAGCCATGGGATACGTTGCCCTGCTGGACGGTTATTCCTTCGCATAGGCAGGCGAACATCTCGCCGACGGAGAACCTGACGTATTCGGACTGTAGGTCGTGGTCGCCCGGTGTTCTGATCAAACACCGCCACTACGCCCGGCCCGGATTGCAGTCGTCGCAACCAGACCCCTCCTCGGTGTGACGCAAGTGGGTACGAACATTTAGTCGAAGATAATCACCTGCCGCAGGGCATCCGAGCCCTTGTTAAGGGCGAGCATGGCGCTTGGCGCGTCTGCGAGGCTGATGCGTTCCGTGATGAGGCCTTCCAAGTCGAGTTTGCCAAGCTTCCACAGCTCTAGATACTGAGGGAAATCACGTCCGGCGTCGACCATGCCGCCAACCGACCCGATCAGTCGTTTGGCATCCATCGTCAGCTCATGAGCGTTGAAGGGGACCCGGGCCCCGTGCCCGCCGATGCCGGACAACACAACGCTGCCGCCCTTGCGAGTCGCGTCCCATGCTGCTCGAATCGCCTCAGGGCGTCCTACGGCTTCAAACGCATAGTCGAATCCACGACCGAAGGTTAGCTCATTCTTGATGTCGTCCAATTCATCCGGGGTGGCCACGTGTGTGGCACCAAAGCTTTTAAGGCTCGCGTGCTTCGCCGCCACAGGCTCTATTGCCACAATTAGTCCGGCGCCAACGAGCCGCGCGGCTTGGATGGTGGAAGCGCCAATTCCGCCACCACCGATCACAACGACGGACGCCCCCGGCTCAACCTTCACAGTGTTGGTCACTGCGCCTACGCCGGTGTGCACCGCACATCCTATGAGAGACGCGATGTCGTAAGGAACATCATCGGGGAATGGGACCACGTTGTTCTCCGACACTACGAGCTGCTCGGACCACGTTCCCATGCCTGCCATGCCGAAGGTCGGAGCGCCGTCGGTGAGGAAGCGTGGGGTGCTGCCGCCGGCCAGTACGTCATTGACCGTGCATAATGTTGACTGCCCCCGAAGGCAGTGGTAGCAGGAACCACACCCTTTCAGCGTTGCAAGTATGACTCGTTGTCCTGCCCGGACGAAGGTGACGTGATCTCCGACGGCGGCCACTTTGCCAGCGCCTTCATGTCCCAAAACGAGCGGAAGCTGGGAGGGCCAGGAGCCGGTAAATGCGGACAGGTCGGTGCGGCAGACACCTGCAGCCTTCATGGTCACGAGAACGTCATAGGGGCCGAGGGAAGCGGGCTTGACGTCATCGCGGACTTGCAGATCTTCGAGGGACGAAAGAACGGCGGCACGCATATAAGAGTTTCCTTTGTTTTTCTGGCCGCAGAGCAGCGGCGAGGCCACAGCACCGGTGTTTCGTGGTCACCGAGCTCAATTCAGCCGAGTATGTCAGCACGATGCCGCTCATCAAACCGCTATTTCACTGACTGTAATTGGCCTTGCAGAAAGGGCGGGACTACATCAGGGGTGCTCTAGGGGGCGGTTAATGTGCGCGTGATACCCGCCGCTGCAGTAAATAGCGCAGGAATCACCCCCGGGGGGTCCTCTTCGCCCCGGGGGTAACTGACGTTGAGTGCTGCGATGACTGTCTTTCGGGGCCCGTAGATGGGTACAGAGACGCCTGTCCGGTTAATAAGGCCGATGCCGGGGACGGATACGTACTTACGCTGCCGTATCTCCGCGAGAACCCTCCGCAATTCAGCGGGATCCGTAATGGTGTCGTGCGTGAGACGCGGTAGATCCCTTGCAAGGAACTCCTCCTGGACCTCTGGCGATGAGAATGCCAGCAGGAGCAGCCCCGCAGAAGAGCCATGCAGGGGAAAGCGCTCGGCCATGCGGCCGGCCTTCAACTCGGAGTTCTTACGAGATCGGCGCTCAAGGAAGAGCACGCTTCCTCCCTCCAGGACGGCCAACATCACGTCTTGGTTGAGACTCTGCTGGAGGTCTTCCATATAGGGGAGGGCTGTGTCCCTCAGCGACAAGGCCCCCGAACCCCGCGAGGACAACTCCCAAAGGCGGATGCCGACTTTAATCCTCCGGTCAGAGTCTCGCTCGAGAAGGCCGTACTTGACCAGTTCAGTGACCAGCCGATAAGTCGTCGGAACAGGAAGACCCGCTTGTTGTGCGAGATCCGACAAGGTGAAATCAGGTCGGGTGCGGTCGAAGCAACTGATGATTCGAACGACCCGGCTAATAACTGATTCACCCACGGAGTGAGCCTTCGTTGAGTGCTGCTTGGGTTTCGGAGGCGGTAAACGAGTTTCCGCGAAATCGTGCCGTGGTGTCCGCGACCGTAGGTGGTTTCATATCAAATTTCCAAACGTGTGCTATTCAAGGTGCCGGTACGCCGTTAATCGCGAGGGCCGTGGCGCGGGAGAGGGTGAGGCCCCGACGGTGATTTCGGTCAGTGAAAACAGTATATGTGCGCCACGGCACAACTGGGACTCTAGACACATCACCCAACAGTTCGGGCCTGACGTGAAACGACCCGTTGTATAGCTCGTCACTTCCTCGCCATCCCGGGCCGGGACACGGCGAGACGAAAGTAAAGGACCGGTAGGACAAAGATGTCGAACCTTTCAGAAATGGCGGCCACATGGCCCCCGTACTCCCATGAGCTCGAATGGCCTCCAGGGCTGCCGGCTTACAAAATCATTGACACCGACGGTAGCCAGGGAGAGCCGTACGCGCACTATGCGTGGATGAGGGAATACGCCCCCGTCATGAGGGCAGAAACCGATACCGAGGACGTTTGGCTTGTGTCACGCTACGAAGATGTCCGCAAAGCCATGCGGGCGCCGAAGATTTTTTCCTCGGAAGTGACCCGCCCCGTCCCGCTGAAGTTCCTGACGCTCATCGACGATCCGGAGCACAACCGCCTTCGGCGGATCATCGCCCGGGCATTTACGCCTAAGTCGGTCTCGGTCATGGAGGAGCATATCCGCCGCATAGGGGCCGAACGATTGGCCTCCCTTCTCAAAGCCGGCGGTGGCGATGTGGCCGCCGAATACTCGATACCGCTCAGCATTGGCACGATCAGCGGCATCCTGGATGTCCCTGCCACGGACCTGAACAAGGTCAAGTTCTGGTCGGACGAGATGAACAGCTATTTCGCCAGGGTCGCCCGTAATGCACCGGGAACCGGCACGGACTTCGAGACCACCATGGAGTTTTTCGATTACCTTCAGGAAAACCTTGAACGGCTGTATCTGGAAAAGAGCGAGGCCGTCGGCGGACATCTGGCAAGGATATGGAAGGAAGGCCTCCTTTCAGACACGGAGGTCCGGGAAATGTGCGGGTTCCTGTTCGTGGCTGGCCACGACACGACGTCTCTCCTGTTGTCCAACGCCTTCCGCGAATTTGCCGCGCACCCCGAGCTCCTGCCAAGGATCAAGTCCAATCCCTCGGACGCAGCCCTCTTTGTCGAGGAACTGGCCAGGTACCGGGGGAGTGTTCACCGGACGGTTCGCCGCACGACGGAAGCTGTCGAGGTCGCCGGAACACGCATCCCGGCAGGGGCAGTCGTCCGCCTGATGATCGCCTCGGCTGGCCGCGACAGCGCCATGTTCCCCAACGGCGACGTGTTTGACATTGACCGCTCCACAGAGGGCCACTTCGGTTTTGGACACGGCATTCACAGTTGCATCGGGGCCCCTCTCGCACGGCTGGAGACCAAGGTGACGACAGAGCTGATTGCCGAACACGTCGCCTCGCTGCAAATGGATGAACACCGCCCGGTTGTCTATATGGCCGGAAACAACCTCACAGTAGGGCCGAAGCACCTGCACGTCGCCCTAACTCCGCATCAAGATTGAGCCGTTTAGGCATTGCCCGGGGGTCAGCGACATAGTCGTCGCACAGCCTTCCACACCAAAGCCGTCCAATTCGGATCGGCAATCCAATACTTACACCGGGAGTAGATATGTCCGTCAGTTCTGAAACGGCGACGTCGAACGCCAAGATGAAGCGAGTTCTCCGTGCTGGAGCCATAGGAAACTTCATCGAGTTCTTCGACTTCACCATCTACGGTTTCTTCGCGGTCACAATCGCGGCACTGTTCTTTCCAAAGGGAGACAGCGTCGCTGCACTGCTGGCAACCTTTGCCCTGTTCGGAGTGGCGTTCTTTATCCGCCCCATCGGGGCGATGGTGTTTGGGCACATAGGCGACCGCTTTGGACGCAAACGCGCCCTGATCTTCGCGATCGTTCTCATGAGCTCGGCGACAGCGTGCATAGGTCTCCTCCCTACCTTTTCCGCAGTTGGTGTAGTGGCGCCATTGTTGCTGCTCCTGTGCCGGCTCGCACAGGGCTTTTCCACGGGCGGGGAGCAGAGTGGAGCATACGTCCTCGTCGTGGAGCACTCGCCAATAAAAAAGCGCGGTCGAAATGGATCGTTAGTAGTCACAGGGTCGATTACGGGAGTAGGTTGCGCAGCGCTGCTGGGCCTGGCCGTTGCACTCCTGTGCACTCCTGAGCAGCTCCTGGAGTGGGGATGGCGGATTCCTTTCCTGATCGCCGCACCGCTGGGCCTTCTTGGACTCTATCTGCGCATGAATATTGACGAGTCGGAGGTCTACAAGACGGCCAGTGACGTCGTCAAGAAAGCAACACGCAAACACGTTCCGCTCGCTCAAGCCTTCCGCCAGTCACGTAAGGAGATGACCGTCCTCCTCGGCTGGACGGCGCTGGTGGCGCTCTCCGGCTATATGTTGGTCGGTTACTACACGACGCACCTGGTAACGGCAGAAGGTTATGCTATGCCGGCCGCCTTGGCGGTGCTGATCGTCGGCCATGCCGTAGCTGCCCTGGGAGTACCTATGATGGGCCGGCTGGCTGATCGTTGTCCTCGGAAGAAATTCGCACTGGGTGTGTCTATCGCCTTGGCTGTATGGACCTTCCCGACTTTTCTGCTCATGAGCATGGGCCCGGTGTTCGCCGCCATCGGCATCGCCGTGTTCGCAATCATCAGTTACTCGGCGATGGTTGTTTCTTCCATGGCTGTCGTGGAGCTTTTCCCTGTCGACGTCCGCTACTCAGCAAGCGCCTTGCCATTCCAGCTCGGATTCGCCGTCTTCGGTGGAACCGCTCCGTTTATTGCCACCTGGCTAGTCGCCAACTTCGACCACCTCGCCCCGGCTTACTACATCACTGCGATGGCATGCTTTGGAGCACTCTTGGCCGTGTTTGGCCTGCCGAACGCCCGGGAGATGGCCGTCACCACCGTCGAGCTGGAGGATCAGGACCCGGAGCGCAACGTCAGCACCGTGCACTAAAAAAATCGCAAGAACAGCGCCCAAACTCAGTTCAGCCAGCACAAGAATCAAAAAAGCCTCAGGAGAAGAAGATGCGCATCATAGACAAAAAGGTAATTATCACCGCTGCGGCCTCAGGAATGGGCAAGGCTGGCGTAGAGCGGTTCGCGAACGAAGGAGCCCGTATCGCGGCCATCGACCGGGACGCAGAACGCTTGCAGGAGGTCGTCGACAAGGTCAACGCCGGAGGCGGCCAGGCCAAGGGGTTCGTAGCCGACCTATCAGATGCCGCCGATGCCCTCAAAGCAACAAAGGCAGCATTGGAGTGGCTCGACGGTGTCGACGTCCTCTGGAGTCATGCGGGCATGCCCGCACCCTCGGACATCGAGAACTTCAACCTCGAGGAATACCGCGTCTCTGCAGATGTCAACCTCACCTCCTCGGCCTTAATCGCCGCAGAAGCCATACGGGACATGCGCTCCAAAAATGGCGGCTCGATTATCTTCACCGCTTCCTCTGCCGGATTGGTTGGATCAGCGTTGAGCCCTCTGTATTCAGCTCTTAAATTCGGCGTCGTCGGCCTCGCGAAGGGGCTGGCGGTTCGGTACGCCGAGGACGGGATCCGGGTGAATGCAATCTGCCCGGGTCCTGTCGCGACGCCGATGCTCTACAACGACTTCATGAAGTCCGACCCCAGATTCACCCAGAAGGAAAACGAAGAACGCGTCATCGCTTCGGTGCCTATGGGGCGGGCGGCCGAGCCGAGGGAAATTGCCGATGCAGCCCTTTGGCTGGCCTCGGACGAATCGAGTTTCGTGACCGGGATCGCCCTTCCCGTGGATGGCGGCTCGACGGCTCGCTAGCCCGGCGGCCCAAGCTCGCAACACCCATGGGCGCCCCCGGCGGGGGTAGGCGGGTTCAAGCCCAGATTCCTGATCAAGCGAAGGTAGAAAATGGATCTCAAAGTTACTCGGTATGAAATCCGTGACGACGGCGTCGCCACGGTCTGGTTGACCAGGCCCGGCAGAGGCAATTCCTGGACCAAACGTATGAACGCTGAATACAGGTGGATCATGGAATCCCTCGATAGCGACAACCGAGTCAAGATCATCGTTGTCACGGGCGAAGGTCGGCAGTTCAGCGTGGGTGCGGACAGCCGCGCACTGTCCCACTACACCGAAGTCGACGAGAACTACGCTGAGTCAGTCAACATGCCCGGGATGAGCACACCTGGCTATGGTGTTCGGCCGGAGTTCGACCACGACATGGTCTGGCACTGGGGGCTTCGGAAGCCCGTGATCGCAGCGATCAACGGGGCCTGCGCGGGAATCGCCACGGTCCTGGCCAGCTTCTGCGACTTCCGCTATGCCGCTGAAGGGATTAAGTTCACCCCCGCGGCATCGAGGCTGGGGTTGCCGGCCGAGTATGGACTGTCGTGGGTGCTGCCCCGCATTGTCGGACTGACCCACACACTCGACATCCTCATGACCAACCGCATCCTCCGGTCCGAAGAGCTCATGCAGATGGGATACCTCAACGGTCTTTACCCCCTCGACGGATTCCTTGAACGCGTCTACGAGGTAGCAGCAGCTCTCGCAGTCGAAACCTCAGCCGAATCCCTGCACGCGATCAAGCGCCAGGTGTACGAAGACCTCCTGCGCCACGATGTCGGCGCGTCGGTCGAGGAATCGAAGGAACTGATTGGCGAGCTGATGAAGCGTCCCGACTACAAGGAGGGTGTGCGGGCGCTGAGGGATGGCAGGACACCGGACTTCAACCTCGCCACCGTAGGCGAGTAGCCCATGGACCTCGTTAGTGGATGCAGAAAGGGAAGCTCGTGCTCGCACTAAATCGGCAGCAACAAGAACTGCAGCAACAACTCCGGACTCTCCTTGAGCGCAACGGCCCGTTAGGAGGGCCTCGGTCAAGAGTGCGGGAGGACTCCGATGTCTGGGCGGACCTCATTGCCGAACAGGACCTGATGGCCATGCTCGTTCCCAAAGATCTTGGAGGATGGGGGAGTAGCTTTCTCGACCTGTGCGTCGTCTTCGAAGAGCTCGGCCGGCGCTTATTGCCCTCGCCGTACTTCGCCACCGCTTTGGCAGCCGTTGCACTCCGCGAGATCGGAGACGTGCCGGCACGGGAGCTGTATCTCCCCAAGATCGGCTCGGGTGCGCTGACCGCAACACTGGCATACCCTGCCAACACCGGAGCCTCCGCTTCCGCTGGCCTCTCCGTCCGCCAAACAAGGGACGGATGGCTGCTGGACGGTCAACTGTCCCATGTGTTGGATGGCACGACGGCGGACGTTATTCTCCTTCTCGCACCCGTCGAGGAACACTGGGTGCTACTTTCGGTGGAAGGTTCCGCTCCTGGTCTCAGCCGTCATCCCATGGAAACACTCGACTTGATGAGGCCGCAGTCGCGGATCGAGTTCAGCGGCGTTCAGGCCGACCGCATCGGGGACGCCACCCAGTCGGCGATCGACGCCATTCACGGCAGGATCAGCGTCTTGCATGCCGCAGAACAAGTAGGCGGCGCGCAGCAGTGCTTAGACATGGCCGTTGCCTATGCCAAGGAACGCGTGCAGTTCGAGCGGGCGATCGGCTCCTTTCAAGCGACCAAGCACAAATGCTCGGAGATGTTGCGTCTGGTGGAGACGGCACGAGCTGCGGTCTATGCAGCGGCCGTCGCCATCGACAGTTCGGATCCGGATGTCGGCTTCGCATCGTCCGCCGCAGCGGCGTTCGCAGCGGAGACATATCTGAAGGTCACCTCAGACAACATCCAGATTCATGGCGGTATCGCGTTCCAGTTCGAGCATCCGGCCCATTTGTACTTCCGTAGGGCCAGGGGCGGCGTCGGACTCTTCGGCGGCACCCGCCAGCATCGCGAATCTGCTGTCAGGTTCGCAGACCTCTAATCCCCGGTGGGACTTCACGAAAAGAAGGAATAGGCAATGGAAGATCGTCACGAGTATGGGTCGCACGAGACCCCCCGCTGGAGTCGGCACGCCGTGCCGGCCCCGGCGGGAAAACCCTACAAACGGGTCTACGAGCATCGACCGTCTTCCATGGGAGAACTGCTTCTTGAGATGCGGCGTTGGAGCGACCGCGAGATCCTGGTCCAAGGGGACCGTAGACTTCAGACCCGCGAATTTGAGCAGCTGGTAGCGGCGGCGGCACAGCGAATGCGAGACAGGGGCGTTGGCCCCGGTGACAGGGTCATGCTTCTGGGTTTCAACAGCATCGAGTGGGTATGCGCGTTCTGGGCACTGCAAAGCCTCGGAGCCGTGGCGGCCCTCGGCAACGCCTGGTGGAGCCGCGAGGAAATTAACGGCGCCATCTCACTCCTTTCTCCGAAGATCGTCATCGCGAACAATAACTTCGGCTTGGCCGGGTCTGTCCCGTTTTCCGAGCTGTTCGAATCATCCGATCTCGAACCTGCCGGCGAACTGACCATCACGCACGTCAATGAGGACGACCCAGCACTAGTGCTGTTCAGCTCAGGAACGACGGGCTCACCCAAGGGTGTACTCATGTCCCAGCGGGCGGTGGTCGGCAACCTCCAGAACCTTCTTGTCCTGACCGGGAGACTCCCGAACGAGCTGCCCGCCGAGCACGTGGGAACCAGGAACCTGCTCACAGTTCCTCTTTTCCACGGCGCGGGAGTGCAGACCATGTGCAGCACCTTCCTGCAAGGAGGAACTGTCACCCTGCTGCGCGGGAAGTTCGACGCTGGTGAAGTTTTGGACTTGATCGAGTCCGAACGGATCACGGTCTGGGGCGGCATTCCGACCATGGTCATCCGTGCCCTCGAGCACCCGCGAATGGCCACCGCGGACGTGTCAAGCGTGAAATCGATTCCGTTGGGCGGCGCTGCGGTCTCTGCGGAATTACGTGCCAGGATTCCCAAGGCATTCCCGGGCGTCAAGAAGAAGGTTGGCAGCCTCTATGGGCTGACCGAGGCTGGAGGAATCCTTGCATCAGGAACAGGGAGTGACATCTCGGACCACCCCGGTCGGGTCGGTAAGCCGCTGCCGGTAGTCGAAATACGAATCGACAAACGGGATGCAGGCGGCATCGGCGAAATCAGTGCCCGAACGCCGACCGTTCCGGACGGCTATCTGGGGGAGGGGCCCATTGCTGATCCGGAGGGATGGGTCGCTTCCGGTGACCTGGGAAGAGTTGACGAAGACGGCTGGCTCTACGTAGTAGGGCGATCCAAGGAAATCATCATCCGTGGCGGGGAAAACATCGCATCGGCGAACGTTGAGCGCTGTCTGACCTCCCATCCCGGCGTCGGAGAAGCAGCTGTCATCGCGTTACCTCACGCCGAACTGGGGGAGGAAGTCGGAGCCGCGGTTTTGCTTCGGCCGGAAGCCGACGCTGTAACCGAATCCGACCTCACTGCGTTCGCTCGCGAGCATCTGGCCAACTATGAGGTGCCCACACGCTGGTGGTTCCGTTCTACTCCGTTGCCCCTCAATGCGATGGGCAAGGTGGCCCGGAAGGTCCTTTTAGAGGAGTGGCCAACCGAAAATGCGGAGCGCCCGCGCTTGGAAGAAGCTGCTGCCCCTGGCGCTGGTGGACGATGACCAACGTCAGCCGGGCGTTCTCGGCAGAAATTCGAAACGACAAAGGAGCGGCACGTGACCACGACCATCGATGAGACCGCCGGAACGACAGAGTTAGCTGAGTTTCTCAGGAGTGCCGAAAAATTCCTGGAGATGAGTACGACACGTAAGGGTCAGCGCCAAACCTTTGCTTGGGGCGCGGGGGACGACTCCGTTGTTGCTATCTGGGACGAGAGCGACCGTGAACAGCAACGTAAAGATCTGGAATCTGCCCGTGAATGGCGACGTGCACGCTTCGATGCGGGATTTGGTTGGATCGACGGGCCCAAGGACTTGGGTGGCCGAGAGCTGGAAAGCGTGTATGTAAGGAAGTATCGTGCGCTGGAAGCCACCTACGATGTTCCCGATCAGAGCTTTTTCAAGCTGGACAGGGTCGTCGCTCCGGTAATCCTCCGTTATGCAAAACCGGCCTTCGGGGAGAACCTCGCCCGCCAGCTTTACCGCGGAGACGCTGTCGTCTGCGAACTCTTCAGCGAGCCCGGTGCCGGCTCCGATGTCTTCTCCGTGGCTACTCAAGCCACGGAAAAGGGTGGCCAATGGCTCATCTCGGGGCACAAGACCTGGATCCTGGACGCTCACTATGCGGATTTTGGCATTGTCCTGGCACGAACAGACGGCGGCGGCTACGGGCCTGGCGGGCTCTCAGCATTTGTGATTGACATGAATGCCGCGGGCGTAGAAGTGCGCCCTCTCAAGCTCATGACGGGAGGGGTGGCCTTCAATGAGGTCCTGCTTCACGAAGTCCTGGTTGGCGACGCGAGGCGTCTAGGGGATGTAAACGCAGGCTGGCCCGTCGCACGGGAAATCCTCCGCCGGGAGAGGGCGGCGATCGGTGGGGGCTTTGCGCGCTCAGGCAGCGGAATAGCTAACGGCGAACGACTCAAAGCGCTGGTCAAGGCGCGCGGGCTGTCCTCCGATGCCGTCGTCCGTCAGGAGTTGGGTGGCATCCTGATCAATTTCTGGGCTGCCAAGCAGCTCGTGAAAAGGGCGACGGCCTGCGCAATCCGCAAAGACGACAGCGGCCCTGCGCCGTTGCTCGGGAAAATATCCTTGAGCCGGAATCTCCACGCTGTATCCGAATTCGTGGGCGACATCCTCGGGGCTGACATTACAGCGGACACAGGGGAGTGGGGAACATTCGCCTGGACTAGCTTCCTCCTCGGCGAGCCAGGAGTCCACCTGTTCGCTGGCAGCGACGAGATTGTCCTGAACATCCTGGCTGAGACCGTTCTAGGACTGCCAAAGGAACCAAAGCCCGCCGCACAGGGCCAGCCCTCCTCAAGCTCCCAGCCCCTCAACCGCGACTCCGGGCACCGGCCCGGACGAGTCACCTGAATCGAAAGTCGAACACATGGACGCGAAATATGACCCGACCGCTGACCCCTCTGCACTGCCCCTATCAGGATTCCGCATCGTCGACGTCTCTCAAATCGGTGCCGGCCCATACTGCACATCCCTGCTAGGCGACCTCGGAGCCGACGTCATCAAGGTCGAACCCACTTGGGGCGACAGCTTCAGAAAGATCGACGACGAGATGGGGGAAGGGGAAAGCGCCTACTTTTTCGGCGTCAACAGGAGCAAGCGGTCCCTAGGCCTCGACCTGCGCACCTCCGAAGGATACGAAGTACTGACCGAACTCGTCAGGCAAGCCGATGCGTTCGTCGTCGCCTTCCGCCCCGACGCGGTAACGAGAATGAAAATCGACTACGAAACGTTGAAGAAGATCAACCCCTCTCTCGTTTACTGCTCCATCACCGCGTTCGGTGAAGACGGTCCGCGTGCACACCAGCCCGGCATGGACATCCTGGGGCAGGCCCTGTCCGGTGTCATGGGGCTGACCGGCGAACAGGACGGTCCCCCGATTAAGGTCGGGGTGCCGATTGCGGACTTTGTCACCGCCTTCCAAAGCGGATTCGCCATCACGGCCGCCCTCCTGCACAAGACGCGGACCGGGGCCGGTCAGAAAGTGAGTTTGAACCTGCTTGACGGGCAGGTGTCCACACTCGCCAACTTTGTCACGCACTTCGATCGCACGAAGATCCCCTTCCGACCACAAGGCGGCGGACATTCGCAGATCGTCCCCTACCAGCCGTTCGCGGACGTGAAAGGCCAGTACTTCATCCTGGCCTGCCTGAACGACTCATTCTGGCCGAAGATCGTGACCGCGCTCGGGGACGATCGTCTCATGGATGACAAGCTGACAACCAACAGCAGCCGCGTGAAGCACCGGCACGAAGTGGTGGCTATCCTCACCGAGATCTTCGCGACCGACCTCGCGAGCCAATGGATCGATCGTCTTGAGGCAGCGGGCGTGCCCTGCAGCCCAGTTCACAGGATGGAAGATGCCCTTGAGGACCCGCAAGTCAAGCACAACGGCTCCATCGTAGAACTCGAGCACCCCGATTTTGGCCCATATCCGGTGGTCAACAATCCCATGCGCTTCCACGATCTGGCGGTGGGCCCCCGTGGGTATGCGCCGCGGCTCGGCGAGCATTCACGGGAACTCCTCGCAGAGTTCGGCATTCCCGGCAAAAAGATTCAGCAACTGATAGAAGCAGGCACGGTTGTCGAGTTTAACCGCGAACCCGCCACAACTCAGACGGAAGCTGGAAGCTGTCCGTTCTTGGCAGCCTCCGCGGAGGTGCACTAGATGATTGAGCTGCAGCAACGGAAAACGGCGGTGAAAAATTTCGAGGTTGGTCCCTACGTGGAGTACCTGGGCCTCGAACTCCTGGATCTATCAGGCGATGAGGTCAGAGCTCGGTGGGACGCAACGAGTAGGCTCCACCAGACCGCCGGCATCCTGCACGGCGGTGTGCACTGCAGTGTCGTCGAGACTCTGGCAAGCATCGGAGCCGGACTCTGGCTCGGCTCCAAAGGAAGGGTCGTCGGAGTATCAAACACGACGGACTTCCTTAGGGGAGTCGGGGATGGCCAATTGACCTCCATCGCACGCTTCGTGCACAGAGGCCGTACCCAGCAACTCTGGCGGGTCACCACTGAGTCCCAAGACGGCCGCCTAGTCGCAACGGGCCAAGTCCGCCTGCACAATCTGCTGAAAACTACCGAGCCGGTTTAGTCCGGTCAGTCCGCAACGGTATCGGCAGGGCGCTATTGAAAGAGGAATCATGCAGTACACCACTTTGAGCAACACCGACTTGCGCGTGTCCCGACTGTGTCTGGGCACGATGACCTTTGGCTTCCAAACCGATGAGGCGGAGTCCAATGCCATTTTGGACAAAGCCTTCGACGAAGGCATCAACTTCATCGACACAGCCAACGTCTATCCCTTAGGCGAGGACCTCAGCCGTGTAGGAGTGACGGAATCTATAATCGGGAAATGGATCGGCGGGCGCAGGGACAAAGTCGTCCTGGCTACCAAATGCGGCAGCGCCATGAGCTCAGATCCTCTGGACCGCGGGTCATCACGTCGACACATCCTCAAATCCGTCGACGCCTCGTTAAAACGCCTCAACGTAGAGTACGTGGACCTCTACCAGTTGCATCATCCCGACCATGAAACGCCGATCCATGAAACACTCGAGGCGCTGGATGAGGTAGTTCGATCGGGCCGGGCCCGTTACGTTGGCTGCTCCAACTTTACAGCTGACAGTATCGCTTCCGCGTTGGGAGTTAGCGCCGCCCGCGAGCTACAACCTTTCGTAACGATCCAGCAGAGATATAACCTGCTGGCACGTGAGGCGGAAAACAATGTGCTTCCTTTGGCAGAAGACCATGCCCTGGGCGTCATGTCCTACAATCCACTTGCTGGCGGTCTACTCACAGGCAAACATATAGATCAGATGCAGACGGAGGGACGCTACGGGAAAGGCCGGGGAGCACAAATCTACCGCGATCGGTACTGGCATGACGGGCAGCTTGAGACAGTACGCGATATCGTCAGTCTGGCTAACCAAGCGGGTACGAGCGCCTCATCTTTGGCTGTCGCTTGGGTCCTAGCCAATCTGACCGTTTCGTCAGCGATTGTGGGGGCAAGCAAATCGCATCAACTTGCAGACAGCCTCGCCGCAGTGGATGCCCCCCTAAACCCCGAGCTGAAGAATCAGCTTGACTCACTCACCGATCGTTACCGCCCGACGGTCCCAAGTGGCCCCCTAACCGAGTCGGGGCAGAAGCGCAGCTGACCGAGGCCCGCTCGCCTAGGTAGCTCCTGAGCGCCACTAGCCGCTCGTTTGGAGTCCGGCTGCTGCAATAGTGCCAGCAGCGCGCTTTGCGCACGTTTTCTTGTTATTGCACACAACGGCACCGAGGAACGCTCAATCTGATTGTTCCCGCTGAGCCCTTAGACCGCGGTGGGGCGTTGGATGATCACCGGGATCATCAAATTATCGCAACGGATTGGCGCCCCACCGCCACTTCACCCGGTGCGTCAGCTAGAGAGCGGAGCATCATGTTAGGGAAGCAGGAGAGCGAATGGTTGAAAGAATGATGCAGGTTCGGGTCGGTTCGACATCGAAGAGGCGCTCCGCATGACTACCGCAAGCCTTCAGCGGAGGGAACCGCTACTAGATGACGTTCAGGCGGCCGTGCTGGTCGAGAAGGCCGTAGCCGCTGCGAAACGCCTCGGCGTACGTGTCGGAGCGGTCGTCGTGGACGCCTCGGGTCTTGTCTTAGCTGTGCGCCGGCAGGCCGATTCCTACCCCAGCACCGTGGAGATAGCGCGCTCAAAGGCTTTTACCGCCGCTAACTTCGGTGTCGATACGCACGAGATGGCAGAAAGATTGGGCTCTGTGGAATATGCGGTCCATGTCACCCAAGCTCAACCCGGTCTCCTATTCGTCAAGGGCGGCTGCGCCTTGGAGATCGGTGGCGTCCTCGTCGGTGGAATCGGAGTCAGCGGGGCGTCCGCGGCGCAGGACCTGGAATGCGCGCAGGCCGCCCTAAAGGAATGGGAAAACAGACCCGATCACCTAGTGCACCAATAGCCGGACTAAGTACTCCGTCTAGTAAAGGTTCGCGGATGGCGGCGGCGGGTCCCGCTGCAGCAGCAGACCTGCAATCCGGCGATGCACTCCACAGCGTTCACCTGCGGTAGTTGTGACACGGCCCGACGCGCCAAGGCCGGGCGGGAATGTCGAGTAGGAGCGGCGTCGCGCCGATCTTGGCACCGCCGTGCCACAGCGACCGCTTGTCGCCTGATATTTGCAAACCACCGCCTGACATAGGAAACGCGCAAAAGCACGCTGAGGCGAGTTCTCTAATCTACTTCTACTCCCGTTGTTTCAACGCCGATAAGGGACCTTTCGTCAAGTAATTCAACTGCCAACGCGGCGGCCTGAGGTCATGCACGTCAACGCGGTGCATGACGGCCGGGAGCGCTCTAGTTCTTCCTCGAAGTTACTAGTTCACGAGTCCCAGCTCCCCGCTTCCCGCGGCCGCGAATGACGACGCCTGAAATGCCGTTGCGGGACAGCAGATCGAGGACCGCTTCGAGGACGCGCGACAGCCTGGCAAGCTGTTGCCCGGGTTCACTTGTCTCCATCTGGTCAGGCCATTCTTACCGCATCAGGACTGCGCTTTTCTTACCGCGTCAGGACTAAGCTTTCCGAAACAGGTGGAAGAAGGCCTCTCGGCATGGACGTTCAACAGTCTGCTGTCTCCCGCCAAGGAGAATGCGAAGTACCTGCCGGACAGTGTCCGGCAGGTACTTCGCATTCGCAGGCTACTTCTTGGGGAGGCCCGCCGGGTTCAGCTCGGACTTCTTGATGGCCTCAGACGACAGGCCCCAGCGGTCGAGGATCTCGGTGTAGGTGCCCTTCTCGATGAGCCGGTTCAGGGCCGACTGGGCGGCAACCGCGAGGCCGTTGCCCTTCTGCGTGGTGAACGCGATTTCAGCCGTCAGGGGCCAGCCGCCGTTCAGGGTGCCCACTTCCTTGGTCTTGCCGTCCTTGGCGGCCTTGTAGGCGGCCGACGCGTTCGGGCCGAACGTCAGGTCCGCGCGGCCGGACTGCAGTGCCAGCGTTGAGGCGGAGTCGTCGTCGTAATACTGGAACGCGACCGGCTCGAGACCTTTCGCCTTGTTCTCTTCGTCCCAGCGCACCAGGATCGCTTCCTGGTTGGTGCCCGAGCCCACGATGATGCGCTTGCCCGCGACGTCCTTGGCTTCCTTGATGTCGCCGATGGTGGAGTCGGCTTTGGCGTAGAAGCCCAGGAGGTCGTTGCGGTAGGTGGCGAAGTCGAATTTCTCCTTCCGCGCCTCGGTGACGGTGACGTTGGACAGGACTGCCTCGTACTTCCCGGATTCGACGCCCAGCGGCCAGTCGGCCCACGCAACGGGAAGAACTTCGACCTCCAGCCCCAGGGCCTCGCCCACCGCGTAGGCGATGTCCACTTCGCTGCCGATAAGCGTCTTGTTGTCCGTGGCGAAGAGCGTCAGCGGGGCCGAGCCTCCGGTGGTGACCACGGTGAGTTTGCCGTCCGCCTTGATGGCGGCGGGGACCAGCGCGGCCGCCTCCGCGTCGACGCTTGTCTTGACGCGGTTCTGCTCGGGGGCCAGGTTGAACGTCTTGCCTGCGGCGGTGGTGGAGGAGCCCGACGACGGCGCTGCCGCCGCCGTTGCGCCCGGGTCAGAGCAGGCTGCCAGCGCCAGCATTGAGGCCAGTGCGAGGGCTGCCCCGGCAGCCTGTTTGGTCTTGACTCTGGTCATGATTTGCCCCTTGAAAGTTGAAGATGACGCAGCGGAATTAACGCTTGTGGCAGCAACTATCCGGGAGCGCGGGGGCGGGATCAAAGACCGTCGAAACGGTGCGATACGAGGGGTAACGGCGGTTAACCGGGCGTCAGGGGCCGTCACAAACCACACCGAGCCGATGCCGTTCGCCTCCGCATACTCGAGCACACCCTCCGAGCTGCGGTCCAGGCCCGTAGCGGCGGAAACCCACTCAGCATGCTGAGCATTCGTCCCGGATGAAATAACCCGCGCGCCGCCGTCGTTGTCGAAAGTGTGCCCGCCCTAACCCGGCGCACCCACTCCTACGCAACGCACTTGAAAGGCCGACACCGACGTGACGCTTCCCCTCTCCATCCTTGACCTGGCAACCATTGGCAAAGGCCAGACGGCGGCCGAAAGTTTCGCAGGGAGCGTGGCGATGGCACAGCGGGCGGAGGAGCTCGGATACCGGCGGATCTGGTACGCCGAGCACCACAACATGTCCTCCATCGCGTCCTCCGCCACCAGCGTGCTGATCGCCCACGTGGCCGCACACACCAGCACCATCAGGCTCGGAGCCGGCGGAATCATGCTGCCCAACCACTCGCCGCTGACCATCGCCGAGCAGTTTGGCACCCTTGAGACGCTGCACCCCGGCCGGATCGACCTTGGCCTGGGCCGCGCTCCCGGCAGCGACCAGAACACCCTGCGGGCGCTGCGCCGGGACCCGATGTCCGCCGACAGCTTCCCGCAGGACGTCCTGGAACTGCAGGGCTACCTCACCGGCCCCACCCGGATCCAAGGCGTCGAAGCCACCCCCGGCAAGGGCACCAACGTCCCGCTCTACATCCTGGGCTCGTCGCTGTTTGGCGCGCGGCTCGCCGCCCAGCTGGGGCTGCCCTACGCGTTCGCCTCGCACTTCGCACCCAACGCCCTGCAGGATGCCGTGGCGCTCTACCGCCGGGAATTCAAGCCGTCGGCCCAGCTGGACGCGCCCCACGTCATTGCCGGCGTGAACGTGATCGCCGCCGATTCCGCTGCCGAAGCGCAGGAAGCGTTCCGGGCCACACTGCGCGCCCGCGTCGGCCTCTTCTTCGGCGGCGGACGTGAGTTCACCGACGACGAAGCCGACATGATCCTGGACTCCCCGCAGGGCCAGCATGTCTCGCAGATGATGAAGTACTCGGCCATCGGCACCCCGGACGCGGTGATCGACTACCTTGACGGGTTCGCCAAGCACTCCGACGCCGACGAACTGATCGTGGCGCACCAGAACAGCGGCACCGACGCCCGGATCCGTTCCGTTGAGCTGCTCGCGGAGGTCGCGGGGCTGGCCCGGGTCTAGTCCCGGCCAGCCCGGCGGGGCGCGCGGCCCCGCCCTCGCGCGTGGCCCCCTTTTGGAAAGCCCGACGGCGGGTTCCCCAGGAAACACGCGGCGCGTGCCGCCGTCGTGCCCCAAAAGTGTGCCCTGAGTGACGCGTTCTGCGGCGCGCAGGAGCTAAACCGGAGGATCGACCTTAGGCGTCGTCGGCCGGTGGTCGGCGGCTGCGGCATGGACGTCGCCTTCCTCGTGGCCGCTCTTCTTTTTGCCGAACGGCAGTGCTTTGAGCAGCGGGCCCACGATGGCCATGGCCAGCAGACCCCAGCCGAGCCCCAGGACGGCCGAGCACAGGGTGTTGACGAGCCAGGCGAGGAAGCCGCCCACTGCCGCGATCCCGGCGACAGGGGACTCGAGGGCATGCACCAGGTCATACGGGGCGTGCCAGCCGAGGTCGTGTGCTCCCTGCAGCATGATGTGGCCGCCAACCCAGAGCATGGCGATCGTCCCGATCAGGGTGATCGCGGTCAGCACGGCGGGCATCCCCCTGACAAGCAGCTCGCCGGCCCGCTGGGAGCCCGCGGAGTCCTTGGCTGCCAGGTGAATGCCGATGTCGTCCATCTTGACGATGAGTGCGACGGCGCCATAAACGAGCGCCGTGATCACGAGCGCTACGATGACCAGGATGAGGGCCCGGACCCACAAGGATTCGTGGGCCACTTCGTTCATCGAGATGACCATGATCTCGCAGGACAGGATGAAGTCGGTGGTGATGGCGCCCTTGGTGACCTTGGCCTCTGCCTCGGGCCCCCGGTCGACGGCCGGCGCGTCTTCTCCGGCCTCGTGGTGGCCACGGAGCTTGTGCCAGACCTTCTCGGCGCCCTCGTAGCAGAGGTAGGTGCCGCCGGCCATGAGGATGAACGGGATGGCTCCCGGGATGAAGGCGCTGATGAGCAGCAGCGCCGGCAGGATGATCAGCAGCTTGTTCCGAAGCGAGCCCCAGAAAATCCGCTTGATCATCGGCAGTTCACGGGACGGGTCCGCCCCGGACACGTACTGCGGGGTAACGGCGGCGTCGTCGATCACCACGCCGGCAGCCTTGGCCCCCGCCTTGGCGGCTCCGGCAGCGACGTCGTCCACCGAGGCGGCCGCTATGCGGGCCAGGGCCGCGACGTCGTCCAGCAGGGCTACGAGACCGCCGCTCATGGCCGGCCCCCGTGCGGCTTGGAGACGGACGGCTGGGCATTGAAGCCTCGGTCGAGGCGCGTGATTGGCATGCTCCGAGTCTATGGCGGCGGGCAGCGTGTCGAGAATGCCGGCGGATGGCGCCGGGGTGGACCAAGGTGCCGGGACGAGGCGCTTCCCCCACAAGTCAGACACCGTCGCGGCTAGGCGACCGCCTCTTCCTTGTCGATGGCGGCCCGAAGCCGGGCCGCGGCGGTCTCCGGAGGGATGTCGGCGATAAACGCCCCCATCGCCGCTTCGGATCCGGCCAGGTACTTGAGCTTGTTCTCTTCCCGGCGGGGAGATGTCAGTTGCAGCATCAGCCGGACGTCGTCCCGGTGGACGTTGACGGGGGCCTGGTGCCACGCGGAGATGTAGGGGGTCGGCGTCGAGTAGAGGGCGTCAACTCCGCGCAGGAGCCGGCCGTACAGACGGGAGAACTCGTCCCGTTCCTCTCCCGTCGTCGCGGCCAGGTCCGGGACGTGCCGGTGGGGAAGCATGTGCACTTCAAGAGGCCAGCGCGCGGCGAACGGGACGAACGCCGTCCAGTGCTCGCCCCGGAGCAGTACCCGCCCGGATTGCTGCTCGAAGCTGAGGATGTCCTCGAACAGGGTGCCGCCGTACGTCCCGATGGTGCGGATCAGCTGGGCGGTGCGGGGGGTGATGTACGGGTAGGCGTAGATCTGCCCGTGCGGGTGGTGCAGCGTCACCCCGATCGCCTCGCCGCGGTTCTCGAAGGGAAAGACCTGCTCGACGCCGGGCAGCGCGGACAGTGCCGCCGTCCGGTCGGCCCAGGCCTCCACCACCGTCCGCATCCGGGACAGCGTTACCCCGGCGAGGGAACCCGTGTGTTCGGGCGAGAAGCACACCACTTCGCAGCGGCCCACTGACTGCCGGCTGCGTCCCAGGCCGATCCGGGCCAGGTCATCGAGGCCCTCCGGTGCTCCGGGGCCGGAATCGCCGGGGCCAACCAGTCCGGGGCCAAACGACGGGGACTTGTTTTCGAAGACGGCAACGTCGTAGCGGCTGGGGATTTCCGAGGGGTTGTCCGGCGACGCCGGGGCCAGCGGGTCCAGATGCGAGGGCGGCAGGACCACCCGGTTCTGCCGGGCGGCCGCGATCGAGATCCACTCGCCGGTCAGGACATCCTGGCGCATGGTGGCGGTGGGCGGCCGGACGGCCGGCTCGCGGAGGTCCGGTCCGCGCTCCGGCCCGAGAGTCGTGTCGGCGTCGTCGAAGTAGATGAGGTCCCGTCCGTCGGCGAGCTTGTAGGCACGCCTGGTGATCCGGTCCATGCTAGGAGTTCCTTGCGGGGCGGCCGCCGGGGGTGGCGTCATCGTTTATCCGGCGGACGGCCAGGAGCACACCGTGTTCGGGGTTGAGGACCGGCATCGGGAGGCCCGACGCCGCCAGGAAACGGCCGGTGGCCTCGATGCCGGTGCTCAGCCACGCCGGCGGCACGGTCTGCATAAAAGTACGTCCGTCGTCGGGTGCCGGGTAGACGGCCTCCACGCGGTACCGGCCTTCGGGGTGGAGCGCCGGCAGGCAGACCCGCCCGGGGACTTCGGCGAACGACGTTGACATGGACACCAGCGCGTAGAGGGCTTCGCTGCCGTCCTGGGCGACGACCCCGTGCAGCCGTAGTGTGGGATCGGGCTCATCGGCGCGCACCATGCGGCCGCTGTGCAGCAGGGCGCGGTACTTCTTGAAGAGCGCGATTGCCTGGCCGAGCTCCTCACGCTCAGAGGCGTTGAGCTGCCGGAGGTCCCATTCAAGGCCGAAGTGGCCAAACATCGCGGTGACCGCCCGGAACGAGAGGTCGTGGGTCCGCGCGGTGGTGTGGCTTGTGGTGGGCCCGATATGTGACCCGACGAGCTCCGGCGGCACCACCATTCCGGTCCAGCGCTGGATGGTCTGCCGTTCCAGGGCGTCGTTGCAGTCCGACCCCCAGACCCGGTCCGTGCGTTCCAGGATGCCGAGATCCACGCGGGCGCCCCCTGATGAGCAGCTTTCAATCTCGACCCCGGGGTGGGCTCTGCGCAGTTCGTCCAGGAGCCGGTAGACAGCCCGGGTCTGGGCATGGACCGAAGGCCGGCCGGCATGGCCCATCTCGGTCAGGTCCCGGTTTTGATCCCATTTGAGGTAGCTGATCCGGTTCTCCCGCAGGAGCGCGTCGAGCCGGTCGAAGATGTACTGCCAGGCGCCGGGGTTGACCAGATCCAGGACCTGCTGGTGCCGCCACCGTTCCGGCAGCCGGCCGTCCGTGCCGCCCGCTGAGTGCGGAGCGGGTCCGGCGATCCAGTCCGGGTGCGCCCGGGCGAGATCCGAGTCCTCGTTGATCATCTCCGGTTCCACCCACAGGCCAAACTCCATGCCGTGGCCGGTCACGGCGTCGATCAGCGGCGTGAGGCCGTCGGGCCAGATCTGCTCATCCACATACCAGTCGCCGAGGCCCGCGGTGTCGTTGCGCCGCCCGCGGAACCAGCCGTCGTCGAGCACGTAGCGTTCAACGCCCAGGCTGGCGGCGGACCGGGCAAGTTCCAGCAGCACCGGCAGCCGGTGATCGAAATACACCGCCTCCCAGACGTTCAGCACCACAGGGCGGGGCTTGCCCGATGCCGAGCCCGGGTGGTGCGGGCGGCCGCGGAACCAGCTGTAGAAAGCGTCGGTGATGCCGTCCAGGCCGGCGCCGGAGTAGGCGGCAAACAGCCAGGGGGTCTCATAGCGGGCGTTCGGTGCCAGGCTGATCTCGGCCGATCCGAGCAGCTCCGAGGCGCCGATGACGGTCCGGCCGTCGCCGGCAGTGTCGACGAAGCTCTCGTGGTTGCCGCTCCAGCCCAGGTGGACGGCCCACACTTGCCCGTGGCGGTACCCGAACCCCGCCGTGCCGGCGGCCAGCAGGAGTGAGGAGTCATGGCCGGTCCGGCCATGCCGGCCCGAGCGGACCCAGGTGCCCTGATGCAGCGGAAGGCGTTGGGGATGGGACTCCCGGCACCAGCGGCCGGTCAGGTCAAGGACCTCCGTGGCGGCGCGGCCCACCGGCAGCACCGCCGCCAGTTCCTCGACGAAGTAGGTGTCCGGCCCGTCGTTCGTCAGGGAGTGGCGGAGCTGGAGCAGTCCGCCGTCGTTGATCCGGATCTCTGTTCGGACCGTGACACCGGTGTCGGGGTCGGCCTGGGTGATGAGGGCGGATCCGGCGCCGGGGTCAGCTTCGGCGGTCACCAGCCGGAGCCGGGAGGAAAACGCCCCGCCGTTTCGGTGGCCGCGGAGTCCGGGACGCCCGCGCCATCCCGAGGAAGCCTGCGGGACCAGGCCCAGGATCACCGGGGTGTCCAGGGCGGAAGGCGGGACGGGGTCATTCAGCAGCGACAGGTCCGGCAGGTCCGGGCCGAGGTCGGCGCCGAAGTGCAACAAGGCCGGCTCGCCGGTGCTGAAATCGATGAGCAGCGCGGTGCCCGAGCGTCGCAGGTACAGCGGCCCCGGGGGCAGGGCGGTTCCCCCGGTCAGGGCTTCCGCGGCAAGATTCAGGTCCGGGTTGTTCACTGCAGCTCCAGGCGTTGTGGGGTCGGGTGGGGTAGTAGGTGCCAGGCGGTCAGCCGACCGCGGCGCCGGCGGGAGCACCGGCGGGGGCGACGACCGGGGCCAGCCGCAGCCGGCCCACGCGTTTGCCGAGGATGCGCCTGGCTTCGCCGCCGAGCAGGTCGTCGCTGATCAGTTCGTCGGCGTCCTCGAGGGCGGCGATGGTGCTGATGCCGAGCGTGCCCCACTTCGTGTGGTCGGCCAGGACCACCACGCGACGCGCCGCCGCCACGAAAGCCCGGTCGGTTTCGGCCTCAAGCACGTTCGGGGTGGTAAACCCGGCGTCGGCATCGACGCCGTGGACCCCGAGGAACAGCACGTCCAGGTGCAGCTGATTGAGGGAGGACGTGGCCAAGGGGCCCACCAGCGCGTCGGAGGGCGTGCGCTCGCCGCCGGTCAGGATCACGGTGGACGGCGAGGTGCTCTGGTGGAACACGTTGGCAATCCGCACCGAGTTGGTGACCACCGTGATCCGCGGACCGGCGGACAACAGCTGGGCCAGCGCCCACGTGGTGGTACCCGCGCTGAGCCCCACGGCCATTCCCTCGCGCACCTGAGCGGCAGCCTCCTGCGCAATAGCCATCTTTTCGTTCTTGAACTGGGTCACCTTCAGCTCAAAACCCGGCTCGTGGGTGCTGGCTCCGCCCGGCAGTTTGGCCCCGCCATGGATTTTTTCCACCGCGCCTGCCGCATCGAGGGCCTCGATGTCCCGCCGCACCGTCATCAGGGAGACGCCCAGCATCCTGGCGAGGTCCGCGACACGGACGATCCGCTCACGCTGGACCTCGGCGAGGATGGCTGAGTGGCGGGCTGCGGCGAGCATGCGGAGTCCTTACCTGCTCGCGTGGTCAGGCTGGTTTGCCGAGGTGCCGACCAGCTGGACGGCAGGCGAACGGACGACGGCGACGGCGCCGGCCGCGAGGCCCAGTCCGCCGTTCAGGTCGGCGCCGGTGATGAGGTCGACTCCTTCCAGCGGTAGCCGGACCTCGCGGGTTCCGTGGTTGATGCAGAACGTCCAGTCGGTTCCGTCCTTGCTGCGCCGGGCGACTTCCACATCTTCGGGCAGATCCGGGACGAGCGGCTGCACCCCTGCGTCGGCGCACACAATGGTGAGCAGTTCGCCCAGGCCCTCCGGTGCGAGCGTGGTGGCGACGTAGTAGGAGCGGCCGCTTCCGGCGCGGTTGCGGGTTATGGCCGGGGAACCTGTGGCCGGCCCCTCGGCCACGGATGCGAGGACCTCGGCGGTGGTGGCCCTGCCCAGTTCGTTCCAGCAGCTGCCGGCACCGAAGCCGCTGAGCCGGACGCTTTCCCCTGCCCGCAGCGGAAAGAACTCTTCCATCTGCACGCCCAGCAGTCCGCTGAAGGCGCCGGGGTAGCTGCCCAGCCTGATGTGGTCATTTTCGTCCACGATTCCGGAGAAATACGACACCACGAGATGGCCGCCGGAGCGTACGTATCCGTCCAGGTTGGCCACGCCGGCATCGCTGAGCAGGTACTGCATGGGGGCAATGACGAGCCGGTAGCCGGAGAGGTCGTCGGTGCTCCGGGCGAAGTCCGTGGGGATGCCGGCACGGTAAAACGCATCGTGCCAGCGCCGCGTTTCCGCAATGTTCGAGGCATCGACGCTCGGATGCGAGTCCAGCTCGGATGCCCAGCGGGCATCGGTGTCGTGCAGGATGGCGACGTCAACCCGGCCGGAGGCCCCGGTGACCACCGAGCCGCTGACTTCGGCCATGCTGCGCAGCGCCTGGCCAAGTTGCACCACTTCACGCCAGACTTTGGTCCCGGTGCCGGCATGGGGCAGCAGCCCGGAGTGGAACTTCTCGGCGCCGGCGCGCGAGGCCCGCCACTGAAAGAACAGCGCGCCGTCAGCCCCGCGGGCCACGTGCTGCAGCGAATTGCGCAGCATCTCGCCGGGGGCTTTGGCGATGTTGCGGGGCTGCCAGTTCACGGCCGACGTCGAATGTTCCATCAGCAGCCAAGGCTTGCCCCTGGCCCAGCCGCGGGTGAGGTCCGCCGTGGCCGCCAGCTCCTGGAAGTTCCGCGGATCCTCGGCAATGAGGTAGTGGTCGTTGGAGACCACATCCATCTCCTCGGACCAGCGCCAGTAGTCCACCGGCTGGTGCAGGCCCATGTTGAAGCCCATGAAGTTGGTGGTGACGGGATGCCCGGAGTGCGAGCGGATGATGGCCGCTTCAGCCTTGTAGCATTCGAGCAGCTCGTCAGAGGAGTAGCGGGCGAAATCCAGCTGCTGGGTCGGGTTGATCCAGGTCCCGGAGGTCCGGGGCGGCAGGATTTCCTCCCAGGCCGAGTAGCGCTGGGACCAGAATGCGGTGCCCCACGCGGCGTTGAGGGACTCGAGGCTGCCGTAGCGGCGTTCGAGCCAGCGCCGGAAACCGGCGGCGGCGCCGTCGGAGAAGTCCGGCTGGTTGTGGCAGCCGTACTCGTTGTGGACGTGCCACATAACGACGGCGGGGTGGTCCTTGTAGCGCGCGGCGATCTGTTCGGTGAGGGCCGCGGCTGCCCTGCGGTAGTCGGCGCTTGAGGCAGCGAAGGCCTGCCGGGAACCGTAACTGTGCCGCACGCCGTCGGCCGTTACCGGCAGCGACTCAGGGTACTTGTGGCTGAACCACGGCGGCGGTGAGGCGGTGGCGTTTGCCAGGTCAACCCGCACGCCGTTGGCGTGGAGCAGGTCCAGGATCCGGTCCAGCCAGCCGAACTCGTAGACGCCCTCGGACGGTTCGAGCAGCGACCAGCTGAAGATGCCCACGCTGACCAGGTTGACGCCGGCCTCACGCATCAGCTTGACGTCCTCTTCCCATGTCGCCTCGGGCCACTGCTCGGGGTTGTAGTCGCCGCCGAAGGCCAGCATCGGGGATCCCTCGGAGCCGAGGCGGGCGGTGATGTAGTCCATGGGGGCGTTGGTGCTGTTGTCCACGTTTATCCTTTGCTGGAGCCGAGCGTTAAACCGGCCACGAAGTGTCGCTGGAGCAGGAGGTAGATCACCAGGGCCGGGATGGCCGTGATCATGGCGCCGGCGGCGATGAGGTTGTAGTTGGAAAGGAACTGGCCCTGGAGGTTGTTGACGGCCGTGGTCAGCGGGAGGCGGTCACCGCTTTGCAGGAAGAGCAGCGGCCAGAAGAAGTCGTTATAGATGAAGATGACCTCAAGGGTGCCCATGGCGGCCAGGGCCGGGCGGCAGAGCGGCATGATGATGCTCCAGTACTGGCGCCATACCCCGGCCCCGTCCACCAGGGCGGCCTCGGTGAGCTCAGGGGAAAGCGCCTTCATGTAGTTGGAGAGGACGAAGGTCACGAAGCCGATCTGGAAAGCGGTGTCCACGGCGATCACGCTGATGTAGGTGTTGAGCAGGCTCCCGGAATCGCTGACGCTGTATGGCAGCGGCAGCAATTTGAACATTTCGAACAGCGGCGCGGCGAGGACCTGCGGCGGCAGGAGGTTGCCGGCGGTGAACATGATCAGGAGCGTGACGTTGAACTTCCAGTTGACCCGGCTCACTGCGAACGCCATCATCGACGCAAAGAACAGCACAAGGATGACGGACGGGATGGTGATCAGGGCGGAGTTCCAGGCGTACTGGGCGAAACCGCCCTGGGTCCACGCTTGGCTGAAATTGTCGAAGTTGAAAGACCCGCCGAAGCTGAAATAGCCGTACTTGTCCGTGTCTGCCTTGGGACGCAGCGCGGTGAAGATGGTCCAGACCAAGGGGATGAGCCACATGATGGCGAGGACTGTGAGGAACAGGTGGATGCCGTAGTGGGGCTTGCCGCGTTGGGCGTGGGCCGGCCGGCCGGACCCGATGCCGAGGCTCCGCCCGGTGGGCGAACTGCCCGCAGCGGGTGCGTCCGTGGGCTGCGTGATGCTCATGCCTCTTTGTCCTTTCCGAAGGCCCGGGACAGGTAAAACGTGATGGGTACCAGGGAAATCACAAGGAGGATGACAGCCAGCGCCGAGCCGACGCCGATGACCTGACCCTCGCCGACCAGGTTTTGGATGACCAGGGCGCTGATGAGTTCCAGGCCGTTGGTGCCTCGGTTGATCACGTAGACGATGTCGAAGGCGCGGAGGGACTCGATCACGGTGATCACGATGATGATGACGTTGACGGGGCGCATGGCCGGGAAGATCACCCGGAAGAAGGTCTGCACCGCGTTGGCGCCGTCGATCTGCGCGGCTTCGCGCAGGGTGGGGTCGACGCCCTTGAGTCCGGCCAGGTAAAGGATCATGACGTAGCCTGCGTGCCGCCACGTTGCGGCGATGAGCGCGGCCCAGATATTGACGCCGGAATCGCCGAACCAGTCCACGGCGTGCGGCGTTCCCGCTGTGCCGAGCAGGAAGTTCAGCAGCCCGCTGTCGCGGTTGTAGAAGAGCTGCCAGATGACGCCGATCAATGCCAGTGAAAGCATCACGGGGGTGAAGAAAATGCTCTGGTAGATCTTGGTGCCCCGGATGTTCTGGTCCAGCAGGATGGCCAGCAGGAGCCCCAGCGGCGTCGCGATGACTGCCAGGAAGACCAACCAGAGCACGTTGTGCTGCACGGCGGGCCAGAACGGAGGGTAGTTCTCGGCGATGAACTGGTAGTTGCTGAGCCCTGCGGGCTTGATGTCGTCCAGGCTCAGGCCGTTCCAGCGGGTGAACGACAGGGCCGCCGACAGCAGTGTCGGGATCCAGACCAGGACCAGCTGGATCAGCGTGGGCAGGCCCACCATAAGGCTCAGGACCCACTTATCGCGGCGGGAGAGCCGCCGGACCCGCCCCGCCCGGGGGGCGGCTGTGCGCCGCGCCCCGCGGGGGCTCGTTTTGGAAAGTGTACTCACGGGAAGATTTTCCTTAGTGCCGGATGGTGGTGGCCCGAGTGTCCGCTATTGGGCGGCGTAGAGGGACTTGGCCTGGGCTTCCAGATTCTTGACGTCAACGCTGCCGTCCTTGATGAATGACTGCAGCGCCGGGATCATGACGTTGTTCGCCATGGCCGGCAGTGCGTCCCGGTCAAAGAACTGGCTGATGCTCTTGGCGTTGGCGATGACGTCCGCCATCTTCTTGCTCAGGGGCGAGAACTTGGACGTGTCGGCTCCCTTGGCGGCGGCGATGTTTGAACCGTCCACGGATGCATAGACGTCCTGTCCCTCAGGGGTGCCGAGGTACGCCAGGAAGTCCCGGGCGGACTGGTTCTCGCCGCCCTTCTTTGACAGCAGGAGACCGTCGATGGGCGCCTCGACGGCGTCCCGGCCTTCCATTGCCAGTTCCGGGAAGGGGAAGAAATCGATGTCGTCGGCGACAGTCTTGTCCGTGTACTGCTGGGTGAGGAAAGACCCCAGCAGATACATCCCGGACTTCTTGTTCTCGAGGTTTTTGGCGGAGTCCTGCCAGGTCATGCCAAGGGCGTTGGGGTTCTGGAACGGCAGGAGGGCCTTCCAGGTGTCGAAGACATCGCTGACCTTCTTTTGGTCCCAGGATTCCTTGTGTGCCGTGAGGTCCATGTGGAACTGGTAGCCGTTCAGGCGCATGTTCAGGTAGTCGAAGGTGCCCATCGCCGGCCAGCCGTCCTTGTCGGCGAACTCGATCGGGATGAGGCCGTCGGCCTGCATTTTTTTGGCCAGGGCGGTCAGCGCGTCAAAGGTGGCGGGAACCTCGTAGCCCTTCTCCGTCCAGAGACTCTTCCGGTAGAAGAAGCCCCAGGGATAGTTGTAGTTCGGGACGAAATACATCTTGCCGTCGGCGCCGGTGGACGCTTTCTTCATCGCCTCGGAATAATTGCCGCCGATTTTCTCCCAGACGTCATCGATCGGCGCCAGGAGGCCCTTGCCGGCGTAGTACTGCATGCGATAGCCGGCGAACCAGGTGAAGGTGTCGTCCGGGCTGCCCTGCAGGTAGGTGTTGATCTTGTTCTGGAAGTCGTTGTGGGGCACCACGTTGGTGTTGACCGTGACTCCGGACTTCTTCGTGAAGGCATCGGTGACGGCCTTGTAGGCGTTCTTGGGTACTTCATCGGATGAACCCGACCCGAAAGAAACTGTCTTGCTGCCGCTGCTGGCGCCGCCTGAGGGGCCGCTGCCGCCAGTGCACGCCGCAAGCGATGGGACGCCGGCAATGGCGAGCGCGCCCGCACCAAACGTCTTCAGCAGCGTCCTCCTGTCCCACCCGCCCTGGCTTGAAGCCCGGCGCAACGCGTCTTCGTGCATGGTCATGATTTCTCCTTTGAAACAGTGCGGGTGGTGTGAAGCGGCTCACATAGATAACTATCATAAACGCACAATAAGGAACGTCAAGGGGCAAAGACGAACATTGGGGAAAGTCGGGTCACGCCATTCGGGTTGGGGATGTTACACGGCTGCAACCAGCGGGACATTCGAGTGAAACCGCCCGGCCGCACCATGAAAGAGGCGGCAGCCTTTCCGGGCCGTTTTCTGCTCGAAGGGTTATGCAAATGCCGACTCCGTTCAACCAGAGCGTGGCTGATTCCGCGCTCCTGACCAAGTCGCTGCCATTGGGCCTGCTGCGGGCGTTCGTCCAGTCAGATGCCGCCGATGAAGGGTTCACCCCCACGCTGCTGGCGGAGCTCAAAGCCTTGGCCCGCGTCCCCGGGCTGCTCGTGGCCTGCAACTACGGCGGCACTCTGTGCGCCGCCGAGGGGATCTCCACCGAAACCCTTCCCTTGGGCAGCGCGGCCATCGCACTGCGCGCGTTGGCCGCCCTGCCCAACACGCACGCCGCCGTCATCTCCGGACGCTCGCTGCGTGATCTCGCCGCAGTCTCCCGACTCCCCGCGGAGGTCCACCTGATCGGCTCGCACGGCGCCGAATCGGACATGCAGTTCGCCCACGTCCAGCCATTGGCCACCGAGGTGACCCTGCAGAAAGTCAGCACCGCGCTCTCCGAAGCCGTGGGATTCCAGGAGGGTGTCTGGATTGAGCGCAAGCCCGTTGCTGTCTCCGTGCACACCCGTCCGGCGGCGCCGGATGTTGTGGCGTCCGTAACGGACACTGCGCGGGACATCGCCCGGGCCCACGGTCTGTTCTTCATCCTGGACGGTTCCGTACTGGATCTCTCGGTGGTGGAGCCGTCCAAGGCGGACGCCCTGGAAAGCCTGCGGTCACGGCTTGGCGCCAGCGCTGCACTCTACGCCGGCGATGCGTACAGCGATGAACTGGCCATCGCCACCCTCCGCGGCCCGGACCTTGGCCTGCACGTGGGGCCGGGGGATACGGGTGCCGCGCACCGCCTGCGGGACCCGGAATCATTTGCCCGGGTCCTCGCCATCCTTTTCGAGCTCAGGCGCGCCTGGCTGTTCGGCGAGGACGCAGTTGGACTCGAACGGCACACCCTGATCGGCAACGGAACCTCAACTGCGTTGCTCACCCCGGACGCAAAGGTCTGCTGGATGAGCCACCCGCTACCGGATTCAGGTTCGCTGTTCGCCCACATCCTCGGCGGGGATGCAGCCGGGCACTTCTCCGTGGAACCGGTTAAGACTTCGCAGGTCCTGGGCCAGCGGTATGTGGACAGCACCATGATTGTGGAAACCCGGTGGGCGGACGTGACCGTCACGGACTACCTGGAACCGGCTCCGGAAGGGATCACCAGCCTGGTCCGGGTGCTCTCCGGCGCCGGCGCAGCGAGGATTGTTTTTGCGCCACGGCCGGACTACGCCAACGCGCCGTTCAGCATGGAGGCCCGCGACGACGAGCTGCATATCGTGGGCACGGCCGATCCCATTGTCCTTTCGGCGCCGGGCGCCAGGTTCGTGATCACCTCTGACGGCCGGCACGCTACGGCGACAGCCACGGTGAACCTGCAGGACGGCCCGGTGGTCCTCAATCTGCGGTGCGGGGACACCGAGCCCCGCGCCGCGGATCCGGACGGCGAGGTGGACCGGCGTGCCGGCGTGGCCCTGCACTCCCGCCGCTGGGTCCAGGATCTGGAGCTGCCGGCGGTGAAGCCGTCACTGGTCCGCCGCTCCGCGCTGGTGTTGCGCGCCCTGGTTCATGAGCCAACCGGTGCCGTGCTGGCTGCCCCCACCACATCGCTGCCGGAGGGGATTGGCGGAACGCGAAACTGGGACTACCGGTACTGCTGGCTGCGGGACGGTTCCATGACGGTGCATGCACTGGTGGACTTAGGCTCCACGGCGGAGGCTTTCGGGTTCCTGGAATGGCTGGGCCGGATCCTCGCGCACGCGCCCGGCCCGGAATGGCTGCATCCGCTGTACTCGGTCACGGGGGCGCAGCTGTCCACCGAAGCCATCATCGACAGCCTGCCCGGATACGCGGGCTCCCGTCCGGTCCGGATCGGGAACGCCGCAGACCACCAGGTCCAGCTGGACGTCTTTGGGCCCGTCGCCGAACTCATCGCCGCGCTCAGCGATCGGAACGGCGCCCTGGCAGACGACCATTGGGAACTGATGGTGAAGCTGGCCTCCGCTGTGCTGGCCCGCTGGCATGAGCCGGACCACGGCATCTGGGAAGCCCGGCGCCCGCCCCGGCACCACGTGTACAGCAAGGTGATGTGCTGGGTGACGCTGGACCGGGCCCTCCGGACGGCTGCCCGGCACGGCAGGACGCCGGACCCCGCCTGGGAACCCACGGCACAGGCCATCCGCGAGGAGGTCCTGCGGGAGGGCTGGGATGACTCGGCGCGCTCCTACACCGTCGCCTACGACAGCCCCGACCTGGACGCGGCCGTCCTGCACATCGGGCTGTCCGGCCTGTTGGACGTCACCGACCGGCGCTTCCTGGACACGGTCACGGCCGTGGAACGCGAACTCCGGGTGGGACCCACCGTGTTCAGGTACAGGTACGACGACGGCCTGCCGGGTTTGGAGGGCGGCTTCCACATCTGCACCACGTGGCTTATCGAGGCGTACGTCGCGGTGGGCAGGATCGACGAAGCCTGGGACCTGTTCGACCAGCTCGTGAACCTGTTTGGTCCCACCGGGCTGCTGCCGGAGGAGTACGATCCCGGCACCGAAACGCACCTCGGGAACCACCCGCAGGCCTACTCCCACCTGGGCTTTATCCGCTGCGCCCGGCTCCTGGACCGGCACAGGCCTGAGGCGAGAGTGCAGTAGCTACCGGGAAGCGCCTGCCGCGACGCGGAACCTACCGGGATGCCGAGAAGATCTGCGGTGCAGGCCGGGTGCCGGTGGCGAGGTCGGCGAGGATCCGTCCCACCACCGGGGTGAACTTGAAGCCGTGGCCGGAGAAGCCCGCACCGATAACGACGGGGCCGATCCGGTCAAGGATGAAGTCTTCGTCCGGTGTGGTGGTGTACGTGCAGCTGATGGCCTGGAAGGAATCGGCGTCAACCCCGGGCAGCCAGGTCCGGGCATAGTCCTGCAGCGCGGCGAGCTGGACGGGTTCGGGGAGGAAGGACCGCCTGTCCGGGTCCACTTCGGGGCCAACGCCGTGCCAGCCGGCCTTGATGCCCTCACCGGGGTCTGCATCCCGTAGACCGGTGAGTACCAGTCCTTGTAGTCCGCACCGGGTCCGGGAGTGTGGTTGAAGCCGGGCCACACAGCCTGGTCGTCGGCTACCCGGAAGTGCGCCGGCTGTTCCTGCGTGACCCTCAGCCGGGGAATCCTCAGCTTCCGGCTTCCGGCCGCCGCGGACAGCAGTTTCGCCGTCCAGGCGCCGGCAGTCACCACTGCCTGCGCGGCGGTGACCACCTCGATCGTGCCGGTTGCGCCGGAGCCGCCCGTCCCGCCGCCGCCTGTCCCGCCGTGTCCCATCCCGCCGCCGCCGTTCTCTGCGCCGCCTACCTCCATGGTGAGCCGGACGCCGTCGTCCATGATTTCCAGGTCCAGCACCTTGGTGTGGTGGCGGATCTCGGCGCCGCGGGCAGCGGCCAGCCGCTGGAAGGCGGGGAGCGCGGCCTCCGGGTTCAGCTGGCCGCCGTCGGGCATATAAAGCACCTGCTGGTCGAACCGGATGCCCCGCCACCGCCCGGCCGCTTCCTCCGGACGGAGCGATTCAGCCCGGATGCCCGCCTCCGTGAGGGCGGCCTCCACCAGCGGTAGCCGCGGATCAGGACCATGGTTGACGATCCCCGTCCGGGTGAGCAGCCGCTCGCCGCTGTCCTGCTCGAGCTCATCCCAAAGGGCCAGCCCCTCGGCCAGCATGGCCACGTACTCCGGCCGGTAGTACCCCGGGTTCAGGTTCCTGGTGCTGCCGTGCGAAGCCCCGTTGTGGTGGCCCGGTCCGAACTGTTCGAGCAGGGTGACCTGCCGGCCCCGGCGGGCCAACGCCCAGGCGGCGGCGGAGCCCATGGCTCCGCCGCCGATCACAACAGTGTCAAGGATTGTTCCCATGTGGCTCCTCAGGTTCGGCCGGTTCACTCAGGGTCAGTTCAGCAGCAGGGCGACGCAGATCATGGCGGGTACCGCCACCACCGTAGTGATCAGCACGGTGTCCTTGGCCACGGTGAGGCCGGTGGAGTAGCGGCTGGCGGCAACAAAGACATTTTGCGCCGTCGGGAGGGAAGAAACCACCACCACTGCGAACAGGGCCTGGCCTTCGAGCCCCAGCACGAAGCGGGCAAAAACGTAGGCAATGGCCGGTTGGATAACGAGTTTGAAGGCGCTGGCCAGGATGGTGTCCAGCCGCCTTGCAGCGGCGGCCTGCAGGGGGCGGCTGCCGTGGAGGCTCATGCCGAACGCGATCAGCATCGCCGGGATGGCCGCACCGCCGATCAGGTGGATGGGCTCCAGGACCAGGGCCGGCACCTGCCAGTTCATTCCGGCCACCAGCAGGCCCAGCGCGGACCCAACAATCATCGGGTTCCGGAGGATCATGAAGATGAAGCCCAATGGCGTGGTGCGGTGGCTGCTGGTGCTGGCGTCCAGGATCATCAGGAAGAGCGGGGTGAAGAAAGCCAGCTGGAAGATCAGCAACGGCGCCACATAACTGGCGTCGCCCAGGACGTACACGGCGATGGGGATGCCCAGGTTGGCGGAGTTGGCCAGGGACGCCGCCATTGAGGACATCAGCGCCTCCGGCAAAGCCCGCTTCAGGATGAACTTCACGATGCTGAAGAACATCAAAGCGCTGGCGATGGCTGCCACCGCGGTGACCAGCAGGGGTTCGGCGAAGACTTCCCGCAGTTGTGCCTTGCTCAGGGTCTCGAACAGGAGGGCGGGGCTGGCCACAAAAAACGTGAGGGCACTGAGGACCTGGCGGGCGTTGTCGCCCAGGATCCGTTGCCGGCCCACGAACCAGCCCACCATGATGATGAACCAGACCACAAAAAAGCCCTGCAGCACGCCTACCAAGAGAAGCCTCCGAGGGCGCGGAGGCGGGGTGTGCCGGGACTCACGCTCCGGCTAGGCCGTGGCGTTATTGAGTGCGAACGGCGGTCGCATCAGGCCGGGGGTGTGGCCCTCGGCAGGATCGTTTCCGATCTGGACGATTTTGTTGTCCCTGTCCACGTGGACAACCTTCGGATCATAGGCCTTGGCCTCTTCCGTGGTCATCTGGGCATAGGTGATAAGGATGACGATGTCATTCTCGTGCATCAGGTGCGCAGCGGCGCCGTTGATGCCGATCACGCCCGAGCCGCGCTCGCCGGCGATGGTGTAGGTTTCCAGGCGCGCACCGTTGGTGACGTCCACGATGGCCACGAGCTCGCCGGGAAGAATGTCGGCAGCATCGAGGAGGTCCAGGTCAACGGTGACCGAACCTACGTAGTGGAGGTCGGCGTGCGTGACGGTGGCCCGGTGGATCTTGGACTTGAAGATTGTGCGATTCATAAGGTGTCCAGTCTATCGCCGCCCTCCCGGGTTGCGCTGTGACGTACCAAACAGGAGCGCACCAAGCAGGAACGCACAAAACGGTAACGCACTGAACAGGAACGCACAAAACAGGAACGGACGACGGCGGGCGGCCGGGCGCCGTCGTCCGTCACTGCCCCGGCGGTCCGCCGACTGACGCGGCGGTTCGCCTACTGCCCCGGCGGTCCGCCGACTGACGCGGCCGTGGCGGCGAGCGTCTCCCGGGCGGCGAGGATGGCGGGCCGCTGCGCGCTGGAGCGGCGCACGGACGTAAACACGGTGCGGTGCGGATCGCCGGGCAGCTCCAGCAGTTGGGCGGTGGTGCCGCGGCCGGTCCAGACGAGGTCCGGCATCAGGGCCACGGCATTGCCGGACTCGATCAGCCTGATCTGCGCCTGGAGATCGGCCGTTTCGAACCGCACATCGGGCTCGAATCCCGCGGTCCGGCAGGCCTGCTCCGCCCAGTGCCGGGAGGCGGCGCCGCGGGGCTCCATGACCCACGGGAGGGCTGCAGTGTCTTCGAGGGAGCGGATGGCGGGTCCGCCGTCGGACGCCGGTGGAACGGCGAGCCGGATGGCGTCGGTGGTCAGTTTGACGCGGTCCAGCTCCGGATATCTTGGTGCGGCGTGGCCCGGATACTGTTCGGCAATCACCAGGTCGAAGTCGCGCGCCCAGGTCTCGTGCAGGGCGGTTTCCGGCTCCCGCTGCGTCATCTCGATCCGCACCTCCGGGTACTCCGCCGTCATCCGCGTCAGGGTGCCCGGCATCAGGGCCAGCGCCGCGGACTGGAAGACGGCGATCCGGACAGTTCCGGTGACAGTGGTCAGCGACGCCGCCAGGTCTGCCTCGGCCTGTTCCAGGGTTTCAAGCAGCTGGGCGGTATGCGCCACGAGGACTTCCGCCTGCGGTGTCAGCTGGACCCGGCGTCCGGTTTTCCGGAGCAGCTCCACGCCCACTTCCTTTTCGAGCAGGGCCAGTTGCTGCGAGACCGACGACGGGCTGTACTGCAGTGCCTCCGCGACCTCCGCCAGCGTCCCCCGGATTTTCAGTTCGCGGAGCAGCCTGAGGCGACGGACATCGAGCATGGCCACATTCCTTGACGAATCTAATGGATATTGGTTAGAAAGATTCACTTTATCTAACGCAAAGACTGCTTGCATACTGGTGTACCTGAGTTACCCCCGTCACAGCCCGTTCCCGATGGGCACCGTCATGGGGCCGCACCCCACGCAGGAGTTCCTGATGAGCACACGAGACATGAGCCAGTCGATTATGCGGCGCAAGCCCATCGACGATATCGAAGAAGAAAACAAGCACAGTGGACTGTTCAAATCCCTCGGGCTTTGGCAGCTGACTGCCATCGGCGTCGGCGGCATCATCGGCGTCGGCATCTTTTCCCTGGCCGGACTGGTCGCCCATGGCAGCGAGACGGAGCCCGGGGTAGGCCCCGCGGTGTTGTTCTCCTTCCTGATTGCGGGGCTGGCGTCCGCGGCGGCCGCCCTGTCTTACGCCGAATTCGCGGGCATGATCCCCCGGGCGGGCTCGGCGTACACCTACGGGTACGTGGCTCTGGGCGAAGTCATCGGCTGGTTTATCGGCTGGGACCTGCTGCTGGAATACATCGCCATCGTGGCGGTGGTGGCCATCGGCATTTCCGGCTACTTCGACGCGTTCCTCTCCGGCATCGGCGTACACATGCCCGTCTGGATGACCTCGACGCCGGATGAGGGCACGGGCGGCATCGTCAACATCCCCGCGATTGTCGTGTGCCTGCTCGTGACCTGGATCCTCTCCCGCGGCACCAAGACCTTCGGCCGCTTCGAGCTCGTCGCCGTCGCCATCAAGGTCGTCCTGATCCTGTTCATCATCGGCCTGGGCATCTTCTACATCAACACCAACAACTACAACCCGTTTATGCCCAGCGGGTTCGGTCCGGTGCTGGCCGGCTCTGCAACCGTGTTCTTTGCCGTATTTGGTTACGACGCGATGAGCACGGCGGCGGAGGAAGCCACCGATGGCAAGAAGCACATGCCGAAGGCGATCATCCTGTCCCTGGTTGTGGCCATGCTGCTCTACGTCGCGGCCACGCTGGTCCTCACCGGCATGCAGAACTACCAGGACATTGACCCCAAGGCGGGCTTCGCCTCCGCCTTCAACGGTGTGGGCCTGCCGGTGATCGCCACGATAATCTCCGTCTTTGCCGTGCTGTCCATCCTCACCGTCATGCTGACCTTCCTGCTCGGCGTCACCCGCGTCTGGTTCTCGATGAGCCGCGACGGGCTGCTGCCCGGCTGGTTTGCCAAAACCGACCGGCACGGCACCCCGCAGCGCGTCACCTGGATCGCGGGCGTGGCTTCGGCGCTGCTGGCCGGAGTTTTCCCGATCAAGGCCGTTGCCGACCTGACAAACATCGGCATCCTGGCCGCGTTCGTCGTCGTCTGTCTCTCCGTGATCATTTTCCGCTACAAGAAGCCCGACGCCCCGCGCACCTTCCGGCTGCCGTTTATGCCCGTGGTGCCGCTCTTCGGCATGCTCGCCTCGGCGTTCCTGATGGTGCAGCTGCACTGGGAGACCTGGCTGCGGTTCGTCGTGTGGCTGATTGTGGGGCTGGCGATCTATTTCTTCTACGGCCGCAAGCACTCGCTGATGAACCCCAACAGTCCGCGCCACGACGAGGCCGTGGAGATGCACCGCCCCCTCGCCTGACCCGCCCCTGCACTCGGACGCTCTCTCACTTAACGCCATTTTTTCGGGACGCTCTCTCACTTAATGTCGGCTTTCACGGGACGCTCTCTCACTTTCTTGAAGAAAGTGAGAGAGCGTTCCCGTTTTTCCTGCGTTAAGTGAGAGAGGGTGGCCCCAAAAACCGCATTAAGTGAGAGAGCGTTGGGTGGGGAATCATCGGGATTTCTAACCTGTATTCCTCAGAAAAGGTCGCTTTATCTTAAGTGATTCCAAGCTCATACTGGTGGATAAGACCCCTTCATACAAAGGAAAGAACGAGCGATCATGACCCACACTGCAACGGAAACCTCCGGCCGGACTGACGTCCCAGAGGCCCGTGCCCTCGCCGCAGAGACCATCGCGCTGGTCCGCCGCTGGCTCACCGAAGCGTCAAAAGTCCCGGTTGACGCTTCGGCCGAGCAGCTCGCCGGTGTGCTGAAGGACCCGAACGGCCTGGACTTCACTGTCGGATTCGTCGACGGCGTGGTCCGCCCCGAAGACCTGAACGTCGCCGCCCGCAACCTTGCCGCCCTCGCCCCCAAGGTGCCTGCCTTCCTCCCTTGGTACATGCGCCGCGCGGTGCAGCTCGGCGGCACCATGGCGCCGGTCCTGCCGCAGGTTGTCATCCCGATCGCCCGCAGGGTTCTGCGCGAAATGGTGGGCCACCTGATCGTGGACGCCACCGATGCCAAGCTGGGCCCGGCCATCGCCAGGATCCGCAAGGACGGCATCAAGCTCAACGTGAACCTCCTGGGCGAAGCCGTCCTCGGCGAGCACGAGGCCTCCCGCCGGCTCGAAGGCACCCACACGCTCCTGGCCCGCGCGGACGTTGACTACGTCTCCATCAAGGTCTCCTCCACCGTCGCCCCGCACTCCGCCTGGGCCTTCGACGAGGCCGTGGAGCACGTGGTTGAGAAGCTGACGCCACTGTTCACCCGGGCCGCCTCTTTTGCCGGCGCCGGCAACAACCCAGGGAACAAGGCCAAGTTCATCAACCTGGACATGGAGGAATACAAGGACCTGGACATGACCATCGCGGTATTCACCCGGATCCTGGACAAGCCCGAGTTCAAGAACCTCGAGGCCGGCATTGTGCTGCAGGCCTACCTGCCGGACGCCCTCTCCGCCATGATCCGGCTCCAGGACTGGGCCGCCGAGCGCCGCGCGAGCGGCGGTGCCGCGATCAAGGTCCGCGTGGTCAAGGGCGCCAACCTGCCCATGGAGCAGGTGGAGGCCTCCCTGCACGACTGGCCGCTCGCCACCTGGCACACCAAGCAGGATTCGGACACCAACTACAAGCGGGTCATCAACTACGCCCTGCACGCGGACCGGATCAAGAACGTCCGCATCGGGGTGGCCGGCCACAACCTCTTCGACATCGCCTTCGCCTGGCTGCTCGCCAAGCAGCGCGGCGTGGAGTCCGGCATCGAGTTCGAGATGCTGCTGGGCATGGCGCAGGGCCAGGCCGAAGCCGTCAAGAAGGACGTCGGCTCCCTCCTGCTGTACACCCCGGTGGTGCACCCGGCCGAGTTCGACGTCGCCATCGCCTACCTGATCCGCCGCCTCGAAGAGGGCGCCAGCCAGGACAACTTCATGTCCGCAGTCTTCGAGCTGAGCGAGAACGAGGTCCTGTTCGAACGCGAGAAGCAGCGCTTCCTCGCCTCGCTGGACACGCTCGACGACGAGGTCCCCCCGGCCAACCGGCAGCAGAACCGCAGCCTCCCGCCGCAGCCCCTGCCGCACGATTCCTTCGACAACACCCCGGATACGGACCCGTCACTGCCCGCCAACCGCGCCTGGGGCCGCGCCATTCTGGACCGCGTCCCGACCTCCACCCTGGGGAACGCCGCCGTCGAAGCCGCCACCATCTCCGACGAGGCAACCCTCGACACCGTGATCGAGACGGCCGTGGAGAAGGGCAAAGCCTGGGGCGCGCTCTCCGGCGACGAGCGGGCCGCAATCCTGCACCGCGCCGGCGATGTCCTGGAGGCCCGCCGCGCCGACCTGCTCGAGGTCATGGCCAGCGAAACCGGCAAGACCATCGACCAGGGCGATCCCGAGGTCAGCGAGGCCGTGGACTTCGCCCACTACTACGCCGAATCGGCGCGGAAGCTGGAAAAGGTCGACGGCGCCACGTTCGTTCCCGCGAAGCTCACCGTGGTGACCCCGCCGTGGAACTTCCCGGTCGCCATCCCGGCAGGGTCCACCCTCGCGGCACTCGCCGCGGGCTCCGCCGTCGTGATCAAACCGGCGAAGCAGGCCCGACGCAGCGGCGCCGTGATGATCGAGGCCCTCTGGGAAGCGGGTGTCCCGAAGGACGTGCTGACCATGGTGCAGCTGGGCGAGCGTGAGCTCGGCCAACAGCTGATTGGCCACCCTGCCGTGGACCGTGTGATCCTCACCGGCGGCTACGAGACTGCCGAGCTGTTCCGTTCCTTCCGCAAGGACCTGCCGCTCCTGGCCGAGACCAGCGGCAAAAACGCCATCATCGTCACGCCCAGCGCAGACCTGGACCTCGCCGCCAAGGACGTGGCGTACTCCGCGTTCGGCCATGCCGGCCAGAAGTGCTCCGCAGCCTCCCTGGTGATCCTGGTGGGCTCGGTGGCCAAGTCCAAGCGGTTCCACAACCAGCTGATCGACGCTGTCACGTCCCTGAAGGTGGGCTACCCGCAGGACCCCACCAGCCAGATGGGCCCCATCATCGAGCCCGCCAACGGCAAGCTCCTCAACGCCCTGACCACCCTGGGCGAAGGCGAATCCTGGGCCGTGGAACCGAAGAAGCTGGACGGCACCGGCCGGCTCTGGAGCCCGGGCGTCCGCCACGGCGTCCGCCGCGGGTCCTACTTCCACCTCACCGAATTCTTCGGCCCGGTCCTCGGCGTGATGACCGCCGACACCCTGGAGGAGGCCATCGGCATCCAGAACCAGATCGAGTACGGCCTCACGGCAGGCCTGCATTCACTGAACCCGGACGAGCTCGGCATCTGGCTGGACTCCATCCAGGCCGGCAACCTCTACGTCAACCGCGGCATCACCGGGGCCATCGTGCAGCGCCAGCCGTTCGGCGGCTGGAAGAAGTCCGCCGTCGGCGCAGGCACCAAGGCCGGCGGACCGAACTACCTGGCCGGCCTGGGCGACTGGACCAGCCAAGCCAGCACGGCAAGTGCCGCCATCACGAACGACGGCGTCCGCCGGCTCGCCGCCGCGGCCGCAAGCGCCCTGCAGCCAGGGGAACTCGGGTCGCTGCAGCGTGCCCTGGCGTCCGACTCCGCGGCGTGGGCCGATGAGTTCGGCACCGCCAAGGACGTCTCGGGCCTGAGTGCCGAACGGAACATTTTCCGCTACCGTCCGCTGCCGGTCACCGTCCGCCTCTCCGAAGGCGCCCCGCTGGCACACCTGGCGCGGACTGTCGCCGCCGGCGTCCTGGCCGGTTCGGCACTCACCGTTTCCACCGCCGTCGAACTTCCCGTCCAGCTGCGGGCCGTCCTCACCGGCCTGGATATTTCAGTCACGGTAGAGTCCGACGCCGGCTGGTTGGCTTCGGCGGCCCGCCTCGCCAAGGCAGGCGCGCTGTCCGGCGCGCGGATCCGCCTGATCGGCGGCGACGCCACCGCCCTCGCGGAAGCCACGGACGGCCGCCCTGATCTGGCGGTTTACGCCCACCCGGTGACCGAAGCCGGCCGTGTTGAACTGCTGCCGTTCCTGCACGAACAGGCCATCAGCATCACCGCCCACCGGTTCGGCACCCCGAACCACCTCTCGGATGCGCTGATCTAGCCGGATTCAGGGCGCCGCAGGGCAGGCGGCGATAACAGAAAGTCCCGACCGCCACCAGGGTGGCCGTCGGGACTTTCTGTTTGTTATGAGGGGCCGCGCCAGAGGCGCTGGCCGGAGACCATTGAGAGTTAGCCCAGATACCAGCCTGGGGGAGTCCACGACGTGGGAACGTTGTGGGCGGAGAAATCATCGCAACGGGTGCAGGTGTAGGCGACTTCGCCCAGTGTCCTGACCGCCCCGTCACGCCGGTACACCGGAGGGACATACGATTCGAGATAAATAAATTCGTCCGTGCCGCATTTGTCGCAGGTTGGCTTACCTACGTATTCGGCGGCGTGGGTGATGCCGGCGCCGTAGCTGGAATGATGCGTGACCAGCGGGCGTGCGGTGTTATGTCGAGGTGCAAATGCGGTGTGGTGATGGGTGTTCTCGGCTGTCGTCATTGGCTGCCTATCCCGAGTACGGCCGCCCCATGGGCCGCGGGGCGCACTCGTAGTTTTGAACCGGCCACTGCTTGACCCATGGAAAAACCAGCATAGAGGAGGCCGGGTTTTTTCTCAATGGTTTTTATGAAATATGGGTGCGGTCAGGCTGACTTCTTGAGCGTCCGGCCTACAATGGCCTGCGTCAGCGCATCGATGACTTCGGCGTTGGCCAGCGGGTTGCGGATCAGGGTGAAATCGACGTCGCCCACCGGTGGCAGGTCGAAGGTGCGGGTGATGATCTTCAGGTCTTCGGGGACCAGCGACGTCGGCATCACGGCGACGCCGATGCCGGCCCGGAGCGCCGCCAGGACGCCGCTGATCTGCCTGGTGGTGCACGTTATGCGCCAGGTCCGCCCATGGGATTCAAGCGCATCGATGGCCAGTTTCCGGCTGAGGCTGGGGGAAGGGTAGGCGATCAGCGGCACCGGGTCCGCGGGTTTGAGGGACGTCTGCTCCAGCCCCACCCAGGAAAACGTGTCGTGCTGGACCACGGTTCCGTCCTTGGCGCCGGCCACCCATTTCACAAACACCAGGTCCAGCTGGCCGGCATTCAGTTTCTTGTATAACTGGTCGCTCTGGCCCACCGTGAGCTCAAGGTTGATCTGGGGGTAGACCTGCCGGAATTCACGCAGGATCCGGGGGAGTCCGGTGATGGCCAGGTCATCGGCCGTGCCGAAGCGAAGCCGGCCGCGCATGGCCGAGCCGGAGAAGTAGCGGGCGGCAGCGTCGTGGGCCGACAGGATGTTGCGGGCGAACCCGGCCATGGCGTCACCATTGTCCGTCAGCCGGACGTCCCGGGTGTCGCGGCTGATGAGGAGGCGTTTGGCGGCGGTCTCCAGCTTGCGGACGTGCTGGCTGACCGTTGGCTGTGCCAGGCCCAGCCTTTCGGCGGCCTTGGTGAAGCTCAGCGTCTCTGCCACGGCAAGGAAAGAGCGAAGCTGCGCGGGTTCAAACACGGCGGACTCCTTTGGCGACCGTTGGCACGGGCACCATTGCGTTTCATGATGGTAGTTATAGACACGATACGTCTACATAATCAGTGGCAACCAGCCTAGCGTGGGGAGCATCCCAACCCGCCCGCTTCCCTGAGGACATACTCGTGGCTCCCCCACCGCCAACATCGGCAGCCGTCAGCCAGCCCGTCATCGATTCAGCGTCCGCCGCGGCCTCCGCCGCGGCGGACGCCGCCCCAACCCAGCCAATCGGCGTCGTGAGTGAACACCTCCCGTGGCGCCACACCTTCATCTCCTTGAAAATCCCCAACTTCCGCATCTTCGCGATCGGGCACTTTGTGGCCGTTGTGGCCCTGTGGATGCAGCGGATCGCACAGGACTGGCTGGTGCTGGAACTCTCCGGCTCCGTCACCGCCGTGGGCATCACGGTGGCGCTCCAGTTCATGCCCTCTCTCCTGCTGGGACCGTGGGGCGGCATGGTGGCGGACCGGTTCGCCAAGCGAAAGATCCTGATGCTGTGCCAGAGCCTGGCGGCCCTCCTCGCGGCAACCCTGGCCATGCTTTCCCTGACCGGCGCCATCGAGGTGTGGCATGTCTACGGCATCGCCCTCGTGCTGGGGCTGGTCACGGTGCTGGACCAGCCCGCGCGCCAGGTCTTTGTCAACGAGCTGGTGGGTCCCAGGTACCTGCGCAATGCGATCAGCGTCAACTCCACCACCTTCCAGCTGGGCGGGCTGATCGGACCGGCGCTCGCAGGCCTCCTGCTCACCGCCGTCGGTGCCGGCTGGGCCTTTGCCGCCAATGCGGTGGCGTGCTGCTCCACCGTGACCATGCTGCTGCTCCTGCGGAAGGACCAGCTGTTTGTCAGCGTGCCGGCCCCGAAGAAGAAGGGCATGCTGCGGGAGGGGCTGCGGTATGCGCTCAGCAAGCCCACCATTTACTGGCCGTGGCTGATGGCCGGGTTCATCGCCGTGTTCGCCATGAGCCTGCCGGTCCTGCTCGCCGCCTTCGCGGACCACGTGTTCGACGTCGGCGCCGGCGGCTATGGCCTGCTCAACGCGCTGGTGGCACTCGGCGCGCTCGCCGGCGCCGTCGCCTCAACCCGCCGCCGGCAGCTGCGGCTCCGGTCCGTGGTGTTCTGTGCGGGCATGTACGGGCTGATGCTGTGCCTCGCGGCGTTGGCGCCGTCCATGCTCTGGTTCGGTGCGGTGATGGTCCTGTCCGGATTCTGGTGCCTGATGTTCCTGACCGGGTCGAACCAGCTGGTCCAGATCAGTTCAAACATGGCTATCCGCGGACGCGTGATGAGCCTGTACATCATGGTGCTGATCGGCGGCCAGGCCATCGGCGGCCCGATGCTTGGCTGGATTGCCGAGCACGTTGACCCGCACGTCGCCCTGCTGGTGTCCGGCGGGGTGCCGGCGCTCGCCGCGCTGACGGTCGGCGTCGTCCTGGCCCGCAAAGCGGCGTTGAAGCTCCGCGTGGACCTCAAGGACCGCCGCCACCTGGTGAAAATTGTCAGCCGGATGCCGGCGGGCTGAAGGCTGCCGCGGCAGAACGGGAGGTGGATCTCCTGACTACTCCATGGTACGCAAATCTTCTTTTTCGGCGAGCCGACTAGGCGGATGATGTAATCAAGGGAAGTATTTCAAGCATGTCAACTGAAATTGTCGATTTTGTAGCCGAAAAGCACCTTGAACAAATTATCGATATTTTGTTTGACGTTCGGAAGTCCGACCCGGGGTACCCTCCGCCGGTAGATTCCGGGTTCGGGCGTGACACCTTGGCGGAGTGGCTCCTGGGCGAGCACTCGTTGGCAAGGTGGGTCGCGGTCGACAAAGGTCGTGTGGCAGGGTTTATTCACGTTACAAATCCACATAAATACCTCACCGACGTCGCGCATTCCCCAGGTTCGGAAGACTGGGGAGAATCACCATTGGGCGAGATCGGAAAATTCTTTGTCAGTCCTCATAGTCAAAGAACCGGTGTAGGCAAATTGCTGTTCGAAAAGGCTCGATCTTTCACCCGCGGCAGCCAGCTGACGGCTGTCCTCGCGGTCGTGGTGACCTCGGAGAAAGCCGTGGCCTTCTACCAGAAGCAGGGAATGCGGCTGGTCGCCACTTTCCAGGGGGTGCATGGAGAGAACCTTGTTTATGCAGACGCGGGCGGTGAAAGCGTTGACAGATAATGCCCTAAACGCCGCGGCTGCCACGATGTCTGCGGTTGCGGCAATTGCGGCCCTCATCGTTGCATGGCTAACCCTGCGTCAGTCGCAACAGGCTGCCGAGTTCAACCGGAAACAGATCGCACGCGCATTGGATGATTCATTCCAAGCGCGCTTGGACCCCATGTACGCCGGACTTCGAATGTCTCTGGGGCACATAGAAGATGGAATTCCAAGAGAAATCCGCCACATCCTCATTCCCTTCTTCGTACTCTTCAGTGATGCCTTCGGCGCCCATCGTGACGGCCTCTTGGACGACAGGGACTGGAACGGCCTTTCCCAGGAATTGGCGTATTGGAGCCAGAAACCCGTGGCCCGACGGGCATGGGACGCCTTTCGGCAGCAGACCTGGACGCTAGGTTTCAAGGAGCATGTGGACTCGGTCCTTGCGGGGCCGCCTGCCTATCCAGACTTGCGGGAATTGGACTCGACGGAGCCGGAGCTTCGGTGGGTGAACGATTAGCGCCGAATGCGTAGTCGTGGAGCTGAACCGAAGAGAGGGTTCCTGACCCGACGACAAACGGGGGACTAACGGGCCTGCTGGGATGGCGTCAGGCGCGGCGGTGATTGTGCCCGTAGCTTCACGGTGTGAAAATGACGCTCTGGGCACTGCGCCGGGCAGCCCCTGCGGAACTACGGGAACAGCATCATGGGATCCATAACGATCGAAAGCACCGTCCTCATACCCTGCGCGCGTGCAGAGGCGTACGCGTTCTGCGTGGACGGGGAGGCCCGCGCCGCGGTGCCCGGCCAGGAGGGCGTGACGGTTCACTTCCAAGACCTTGTGCTGGACCGCTCCTGGACCGAAATACACGAAGGCCGCGCGGAGATCATCACCTGTACCTGCATGGTGTACCCGGTGGCGGACAGCACGCGGCTGACCGTGACGGCGCAGTACGTTCCGAAGGGCCTTGGCCGGATGTTTTCCGTGGCCAAGGAGGGCGCTTACCGGAATCAGGAGGCGGCCCGGCTGGCGAACCTGAAGAAGGCCGTGGAGCGTGCAGTACGGCAGGCGAAGAGCGTCTAGGGCGGCGGAATCCGCCCGCAATGGAGCGGCTGACGGGAATCGAACCCGCGTATCAAGCTTGGGAAGCTAGCGCTCTACCATTGAGCTACAGCCGCGTGGCCCCCAGGTGCGCGGGGCAGAACTTAGCTTAGCGCAGATGCGTCCCCGCGCCGGCAACGGTGCCCACGGTGCGGACCGTGTCTGGCTTAAATCCTTCCGTGCGGCGTCATCCAGTAACTCTTCAATAACGTCCCTGCATGTGGCTAGGTATGGGACAAAACCAGTGGCTACTGTGAACCCGTTAGCTGCAGTGTCATGGGGGTGGGGCGGGCTATCACCGCTCGCCAGCCGCTACCGAAGGATTCTCCCCATGGCATTTGCAGAACACGAGGTACTCATTCCGCGTGACGCCATGGATGTCTACACTTTCCTGATCGACGGCCTGAACCTGCCGCAATGGCGCACCGGCATCCGCAGCATCAGCCTGGCTTCCGGCGCCGCCCGGACCAAGGGCGCGGTGTACCGGCAGACGGTGCTGGGCCGCTCCGGCTGGCCGGTTCCAGCCGACTTCGAGATAACTGAAGCCAGGCCCGGCGCCGAAGTCCGTTACCAGGTCATTTCCGGCCAGACCCGGCCCTCCGGCGGGTATTACCTCAGTACCGAACCCGCCGGAACCCGCGTCCGGTTTGCCCTCGAATATCAGCCCAAGGGCCTCCTCGGCCTGATGAACACCGGAATCCAGCGCGCCATGAAGGCTGAAGTGGCCCAGCTGGAGCGCCTCAAGGACGTGCTGGCGATCGCCTCGGCCGCCTAGCTTCCGCTACGCGGGCACCCTGCACGGACACGCTGCGCGGTCCCCGCCCCGGGGTTCCCCGGCGAAAATCCAGTCCCGCTACTGGGCCAGCCGCTGGCCCGCCCAGCTTCCCGTAATGTTCGACGGCGCCGCAAGGGTTCCGCCGGTCAGGTCCCAGTACTGCACCACATCTTTGGCCCGGCGCAGTGCCACCCCGGTCGAGTTCAGGCCCGTGACATCGCGCAGCGGCCGGATGCCTGTCACGTCCGTCCAACCGGTGGCCACAGTGGCCGGCACTTCGGCGCGCGGCGCCGGAGTGCCGGCTCCGCGGTAAAGCTGCACAGCGCCGTCGGACTTTCGCGCCAGAAGGTCCTGGAAGCCGTCAGCGTCATAATCCACCATGCTCAGGCGGGTGGCTGAGACTGCGCTGGCCATGAGGGTGCGCGAGGACATGTCGGCCAAACCGACGTTCGGGTAGAGCCAAAGATTGGCTGAGGTGTCCAGCGCCACGAGCTGGGGCAGCCGGTTGTTGGCGCACCAGCCGCCGACGGCGAGTGTCAGCGTCTCCCAGCCGCTGCTCCCCAGCGTGACCGGCGCCTGGAACCCTCCGGTGGCGATTCCCCTGTGAAGGGTCAGGCTGCCGTTGGTCCACTGGGTCAGCAGGTCGTAGACGCCGTCGCGGTCCCAGTCCGGGGTGAACACTTCCTTCGCCCCGGCGAACCCGGAACCGATCACCTTGGCTGCCCCGTAAGCCCGGTTCCCGGCGGCAGGGCGGTTGAGGAGCTGGCCTGACGAGTTGACGGACACGAGATCGGCAGGGCTGTTGATGGCCGCACCGCTTAGGTCCAGGGTGGGCGGCATGTGTTTGACGGCGGGATCGCACACGCTGGGCGTAGCAGGCGGGAAGGCGGTGCCGCCACTGGGGCTGCCGCCTGGCGAGGAGAGAGTGCCGGCCGGGAGGGTGGCGTAGCCGAAGAAGTTCACTACGCCCCAGATGGAGTACAGGCTGTTCGTGTAGGAGATTCCGGCGCCCATGACGTTGAAGCGCGGGTCAAGCAACATGGCATTGTGGCCGGGAGAGCCCTTCCACCATTCCACCAGCTGCGCGGCGTCGCGGTCGGTCCGGATGGCGATGACCTCGCCGGCGCTGCCCGGGCTCATGGCGCGGGGATCCGTCCAGAAACTGGCACGGTGTTCAATGACCTCGCGGCTGGCGATGCTGTTTGACCACTCCTGTGCGAGGCCGGCCACCGTGGGATGGTATTTGACCGTGGCCAGGCCCTTCGCCACCCGGTACTCGTTGATCTTGTTGAAAACAGTCAGGATGGCTGCCGCGTTGTTGTCCGGGACCAGTGCCTCGGTGGCAAGGGACCCGGGGGCGAGGGACTCCGTTGCGAAGGTCTGCGGGACCGTCCCCTTGTTCTGCGCCAGTTCCTCCTCGGGGGCCCACAGGGGCGGCACGGAAGGCACTTCGGATGCGGGCGGTCCGGAGGTGGCGGCCGGTGCAGCCTCCGCTGCCGGCGGCGGCACCGCTGCTGCTGGTGCCGGGGTTTGTCCGCCGGCGGGCGAGGCCGGCGTGGTCACCGGTTCCACGGCGGGGGCCAGTAGCGACCCACTGCCGGTATCCGCACCGCGTGCGCCGTCGTCGTCCGCCGTGCCCGCGGGACCCAGCGTGACCGCCCGCGGCCCGAAGGCACCAGCTGCCTCGGCCGACGGCTGGTCCGCCGGCGGGACGGAATGCAGGCCGGCGGCCGGAGAGACCAGGGCGAGGGCACACAAAATAGCCACAACGGCAGGCGCCGCAAAGTTTTTCAAACCAACCCCAGATCAGTTCAGTTCAGTTGTACCAGCCGGGAGACCTCCGGTGGCTGACATCCTGAGGCAACATTAGCCCCACTAGGCAACAGCAACAACGAAAAATGGGCGCTGTGGTCAACGCATAGTAATTTGGGAGGCGTGCTGATCTCTGACCGCGACATTCGCGCTGAACTGGACTCCCAACGGATCGTCCTCGAACCCTACGATCCCGCAATGGTCCAGCCATCCTCGGTGGACGTGCGGATCGACCGGTTTTTCCGTCTTTTCGACAACCACAAGTACGCCCATATCGACCCTGCGGAGGACCAGCCCGAGCTGACCCGGCTGGTCGAGGTGGACCGCGGCGAGTCCTTCATCCTGCACCCCGGCGAGTTCGTGCTCGGCTCCACCTACGAGACCGTCACACTGCCGGACGACATCGCAGCCCGGCTGGAAGGCAAGTCCTCCCTGGGCCGGCTGGGCCTGCTGACGCACTCAACGGCCGGGTTCATCGATCCGGGATTTTCCGGGCACGTCACGCTGGAGCTGTCCAACATGGCCACCCTGCCCATCAAGCTCTGGCCGGGCATGAAGATCGGCCAGCTGTGCTTCTTCCGGCTGTCGTCGGCCGCCGAGCACCCTTACGGCTCGGGCGAGTACGGCAACCGCTACCAGGGCCAGCGCGGTCCGACCGCCAGCCGCAGCCACCTGAACTTCCACCGCACCGAGATTTAGGCGGGTCTCGCCGGGGTCATCGCAGGGCGACCTCTCGGCGCTAACGTCCCTCTTTAGCGCCGAGAGCTGACCACTCGATTCGGCGGCGAGGCCCGCACTGCTCCTGCACACTGTGGATAACCGCCTGGGACCGCCGCGGCTGTGCCAACAATAGGTCATGCGCCAGTCTTCAGCCCTCCCTGACCACCTCGCGGGGCGCTCCTTCACTCTGGAACAACAGGTCCTGGCCGGCGTCCCGGCAGGGCGTGCGTGGCGTCGCGATCTGCATGTTGCCAGCCGGGGAGTGCGGGTTCCGTGGGGCGAAGAGCAGCCGCTGCTCCACACCTGCACCCTCTTGCCCGAGCTGACGCCGGGCGCGGTCTGCTGCCTCGCGACGGCCGCGATGCTGTGGGGCTGCCCGTTGCCGCTGGCACTTCAGAACGATCTGAAAATCCACCTGGCGAAGGCGGGTGGCGGTACCCGACCGGTGCGCAAGGGGGTGGCCGGTCACAGGCTGTCCCTCCGCCCCCAGGATGTGGCAATGCTCGACGCCGTACCGGTCACCTCGCCTGCGCGGACGTGGCTGGACCTGGCCTCGGTCCTGAACCTTGAGGAGTTAGTGGCGGCAGGAGACTATTTCATCTGCAGCCAGGCCAGGAGCTTCGGGCCCCGGAGGGAAGCGTTCTGCTCGCTTGCCGACCTCCGGGAACAGGTTGAGGCTGCTCCCGGCGCCCGGGGGATCCGGAAGGCCAGGCACGCCTTGGAGCTGTGCCGGGTGGGTGCCGACTCCGCGCCCGAGACCCGCTTGCGGCTGGCCCTTGGGCGCATGGGCCTGCCCGAGCCAACCCTGAGTTACGTGGCGCTGGACCACACGGGAGGGGAGTTGGCCTGGCCGGATATGGCCTATCCGAAGTTTAAGGTGGCCGTCAACTACGACGGCCGCCACCACTTGGAGGCCCGTCAGCGCGAACGGGACATCCGCCGCGACGAATCCATCGCCGCCGTCGGCTGGCAGTCCGTGACGGTTACGGCCGGTCACGTGCGGACCTGGGGTTTCGATGGATGTGCCCACCGGGTGCTGGACGCCGTGGTCCGCGCTGGCTGGCGGATCGAGCGGTGACCTCTCGGCGCTAAGGGGCCGTCTTAGCGGCGGGAAGTCGCCTCTCGACGAGGTTGGCGGGCGAGGGGCGAGAGGGTGGGTGCGGGCGGCGTGAGAATCCGTTCCAGCCTATGCGCGGGCAGGCTCTTGGGCCGGCGGGCGGAATGCCTTCACCAGGGGCTCCACGTAGCGGGCGGCCAGTGGTCCGATGATGGCCATCAGCAGGACGTAGGCCGTGGCAAGTGCTGCGAGCTCGCGGGGAACCACTCCGGAGGCCACGGCCAGGCCGGCGATGACAATGGAGAACTCGCCGCGGGCTATCAGGGCGGCACCCGCACGGAACCGGCCGGCGCGGCCGATGCCTGCCCGCTTGGCTGCCCAGATCCCGGTGATCATCTTGGTGACGGCGGTGATGACGGCCAGGACCAGCGCCCAGCCGAGGACCGGGGGGATGGTCGAAGGATCCGTGTTGAGCCCGAACGCCACAAAGAAGATGGCGGCGAACAGGTCCCGCAATGGTTCAAGGATCCGGGTGGCGCTGTGGGCCGTGGCGCCGGAGATGGCGATGCCGAGCATAAACGCGCCCACCGCCGCGGAGACCTGCATCGCTGAGGCCACCCCGGCCACCAGCAGGGCGGCCCCGAGCAGGTTGAGCAGGAAGACCTCGGAGTTTTCGCTGTGCACCGCCTTGGACACGTGGTGGCCGTGCCGCAGGGCCACCATCAGGACGAAGGTGACCACTGCCAGGGAAATGCCAACAGTGGTCAGCCCGCCCAGGAAGCTCACGCCGGCCAGGGTGGCCGTGAGGATGGGCAGATAGACAGCCATGGCCAGGTCCTCGAACACGAGGATGGACAGCACCACAGGCGTTTCACGGTTGCCGAGCCGGCCGAGGTCGGTAATCACCTTCGCGGCGATGCCGGAGGAGGAGATATACGTGACGCCGCCCATCACCATTGCGCCCACCGTGCCCCAGCCCAGCAGGAACGCCAGCGCCGCTCCCGGGGCGAAATTCAGCACCAGGTCAAGAACGCCGGCCTGCCAGGACCTGCGCAGACCGGTAAAAAGCTCGGCAGCTGTATATTCCAATCCGAGCATAAGCAACAGCAGTATCACGCCGATTTCGCCGGACAAATGTGCGAATTCGTGCATGCCATCAAGCTTGACCACCCCGCCCGCACCGAAGGCGAGTCCTCCCACGAGGTAAAGGGGAATGGGTGACATTCCGATCCGTCCGGCCAGCCTGGCCAACAGGCCAAGGCAGAACACAACGGCCCCCAGTTCAATGAGGGTCAGGGCCAGCGGGTCCATAACGCTTAGCCGTTGCGGAGGATATCGGCCGCCGAGTCGAGGCCTTCTTGCGTTCCTACTGCCACCAGCAAATCACCGGAATGAAGCACGACGTCGGGTCCAGGCGACGGGAGCACCTCGCCTTCGCGCATGATCGCCACAATCGAGACGCCGCAGCGGGTGCGGATGCACGCTTTGCCCATGGGCTGGTTCTGGAACGGGGAATCCGGGGCAATGGAAAACTGCCGGGTCACAATCCCGGGTACGTCCCGGTGTTCCTCGGTCAGTTTCATGGCCAGGTGCTGCCCGCCCAGGAGGTTGCCCAGGGTGGCCGCCTCATCCCCGGTCAGGGGAATGGAGGCCTGGCAGGTGTCAGGATCGTCCCAGGTGGAAACGATGAGTTCCGTCTGGCCTTCCCGCAGCTCCACGACGCCGATGCGGCGGCCGGAAGCCGTCATGAAATCCTTCCGCCGGCCCAGGCCGGGGAGGTCCGTTTCGTCCACGTTCATACTTCCAGCGTAGTCTCCGCAGGCCGGTTTCGGTTGTCGGTACGCCGCTCAAGAAAGCACGTCGGCAAACCGGCGCGATGCCGTGGCCTGTCCTCACCCTATGAGGCGGGGACCAGTGCGATTGATGCCTTGTTCGGCGGCTTCACCGGGAGCAGCACCAGCAGGCCGGCGACCAGAACCACCATGATGCCCAGGATTCCCCAGCGCTGGGCCTCGCCGGGAGCGACCAGGGGAGTGGCCAGCGTGATGCACAGGGTGAACAGTGCCGGGGCCAGGAAGCTGACGGCCCGGCCGGTGGTGGCGTAGAGGCCGAACAGTTCGCCGGTCTCGCCGCTGGGTGCAAGGCGCGCCAGATAGGCCCTGGAGGAAGACTGCGCCGGGCCCACGAACAGGCAGAGGAACAGCCCAAAAACCCAGAAGGTGGTGGCGCCGGCCCAGGCCGTACCGAAGAAGACGTAGCTGCCGTTGCCGAGGACGAGGATCATGCTGCCGGCGATCAGCAGGCCCACGAGCGAGCCCATGATGACCGCCTTGGGCCCCACCCGGTCGTCGAGGAAGCCCCCGATCACGGCACCCACGGCCGCCACCACGTTGCCGAAGATGGCGAAGAAGATGACCTGGGGCAGCTCGAAACCGAAGGTGCCGGCCGCAATGATCCCGCCGAAGGTGAAGACTGCCGCGAGCCCGTCGCGGAAGACCGCGCTGGCGAGGAGGAAGTAAATCGTGTGGGGGCTCGTGGCGTAGATCGCCTTGATCCGGCGCACCAGCAGGCCGTAGGAGGCCAGGAAGCCCAGCTGTTTTGCCCGCGCCGGCGGCGCAAGCTCCGGGACTGTGAACAGGACCGGGAGGGCGAAGATGAAGAACCACAGCGCTGAGAACACGGCCACGAGCCGGATGTTGAGGCTGCCTTCCGTGGACGCACCGAACCAGTCGAAGCTTGGCTGCACAAAGAGTTGCAGCACCACCAGCAGGGCCGCAATGCCGCCGAGGTAGCCCATTCCCCAGCCGAATCCGCTGACCTTGCCGATGTTTGCGGGGGTGGATACCTGGGTGAGCATGGCGTTGTAATTGACGCCGGCGAACTCAAAAAACACATTCCCCAACGCAATCAGGGAGACGCCCAGCAGCAAAAACTCCGGGCGGGGGAAAACAAAGAAACACATCCCCGTCAGGATGGCGACGGCGGCCGTGTTGACTCCCAGCCACAGCTTGCGCCGGCCTCCGTTGTCCGAGCGCTGCCCCGTCACCGGAGCGAGCAGGGCGATGGCGAGGCCTGCAATGGCCAGCGCACCGCCAAGGACCGCTGAAGCCTGGTCCTTGTCCCCGAAAGCGCTGGAGGTGAGGTAGACGGTGAAGACAAACGTGGTCATCACCGCGTTGAACGCCGCCGAGCCCCAGTCCCAGGCAGCCCAGGCGAGCACGCGGCCCTTGCCGGTGGCCTGGGTTCCGGATTCGAGTTCCGATGGCGGCTGTGTGGCCTCAGGAGCGCTGGCAGTGTCCATAGGCTGAATCGTATCCGCCCGTGGCGAACAGGGCGGGCATAATACGCCTGACACCCGGCAAAATCGAGCGGCCGGAGGCCTTTGCGGGGAAAACGGCCGGAACGGCTTGATAAACTGTGGCCACCGAACCTAACGATTGACCGCCTGCCCTAACTTTTTGTAAAACGAATCCCTGACGTTGCGGAGATAACAGTGATCACAGTCCTTGCCGTGCAGTTTACGGTGGCTGCTGTGGCGCCTCTCCTGTTCAGGATGTGGGGCCGCAACGCGTTCTATGCCCTGGCGGCCGTGCCCGCTGCGTCCTTTCTCTGGCTCCTGCTCCAACACGGCGCGGTGTATTCGGGCGCCGGGGCGGTCACAGAGGTCATCCCGTGGGTCCCAGGGCTAAAACTGGAATTTGCCTTCCGGCTGGATCCGCTGGCTTGGGTGATGTCCCTTTTGGTCCTGGGCGTGGGCGCCTTGGTGCTGGTCTACTGTGCCCGGTATTTCGGCAGGAAAGACCAGGACCTGGGCGGCTTCGGAGCCCAGCTGCTCGCCTTCGCGGGCGCCATGTTCGGCCTGGTGGTGGCGGACGATCTTCTCCTGCTGTTCATTTTCTGGGAACTCACCACCATCCTTTCCTACCTGCTGATCGGCTTTGCCCGCACCAGGCTGGCCGCCCGGCGCTCCGCCCTGCAGGCTTTGATGGTCACCACCGCCGGCGGTCTGGCCATGCTGGTGGGCCTGATCATGCTCGGCTACAGCGCCGGCACGTACCGCATGTCGGCGATCCTGGCGGAGGCTCCCGCGCTGGTAACCGGACCGGCCAGCGGCATCGTCGCCGCCGCCGTCGTACTTATCCTCGTGGGTGCCATCAGCAAATCCGCGCTGGTTCCCTTCCACTTCTGGCTGCCGGGAGCCATGGCGGCCCCCACCCCCGTCAGCGCCTACCTGCACGCCGCGGCGATGGTCAAGGCCGGCATCTATCTGGTGGCCAGGCTCGCGCCGGGATTCTCCGAGACCCCGTACTGGCAGTCCATTGTGCTGGGGCTGGGCCTGGCCACCATGCTGGTGGGCGGTTACCGGGCACTGCGCCAGACTGACATCAAGCTCATCCTCGCGTATGGCACCGTCAGCCAGCTGGGCTTCCTCACCATGGTGGTGGGACTCGGGACGCCGGATGCGGCGCTCGCCGGCCTCTCGATGCTGTTGGCGCACGGCCTCTTCAAGGCCACCCTGTTCCTGGTGGTGGGCATCATCGACCACCAGTCCGGAACCCGTGATGTCCGCCAGCTCTCCGGCGTCTTCCGCTCGTCCCGGGCGCTCGGCATCGTTGCGGCCATCGGCGCCGCGTCAATGGCCGGTGTTCCGCTGCTGGCAGGTTTTGTGGCCAAGGAATCGGTCCTGGAGGCGTTCGTCCACCACGCCTCGGCGGGGGATACCTGGAGCATGGTTGTCCTTGCGGGTATCGTCCTGGGCTCGGTCCTCACGTTCGCCTACAGCGCCCGTTTTATGTGGGGGGCGTTTGCGGTCAAGCCCGGTATTGAGCCCACCCCGTTCAAGGCTGTCAGGCCCTCCTTCCTGGCGGCTCCTGCCCTCCTCAGCCTCCTCACCATCGTCTACGGCCTGTGGCCCGCCCCCGTGGACGCGTGGGTCCAGCCTTATGCGGCCCTGTTTGCTTCCACCGCGGCCGACGCCGGCACCGCGGCCGAGCAGGCAGGTCACCTTGCGCTGTGGCACGGTCTCACCCCGGCCCTCGGGCTGACTGCGCTGACGTTCGCGCTGGGCCTGGCCATGCACTTCGGCCGGACGCTCGTGGAGCGGGCACAGTCCCGGGTGCCCGGCTGGATTGACGGCGACCGTTTCTACCAGCTCAGCATCGGTGCGCTGGACGACACGGCGGTGTGGATCACGGGCCGCACGCAGCGTGGTTCGCTGTACTTCTACCTCTCCGTGATCCTCTCCATGGCGTTCGCGCTGCCTCTGACTGCCATGCTCCTGGCAGGGAAGCCCCTCCCGACGGACCTGTACTTCATCGACCCCTTCTCACCGCTTCAGCCGGTGGTGGGGGCGGCGATCGTGATCGGTGCGCTCGCGGCGGTCAAGGCCAACAGGCGGTTCCTCGCCGTCCTGATGGTGTCCGTGACCGGATATGGGATTGCCCTGATGTTTGCGCTCCAGGGCGCGCCGGACCTTGCGCTGACGCAGATGCTGGTGGAGACCATCATCCTGGTGGCCTTCGTCCTGGCCATGCGCAGCCTCCCGGCCGAGCTCCGCGACCGGACCGGCGGCAGGTACCGTGTGGTCCGCGTGATTATCGGGGCGGCCTTCGGCGTCACCATGGTCTTTGCCGCCATCTACGCCATGGGCGCCCGGGTGGCGGCACCGGTGTCACTGGAATTCCCGCAGCTTGCCTACGAGGGCGGCGGCGGACTGAACATCGTCAACGTGACCCTCGTGGACATCAGGGCCTGGGATACTTTCGGGGAAATTTCTGTCCTCGCCCTCGCCGCGACCGGCGTCGCCAGCCTGATCTTCGTCCGCGGACGCGGCGACCGGCTCAGGGTTTCGGCCACGGTTGCCGAGGGGAGCGTGGGACGGCAGTCCGCAGCCGATCCCGGTTCACGCGAAGCCGCCTCGCTGGCCATCAGCCGGAAGTTCGCCGCCTCGGCACAGGACGCCTGGATCGTGGCAGGGCGGACCCTGGCCCCCGAACGGCGTTCCATCATCTTCGAGGTGGTCACGCGCCTGATATTCCACTCCCTGATCATCTTCTCCCTCTACCTCCTCCTCGCCGGGCACAACCTGCCGGGCGGTGGTTTCGCCGGCGGCCTGACGGCGGGGCTGGCCCTGGCCATCCGTTACCTGGCCGGCGGCCGCTTCGAACTGCGGGAGGCTACGCCCGTGGGCGCCGGTACCCTCCTCGGGATTGGACTCGCGACGGCGGCCGCCTCGGGTGTGGTGCCGCTCCTGCTGGGCGGGCAAGTATTCCAGACAGCCATCATTGAACTCTGGCTGCCCGTGTTCGGCGACATCAAGTTCGTCACCTCCACCATCTTCGATATTGGCGTGTACACCGTGGTGGTGGGACTCGTGCTGGACGTGCTGCGCAGCCTGGGTTCCGAGATTGACGAACATTTTGACGAGCACGAGGCCGAACCCGCACCGGACTCGCTTGTCGAAGACGTGATGGCCGGCGCCGTTTCCGCCGACGGGCACGAGCCCCTGGGCCTGACCACCGAACCCATAGTGAAGGGCCAAGGATGAGCGTCAACCTGACCCTGCTGATCGTGATGGGTGCGCTGTACGCGTGCGGCATCTACCTGATTCTGGAACGCAGCCTCACCCGGGTGCTGCTGGGGCTGATGCTCCTGACCAATGCCACCAACCTCCTGATCCTGACCACGGGCGGCTATGCCGGCCTGGCGCCGTTCTTCAACAAAGACACTGGCGCCGACGAGTACGCCGACCCGCTCCCGCAGGCCCTCATCCTCACCTCGATCGTGATCTCGTTCGCCGTCACCGCGTTTATGCTCGGCATCATCTACCGCACCTGGGTCCTTGCCCGCCAGGATGAGATCCAGGACGACATCGAGGACCTCCGTGTCGCCGAAACGCCCAGGTTCGACGCCGAGGACGACGCCCCGATCCCGGCCGAGACGTCCGAGTTTCCCCTGACCATGCTTGGCAGCGACGGCAGCGGCATTTCCGACCACGCAGACCACGCAGAGTCCGGGGAATCAGTGGTGGCCGGCGCCAAAAAGATTCCCGCCGCGGATGCCGCCGCCGAAGAGCAGCCCGGCTCGCGGAACGTAAACCCCGGCCCCGAAGGAGGTGTGAAGTGAACATCGCAAGCTTTGCCCCGCTCGCCGTCCTCTTTCCCATCTTTGGCGCCGCACTGGCCTTCCTGCTGTTCCGGCACGCCCGGGCGCAGCGCGCCGTGAGCATCGCGGTACTGTCCCTGACGCTCCTGCTGGAGTGCTTCCTGCTCGCCTCGGTGTGGGAAGGCGGGACGGCCGCCGTGAACATCGGCGGCTGGCTGCCGCCCTGGGGCATCACGATGGTGGTGGACCAGTTCTCCTCACTCATGCTGGTGGTGTCCTCCGCCGTCAGCCTCGCCGTGCTGATCTACGCCACCGGGCAGGGCATGGCCGACGGCGACCAGGACGCCCCGGTGTCGATCTTCCACCCCACGTTCCTGATCCTTGTGGCCGGTGTGTCCAACGCGTTCCTGTCCGGGGATCTCTTCAACCTCTATGTCGGCTTTGAAATCCTCCTCACGGCAAGCTACGTGCTGATGACCCTGGGCGGTACCGGACCCCGTATCCGGGCCGGCGTCACCTATGTGGTGGTTTCCGTGGTGTCCTCCGTGCTGTTCCTGATCTCCATCGCGATGGTCTACGGCGCCACCGGAACCGTGAACATGGCGGACCTTGCCATCAAGCTCGCGGACCTGGACGAGGGAACAAAAACGCTGCTGCATGTGATGCTCCTGGTGGCCTTCGGCATCAAGGCGGCCGTGTTCCCGCTGTCGTTCTGGCTGCCTGACTCCTACCCCACCGCGCCCGCCCCGGTCACCGCCGTCTTCGCCGGCCTGCTCACCAAAGTGGGCGTGTACGCAATGGTCCGCACCGAGACCCTGCTGTTCCCCGGCGACAGCCTGAACACTCCGTTGATGGTGGTGGCGCTACTGACCATGGTGGTGGGAATCCTCGGCGCCCTGGCCCAGAGCGACATCAAACGTCTGCTGTCCTTTACGCTGGTGAGCCACATCGGCTACATGGTGTTCGGCCTGGCCATGTCCTCCGTGGCCGGGCTGGGCGCTGCCGTGTTCTACGTGGCGCACCACATCACCATCCAGACCAGCCTCTTCCTGGTCACGGGCCTGATCGAACGCCGTGGCGGCAGTTCCTCCGTGGACCGGCTGGCGGGCCTGGCCAAGCTTTCGCCCCTCCTGGCGCTCCTGTTCTTTGTGCCTGCGATGAACCTGGCCGGCATCCCGCCGTTCTCCGGATTCCTGGGCAAGGTTGGCCTGATCCAGGCCGGCATCGAACTGGGCACTCCGCTCGCCTATGCCCTGGTGATCGGCGGCGTGGTCACCAGCCTGCTGACACTCCTGGCCGTGGCGAGGGTCTGGAACCGTGCGTTTTGGCGCAAGCCTTCGGACGCCGAGCATCCTGACCCCGTCCTGCTGGCGGTGCCCGAGGAGCCGGGCACCGGCAGCCGGGCCGGCCGCGACAGCGTGACGCTGCTGCCCCGGACCATGGTGGGTTCAACCCTCGGCCTGGTGGTGCTTGGCGTGTCCCTCACGGTCTTCGCCGGCCCGCTGTTCAAGGTTTCGGACCAGGCGGCCCAGGAGATGCTGGACAGGTCCTCCTACATCCAGGCCGTGCTTGGTGAAGACACGGTAGTTCCACCTCTGGCGCTGAAAGCGGGTGGGGGCGAATGAGCCGCCGCCGGATTTCGCTGCGCCAGGAGGTTCCCCTGCTGGTGTGGCTGGTGATTGTCTGGGGTGCGCTCTGGCAGGACTTCAGCCCCGGCAACCTGCTTTTCGGTGCCCTGCTGGCCGTGCTGGTGGCCCGGATGTTTTACCTGCCGCCGGTGGAACTCAGCGGCAGGTTCAACATCGTCCATGCAGTGCCTTTCGCACTGCGGTTCCTCGGCCGGGTGGCGGCAGCGAGCATCGAAGTCATGTACTTGGCGGCCGTCCGCGGACCGAAAGTGATCAACGCAGTTGTCGCCGTACCGCTGCGGAGCCACCAGGACCTGATCGTCACCGCCGTGGGGCACGTGATCTCGCTGATCCCGGGTTCCCTGGTGGTGGAAGTGGACCGCTCGACGTCCACCCTGTACCTGCACGCGCTCAATATCAGCACTGCCGAGGACGTGGAGAGCCTGCGCGCGGAAGTCCGCTCCATCGAAGCCGGCCTGATCCGCATCATGGGCACCAAGGAAGAACTCGAAGCAGTGCGGCAGGAGAACCCGGCATGATGCAGATCGTCCTGGCTGTCACGGCAGTCATCCTCTCGCTGGCCGCGGCCGGCGCCATCCTTCGGATCGCCCGGGGCCCCTCACTGCTCGACAGGGTGCTGGCCTCCGATGTGCTGCTGGCCATCCTCGGCGCGGCGCTATGCATCGACATGGCCGTGAACCGGCACCTGAACAACCTGATGCTGCTCGTGGCACTCTCGGTGGTCGGCTTCATCGGCTCCGTGACAGTGGCGCGCTTCGTGGCCGACCGGCGGGAGCAGACCCATGAGTCCTGAGGCGAACCTGGGGGATAACGTGATTGATACCGTCACGGCGGTGTTCCTGGTGGCGGGTGCCCTCATGTCGCTTGCCGCCGCCGTCGGCCTCCTCCGCTTCCCTGACCTGCTGAGCCGCATGCACGCGGCCACCAAGCCCCAGGTGCTGGGGCTGTTCCTGCTTCTGGCGGCCATCGGCCTGCAGATGCGGACGTGGTGGGTGTGGCCGGTGCTGCTGGTGGCCTGGATTTTCCAGCTGCTGACCGTACCGGTGTCCGCGCACATGGTGGGCCGCTCCGGCTACCGCACCAAGCACATGCACCGCGAGCTGCTCAGTTCGGACGATCTGGAGGCCGTGGTCCAGAAGGCGGCCAAGTCCGCCCGTGATGAGGCGTCCAACGGCTAAGGGTTTTTGTCCGGATAAGGCGGCTTCGACACTGCTCAGCGGCCATTATCCGGACAAAAAACCCGCTAGACGATGTCCTGGGTCTTGGCGAAACGGGTGATGGCCCGCTGCGTGCCGCGGTTGGCGAGGACCTGGATGACGGTGCTGACCGAGGCTGAGATCAGCGCAAAGGTCAGCGCCGAACGAAGGCTCGTGGGGGTGTCTTCGTCCTTGCCCGTGGGTGCCTTGCGGCCGGTGGACTTTTCCCAGATGGCGTTGACCACCTTGGTGCCGACAAACCCGGCGCCGATGCTGATTCCTGTGCCGAGCAGCTTGATGAGCAGGTTCATGTGTTGAACTCCTTGTGACCGGGTCGGGGACTGCCTTTAGCCTAACGCGATCAGGCCGCCAGCCAGCACAAGGCCAGGCCCTAGGCCGGGCGCATGGACCCCAGAATCTCCCGGAGTGCCTCCACCACGAGGTCGTGGTCCTGTAGTTGGGGCAGGCCCGAGACCGTCACCGTGGCCACGGCGCCCACCCCGGTGACGTAGACCGGGAAACACCCGCCGTGCGCCGCGTAGACGGATTCGTCATACCAGCCCTGGTCCTCGATCCGGCCGCCGCGCAGCCTTGCGCGCAGGCCCACCAACAGGGAAGGGATCTCGTACCGTGCGGCCGTGCGCTGCTTTGCCCGGACCCAGTGCTCGTTGTTCGGCGTGGCGCCGTCCAGGGCAACGTGGAACAGGACCTGGTCGCCCTTGGTGATATCGATGGCGATGGGCAGCTTCCGGGTCTTGCCGAGCTCCACCAGCAGCAGCCCGAGGTTGAGGGAATCGTCCTTCGTGAACCGTGGAAACTGCAGCTCACTGACTTCGGCGTCGATCCTGGCAATCAGGGCCTCGAGCGCCCCCGGGGGCTGGCTCTCGTTGGAATCGGGATCGAACGCTGTCACATCGGATGGGTCGGCAGTCATGGCCCACAATCTACCCCGGCTGCGGTGTAAACTGGATCACGCCCATCAGGGCAGATTTATTTACGACAGGGGAGCGCCGCCGTCGGGCACTGCAGCAATGCAGCCGGTGGATGGGCGCTGAGAGTGCGGACAGCCGCAGACCCTCGAACCTGATCCGGTTAGTACCGGCGCAAGGGAGTCGAGCTTCTCAGGGTGTCCGGATCCGGACGGCGCAGGCCGTGCGGGAACCGGGAAACACCCTCCCCTCCTGTACCTCAGGAGGTTGACATGACAACAGTAGGCATCAAAAAGGCCAGCTATACCTGGCGCGTTGTGGACATTGTGGTGGCGGCTCTGATCGCCATCGCCGGCGGCGTCATCTTCTGGGCATGGTCCCAGGGTGCGGCGCTCGTCTCCGCACCGATGAACGCCACCTACCCGCCCCTGACCGGCCTGATCGCCGGCGGCTGGATGATTCCGGCCGTGCTGGGCATGCTTATCATCCGCAAACCGGGCGCCGCGCTGTTCTGCGAAGCCGTTGCCGCCACCGGTGAGCTCATGATGGGTTCCCAGTACGGCACGACAGTGCTGATCTCGGGCATCCTGCAGGGCCTCGGCGCGGAACTCGTGTTCGCCGCCTTCGCCTACAAGAAGTTCAACCTCCCGACCGCCTTGCTGGCCGGTGCCGGGGCGGGGCTCTTCTGCGGCCTGAACGACTCCTTCCTCCCGTGGGGCTGGAACATCGCCTACGAGGCCGGCGATAAGGCCGCCTACATCCTCTTCTGCGCCATCTCGGGCGCCGTGATCGCGGGTGCCGTCTCCTGGGTCGCCACCCGCGGCCTTGCGAAGACCGGCGTGCTGAGCTCCTTCGCATCCCGGAAGGCCTCCTCGGAGCCCGTCTTCAACTGATGTCCACTTCCGACGCCGGCGCTTCCGCTGTGCGCCCCGCCGCGGTTACCGCCCGTGGCTGGGGCTGGCGGCACGCCGGCCGCACCGTACCGGCAGTCCACGGACTCGACCTGGACATCGCCCCTGGTGAGCGGGTGCTGCTGCTGGGCCCCTCGGGCGCCGGCAAATCCACGCTGCTGCACGCGCTCGCCGGGGTGCTGGGGGATGAAGGGGACGACGCCGACGAGACCGGTTCGCTGCTGATCGACGGCGTTGCGCCGCGTGGCCGGCGCGGCCGGGCCGGACTCATGCAGCAGGATCCGGAAACGCAGGTGGTCCTCTCCCGGCTGGGCGACGACGTCGCTTTTGGTGCCGAGAACCTGGCCGTGCCGCGGGATGAGATCTGGCGGCGGGTGGAGGAGGCGCTCGACGACGTCGGGCTGCGGAGTGCCGGCCGCGCGGAGAGTGCGGCCGGGCTCCCGCTGGACCACCCGACGTCGGCCCTGTCCGGCGGGCAGAAGCAGCGGCTGGCGCTGGCCGGCATCCTCGCGATGCGGCCCGGGCTGATCCTGCTGGACGAACCGACCGCAAACCTCGATCCCGCCGGCGTCCTGGAAGTCCGGGACGCCGTGGGCCGCTGCCTCGACAAGACCGGCGCCACCCTGGTGGTCGTGGAACACCGCGTGTCCGTCTGGAAAGACCTGGTGGACCGGATCGTGGTGCTGCAGCCAGGCTCGGGCGTGCTCCTGGACGGGCCGCCGGACCAGGTGCTCGCCGAGGCGCGCACCATGCTGATCCGCGCCGGCGTGTGGGTGCCGGGCTACGTTCCCGAGACCCGGCCCCGCGCCGGCAGTTCCACCGGCAGATCCACTAATACCGGTCAGCTGCTGCTGGCCGCCGAGCACGTTGCCGTGTCCCGTGAGCGGCCACGCCGCCGCGGCTTCCGCACCATCCCGCCGGTGCCCGTGCAAGCGGGCATCACGGCCCAGGTCCGCGCCGGCCAGGCCCTGACCGTCACCGGCCCCAACGGCGCCGGGAAGTCGACGTTAGCGCTGACGCTCGCCGGACTCCTGCCGCCGGTGGAGGGCAAGGTGTCCGCCGCCGTCGAGCTTTCCGAGGGTGCCGGAATTGATCCCTTCACCTGGAAGGCCAGGCAGCTGATCTCGCGGATCGGCACGGTGTTCCAGGAGCCCGAGCACCAGTTCGTCACGGGCAGGGTGCTGGACGAGCTGATGTTTGGTCCGCGGCATCTGGGGCATGGGGAGGAACGTGTGGACGAGCTTTTGGAGCGGCTGCGCCTCACGCATCTGGTGGACGCAAATCCTTACACGCTGTCCGGCGGCGAAAAGCGGCGGCTCTCGGTGGCCACCGTCCTCGCGGCCCACCCGCGTGTCCTGGTGCTCGACGAACCCACGTTCGGCCAGGACGCCAACACGTGGGCAGAGCTCGCGTCCTTCCTCTCCGAACTGCTCGACGCCGGAACGTCCGTGGTCTCCGTGACCCACGACGAAGAATTCACCGCCGTCCTGGGCGGCACCGAACTGCGCCTGGGCCCGGCCTCACGTGGCGGCGCCCGCCAGGAAGCAGGAGCCGCATGAGGGACGCCCTGACGCTCAGCGGCAACCACGCCCTGCTGACACGCGCCAACCCGCTGGCCAAATTCGGCGCCGTCTTCCTCATCACCCTGGTACTGGCGCTCTCCATCGACTGGGTGTCCGCCTCCGTGGCGCTCGCCGCTGAACTGGCACTCTTCCCGCTCGCCGGACTGACGCTGCGCCTGCTCTGGCAACGCGGCTGGCCCCTCATCATCGCGGCAGCGGTGGGCGGCTGGAGCACTGCGATTGTTGCTGCGGACAGCGGTGCTGTACTGCTCGACGTCGGGATCTGGTCCATCAGCGAAGGTTCCCTTGAACTGGGGCTCGGGTTCATGCTGCGCGGACTCGCGATAGCCCTGCCGGCAATCCTGCTCATGACCTGCACGGACCCGACCGACCTCGCCGACGCGCTCGCCCAGAAGGCCCGGCTCCCGCACCGGTTTGTGCTCGGCACGCTGGCCGCGATGCGGCTAGTGGGACTCCTGGCCGAGGAATGGCAGACCATCGGCATGGCCCGGCGTGCCCGCGGCGTGGGATCCCACGGCAGCCCGCTACAGCGGCTGCGGGCCACGCTCGGGCAAGGCTTCGGGCTGCTGGTCCAGGCGATCCGGCGCGCCTCCCGGCTGGCTGTGACCATGGAAGCACGGGGTTTCGGCACCGGCCAGCGCACGTGGGCACGGGAATCCACCTACTCGCTGCTGGACGTCTGGGTGGTGCTTGGCGGCGTGCTGATTGCGGCCGCGACAGTGTTCGCAGCGGCGGGGATGGGAACCTGGAACTTTGTTTGGCGGTGACCCCTGCCACCCCGCCGGCAACAGCGTCCCGAACAGGATCAAGGCGGATATCGCATGGATCGGGTATGAACCGGCAGCTCATGTGTTCGGCGGCATAAAATGGCGCCGTCATAACTCATCTGTGATATTTTTTGTCCATGACTCAGGAAACTGCCGAGCACATTGCCGCCACGCTCAAGGACGCCCGGATTGAAAAGGGCTGGACGCAGGGCCAGTTGGCCGAAGCCTTGGGAACCAGCCAAAGTGCCATCGCCCGGATGGAGCAGGGCAAGCAGAACCTCAGCCTGAAGATGATCCAGCGGCTCGAAACGATCTTTGAGCGAAGCATCGTCAAGGTGGGCAAACCGCAGATGACCCACCTGCGGATCGAAGGCGGCCGCACCCTGTCCGGCGCGGTGGATGTCAACAGCAGCAAGAACGCGGGCGTGGCCCTGCTCTGCGCCAGCCTGATCAACCGTGGCACCACCGTGCTGCGCAGGCTCGCCCGGATCGAAGAGGTCAACCGGATCGTGGAGGTGCTGACCAGCATCGGCGTGGAATGCACCTGGCTTAACGACACCGACCTCCAGCTCCGCCGCCCGGAAGTCCTGGATCTGGCGGCCATGGACGTGGACGCCGCCCGCCGCACCCGGAGCGTCATCATGCTCCTGGGCCCGCTCCTGGACGAGAACGCCGAATACCGCCTCCCGTACGCCGGCGGCTGCGACCTGGGCACCCGCACGGTGGAGCCGCATATGCAGGCGCTGCGCCAGTTCGGCCTCTCGGTGGAAGCGACCGCGGGCTTTTACGCGGTGCAGGCTCCGCAGCCGGACACCCGGGACCGCTCCTTTGTGCTGTCTGAGCGCGGTGACACAGTGACCGAAAACGCGATCATGGCAGCGGCCCACCGCCAGGGAACCACAGTCATCCGCAACGCGAGCCCTAACTACATGGTCCAGGACCTCTGCTTCTACCTGGAGATGCTCGGCGTGCAGATCGACGGCGTGGGCACCACCACCCTGAAGATCACCGGGCAGCCGCTTGTGGACGTGGACATTGAATACTTCCCGTCCGAGGATCCGATCGAAGCGATGAGCCTGATCACCGCCGGCATCGTCACCAACTCGGAGGTGACCATCCGGCGGGTACCCATCGAGTTCATGGAAATCGAACTGGCCACGCTGGAGCAGATGGGCCAGCAGCTGGAGATCTCGGGGGAGTACATGGCCCGCAACGGGCGGACCCGGCTGGTGGACGTGACCACCAAGCCGTCCGAGCTGCGCGCACCGGAGGACAAGATCCACCCCATGCCGTTCCCCGGGCTGAACATCGACAACCTGCCGTTCTTCGCGGTGATCGCGGCGAACGCCCATGGCCAGACCATGATCCACGACTGGGTCTACGAGAACCGGGCCATCTACCTTACGGAACTGAACCGGCTCGGCGCCCAGGTGCAGCTGCTGGACCCGCACCGGATCTACGTCAACGGCCCTACCAAGTGGCGCGCCGCCGAGGTGGGTTGCCCGCCGGCCCTCCGTCCGGCCGCATGCCTGCTGCTGGCCATGCTCGCTGCGCGGGGAGTCTCCGAGCTGCGCAACATCTACGTGATCGAGCGCGGTTATGAGGATCTGGCCGAGCGCCTCAACACCATTGGCGCCAAAGTCGAGTACTTCCAGGACTAGCGCGGCGGGGTTTTGCCCGGCCCGGCTGCGTTCTGCGCCATCTCCGGCGGGTTCTGCACCATCATTCGGCCTTACCGGGGTTCGGACCCCGCGGTTCCGGACCCCGCGGTTCCGGGCCCGCGGGTCAGGCCCGGACCGGATGATGGAGCAGAATCCGTCACCCTCGCGGACGGCCACGCTTCAGGACCGCGTGGATCTCCTTCAAGACCATGTCCGGGCTGTTCCAGATCTGTTCCGGAGCGTAGCTAAGGACCGCGTAAGCCTGCGTCTGGGCGATGTTGGACCGGCTCATGTCCTTCCGCCAGGCGGCGCGCGAGCTGTGGAACTGGAAGCCGTTGATTTCCACAATGAGCCAGCCGTCGATCAGGAAGTCCACGCGTCCGACGCCGGCAATCTGCGCCTGCCTGTCGAACCGTAGCTTCACTGACTCGAACAGCAGCCGGGCGCTGATCTCCGGGACGGACTCGGACAAGCCGTCTGCCTTCGCCAGCCTCTTACGCGCCGGGCCGTAGTACTTCGCCGTGAGCTCCGCTTCCAGGACTGCCCGGGGTAGGCCATGCTGCGTCATGGCCGACTGCACCATGGAGGGAATGATGGCGCAGAATCCGGCCGCCTCGGACGCCGGTCCGCAGAATCCGGCCGCCTCGGACGCCGGTGCGCAGAATCTGCCACCCGGACCGGGCTGCCGCGTGCCCGGCAGGTTGGCGCACAATATAACCATGCGAACTTTCGGCGTCGAGGAAGAGCTCCTGATCGTTGATCCGGACTCAGGGCAGCCGCTTGCTCTGGCGGACGCCCTGCTTTCAGGGCACCGGCTGGCCGCCGATGACGCGCCGCCAGACCAGCATGCGCTGAAGACCCGGGATAAAACCGCGTACGACGACGAAACGGGCTTGAGTGCCGAGCTGAAGCTGGAGCAGATCGAAACGCAGACGCGTCCGTGCCTTGAGTATTCGGAGCTGCTGCCGCAGATCCGGGCCGGCCGCCTGCTCGCGGACCAGGCGGCACGCAAATTCGGCGCGCGGGTGGCTGCGCTGGCCACGTCTCCTTTCGGGTTGGCGAGCCACACCACCCCGGACCCGCGGTATGCGCGGATGTTGGAGCGTTTTGGCCTGACCGCCCAGGAACAGCTGACGTGCGGCTTCCACGTCCATACGTCCATAGAGTCCGAGGACGAGGGCGTGGCCGTGCTGGACAGGATCAGGGACAAGCTGGCCGTCCTCACCGCCCTGAGTGCCAACTCACCGTTCTGGATGGGGATGCACACCGGATTCGCAAGTTACCGCACCCAGGCCTGGAACCGCTGGCCCACGTCGGGTCCGTCCGCTATTTTCGGCACGTACTCCCAGTACCGGCGGGTGGTGACGCGATTGCTGGACAGCGGGGTGATGCTGGACGAAGGCATGATCTACTTCGACGCCCGCCTTTCCCGGAACCATCCAACCGTTGAGGTCCGCGTGGCCGATGTCTGCCTCCGCGCAGAGGACGCCGCCCTGATCGCCGTGCTGGTGCGGGCCTTGGTGGAGACCGCTAGCCGGGAATGGCAGGAAGGCGTGGAGCCGGCGCCCGTGCCCACCGTGTTGCTCCGGATGGCGGCCTGGCAGGCAAGCAGCAGCGGCCTGGGCGGCGAGCTGCTGGACTTCGGCACCTTCCGGCCTGCCCCCGCGAGGGACGTCGTCCGTTCCCTCGTGGATTACCTCGCGCCCGTGCTCGCTGACCAGGGCGAACTGGCCCTGGCCAGGCAAGGCGTGGAGGACATCATTTCCCGTGGCACAGGGTCCGCCGAGCAACGCCGCGTCCGGGACGCGGCGGCAGAAACAGCGCCCGACGACGGCGGGCTGGGTGCCGTCGTTGCCCACGCCGTGGGTGTCACGATGCGCGGTGCGTCCGGGCAGCCCGAGGTTGATGAAGCGCCCGATTTGCTGCGCGTGCGCCAGGTCTGACCTCACCGGTGATTCCGGCGCTGCCCGACGGGCGCCTCCGGTCAACGGCCCGCAGGTCCGGCGCCCCGAGTGGCTTCAGCCGCCCACGGCCAGCCGTATCCCCAACGTCAGCATCACGGCTGCGACGAGGCCGTCGAGAATGCGCCAGGAGGAGGGCCGGGCGAAGAAGGGCCGGAGGACGCGGGCGCCGAAACCGAGCGCACTGAACCACGCCACGCTGGCGGTGATCGCACCGGCGCCGAACCACCACCGCAAGTCCTGCGTTTGCTGGTTGGCCACTGACCCCAGCAGCAGGACGGTGTCCAGGTAGACGTGCGGGTTAAGCCAGGTGAGGGCGAGCACCGTGCTGAGCGCCGCCCCAATGCCGACGTCGGGCTGCCGGCCGGACGCCGTCAGGGCTCCGGGACGCAAAGCCCGGCGTGCCGCCATGACGCCGTAGGCCACCAGGAACGCCGCTCCGGCAAATCGGACCACGTCCACGATCACCGGATCCGCCTGCAGCAGGACCCCGACTCCTGCGATGCCGGCGGCTATGAGGATCGCATCCGAGACGCTGCAGACGAGGACGACGGCGGCCACGTGCTCACCCCGGATTCCCTGCCGCAGGACAAAGGCATTCTGGCTGCCGATGGCCACGATGAGGGCGAGCCCGGTGCCGAAGCCGAGCGCTGCCGGGGTCAGCAATCCTGTGAAGTCCATATGATTCAACGTACGGCCCGGCCTAGAATTACTCCAGCTAAATATTCTTACTTCTATTAAGGAAAGCTAATGAAAACCTTCCAGCTGGAGCAGCTCAGGACCTTCGCCGCAGTAGTGGAGGAGGGCACCCTGGAAGCGGCCGCCCGCAACCTGTACGTCACGCCGTCGGCCATTTCCCAGAGGCTGAAGGCAATGGAGGACGCAGCCGGCCAGATCCTGCTGCAGCGCACCAGCCCCGTCCGGCCGACCACCGCCGGCGAGGCAGTCCTGCGGTTCGCCCTGCAGGTCAGGCAGCTGGAGTGGGACGCACGCCAGGAATTGGGCAGTGGCCAGGAGCCGGGCGGTGGCCACAACACACCGAGTGCGCCCCTGCCGCTGGTGGTGAATGCCGACTCACTGTCCACCTGGTTCCTGCCGGCGCTGGCAAGCCTTCCGGCGGACCTCGGCATCCGTTTTGAACTCCACCGGGAGGACGAGCAGCATTCCACCCGGCAATTACGCACCGGGATGGCAATGGCGGCCGTGACCGCCACGCCGGAGCCGGTGCCGGGGTGCAGTGTGGAGCCGCTGGGTTCCCTGCGCTACCGTGCGGTGGCCAGCGGGGCCTATGTGCGGCACTGGTGGCCGGACGGTCCTGAACTGCTCGCCGGCAGCCAGTCACCGGTGGTGGACTTCGACCGCAAGGACGACCTGCAGGCGGGTTTCTTCCGAACGCTGACCGGCGCGGACCTGGCCGCACCGCGACACTACGTGCCGTCGTCGGCCGAATTTGCCCAGGCCATCCGGCTGGGGCTGGGCTGGGGCCTCCTGCCTGAGCAGCACTGCCTGGCCGACCTCGGCAGTGGGGACCTCGTGGAACTGGCACCGGAAAACCCGGTTGACGTTGCCCTGTACTGGCAGCGCTGGAAGATCGACTCCCCGGTGCTCAACCAGCTGACGGCGGCAGTGCGGCGGACGGCCGCCAGCCAGCTCCGCCAGCCCGCGCTCTGACCCGGCCCCGAGCCTGTCCCGGCCCGGAGCCTGTCCCGGAGCCTGTTCCGGGGCGCTCGCCCTCGACAGGCCCTTACCGGCCCGCCGTCAGACCTGCTTCAGTGCCTGTTCGAGGTCGCCGAGGAGGTCATCCACGTCCTCGAGTCCAACAGACAGGCGCACCACGCCGTCGCTGAGCCCGATGGCGGCGCGCCCTTCCGGTCCCATGGCCCGGTGGGTGGTGGTGGCCGGATGGGTGATGAGGGACTTCGCATCGCCCAGGTTGTTGGAGATGTCGATGATCCGCAGCGCGTCCAGCAGCGCAAAGGCAGCTTCCTTGCCGGAGCGGCCACCGCTCGCTGCAAGTTCCAGCGTGAGGACCGTGCCGCCGGCCTTCATCTGCCTGGCGGCGAGCTCGTACTGGGGATGCGACCGCAGCAGCGGGTACTTGACCCAGCTGACGGCCGGCTGCTGCTCAAGCCACTCGGCGAGCCGCAGCGCGGACGCGGACGAGTGGTTCACGCGCAGCGACATGGTTTCCAGGCCTTTGGTGAGCACCCAGGCATTGAACGGGGACAGCGCGGGGCCGGTGTGCCGCATCAGCTGCTTGACCGGGCCATTGATGAATTCCGCCGTGCCCAGGATGGCCCCGCCCATGACCCGGCCCTGGCCGTCGATGTGCTTGGTGCCCGAGTACACAATCACGTCCGCGCCGAACTGCCCGCAGCGCTGCAGCAGGGGAGTGGCAAAGACATTGTCCACAACCACTGTGGCACCGGCTGCGTGCGCCAGTTCGCTGACCGCGGCGATGTCCACGATTTCCTGCATCGGGTTGGACGGCGATTCGAAAAAGACGGCTGTCGTCGGCACCGACAGGGCTTCGCGCCACTGGTCCAGGTCCGGGCCGTCCACAAACACCGTCTCCACACCCCAGCGGGGAAGGATTTCGTTCAGGATCACAAAGCAGGAACCGAACAGCGAACGTGCGGCAACCACCCGGTCACCCGCACCCAGCAGGGCACCCAGGGCGGTGAATACCGCTGACATGCCCGACGCCGTCGCGAAGCACGCCTCGGTGCCTTCAAGCAGTCGGAGGCGTTCCTGGAAAGTGGCCACCGTCGGGTTGCCATAGCGGGAGTAGACAAACCGTTCGTCCTCGCCGGTGAACGCGCGCTCGGCGGCGGCGGCGGACTCATAGACGAAGCCCGAGTTCAGGAAGATGGGCTCCGTGGTTTCCTGGAACTGCGTGCGGTCGAGCCCGCCGCGGACTGCCTGGGTGTCCGGACTCCAGCCTGCAGCTTCTTCGTTAAAGGTCACTTACTTGCTTCCCAGGTTCGTGGGCAGGCCGCGGTTCTTCCAGCCGTTGACCGTGCGCTCGCCGTACCGGTCCGGCTCGCCCTCGAAGCCTTCCAGGACGTTGTAGGAGGTGAAACCGGCCCGGGTCGCAGCGGTGGCGGCGGCGATGGAGCGCTGGCCCGAGCGGCAGAGGAAAACCAGTTCGGTGCCGCTGTCCTCCGGTGCCTGCTCCGTGAGGTCGGTGATGAAGTCCGGGTTCGGAATGCCGCCCGGGAACGTCCAGGGAATGAACAGGGGATCGTTGTCCGTCGCTTTGGTGTCCGGGATGCCGATGTGCGCCCATTCGCCTTCAGTGCGGACATCCACCAGGATGGCGCCCTGCTCCAGCTTGGTCCAGGCTTCCTGCGGCGTGAGGTCTCCGGCGTAGCTCATGCGTGGCCCTCGCCGTCGAACTCGAGGTCGCCCGCGGATTCGAGGTCTTCCACGGCGGTGGCGACGGCGGCATCCGCGCTGGCGATGGCCGCCGGCAGGATGAGGGCCTGGGCAACGATCACCTGGCCGCCGTTGGACGTTGCGGCCGGGCTGCCGTGCAGCACGTAGCCTTCGGCCAAGGCGGCGGAAATCCGCTCACAGAAAGACCTGTCATCCGGCCCGGTCACAAGCCGGTACGACAGTTTTTCTTCAGGGACAGGTGCGTCAGACATGACGAATCTCCTTCTTTCACGCTTGCAGCTCGAATGGGTCGATATGCCGAGTATTCACCTGAGGCACCCCGCCGCGAAAGGAGGGTTGCCGACCGGCCAGTCAGGGCTTGGCGCCGGTTCTCATTACTCCCCAAAAACGTAACACCCGGCCCGCCCCGCCGCACCGCCGCCGTCGTCATGTTCCGTAACCAACACGTGCTTCCAACCCCGGCAGGCGGGCACGACAATCGGACCATGGGGAAAGACCGGGGGAACCGTCTGAGCGGGGCGTGGCACCGCTTCGTCGCCGTGGTGCTGTGTGCCGTGTTCATGGTGCTGGGCCTCGGCAGTTGCCGGAACGTTTTCGCGCCGCCGCCGTGCATGCCGCCGGCGTTCACCGTGACGCCGTCGGAAGCCAGACCTGGCGACCGGGTGACGGTCAGCGCCCCGGACACAAAGTGCGATGCGCGTTATGGCGAGGGCGCGCAGGTCTCCGTGCAGGTGCTGGATCTGTACGCCACCCCCGTGCTGGACGAGCTCGCCCCCATGACCGACGACGGCGGCTTCAGTTTCGTGTTCACCGTCCCGGAAGGCATGTCCCCGGGGAAAGCGGGGGTCACCGCCTACCCGTACAACGTGGACTGGTGCGATGACACCGGAGTCAACAACCGGGCGGATGCGGGGCCGGGGACCCTGATACAGGTTTCCTGCGCCCAGCGCTTGGTGCCGCTGGTGGTGCTGGGCGCCGGAGCCTGATCAGGCGCCCAGCATCAGGCCTTGAGGATCAGGCCTTGAGGATCAGGGCCTCGCCCTGGCCGCCGCCGCCGCACAGCGCCACCACACCGGTGCCGCCGCCGCGGCGTTTCAGCGCCAGCGCCTGGTGCAGCACAAGGCGCGCCCCGGAGGCGCCCACCGGATGCCCCAAGGCGATGGCGCCGCCGTCGGCGTTGATCTGTTCGGCGTCGATTCCCAGGTCCTTGGCGGACTGCAGCACCACCGAGGCGAAGGCTTCGTTGACCTCGATGAGGTCCAGCTCGCCAACGGTCAGCCCTTCGAGTTTCAGGGCACGCTCAATGGCGCGCGACGGCTGGGAGTGCAGGGAACCGTCCGGTCCGGCCGTCTGCCCGTGGCTGCCGATCTCCGCGATCCAGCCGAGTCCGGCCGCCTCCGCCGCGGCCTTGCTGGCCACCACCAAGGCGGCCGCGCCATCGGAGAGCGGCGAGGAGGACCCTGCGGTGATCGTGGCTGAGTCCGCCGTGGAGAAGGCGGGCTTCAGCGCCGCCAGCGCCTCCGGCGTCGTACCTGCCCGGATCCCCTCGTCAGCATCAATCACGACGGCGGGGCCGCGGCGCTGCGGGACCTCCACCGGAGCGATTTCCTCGGCCAGGATGCCGGCTGCACGGGCGGCTTCCGCCCGCTGATGGGAGCGGGCGGCGACGGCGTCCTGGTCCTGGCGGCTGAGGCCAAGGCGGGCGTTGCCGGCGTCGGTGGCGGCGCCCATCAGCTCACCGGAGCGGGGGTCCTGCAGGCCGTCAAAATTCAGCGAATCCAGCAGCGCCGCGTCGCCGATGGCAACGCCGCCCCGGAGCCTGGGCAGCAGGTGCGGGGCATTCGTCATTGATTCCTGGCCGGCGGCCACAATGAAGTCGGCCTCGCCCGCGCGGATCATCCGGGCGGCGTCGATCACGGCGGTCAGGCCGGAAAGGCACAGTTTGTTGATGGTCACGGTAGGCACATCCCAACCGATCCCGGCGGCCAGGCTGGCCTGCCGCGCGGGTCCCTGGCCGGCGCCGGCCTGGATGACCTGGCCCACGATCACGGCCTGGATCTGTTCCGGCGCCACTCCGGTCCGGGCCAGGGCGTTGCGGATGGCGTGGGCGCCGAGTTCGCTTGAGGACAGGCCGGAAAGCCCGCCGCGGAACCGGCCGAATGGGGTGCGTGCGCCGCCCAGGATGACGGGGATGCGGGCATCGTTGCTCATGGTTTGTGCCTTACGGCTAGTGGTAGGGCCGGCCGCCAGAGGAAGGGCCGGTCAGTGGAAGGACACGGCTATTCGAAGGACGCGCGGCGTCGGTCAGTGGTCCTGGTGTTCCAAACGTCCGGTTTGTTGACCCGGAACCGGCGCCCGGTGAGCGCCCTCGGGGTCAGCCGGATGTAGTAGTCCTTGGGCCCGGGCTGCCAGGGCTCCAGTTGAAGGGCGTCCACGGCGTCCTTTTCAGCCTGGTCTTCGATCAACTCCGTGTCGCCGCGCGCCACAACGCTCCAGGCTTCCTCGGTGCGGGGATCGTACCCATCGATTTCAAGCGCCGCGGGCCGTTCCGACTCCGCGCCCCACAGCTTGGTGCCGCCGGCGCTGCGGAAGACGATGCTCCTGCGCTGCAGGATGTAGTTGACCGGGAAGATCTCCGGATGGCTGTCCACCACAACGGCCAGGCGCCCCACGATGTCCGCAGAGAGCAGTTCCCAGCATTCGTCAAAGGTCAGTTTGATGATCGGATCCGTGTGCGAGTTCATGGACCAAACCTTACGGATGATCCTGCCGTTCCAACAGGTCTTGGACGAGGGCATCAAGGATGGGCAGCTGGCCCTTGACGAGCTTGGTGCGCGCATCGGCCTCGGCGACCCACCGGGCGTCGTCAATTTCAGGGAAGTCCTGGATGGTCCCGGACCCCTTGGGCCACTCCAGGGGAAACGTGTTGCTGACAATCTGCTCCGGCTGGAAGTCAGCCGCCGCGGTGAACACCGTGATGAGCTTCCCCGACGGCTGGCGGAATTCGCCGAGCAGGACGTACTCAGCGGCGGGCGGCGGCGTGCCGATCTCCTCGGTGAACTCGCGCCGGGCTGCCACCAAAGGGTCTTCGTCAGCCAGGTATTCGCCCTTGGGAAGCGACCAGGAGTGGGCCTGCTTGCCGGCCCAGAACGGTCCGCCCATGTGCGCTATCCAGAGTTCCAGCCCACCTGCCGCACCGTCTTGATGAACACCGTGCCGGTAGAGCAGGATGCCCGCGCTGCGAACGGCCACGGTGGCCTACTGGATCCCTGCGTACAGTGCGTTGAGTTCGGCCGTCAGCTGCTTCTGCAGGGCCGGCGTGCCGATTTCCTTGCCGTCGATGTGGTTCACCGGCGCCAGCAGCCGGATGCTGGAAATCAGCCACACGGCGTCGGCGTCCAGCAGGTCCTGCGGCTCCAGCGGGCCGTAACCCAGCTCCCAGCCGGCCGCCTTCGCGGCGGCAAAGAGCGCACCCTGGGACGTGCCGGGGAGTATTCCGCTGTCCAACTGCGGCGTGATGAGCCGGCGGACCGTGCGCGTGACGCCGGCGCCGTCGTCGGCTGTTTCCACATGGGCAAGCAGGACCGTGGACGTGGGGCCCTCCAGGACCCGCCCGTCGGCGGAAAGGAAGATGACGTCATCGGCGCCCTGTTTGTGCGCGTGCCGCAGGGCGGCCATGTTCACCGCGTAGGAAAGTGTCTTGGCGCCAAGCAGCAGCCAGGGCGCGCGGTCCGCAACGTCGCTGTCGTAGCCGCGGTCCAGGAGGATGACGTCGATGCCGGCCTCGCGCTGGCGGCGTCCGAGCGCACCCACGGGGGATACCTGGACCCAGCACGTGGGAGAGTCCGCGCCTTCCGGCCCGCGGGTGGCAACGAGTTTCACCACCAGCTCGTCCTCGGCCGTGGAAGGTGCCGGGTGCTGTGAGCGGTGTTCGGCTACGCCGGCGGCGATGGCCGAAAGCCACTGCTCCTGCGCCGGGATGACCAGGTCGAGGGTTTCGGCTGACCCGCCCAGCCGGTCCAGGTGGGCCTGCAGTTTCCGGACGTTCCCGCCCACGGCGAGCATGGATTCGAACACCCCGTCACCGCGCGTGGCACCCTGGTCCGTGGCCATCAGCTGGGGCTGTGAGGCGTCGGCCAGGCGGCCCTCCGGGTAGGCGGGGTCAAGGAAAACGAGCACCACGGGCGCAGGAGAGGTCATGGCTCCAGCTTAGTCGGGCCCGGCGCGGCTAAGCTGTGGTCATTGCCCGGCCGGAATCCGTCCGCCGGTGCGCACTCCCCGGGGGTTTTTTCCAGTGTTGTGGCCGATTTCGCTTGCCGGTACTGCGCCGACGTGGATTGTGGTGCTGCTGAGCATTGCGGATCTGGTGATCAGGATCCTCGCCCTCGGCATCATTCCCGGCAACAGGCGCCCCACCACCGCCATGGCCTGGCTGTTGGGGATCTTCTTCGTCCCGTTCCTGGGCCTAATTCTTTTCCTGCTTTTCGGGAACTTCAAGCTCTCGAGCCGGCGCCGCCAGCAGCAGGAGATTGTCAACACCCGGGTGCGGGCGGGCATCTCGTCCCTGGCCGATGTCGCAAGCGACTATCCCGGCCCGGATTGGGTCAAATCCGCCGGTGAATTGAACCGCCGGCTGGGGTCCCTGCCGATGGTGGACGGCAACTCCGTGGACCTCATTCCCGGTTACCCGGACTCGATCCTTGCCATGACAGAGGCCGTACGCGGGGCCAGGAAATTCGTCAACGCCGAGTTCTACATCATGAGCACGGACCACGTCACCGACGACCTGCTGACGGCGATGGAAGAAGCCGCGAACCGCGGCGTGGAAGTCCGTGTGCTGTTCGACCACATCGGCACCCTGCGGGTCAAGGGCTACCGCAACCTCCTGAGCCGGCTCAAGGCAAGCAAAATCCAGTGGAAGCGCATGCTGCCGCTGCTGCCCATTCACGGCCAGTGGCGCCGTCCGGACCTGCGAAACCACCGCAAGATCATGGTGGTGGACGGTGAAATTGCCTTCACGGGCTCGCAAAACCTGATTGAGCCGTCCTACAACAACCCGAAGCACCGGAAGGCGGGCCGCGAATGGGTGGAACTGATGGCACGCCTGCGCGGGCCGATCGTCACCACCCTGAACGTGGTGTTTGCCACGGACTGGCTCAGTGAGACCGACGAGAACCTCGAACACCAGCTGCAGCTCCCGGCCAACCCGGAGCCGGGCAACGTCACGGCCCAGGTGGTGCCCAGCGGGCCCGGATTCATCACGGAAAACAACCTGCGATTGTTCAACACCCTGATCTATTCGGCCCAGCACCGGATTTCCATCTGCAGCCCGTATTTCGTCCCCGATGACTCGCTGCTTTACGCCATCACCACCGCGGCCCAGCGCGGCGTGGACGTGGAGCTGTTCGTTTCCGAAAAGGGCGATCAGTTCCTGGTCCACCACGCCCAGCGCTCCTACTATGAGGCGCTGCTGGAGGCCGGAGTACGGATCTACCTCTACCAGGCCCCCTTCGTGCTCCACGCCAAGCACTTCACCATCGACGACGAAGTGGCCGTCCTGGGCTCCAGCAACATGGACATGCGGTCCTTCTCGCTGAATATGGAAGTCTCCGTGATGCTGATGGGAGCGGACATCGTCACGAGCATGCGCGCGGTGGAAAACACGTACCGGGACATTTCGAGCGAGCTCAAGCTCGAGGACTGGCTCAAGCGTCCCCTCGCCGCCCGCTACATCGATAACGTGGCGCGGCTGACGGCCACCGTCCAGTAGTCCCGGGTGCGGGCCGGTCTAACCGACGGGGAATTCCGCGCCCAGAGCCGAGAGCACCCCGTGCGCCTTCACCCGGATCTCGTCGTACTCCTCGTCCGGAACCGAGTCGGCAGTGATGGCACCGCCGACGCCGAGAGTCAGTTCCGCCGTCGCTGCGTCTTCGGTGCCGCCTGCGGAAACGCCGTCCCCAGTAGTGCCGTATGTGCGTTCTGCCCCGTCCCCGGTAGTGGTGACCAGCGTCCGGATTGCCACGGCCAAATCAGTGGCTCCGTTCAGCGAAAAGTAGCCGATCGCACCCGAATACAGGCCCCGCGGGCCGTCCTCCAACCGGTCCAGGATGGCCATGGTGCTGATTTTCGGGGCGCCGGTCATGGATCCGGCCGGGAAGCAGGCGGCCACCGCCTCGGCCCGCGGTGAACCGGGCATCAACCGGGCGTCGATGGTGCTCACCATTTGGTGCACCGTGGCGTAGCTTTCGATCTCGCACAGCCTGCTGACAGTCACGGATCCGGGCTCGGCGAAGTGGCTGAGGTCGTTCCGCAGCAGGTCCACGATCATGATGTTCTCGGCACGGTCTTTGAGGGACGCTGCGAGATCTTCCCGCAGTTCCCTGTCCTGCTCCGGATCGGCACCCCGGCGGCGGGTGCCCTTGATGGGTTCGGCGCGCATACCGCCGTCGGACGTAATGCGGAGGAAGCGTTCCGGCGAGGTGCTGGCCACGGTCAGCCCGCCAAACCGCAGGTAGCTGGCGAACGGTGCAGGGTTCCTCCGCCGCAGGCCCAGGTAGGTGGGCCAGGGGGCTGCCGCGGTGGCCGGCAGCCGGGCCGTGAGCGTGGTGGTGAGGCAGACCTCGTACGAGTTCCCCTCATGGATTTCGTGCTGGGCGGCCGCGATTTTCTGCTTGTAGGACACTTCGGTGTCGCGGCTGCTGAATGCTGGTGCTCCGGGAAGTACGACGCCGGTGCTGCCGCCGGCTTGAGTAGCCGGGGCTGGGGTAGCGCCGGCTGGGGTAGCGGGCGCTGGGGTGGTCGCGGCGCCGGCTGCGTTGACGGCGCTCCGTGCGGCGGCCAGCCAACTGTCCGCATCAGGTGCCTCCAAGGCCAGGAGCCAGACCGTTCCCTCGACATGGTCCACCACGACGGCCCGGCCCGCGAAAATCAGCGCCGCGTCGGGGGTCGGCGACGTTACGTCCGAGCCGCCGGTTTCGCGCTTGAGCTCGTAGCCCAGGCAGCCCAGCCAGCCGAGGGTGAAGTCGCCGGGGTAGCCGTCGGGGGTGCGGACGGCCCTGCGTCCCCAGACCGTGTCCAGCCAGCGGAAGAACGGGCCCGGCACCCGTGCCGTCGCGGAGCCTGCGGTAACCACACTTTCGCCGGAGCGGTGCGCGACCGACTGGCCGTACGTTCCGGCGTCGTCCGCCAGAATGCTGAAGCGGCTGCGTTCGGTGGCGGGCGACTGCTGCGGCGGGGGACCCGCCGGCGGTACTGCCGTCGCGTTGGAGGAGTCCAGCCAGGCGGCGTGCACCGAGCTGCCGTACAGGGAAGCGAACAGGGCTGCGGTGTCCGGCCGGCCGTCCAGGCGCTCCGCCCGGAGCCGCAGGCCGCGGCGGGCGGCTAGTTCCGGAACCAATACCGGTCCAAGCACGGGGAGGTAGGAGAGGGCTTGCAGGACGTCCGCCGGAGCCGACCCGTCGGCAAGGTTGAGCACGCGTATATCAGCGTGCCCGGGGACGTCGTCTTCGGCGAGCCAGTCATTTTCCTGCGCTGCCCACTGTTCCCAAAACGGCTCGTACGTGCCGCCGTCACGTTCAAGCGCCCGCTTCCGGCGGACGTTGTCCGGTGAATCGGCCCACACGACGGCGCTCACCAGCGGCCTGGCTTCCGCGGCAGCGGCGCCCACTCCCTCGATGATCACGATTTCCGCGGGGAGGGTGACGCGGATATCGCCGTCGTAGTGGTTTGCCCAGTCCCAGCTGGTCCACGTGGCCGGTTCGCCGCCGCTCAGCGGTGCCAGGACGGTGGAAACGTAGCGTTCGATTCCCGCCGCCAGGCCGTTCCAACCCGGGTAAATGTCCTCGAGATGGAACAGGGAGACCTTGTGGTGGTTCCGCAGCTGTGCAGCCAGTTCGATAGCCAGGGTGGTCTTGCCTGCGCCGGATCGCCCGTCAATGGCGATGATCACAGGTGCGGGGGTCATGAAATAGAGCGTACCTGCTGTCTTAGCTGCGGCTGCCGGGTTCCCCGGCCGAGCGCGGCACGGACGTGCTCAATGATGCCCGGCACGGCGCCATGGATCTGGTGCCAGACGGTGTCGAAGTCCCGGTGCCCGCCGTACCAGGGATCTTCGATGCCTTGGTCCAGCAGGTCATGGCCGGCGACTGCGGGGTCGAAGCTTCGGAGCATACGGACCTTGTCCATGGATTCCTGGTCCGGCGCTGCGTCGCGGAGCCAGGCATAGTGGTCAACGTCCAGGGCAAGGATCAGATCGCGCTCGCTGAACCAGCATGCCTGCCACTCGCGGGCCACGTGGTGCTGGGAACTGAGCTTGGTGATGGCCAGCCGACGGGCCGCCCGCGGATCAATGGGCCGCCCCGCCTCGTAGCCAGTGGTTCCAGCTGAGTCCACGCTCACCTCTGCGCCCAGCCCTTCCGCCCGGAAGGCCGCAGCCAGCATGATTTCGGCCATCGGCGACCGGCAGATATTGCCGGTGCACACGGTGATGATCCGGTATGGGCTCGACGGTGAGTTCATAATGCTAAGCATGCGTGCTATTGGACGTCCCTGGCTAGTCCGACGTCATGAATCTTTACAGGTTTGTGAAGTGCGACGTAAATCCGGTCAAGCCTGTTGGGTGGGGCCGGTTCTAATGGATCACTGCGAGCAGAATGCCCACTGCGACGAAGAGGACCCCGAAAATCCGGCTCAGGATCTTTTGGCCATGGGCGTTGTGGGTGAAACGTTGGAAGGACTTGGCGGCCAACGCGAAGAAGAACCACATGACCAGGATGTCTATCACCACCACCGTGGCCGTGAGCACTGTGTACTGCGGCAGGAGCGGCTGTTCGGGGCGGATGAACTGCGGCATGAAGGCGAGGAAGAAGACGATCGCCTTGGGGTTGAGCAGGTTGACCCACAGGCCGCGCCGGAACATGGACCAGGCCGGCTCGTTCCGGAGCGCGGCCGCCTGTTCCTGATCCAGGCCCGGTTTGCTCAGGAACTGGCGGACCCCCAGGTACACGAGGTAGGCGGCGCCGGCGTAGCGGATCACGTTGAAGGCCACCGGTGAGTTGGCCACCAGGACGCCGACGCCGAGCGCCACGATGATCACATGGACCACCAAGGCTGCCTGCTGGCCAAGGATCCCCCAGATGGAGCGGCGGAACCCCGATGTCAGCGAGTTGCTCATGGTGTTGATGGCGCCGGCACCCGGGGTGAAGCTGATCAGGACGCCGGCACCCGCGAGCGCGAGCCAAAGGGAGAATTGCACCCGTCAAGTTTAGTGGCAGTTCACCACAGCGTAGTCACGGGTTCAAAGGCCTGGAGATTTTCATCGGCCGTCACCAGCGTCAACCCCTCGACCATGGCCTGGGCCGCGAGGATCCGGTCGAAGGGGTCCTTATGCTCCCAGTCCAGTTGACCGGCTGCCAGTGCATGCGGAGCCGAGACGGGGAGCTCAGATGCGTACAGGTGAGCCACCTGCCGGGCGAAGCTGGTCACGATCGCAGTGCCGGAAGGGAGCTTGCCCTGGCGGTGTTTGTAGGACAGCTCATAGGCTGTCACGGGGGAGACATAAACCTGGTTTTCCAGTTTGGTGATGGCGCTCCTGGCCTTGCCGGAGAGGCGTTTAGGTTCTGAAATCGACCACAGGAAAACATGGGTGTCCAGCAGCAACTGCGTCATTCAACAGCCCCCATTTCCTCATCCGTCCACGGTTCGTAGAACGAGTCGGGGACGTGGAGCGGGCCCAGGAATCCAAGTTCGCGTTTGTGCGGGCGCTCGATCTTCACGAGCCGGGCAACGGGCCGTCCGGCCTTGGCGATGACCACCTCCTCGCCTCGCTCAACAAGGTTCAGCAGTTCGGAAAGCCGCGTTTTTGCGTCTTGGACGTTGTATTGCCCCATGTTGACCAAGTCTAGTTGGTCAACCTCAGCTGTGTAAGGCTCAGCCCAGTATTCGTTCTCCCCGCAGTAGCTCATGGCTCGAGGCTATGGTCCGGGCCGCGCGGAATGAAGCCCCGGCCTCCGCTATGTGGAAAACCAGGCTGTACATGCCTTCAGGCCCGCGCGATGACCTCGCCGTTCGGGATCAGGAACCAGCCGTCGTCGGTGGATCCCCAGCGGTGCCAGCCCGCGGAGATCCTGGCGAGGTCCGCGGCGTTCGCGAAACCGTACTCCAGGGCCTGGTCTGCGAAGGCCGAATGCAGCACCCGCTCGCCCCACACCCGTGCCTGCCACCTCCGCTGCTGCCCTGTGGCGTAAAGCCAGTTGCTGCTGGTGGGCGCCACGTCGGTAAAGCCCGCCGACTGGGCCCAGGAAACCAGACGGCGTCCGGCGTCGGGCTCGGCGCCGTTGCGGCGGGCGATCTGCTGGTACAGGTCCATCCACTCGTCAAGTTCCGGCAGGGACGGGTACCAGCTCATGCCGTGGAAGTCCGCGTCCCGCACGGCCACAATCCCGCCGGGCTTCGCCACCCGCCGCATCTCCCGCAGCGCCTCCACCGGATCGGTCAGGTGCTGCAGCACCTGGTGGGCGTGGACGACGTCGAACGTCTCGTCCTCGAAGTCGAGGTCATAGATGTTGCCGGCCACGAACTCCGCGTTGGTTACCCCGCGTTCAGCGGCGAGCGCCGTGGCCTGGGCGATGATGTCCGGCGAGCGGTCCAGGCCGGTCACCTTGCCCGGTGCCACCAGCGCGGCGAAATCGCAGGTGATGCTACCCGGTCCGCAGCCGACGTCGAGCACGGATGTTCCGGGGGTGAGGTGCGGGATGACAAAAGCCGCGGAATTTTCCGCGGTCCTGGAAGCGTGGGCACGGACCACCGATTCGTGGTGGCCGTGCGTGTACACATCGTCGTCTTCAGGCTGCTGCGCACTCATAACCAAACGCTACCGCCGCTACAGCGCGAATGGGAGGAGCCGCCGTCGTGCGTTCCACCCAACTAAGTAGCAGCACATGTCGTTTTGACCGCCCAAAACGACACCTACTGCTACCTACATGGGCGGGCCGGACTCAGGTGGCCGAAGCGCCGGGGAGGCCGGGCCGCCGTCGGACCCTTCGTGGCGGGCGGCGACGGTTGCCTCCACCATTGCGGTCATGAACCGCGTGACCAGCTCCAGTTCCTCGGCGGAGAACGCCGCCATGGCCGTCCCCATGTGGCGGGACAACGGCATGAACATGGCCCCGCCGTCCCGGAAGGCCTTGGGCGTCATGCGGAGCTGGACCTGGCGGCGGTCGGACGCATGCCGTTCGCGGACCACGTGGCCGGAGTTGTCCAGCCGGTCGATGAGGGCAGTCGTGGCCGGGGAGCTGAGGTGCAGTTCCTTCCTCAGGACGCCGGGGGTGACCACGAGGCCCTTGGCGGTGTGGCGCATGATGACTGCCAGCGCATTCAGGTCGGTGCGGTGCATGTCATTCCGCGCCCCGGCGGAGTCCACGTACCGGTTGGCTTCGAGCGTGAAGTCCTGCAGCAGGCGTATCAGGGACTGGGGGCCGGAGTCAGGCGGGCGCTGGAGCGGCTCGTCCGTCATGTCCTGCCTCCTTAGTTCGCTGGTGTGGTCCTGCATCCGGGCTGGTGCCGGTCCTCGCTGGTGCCTTGACGGATATTACTGCAGCAGCGCCGTCCGCGGGCCTTCCACGCCAAAACGGAGTAGAGCCACAGAATCGCATGACAGCCACTTATCTCTATGGTGGAGATACTCTATGATGGAATCAATTGTATGCCTCCATTCCCCGGCCCCGAAGGAATCATGAAAACCAGTCCCCAACACAGCGCGCGGGTCCCGTTCTGGCTGCGCTGGCTCATTCCAGCGCTTCTGGTGCTGACGTGGCTGGCCGTCGCCGGCGTCGGCGGACCCACGTTCGGGCGCCTCAGCGAGGTCTCCTCGAACGACCAGGCGTCCTTCCTTCCCGCAAGCGCCGAAGCCACGGCCGCGCAGGACTGGCAAGCGAAATTCCGGGATTCCAACGAAGTGCCCGCCGTCATCCTGATCGAAAGCGGGTCCGCGTTCACCCCGGCCCAGCTGGGCGGGGCCGCGGGCCTGAAAGCCGACCTTGAAGCGCTGAAGCTCGGCAGTACCGTGATCGGTCCTATTCCGTCCGAGGACGGCAAAGCCGTCCAGTTCATCGTCCCCGTCGATTCATCCGGCGAGCTGAAGGAGGCCGTCAAGGAGCTCCGAACCACCGTTGCCGACGCCGCTCCCCCGGGCATGCAGACGTTCGTCACGGGACCTGCCGGCCTGGCCGCAGACCTGACCAGCGCCTTCGCCGGGATTGATGGCATCCTGCTGCTGGTGGCCCTGGGTGCCGTCTTTGTGATCCTCCTGGTCGTTTACCGCTCCCTGCTTTTGCCCATCGCGGTGCTGCTTACCTCCGTGTTTGCGCTGTGTGCCGCCATCCTGCTGGTGTTCGGCATGGCCAAACTCGGCTGGATTCAGCTGAACGGCCAAAGCCAGGGCATCCTGTCCATTCTGGTGATCGGTGCGGCTACGGACTACGCGCTGCTGTACGTGGCACGGTTCCGCGAGGCCCTGACCCACACGCGCAACCGGACCGCTGCCGTGCTGACGGCATGGAAAACCTCAGTGGAGCCGATTGTGGCCTCCGGCGCCACCGTCATCATCGCCCTGCTCTGCCTGCTCTTTTCCGACCTGAACTCCAACAAGGGCCTGGGCCCGGTGGCGGCTGCAGGCATCCTCTGCTCGCTGTTCGCCGCGCTGACGCTGCTGCCCGCCTTGATGGCGCTCCTGGGCCGCGCCGCGTTCTGGCCGTTCCGCCCCAAGCTGGTCCCGGAGGATCAGCGCGAACCGGAACTTGTCACCGGCCTGGAAGGGCAAAAGGGCATCTGGCGCGCCACGGGTTCGCTGGTCTCCCGCCGTCCGCGCACCGTGTGGATCGCTTCAGTCCTCCTGCTGCTGGTGGCATCGGCAGGCATCCTGCAGCTCAAGGCCAACGGCGTCCCGCAGACGGACGTCATCCTCACGGCGTCCAACGCGGTTGACGGCCAGGACGCGCTGGCGCGCCATTTCGACGCCGGCAGCGGCAGCCCCGCCGTCGTGGTTGCCGATGAGGGCAAGGCTGACGAAGTACTCGCGAAGGTCAAAGCGGCCGACGGCGTGGGAGACGCCTACCTCCTGGCTGCAGGCAGCGTGCCCATCACCGGAGCCCCCGGGACTCCCGGCGTCCCCGATGTCCGCGAGGGCAAGGTGCTGATCAACGCCACGCTCAACTACGCGGCGGATTCCATCGAAGCCGAGGACGCCGTCAAAACCCTGCGTAAGGATGTAAAAACGGTTGACGCCGGCGCACTGGTGGGTGGCGTGACCGCCACGGCCCTCGACACCAACACCACGGCACAGCGCGACCTGGTGATCATCATTCCGGTGGTGCTGGTGGTCATCCTCTTTATCCTGATGCTCCTGCTCCGCTCCGTGGTGGCGCCGGTCCTGCTGGTGCTCTCCGTGGTGCTGTCTTACGGCGCTGCCATGGGCGTGTCCGCTTTGGTCTTCAACAACCTGCTGGGCTTCCCCGGTGCTGACGCCACGGTGCCGCTGTTCGGATTCGTCTTCCTGGTGGCCCTCGGCGTGGACTACAACATCTTCCTGATGAGCCGGGTGCGCGAGGAGTCGTTGAAACACGGGACCCGGCCGGGCATCCTGCGCGGGCTGGGTGTGACCGGCGGCGTGATCACCTCCGCCGGCGTGGTGCTGGCCGCCACCTTTGCGGCCCTGAGCATCATCCCCATCATGTTCCTGGTCCAGCTGGCGTTCATTGTGGCCTTCGGGGTGCTGCTGGATACCGTGCTGGTGCGTTCGTTGCTGGTCCCGGCCCTGACCTACGACATCGGCCCGCGCATCTGGTGGCCCGGCAAACCCGGGCGCCCGGAGCTGGATGCCGCCGTGCAGCGTGACGCCGCCTCCGGCGTGGAGCTTGAAGCCGAGGCTGCCGGCCGTCGGTAGGCAGGGGTGTGGGGGTGCGCGCGGAGCCTCAGCCCTGCGAGCGCCACCAGGCCACCGTGGCCGCGGCGGCCTCTGCGAGGGGTGTTGGGCGCAGGCCCAGGGCGGCCTGGCTTGCTGCGGAGTCCATTATGAAAGGCTTGGCGAACTGGTAGAGGGTTTCGGTGAGCTCCCGGAGGTCCTTCGAAAAGATGCCCATGGCCCGGAGCACCCAACCCGGAAGGGCTCCCACTTTCGGCGCGGCCGCTCCGCCGGCTTCTGTGAACGCTGTAGCCAGCTGCCGCTGCGTCACTGCCGGCCCGGTGGGGGCATGCCAGACCCTGTTCCAGAGTGAGGGCGTCAGGGCGGTCCGGATCATCGCCGCCGCCAGGTCCGGCACGTAGGTGAACGAGTGGGGCTGGTCCGTGCTGCCGATGACCCACAGCTTCTTTCCGGCCACCACGGGTGCAACCATGCGCTCGCCGCCGTGGGAGTTCCGGACGTGCGGGCCGAAGAAGTCGCCGGCTACCACGCTCACGGTATTGGCGGGGGAGGCGTCCCTGGCCAGGAGCAGTTCGGTGCGGATCCCGCGTTTGCCGCCCTGTGCGGTCCGCGGGCCCGCCTCTGTCATGGGGCGTTCCGGCTCGCTGTAGGAGTAGAGGCTTTCGGGGAAGACGACGACGGCGCCCGCCTCGACCGCCGCGGCCAGCACCGTTTGTTCGGCCCGGGGGAGTTCCGCCCGCCACGCGTCCGCCGTGTAGGAGGAGCCGTGGATGCAGTGGAAGACGGCGCTGGCGCCGGCGAACGCGTCCCGAACCTGACTGGCGTCCTGGACATCAACGGTCAGCCGCTCCACCAGCGGATGCTCAGGGCCGCTGCCTGAACGGGTGAGAACCCTGACGCGGTTGCCCTGCCCGGCCAACTGTTCTGCCACCGTCCAGCCGACAGGACCTGCTCCGGTGACGACGTAAAGATCGTTCATGACTTCCCCTCCAGGACTTCCTGCACTTTGAGAGCACCGCTCTCCCATAAGAGTGCACCCCCGCCCAGCAAAGGTCAAGAGCGGTGCTCTCAATTGTTGACACTGCTCTGCTTTGTGTCATGCTGGAGCGATGAGCGACGTTGCCGCAAGCGCGGAACCCACCCTGCGCACCCCTCGGGAGCGGGCCCGCGCCCAGACCATCGCGGACATCGTCCGGCTGGGCCGGGAACACCTGGCAACCCATGGTGCGGCGGCATTGTCGCTCCGTGCCGTGGCGCGGGACCTGGGTGTGGTGTCGTCCGCCATCTACCGCTATGTGGCCAACCGCGACGAACTCCTCACGCTCCTGCTGGTGGATGCCTACAACGAACTCGGCGATGAAGTGGGCGCAGCCGTGGGCGCCGAGCCCGAGCAGGACTACGCAGGGAGGTTCCGGGCGCTGGGCCTGGCCCTCCGGACCTGGGCCCTGCGCGAGCCTGCGCGCTACGGGCTGCTGTTCGGCAGCCCGGTGCCGGGCTATCAGGCGCCCGCCGGCCAGACCACAACACCCGGCACGCGGGTGATCTACAGCCTGGTCGGGATCCTCGACGCCGCCTACCGCGCCGGTGAGCTGACGCCGCCGCCCGCGCGCGCCGCCGTCGTGCCTTCTGCGCTGGCAGCCGACTTCGACGCGATCCGCGCCGGACTCGGGCTGGCCGTGCCTGACAGCCTCCTGGCGAACGGAACCCTGGTGTGGACGTCGCTGTTTGGTGCGGTGAGCTTCGAAGTCTTCGGCCAATATGGCGCCGACACGTTCAGTGCCCGCGACGAACTCTTTGCGCACCATCTCGCCGTCCTGGCGGCGATGGCAGGCTTCACCGGGGGTTGAGCCGCCCCGGCGTGTCAGGCCACGCGCTTCCGGCGGCGGGTGGAAGTTCGGCCCGCGGATTTCCGGGGGCGCCCACCGATGACGGCGCCAAAAGCCTGCCCTGCGTGACGCGTTGGGGGAGCCGGGGGAGCAGTCGAGGCCGGCGGAATAGTAAGCCTACTGCCCTTTCGCTTCGGCGTCCTCCGGGTCTAGCCTGATCAGCAGAAACTCTTTCGCCGCCGCAAGAGCCAGGGAGACCCGCATGGCTGACCGTATTGCCGATATCTGGGGAAGCCGGACGCCCTATGGCCGCGGCGGGCTGTGGCCGGTCCGGGTGGACCAGGCGCTCGACGGCGGCTTGCAGGAAGCGGACATTGACCGCTGGGTGCAGTCTGCCTGCGTCCTGTGCAGCAACGGCTGCGCCTGCGACATTGCCGTCAAGGACGGTGCCATGGTGGGCATCCGGGGCCGGGCCGGCGACCTGGTGAACCATGGGCGGCTGGGGCCGAAGGGCCTGTTCGCCAGCTGGCAGGGAGTCTCGCACCAGGACCGCCTCACACGCCCGATGATCCGCGAGCACGGGCAGCTGGTGGAATGCAGCTGGGACACAGCAATGGGCCGCATTGTTGCGAGAAGCCAGGAACTGCTCCGGACCAAGGGTCCGCTGAGCCACGGCTTCTACACCAGCGGCCAACTCTTCCTCGAGGAGTACTACGCCCTGGCCGTGATCGGGAAGGCCGGCATCGGTACCCCGCACATGGACGGCAATACGCGGCTGTGCACAGCCACGGCGGCGGCTGCGCTGAAGGAGTCCTTCGGCGCCGACGGGCAGCCGGGAGCGTACGAAGACATCGACCACTGCGACGCCATCTTCCTGTACGGGCACAACATGGCCGAGACGCAGACTGTCCTCTGGTCCAGGGTGCTCGACAGGATCGCCGGCCCGGACCGCCCGAAGATCGTGTGTATGGATCCCCGTGACACCGAGGTGGCCAGGTATGCGGACGTTCATCTAGCGCTGAGGCCGGGCACCAACCTGGCGCTGATGCACGCTTTGGTCCGTGAGGTCCTGCAGAACGGCTGGGAGGATTCGGCTTACCTCAGCGATCACACCCTGGGGCTTGAGGACCTCCGGAAGGCGGTGGAGCCGTGGACTCCGGAGGCCGCGGCCGAAACCTGCGGTGTGGCGGCCGCGGACATCCGGGAGGCGGCAAGAATCTTCGGAACCTCGGCCCGGGTGCTGTCCACCGTGCTGCAGGGGTTCTACCAGTCTTCCCAGGCCACGGCCTCCGCCTGCCAGGTCAACAACCTGCACCTGCTGCGCGGCATGCTGGGGCGCCCCGGCTGCGGGTTACTGCAGATGAACGGGCAGCCCACCGCTCAGAACAACAGGGAATGCGGTGCCGACGGCGACCTGCCGGGCTTCCGGAACTGGGAAAACGAGGACCACATCAACGAGCTGGCGAAGCTCTGGAACGTTGACCCCGCGATCATTCCGCACTGGGCGCCCCCCACGCACGCGCTGCAGATTTTCCGTTACGCGGAGCAGGGCTCCATCGAATTCCTGTGGGTGTCGGCCACCAATCCTGCCGTCTCCATGCCGCAGCTGCCCAGGATCCGGGAGATCCTCGCCAGGCCGGAGCTCTTCCTCGTGGTCCAGGACCTGTATCTGACGGAAACAGCCCAGGCGGCCGACGTCGTGCTCCCCGCCGCCGGCTGGGGCGAGAAAGCCGGGACGTTCACGAACGCAGACCGCACCGTGCACCTTTCGGACAAGGCCGTGGAACCTCCGGGCGAAGCCCGCCCGGATCTGGATATTTTCCTCGATTACTCCCGCCGGATGGACTTCAGCACGCAGGACGGTGCACCCCTGCTGCCATGGACCGGGCCCGAGGAAGCGTTCGAAGCCTGGAAGGAATGTTCCCGGGGCCGGCCCTGCGACTACTCAGGCATCAGCTACGAAAAGCTCCGGGGCGGGAGCGGCATTCCCTGGCCGTGCAACGACGACTATCCCGATGGCCGGGTCCGGCTCTACAACGACGGCGTGTTCCCCACGGACCCTGGATACTGCGAAAGCTACGGCCACGACCTCCTCACCGGCGCATCCATTCCTCCGACGGAATATAAGGCTGCGGCTCCTGCCGGCCGGGCCTTCCTGCGCAGCGCGGAGTACACCCCGCCCCACGAGGAGCCGGACCAGGAATTTCCCCTCCGCTACTCCACGGGGCGCACCGCCTACCACTTCCACACGCGCACTAAGACAGGCCGTTCCAAACCGCTGACGGCGGCCGCGCCGAAGGCCTGGGTTGAAATGGCGCCGGCCGATTGCGAAGAGTTGGGAATCTCCGAGGGTGATCTGGTGAGGGTTTCGTCCCGGCGGGGCAGCATCGAGGTCCCTGTCCGCGTCAGCGGCATCCGGCCGGGCAGCGTCTTCGCGCCCTTCCACTACGGCTACTGGGATGCCGGCGGCGTTCCGGGGGAGCACCCCACTGCCGCCAACGAACTCACCCTTACCGAGTGGGACCCGGTGTCCAAGCAGCCGGTGTTCAAGAATGCAGCGGTCAGGGTGGAACGGATCGGAGGTGCCACCGGGCCCGCTCCGGCACCGACCACGACGGCGTCCCGCCCTGCCGGGGCAACCAACGTTCCAGCCACGAGGGGTGGTCCGGACGCTGAAGCATCTGAGCTCCTGGCGGCCGCCGCTCCGCCGCAGTTTCCAGGCGCCGTAAACTCCGCCGGAGGCCGGTCATGAACCTCAAGATCTACCTGGGCATGCTCCGCAGGACTGAAGTGACGCTGGCAGAATCGTTCGTCGAAGTTGCGGAAGGTCACGGCGAGGAGCCCGACGTGTACTTCCTCTGCCTCACCCTGGCGCGGCAGTGCCTGACCCACCAGGAGAAGCTGGAGGCCGTCGTCGGACGCTACGGAGAGGAAGCCTCGGACAGCGAGCCGGAGCGCCTCCATGCGGCTGGCCTCTCCCAAACCCGAAGCGGGCCGGTAGGCCTGCTGCGTGACCTCCAGGACCTGTACCTCCTGGCCAGCTTTGTGGACATCACCTGGACCATGGTCAAGCAGGCCGCCTCCGCCCTCCGCGACGAAGAGCTGCTCGCCGTGGTGGCGGAGTGCGATTCGCAGACCTCAACCCAGCTGAAGTGGCTGCAGACGAGAATGAAGCAGGCAGCTCCACAGGCGCTCGTGGCCGCCGGCGAATGAGCGGCTGCGGGTTGCAGCCACCCCTGTCTAGCCGGGCCCGTGCTGGGTAAAATCCAAAGTGCGCCCGCATGGACGCGGAACCTCGAGGAAGAGATGCCACCATGAGCGAAAATCATGACTCCGCAGCTGCAGACCAGGCCCGAAAAGCCAGCACGGCTCCGGGCCTGGAGGGTGAAGGCGGCCAGTACGTGGAAGGCGACTACGGTGACGCCGGCGTGGTGGGCGGCGTGGACGAGCCGCAGCCCGAAGGGGGCGACTATCCGGAGGGCGACTACGGCGACGCCGGAACGGCCGGAGCCGCCCGTGAAGAGGACGCCATCCGCGAAGGACTGACGGACGGCCAGGTCAACACCACCGACGAAGAGCGCGGTCCCCTGCATGGGTGATCCCACCACGGGCAGCCGCGCTACCGTTCTCCGAGAGCGAAACTAAAGGAGTCGCCGTCGGACCCGCCCCAAAAAGCCCGGAATGACGGGGAGCCGGGCGATCTCCACACGGCACAAAATCCAAAGTTGAGCGCACTGCGCTCAACTTTGCATTGACATCGTTTGCGAGCTGAGTAAAGTTGAGTGCAGAACGCTCAATGAGGGGCGCCAGCAAGTTTCCAAGAAAAGAAGGAAGCAACACATGTCACGTGCAGTAGGTATCGACCTCGGAACCACCAACTCCGTCGTCTCCGTTCTCGAAGGTGGCGAGCCCACCGTTATTGCCAACGCCGAGGGTGGCCGCACCACGCCGTCGGTCGTTGCATTCTCCAAGACCGGCGAAGTCCTGGTGGGCGAGATCGCCAAGCGCCAGGCCGTCAACAACATCGACCGCACCATCGCCTCCGTCAAGCGCCACATGGGCACCGACTGGTCCGTCGCGATCGATGACAAGAAGTACACCGCGCAGGAAATCTCCGCCCGTGTGCTGATGAAGCTGAAGAACGACGCCGAGTCCTACCTCGGTGAAAAAGTCACCGACGCTGTGATCACCGTTCCGGCCTACTTCAACGACGCCGAGCGCCAGGCCACCAAGGAAGCCGGCGAAATCGCGGGCCTGAACGTCCTGCGCATTGTCAACGAGCCCACCGCGGCAGCACTGGCCTACGGCCTGGACAAGGGCAAGGAAGACGAACTCATCCTGGTCTTCGACCTCGGCGGCGGCACGTTCGACGTCTCCCTGCTCGAAGTGGGCAAGGATGAAGACAACTTCTCCACCATCCAGGTCCGCTCCACCGCCGGTGACAACCGCCTCGGCGGCGACGACTGGGACCAGCGCGTTGTTGACTACCTGCTGAACCAGCTCAAGGTCAAGGGCATCGACCTGTCCAAGGACAAGATCGCCCTGCAGCGCCTCCGGGAAGCTTCCGAGCAGGCCAAGAAGGAACTCTCTTCCTCCACCAGCACCAACGTCTCCCTCCAGTACCTCTCCGTCACCCCCGACGGCCCGGTCCACCTGGACGAGCAGCTGACCCGCGCCAAGTTCCAGGACCTCACCAAGGACCTGCTCGAGCGCACCAAGAAGCCGTTCCACGACGTCATCAAGGAAGCCGGCATCAAGCTCTCCGAGATTGACCACATCGTGCTCGTCGGCGGTTCCACCCGTATGCCCGCCGTCTACGAGCTGGTCAAGGAACTGGCCGGCGGCAAGGAGCCCAACAAGGGCGTCAACCCGGATGAGGTCGTCGCAGTCGGCGCCGCACTCCAGGCCGGTGTCCTCAAGGGCGAGCGCAAGGACGTCCTGCTGATCGACGTCACCCCGCTGTCCCTGGGCATCGAAACCAAGGGTGGTGTCATGACGCACCTCATCGAGCGCAACACGGCCATCCCCACGAAGCGTTCCGAGACCTTTACCACGGCAGACGACAACCAGCCGTCCGTGGCCATCCAGGTCTTCCAGGGCGAGCGTGAGTTCACCCGCGACAACAAGCCGCTGGGCACGTTCGAGCTGACCGGCATCGCGCCGGCCCCGCGCGGCGTCCCGCAGGTTGAGGTCACCTTCGACATCGACGCCAACGGCATCGTGCACGTCTCCGCGAAGGACAAGGGCACCGGCAAGGAACAGTCCATGACCATCACCGGCGGCACAGCGCTCTCCAAGGAAGACATCGACCGCATGGTCAAGGACGCCGAGGAGCACGCAGCCGAGGACAAGGCCCGCCGCGAGGCAACGGACACCCGCAACACGGCCGAGCAGCTCGCCTACTCCGTGGACAAGCTGATCGCCGACAACGCCGACAAGCTGCCTGAAGAGGTCAAGACCGAGGTCCAGGCCGACGTCGACGCCCTCAAGAAGGCACTCGAAGGCACGGATGACGCCGCCGTGAAGAACGCGTTTGAGAAGCTGCAGGCTTCCCAGAGCAAGCTGGGCGAAGCCATCTACGCCCAGGCCGGTTCCCCGGACGGCGCCACGGGCGCTGCGGGTGCTGAAGGCGCTCCCGCAGGTGCTGCAGGCGGCGAGAAGGCGGCTGATGAGGACATCGTCGACGCCGAGATCATCGACGAAGACGAAGCGAAGAAGTAGCCATGCCGCACCACGGTAACGAGGAAGAGCACAACTCATCCGCAGACCAGGGCAACGGCCACCAGGAGCCGGTCATCCGGGACAACCGCAAGGTTGACCCGGTGACCGGGGAGGCCAGGCACCCGGAGGGCGAGCAGCACGCTGCGGCCCCGGCGGGTTCTGACTCCGCGGCCGACGCTGTTGACTCCGACGGCGACGCCCTTGCCCAGGCCGAGGAGATCCTTAACGGCATCGAGGTGCCGGCTGAGGAATCCGTGGCCCAGGGTGCAGGACACGCGGAAGCTGCCGAGCTGAAGAACGACCTGCTCCGCCTCCAGGCTGAGTACGTCAACTACCGCAAGCGCGTTGAGCGCGACCGGGCCGTGGCAGGGGAGATGGCCGTCATCGGCGTCCTGAACTCCCTGCTGCCGGTCCTGGACGACATCGACGCCGCCCGCCAGCACGGTGACCTCGCGGACGGTCCGTTCGCGGCCATCGCCACCAAGCTGGAGACCGCGCTGAAGACGTACGGCCTGGTTCGCATCGCCGAGACCGGCGTGGAGTTCGATCCGAACATCCACGAGGCCCTGATCCAGCAGTCGGGCGAGGACATCGAGGTTGACACCGTCAGCCAGGTGCTCCGCTCCGGCTACCGGTCAGGCGACCGGGTCCTCCGTGCAGCACAGGTTATCGTCGCGGTTCCTGCGTAGCATTACCCACATCGAGATGGCAGTTCGCGGCAGTGATTCGCAAGAACATTGCCGTGAACTGCCATCTCGGCTCAGACTTTGAAAGGAAACGCCATTGGCTAGCCAGGATTGGGTGGACAAGGACTTTTACGCGATCCTTGGTATCGCCAAGGACGCTTCCGACGCCGACATCAAGAAGGCATACCGGAAACTTGCCCGCCAGCACCACCCGGACACCAACTCGGGAAACGCTGCGTCGGAGAAGAAGTTCAAGGACATCTCCGAGGCCTATTCGGTGCTCTCCGACCCGGACGAGCGCCAGCAGTACGACGCCATCCGCGCCATGGGCGGCGGCGCCAGGTTTGCGCCGGGCGGCGCCGGGGGCGGCAACGGTGGCTTCGAGGACATGTTCGGCGGGCTGTTCACCGGGAACGCCGGCCGCCATGCCGGCGGTTTCAGCACCTCCGGCGGCATTCCGCCCGAGTTCGCGGACCTGTTCGGCGGCGGCTTCGGCGGCCAGACCGGTTTCCAGCGCGGACCGCAGAAGGGCGCGGACCGCACGGCGACCACCAGCATTTCCTTCGCCGGCTCGATCCGCGGCACCACCATCGGCCTGCGCGAACCCAGCGGCGACGTCATCGACGTCCGGGTTCCGGCGGGTATCAAAGACGGCCAGAAGGTACGCGTCCGCGGAAAGGGCCAGCCCTCACCTGCCGGAAACGGTGACCTGATGGTGGCCGTTTCGGTCAAACCCCACGAGTTTTACACGCGCGACGGCGACAACCTCCGCATCCACGTTCCGGTCACCTTCCCGGAAGCTGCTTTGGGCGCTGACATCGAGGTTCCCACCATCGACGGCGAAAACGTGAAGGTCCGCGTTCCGGCCGGCACACCCTCGGGCCGCACGCTCAGGGTGAAGGGCCGTGGCGTGAAAACGTCCAAGGCGACCGGCGACCTTCTGGTCACCATCGACGTCGCGGTTCCCAAAAACCTGAACAAAGAGGCTGAGGCGGCCGTGAAGGCCTTCGCCGAAGCAACTTCCGACGCCGATGTCCGGCAGGGCCTGGCCGCCAAGGCCCGGCTGTAAGCAGCGGAGCAGACCGTGAACATTAGTGCTGACCAGCCGATCTTCGTGATCTCGGTGGCGGCCGAACTGGCGGATATGCACCCGCAGACGCTCCGGCAGTACGACCGGCTGGGCCTTGTTTCGCCCAGCCGGGCACCGGGGAAGTCCCGCCGCTACTCGCAGCGGGACGTCAACATGCTGCGTGAGGTTCAGCGGCTTTCCCACGAAGGCGTCTCCCTGGAGGGCATCAAAAGGATCCTCGAACTTGAGAACCAGGTGGCTGCACTCCAGCGCAAGGTGAGCGAGCTGACCGAGGAGGTGGCCCGCCGTCGTGATCCGCTGGACTCCAGGATTTTTGCCGCCGGCGCGGCGGGCGATGTGGTGAGCCTGGCACGCGGCCAGCGTCCCCGCGCGCGCTCGCAGGCCGTTGTGGTCTGGCGGCCCAGGGCCCTGGGCAAGTAAGCAAGCCGGAAACAAGCACCCTGGAACCAAGTACTCGGAAAATTAGAGTACTCACTACTCGTGACCCGTCCGTCCCCGGTGTCTTCAATGGAACTGTTGCTGGTCTCACAGCGCAGGTCCGAGTCTCTGGGGGTTCACGTGTTAGGTTCTTCAGTCGTTATGTTTGCGGGGTCCAGCGCTGGGCTGATCCTGCTCGCCTTCGGGCAGACCGTTGTGGTGGTCTGCGCGTGTTTTGACATGGTGCGGGCACTCTCGGTGCCAAGATCGCACCGACGGTACGTGGCCAGCACCGTCTTCCGGACGCTGGCCATCCCCTCGATCATCGCCACGGGCATGAGCGCGCTCATCGCCGCGCTGTCCTGGTCGTGGATGGACGTTTGTATGTCCACGTTCGTGATGGTGGCGATCATTTTCCGTCTCCACCACGACAAGGACGAGGACAGCTGGTGGAAGGGCAAGGGCAAAAAACTCGCCCGCTGGGCCCGCCGCCAGTTCAGTTCCGGGACCAGGGTGGCGCCGGCGATGGGTTAGCCCCTCCTATCGCCACAGGTCAGGGCCGTTTTCGGTAGTCCGACGAAATGTGTCCGGCCGGCCGGTGAAAGTTACGCAAGGCAGGTTTCCTGCAGGTTAACTTCTCCAGCCCGCTCTCCCGCGCTAACTCAAGCCTCTCCACCGGGTGCACTGAGCCCGGGAAGGATCGCGGCCTGTCCCGAAACGGCCCGGAAACCAATCACGCAGGCGCCGAAACAATTCGCTCCTAGATTCATCGCAAGGGGTCACTTCCAGGACCCCGGAGGCGAGCCGTTGCCTCAGGCAGCGGCGGAGTGAAAAGCAGGTACACATGTGGGTTTCGGTCACCAAACGCGCGTTCATTCCCTTGGCGGCGGCCGCCATGGCCACGGTCCTGGCCGGCTGCGGCAGCCAGATTGCGGATCCGGCATCCGCGGGCTCCACCGCGAGCAGCGGTACTACCTGTGTCAACACGTCGGGAAGCAGCATCAAAGTGGGCTTCATCAACTCGCTGTCGGGCACCATGGCCATCAGCGAGAGCACGGTGTTCGACTCCCTGACCCTGGCCGCCGAGGAGATCAATGCTTCCGGTGGTGTCCTGGGCAAGCAGCTCTCGGTCATCAGTGAGGACGGTGCCAGCGAACCGACCAAGTTCGCGGAGCGTGCCGGGAAGCTGATCCAGCAGGACTGCACCGCCGCGGTATTCGGCGGCTGGACGTCGTCAAGCCGCAAGGCGATGCTCCCGGTGTTCGAGGCCAACGACGCACTGCTGTTCTATCCGGTGCAGTACGAGGGCCTGGAGTCGTCCAAGAACATCTTCTACACCGGCGCCACCACCAACCAGCAGATCATTCCAGCCCTGGACTATCTGGCCGAGCAGGGAACCAAGTCGCTTTTCCTTGTTGGCAGTGACTACGTCTTCCCACGGACAGCCAACAAGATCATCCAGGCCTATGCCGCGGCCAAGGGCATCGAAATCCGCGGGGAAGAGTACGCCCCGCTCGGCTCCACGGAATTCTCCACCATCGTCAACAAAGTCCGCGACTCCAAGGCAGATGCTGTCTTCAACACCCTCAACGGCGACAGCAACGTAGCCTTCTTCCGCCAGTACAAGAGCGTCGGACTGACCGCGGACACTATGCCCGTGGTCTCGGTTTCCATCGCCGAGGAGGAGGTCCCCGGCGTCGGCCTGGATAACGTGCACGGCCAGCTGACGGCCTGGGACTACTACCAGACCCTCGATACCCCGGCAAACAAGAAATTCGTCGCCGCGTTCAAGGCCAAGTTCGGCGCCGAGCGGGTCACCAGCGATCCCATGGAAGCTGCCTACACGTCGCTGTACCTGTGGAAAGCCATGGTGGAGAAGGCCGGGTCCTTTGAGGTGGACAAGGTGCAGGCCGCGGCTGGCGGAGTGACCTTCGAGGCGCCTGAAGGCCTGGTGACGGTGAACGGGGAGAACAACCACATCACCAAAACCCCCCGCATCGGCAAGATCAATGCAGATGGCCTGATCGACACAGTGTGGTCATCTCCTGCGGCGGTTAAACCGGACCCGTTCCTGGCCACCTATGACTGGGCCAAGGACCTGGCCAAGTAACGGCCGCGACAACATCATCGAGGAAAGGCCTGCCGGAATGGAACTCCTGATAGGGCAGATGTTCGCCGGACTCAGCCTCGGCTCCGTCCTGCTCCTGGCAGCACTGGGTCTGTCGTTGACGTTCGGCCAGATGGGGGTCATCAACATGGCCCACGGCGAGTTCATGATGGCCGGCGCCTACACGGCGTTCGTGGTCCAGCAAACCATCTCCGACGCCGGCGTATCACTGCTGGTTTCCATTCCCGCGGGCTTCCTGGTGGGAGGTGTCCTGGGGCTGGTGCTCGAGGCGGTGCTGTTGCGCCGCATGTACCACCGGCCCCTGGACACCCTCCTGGTCACGTTCGGGGTGGCGCTCATCCTGCAGCAGGCCGCGCGTGACATTTTCGGCGCACCCAGCGTCGATGTCCGTGCGCCGGGATGGCTGCAGGGAAACATTGAGTTGCTGGGCGCTCCGATTCCGCTGACCCGGCTCTTCATCCTGGGGCTCTCGCTGCTGTGCCTTGCCGGCCTGGTCCTGCTTCTGAAGGCCACACCGCTCGGGCGCCGTATCCGGGCGGTTGTCCTGAACCGGGATCTTGCGGAAACGAGCGGGGTGTCTACGCGGCGCAGTGACCAGCTGACGTTCTTCATTGGTTCGGGCCTGGCGGGCATTGCCGGCGTCGCAGTTACCCTGATTGGTTCCACAAGCCCTTACCTGGGCACCAACTACATTGTGGATGCCTTCCTGGTGGTGGTGGCCGGGGGCATCGGCCAGATCAAGGGCGCCGTCATCGCCGCATTTGCCCTGGGCGTGCTTCAGTCCGTCTTTGAATACTCGACGACGGCCAGCATCGGCAAGGTCCTGATCCTGATCGTAATCGTGATGTTCCTCCAGCTCAGGCCGCAGGGCATCTTCAGCCTCAAGACAAGGAGCCTGGCATGAGAAACCTGTTGCGCGGGCGGTTGGGAACCGCCGCCGGGTTCACCCTTGGCGCGGTCCTGCTCCTGGGAGTCGCGCCCGCGGTTCTTCCGGCCTTCAGCCTGGGCCTGCTCGGAAAGTTCCTCTGCTTTGCCATCGTGGCAGTCGGCATCGGCCTGGCCTGGGGACGCGGCGGCATGCTGACCCTGGGCCAAGGGGTGTTCTTCGGGCTTGGCGCCTACATCATGGCCATGCACATGAAACTGGCCGACGCGTCGCTCTTTGGCGGCACCGGCGTCCCGGACTTCATGTCCCTTTACGGCAGCGGAGAGGTGCCCGGGTGGTGGGAACCGTTCCGGAGCCCTGCGCTGACGCTCCTGGCTGTGGTCCTGGTTCCGGGGCTGGTGGCTTTGGTCCTCGGTTTGGCCATTTTCAAGCGCCGTGTCAAAGGTGCCTATTTTGCGATCCTCAGCCAGGCCCTGGCGGCTGCCTTCGCCGTGTTCCTGATCGGGCAGCAGGCCACGACCGGCGGCTCCAACGGGCTCAACGGGTTCCGGTCCTTCTTCGGCTTTGACCTGAAGGATCCCAGCAACAAGCTCATGCTGTACATGATCGCGGCGGTGGTCCTCCTGCTGGCGCTCGCCATTGCCAGGCAGCTGATGCACAGCCGCCTGGGCGAGCTGCTGGTGGCGGTCCGGGACCAGGAGGAGCGCGTCCGGTTCCTTGGCTACGATCCGGCGACCGTCAAGACCGTCATCTACGTGATTGCAGCTGTCCTGGCAGGCATCGCGGGGGCGCTGTTCGTCCCGCTCGTCGGAATCATCTCACCGGCGGATGTGGGAGTCATCCCCTCCATCGCCTTCCTGATCGGCGTCGCCATCGGCGGCCGCGCAACCCTCCTGGGGCCGGTCCTCGGGGCTGTGGGCGTCGCAGCAGCCCAGTCCAGCCTGGCCTCCACTTTCCCGTCGTTCTGGGTGTACTTCCAGGGGCTGCTGTTTGTCCTGGTCATCGGGTTCATGCCCGGTGGGCTTGCCTCTTTGCCTGCCGCGGTGGGCAGGTGGCGCCGGACCCCGGCCAGCGCGTCAACGCCGGACGCGGCGCCGCCTTCATCAACACGGCCCGCTGCGCCGGACCTCCCAGCGCCTGATCCGGAAGCGCCAGATCCCGCGGCGCCGCATCCGGAAGCGCCGGATCCGGAAGCGCCAGATCCCGCGGCGCCGCATCCGGAAGCGCCAGCGAAAGCCACCAGACCTGAGGAGGTCAGCAGATGACTACGCCCACACTGCTCCCTGACGGGGAGCCCCGGGCCGGGGGGCTGCGCCACGGCAGGCCCAAGTACCTTGAAGTCCGCGACCTTTCGGTGTCCTTTGACGGGTTCCTCGCCGTGGACAAGGTCAATCTTGATGTGATCCAGGGCGACCTGCGGTTCCTGATCGGTCCCAACGGTGCCGGGAAGACAACCGTGATCGACGCCATCACCGGCCTGGTCCCGGCCACCGGATCGGTGAACCATACAGGCACAGAGATCCTCGGCCGCAAAGTGCACCAAATCGCCCGGCTCGGTGTGGGGCGCACCTTCCAGACCGCAAGCGTGTTTGAGGACCTCTCCGTTCTCCAGAACCTCGACATCGCTGCGGGTTCGGGCCGCGGACCGCTTCAGATGCTCCGACGCCGGAAGGCCGTGGAGCCGGCGGTGGAGGAAGCCCTGGAAATCATCGGACTGGAAGGCGCCGCTGACAAAAAGGCCGGGATCCTCGCGCACGGACAAAAGCAATGGCTGGAGATCGGCATGCTCCTGGTGCAGAACTCAGACCTGCTGCTTCTGGACGAACCAATCGCGGGGATGAGCCAGGATGAGCGCGCCGAAACAGGCGCACTGCTCCACCGCATCGCGGCCAGCCGGATCACGCTGGTGATTGAGCACGACATGGACTTCGTCCGGGAGTTCGCCACGTCAGTCTCAGTCCTTGCTGCCGGCAAGGTCCTCAGCGAGGGAAGCGTAGCGCAGGTGCAGGCAGATCCGAGGGTGCAGGAAGTCTACCTGGGGACCTCGAAAACGGGAGGCCACTGATGCTGGAAATCGAAGAGCTGCAGACCGGCTACGGCCGTACGCAGGTGATCTCCGGGGTGAGCGTGACCGTCCCCGACGGTGCCGTTGTTTCTGTCCTGGGGCACAACGGCGCTGGCAAGACGACGCTGCTGCGCGCCGTCGTCGGGCTGCTCAAACCCACGGCGGGACGCATCACACTCGACGGGGATGACATCTCGGCGCTCCGCCCGCACCAGCGGGTGGCGCGGGGCATGGCCTATGTGCCGCAGGGCCAGCAGTCATTCGGGCAGCTTTCCGTTATGGAGAACCTGCAGCTCGTGGCAGACGGGCGGAGGAGCGGCACTGAACGCGTGGGCGAGGCCCTCGATATGTTTCCCGCGCTCCGGCCGCTGCTGGCCAGGAGGGCGGGGCTGCTTTCTGGCGGCCAGAGGCAGCAGCTGGCCATTGCCCGGGCCTTGATCACCGACCCGCGGCTGCTGATCCTGGACGAACCAACCGAAGGGATCCAGCCCAACATTGTGGCCGAGATCGAAGAGACCATCGTCAAGCTGTCCCAACGCAACGGCATGAGCATCCTGCTGGTGGAGCAGCACATCGGGTTCGCCCTGCACGCTGCGGACAGTTACTACGTCCTCTCGGCTGGAAGGGTATCCTCCTCGGGAGCGGGCGGCGCCGGATCGGCCGCCAGCGTGCGGCAGGCGATGCTCATCTGACGACTCAACCGCCGGGGGCTGCGTCCCACGGTGAGGTGTCCCAAGCGCTCCTCATGAGTACGGAATTGTACGCAAAGCTGTGGCCCTGAAATCACGAGCCGTCGAGCGTACTATCGAGTACATTCACACAACGAAGTGAGGAAAGCCCGTGCAGTTCCATCACCACGGTTACGTATCAGGGGACCCGCGCATCAAGCCCGCCGCCGGCGTCGGCCTCGACCGCCCGGCCGGGCTCCCCGGCCAGGTTGACGTGCTCATCGTGGGCACCGGCCCCGCGGGCATGCTTGCCGCGGCCCAGCTTTCCCAGTTTCCCGGCATCACCACCCGCATTGTGGAGCGCCGTGCAGGAAGACTCGTCATCGGCCAGGCAGACGGCATCCAAGCCCGCAGTGTGGAGACCTTCCAGGCCTTTGGTTTCGCCGAACGGATCATCGCCGAGGCCTACCGGATCACCGAAATGGCGTTCTGGAAGCCGGACCCTGCCGATCATTCCCGGATCGTCCGCGCCGCCCGGGCCGTTGATGATGAGATGGGCATCAGTGAGTTTCCGCACCTGATCGTCAACCAGGCCCGCGTGCTGGACTACTTCGCCGAATACATGGCCGATGCTCCCACGAGGATGAAACCGGATTACGGGTACGAGTTCCGCGGCCTGGAAGTCGGCGAAGGAGAGCACCCCGTTACCGTGACCCTCGCCCGCACGGCAGGTCCAGACGAGGGCCAGGAGCGCATTGTGCGGGCGAAATACGTTGTCGGTGCGGACGGCGCGCGCAGCAAGGTGCGGGATTCGATCGGCTGCACCATGGCCGGGGACCAGGCCCATCACGCGTGGGGCGTCATGGATATCCTCGCCGTTACGGACTTCCCCGATATCCGGACGAAATGCGCCATCCAGTCCGGCTCGGGCGGCAGTATCCTGCTGATCCCGCGCGAAGGCGGCCACCTCTTCCGCATGTACGTGGACCTCGGCGAGGTGGGCCCGGATAACAAGGGTGCCGTGCGGAGCACCACGATCGAGGAGATCATCGGCCACGCAAACGCCATCCTGCACCCCTACTCGCTTGATGTCCGGAACGTCGCCTGGCACAGCGTGTACGAGGTTGCCCACCGCCTCACGGACAGGTTCGACGACGTGCTGCCGGAGGAGCGTGCCACCCGCACGCCGCGGGTTTTTATCACGGGCGACGCCTGCCACACGCACAGTGCCAAGGCCGGCCAGGGCATGAACGTCTCGCTGCAGGACGGTTTCAACCTCGGCTGGAAGCTCGGCCATGTCCTCGAGGGCCGCAGCCCCGCCAGCCTGCTGGCTACGTATTCGGCCGAGCGCCAGGTGGTGGCGAAGAATCTCATCGACTTCGACAAAGTGTGGTCCACCATGATGGCCAAGAAACCGGAGGAGTTTGAGAGCCCCTCCGAACTCGAGGACTTCTATGTGCGCACCGCCGAGTTTCCAGCCGGATTCATGACCGAGTACGCGCCGTCCATACTCACCGCCGAACCTGCACATCAGGATCTGGCCGCGGGCTTCCCGATCGGCAAGCGCTTCAAGTCGGCGCCCGTGGTGAGGGTGTGCGACGCCAACCCCATTCACCTCGGCCACCACGCCACAGCTGACGGCCGCTGGCGCATCTACGTCTTCGCGGATGCGGCCGCCGCAGGCTCCCCAGCACCCGCCACGGACCTGGCCGAGTGGCTCGCGAACTCAGCCGAATCGCCGCTCGCTGCAACGCCGTCGGGAGCTGATCCTGACGCGTGGTTCGACGTCAAGGTCGTCTACCAGCAGGACCACACCGCAGTGGAAATAGGCGCCGTGCCGGCGGTGTTCAAGCCGCCCGTTGGGCCGTTCAAGCTGACCGACTACGAGAAGGTCTATGCCACCGATGCCAAGACTGACATCTTCGATCTCCGGGGCCTTCACCGCGACGGCGTGGTGGTGGTCGTACGGCCGGACCAGTACGTGGCAAACGTGCTGCCCCTGACCGCGACGGCGGAACTTGCAGCCTTCTTCGCACCGCTCCTGCCCGACCGGAAGCCCTCCTGACCTACCGGAAACCGGCGTAAGAGCCGGGTCGAAAAGAGCCCCAGTCCCCCTGAAATCGGACGCCTGACCCCGCCATCTGCGGTACCTCTGACCGGGCCCCATTTTGGTCCGGTGTACTAGCATGAGATTCCATGGCTGAACAACAAGACACGCGGAACCCGGCAGATGGACCACCGAAGGCGCTGGTACCACGCAGTCAGCTTGGCGGTACAGATCGCAAGCGCAGCGGCCCGGAATTCGAGAATCGCCCGCCTGTTTCCAGCCAGGAGCTTAGCCGGGGCCCCGCTGAACTGATCGAGGAGCCCCAGCCCAAGGTCAACTGGCGCGTGTTCGTGATCGCGTCGGTCATCATCGTCGCCTTCTCCGTGTGGGCGATGCTGGTGCCGGCGACCGCCCAGTCCACCATGAAGACTGTGGTGGCCTGGATCGCGGAGAACGTGGGCTGGTTCTACGTCCTCACCGTGACTGTGGTGATCGGGTTTGTCCTGTGGGTCGCCTTTTCCAAGGAGGGCTCCGTCCGGCTGGGTCCGGACCACTCGCGGCCCCAGTACAAGCTCTTCACCTGGGTGGCCATGCTGTTCGCGGCGGGGGTGGGCATCGACATGCTGTTCTTCTCGGTCACCGGACCCATCAGCCAGTACATGTCACCGCCGGCAGGCCAGGGACAAACGCCGGCAGCTGCCGCGGACGCCGTGGTGTGGACCATGTTCCACTACGGGGTGGCTGGCTGGGCCATGTATGCGCTCCTCGGCATGGCCATGGGGTACTTCGCCTACCGGTGGGGCATGCCCCTGTCCATCCGGGCTGCCTTATATCCGCTGCTGGGCAAGCGGGTCCGTGGCGGCATTGGCGATGCGATCGACATCGTCACCCTCGTGGGAACTGTCTTCGGTGTTGCCACGTCCATGGGGATCGGTGTGGTGCTGCTGAACGTGGGCTTCGCGTTGATGTTCGGCCTGGAACAGGGACTGGCGCTGCAGATCGCACTCGTGATTGTCGCCGTCATTCTCACCATCGCCGCGTGCACCTCGGGTGTTGACAAAGGGATCCGCTGGATCTCCGAACTGAACATCTGGAGTTCCGCGGCCATGCTGCTGTACATCCTGGTAACCGGCCAGACCTCATTCCTGCTCAACTCAATGGTGGAGAACATTGGCCGGTTCCTGTTCACCCTGCCCGACCGCACCCTGCAGACTTTCGCCTACGAGGACGATGGTTCTCAGTGGATGGCCAGCTGGACGCTCTTCTTCTGGGCTTTCTGGCTGGCGTGGGGCCCGTTCGTGGGCCTCTTCCTGGCCCGCATCTCACGCGGCCGGACGCTGCGGGAGTTCGTGATTGCCGCCATCACCGCCCCGGTTCTGTGCGACTTCCTGATTGTGAGCATCTTCGGCAACAGCGCCATGCACGAGGTCCTGAGCGGGAACACGGACTTCGCCCAGCTGGCCATGGACAGCCCGGAACAGGGCTGGTATGCCTTGCTGGAGATGTTTCCCGGGGCATCTTTCCTGATCGGCCTGGGCACGCTGTCCGGCCTGCTGTTCTACCTGACGAGCGCCAACTCCGGCGCCATGGTGATGTCGAATTTTTCGTCTTCCATCCCGGACCCGTCCCAGGACGGCGCTAAGTGGCTCCGCATCTTCTGGGCGGTCCTCACCGCCCTGCTGACCATCGCAATGCTGGTTGCCGGCGGTGTGACCACCATGGAGTACGCCACGCTCATCTTTGCCCTGCCGGTGACCATCATCGCCTGGCTGGTGATGGCTTCCTTCTCGAAGGCACTGCGCATGGAGCGCGCCGAACGCGAGGGGCAGGTCCTGCGCAGGCAGTCGACGGCGGCGCACGGCGGCATGGTGCCGGACCGCACCTGGCGGCAGCGGCTCGCCGGGATGCGCTCGTACCCTTCCAAAAAGCAGGTGGCCCAGTTCATGGAACGTGTTGTGCAGCCGGCGCTGGCCGACGTGCTCCGGGAGTTCACCAAGCAGGGCTACCCGGCAACCCTGGACATCATTCCCAACGAGGAAGCCAACATCTCCAGCCATGCCCTGGTTGTCAGCATCCCGAACCACCGCGACTTCCAGTACCAGGTCCAGGCTGTGGAGGCGCCGGTCCCCATGTTCGGCGGCCGCATGTCCCGCGAAACCGACGTCTACTACCGCGTGGAAGTGTTCGCACAGACAGGGTCCGAGGGCTACGACCTGATGGGTGTGACCCACCAGCAGATCATCGACGACGTCCTGGACCGCTACGAGGCCCACCTCGGCTTCCTGACCTACTCCACCCAGCACGATTACGCCTCGGTGCTCACGCCGCCGATGCCGCCCGCCACAGGGTCCATCGCTAAGATTGAGCCCGCAGAAGCCGACAGCGGGGACGCCCCGGTCAAGGAGTGACCGCCACGGAGTGACCGCCAGGGAGTGACGCGCCGGGGACGGGCCGCCTCAGGCCCTGACGGCCTGGGCCGTCCGGTAGTCGGCGGCGGGGTAAACGCCCAGGATGCGGACTTCGGTGGTGAAGAAATCCAACTCCTCCAGGGCCAGCCGCAGGGGCAGGTCCTCCGGGTGGCCCTCCACGTCAACCATGAACATGGTGGCGGCGAACTCGTCACCCACCATGTAGCTCTCCAGCCGCGTCATGTTCACGCCGTTGGTGGCGAAGCCGCCCAGCGCTTTGAAGAGCGCTGAGGGGACGTTTCGGACGCGGAACACGAAGCTGGTCATTGTCGGGCCGGTCAACTCATCCCGGGTGGGTAGTTCCTTTTCCCGGGCCAGCACCACGAAACGGGTGGTGTTGGAAGGATCGTCCTCGACGCGCGACGCCAGCACTTCCAGGCCGTAGATCTGGGCGGCGAGCGGGGGAGCGAGGGACAGTTTGGTGGGGTCGTTCCATTCCCGGACCTCCCGGGCTGAGCCGGCGGTGTCGCCGGCGATGACAGGGCGGAGCTTGGCGTCGCGGATCAGGCGGCGGCACTGCCCCAGTGCGTGGATGTGGCTATGGACCTCGGTGGCGCCCTCGATGGTGCTGCCCGGGATGCCCAGCAGGTCGAAGTGAATGGGCAGGAAGAACTCGCCCACGATCTGCAGGTTCGACTGGGGCAGCAGGATGTGGATGTCAGCCACGCGGCCGGCAATCGAGTTCTCAATCGGAATCATGGCCAGCTCGGCGTCACCGCTTGATACCAGCTCGAACGCGTCCTCGAAGCTGGCGCACGGAATGCTTTCAAGCTCGGGGAACATGTCCATGCACGCGATGTTTGAGTTGGCGCCGGGTTCACCCTGGTACGCAATTTTCTGGGCCATGCTCGGTATGGTTTCACGTCTGGTGCCCGCCCGCCCAACCGAGGCCACGGCGAGTAGGGGATTTGGGGCCGAACGACACAAAGAATTGGGCGGGCCAATCGGTTGTTATCATTTCATGTTGAACATTTAACAAATTTGAGGAGACAGTGTGGACGCGCGGCTTGAAGCCATCCGGAACACGGTACTGGCGCGAAACCCTGGCGAGGCCGAATTCCACCAGGCTGTGACCGAGGTTTTCGAGAGTCTCGGCCCCGTCCACGACAGGCACCCTGAGCTGATCGAGGCCGCCATCCTGGAGCGCCTCTGCGAGCCCGAGCGCCAGATTATCTTCCGCGTTCCGTGGACCGATGACTCCGGCCGTGTGCAGATCAACAGGGGCTTCCGGGTTGAATTCAACTCCGCCCTCGGCCCCTACAAGGGTGGCCTGCGCTTCCACCCCTCGGTCTACCTCGGCATCGTCAAGTTCCTCGGGTTCGAGCAGATTTTCAAAAATGCACTCACCGGCATGCCCATTGGCGGCGGCAAGGGCGGCTCGGACTTCGACCCCCGCGGACGCAGCAACGCTGAAATCATGCGGTTCTGCCAGTCGTTCATGACCGAGCTGTACCGCCACATCGGGGAATACACGGACGTACCCGCCGGTGACATCGGCGTGGGCGGACGTGAAATCGGCTACCTCTTCGGCCAGTACAAGCGCATCACCAACCGCTACGAATCCGGCGTCCTGACGGGCAAGGGAATTTCCTGGGGCGGCTCCCTGGTGCGTCCCGAAGCAACAGGCTACGGCACCGTCATCTTTACCCAGGAGATGCTGAAGACCCGCGGGATGTCCTTCGATGGCCAGCGCGTCGTGGTGTCGGGTTCCGGAAACGTGGCCATCAACGCCATTGCCAAGGCCCAGACGCTCGGTGCCAGCGTGGTGGCGTGCTCCGACTCCTCCGGTTACATCGTGGATGAGGCGGGAATCGACGTCGGACTCCTGCGTGAGGTCAAGGAAGTGGAGCGCGGCCGCCTCAAGGATTATGCCCTCCGCCGTCCCGGTGTTTCCTACGTGGAATCCGGGTCCGTTTGGGATGTCGACGCCAAAGTGGCTCTTCCGTGTGCCACGCAGAACGAGCTCGACGGCGATGCTGCCGCGCGGCTGGTGCGCAACGGTCTCGTCGCGGTCGGTGAAGGCGCCAACATGCCCTCCACCCGTGACGCCGTGGCGGTGTTCCAGGACGCTGGAGTGCTGTTCGGGCCGGGCAAAGCGGCCAACGCGGGCGGGGTTGCCACATCGGCCCTTGAGATGCAGCAGAACGCCAGCCGCGACTCCTGGACCTTCGAGCACACAGAGCAGCGCCTCACCGAAATCATGGTGGGAATCCATGACCGCTGTGCGTCCACCGCGGACGAATACGGCGAGCCTGGCAACTACGTGCTGGGCGCCAACATCGGCGGCTTCGTCAAGGTGGCTGACGCCATGCTCGCGCAGGGGCTCATCTAGGGCATCCCCCAAACATCACGTTCCCTCACAGAGGCCACGGACCAATATATAAAGGTCCGTGGCTTCTGTGCTTTCGTGGCGAACACGGAGTTGAAGCGCCAGCTCCCACGTGGCGCTGCACTGGAGTGACGTCTGAAACTCGCGTGCGGACGACTGAAACGTTGATTTAACCGGGCGGAAACCTACGGCGAAACGGCAGCCCTACAGTTGGAATCAGACGGCAATAGCTGCCCTCCAATGAACGTGGTACTGACTCCGCGTCCCTCCTCCGACGCGGCCTCGACGGGCAATTTCCGTTCTCTCTTCGCATCACGAAAGGGGTTTCCCATGGATTCGGGAAATGTCGCTTGGATTCTGGCCAGCTCGGCGCTGGTCTGTATGATGATCCCCGCCCTCGCCCTGTTTTACGGGGGCATGGTGGGGTCTCGTCGCATTCTCAACATGATGATGATGTGCTTCGGCGGCGCGAGCCTGGTGGCGGTTCTCTGGGCGCTATTCGGCTACTCCATGGCCTTCGGCAACTCCGTCGGGGGCCTGGGACTGATCGGTGACATCACCGAATTCCCGGGCATGGGGCAGTTGCTGGCCAAGGACGACTCGGCAGCCATCCCGGTGATCCTGTTCGCCGCGTTCCAGCTGTTCTTTGCCTGTGTCACCACGGCGCTGGTAGCGGGAGCGGCAGCCGGACGTATGAAGTTCGGTGCATGGATGCTGTTCGCGGGCATCTGGGCCACCATCGTCTACTTCCCCATCGCGCACTGGGTGTTCGCCTTCTCGTCCGCCGACGGAACCGTCACCGGGGGCTGGATTGCCAACGGCATCAAGGCCATCGACTTTGCCGGCGGCACCGCGGTGCACATGAACGCCGGCGCGGCCGCACTGGCTCTGGCCTTGGTCCTCGGAAAGAGCTCCGGCTGGCCGAAGATGGAGCACACCAAGCCGCACAGCCGGCCGCTGGTTCTCATTGGCGCCGGGCTGCTGTGGGTTGGCTGGTTCGGATTCAATGCGGGCTCCGCGCTCTCTGCGGGCCAGTCCGCTTCCGTTGTCTTCCTGAACACGGCAGTGGCGGCTTCCGCCGGGCTCCTCGCCTGGGCACTCGTTGAGCGGCTCCGCCACGGAGCAGCCACCAGCATGGGCGCAGCATCCGGCCTGATCGCCGCGCTGGTTGCCATCACTCCGGCCTGTGGTGCCGTCAGCCCGCTGGGCGCACTGGCCATCGGTGCCATCGCCGGCGCAGTCTGCTCGCTCGCCATCGAATGGAAGTTCCGCCTGGGCTACGACGACTCACTCGACGTTGTTGGCGTCCACTTGGTCGGCGGCATCATCGGCACGCTGCTGATCGGGCTCTTCGCGACCGACCAGGCTCCGAACGGAGTGAGCGGTCTCTTCTACGGCGGCGGCTTCGAGCAACTTGGGATTCAAGCGATCGCCACCATCTCCGTTCTGGCGTACTCGTTTGGGGTGACCTGGATTCTGGCGAAGATCCTGGACCATGTGGTCGGCCTGCGTATCAAGCCGGAAGACGAGCTCCGGGGCATCGACCTCGCTGCCCACTCGGAGCTGGCCTACCTGACGGACGAAGACCCCGTGCAGCTGGGTTCCCCGCAGCGGGCGTGATACCGCTTCACGCTGACAGCCCAATCAATAAACAGCGCAATAAATCAATAGCTAGCCCAAATAATTCAATAAATCACGAGTCCGGCCGTGGGTCGAACTGCGGACCGGTGCCAGCGCCCGCTGGCTTATAGTTCCGCGGTTCGGCCCACGGTCGTGAGTGTGGCCCAGTTCGGGTAGGGATCTTGGGGGAGTGGCCGTCCCGGCAGTGAGTCGTCCGGGAACAGCACATAGTCCGGAAGATCATCTTCGAAAAGCGGAAAGTGGACCAGGCTATGTTCCGGGAATGGATCTTCGGGGAGATCCTCAGATAGCGAATCTTCTTGGACGGCCCAGCCATCGAAAGGAGCCGCAGGCAGATTGTTGTCCCGACGCGGGGTTTCGGAGGGCAGGGGAAGGCCCGGACGCAGGATATCGGAGGGCAGGGGATAGCCCGAAATGCGGCCGCTGAAGCCCGGATCAATGAGAAGGGTAGTGTCGAGAAGGGCGGCGTCAAACCCGGGGTCTTCCAGTTGCTGCGGCCAGACGGATGGTTCCCAGTCGGGGTGTTCGCTGGTGTAGTGGCGGCCGGTGGGTGAGATCCAGCCGGGTGGTTCGGTTTTGGTGGCTTCGGTGGGTTTCCAGGCTGTGGTGTGTTTGAGCCGGTGGTGT